>NZ_CP008896.1:4800000-6064456 GCF_000730425.1 Pseudomonas fluorescens | reverse complement strand
AGTCGGTGTCTTGTGCATTCGAACTTTCGGTTCGTTTCGTCTTCACACACCGCAATCTGGTGCTCTTGGGCTTTTCAGCTTCAGGCAAGCAAATTGCTTGGGTGTTATATGGTCAAGCCTCACGGGCAATTAGTATTGGTTAGCTCAACGCCTCACAGCGCTTACACACCCAACCTATCAACGTCGTAGTCTTCGACGGCCCTTCAGGGAACTCAAGGTTCCAGTGAGATCTCATCTTGAGGCTAGTTTCCCGCTTAGATGCTTTCAGCGGTTATCTATTCCGAACATAGCTACCCGGCAATGCCACTGGCGTGACAACCGGAACACCAGAGGTTCGTCCACTCCGGTCCTCTCGTACTAGGAGCAGCCCCTCTCAAATCTCAAACGTCCACGGCAGATAGGGACCGAACTGTCTCACGACGTTCTAAACCCAGCTCGCGTACCACTTTAAATGGCGAACAGCCATACCCTTGGGACCGGCTTCAGCCCCAGGATGTGATGAGCCGACATCGAGGTGCCAAACACCGCCGTCGATATGAACTCTTGGGCGGTATCAGCCTGTTATCCCCGGAGTACCTTTTATCCGTTGAGCGATGGCCCTTCCATACAGAACCACCGGATCACTAAGACCTACTTTCGTACCTGCTCGACGTGTCTGTCTCGCAGTCAAGCGCGCTTTTGCCTTTATACTCTACGACCGATTTCCGACCGGTCTGAGCGCACCTTCGTACTCCTCCGTTACTCTTTAGGAGGAGACCGCCCCAGTCAAACTACCCACCATACACTGTCCTCGATCCGGATAACGGACCTGAGTTAGAACCTCAAAGTTGCCAGGGTGGTATTTCAAGGATGGCTCCACGCGAACTGGCGTCCACGCTTCAAAGCCTCCCACCTATCCTACACAAGCAAATTCAAAGTCCAGTGCAAAGCTATAGTAAAGGTTCACGGGGTCTTTCCGTCTAGCCGCGGATACACTGCATCTTCACAGCGATTTCAATTTCACTGAGTCTCGGGTGGAGACAGCGCCGCCATCGTTACGCCATTCGTGCAGGTCGGAACTTACCCGACAAGGAATTTCGCTACCTTAGGACCGTTATAGTTACGGCCGCCGTTTACCGGGGCTTCGATCAAGAGCTTCGCGTTAGCTAACCCCATCAATTAACCTTCCGGCACCGGGCAGGCGTCACACCCTATACGTCCACTTTCGTGTTTGCAGAGTGCTGTGTTTTTAATAAACAGTCGCAGCGGCCTGGTATCTTCGACCGGCATGAGCTTACGGAGCAAGTCCTTCACCCTCACCGGCGCACCTTCTCCCGAAGTTACGGTGCCATTTTGCCTAGTTCCTTCACCCGAGTTCTCTCAAGCGCCTTGGTATTCTCTACCCAACCACCTGTGTCGGTTTGGGGTACGGTTCCTGGTTACCTGAAGCTTAGAAGCTTTTCTTGGAAGCATGGCATCAACCACTTCGTCACCCAAAGGGTAACTCGTCATCAGCTCTCGGCCTTAGAATCCCGGATTTACCTAAGATTCCAGCCTACCACCTTAAACTTGGACAACCAACGCCAAGCTGGCCTAGCCTTCTCCGTCCCTCCATCGCAATAACCAGAAGTACAGGAATATTAACCTGTTTTCCATCGACTACGCTTTTCAGCCTCGCCTTAGGGACCGACTAACCCTGCGTCGATTAACGTTGCGCAGGAAACCTTGGTCTTTCGGCGTGGGTGTTTTTCACACCCATTGTCGTTACTCATGTCAGCATTCGCACTTCTGATACCTCCAGCAAGCTTCTCAACTCACCTTCACAGGCTTACAGAACGCTCCTCTACCGCATCACCCGAGGGTGATACCCGTAGCTTCGGTGTATGGTTTGAGCCCCGTTACATCTTCCGCGCAGGCCGACTCGACTAGTGAGCTATTACGCTTTCTTTAAAGGGTGGCTGCTTCTAAGCCAACCTCCTAGCTGTCTAAGCCTTCCCACATCGTTTCCCACTTAACCATAACTTTGGGACCTTAGCTGACGGTCTGGGTTGTTTCCCTTTTCACGACGGACGTTAGCACCCGCCGTGTGTCTCCCATGCTCGGCACTTGTAGGTATTCGGAGTTTGCATCGGTTTGGTAAGTCGGGATGACCCCCTAGCCGAAACAGTGCTCTACCCCCTACAGTGATACATGAGGCGCTACCTAAATAGCTTTCGAGGAGAACCAGCTATCTCCGAGCTTGATTAGCCTTTCACTCCGATCCACAGGTCATCCGCTAACTTTTCAACGGTAGTCGGTTCGGTCCTCCAGTTAGTGTTACCCAACCTTCAACCTGCCCATGGATAGATCGCCCGGTTTCGGGTCTATTCCCAGCGACTAGACGCCCTATTAAGACTCGCTTTCGCTACGCCTCCCCTATTCGGTTAAGCTCGCCACTGAAAATAAGTCGCTGACCCATTATACAAAAGGTACGCAGTCACCCAACAAAGTGGGCTCCCACTGCTTGTACGCATACGGTTTCAGGATCTATTTCACTCCCCTCTCCGGGGTTCTTTTCGCCTTTCCCTCACGGTACTAGTTCACTATCGGTCAGTCAGTAGTATTTAGCCTTGGAGGATGGTCCCCCCATATTCAGACAAAGTTTCTCGTGCTCCGTCCTACTCGATTTCATGACTAAGAGATTTTCGCGTACAGGGCTATCACCCACTATGGCCGCACTTTCCAGAGCGTTCCGCTAATCTCAAAGCCACTTAAGGGCTAGTCCCCGTTCGCTCGCCACTACTAAGGGAATCTCGGTTGATTTCTTTTCCTCAGGGTACTTAGATGTTTCAGTTCCCCTGGTTCGCCTCTTGCACCTATGTATTCAGTACAAGATAACCATCTTATGATGGCTGGGTTCCCCCATTCAGACATCTCCGGATCAAAGTCTGTTTGCCGACTCCCCGAAGCTTTTCGCAGGCTACCACGTCTTTCATCGCCTCTGACTGCCAAGGCATCCACCGTATGCGCTTCTTCACTTGACCATATAACCCCAAGCAATCTGGTTATACTGTGAAGACGACATTCGCCGAAAATTCGAATTTCTCAATTAAGAGAACTCACAAATTTTACCTTAGCCTGATCCGTTACCAGTGAAAGTAACGTTCAGTCTATCTTTCTATCACATACCCAAATTTTTAAAGAACGAACTAGTCAAAGACTAGAAATCAACATTCACCATCACAATGATGGAATGCTCATTTCTAAGCTTTCTACAAACAGAAGCAGTAGTGGTGGAGCCAAACGGGATCGAACCGTTGACCTCCTGCGTGCAAGGCAGGCGCTCTCCCAGCTGAGCTATGGCCCCGTATTTCTACAGGCGTTTCCCACACAAAATTGGTGGGTCTGGGCAGATTCGAACTGCCGACCTCACCCTTATCAGGGGTGCGCTCTAACCAACTGAGCTACAGACCCAATTTCGGGCTGCTTCTTTTCGTCTTCTTCAATGAATCAAGCAATTCGTGTGGGAACTTATGGAGCAGCTGATGTCGTCGATTAAGGAGGTGATCCAGCCGCAGGTTCCCCTACGGCTACCTTGTTACGACTTCACCCCAGTCATGAATCACACCGTGGTAACCGTCCTCCCGAAGGTTAGACTAGCTACTTCTGGTGCAACCCACTCCCATGGTGTGACGGGCGGTGTGTACAAGGCCCGGGAACGTATTCACCGCGACATTCTGATTCGCGATTACTAGCGATTCCGACTTCACGCAGTCGAGTTGCAGACTGCGATCCGGACTACGATCGGTTTTATGGGATTAGCTCCACCTCGCGGCTTGGCAACCCTCTGTACCGACCATTGTAGCACGTGTGTAGCCCAGGCCGTAAGGGCCATGATGACTTGACGTCATCCCCACCTTCCTCCGGTTTGTCACCGGCAGTCTCCTTAGAGTGCCCACCATTACGTGCTGGTAACTAAGGACAAGGGTTGCGCTCGTTACGGGACTTAACCCAACATCTCACGACACGAGCTGACGACAGCCATGCAGCACCTGTCTCAATGTTCCCGAAGGCACCAATCTATCTCTAGAAAGTTCATTGGATGTCAAGGCCTGGTAAGGTTCTTCGCGTTGCTTCGAATTAAACCACATGCTCCACCGCTTGTGCGGGCCCCCGTCAATTCATTTGAGTTTTAACCTTGCGGCCGTACTCCCCAGGCGGTCAACTTAATGCGTTAGCTGCGCCACTAAGAGCTCAAGGCTCCCAACGGCTAGTTGACATCGTTTACGGCGTGGACTACCAGGGTATCTAATCCTGTTTGCTCCCCACGCTTTCGCACCTCAGTGTCAGTATCAGTCCAGGTGGTCGCCTTCGCCACTGGTGTTCCTTCCTATATCTACGCATTTCACCGCTACACAGGAAATTCCACCACCCTCTACCATACTCTAGTCAGTCAGTTTTGAATGCAGTTCCCAGGTTGAGCCCGGGGATTTCACATCCAACTTAACTAACCACCTACGCGCGCTTTACGCCCAGTAATTCCGATTAACGCTTGCACCCTCTGTATTACCGCGGCTGCTGGCACAGAGTTAGCCGGTGCTTATTCTGTCGGTAACGTCAAAATTGCAGAGTATTAATCTACAACCCTTCCTCCCAACTTAAAGTGCTTTACAATCCGAAGACCTTCTTCACACACGCGGCATGGCTGGATCAGGCTTTCGCCCATTGTCCAATATTCCCCACTGCTGCCTCCCGTAGGAGTCTGGACCGTGTCTCAGTTCCAGTGTGACTGATCATCCTCTCAGACCAGTTACGGATCGTCGCCTTGGTGAGCCATTACCCCACCAACTAGCTAATCCGACCTAGGCTCATCTGATAGCGCAAGGCCCGAAGGTCCCCTGCTTTCTCCCGTAGGACGTATGCGGTATTAGCGTCCGTTTCCGAACGTTATCCCCCACTACCAGGCAGATTCCTAGGCATTACTCACCCGTCCGCCGCTCTCAAGAGAAGCAAGCTTCTCTCTACCGCTCGACTTGCATGTGTTAGGCCTGCCGCCAGCGTTCAATCTGAGCCATGATCAAACTCTTCAGTTCAAACATCTTTGGGTTTTTAAGAAACCCTAAACTTGGCTCAGCAATCGTTGGTTACATCTTTGATTTCTCGCGGAGTAACTTGTGATGCTGATAATCTTGTTGACTATCAGTCTGACTCCACAAGCACCCACACGAATTGCTTGATTCAGTTGTTAAAGAGCGGTTGGTTAAGATCTTTCGTCTCAACCGAGGCGCGCATTCTACAGCAGCCTCACTTGCTGTCAAGTGGTTATTTTCAGAAGTTTTCGAGGATTTCCTCAACAACTTCAACCACTTGCGCTTTCGATCTCTCGTCAGCGGGAGGCGAATTCTACAGCGTTACACGCTGCTGTCAACACCTCTTTTTCTCCGCTTTCGACCGAGAAGATCGAAACGTCGATAGAGCCAAACAACCCTGCCCTACCCACTCCTTCCGGGCTTCGATGAACTGAAGCGCCTCGCTGTCGAATCCTGCATAACTCTTTGTTTATCAAGGAGTTTTCCGTTTCGACTGCGCCGGAAGTGGGGCGAATTATAGACAGATATAAATCGCCGTCAACCGTTAATTTAGCTTTTCTATCGACGAACCCAAAAACACTCAAAACCCTTCGCTCTATTATCGAACACTCGTAAAACTGAGCAATATATTGCTCATTTCGCACCGGTTGATCATCATAGTCCCTTCTGCCTCTATATGACCCTGGACAAACACCCCTAATGACCACCTCATCCCGCAGCCTGGGCTCGGCGCTTTTCCCTGTCGGCCTGCTGCTGATTGCCATGGCCTCGATCCAGTCGGGTGCCTCGCTGGCCAAAAGCATGTTCCCGATTGTTGGCGCCCAAGGCACTACCACCCTGCGCCTGGTTTTTGCCAGCATCATCATGCTGCTATTACTTCGTCCCTGGCGTGCAAAACTCACCGCCAAGTCGCTGCGCACCGTCATCGTCTACGGGATGGCACTTGGCGGCATGAACTTTCTCTTCTATATGTCATTGCGCACCGTGCCCTTGGGAATTGCAGTTGCTCTGGAGTTCACCGGACCACTGGCCGTGGCGATCTATGCCTCGCGGCGCGCAGTTGACTTCCTGTGGATAGCCTTGGCCGTCATCGGCCTGCTGCTATTAATACCGGTTGGCGAAACCAGCCAAGGCATCGACTTGACCGGCGCTGCCTACGCTCTGGGTGCGGGTATCTGCTGGGCCCTCTATATTCTTTTCGGGCAAAAAGCTGGCGCAGACAACGGCGTCCAGACAGCCGCCCTCGGCGTAATGATCGCCGCACTGTTTGTCGCCCCTATCGGTATCGTCCACGCAGGGAGCGCACTGCTGACACCCTCGCTGATTCCAATCGCCATTGGCGTGGCCATTCTTTCCACCGCCCTCCCCTATACCCTGGAGATGGTCGCCCTGACCCGACTGCCTGCACGCACCTTCGGCACCCTGATGAGCATCGAACCTGCATTCGGCGCGCTTTCCGGACTGTTTTTCCTTCAGGAGTTCTTGTCCCTGGCGCAATGGCTGGCGATCGCCTGCATTATCCTGGCCTCCGTGGGTGCGACCCTGACCATGCGCAGCCAGTCGAAGCCTATCGTCGCGGCAGATTGAGACAGGATTTAACGAAGCTCTGGCATTTGCCGCTCAATTAGGCCATGTTTAGGCCGTAACTCAGTGTCAGTCATGGAGATTTTCGAATAAGGACATCCACGAACGCTACACTTGAGAGCGAGTAAAGCCAGCATCGGACCTTCCAACGGCGCGGCTATTAAGGATGGTAATGAAGCGAATTTTGATAGTGCTTGTCGTCATCGCCCTTGCAGGGTGTGCCGCGACCACCAAGACAGAAGTCAAACGCGGAAAGAAAGGGCTGCATATCAACTGCTCTGGCTTGTCCTCCTCCTGGGACCAGTGCTACACCAGCGCAGCCAACTCGTGCGGCAAGAAGGGCTACCGGGTCATCGCCAAGTCCGGCGACAACACCGAAGAACCGGGTGATTACCCCTTCGGTATCAACCCTGCCGGCTATACCAGCCGCAGCATGATCGTGCTCTGTAAGTAAACGATCATTGCTGGGCGATTTTCTGGCTGAGTTCGTTATAGCTCGATGAGAGCACCTGTGCCTGGACGTGCGGGTCAACCATCATCCTGGCCACCACCAGCGCTCCCACACACTGGGACAAAATCGCCCAGGCCAGGCTGTCACTCTCCAAAGTCCGCGCCCAGTTGGCCTGTAACCGACAGATCCACTCTTGCGCCTGCTGGCGTACGGCTATATCAGCCCGGGCAATCTCCGCCCCCATGCTCGGCAATGCACAGCCGTCTTGCACCTGTTCCACGTGAGCCATACTCAAATAAATCTTGAGGCAGCGTGCCAAGCGTTCTCGACTCTGCACCGCCCCCTCACCCAAGCGCTCAAGGCTTTGACTCAACTCGTGCTCGACGATTGAGCTGAACAATGCGTCCTTGGAAGAAAAGTGGCTATAGAACGCCCCCCCACTCAAGCCAATGGCTTTCATCAAGCCATCCACGCCCACACTGGCAAACCCTTCTTTTTTTGCCAGGGCCGCGCTGCTCTGCAGAAGCTTGTCTCTGGTTTGTTGCTTGTGACTGACTGAATAACGCATCGTCTCTCCCGTTGAAAACACCACCTTGACGCTTGCCAAATCGTAGCATAACGTTCGTTTAGTTAACGATCGTTTGCTCAAGGACTTGCCATGACTGAGAATAAGAAAATCGTACTGGTCGTCGGCGCCGGCGATGCTACAGGCGGTGCCATCGCCAGGCGTTTTGCCCGGGAGGGTTATGTCGCCTGCGTCACCCGACGTAGTGCCGACAAACTGCAGCCCCTGGTGGAAAATATTCAAGCCTCTGGCGGCGAAGCCCACGGATTTGCCTGCGACGCGCGCAAGGAGGACGAGGTGATCGCGCTGATCGAACAGATCGAAAGCGAGCTGGGTCCGATTGAGGCCTTCGTGTTCAATATCGGCGCCAATGTGCCGTGCAGCATTCTCGAAGAAACCGCACGCAAATATTTCAAGATCTGGGAGATGGCCTGCTTCTCAGGCTTCCTGAATGCCCGGGAAGTGGCCAAGCGCATGGCAACTCGCCGACGTGGAACGATCCTGTTTACCGGTGCTACCGCTGGGTTACGTGGGGCAGCGGGATTTGCCGCCTTCGCCGGGGCCAAGCACGGTATTCGCGCTCTGGCGCAAAGCATGGCACGGGAACTGGGCCCGATGAACATCCACGTGGCCCATGTGGTGGTGGATGGCGCCATCGACACTGACTTCATCCGCGAGAACTTCCCCACCAAATACGCACTCAAGGACCAGGACGGCATCCTTGACCCCGAACACATCGCCGACAACTACTGGCACCTGCATAGCCAGCCACGGGACGCCTGGACCTTCGAGCTGGACCTGCGCCCCTGGAACGAAACCTGGTAAGCATGCCGACATAACAATAAGCAGCGAGCATCCGACATGAGCAAAACCCTGGAATTTTTCTTCGACCTCGGCAGCCCCACCACCTACCTGGCCTATACCCAACTACCCGGAATCTGTGCCGAAACCGGTAGCCAACTGGTGTATCAGCCTATTCTCCTGGGCGGCATCTTCAAGGCCACCGGCAACGTCTCGCCCATCACCATCGCGGCCAAGGGCCGCTACATGCTGCAAGACCTGGCACGCTATGCCAAGCGTTACGGTGTACCCCTCAAGTTCAACCCACACTTCCCCATCAACACCCTGACACTGATGCGCGCCGTCACCGGCATTCAACTACGCCAGCCAGAACGTTTCATCGACTTCATCGACTGCCTGTTCCGGGCACTGTGGGTGGATGGGCGCAACCTGGGTGATTCGACAGTCGTTGCGCAGGTCCTGGCGGAACACGGCTTCAACCCTGCCCAGGTGCAGGAGCTGACCCAGGATGAGGAGGTCAAGGACGCCCTCAAGCGCAAGACCGAAGAGGCGATTGGCCGGGGCGTGTTCGGTGCGCCTAGCCTGTTTGTCGATCAACAGCTGTTCTTCGGCCAGGATCGCCTGGACTTTGTACGCGAAGCCTTGCGTTAGCGCCTGCAAGCCGCTCCCAGGCCCGTGCCTGTGAGCGGCCAGTCCTTATATAGCGGCGGTGCGTACCTGCAACCACTCCAGCGCGGCGCCACTGAGCAACGGGCTCAAGCGTTGACGCACTTCGCCATGGTAGTCGTTGAACCACTGCCGCTCCTCGGTCGTCAGCAATGACGGCACCAGGCAACGGGTATCGATAGGGCACAGGGTCAGGGTTTCGAACTTGAGGAACTCGCCAAATTCGGTCTTGCCCGCCTCTCGGTTCAACACCAGGTTCTCGATACGCACCCCCCAACGCCCAGGACGATAGGTGCCCGGCTCAATGGAGGTGATCATGCCCGCCTGCATGGCGGTTTGCGGCGCAGTTGCAGCCTGGTAGGCAATCACCTGCGGGCCTTCATGGACATTGAGGAAGTAACCCACCCCATGTCCGGTGCCATGGCCGTAATCCACGCCTTCGGCCCAGATCGGCGCGCGGGCGATAGCGTCCAGCAAGGGCGAGAGGATGCCCTTGGGGAATTGCGCGCGCGACAGGGCAATCACCCCCTTGAGCACACGCGTGCAATCGCGCTTTTGTTCCTCGCTCGGTGTACCGATTGGCACCATCCGCGTGATATCGGTGGTACCGCCCAGATACTGGCCGCCCGAGTCGATCAACAGCAGGCCATCACCTTCGATCACCGCGTGTTCTGCTTGCGTGGCGTGGTAATGGGGCATAGCGCCATTGCCGTTGAATGCGGCGATGGTATTGAAGCTCAACGATACAAAATCCGGGCGCCGGGTACGCGCAGCTGTCAGGTGTTCATCAATCGTCAGCTCGGTGATGCGCTCGCGACCCAGGGCCGAATCCAGCCAGGCGAAAAACTCGCACAACGCCGCGCCATCCTGCTCCATGGCCCGGCGAATATGCTCGGCGTCCGCCAGGCTTTTACGGGACTTGGCCAACGTGGTCGGGTTGAGCCCTTCCACCAGCTTGACGCCACTGGCCAGGTTATCCAGCAACCCGGCAGTCACGCGCGCTGGGTCCACCTGCAGGCTGGCACCGTCCGGCACTTCACCCAAGGCTGCAGCCACTTCACTGTAGTCGCGCAGCGTCACGCCATCTTGTTCCAGCACCCCGCGCAACTGAGCATCAACCTTGCCAAGAGCAACAAACAGGGTGGCCTGCTGCTGGTTGATCAGGGCGAATGACACAAACACCGGGTTGAACGACACATCTGCACCGCGCAGATTGAACAGCCAGGCGATGTCATCCAGGGTGGCAATGAAATGCCAATCTGCGTCCTTTTCTTTCAGGCTGGCGCGCAGTGCCGCAAGTTTTTCGCCTCGGCTGACAGTCGCCTGGGGTGGCAGGTGCTGATAGATCGGCTGGTTTGGCAGTGCCGGGCGGTCGCTCCAGACCTCGTTCAACAGATCGATATCAGTACGCAGGCGCGCGCCCCGCTCTGCCAGCTTGCTGCCCAGGGTACGGGCGGATGCAACGGCCATCACCGCGCCGTCCACTGCCACTACCCCGCCTTCCGGGGTTTGCTCACCCAGCCATTCCAGCGGGCCGGGCTGCCCCGGTTGCAGCTTCACCAACTCGATGCCGCTGCCGTTGAGCTCCTTGCTCGCCTGCTCCCAGTAACGGCTGTCAGCCCAGACCCCGGCGAAATCAGCCGTGACGATCAGCGTGCCTACCGACCCATGAAACCCCGACAACCACTGCCTCCCCTGCCAATAACCCGGCAAGTACTCGGACAGGTGCGGATCGGCCGATGGCACCAGCAAGGCATGGATGCCCTCCCGTTTCATCAACTCGCGGGTGTGCGCCAGGCGCTGGGGAACCGTTCCATGGGGCAAAGGCTGCGTACTCATCATGTCTCCTGCTAACCACTAATAATTGTTATGTGTTTCAAACTGCCCAGAAGGCCGGCGCGCTGGCCAATGAGCCTTTGATCAATTGCACTGCCTGATCGATATCCTGCTCGGTGGTAAACCGCCCCAGGCTCAGGCGAATGGTGCGACCGGCACTGCGCGCATCATGTCCCAGGGCAAGCAGTACATGGGAGGGTGCATTGCTTGCCGAATTGCAGGCAGAGGTCGCCGAAAAAGCGATACCGGCGCTCAGGGCCGCCGGATTGAACTCGCCTTCGCTGAAGGTCAGGCTCAAGGTGTGGGGAATACGCTGGGTGGCGCTGCCGTTCAGGCGCACGCCGGGGATAGCCTGCAATTGCTCAAGCAGGCGCTGGCGCAAGGCGACAATACCCGCCGACTCTTCAGCAAAGGATTGCGCGGCCAACGCGAAGGCACTGCCCATGCCCGCAATCTGGTGGGTCGCCAGGGTTCCCGAGCGCAGCCCGCCTTCATGGCCACCACCGTGGATCTGCGCCGTGACGTTCTGCTGCGCCCGCGGCCCGACATACAACGCGCCGATGCCTTTGGGGCCATACAGCTTGTGCGCAGAAAACGACATCAGGTCAACCGGCCAGCGCGCCAGGTCGATGGCGACCTTGCCCGCCCCTTGCGCCGCGTCCACATGCAACAGCGCGCCGTGCTCACGCACCCGCGCGCCAATGGCCGGGATGTCGTTGAGCGTACCCAGCTCATTGTTGACCAGCATCAACGACACCAGGAACGTGTCTTCACGCAACGCCTGGCTGACCGCCTCGGCGGTGATCAGGCCGTCGGCGTCCGGCACCAGGTAGGTCACCGCAACCCCGGCTTCCTGCAATTGGCGCGCGGTGTCCAGCGTCGCCTTGTGCTCGATCTGGCTGGTGAGGATATGGCCACCGGCCACACCCCGCGCCTGGGCCACGCCCTTCAGCGCAAGGTTGTTGGACTCGGTGGCCCCCGACGTCCAGACGATCTGTTCGGCCTGGGCGCCAACCAATTGCGCCACCTGCCGGCGCGCCTGCTCGACCGTGTGCCGGGCCTGTTGGCCAAACGCATGGGAGCTGGACGCGGGGTTACCGAAATTGGCATTGAAACCCAGACACTCAACCATGACCTGGATGACCCGCTCATCCACTGGTGTGGTGGCGGCGTAGTCGAAATACAAAGGACGTTCATTCATGACGTTAAAAACCCGCAGAGCATGTTCCCGAGATCAGCGTCCCAGGGGCAGCGACCAGTACAGAGATCGTCAGGTTAACCTGATCGGATACCGTTAAAGAATTTAAAAGTGCGTAGGAACGCTCCTGAAATTGAGCTTAACAGGCTCGATCAAAAGGATGGAAAACAAAAAGCCCGAAGCTCCTGTTCGGAACTTCGGGCCCTGGGGCGCCGCCTATTGTTTCAGCTGGGGCGCCCATGCAGCGTCACGTTGCGCTCGGCATTCATTTCACCCTGGCGATCAAAGCCAAAAGGTTTCTGTGGCTGGGCATTCAGCTCAGCCTTCTTCTGTTGATATTCGTCAAACGACAAACCACGACGGTTAAGCCCCTCCATCGCCAATTGCCGGGTTTCCTCGGCGGTATACGGGCGCAACTCAGGTGCCGGGTGAGTGGCACAACCGGCAAGGAAAGAAGCAACCAACAACAAGGCGACAGAGAGTGAATAGTTCATGGCGAAAGTCCTGCGAATGGGGCGCTGAGGCGATGAATACAAGCTACTCCCGCACCTTCCCTGGGAAAAATCATCCTCTGTGATAGTCGCTATCAGCCAATCCCACATATTTCTTTAAGATCTATAAATATAGAAATACGTTCGTTTACGGAATAAAAAAGACGTTCTATAACGGTCCCCAACGCCGCAACTGTTGTTTACACAACTGTTGGCCAGGCAACACTCCCTGTTGAACAGCGCTCAAGGACTTGTCATGGATGTTTTCTGGTTCCTTCCAACCCATGGCGACGGCCATTTCCTCGGTACCACCCAAGGCGCCCGCCCGGTCACCCTCAATTATCTGAAGCAAGTGGCCCAGGCCGCCGACAACCTCGGCTACCACGGCGTGCTGATCCCTACCGGACGCTCCTGCGAGGACTCCTGGGTGATTGCCTCGGCCCTGGTGCCCTTGACCGAACGCCTGCGCTATCTGGTGGCGATCCGCCCGGGGATTATCTCGCCCACCGTGTCCGCGCGCATGGCCGCCACCCTCGATCGCCTGTCCAATGGCCGCCTGCTCATTAATGTGGTGACCGGCGGCGACCCCGATGAAAACCGTGGCGACGGCAGCTTTCTCGACCACAGCGAACGGTATGAGGTGAGCGATGAGTTCCTCAAGATCTGGCGGCGGGTATTGCAGGGCGAATCTGTCGACTTTGAAGGCAAACACCTGAAGGTGCAGAACGCCAAGGCCCTCTATCCACCGGTCCAGAAGCCTTACCCACCGCTGTACTTCGGCGGTTCATCCGATGCGGCCCACGACCTCGCCGCCGAGCAGGTCGACGTGTACCTGACCTGGGGCGAACCACCGGCCGCCGTCGCCGAAAAACTCGCCGATGTACGCGAACGCGCGGCCCGCCATGGCCGTACTGTCAAGTTCGGCATCCGCCTGCATGTGATCGTGCGCGAAACCGAAGAAGATGCCTGGAAAGCAGCAGCCAAATTGATCGAGCACATCAGCGACGACACCATCGCCGCCGCGCAAAAATCCTTCTCGCGCTTTGACTCCGAAGGCCAGCGCCGTATGGCGGCCCTGCACGATGGGCGGCGTGACAACCTGGAAATCGCCCCTAACCTGTGGGCTGGCGTCGGCCTGGTACGCGGCGGCGCCGGCACCGCACTGGTGGGCAACCCGCAGCAAGTGGCCGAGCGGATCAAGGAGTATGCCGACCTGGGCATCGAGAGCTTCATCTTCTCCGGCTACCCGCATCTGGAAGAAGCCTATCGCTTTGCCGAACTGGTGTTCCCGCTGCTGCCCGAACCCTACGCCAGCCTGGCCGGACGTGGCGCCACTAACCTCACCGGGCCGTTCGGCGAAATGATTGCCAACGATGTGCTGCCTGCCACCACAAAGGCCTGAATCCCCTCTTTGTAGGAGCCGACTTGCCGGCGATAGCGGTGTAACTGACAGACCGCTATCGCCGGCAAGCCGGCTCCTACAGGGGATCTTCGGCGCATTTGATTTTTTTCAGGAGCACCGCGTGACAGCCAAACCCCATAGCGTCCTGCCATCCCCCTTGCAGACCGCCAAGCTACTGGCCGCCGAGTTCGCCCTCAGCGCCGTGGAGCGTGACGAGCGTGGTGGCACGCCCAAGGCTGAGCGCGACGCCCTGCGCCACAGCGGGTTGCTGGCCTTGAGCATTCCCACCCAGTACGGCGGCCTTGGCGCACGCTGGAGCGAAACCCTGGAGATCGTGCGCGAATTCGCCAAGGTCGACAGCTCCATCGCCCATGTCTTGGGCTTCCATCACCTGATGTTGGCCACGGTGCGGCTGTTTTCCCGCCCGGAACAGTGGCAACCCTGGTTTGAACAGACCGCCCGCAAGCACTGGTTCTGGGGCAATGCCCTCAACCCGCTGGACACACGCACGGTGGTCAAGGACTTTGGCGGCTGGCGTGAGTTTTCCGGCAAAAAGAGCTTCTGCTCCGGCGCCAGCGATTCACAGATGTTGATCGCCTCGGCGGTGGATGAAAGTGCCGGCGGCAAGCTGCTGATCGCCGCCATCCCCAGCGGGCGCAGTGGCATTACCGTGCACAACGATTGGAACAGTATCGGCCAGCGCCAGACCGACAGCGGCAGCGTCAGCTTCGAGCGCGTCCGGGTCGAAGAGTCGGAGCTGTTGCTCGACCCCGGCCCCCTGAGCACGCCGTTCGCCTGCCTGCGCCCGTTGATCGCCCAACTGACCTTCACCCATATGTTTCTCGGCATCGCCGAAGGCGCATTTGAGGAAGCGCGCAACTACACCCTCACCGAAACCCGGCCCTGGCACAAATCCACAGCCCAGGACGTGCGCCAGGATCCATATGTGCTCAACCATTACGGCGAGTTCTGGGTGGCGCTGGAAGGCGTGCGCCTGTTGGTGCAGAGGGCCGCCTGAGTTGCTGGACCTGGCCTGGGACAAGGGCCCGGCCTTGAGTGAGCACGAACGCGGGCAACTGGCGATTGCCATCGCCACGGCCAAGGTCGCCGCCACCCGTAGCGGCCTGGAGCTGTGCAGCCGCCTGTTTGAAGTCACCGGCGCCCGCGCAACCCATGCCTCGCTGCGCCTGGACCGCCACTGGCGCAACCTGCGCACCCAGAGCCTGCACGACCCGGTGGACTACAAACTCCACGAACTGGGCGACTGGGCCTTGAACCAGTCCCTGCCGACGCCAACGTTCTATTCCTAGAGGTGCCCATGCAGCTTTTGACCCTACCGCCCTCGCCCGCCCTCGCCACGTCGATTCGCGCCACCGCGCAAGTCTTCGAAGACCCCAAGTCCCAGGCCCTGCTTGCGCATATCCAGCAAGTGGCCCCCAGCGAAGCCAGCGTGCTGATCATCGGCGAAACCGGCACCGGCAAAGAGTTGGTGGCCCGGCATATCCACAACCTCAGCGCTCGACGCAACCGGCCCTTCGTGGCGGTGAATTGCGGGGCGTTTTCCGAATCCCTGGTGGAGGCGGAGCTGTTCGGCCATGAAAAAGGGGCGTTCACCGGTGCCCTCAGCGCCAAGGCCGGATGGTTCGAAGAGGCCAATGGCGGCACGTTGTTCCTCGACGAAATCGGTGATCTGCCCATGGCCATCCAGGTCAAACTGCTGCGTGTCCTGCAAGAGCGCGAAGTGGTGCGCCTGGGCTCACGCAAGAGCATTCCCATCGATGTGCGGGTGCTGGCAGCAACCAATGTGCAACTGGAAAAAGCCATCAACGCCGGGCATTTCCGTGAAGACCTGTACTACCGCCTCGACGTGGTCAGCCTGGAACTGAGCCCCTTGCGCGAACGCCCCGGCGATACGCTGCCCCTGACCCGGCACTTTATCGACGCCTACAGCCAGCGCCTGGGCTACGGCCCCATCACCATCAGCCCCGAGGCCGAGCAAAAGCTCAGGAGCTACAGCTGGCCGGGCAATATCCGCGAGCTGGAAAACGTCATTCATCACACCTTGCTGATTTGCCGCAATGGCGTGATCGAACGCGATGACCTGCGCTTGTCGAACATGCGCATCGAGCGCCAGGACGACAACCAGCACGGTCTCGACAGCAGTGCAGAGGCCTTGCTGGAGCGAGCCTTCCAGAAGCTGTTCGACGAACAGGCCGGTGCCTTGCATGAGAAAGTCGAGGACGCGTTGCTACGGGCCGCCTATCGCTTCAGCCACTACAACCAGGTACACACCGCCAACCTGCTGGGCCTGAGCCGCAATATCACGCGAACACGCCTGATCAGGATCGGCGAACTGGCGGTCAATAAACGCCGCCCAGGGGCAAGCCTGCAGGGCGAACGCATGCTGCACCTATCGATATAGGGCGCACGCCAGCGCATTGTCGACGCTGCGCTCGATACTGCGCAGCACCTGGAATGAGCCGAAGGTCACGGCCGTGGCCTGGTGGGTGCGAATCAAGGCCCAGAAGGCGTCGCCCTCGCGCTCCAGGCACTTGAACGCCATATCCCCCGCTTCGCGGGTCTGCCACTGCAGGTAGTTGAGCACTCGTCGCCCATCATCACTGACCTGCACACTGGCACTCAGAAACCCCTCATGGCCCTGGGCCAGGCGCTCGGTCTGCTCAGACAGCGCCAACACCAGCGCAGGCTGCTGGCGGGGCTCGATCTGAAACTCGATCAGTTGAGTAAAACCATGACTTTTCGCTGAAACCTGCATGACAAATCCCCTTTAGCTGTAGGTTCCACGCAGGGTAAAACCTCTAGTTAAGTCAAGGTCAAGCCTCTGCTTGAGGAAATGTTCACGGTACGCCTGCAGGACAGTCGTCGGTTGCCCAGAGGCCAAGAAGGACCTGGCCTATAGTGAAAAGACCGGAAAACCGGCCCCCACACACCCGTCAAGGAGAGCGAAATGAGCGTCAAACCCATCCCCGAGGGCTATCACAGCATCACGCCATACTTGGGTATCGACCAGGCGGCTGAAGCCATCGAGTTCTATAAAAAAGCCTTCGGCGCGATTCAAATCATGCGCCTGGACATGCCAGACGGTAAGGTCGGCCATGCCGAACTGCGCATTGGCGACTCACCCATCATGCTGGCCTCCCCCTGCGATCAAATGGCCTTCGGCAGCCCTGGCACACACCCAACCAGCGTTGGCCTGCACCTGTATGTAACGGACGTGGACGCCCAGTACACACAAGCGATCGCGGCGGGTGCCACGGCCATTTCAGAACCCAAGGATCAGTTCTACGGCGACCGCTCCGGGACATTGAAGGATCCCTTCGGGCATGTCTGGTTTCTCGCCACCCATATAGAAGAACTGACCGAGGAGCAGATTCGCCAGCGCGCCAAGGACCTGTTCGCATAAGCCCCCCAATCAACTGTAGGAGCCGGCTCGCCGGCGATAAACCCGAGAGCAGCGCGAGGCAACAGGCATCCCGCATCATCGTTGGCGATTATCGCTGGCAAGCCAGCTCCTACAGGGCACATGCACATCTGAAACATTTGCTTTCATTTCCGCCTTAGGGTTTTGCGATTCTCATCCGTCTTAACTTAGATACAGCCCGTCGCGTAAGCAAAAGCTACGACTGGCCTTTCATGGGCCTTCTCTGCCCCCCTCCGATCAAGACCCCCATAGACATGTCGAAGAAGTCACGCTCCAAACTCTGGTTTCTCGTACACAGCTGGTTGGCATTGCCCATCTGGTTCTTCGTACTGATCGTCTGTGTCACGGGGACCCTGGCGGTGGTCAGCCAGGAAATCGTCTGGCTGGCCAACCCGGAAATGCGTGCCAGCAAACCATCGGACGATGCCGAGCTGCTCAGCTATGACCAGGTCCTCGCCGCGATCAAACAGGCCGAGCCCAAGGCCATTGTCGAGTCCATCGTCCGTCCGGACGAGTCGCACTTTGCCCTCGACGTCAACATCAGCTACCCCGACGGCCGCTCCGTGGCGGTCTATGTCAATCCGTACACGGGGGTCATCCAGGGCATCAGCCCATCGTTCAACTTCCGCCAGTTCACCCGCGCCCTGCATGGCTGGTGGCTGGTACCGTTCACCAACGGCTATAGCTGGGGCTGGTACCTGGTGTCGTTCCTCGGGCTCCCCATGCTCGCATCGCTGGTCACAGGCCTTGTGGTGTACAAACGGTTCTGGAAAGGCTTCTTCAAGCCGACCCTGCGTATCAAGCATGGCGCGCGGATCTTCTGGGGGGATTTCCACCGCCTGAGCGGCATCTGGTCGATCTGGTTTATCGCGGTGATTTCCATCACCGGCACCTGGTTCCTGATCCAGGCGATTCTTGCGGACAACCAGATCACCCTCTCCAGCGAGGCCATCGTGCCGGTGATCTCTCGGGACAAGGTGCCACTGTCGGCCCCTGGCGTACCGCCGCCCATGATTCCCCTGGACGATGCCATCAACATTGCCACCCAGCGGATCCCGGGGTTCGACGTCAGCTTCGTCGGCCTGCCGAGCAACGCCTACAGCCACCTGAGTATCGGCGGCCGCGGCTGGTACCCGTTGATGTTCCAGACCGCCGACATCAACCCCTACAACGGTGAAATCGCCGCCACACACCTGCTGTCCGACCGCTCGGGCCTGGAGTTCGTCACCGAATCCATGCGCCCTCTGCACACCGGCGACTTTGGCGGGATCTGGATCAAGCTGGTGTGGTTTTTCTTCGGTCTGTTGCTGAGCATGATGGTCCTCAGCGGCCTGTTGATCTGGAGCAAGCGCACCGCCCTGGCCACCCTGCACGCTCTCAAGCGCAACGCCAAGGCCCCGCGCAACACCGCGCCCGCCAATCCCATGAGCGCCATGCAGGCTGAAACCTCGGAGGGCAAGTAATGAACAAGACCACCACCGTTCAAGCGCCTTCGCCGCTGCGCGCCTTCTGGCTCAAATGGCGCTTCCACATCAATATCCTGCTGTTGCTGGTGCCCCTGGGCTTTATGCCCAAGTACTTTGCCGATGCCGCGCTGTTTCGCGGTGATGCCGGCCTGGGTGAACGAGAGGTCGGCGAAGTGCAGGTCGGCCCGTGGAGTATCACCCTCGCCGAGTTGCGCAATGAAGCCCCCCGCCCCGACCCGGCCGGTCCGATGAAGTCCTTCAATGCTGCCCTGTGCGCGACCTGTGGCGATCAGGTCAAGGCGACCTACCTGCGCATCGGCAAGCCCCGCAGCCTGCGGGCCGCCGGCGTGATTTTCTTCGGCACCCCGTACCGCATGGGTGCCACCCTGCCAATCCCTGAACGCACCCCGCCCGACGCCCAACTGTGGATCACCATGGAAGGCTGGGACGGCAGCATGCAACAGGCATCTGTCCCCTTGAGCCAGGCTTCGCCTGCCACCGTCGCCTGGTTGACCAAGCAAGGAGTTAAACCATGACTTTGATTCGCCTGACCCGCGCCTGTGCCGTGCTGATCCTGTGCGCTGGCGCAAGCACCCAAGCCCTGGCCCACAACCCGATGTGCGAATGCAAGGAAATCCCCGGCGAGCAGATCCAGTGCACCGGAGGCTTCTCCGATGGCAGCGGCGCCCCTGGGGTGACCCTGGATGTGATCGGCTACGACGAGACCATCCTGGTGCCCGGCAAGCTGGGTGCCGACTCGACGCTGACCTTCAAGAAACCTGCCAGCGAGTTCTACGTGTTGTTTGACGCCGGTCCCGGCCACGTTGTCGAGATCGACCAAGCGGATATCCAGGCCCAATGAGCAGCGTAACCCCAGGCACCACCCAAGTCGTCCGGCCTGCCGGAGCCGGCCACGAAACCCTCTATGTCCTGCTGCTGTGCCTGATCATCCTGGCCGTCGCCGGCACGGTGGTATCCCTGCACGGTGAAACCCAGGCCATCGAGACAGTGGCCAGCCACCAACTGGACGCTCGCCGCGACTTGAGCGCCGCCGAGCAGGGCATCTACGCCGACCTGCGGGTGACCCTGGATGAAATCCAGTTGCTGGTGCAGGAACAAAGCGCCCTGCCCACACCCGCGCAACTGGCTGAAGAGGGCTTCGCACCCTTCGCCCGGGACGCCAGTTCGGTCAGCCGTGGCGACCATCGCTGGCAGTTGCTGGCACCCGCGACCTACCTGGGCCTGAGCCAGGCCAATGGCACCAGCGGTTCACTACTGATGCGCGTGGACGGTGCCGAGCCGGATATCTGGCTCAACCGTAGTGCCAACCTGGACGCCCCCACTGACCTGAGCGACCAGGGGCTGATCGCTGCTGGCTGGCAGCAGGTCGTTGCGCAATTCGACGCCGGCGTCACCCGCCAGCATCGCCACTGAAATCACGCTGTTTCCGAGAGAAGATCGAGTACCCATGTCTATGTCATCTCCCTTGCTCCGCCTGCTGCTGGTGGGCCTGTTCAGCCTCCTGCTGACGCCCCTGGCCAATGCTGAAGCGGCCAAGCGCCTGCGTATCGGTATCACCCTGCATCCTTATTACAGCTACGTGGCGAATATCGTCGGCGACAAGGCCGAAGTGGTGCCGCTGATTCCGGCCGGTTTCAACCCCCACGCCTACGAGCCGCGCGCCGAAGATATCAAGCGCATCGGCACCCTGGATGTGATCGTGCTCAATGGGGTTGGCCATGATGATTTCGCCGACCGCATGATCGCCACCAGCGAACGCCCGGGCATCCCGGTGATCGAGGCCAACGCCAATGTGCCGTTGCTGGCCGCCACGGGCAACGCGGCCCGCGGCGCCGGCAAGGTGGTCAACCCGCATACCTTCCTGTCCATCAGTGCCTCCATTGCCCAGGTCAACAACATCGCCCGGGAGCTGGGCAAGCTCGACCCGGACAACGCCAAGACCTACACCCAGAACGCCCGCGCCTATGGCAAGCGCCTGCGCCAGATGCGCGCCGATGCCCTGGCCAAGCTCACCAGCGCACCCAACGCCGACCTGCGCGTGGCCACGGTGCATGCCGCCTACGACTACCTGTTGCGCGAGTTCGGCCTGGAAGTCACCGC
The DNA here is from genome assembly GCF_000730425.1 of Pseudomonas fluorescens. Taxonomy (NCBI): domain Bacteria; kingdom Pseudomonadati; phylum Pseudomonadota; class Gammaproteobacteria; order Pseudomonadales; family Pseudomonadaceae; genus Pseudomonas; species Pseudomonas fluorescens. Next base: position 6,043,385 of record NZ_CP008896.1, on the reverse strand, counting down.
CGTGGTGGAGCCGGCCCATGGCATCGAGCCAAGCCCAAGCCAATTGAAGAAGACCATCGACCAACTGCGCGAGCTGGACGTGAAGGTGATCTTCTCGGAGATGGACTTCCCGTCCACCTACGTCGAGACCATCCAGCGCGAGTCGGGGGTCAAGCTGTACCCGCTGTCACATATTTCCTACGGTGAATACAGTGCCGAGAAGTACGAAGTGGAAATGACCGGCAACCTCAATACCGTGGTCCGGGCCATCCAGGAGTCGGGGGCATGATGGCGGCTGAACACCTGAACGTGGCGAACATCGGCCCGACAATCGAATTCGACAACGTCTCGCTGACCCTGGGCCGTACCGCAATCCTCGACAACGTCAGCTTCCAGGTGCGACCGGGCAGTATCCACGCCCTGGTCGGCCCCAACGGTGGCGGCAAGAGCTCGCTGATCAAGACCCTGCTGGGACAGACCCCACACCTGGGCCAGCTGAGCCTGCACTGGCCGGGCGCCACGGGCACCATCGGCTACGTGCCCCAGGCCTTGGAGTTCGACCGTGGCCTGCCGATGACCGTCGATGACTTCATGGCCGCCATGTGCCAGCGGCGCCCGGCGTTTCTCGGCGTGTCCCGGCATTACGCCGGGGCGATAGGCCAGGCGCTGGAGCGCGTGGGCATGCAAGACAAGCGCAAACGCCGGATGGGCGCGCTGTCCGGCGGCGAGCGCCAGCGTGTGCTGCTGGCCCAGGGTTTGATCCCCGCGCCGCAACTGCTGGTCCTCGATGAACCCATGTCGGCCCTCGACGAAGCCGGGATCCAGGTGTTCGAACGCCTGCTGGGCGACTGGCGGCAGGCCGGGATTACCGTGCTCTGGATCGAACACGACCTGGAGGCCGTGGGTCGCCTGGCAGAGCGCGTTACCGGCCTGAACCGCCGAGTGCTGTTCGACGCCACACCCAGGGAAGCACTGATCCCGGAACGCCTGCTGACACTGTTTTCCACCCATCCACGGAGTGCAGCCCAATGAGCTACGAAGCCTTTCGCTTGATGGTCCAGGGCTGGGCCTCGTCCGGCTACCTGCCACAAGCCCTGGCCTACGGGTTTGTGGTCAACGCCCTGCTCGCCGGCCTGCTGATCGGCCCGGTGTTGGGCGGCCTGGGCACGCTGGTGGTGGTCAAGCGCTTTGCGTTCTTCTCCGAAGCCGTGGGCCACGCGGCACTGACCGGCGTAGCCGTGGGCATTTTGCTGGGAGAACCTTACACCGGGCCTTATGGCAGCCTGTTCGGCTACTGCCTGTTGTTCGGCATCCTGCTCAATTACCTGCGCAACCGCACCGGCCTGGCCCCCGATACGCTGATCGGCGTGTTCCTCTCGGTGTCCCTGGCACTGGGGGCGAGCCTGCTGCTGATCCTCGCGGGCAAGATCAACGTGCACATTCTGGAAAACGTGCTGTTTGGCTCGGTCCTGACCGTCAACGGCAATGACCTGCTGGTGCTGGCGATTGTCGGGGCACTGGTGATGGCCCTTGCCCTGCCGCTGTACAACCGCATCATGCTGGCCAGCTTCAACCCGCAACTGGCCGCCGTACGTGGCGTGGCGGTGAAGACCCTGGACTACCTGTTTGTAATCCTCGTCACCCTGATCACCGTGGCAGCAGTCAAGGTCATCGGGGCGATCCTGGTCGGCGCGCTGCTGGTGATTCCGGCCGCTGCGGCACGCTTGTTGAGTCAGTCGCTCAAAGGTTTCTTCTGGGTCTCGGTGGTGATTGCCACGGTCAGCACCCTATGCGGGATTTTGCTGCCGATCATCTTCGACCTGCCCATTCCATCCGGCGCCGCGATCATCCTCGTGGCCGGCATCGCCTTCGCCCTGGCCGCCATTGCGCGCGGCACGGTCCCCAGCCTGAAAGGGAATCTTGGATAATGCGCCCTGCTCTACGCCCCATCGCCCTGGCTATCGCTTGCCTGATCAGCCCCCCACTGCTGGCGGCCGACAATGCCAAACCGCTGCCGGTCACAGCCCAATCCGCCAAACCGGTCAAGGTCCTGGCGGCCTTGCCAGTGACCTACGGGCTGGCCGAGACCTTGCTCAAGGGCACCTCGGTCAAACTGGAACGTGCGGCACCGGCCAACTTGCCGGGTTCACGCCAGACCTCTTACTTTACCGGCCGTGGCGCGCCCGCCCTGCACACGCTGGCGCTGGACGCCGACGCCGCCGTCGGCCTGCGTTCGCTATGGCCGGACGACCCGCTGTACCCGATAGCCCGGCGCAGCAATATCCGCATCGTCGAAGTGGACGCGGCACGCCCGGTAGACGGTGGCTTGCCGGGCGTGGCTCTGCAACCGGGCGCGGTGGATGGCCTCAACAGCCAGCCGTGGCAATCGAGCAACAACCTGGGACGCATGGCCGATGTCATGGCCGCCGACCTGAGCCGCCTGGCCCCCGCTGCCAAGGCACAAATCGACAACAACCTGGCCAGCCTCAAGCAACGCCTGCTCAAGCTGACTGCCGACAGCGAGGCACGCCTGGCCCAGGCCGATAACCTGAGTGTGGTCAGCCTGAGCGACCATTTTGCTTATCTGGTGAGTGGGTTGAACCTGGAACTGCTCAGCACTGATCCACGGCCGGATGCCGAATGGTCTGCCGAGGCACTACAGGCGCTGAGTACCAGCCTGAAGGATAACGACGTGGCGGTGGTGCTGCATCATCGCCAGCCAGCCGAGGCGGTGAAGGCGGCAGTCAGCGCGGGGGGCGCGAAACTGCTGGTGCTGGGTACTGACGGTGCGGATCCGGTGGCGGAGCTGGAGGGGAATGTGGATCAGGTGATCGGGGCTTTGGTGCCCTGAACCTGCGGCGTGTCCAGAGTTAGTTGCCAACGAGGTTCCCTGTAGGCGGGCTGGCCTGCGATGGCGGAATGTCAGCCAAAGAGTGTATTGGCTGGTACACCGCTATCGCCTGCAAGCCGGCTCCTACAGGGCAAGGCAGTTTGATCTGGCTTTAGCCTCAGCCAGCCACTGCCTGCGCGTCCATCTTCTGCCGTAAGCTCAGCGGCCGCATATCAGTCCAAACTTCTTCGATATAGGCCAGGCACTCTTTCTTCATCCCGCTTTTACCCACGGTGCGCCAGCCCTCTGGCACGGCCTTGTAGTCAGGCCAGATGGAATACTGTTCTTCATGGTTGACCACTACCTGGAACAGGATGTCTTCACGATCAAATACTGAGGTCATTGTGGTTCTCCGTCACTCAAAGGCTGCCACGCACTGCGCGTGGCTGATGTATGTAGGAACGTATAGCGGCGCCGAAAAATTAGAGGCTCGCCACAGCCGCCGCCAACGCCCGCCCGAAGATCTCAGCCACGCGGTCGACTTCTGCGGCAGTGATGACCAGAGGCGGCAGGAAGCGCACCACGCTGCCATGACGCCCGCCCAACTCCAGGATCAACCCGCGCTTGAGGCATTCACGCTGTACCAGGGGCGCCAATTGTCGATGGACCGGCGGGTGGCCTTGGACGTCAGGCGCGCCGCTCGGGTTGACCAGTTCCACCCCGAGCATCAACCCACGCCCGCGGATATCCCCCAACTGCGGGAAGTCCCGTTGCAGGATGCGCAGGTGTTCAGCCAGGCGCTCACCCATGGCCGCCGCGTGGTCGGCGACGTTATGGTCCTTGAGGTAACGCATCACCGCCGACCCCGCCGCCATCGCCATCTGGTTACCACGGAAGGTCCCGGCATGGGCACCCGGCAACCACGTGTCGAGCCACTCGCGATACACCACTACCGCCAGCGGCAAGCTGCCACCAATGGCTTTGGACAACACCACCACATCCGGAACGATGCCGGCATGTTCAAAGGCAAACATCTTGCCAGTGCGACCGAACCCGCTCTGGATTTCGTCAACGATCAACGCCACGCCGGCCTGCTCGGTAATCCGCCGCAGGCCACGCAGCCAGTCGAGGTCGGCAGGAATCACACCGCCCTCGCCCTGCACCACTTCGACGATCACCGCTGCCGGCAGCAACACACCGGCCTCCGGGTCATTGAGCAGATTTTCCAGGTAATGCAGGTTGACCTTGACCCCTTCCACCCCGCCCAGGCCGAACGGGCAGCGATAGTCATAAGGGAATGGCAAGAACTGCACGCCATTGGCCAGCAAGGCCCCCAATGGTTTTTTCGGCCCCAGGCTGCCCATCAGGCTCAATGCGCCCTGGCTCATGCCGTGATAGCCACCCTGGAACGACAACACCGTGCTGCGTCCCGTGGCGGTACGCACCAGTTTCAGCGCGGCTTCCACCGCATCGGTGCCGGTGGGGCCGCAAAACTGGATCTTCGCCTCCCGGGCCAACTCTGCCGGCAACAGGCTGAACAGGTCTTGCACAAACTGATCCTTGACCGGCGTGGTCAAGTCCAGGGTATGCAGGGGCAACTCGTCCAGCAGCACCTGCTGGATCGCCTCGATCACCACCGGATGGTTGTGTCCCAGCGCCAATGTGCCGGCCCCAGCCAGGCAGTCGATGAAACTGCGGCCCTCAACGTCCTCGACATAAATGCCCTTGGCCCGCTTGAGTGCCAGGGGGATACGCCGGGGGTAGCTGCGCGCATTGGACTCCTGCAGCCGCTGGCGAGCCAGCAACGGTGATTCATCGAACTGGTAAAGCGTTTCCACTGGCGTCGGGCTGGCCGACACCTGCAAATTTTCAATGCGGCTGGTAGCGACTGACATCTCTAGATCCCTCAATACGCTGATGATGGTGACCAAACTGCCAACCCGTTGACGTCTGGCCCCCGAAGGGCATGCGCACGGATTTCCTGTTCTGGAAACGCTTCAGCGGCGTGAGGATTTACACCTATGCCTGCGAAAAACCGGCAAATGACCGGTCACTCGCTGGCACTGGTGTACTTTTCATTCAGCGCATAGAGAATCGCGCAGGTCTCGATATCCAGTTGCCCGCGATAGTCGCCAGGCCGAAAGTGCATCTGGAAGGCCCGTACCCGTTGCTGGAACGCCTGGCGGTTTTTTGCCGGCGCGTAGCCGTAGCGCTGGAACGCCCGTTCAATCTCCACCTCCGGTGGCAACCCCATGCGAAAGCGCCGCGCATAGGCATTTTTGACCTCTTCATCGAACCAGGCACCAATACCCGCCTCGAACAAGCTGTACCAGGGCAACCGTGGCCCGGGGTCACTCTTGCGCCAGAACGCCACATCCGAATGGCCAACGATATCGGTGGCGCCTATCTGCGGATGACGGGCGCAAATATCGCGAATCAGCGCGATCAGCACCTCGATCTGCTGCAAGTCATAGTCAGGGAAGGTAAATACTCCACCCTCATCGCGGGCCAGGTTGACGATCTCGATGCCGATAGAGCAACTGTTGACGTTATCGCGGCCCGCCCAATGACTGGCTCCCGCATGCCAGGCGCGCTGGTGTTCGTCCACCAACTGAAACACCCTCAGCTCGTCGTAGCCGGCGTCTCGATAACCGGCTTCACGGGGATCGGGCAGCAGATAATGGGCGCTGACACCCTGGCGGGTCAGGGTGCGCAGGGAGGAGGCAAAGGGCGCGGCGGTGTAATGCACCACCAACTGGCGCACGGTTTCGCCATTGCGCTGATTAAAGTCTTTGGCGGGGTAAGTTGAATCGATGACCAACATAGGTGCTGTCCTTTTCAATACAGGCTGATTCATTCAGCCGGCAAACCTGCAAACACAAAAATTACCGCCATCCTGAAGCGTCGGGCCTGAGGATGGCGGTAGTTATGTGTATGCAAGGAAAGATCAGCGCCGCAGCGGCATGCCCAGGTCGACCCGCAGGCCATCAGGCTGGCTGTCAAAGACCAGGGAACAGGAGCAGCGCTGGACAATCGCCTGCACGATGGCCAGGCCCAGGCCACAACCGCCGCTGTTGCCATTGCGCCAGAAACGCTGGGTCAGGTGTTGCAAGTCCTCGCTGGAGATGGGTGCGCCATGGTCGCGCACGCGAAACACCACGTGATTGCCCTGGGTGAACACGTTCAACTCCACCCGCGTATCGGCCGGGGTGTGACGCAGGGCGTTATCCAGCAAGTTGCGCAAGGCGGCAACTGCCAGGCCCACGGGCATTTCCACCGGATTTTGCGACAGCTTGTCCTCCAGGATCAGGTCGATGCGCCGATTATCCCCGGCATTGGCATCCTGGATCGCCAACTGCGCCACCTGTTCGGCGCTGGACTGCAGGCCGTCATCAAACGACAGGCTACCCTCGACCCGCGCCAGCAGCAGCAATTGCTCCAGGGTGCGGTGCAGGCGATCGGCGCCCTCCTCGGCATGGGCCAGGGATTGGTCGCGGGCAGCGCCGTCGGTCATGCGTGCCACTTGCAGATGGGTCTTGATCGCCGTGAGGGGGCTGCGCAGTTCGTGGGCGGCATCGCCGGTCAACCGGCGCTCGCGCTCGATGGTCTTGGCGATGCGTTGCAGCAGTTGATTCTGGGTATCGAGCAACGGCTTGAGTTCGCTGGGCAACGGGTGAATCTGCAACGGCTCCAGGGAGTCGGCGCTGCGGCGCATCAAGGCGTCACGCATGCGATTGAGCGGCACCAGGCTCTGGCCGATCCCCAGCCATAACAGGCACAGGCAACCCAACAGGGCCACGCCCACCGGCACCGAGGCCGCCAGCAGGATCGACATGTTCAGCGCCTCGCGCTCCACCTGGCGGTCGGCGGTGGTGATAAACAAATCGCCCCGGGCCAGGGTAAAGCTGCGCCAGGCGGCACCGTCGATCACCTGGTCGCGAAAACCGCTTTGCCGAGACTCCAGCCCCTGGTCCGGGGTGGTGTGACTGCGGGCCAGCACCTCACCACGCAACGAGCTGACCTGGCACGCCATGCCACCGGGCACGTTCAGTTGCTCGGCGCCAAAGCGCTTGCCCTCGCCCACGCTGGCCAGGCCTGGCATCTGCTCCATCAGCCCGGCCACCATGCGCGCCGATGCCACCAGCCGTTGATCCAGGGAAAACATCATCTGGTTGCGCAGGTCGTTGAGCATCCAGGCCGCCGCCAGCACCCAGATCAGCACAAAGGCGGCGCCCAGTTTGAAGGTCAGGCGCAGGCGCAAGCTCGTCACGAAGCGTCCTCTCCACCGTCTGCCGGGCCCAGGCGATAGCCCAGGCCACGCACGGTCTCGACAATGCCGTTGCCCAGTTTGCGACGCAGGTGGTGGATATGCACGTTCAAGGCGTTGCTTTCCAACTCATCGTTGAAGCCGTAGACGCTGTCCTTGAGCTGCTCGCTGGACAGCACCCGGCCGCGGTTGTGCAGCAGCGCCTGCAACAAGGCCTGTTCACGGCGGGACAGGTCCACCGGTTTGCCGCCCAGCAGGGTTTCGCGGCTGCTGGGGCTGTAGCTCAACCGACCATGCTCAATCAGGTCGACACTGCGCCCGGCCACCCGGCGCAGCAGGGTTTGCAGGCGTGCAGCCAACTCGCGCAAGTCGAAGGGTTTGAGCAGGTAATCGTCGGCACCGGCTTGCAGGCCATCGACCCGGTTGGTCACAGAATCCCGTGCGGTGAGAATCAACACCGGGATCTCCAGGCCTGCGCTGCGCTGTTGTTGCAGCAGTTTGAGACCATCTTCATCCGGCAGGCCGAGGTCCAGTACCATGATGTCGAACTGCGCCGCCTTGAGCATCGCCCGGGCAGCTGCGGCCGTGCCCACACGCTCGACCGTAAAGCCCTGGGCACCAAGACCGGCAACGATGCCACTGGCAATCAGTTCATCGTCTTCACAGACCAGTACGTGCATGGTGAGCCCTTTGCAAAAGTGCTGATTTAAAGGTTGGCGGATTAAGCGCGCATTATGCCGCTAAAAGATGCACACCCAGATTATCCCTACACTCTAGAATAGCCCGGTTAATCATCGGTTAATCAGCACCACACATTGTGTGCCCCACTTGCATCGAACTAAGGCTTGACCATGCGGCATCTGTTTATCTTCCTGTTGGTGTTGTTCAGCGGATTGGCCCAGGCCGCACCTGGCAACAATCCTTTCGAGGCCAAAGCCGAATTCCTCCCGGTGGGCAAAGCCTTTACTTTTACCTCTGAGCGCCTGGCCTCTGGTGAAACCCAGCTGTATTGGCAGATTGCCGATGGTTATTACCTGTACCAGCAACGTATGAAGTTCGAGGGCCTGGCCCAACAGCCGGTGCTGCCACAAGGCGAGGCCCATAGCGACGAGTTCTTCGGCGAGCAACAAGTGTACCGCCAGGGCCTGGAAGTGAAACTTCCGGCCGGCGCCACCGGCAAGATCAAGCTGGGTTGGCAGGGTTGTGCCGATGCGGGCCTATGTTACCCACCGCAATCGCTCACTGTAGACCTGGGCGGCAACCCTGCCGCGGCGGCTGCCGCCGAGGCCCAGGATGAAAGCCTGGCCAGTGGCTTGCAACAACGCAGCCTGGGCTGGAGCCTGCTGGTGTTCTTCGGCCTTGGCCTGTTGCTGGCATTTGCCCCTTGCTCACTGCCGATGTTGCCGATCCTCGCCGGCCTGGTAGTAGGCAGCGGCGCCAGCCCACGCCGTGGTTTTGCCCTGGCCACCAGTTATGTGGTGTGCATGGCCCTGGTGTATGCCGCACTCGGCGTGCTGGCCGCGCTGGCAGGCAGCAACCTCGCTGCGTTGCTGCAAACTCCCTGGATTCTCGGCAGTTTCGCGGCCCTGTTTGTGATCCTGGCCCTGCCAATGTTCGGGTTCTTTGAACTGCAACTGCCAGCCTTCCTGCGCGATCGCCTGGACAATGCCACCCGCAAGCAAAGTGGCGGCAGCCTGGTCGGGGCTGGCGTGCTCGGGGCCTTGTCCGGCCTGTTGGTGGGCCCGTGCATGACCGCCCCCCTGGCTGGCGCCCTGCTGTACATCGCACAAAGCGGCAACGCCCTGCACGGCGGCCTGATCCTGTTTGCCATGGGCATCGGGATCGGGGTGCCATTGCTGCTGCTGGTGACCGTGGGCAATCGCTTCCTGCCCAAGCCTGGCAATTGGATGAATGTGCTCAAGGGCGTCTTCGGCTTCCTGTTCCTGGCGACCGCCGTGCTGATGATTCGCCCAGTGGTCGACGAGAGCCTGTGGCTTGGCCTGTGGGGCGTGCTGGCCCTGGTCATGGCGTACTGCGGCTGGAGCCTGGCCCGTGAGTACGGCCTTGTCGCCAAGGCACTCGGCGCCGGTTCCCTGGTACTGGGATTGTGGGGCGCCATCCTGGTTATCGGCGCAGCCGGTGGCAGCGATGACCTGTGGCAACCCCTCAAGGTCTTCGGTGGTTCCCCCGTTGCCAGTGCACCAACGGCCCATGACGCCTTCACCACGATCAACGAGCCCGTCGCACTGCAAGCCCAACTCGACAGCGCCAAGGCCCAGGGCCAATGGGTGCTGCTGGACTACTACGCCGACTGGTGTGTGTCATGCAAGATCATGGAAAAACAGGTGTTCGGCCAACCCGAAGTGCTGGCTGCACTCAAGGACGTGCGCCTGCTGCGCCTGGACGTCACCGCCGACAACGCCGCCAGCCGCGAGCTGCTGGGCCGCTACAAAGTCCCCGGCCCTCCGAGCTTCGTATGGATCGGCCCGGACGGTGAAGAACGCCGCGCCCAGCGCATCACTGGCGAAGTGGATGCCGCTGCCTTCCTGCAACGCTGGACCCAGACCCGGGACGCACGCTGATGCTGACCTTGACCATCGGCACCTTCGCCATCGCCCTGAACCACTTGCTGCTGATCACCGCGCTGATCCTCGCCACGTTGGTCGGCTGGCGCGTGGCCAAGCGGGGGGGCGAGAACCCTGAGTCGGTGCTGTTCAGCCTGTTCCTGCTGGGCATGTTCAGTGCGCGGGTCAGCTTTGTCCTGATGTATTGGACCTATTACCGTGACGATCCGCTGCAAATCGTCGACTTGCGCGACGGTGGTTTTCTCGCCTGGCCTGGGGTGATTGCCCTGCTGCTTGGCGCCATCCTGTGGGGCTGGCGTCGCCCGGCCCTGCGCAAACCGTTGAGCGCAGGCGTCATCACCGGCCTGGCTTTCTGGGCACTGGCCAGTTTGTCCCTGAGCATATTCGAGCGAGGCACCCGCCTGCCGGACATCGCCTTGCGTAATGCCGATGGCGAAACCGTGCAACTGGCCGACTACCAAGGCGGGCCGCTGGTGATCAACCTGTGGGCCACCTGGTGCCCACCCTGCCGGCGGGAAATGCCGGTTCTGGAAAACGCTCAGAAACAACGGCCTGACGTAACCTTTTTGTTCGTCAACCAGGCCGAAAGCATGCAAAGCGTCAGCACCTACCTGGCGACCCAGGGCCTGAACCTGGACAACGTACTGTTCGATGCCAGCGGCCGCCTGGGCCAGGCGGTGGGCTCCATGGCCTTGCCCACCACGCTGTTCTACCAAGCCGACGGCCGCCTGATCAACAGCCACCTGGGCGAGTTGTCCCAGGCCAGCCTGGCCCGCGCCATGGAATCTTTCGACCCCTCGGACTCGACCGCCGCCCAGCCGGCCACAACAAGGAAACCCCTATGCCCCGCCTCCGCCACCTGCTGACCCTGTTGCCCCTGACCCTGGCCGCCAGCCTCGCACACGCTGAAGAATGGCCCGCACCGATCAAACAGATCGAAGCCAAGGGCGCCAAGATCATCGGCAGCTTCGATGCACCGGGCGGGCTCAAGGGCTACGCCGCGCAGTACCAGAACCGTGGCATGGCGCTGTACCTGACCGCCGATGGCCAACACGTCCTTGCCGGCAACCTGTACGACGCCAAGGGCAACGACCTGAGCACCGCGCCCCTGGAAAAACTGGTCTACGCACCAATGGCCAAGGAAGTCTGGGCCAAGATGGAACAGAGCAGTTGGATCCAGGACGGCGATAAAAATGCACCGCGCACCGTCTACCTGTTCAGCGACCCCAACTGCCCATACTGCAATATGTTCTGGGAACAGGCACGGCCCTGGGTCAAGGCTGGCAAGGTGCAGTTGCGGCACATCATGGTCGGGATCATCCGCGAGGACAGCCCCGGCAAATCGGCAGCGCTACTGGCCAGCAAAGACACGGCCCAGGCCCTGCAAGAACATGAGTCTGCGGGCAAGGCGAGCAAGCTCAAGGCGCTGGCCAAGATCCCGGCCGAGATCCAGGCCAAGCTCGATGCCAATATGAAGCTGATGGATGAATTGGAGTTGTCGGCCACCCCGGCGATTTTCTATCTGGATGACAAGGGGCAGTTGCAGCAACAGCAAGGGGCGCCGTCGCCGGATAAGTTGGGGAAAATTCTTGGGCCGAAATAACGGTACAACAGCCACTAGCAAGTGAATGCCCGCACGAGGCGGGCATTTTTGAACAACCGTTACAACTCTCGAACGCGAATGTTATCCACTGCGTAATCGTTACCGATCCCTGTCGCAATATGGTTGTAAAGTTCAAGACTCATGGTCGTCGCCGTTGCTGTGAAGACGCCTAGCAAAGTTCTCCATTCCTGGCCAGGAATGGGAGTACGGGCGACTACAGTCTTGCCTGCCGCCAACATCGACACCTCAGGTACAGACGGTGAATTATTGACGCGCCGGATAGATATACTGAATTCATAGTTTCTGTTGATCTCAAGTCCCGAGTAATTTCTGAACAAAAAGACACCCGCCGAGTTATCGGTATAGGTCCAGTTGTACAGGAACCAGTTGCCTTCTTCGTGCTTGATCACCAAGTCTTTGGGATCTGCGGCAGCCGGGCCTTTTTGCCAACCATTCCAGTTTTCGTTATCAAACGTGGTGAGATCATCGAATGGCAACCTAACCGTCAGTGGCAATATCGGGAACACCACTGAATCACTCTCATGGGTACTGCCATCCGGCGTTACCTTGCAGGTGAAGGTCAAACTGCTTAGATTTTTTAACGACTCAAGCTCGTTTCGTTTCAGGACCTCTTTCAAGCCCGCACTGACCTCAGCAGCCGTCACCGCCTTACCCAAGTACACATTCAATAGGTATGCACTGCCATCTTTCTTGGTTCCCGCCCCCCGCAACCAAACTTTCTGATCTGGCAAGATGAACCACCACTGTTCAACAGTGATATCCGCGTTCCCGGCAAAGGTGCGCAAGTCGAGGATATTATTCGTCGCCTGCGGTACTACCGGAGTTGGCAAACGCACAGGGACACTTATCGCCAGATTCAAATCAGCTGAAGTGGCCCGCTTACAGGCGCTGGTGACGGTGTAATTAATCGTGATCGTTTTACCGATCCCGTAGATCACGGCTTCGCGAGAGATCTGGAAATCCACGTACTTAGGATCACTGCTGCCGGGCTTCGACATCAACGGCAGGCAAGTGCCATCCGCCCTTTTCCAACAGACACTGATCGCGTGACTAGGATTGATCAGGTCGTACGCCACCCGCACCGTCACACCCTCACGCCCGTTGTACACCGTGAGTTGCGACCCCACCGCTTCACGCACCGTAGGCGCCATGAGCACGAGGTCCTCCTGGACGATATCCAGGGTCAGTACCGGGAACTCCTTGGCGCTGGCTTTATCCATTTGCCCGTTGAAATTCACGGCAAAATGCACCTTGAAGGTGCTGCAATCGGCCAGCCTCTGCAATTCGTTGCGGGCCAATGGCGTGTTGACGCCGCTGGCCAGCCACTCGGCGCTGACCGGTTCACCCTCCAGCACCTGGAAACGGTAGGCACTGCCATCTTCCCGTTCTCCGGTGACCCACAGCCAGCAAAATTGACCCAGGGCCATGTAAGGCCAAGGCTCGACCGTGGCAGTGGCGTCACCGGAGAACGTATTGAGGTCCAGAGTTTGGCCCGTGGCCTGCTCGACCTCCGGCGTCGGCAGCCCAGTGATATCGAGGACGTTCACTTGCCGTGGCGGTGATTGCCAAGGCCCGGTGCCGCTGTGACTTACTGTGTAGGTGAGCGTGACAGTTTGACCAAAGTTGGCACTGAAAGCCGAAGACGCTACAGGAAATTTCAGGCTGGTTTCATCTGGCTGCACCGTACGGCACTCAAGAGGCGGTGAGCCCGCCCCGGGTGTGCCCACAAACGTGGGACACACAATATCTCCGGCATCGATCCCCTCATAGGTGATCACGATATGCCCGCCGTCAACCGTATTGATCGGATTCACCACCCAGCCATCGCCATCGCAGTCCACCGATTCTTTGAGGTGTGGCGGCGGTAAATCCAGCGCCGGGTCCACCCGCAACAGCGTGGTAGTGCGCAGGTGGAAATCCTGGGCATTGATGGGCAGCGGATTTTCATGGACAGGGTCATCTGGTGCAGGCAGCACCGGCGCAGTGCCGTCCCAGATCACCCCCATATGAATTGTCAGCGCCGAGTAGTCATCCAGTCGCGACATCCAGCCACGGGCCAACCAGAACTCGAAGACATGATCAACATGGGCTTGAGCGGCGGTCACCACATGATCAAAGGACACCCAGATGAATCTGTACGGTACCTGGTGCTGGTTACCGGCTACGGTGACAAACAGCCGCTGCCCGGCCTGAATCATGGGCCAGGCCTTGATCCGTATGGTTTCATCGCCCTGGAACTCGTACATGTTCAGCCACCATGTACTCCATTCCAATCTGGAGTGCAGGAATACAGGCAATGACTCTCGAAGATTCTCTTCCCGGATCTGCTGGATTTCCAACTCCAGGACCAACGACTCTTGAAGGCGCCCGTTCACCGTGGCCGAATACTTGACCAGCACCGTGTGCCCGATGCAAGTACTCACCCATTGCCAGGGGATGGCAATTTCAATTCTGCCGCTGGTACTGCCAGGCACCACAATCGGCTCAAACGCAGGCAGGGCCTGATCCTTGATAGCCCAATACAAGGTAACAGGTGCAGCCTGCATGTTCGCAACCGTGATCGTGGCATGCGTACCTTTGATCGCCTTGATCGGGTCAAGCACGTTGTTGTTTTCTGCGTACTGAATCTGCGGGTAGGGTAATTCGGCGCTAGGCACGTCCGAAACTTCAGGGGCGGCGGATGTTCTGGGTGATGTTTGTTTAGCCACGATAAGACCTCCTGTCCTAGGATAAATAACGTTCAGTACCGGCCAAGCAAGCCTGGGAACCAGTGTTATCTAGCGCTTGGAGAGAGCGTCTTGCCTACTGTCAGAATTGACAGTTTTACTCAAAAAAGTGCGCTTTGCCGACCAGTGGCCCCTCGTACATTTTTGGGAACACGCGCGGACTTGGGTGAACATCAGCAACGTGCAGTTGCGGCAGATCATGGTGGGGATCATCCGTGAGCACAGCCTGGGCAAGTCGGCTCCGGCAAGTTGAATCAGACTCTTGCCCCATCAACCTGAAAAAAGAATACCCACACGCAGCGGGTATTCGAGTACTCCTCACAACAAGACTCAAACAGCCTAAGCTCGGTAAGCCATCGTAAAATTATCGATAAACGAATAATCCTCGGCGGTAACTTCCATCCTTGAAATCAGTTGGCCATTTGCAGGTGAATAGTCAACCCAGAACCCTCCCCTGTTTTCGTCAGGGTAATTGCGCACCGCAAGCACGTGATTCTGTTCATCATAGAACGTCACACTGCCTGGGCTTTGCTTCCATGACCAACCAAACTTCACAGCCTCCAGCTTGTGTTTAAAATCGAATCGATGTATTTGCGGCGGTACCGTATGAGAGACGTACTGACACATCACATAGCATTGCCCAGAGTAATATTGGTCGTTACCGTAAGGCACGATTCCCGCCAAAGAAGGGCCTGAAATAAATGTCACCGTCATGGTTGGCGTGTCGACGACACCACCGACTTTATAGGTACGGGTGGCCTGCGCTTCAAACCGTTCCTCAATAACGACAACGGGTCTTCTTATTATCAGTTCCCGCGGTGCAAACTCCACAGCCTCGTTTTCCTTAATGCTTCCATCGGCCGTTACCTTACAAGTGAGTACCAGAGGCGTGTCATGCTTTAGCTTCTCAAGATCCAATCGTTTGAGAACTTCATTCAACCCTGAACTCACGTCTCCCTGTGTAACCTCCTGTGCCACCGCGATATTGATGGTATAGGCACTTCCATCAATGTTGGTTCCGACGCACCGCAACCAGACTCTTTGTCCCGGCAGGATAAACCACCAAGCTTCGACGCGAACATCAGCATCCCCTGCGAAGGTGCCCAGGTCGAGGATGTTGTTAGTCGCCTGCGTCACCACCGGCGTCGGCAAACGCACCGGCACACTGATCTGCAGAGGCAAGGTCCTGGAGGATGCCAATTTGCAGGGGCTGGTAACGGTGTACAGGATCAGCACCGTCTTGCCAGCAGCATGAATCACCGCTTCACGGGGGATCGCGAAATCGACATAGCCTGGCTCGCTGTTACCGGGTTTTGGCTCCAGTGGCAGGATCGTACCGTCACCGCTGACCCACTGCACATTGATCCTGTGATGGGCGCTGATCCCGTCGTATTCGACCCGGACAGTCACCCCATCCCGGCCGTTCCATATCGTCAATTGCCCGTCTACGGCTTCGCGCACGCTCGGAGGCTTGAGGTCCAGGTCTTGCTGCACGATGTGCAGCCTCAGCAGCGGAAATTTCTTCGCACTGTCCCGGTCCAACTGGTCGTTGAAGTTCAACGCAAAATGCACCACGACGTCACTGCAATCCGCAAGCTTTTGCAATTGCTGGCGCGACAACGGCGTATCGACGCCACTGGCCAGCCACTCCTCGGTTACCGGTTCACCTTCCAGCACATCAAAGCGGTAGGCGCTGCCATCTTCCTGGTCACCCGTGATCCACAGCCAGCAAAATTGGCCCAACTCGATATAGGGCCAGGTCATCACCGTGGCCGTGGCATCGCCGATGAAGGTATTGAGGTCCAGTGTGCTACCCGTGGCCTGTTCCACCGCAGGTTTGGGCAGGCCGCTGATATCCAGCACTTGCACCTCTTTTACTGGCGATTCCCAGTAACCGCCACAAACGCGCGACACGCTGTAGGCCACCACTATTTTCTGGCGCAGGTTGGCACTGATCGCCGAGGCCGGCACCGCAAACTCCAGGCTCTGTTCACCGCCCACAACCGCACGGCATTCCAGCACCGGCGAGCCGGGCCCTGGCGCGCCGGTAAAGGTCGGGCACACCCAATCCCCCGGGCACATGCGTTCGTACGCTACCCGAATATGTGCGCCGTCCACCGTGTTCACCGGGTTGAGTAGCCAGCCGTCGGCACCGCAGTCCACAGACTCGACGAGATGGGGGGCGGTCAGTTCCAGGTGGGGCTCGGTGAGCAGATTCACCAGCAGCGAAGGAAACCCCCTGTAGACCGGTCTCGATTCGTTGCGCGGCAGGAACTCGACACTGAAGAGAATATACAACTCGCTGTCATGCTTGAGTGCCGCCAGTTCGGCCCTGGGCAGGGTCCTGGTCCAGCCGTTAAGCACATCGTCTTCGGTAATCGGCGCATCATCAAAAGGAAACAGCCTGGCTTTTGAACCATCCGGGTAGACGCCACCGATATAGAGCTGGACAAGTTGCGTGGTACCGATAAACGGCCAGGGCGCAACATGAATGGTCACGGGGTCATCACAGCACAACCGGCCCAGGTCCAGAGTGTTGAGGGGCGCCTCGAAGATCTGCGGCCGAGGCAAATTGGAAGGCAGCACAATCCGGACCACGCCTTCAGGCGACCGGTGTTCCTCATCATCCCGGCTAACGGTGTATGAAAAAAACGCGAAATTATCCAGGCGCATGCCCACGTACAACGGCGGAACATGAAAATCGATAGATCCCTCTTCCACGCCGTACTGGGGGGCGATGGGCGCGCAACTCCCTACCGTGGAGACCCAACACAGGTTGATACGGTCGGTGCTGCGCATCCCCTCGTAACCGACACGAACCGTGGCACCTTCCAGCAATCGAAGCGGGTCGACCTCTCTTTGGCCTTCAGCCTCGACCAGCACCGGTGCGGGCAGTTCTACAACCTTGGATTTTGAATCAGGCATGGGGAAACTCCTTTTCAGAAAAGATCGGGCGTCTACAGGCCGGCACTGCTTACCTGCAATACGGTCCATCACATCCTGAAAAAAGAGAGTCTTCTACTGTCATAATTGACAGTTACCCACGAACAAGCCTGTCCAGCCGACCAGCGGTTATTCCCCCGAATCGCTTCGGGGGGAATAACCGCCAGCCTTAAAGCCCCTCCAGCTCCGCCATCAGATCACTCAGCCGATCCGCCGTCCCGGCACTGATTTGCTTGGCCGCCAGGCCCTCGATGTACGCCGCCAGCTCTGCCACCGTACTGCATTCGAACATCGCCCGTAATGGCACCTCCCGTTGCAGGGTTTTCTGCACCCGCGAGGCGATCTGCGTGGCCAGCAACGAGTGCCCGCCCAGCTCGAAGAAGTTGTCCAGCACGCCCACCTGCTCGACCTTGAGCACCTCGGCCCAGATCGTGGCCAGGGTCTGCTCCAGTTCGCTGCGCGGCGCCAGGTAGTCCTGGCTGTGCAATTGGCCGATCTCCAGGGCCGGCAAGGCCTTGCGGTCGAGTTTGCCGTTGGCGTTCAAGGGCAGGCGCTCCAGCCATAACCAATGCAGCGGTACCATGTATTCCGGCAGTTCGCTGCGCAGGCGTTGCTTGATGCGGTCCAGGCGCTCGCCGGGTTCAAGGCTCCCGTCAGTTGCCACCAGGTAACCCACCAGGTGCTTGCCATTGACGCCTTCCTGCACACCGACGGCGGCATAGCGGACCTCGGGCTGCTCATGCAGACGCGCCTCGATTTCACCCAGTTCGATGCGATAGCCACGAATCTTCACCTGATGGTCGATACGCCCGACGTACTCCAGCACCCCATCGCTGCGCCGCCGTGCCAGGTCACCGGTGCGATACAGACGCTCCCCGGGTGCGCCAAATGGATCCGGCACAAATACCTGGGCGGTGCGCAGCGGATCGCTGACATACCCACGCCCGACCCCGGTACCGGTCACGCACAACTCGCCCACCGCACCTTGCGGCACCAACTCCAGCGCGCCATCGAGCAGGTACAAACGGTTGTTATCCGTCGGTGTCCCAATCGGCAGGTAGGTGCCACGGGTCGAGGCCAGGTCGACACGGAAGAACGCCACGTCATCCGAGCACTCCGCCGGGCCGTAGGCGTTGACCAAGCCGATAGCCGGGTAACGCAACAGCCATTGATGCGCCAGTTCCGGCGGCATCGCCTCACCCGTCGGCAGCATCCAGCGCAGGCCCTCCAGGCTGATGCGCTCCTGGGCGAGCATGCCCTGGATCAGTGACGGTACGCTTTCCAGCACGGTGATGCCCTGGGCCTGCACATGCGCCAGCAAACCCTGCGGGTCATGGGCAATGGTGTTGGGCACAATATCCACTCGCGCACCGAACAGCAGCGCGGCGAGGAACTGCCACACGGAAATATCAAAACTCTGCGAGGCCGTCTGGGCGATCACATCCTGCTCGCTCAGTTGCAGGTACGGCACCTTGCTCAGTTGGTTGTTGAGCATGCCACGCTGTTCGACCATCACGCCCTTGGGCAAACCGGTGGAGCCGGAGGTGTAGATCACATAGGCGAGGTTGTCCGGGGCACTGTAGATCCCCGGGTTGGTGTGCGCACCCGCGACCTCTTCCCACACCAGCAACTTGGGCTGCGCGCCACAGGCAAACTCTGCGAGCAATGCCTGTGCCTGTTCGCGGCAGGCCTCGGTACACACCAGCATTGGCGTGCGGCTCAAGTCAATAATCCGGCTCAGGCGCTGGGTCGGCAGCCCTGGATCCAGCGGCAGGTAACCCGCACCGGCCTTGAAGCTGCCGATAATCATCCCCAGCAGATCCAGGCCACGCTCGGCCAGCAGCGCCACCGGTTGATCCAGGCCGACACCCGCCGCGACCAGCGCATGGCCCAGGCGGTTGCTGTGCTGGTTCAGCTCGGCATAGGTCCATCGCAGGTCCTGGCAACTGGCGGCAATGCGCTGCGGATGCTGCGCCACTTGCGCCTCGAACAGTTCGACGTAGCTGCGTTCCAGCGGGTAGTCATGAGCGCTTTGGTTGCAACCGTCCACCAGGAATTCACGCTCCTGCTCGCCCATCAGCGGCAGGTCGGCCATGTCGCCATGAAAGCCCTGCACCAGCGCCAGCAGCAAGCGCTTGAACTCAGCGAGCATGCCTTGCACGGTGGTCTCATCGAAATAACGCTGGTCGTAGGACAGGTGCAGGCCCAGGTCATCGCCCGGGTAGCACACGGCTGTCAGTGGGAAGTTGGTGTGGGTGCGGCCCGAGTCCGAGGTGGCATTCAGGCTTTGTGCGCGGTCCAGTACCGAGACTTCCACCGGGGCGTTTTCAAATACGAACAGGCTGTCGAACAGTGGCTGGCCCTTGGGCAGTTCGCTGTGCTCCTGGATCGTCACCAGCGGCAGGTACTCGTATTCGCGCAGTTGCATATTGCTGTCGAGCAAGGTGCTCAACCACTGGCGCACGCTGCACGGCTGATCGTCCTCAGGCACCTTGACCCGCAGGGCGATGCTGTTGATAAACAGGCCGACCGTGCGCTGCATCTGCGGCATGTCCACCGGGCGCCCGGCCACGGTGACGCCGAACAACACGTCACGCTCGCCGCTCAAGCGCCGCAGCACCAAGGCCCACGCCGCCTGGGCGAAGGTGTTCACGGTCAACTGATGAGCCTGGGCCAGCTCACGCAATTGCGCGCCGTCACGTACATCCAGGCGGGTGTAGCAATCACCCACCACCATGCCGCCGCTATGGCCGGCGTGTTCGCGCATGAATGGCCGGTCGCTCGGAATGGGCGTGGTGCGCTCAAAGCCTTGCAGGTTCTGTTGCCACCACTGCCGCGCCTCGGCCAGGTTCTGGCGTTGCAACCAGGCGATATAGTCGCGATAGCGTGGCGGCGCTGCCAACTGCGCCTCGCGGCCTTCACCCAGGGCCATGTAGATATCGAAGAAGTCATTCATCAGCAACGAGCGGCACCAGGCATCGATCAGGATGTGGTGATTGCTCATCATGAACCAGTAGCGGGCTTCGCCGACGCGGATCAGGCGCAGGTGGAACGGCGCCTGGTTGAGCAGATCGAAGCCGGCCTCGCGCTCGCTTTTGAGCAGGGCTTGCAGGCGCGGCTCCTGTTGCTCGGCCGGGGTGCCGGTCCAGTCCAGGTATTCGATGGGCGTGCTGCCGGGCTTGTGGATCACCTGCAACATCGCTTCGCCGACATTCCAGCAGAACGACGCACGCAGCGCCTCATGCCGGGCGATCACAGCTTTCCAGGCCAGGGCAAAGCGCTCCGGGTTGAGCTCGCTGTTGATGCGGTAGCGGTCCTGCATGTAGTACAGACCGGTGCCCGGCTCCAGCAGGGTGTGCAACAGCAAACCCTCCTGCATCGGTGTCAGCGGGTACACGTCCTCGATGGCACTGGCCGGCACCGGCAACCCATCCAGCTGCGCCTGGGTCAAGTGCGCCAGCGGGAAGTCGGACGGCGTCAGGCCACCGGCGTCGTCGCGCAGGCAGTGGGCGATCAGGCTTTGCAACTCGCCCAGGTAGGCCTCGGCCAGTTCGCTGATGCTCTGCTGGTCGTGGCGCTCGCGGCTGAAGGTCCAGCGCAGCACCAATTCGCCGCCGTACACCTGGCTGTCCACACTCAGGGCGTTGGGCAGCGGCGCATCCGGATCATGGGCCGGGCCGGCGGACGCTTCCAGTGGGTGGAACAGCGCCTGGCTATCAAAGCTCTGGTCGAACTGCCCCAGGTAATTGAAGGTAATCGAAGCGCTCGGCAACGCGGCCATGGCCTGGCGACAGGTGCTGTCGGCCAGGTAACGCAGCACACCGTAGCCCAGGCCCTTGTGGGGCACCGCGCGCAGTTGCTCCTTGATCGCCTTGATCGACGCGCCCTGCCCGCTGGCCTCCTCGACCTGCAGCGGGGTCAGGCGCAGCGGGTACGCGCTGGTGAACCAACCGACACTGCGGGTCAGGTCGATCTCATCGAACAGGGTTTCGCGGCCATGGCCTTCCAACTGGATCAGGGTCGAGGCATGCCCGCTCCAACGGCACAGCACGCGGGCCAGTGCGGTCAGCAACAAGTCGTTGACCTGGGTGCGGTAGGCACTCGGTGCCTGTTGCAGCAGTTGGCGGGTGCGCTCGGCATCCAGGCGCACGCTGACCGTCTCGGCGTCACGATTGCGCAGGCTACCGTGCGCGCGGTCCACCGGCAGTTCAACCGCCGGGCCGGCCAACTGTTGCTGCCACAGGCCCAGTTCTTCACGCAGGGATTCGCTGCTGGCATAGGCCTGCAAGCGGGTGGCCCAATCACGCAAGGCACTGGTCTTGGCCGGCAGGCTGATGGCCTGGCCCTCACTCAATTGGCGGTAGACGTTTTGCAGGTCTTCGAGCAATACGCGCCAGGACACGCCATCCACCGCCAAGTGATGAATCGCGATCAGCAAGCGTTGCTGCCCCACCGGCCCGTCCACCAGCAAGGCGCGCAGCAGCGGGCCGTGTTCCAGGTCGAGGCTGCGCTGGGCATCGGCGAACAGCGCCTCGCACTGCTGCATATCCGTCACCTGGGCCAGCCACAACACGCCGCCTTCCGGCACCGCCAGATGCTCGGCGTGCCATTGTGCACCGCGCTGGGTGAAGCCCAGGCGCAAGGCGTCGTGGTGTTCCAGCACAGCCAGCAGGGCCTGCTCAAGACGGCGCGGGTCCAGGGCCCGCACCGGCGCCAGCACCAAGGCCTGGTTCCAGTGATGACGCGCCGGGATCTCGCTGTCAAAGAACCAGTGTTGGATCGGCGTCATGCCCGAGGGGCCGGTCAGCACACCCTGCTCGGCAATGATCTGCTCACTGCGCGTGGCCACCGCCGCCAGGGCCTGCACGGTCTGGTGCTGGAACAGGTCGCGTGGGCTGAAGTGTATCCCCGCCTGCCGTGCCCGGCTGACCACCTGGATCGACAGGATCGAATCGCCGCCCAGCTCGAAGAAGTTGTCGTGCAGCCCGACCTGCTGCACATTGAGCACCGCACACCAGATCGCGGCAAGGCTCAGCTCCAGTTCATTGTTCGGCGCCACGTACGCTTGCCGATTGGTCTCGGGGTCCGGCTGCGGCAAGGCACGGCGGTCGAGCTTGCCGTTGGCGGTCAGCGGCATGCTGTCGAGCACCATCAAGTGCGCCGGCACCATGTAGTCCGGCAGTTGCGCCTTCAGGTGCGTCTTGAGCGCCTCGCGCAACGTTGCGTGATCACTGGCATCGCTGACCAGGTACGCCGCCAATTGCTTGCCGCTCGGCGCATCCAGGGCCAGGACCACGGCCTCACGTACCGCCTCATGCTCCAGCAGGCGGGTTTCGATCTCGCCCAGTTCAATGCGAAAGCCACGGATTTTCACCTGGTGGTCGATCCGCCCCAGGTACTCCACCAGGCCATCGGCGCGTTGGCGCACCAGGTCGCCAGTGCGATAGAGGCGCCCGCCATCGGCATAAGGGTCGGCCACAAAACGTTCGGCGGTCATGCCCGGACGCTGGTGATAACCCTGGGCCAGGCCGGCGCCGCCCACGTACAGCTCGCCGGTGGCACCTTGGGGCACCAGCGCCAGGTCGGCATCCAGAATATAGGCAACCCGTGCGCCGATGATGCGGCCGATCGGCACGCTGCCGGCGCCCTCCTCCAGCACCTCGGGGGCCAGGCTGGCCAGCGGCATGACCACCGTTTCGGTCGGCCCATAGGCATTGAAAAACAGCGCCGGCTGGAACGCCGCGCGGATGCGCTGCAGGTGTTCACCGGTCAGGGCTTCACCACCCGTGATGCACATGCGCACCGGCAAGGTCTGGTTTTGCGTGGCGAGCCATTGCGCCAACTGGCTGCCATAGCTTGGGGTAAAGCCGAGAACATTGATGCGATGCTCACGGATCAGCCCGCAGATTTCTTCGGCATCCCATTGGCCCTGGGCACGCAAGACCACGTGCGCACCGCAGAGCAGCGGCACCAGCAGGCGCTCGGTGGCGGCGTCGAAGTTGATCGAATAAAAATGCAGTTCGCAATCGTCTGCGCGCATGCCAAAGCGCTCGATCACCGCCTGGCAATGCATGGCGATTTCACCGTGGGATACCACCACGCCCTTGGGCTTGCCGGTGGAGCCGGAGGTGTAGATCAGGTACGCCTGATGCTGCGCCAGGCTGATCGCCGGCAGGTCGCTGGCCGGATAGTTGGCGAGCACCGGCAGGTCATCTTCCAGGCACCAGCCACTGACACTGGCGGGTAACTCACCGAGGGCGTCGAACATCGCCGCATCACTGAGCAACAGGCCAATGCCGCTGTCTTCGATCATGTAGTGCAGGCGGTCCAGCGGGTATTCGGGGTCAAGCGGCACATAGGCGCCACCGGCCTTGAGGATCGCCAGCAGGCCGATGACCATTTCCAGGGAGCGTGGCAGCGCCAGGCCGACCCGCACCTGCGGGCCCACTCCACGCTCGCGCAGCATCCAGGCCAGGCGGTTGGCGCGGCTGTCCAGTTCGCGGTAGCTCAGGGTCTGGCCGGCAAAGGTCAGCGCCGGGGCATCGCCACGGGCCTCGACCTGCTGGCTGAACAGATGATGGATGCACTGGTCGAGCCGGTGCTCGCCGGCCTCGATCCCGAGGCTGTCTTGCAGGGCACGCTGCTCATCGATCTGCAGCAACGCCAGCTCACTCAAACGCTGTTGCGGATCGGTGATCAGCGCCTCCAGCAGGTTGCACCAATGTGTGGCCATGCGTGCAATGCGCGGCTCGTCGAACAGATCCGTGCTGTAGGTCAGGCAGCAACCCAGGCGATGATCGAGGTCGGTGACTTCCAGGTTGAGGTCGAATTTGGTGGCACGCGCGTCGTTGGCCAGGTACTCGACGGTCATCCCGGCCAGTTGCCGGCTTTGCTGGAACTCCCAGCGCTGCACGTTGCACATCACCTGGAACAACGGGTTATACGCGGCACTGCGCGGCGGTTGCAGGGCTTCCACCAGGTGATCGAACGGCAGGTCCTGATGGGACTGGCCCTCGATCACCGTGTGGCGCACCTGCTCAAACAGCTCAGCGACGCGCATCTGCCCGTCGAGCTGGCAACGCAAGACCTGGGTGTTGAGGAAGGCACCGATCAGCCCTTCGCTTTCCGGGCGGATACGGTTGGCCACCGGCGCACCGATACGCAGGTCGGTCTGGCCGCTGTAGCGGTAGAGCAGCGTTGCCAGGGTCGCGGTCATGGTCATGAACAGGGTCAGGCCATGCTCGGCATTGAAGGCGCGAACCTTGGCGGCCAGTTCATCGTCAAGGTCAAAACGGTACAACTCGCCCTGGTGGCTTTGCACCGCCGGGCGTGGGCGGTCGCCGGGCAACTCCAGCAGCGGGTGCTCGTTGCCCAATTGCGTGGTCCAGTAGTCGAGCTGGCGCTGGCGTTCGCCGGCCTCCAGCCATTGGCGCTGCCATACGCTGTAGTCCAGGTACTGCACCGGCAACGGTTCGAGGGGCGATTCGCGCTCATCGATAAAGGCTTCATACAGCGCGCTGAGTTCACGGGCAAAGATGTCCATGGCCCAGCCTTCAGTGACGATATGGTGCAGGGTCAACACCAGGTAGTGCTCCTGGTCGCCGGCCTTGACCAGACAGGCGCGCAACAACGGCCCGGTCTCCAGATTGAAGGGGCTGTGCGCTTCCTGGTCGGCCAGTTGCTGCAAGCGCTGTTGGCGCTCAGCCTCGTTCAGGGCCGAAAAGTCCTGCCAGCCCATGCGCACGTTGCTTTGCGCGGCGACCTTCTGCCAGGCCACGCCATCGACACTCGGGAAAGTGGTGCGCAACGTTTCGTGGCGCATGATCAAAGCTTGCAACGCCGCCTCGAAACGCCCCACATCCAGTACCCCACGCAAGCGCGCCATGCCGCCGACGTTATAGGCCGGGCTGTCCGGTTCCATTTGCCAGAGGAACCACATGCGTTGCTGGGAATAGGACAGCGGCACCGGCTGGCGGCGATCGACCTTGCCAATCGCAGTCTGCTGGTTACGCTGGCCGCTGGCCTGGATCAACCGCACTTGTTCGGCAAAAGCCCCCAGTTCGCTGGCTTCGAACAAGGTGCGCAGCGGCAGTTCCACATCACAGGCCTGGCGGGTACGGGAGATGATTTGCGTGGCCAGCAGCGAGTGACCGCCCAAGGCGAAGAAGTCATCGCGCAGGCCGATACGTGGCAGGCCCAACACCGTGCGCCAGATCCCGGCGATTTGTTGTTCCAGTGCGGTTTGCGGCTCCACATGCTCACGCGCCTGCCACACCGGTTCCGGCAAGGCACGACGATCCACCTTGCCGCTGGGGCTCAGCGGCATGGCGTCGAGGCGTATCAGTTGCGCCGGCACCATGTACTCCGGTAACTCGGCGGCCAGGGCGGCTTTCACGTCCTGCTCAGCCAGCTCGCCGCTGGCGGTGTAGTAACCGATCAACTGCGCACCGCCGGCGGTGTCGCGGATCAGCACCACCGCCTGGGCAATACCATCTTGGGCCAGCAGCCGCGCCTCGATTTCTTCCGGTTCGACACGAAAGCCGCGTAGCTTGACCTGCTGGTCCAGGCGCCCGAGGTATTCCAGCACGCCATCGGCAGCCCAGCGCACGCGGTCGCCGGTGCGGTACAGGCGTGCGCCGGCCGCGCCCAGTGGGTCGGCCACAAAACGTTCGGCCGTAAGCCCCGCACGCCCCAGATAACCGCGGGCCAGGCCAATCCCTCCGATGCACAGCTCGCCCGGCACACCCGCCGGCAGCAGGTTGAATTGCTCGTCCAGCACCCGGCAAATCACATTGCCCAGTGGCCGGCCAATCGGCGAGCGTTCGCCATCTGCATTCTGGCAGTGCCAATGGGTGACGTTGATCGCGGTTTCGGTGGGCCCATAACGGTTGTGCAGTTGCACCGCAGGCAACTGCGCCAGGACCCGATTGCGCAATTCGGCGGGCAAGGCTTCGCCACCGGAGAACACCCGGCGCAGGCTGGTGCATTCGGCCGCCAGCGGTTCATCGACAAACAGCTGCAACAGTGGCGGCACAAAATGCAGGGTAGTCACGCCATGTGCCTGCACCAGTTGTGCAATACGATGGGGGTCACGATGCTCGCCGGGGCCTGCCAGTACCAGACGGCAACCGGTAATCAACGGCCAGAAGCATTCCCACACCGACACGTCGAAACTGATCGGTGCCTTTTGCATCAGCACATCGCTTTCGTCCAGTTGGTAGGTGGCCTGCATCCACTGCAGACGCTCCGCCAGTGCGCCATGGGTATTGCCCACGCCCTTGGGCTGGCCGGTAGAGCCCGAGGTGTAGATCACATAGGCGAGGTTGTCGCCATGGAGGTGCAGGCCCGGTGCCTGGGTCGGCCAGCTGTCGAGCTTGAGGCTGTCCATGGCGATCACCGACACGCCTTCGGCCACCGGCAACTGCGCCAGCAGAGGGGTCTGGGTCAGCAGCAATTGCGCGCCGCTGTCGGCCAGCATGTAGGCCAGGCGATCCGTCGGGTAGTCCGGGTCCAATGGCACATAGGCGCCCCCGGCCTTGAGGATCGCCAGCAAGCCGATCAGCAGTTGCGGCGAGCGCTCGGCGGCAATCGCCACGCACACGTCCGGGCCGACGCCCTTGTCACGCAGGTAATGGGCCAGGCGGTTGGCCTGGGTGTGCAGTTGGGCATAGCTCAGGCTGCCGTCCTGCCAGATCAGGGCGGTACGCTCGTCGCCATGCTGGTTGAGCTGCTCCGGCACCAGCTGTTGCGCCGACGCGCACGGCGCCTCGCTCCAGTGGCGTTGCTGGGTGTGCTCGTCGGCCTGTAGCAGCACAAGATCGCCCACCGCCTGGTGCGGCTGCGCACAGACCGCCTGCAGCAGGTTGATGAAATGCGTGGCCAGGCGCGCGATGGTGTCGGTGTCGAACAGCTCGTCGGCATAGTCGAACGACAGGCCCAGGCGCCCGTTGCGGTCTTCTTCACTGTGCAGTTGCAGGTCGAACTTGGCTTCGCGGCTGTGCCATGGCAGCTCTTCGGCAAGCAGGCCCGGCAAGCGGCGCAAGGCACTCAGGTCGCGTTGCTGGTGGTTGAACATCACCTGGAACAAGCCTTGTTCCCGGGCTTGGGGGCGGGCTTCCAATAACTGCTCGAAGGGCACGTCCTGATGGGCCTGGGCCTCGGTGGCCGCCAGACGGGTCGCCGCCAGCAACTCGCTGAATGGCAGGCGCGCATCCACTTCGGCGCGCATCACCAGGGTATTGATAAAGAAGCCGATCAGCCCCTGGGTTTCCTGGCGCCCACGGTTGGCATTGGGCACGCCGATACGAATATCGCGCTGGCCGCTGTAGCGGTGCAGCAGGCTCTGGAACACCGCCAGCAACAGCACAAACGTCGTGGTCTGGTGGGCCTGGGCGGTCTGGCGGATAGCTGCGCCGAGGCTCGCGTCCAGGCGCACGCTGTAGCGCGACGCGCTGTGCCGTTGCTGGGCCGAGCGCGGGTGGTCGGTGGCCAGGCTCAGGGTGGGATGTTCATCACCCAGTTGTTGCTGCCAATAAGCCAATTGGCGCTGGCCTTCGCCTTCGGCCAGCCATTGACGCTGCCAGCTGCCGTAGTCGGCGTATTGCACGGCCAGGGCCGGCAACTCAATGGCCTGGCCCTGGGACGCGGCGGCGTAGAGGCGCGAGAATTCGTCGATCAGTACGTTCAGCGACCAGCCGTCGGCGATGATGTGGTGCAAGGTCACCAGCAACTGGTGATCCTCATCGTCCAGACGCACTAGCGTGACCCACAGCAGCGGGCCCTGCTCCAGGTCGAACTGGGTACGCGCCTCATCCTCGCGGATCTGTGCGGCGCGGGCTTCACGCTCGGCCACGGGCAAGTCGCGCAGGTCGATGACTTGCACGGCAAATTCACGCTGGGCATCGACACGCTGGTAGCCTTGGCCGTCGCGCTCATAGAAACGCGTACGCAGCGCTTCGTGGCGCTGGATCAGTTGCGCAAAGCTTGCCTGCAGCGCGTCTTCATCCAGCTCGCCCCGCAGGCGCAATGCTCCGGGGATGGTGTAGGCGCTACTCTGCGGGTCCAGTTGCCAGGTGATCCACAGGCGGTTTTGCGCCAGGGATTGCGGCATCTCCTGCTGGCGTGACAAGGCGCTGATTGCGCCCTGGGCCACGCCACCGTCCCGCTGCAACTGGCCGACACTGGCGGCGAAATCAGCCAGCACCGGCGCCTCGAACAACAGGCGCAGATTGAGTTCCAGGCCCAGGGTCTCGCGCAGGCGGGCGATCACCTGGGTGGCGCTGATGGAGTTGCCGCCGAGCAAGAAGAAGTGATCGTCGGCAGCCACCTGTGGCACTTGCAACTGCTCGCACCAGATCGCGGCGATCTGCTGTTGCAGCCCCGACGCCAAGGCGCCCTCACCGGCCTGCACGGCCTGATCGGGGAACTGCGCGTAGCTGTCGAGGCTGCCATCGGCCAGGCGAGTGCGGCAGGCCGAACGCTGGACCTTGCCACTGGAGGTTTTCGGCAGCGCGCCGGGATTGAGCAGCACCACCACGCACGGCGCCTCTTGATAGGCCTCGGCCACCGCCTGGCGGATGGCTTTGATCAGGGCTTCGGGCGGCAGGATCTTCTGCACGCTGCGGCTGATTTCTGCGGCGATGCCAATCCCTTCCAGGCCTTGGTCATTCACCGCAAACGCCGCGACACGACCCTTGCGCACCACTTCCACTTCGCGCTCGACGGTTTGTTCGATGTCCTGCGGGTACAGGTTGTGGCCGCGCACGATCAACAGGTCTTTCAGGCGCCCGGTGATAAACACCTCGCCGTCGCACATAAAGCCCAGGTCACCGGTGCGCAGCCAGGTGCGACCGGCGTGCTGCACGAACGTCTTGGCGGTGGCTTCGGGGTTGCGCCAGTAACCATGGGCAATGCTCGGGCCGCTGGCCCAGATTTCGCCGACGCAATTGTCGGCCAGTTCGGCCAGGGTATGGGGCTCGATAATCAGCACCCCGTGCTCGGGCTGGCTGGTGCCGCAGCTCATGATCGCACTGCCCTGCCCAGGCTCCGCCCGGTTGGCGGCCAGCGCCTGTTCGTCCAGGCGCAAGGCCGGGATGCCCTGGCCGCGAGTGCCACCGGCGACAAACAGAGTCGCCTCGGCCAGGCCATAGGAGGCAAAGAAGTTGTTCGGGGTAAAGCCGCAGCGGGCGAATTTCTCGGCGAAGCGCTCCAGGGTGTCCAGGCGGATCGGCTCGGAACCGGAATAGGCCACGCGCCAATGGCTCAGGTCGAGGCGTTCCAGGGCCGAGTCGCTGACCCGCTCGCTGCACAGGCGGTAGGCGAAGTCCGGGCCACCGCTGATGGTGCCGCGGTATTGGCTGATCGCTTCCAGCCAGCGCAACGGCCGGCCGAGGAAGTAGGCCGGTGACATCAACACACACGGCACACCACTGAAGATCGGTTGCAGCAGGCCGCCGATCAGGCCCATGTCGTGGTACAGCGGCAGCCAGCTGACAATCACGTCATCCGGGTTCAGGTCGATGCCGAAGCCGCGACGGATCAACAGTTCATTGGCCACCAGGTTGCCGTGGGTGACTTGCACGCCTTTGGGCAAAGCCGTGGAGCCGGAGGTGTATTGCAGGAAGGCGATATCGTCGGCCTGCAGGTTTGGCGCGATCCAGCCGGCAGCAACATCCGTATGCAGCTCATCCACGCAGAGCAGGGGCGGCGCTTCTTCGATCTGACCCAGGGCGTCGCGCAAACCACTGCTGGTCAGCAACAGCCTTGGCTCGGCATCGGCGATGATCGACAGCAACCGCTCCTGGTGATGGCGACGGGTGGACTCCGGCGGATAAGCCGGCACCGCAATCACCCCGGCATACAGGCAGCCAAAGAACGCCGCGACATAATCCGGGCCGCTGGGGAACAGCAGCACCGCGCGCTCGCCGGGCTCGACCGAGGCCTGCAAGGCGGCGGCGATGGTGCGGGCGCGCAGGTCCAGGTCGCGGTAGCTGAGCACCACGGTGTCGTCGGCGGACTCAGCCAGAAAACGCAGGGCCACCTGGTCCGGGGTCTGCGCGGCACGGCGCTGGAGAGACTGGACCAGAGTGCGGGGAAGTTCGAAGGCGTCCATCATGAGGGGTTCCTGCCTGAAATCGGCTTGCGGGGAAATCGGGGATAGAGGGCGTGGGCGTGTGGCGGCGTGTTCAGCCAGCCGCCAGGGCCGCCCGCCGCGCAGCGCCATGGCGCCAGCGGGTCAAGTGTTCGTCGGCATAGCGCCGCACGCAGCGCAACAGCGAGCTTTCCTGCTGCACCAGGAAGAAGTGGTGCCCCTCGAACATGTCCAGGGAGAAACCGCTGGCGGTGTCTTCCTGCCAGTCGAGCAATTCGTCGGCACGCACGTCGTCTTGTTTGCCGCCAAACACATGGATCGGCATCGGCAGCGGCTCGCGCTCGCCGTATTGGAAACTGCCGCACAACAGGAAGTCGGCGCGCAGGATCGGTAAGGTCAGTTGCATCAACTCGCGATTGGCCAGGGCGTCTTCGGGGGTGCCCTTGAGCGTGCGCAGGCGTTCGATCAGTTGGCTGTCGTCTTTTTCCACGGCGTATTCACTGACATCCCGGCGCGCCGGGCCAGCAGTGGCCGAGGCAAACAACGCCAGGGGCGCAGGCAGGCCGCGCTCACGCAGGGCATGGGCCAGTTCGAAGGCCAGCAGGCCACCGAGGCTGTGGCCGAACAAAGCGTAGGGACCGTCGAGTTCGGTGCTGATCTCGCCGGCCAACTGCGCAGCCAGCACCTTGATATCGCGCTGCAAGGGTTCGTCCATGCGCATGCCACGCCCTGGCAGCTCCAGCGGGCACACCTGCAACCACTCGGGCAACGCCCGGCGCCAGCGGCTGTAGAACATGGCGCTGGCGCCCGAATAGGGCAGGCAAAACAGGCGCAAGCGGGTCGACGTGCTCATCTCAGACCACCCCTGCCTGGAACGCTGGGTTCTCGCGATACAAACGCATGTCGTCCTCCTCCAGGTGCAAATCCATGGCCGGCGTATTGGCTGGCCTGTCACCAATGAGAACGGATGGCACGGCAAAATAATTAGTCTGCAAGCCCGGGCCCGCACACAAAGAGAAGCGCTTCACCGTTTGCATTCCGGCATAAGATTAGTTCCACTTCTCATTTGACAATCATTATCATTAAGAATAATTTGTTGCCCGATGTGTAGGAGGCCTCAGCAGGGATGCCCTCCACTAACCTCATTTGCAGCAAGGTGATTTCCATGACGGAACAAGTATCCACAAGCAGGTGCGACTCACCGTTACTCCAGGCGTTTGTCGACAATCGACTGATTCTGGTCAAGATCGCAGCGCGCATTACCGGCTGCCGCTCCCGCGCCGAAGACGTAGTGCAGGACGCCTACTTCAGACTGCAATCGGCCCCGCAGATCACCTCATCGTTCAAGGCGCAACTGAGTTATCTGTTCCAGATCGTGCGCAACCTGGCTATCGACCACTACCGTAAACAGGCCCTGGAACTGAAGTACTCGGGCACGGAAGAGGAAGGCTTGAATGTGGTTATTCATGGCGCTTCACCGGAAACCTCGCACATCAACTTCTCCACCCTGGAAAACATCGCCGACGCCCTGACCGAGCTGCCCCAGCGCACGCGTTACGCGTTCGAGATGTACCGCCTGCATGGCGTGCCGCAAAAGGACATTGCCAAGGAACTGGGCGTTTCGCCGACCCTGGTCAACTTCATGATTCGCGATGCGCTGGTGCACTGCCGCAAGGTTTCGGGGACCCATAGCGATACCTTTGCCCGACGGGTCTGAGCTGTACTGCGCATTGAACACAAAGGCGGCCTGATCCTTGTAGGAGCCGGCTTGCCGGCGATGCTCGTTAACGATGACGCTGGATACCTGATACCCCGAGGTGTTCCCACTGGCGTCATCGCTGGCAAGCCAGCGCCTACATTGATCTGCCTTGGCCTGTAGCCCTCAGACCAACCCACACCGCTCAAAAAACCGCTCCCGCCCCAGGATCATCAACGCCGCGCGTTTGTGGGGGAAATCGAACTCCTTCTCGCAGTGAAAACACTGGTTCTGCATATGCCCGATCATCCTGGCGTTGTCGGCCCGCGGCTCTGCCACTACACGCTGGGTGCGCGGGTCGTCGAGGAACAGGTAGTGCACCAGCGCCGACAGCCAACTGGCAACCTTGTGCGGCCCGCGGTGATGCTCCTCCCCCACCAGCATATGGATACCCCGGTCGTAATCGCCCGCGTCATAGAACGGTGCGATGCGATCTTCCTTGGCCCAATACGCCTCGAAATAGGCAAAGGGCTCACCGTCGAAACAACCGATCAACGTCAAGGCATGCGGGTCAGCTGCCAGTTTTTGCAGATAGTCCCGGTGCTGCTCCAGGCTGCCGCTTTCCTGCCAGAAGTTGGCGACCCGCGCGCTGTTCTGCCAGCGATTGAAGCGGGCCAGGTCCACATCGATCTCCAGCGTGCGCAATGAGACCCAGGCGCCCAGGCGCGCATCGAAACGTCGATAGACCTCGCCACAGGGCTTGGGCGCCCGCACCGGATGGCGCTTACCATTGCTGATGATCATCTGCTGCGCATAGGCATCATTCGACGGCTGGGCCAACCACGGCTGTGGCAATTGCCAGAACAGGGTGCGCTCGCAACGCAACTGCCCCGCCACGTCCGTGGCCAGCAACAGGCCGCTGCGCAGGGCCTCATCAGGGGCATGTTCGAGATGCCAGAAGAGTTGCTGGCGTTCGGGTTCCCGGGCAAACAACCAATAACACGCGGCCCACAGGGCCTGTACCGAAGGCACCTCAGCGGGGTTTTGCAAATGCACCTCCAGCACTTCGCCGCGCCCAAGGCGCAGGCGCACCAGTGGCTGGCCTGCGAGGGTCAGGGTCAGGCGGCCATCGCTTTCGTCTGCGTTAAGGGCGGGCCCTGCCGGGAGAGGCAGGACTGACAAGTCTTGGGGATTGGGCATGGGAGGGGCTCACGGTAATCGTCGACAGTTAGACGAAGTGACGTGAACCGGTAGCAAAAATTTAAGCCGGTGTTGCCGGGATCACGGCGCGTCAGATACCGGCAGCACCTCGATGCGATACGGCTCGAAGATCTTCAACAGCTCGCCGCTCTCGCGCAGGCCCTTGAGCAACGCGGCAAACGCCGGGCCACTGATCGCTGCCTTGGGCCGCAGCAGCGCGTAGTGGTGGTAGACCTGGTCAATGCGTTCCGACACCAGGAACTGCCCGGCGGTATCGGCATTGCGCACCATGAAGTCACTGAGGTAGGAGCGCGTCACCAGGGCGATATCCGCCCGGCCACGAGTGACCATCAGCAAGTTGCTGTCGTGGGAATAGGTCAGCGTGGCGTTGAACTGCGCAGCCATGTACTTGGGGTCGGGGTTGAAGTTGGCAAAGGCGTAGTGATAACCGCTGAACACCGCCAGGCGCTTGCCCCTGAGGTCGGCGAAATACTCCTGGTCGCGACCGGGCTGGCGCCGGGCGACAAAAATCTCGGCGTCCTCCAGGCCCATGTCGATATTGGCATGAGGGATGTCCTGCCAACCCCATTGCGGGTTCTCGAAGATGGCCATGTCGACCCGGCCTTGCTCGAAATCACGAAAGCGCCGAGGAATGGAGGTCGGCACCAGCACGAACTGGTAGTCGGTTTGCGCACGGTTCAACGCCTCCACCAATTGCGGCAGCAGTCCAGTGTCGGCACCCTGCTCCGGGCGCACGGTGTACGGTGGAAAATGCGCGGCACCGATCCGTACCAATTGGGCCGCCGAAACCTGCGCCTGCCACAAGGTGCCCATCGCCAATACTGTAAGTCCTGCAGCCAGCCGCAAAGGCGAATACATCAGGCACACACCGTTCAAAATCTGAATCTCGCTAAGCTAGGCGTTTTTGTCTGTAGAGACAACTTTCTACCCGACAATAAAATGGCCTGCACACCCCGCCTAATCAGCCTTGAGTACCAGCAGCAACGCCTCATCGGCCAATTGTTCGAGGGTCATGCTGCCCTGGGCGCGGAACCAGGTCGTGGTCCAGGACAGCGCCCCGGTCAGAAAACGCCGAGCGATAAACACATCGCCCTTGATGTAACCCGCCTGCTTGGCCTCCCCCAGTACTTGCAGCCAGATGTCCTCGTAGACGTCGCGCAACGCCAGCACCTGGGCTTGCCCTTGCGCCGACAACGAGCGCCATTCATACACCAGCACCGCCATGGCTTCGCCGCTACCGCCCATGATCGACTGCAACTCGCAGCGAATCAGCGCCAGCACCCGCTCGCGTAGGTTGCTCGCCTCGGCCAGGGAGGCGCGCATCATCGCGGTGTTGTAATGGATGGTTTCTTCCATCACCGCCCGCAGGATTTCGTCCTTGCTCTTGAAGTGGTGAAAGATGCTGCCGGACTGGATCCCCACCGCACTGGCCAGGTCACGCACGGTGGTGCGTTCAAAGCCCTTGTTGCGAAACAGGTGAGCCGCGGTCTGCAGCAGCTTGCCCCGGGCGCTGTCGGGGTCGGTCAGTTGCCCGCCGGCCACCATGGTGCGCATCACCTCCAGGGCTTTTTGCTCATCCATGCTGCTCTCCTCAACTACTTTGATTGCGTCGTGGCCGGCAATTTAGGCCGTGACAGCCACCCAAGCAAGCGCTTGGACAAAAGTTATGACCAGCGTTTACAAACCAAGCGCTTGCTTGGTAGTCTCGGTCCAACGATTTTCCAGAGAAGAACGTCCCATGGATAAGACCGTCCGTATCGGCTGTGCCAGTGCATTCTGGGGCGACACCTGCACCGCCGCCGCGCAGTTGGTGCAAGGTGGCGCGCTGGATTACCTGGTGTTCGACTACCTGGCAGAAGTCACCCTGTCGATCCTCGCCGGGGCGCGAATAAAAGACCCCCAGGCCGGCTACGCCACGGACTTCGTCGAAGTGCTGGGGCCCTTGCTCGGCGATATCCAGCGCCAGGGCATCCGGGTGATCAGCAACGCCGGGGGCATTCACCCCCAGGCCTGCGCCGCCGCATTGCAGGCCGCCTGCGACCAGGCCCGGGTACCGTTGAAAATCGCTGTCGTGCTGGGCGATGACCTGCAACCGCAGTTCAAGCAGTTGCAGGGCATCAGCGATATGTTCAGCGGCGCGCCTTTGCCGGCGATGTGCGTGTCCACCAACGCCTACCTCGGCGCACCGGGCATCGTCCAGGCCCTGCAGTTGGGTGCCGATATCGTCATCACCGGGCGCGTGGTAGACAGCGCGGTGGTCAGCGCGGCCCTGGTGCATGAATTCAACTGGTCGTGGCAGGACTACGACCGACTGGCCCAGGCCGCGCTGGCCGGGCATATCATCGAATGCGGCGCGCAGTGCACCGGTGGCAACTTCACCGATTGGCGCGAGGTGCCGGACTACGAGCACATCGGCTTCCCGATTGTCGAAGTCAGCGCTGACGGCCAGTTCACCGTCAGCAAAGTGCCGGGCACGGGCGGCTTGATCAGCGAACTGAGCGTCGCCGAACAACTGCTGTATGAAATCGGCGACCCGCGCGCCTATCTGCTGCCGGATGTGATCTGCGACTTCAGCCAGGTCACGCTGGAGCAGCAAGGCAAAAACCGTGTGCGCCTGTGCGGCGCCAAAGGGCTGGCGCCGACCCACCAATACAAAGTCAGCGCCACCTACCCCGACGGTTTTCGTTGCACCGCCAGTTGCCTGCTGGCCGGCATCGATGCGGTGGCCAAGGCCGAACGGGTCAGCCAGGCGATCATCAACAAGACTTCAGAGCTGTTCAGCCAGCGCGGCTGGGCGCCCTACACCGAGGTCAACATTGAATTGCTCGGCAGCGAAGCCACCTACGGCGCCCACGCCCGGCGCCAGGACTGCCGCGAAGTGGTGCTCAAACTGGCGGTGCGCCACCCAAGCAAGCAGGCACTGGCGCTGTTCGCCCGGGAAATCGCCCAGGCGGCCACCGGTATGGCGCCGGGGCTGACCGGCATCGTCGGCGGCAGGCCCACCGTGTACCCGCTGATCCGCCTGTTTTCATTCCTGATCGATAAAAGCGTGTGCAGCCTGAGCGTCGACTTCCAAGGGCAGTCCCACCCCTGCGAACTGCCTGCTACCACCGCCCTGGGCACGCCCCACGTACCACTCGACCCGCCCAGGCCTGAAGGCCTCGCCGATGCCAGCGTACCCCTGGTCAAACTGGCCGTGGCGCGCTCCGGTGACAAGGGCAACCACAGCAACATTGGTGTGATTGCGCGCCGGCCCGAATACCTGCCATGGATTGCCGAAGCCTTGACCCCAGAAGTGATCGTCGACTGGATGAGCCATGTGCTCGACCCGCTGCACGGACGTGTCCAGCGCTGGTACCTGCCCGGCAGCCATAGCCTGAACTTCCTCCTGGAAAACGCCCTGGGCGGCGGTGGCATCGCCAGCCTGCGCATCGACCCCCAAGGCAAGGCCTTCGCCCAGCAACTGCTGGAAATCCCGATTGCCGTGCCCCGCCACCTCGCTGATCAACTCAACTAAGGGACTCTCGCCGTGGCCTTCGACTCGATCTTCAAAGCCGACTTGTTCCAAGGGCAAACCATTATCGTCACCGGCGGCGGCAGCGGGATTGGCCGTTGCACCGCCCATGAACTGGCGGCACTCGGCGCCCATGTGGTGCTGGTGGGGCGCAAGCCGCAAAAGCTGCAACAGGTCACCCAGGAAATCAGCGAGGACGGTGGCCGCGCCAGCTGGCAGGCCTGTGATATTCGCGATGAAGAGGCGGTAAAAGCGCTGGTCAGCCACATCATCGAGGCACACGGCCCGCTCCATGGCCTGGTGAACAACGCAGGTGGCCAATACCCCTCGCCCCTGGCATCGATCAATCAAAAAGGCTTTGAAACGGTGTTGCGCACCAACCTGGTGGGCGGTTTCCTGATGGCCCGGGAGGTGTTCAATCAATCGATGAGCAAGCACGGCGGCGCCATCGTCAACATGTTGGCCGATATGTGGGGCGGAATGCCCGGCATGGGCCACTCGGGCGCGGCGCGCTCGGGGATGGACAATTTCACCAAGACTGCCGCGTTCGAGTGGGGCTATGCCGGGGTACGGGTCAACGCCGTGGCGCCAGGCTGGATTGCCTCCAGTGGCATGGACACTTACGAAGGCGCGTTCAAGGCGGTGATCCCGACCCTGCGCGAACATGTACCGCTCAAGCGCATTGGCACCGAATCGGAAGTCAGCGCGGCGATTGTGTTCCTGCTCAGCCCCGCCGCCGCGTTCGTCAGCGGCAGCACGTTGCGCATCGACGGCGCCGCCAGCCTGGGCAGCCGCGCCTGGCCGCTGCACAAGGCGCAGCCGCCGAGCCCGTCATTCAATGGTTTTCACCGCGCCTACCTGCCGGATGTGCTCAAGGAGGGGCAGTAAACTATGCCCGTCATCGACGCCTTACTTGACGCCCACAGCCCGCAGTTCGCGCAGAACCGCGAGGCCATGCTCACGGCCATCAACCACCTGCGCCAACTGGAACAGAACCTGTTGGACAAGGCCACCTCCGCCAAGGGCAAGTTCGACAAACGCGGCCAACTGCTGCCCCGTGAACGCCTCAACCTGCTCCTCGACCCCGGCGCGCCCTTCCTCGAACTGGCGAGCCTGGCCGGCTACAAGCTGCACGATGACAAGGACGGCAGCGCGGCCGGTGGCGGCTTGATTGCCGGTATCGGTTACGTCAGCGGCGTGCGCATGTTGGTGGTGGCCAACAACAGTGCGATCAAGGGCGGGACGATTTCCCCGAGTGGCCTGAAAAAATCCCTGCGCCTGCAACAGATCGCCATGGAGAACAAACTGCCGGTGGTGACCCTGGCCGAAAGCGGCGGCGCCAACCTGAATTACGCGGCGGAGAT
The DNA here is from genome assembly GCF_000730425.1 of Pseudomonas fluorescens. Classification (NCBI taxonomy): domain Bacteria; kingdom Pseudomonadati; phylum Pseudomonadota; class Gammaproteobacteria; order Pseudomonadales; family Pseudomonadaceae; genus Pseudomonas; species Pseudomonas fluorescens. The sequence goes on along the minus strand of NZ_CP008896.1, from coordinate 6,005,546 downwards.
TTTCGTCGAAGGCGCACGCAGCTTTGCCAACCAGGCGCGGATGTCGGCCATGGGCCTGCCGCAGATCACTGTGGTCCATGGCTCCGCCACCGCTGGCGGTGCCTATCAGCCAGGCCTTTCGGATTACGTGGTGGTGGTGCGCGGCAAGGCCAAGTTGTTCCTGGCCGGCCCACCGCTGCTCAAGGCCGCCACCGGCGAAGTGGCGACGGATGAAGAACTGGGCGGCGCCCAGATGCATGCGCAAACCGCGGGCACCGCCGAATACCTTGCCGAAAATGATGCTGATGGCGTGCGCATCGTGCGCGAGATTGTCAGCCTGTTGCCGTGGGACGACCGACTGCCGCCCCAGCCGGCGCGGACCTACGCCGAGCCGCTGTACCCCATTGAAGAACTGCTGGGCTTGATCCCCGATGATCCGAAAAAGCCCTATGACGTGCGGGAAATCATTGCGCGTATCGCCGACGGCTCCAACTTCCTCGAATTCAAGGGCGAGTTCGACCCCCACACCGTCTGCGGCCACGTGCAGATCCAGGGCCGCGCCTGCGGGTTTATCGGCAACAACGGCCCCATCACGCCCAAGGGCGCGAGCAAGGCCGCGCAGTTTATCCAGCTGTGCGACCAAAGCCAGACGCCACTGCTGTTTTTCCACAACACCACCGGTTTTATGGTGGGTACCGAATCCGAACAGCACGGTGTGATCAAGCACGGCGCAAAGATGATCCAGGCGGTGGCCAATGCCCGCGTGCCCAAGCTCACCGTGGTGGTCGGCGGCTCCTATGGCGCTGGCAACTATGCGATGTGCGGCCGTGGCCTGGACCCACGCTTTATCTTCGCCTGGCCCAACAGCCGCACTGCCGTGATGGGCGGCGCCCAGGCTGGCAAGGTGCTGCGCATTGTCACCGAGGCCAAGCAATTGAAAGATGGCCTGGTGCCCGACCCCAAGGTGCTCGACATGCTCGAACAGGTCACCGCCCAGAAACTCGATAGCCAGTCTACGGCCCTGTACGCCAGCGCCAACCTGTGGGACGACGGGCTGATTGACCCACGGGACACCCGCACGCTGCTGGGCTACCTGCTGGATATCTGCCAGGAGGCCCAGGTGCGCCAATTGCAACCCAACAGCTTCGGCACAGCGCGTTTTTAACGATCAGGAGAACAATAAAAATGATCTTTACCCAAGAACACGAAGAGCTGCGCCGCACCATACGGGGCTTTGTCGAACGCGAGATCAACCCCCACGTCGACGAATGGGAAACAGCCGGGCACTTCCCTGTCCACGAGATTTTCCGCAAGGCCGGCGACCTCGGCCTGCTGGGCATTTCCAAGCCCGAGAAGTTCGGCGGCATGGGCCTGGACTACAGCTACTCGATAGTCGCGGCCGAAGAGTTCGGCACCATCCGTTGCGGCGGTATCCCGATGTCCATCGGCGTGCAGACCGATATGTGCACCCCGGCCCTGGCCCGTTTCGGTTCCGACGAGCTGCGCGAGGAGTTCCTGCGACCGGCCATCAGCGGCGAACAAGTGGGTTGCATCGGCGTCTCGGAAACCGGTGCCGGCTCCGACGTGGCCGGCCTGAAAACCCACGCCCGCAAGGACGGCGACGACTACGTGATCAATGGCAGCAAGATGTGGATCACCAACGCCCCCAGTGCCGATTTTATCTGCCTGCTGGCCAACACCTCGGACGGCAAGCCACACATCAACAAGTCACTGATCATGGTGCCGATGAACACCCCCGGCATCAGCGTCAGCCCGCCCCTGGAAAAGCTCGGCATGCACAGCTCGCAAACCGCCCAGGTGTTTTTCGATGACGTGCGCGTGCCCCAGCGCAATCGCATCGGCCATGAAGGCGCAGGGTTCATGATGCAGATGCTGCAGTTCCAGGAGGAACGGCTGTTTGGCGCGGCCAATATGATCAAGGGCCTGGAGTTCTGCATCGACAGCACCATCGCCTATTGCAAGGAGCGCCAGACCTTCGGCAAGGCCTTGATCGACAACCAGGTGATCCACTTCCGCCTGGCCGAACTGTCCACCGAGATCGAATGCCTGCGCGCCCTGGTGTACCAGGCCACCGAGCAATACATCAAAGGCCAGGACGTGACGCGGCTGGCCTCGATGGCCAAGCTCAAGGCCGGGCGCCTGGGCCGCGAAGTCAGCGACAGCTGCCTGCAATACTGGGGCGGCATGGGCTTTATGTGGGACAACCCGGTGGCCCGCGCCTATCGCGATGTGCGCCTGGTGTCGATTGGCGGCGGCGCCGACGAGATCATGCTGGGGATCATTTGCAAACTGATGGGCACGCTGCCGGGGAAAAAGTCATGAGCACCTGGGAAACCCTGTTGCTGGAACCGCACAACGGTGTGCTGCACATCACCCTCAACCGTCCCCAGAGCCGCAATGCCATGAGCTTGCAGATGGTCAGCGAACTGCGCACGGTGCTGACGGATGTGGCGCATGACGAGCACATGCGAGCGCTGGTGATCAGTGGCGCCGGCGGGCACTTCTGTGCGGGCGGTGATGTCAAGGACATGAACCGCGCGGGCAGCCGCGAGGGCTTGCGTGATTTGAACCGGGCGTTTGGCGCCCTGTTGCAAGAAGTCGAAGCATTGCCGCAGGTGGTGATTGTGGTGTTGCAGGGCGCAGTGCTGGGCGGTGGGTTGGGCTTGGCGTGTGTCAGCGACATTGCGATTGCCGACCACCAGGCACAGTTCGGCTTGCCAGAAACCAGCCTCGGCGTGCTGCCGGCACAAATCGCGCCGTTTGTGGTGCGGCGTATCGGCCTGACCCAGGCCCGACGCCTGGCGCTGACCGCAGCGCGGTTTGATGGGCTCGAGGCGCAACGCCTGGGGCTGGTGCATGTTGTCGAGCATGACCCCCAAGGGTTGGCGCAGCGCTTGGATGAGGTGCTGGGGCAGGTGTTGCGCTGTGCGCCGCAGGCCAATGCCCGGACCAAGGCGTTGCTGCTCCAGAGCCTGGATCAGCCGTTGGAACCGCTGCTGGATCAGGCTGCCGATTGGTTTGCTGAAGCGGTGACCGGGGACGAAGGGACTGAAGGGACGCAGGCGTTTGTCGAGAAGCGCAAGGCCAGATGGGTAATTTGATCTTGAAAACGCCCCATCCCCTGTGGGAGCTGGCTTGCCTGCGATGCGGGCACCTCGGTCTGTCAGGGATACCGAAGTGATGCAATCGCAGGCAAGCCAGCGCCTACACAAGCCCCGCAGGGGTGCAAGTGCTGCGTAACCAATCAGACAGGGACCCACAATGCCCAGCTTCAATAAAATACTGATCGCCAACCGCGGCGAAATCGCCTGCCGGATCCAGCGCACCGCCCAAGCCTTGGGCTACCGCACCGTGGCGGTCTATAGCGAGGCCGACGCTGACGCCCTGCATGTACAGATGGCCGACGAAGCCGTGAACATCGGCCCTGCCCCGGTGCAGCAGTCCTACCTGAACATCCCGGCGATTCTCGACGCTGCGCGCCTCACCGGCGCCGACGCGGTCCACCCAGGCTACGGCTTTCTCTCGGAAAACCCCGTGTTCGCCAAGGCCTGCATCGCCGCCGGCCTGGTCTTTATCGGCCCCAGCGCCCACGCCATTGAATTGATGGGCAGCAAGCGCCTGTCGAAAATCGCCATGCTCGAAGCCGGTGTACCGTGCATTGCCGGCTACCAGGGCAGCGCCCAGGACGACGCCACCTTGCAAAGCGAGGCCGAGCGTATCGGTTACCCGCTGATGATCAAGGCCAGTGCCGGCGGCGGCGGACGTGGCATGCGCCTGGTGCACACGCCTGTGCAGCTGCTCGAACAACTGCACACCGCACGCTCCGAAGCCCTGAATGCCTTTGGCAGCGACGAACTGATTCTGGAGCAGGCGTTGATCGCGCCACGCCATGTGGAAATCCAACTGTTCGGTGATGCCCACGGCAACCTGATCTACCTGGGCGAACGTGATTGCTCGATACAGCGTCGCCATCAGAAGGTCATCGAAGAAGCGCCCTGCCCGACCATGACCGCCGAACTGCGCCAGGCCATGGGCGAGGCGGCACTCAAGGCCGGACGCGCAGTGGAGTACGTCGGCGCCGGTACCGTGGAGTTCCTGCTGGAGCCGAACGGACGGTTCTACTTTCTCGAAATGAACACCCGCCTGCAGGTGGAGCACCCGGTCACCGAACTGATCACCGGCCTGGACCTGGTGGACTGGCAACTGCAAATCGCCGCCGGCCAGCCCCTGCCGTTGCGTCAGGACCAGGTGACGTTGACCGGGCATGCCATGGAGGTGCGCCTGTACGCCGAAGACCCGGCCCGGGGTTTCTTGCCACAAACCGGCGAAGTGCTGCGCTGGGAGCCGGCTGCCGGCGTCAGGGTCGACCATGACTTGCAGGCCCCCCAGAGCATCAGCCCGTTCTATGACCCGATGCTGGGCAAGATCATCGCCCAGGGTGCCACCCGCGAAGAGGCGCGACGCAAACTGCTGCGTGCGGTGCAGGACTGTGTGCTGCTGGGGATTCCCAGCAATCAACGGTTACTGGTGGACTTGCTTGGGCACCCGCAGTTTGTCGCGGCGGATTTCAGCACCGGTTTTATCGCCGAACACTTCAGTGAAATTGCCCGCCCCGTCATCAGCGACGAACAACTGGCAGTGGCCGCCGCACTGTTCTATCGGCACAGCGCGGCAGTGCATCGCCCCGCCCTGGCAGGCTGGCGCAACAATGCCAGCGTGCCCTGGACCTATCGCCTGGGTATCGATGAGCACCTTCATGAGGTCAGCGTCCAGCTATTGGCGGACGACCATTTGCACGTCGGCAACATCGATATTCACCTCCTCGACAGTGATGGAGGCTGGGCCAGCCTGGTCATCAACGGCATTCGGCAACGGCTTGCCTATCACCTGCAGGGCATCCAGCTCTGGCTGTCGCACGCCGGTCACAGCCTGCGCGTGTGCAATCAAACGCAAACCGTGGCCAGCCGTGAAACACCAGCCAGCAACGGCACGGTCAAGGCGCCGATGGACGGTGCCATCACCCTGGTGCAGGTGGCCGAAGGGGATGTGGTGACCAAGGGCCAACTGCTGCTGGTGCTTGAAGCGATGAAAATGGAGCACCCGCTCACGGCGGGTATCGACGGAGTGGTCAAGGCCATTCAGGTCACAGCAGGCGATCAAGTGCGCAATCGCCAGGTATTGCTGCAGATCGAGTAGCCCCGGGCGGAACTACCAGGCTTGGCTACGCTCTATCCCCATCAGGAAGGGATGAGTACGGGAACCTGCGATGCCTCATTGGCTGATTATTGATCTTGAAGCCACAACGGATGAAGGCGGCTGGCCCGTGTCGGAGATGGAGATCATCGAAGTCGGCGTGAGCCTGGTCAACCGCCAGGGCCGTGAGCTGGACCACTTCCAGCGCTTCGTGCGGCCCTTGCGCCGCCCGTTGTTGACACCGTTCTGCCGCCAGTTGACGCATATCAACCAGGCCAATATCGACAGCGCGGCGCCCTTGACCGAGGTCTGGCCGCTGTTCGAACGCTGGCTGGGCCAGCATCACCCGCGCCTGGAAGGCTGGGCCAGTTGGGGCGACTACGATCGCCAGCAACTGGAGCTGGAGTGGCAGCGCCATGGCCTGGCCAGCGTGCTTGGCCAGACACCCCATGTGAACCTCAAGCAACGCTTCGCCAAGGCTCGGCGCCTGGACAAGCCGCTGGGACTCAATGGCGCGTTGCAACTGGCGGGCATGCAGTTCAACGGCCAGCAACACCGGGCACTGGAAGATGCGCGCAATACAGCGCGTTTGCTGCCGTTGATTTTGCCCGTGTAGAAGGCATACTGGCCGGCCTTTCTTGCCCCTTTTTCGAGGATTCACCCATGTTCAAAGTCAATGAGTACTTCGACGGCACCGTCAAGTCGATCGCCTTCGGTACCACTGAAGGCCCGGCGACCATCGGCGTCATGGCCCCGGGTGAATACGAATTCGGCACGGCCCAGCGTGAAATCATGCACGTGGTCTCGGGCGCGCTGACCGTCAAGCTGCCAGGCAGCGACAGCTGGGAAACCTTCGCCGCCGGCAGCCAGTTCAATGTGCCCGCCGACAGCAAGTTCCAGCTCAAGGTGGCCGTGGACACTGCCTATCTGTGCGAATACCGCGGCTAAGCCTTCCCCACGCACAAAAAAATGCCCGTCTCACCAGAGACGGGCATTTTTCATCGGGCCTGGGTTACTCGAGGATCGTCACCGGCATGCCGACTTCCAGGTGGCCAACCCCGTCATTGACCAGGTTCTGGCCGAACATCACGCCATCGGGCTCCTTGCGGTAGGTTTCCAGGGTCGCCAGCGGCTGGCGGTCGGCACTGCGCTCTCCGGTCGCCGGGTCGATGGTGGTAAGGATGCAACGCGAACAGGACTTGACCACCCGCAACTCCACGTCACCAATGCGCAGGCGCTTCCAGCCATCCTCGGCAAAGGCCTCGCTGCCTTCGATCACCAGATTAGGGCGAAAGCGCAGCATTTCCATAGGCCGGCCAATACGCTGGGACAGGTCGTCGAGGGAGGCCTGGCCGATCAGCAACAGCGGAAAACCGTCAGCGAACGCGACCTGATCATCATCCTTGCCGTAACCGGCCGCCGTGGTGCGCGCCCGTTCCAGGGGCACCTGTACCAGGCGGGTGGGTTTGCCGATGAACCGGCTGACCCAGTCGGCGGCCTCATCCCCAGCGTCCGGTACCCGCAAGGTATCGCGCCAGATGGTGACACCCCGCAGCTCGGCATCCGCACCGGGCAACGCCACATCCAGGGTGGGCAGGCCTGCACCGTTCAAGGTCAGGCCACCGGCGCTATTCCAGAGGGCCGATAGCTGGCTCATCTGCGCCACTGCGCGCTGAGTCAGGAAACGCCCGCTGGCTTCGTCCACCAACATCCAGCGTCGATCCCCCTCCACCCCCAGTTTGTCCAGGCCAATATTCGCCAAGGTCTGCGCCTTGCCCGACTTCAAGGGGTACCGATACAACGCGCTGAGACGAAGCATAAGCCTGGGTTCCTGTGAGCAAAAACGTCACCCTATACGAGCATGCCGCCAGAATCAAAATATCCCCATGCATTCGAGGCGCCGTCACCTGTAGGCGCCGGCTTGCCGGCTCCTACAAGGGCGAGGGATCAGGCAGGAATTTCGTCCAGCATCAGGCGCTGTCGCACCACGTCCACCAGTTTGTCGGGCTGGAACTTGGAGAGGAAGTTGTCGCAACCGACCTTCTTCACCATCGAGTCGTTGAAGCTGCCGGACAATGAGGTGTGCAGCACCACATAGAGACCGCGCAGGCGCGGGTCGTTACGGATCTCGGTGGTCAGGCGGTAGCCATCCATCTCGGGCATTTCAGCGTCGGTGAAGATCATCAGCAGTTTGTCGGTCATCACCTGGCCACTGTCCGCCCACGCCTTGAGCATGTTCAAGGCCTTGAGGCCGTCACTGGCGATATGCATCTTCACTCCCAGTTGCCCCAGGGTGTCGCGCAACTGCGACAGGGCCACATTGGAGTCATCCACCAACAGCACTTCGCGGCCACGGGCGCGTTCGAGTACCGGGTCCTCGAGTTTTTCCCGGGAAACCTTGGCGTTGTAGGGCACGATCTCGGCGAGGACTTTTTCCACATCGATGATCTCGACCAACTGCTCATCCACTTTGCTGATCGCCGTGAGGTAGTGTTGGCGGCCGGCGCTGGCAGGCGGCGGCAGGATCGACTCCCAGGTCATGTTGACGATGCGGTCGACGCCGCCCACCAGGAAGGCCTGTACCGAACGGTTGTACTCGGTAACGATGATGGTGCTGCTGGGCCCTGGCACCAACGGGCGCATGCCGATGGCCTGGGACAGGTCGATCACCGGCAAGGTCTGGCCGCGCAGGTTGACCACGCCGCAGACAAACGGGTGGCGCTGGGGCATCAAGGTCAGCTTGGGCAGTTGCAGGACTTCCTGCACCTTGAACACGTTGATCGCGAACAACTGGCGCCCAGCCAGGCGAAACATGAGGATCTCCAGGCGATTCTCACCCACCAGTTGTGTGCGTTGATCTACCGTGTCGAGAATGCCAGCCATTGAAGACTCCTGGGGTGTGCTGAAAGATTTGCTGCCTACAAAGAAGGTTATCGGCAGACAGCCTCAGACCTTGACCCTCACTAAAATGCCACGCAAATGCATTGATGTCACACTGACATCATGCTTTACTGAAGTCACTTCAGCTCCTGGCAGTCAGCCATGCGCGACCCTCGAAACACCACGAGGTTCAACGCTGTAAGGGATTCCCCTAGTCACAATCGGGTCCAACCTGATATTCGCGATATCCAATAGCCATTAATGTGACGCCATTCTCATTGCATGAATGGAGTCAGGCTTTTGTTTGCTATCGCAAGCCCACGGCCCAAGGGCCTTCCAGGCATTAACACCTGGGCAATCGAAGTGATGCGAATGCCTCTGGATGTTTCTACTGCAAGCAGCACCAGCAGTCACGACACCCGTCATTCAAGTAAAAGTACTACTAAAAAATCAGAAACGAACTACAGATTCCGGTCATATTTCGGCGCTAGTTTGCAGCTATTGCGCCAGTACAACATCTCACTATCTGACCGTGTGTTGTGGAGACTTTCATGATGAACGACGGTAAAGAGTGGCAAGCTGCACTTCCCGAGTTCCTCCTGGAGGCAGAAATGCTGCTGGCCAAGTCAGAGGAATGTTTGAGCCACCTGCATTTGATTCGCAACGACAACGACGCCATCGACTGCATGAAAAACAGCCTGACCAAGCTGGCCGAGAAGGCCGACGCCATGGCGCTGGAGGCGATCGGCAATTTTTCCTGGCACATTCAGGGGCTGATCAGCAATGCCCAGAACCCGGTGCAACTGCATGATGCCGCGCTCTCAGCCCTGCATGACTGCCTGACATTGCTGGCCTGGCAATTGGAATTGATCGATATCAAGACCGGCAAGCTCGGCCTGGATGAAGCGGAGCAAACCACGTTGATTGAAACCGTCGCCCAGCAGATCCCCCAGAAGGATGTTGGCAGTGTCTACCGCCAATCCATGCCCCATGCCTCCTGATCTGGCCCTGCAGTTAATCCGGACATGTCGGAGGGTGCCCAACTAGTCGCCGGGCGGGTATTTAGCCAGCCAACTAAGTATGGCTAATAACGATGCAGAATATGATTAACAATACAACTAGCCACCCTTGAACTAAGCACCGTGCCAGGCGACCAGCGGTAATTGTTGATGGTACTATTGCCGCGCTCGAAGTGACTGACCGGTCTGCTGTCAGCAAACCCAAGAAAGCCTTCGACCTCATATCAGACTCAATAACGCTTTTCAAACAGAGCCCAGTCAGCGGTCGTGACCGGTCTACCCGCAGCGAACACCCATCGGCTCCATCTGCTATGTACACCCACCTCAAGTCACTCATCGCCAGGTTCGGATCCCAAAGCAGTACCCGCTGGATAACGCTTGGCCTATGCCTGTGCGCGACCCTTGTCAGCCTCTGGGTGTACGCCCACGAAGCCCCGCTGCCGATACTCCTGCTGCTTCTCAATATGGCCATCCTCGCCGCTGTCGGCCTGCAGCGTTGGCGCTCGCGCAAGTCCATCAAGTTCCAGCCCCAGGAATTGGCCGACCGCCTGCTGCAAGTCCAGGAAAACGAGCGCCATCGCCTCAGCCGCGAGTTGCATGACGATATCGGCCAACTGTTGACTGCGGCCAAGCTGCAAAGCGACTGGCTGCAACGCCGCCTGCCGGCAGAGTTGCAGGAGCAGTGCAATGTGCTGTGCAACACCCTCAACGAAACCCTGGCCAAGGTGCGCGACGTGTCGGCCATTCTCAACCCCCGGCAACTGACCAGCCTGGGCCTGGAAGCGAGCCTGCGCGCGCATCTGCTCAAGACCCTGGAAAACACCCCGGTGCACTGGAGCCTGGAATGCCAGCAACGCCTGACCGGGATTCCGGAAGAAATGGCCGTAGCGGCCTTTCGTATCACTCAAGAGGCCGTGACCAACATGTTGCGCCATGCCCAGGCGCGCAACCTGCGGGTACGCCTGCAACGTTTGCCCCAGGGACTGTCACTGTTTATCAGCGATGACGGCCTGGGATTCTTGCCCGCCACCGACCCCGGCCTGGAAGGCCAACGGGGCATGGCGGGCATGTCCGAGCGCATTGATCAACTGGGAGGCACGTTGTCCGTCAGGAGCCAACCCGGATTAGGGACGCGGATCGAGGCGCTTTTCCCCTGGGCACCCCGCGCCCTCGAACGGGCCAGTACGCCTAAGGTTTTAGAGTGACCTGCAATTTACTCCTGGTAGATGACCACGCACTGATCCGCGCCGGTGTGCGCGCGCTGATCCTCGATATCCCCGGCTACGCCGTGATCGGCGAAGCCAACGATGGCGCGCAGGTGCTGGAACGATTCGCCGCCCTGCAGCCCGATATCGTCCTGCTGGACCTGTCGATGAAACACACCAGCGGCCTGGACGCGTTGCAACAGCTCAAGCACGTCTACCCCAAGAGCAAAGTGCTGATCCTCTCGATGCACACCGACCCGCAGTTGATCATGCGTGCCCTGGAGTCCGGCGCCCACGGCTACCTGCTCAAGGACACCACCGCCAACGAGCTGGAACATGCGTTGCTGGCGTTGCGCAATGACGAGCGATACCTGAGCCCGGCCATTGCCCATACGGTGATCAACCAGGCCTTGATCCACAACCAGTCGCAAACCACGCAACCGGTACAGCGCCACAACCTGACGGCACGCCAATTGGAAATCCTGCGCCTGATCGTGCGCGGCAAGTCCACCCGGGAAATCGCCCACGGCCTGGGCCTGAGCATCAAGACCGTAGAGGCTCACCGCTCGCAAATCATGAAGCGCCTGCAGATTTTCGATGTGGCCGGCCTGGTGCTGTTTGCCGTACGCGAGCAGATCATCAGCCTGGACGATTAGCCAGCAACGGTGAATCCACCGGCAAGTGCACCTGCAAGGCATTGGGCAAGGCCTGGAAACGCAGGTCATCGCCCTTGAGCGGCTCGCCATCGAGGTTGATAGCCAGCCCTTCGGCCACCTTGATTTCTACCCACGGCAGGCGCGCCCGCACAAACAGGTTGTCCAGGCCCCAACCGTCGCTCATCAGGCTGCGCAACGTGCCGACCACTTCCTGGGGCGCCGGCAGGATACTGATATCCAGCAGGCCATCATCGGCCAGGGCGCCCGGGCACAGCTCATGCCCGCCGCCGGCCTGGCGACCGTTACCGATCCCCAGTGCCAGCAACTCGCCGCGCCAATGAAAGTCCGGCCCCACCAGCTCTCCATAGGCCGCCCGCAGCTCGCTGAACCGCGACAGGCCGGTGAACAGATAGGCCGCGCCGCCCAGCACCTTTTTCAAGTCTTCGGAGGTATTGGCCGTGACCTGGCTGCCAAAGCCGCCGGTGGCCATATTGAGGAAAACCTGCCCGCCCACCTCCCCCAGGTCGATGGCGCGTGGCGCCACGTCCAGCAGTTCCAGGGCCAGGCGCGGCTCCAGCGGCACTCCAGCCGCACGGGCGAAGTCATTGGCGGTGCCCAGGGGCATCAGCACCAGGCTGGCGTCAGTCTTGGCGCGAGCCATGGCTTCGGCCACATCACGCAACGTGCCGTCGCCGCCGCCCGCAATCAGGCGTGTGTAGCCGGCATCCAGGGCTTCAGCTACCAGGCGCTGGGCATCGCCCCCCTCCCAGGTGACGCGAACCGCCAGCTCCCACCCCTGTTCGCGCTTGCCTTGTACTGCCGCCCGCACCTCCTCATTGAGGGCTTGCTTGCCGTGCAGAATCAGCAGTGCCTTGGGTTTGCTCATGGGGTGAAGCTCCTATCGTTGCAGGGGACCTAAGGGATGTTGACCTTCGGCAGTTGGAAAAAAGCCATCGGACTGTCAATTAATTCTTCAGCCCAACACTTCACTCAAGGGAATGAAATTCACCCGGTCACCGATGGCCAAGGTGGTGCCTTCCAATACTTCCACCAAACCCTCGGCCCAGGCAGCACTGCGCAACACGCCGGAACTCTGGTTCTGGTAGATCACCGCCCGCCCCTGTTCCAGGCGCCCGCGCAGGTATTCGCGACGGTTGCCCGGCTTGGCCCAGACGAATCCCACCGGCACCTCGAAATGCAGGGGCTGCACCACCTCGACACCCTGGCGGCGTAACAGGTATGGCCGCGCCAACAGGGCGAACGTAACCAGAGTGGACGCTGGATTCCCCGGCAGACCGATCACCGGAACACCACGAAAATGGCCAAATGTCAGCGGTTTGCCAGGCTTGATTGCCAGCTTCCACAAGGCCAACTCGCCCTCCTCGCGCAATGCGATACCCAGGAAGTCGGCCTCTCCCACCGAGACACCGCCGGTGGACAGAATCAAGTCCACCGCCCCCAGCGCCCCCAGACGCGTACGGGTCAACGCCAGGTCATCGGGCAAGATACCGGCGTCGGTCACCTCGCAGCCCAGGCGTTGCAACCAACTGCACAACACGCGGCGGTTGCTGTTATAGATCTGCCCCGGCCCCAGGGGCTGGCCCGGCTCGATCAACTCGTCACCCGTGGACAGCACCGCCACACGCACGCGCCGCACCACTGCCAGACGGTCGCGCCCCAGGGAGGCCGCCAGCCCCAACTCAATGGGCCCGAGCCGCGTGCCGGCCGCCAGGACTTCTTCACCGACCGTAGTCTCCTGGCCCTTGGGCCGGATGTTTTGCCCGACCTTCAGCGCCTGGGTAAAGCTCACCCGCTGATCGACCTGCACCTCGGCATTTTCCTGCATTTCCACGCAGTCGGCGCCTTCCGGGACCGGGGCACCGGTAAAAATCCGCGCGCAGGTCCCCGCCGCCAAGGGCTCAGGGGCCTGGCCGGCGAAAATACGCTGGCTCACCAGCAGTGGCTCCCCCGTCCAATCGGCACTGCGCAAGGCGTAGCCGTCCATGGCGCTGTTGGGCCAGGGCGGCAGGTCGAGGGTGGACACCAGCGCCTCGGCCAACACGCGTCCGTCGCACTCGGCCAATGGCAGGTGTTCCTGCTCACGGATCGGCGCGGCCCCGGCCATGTTCAACAAACGCTCTAGTGCTTCTTCTACCGGCATCAGTGCACCGGTCTTGCCCGGCTTACCCACGGGATTCACACGGCTCGGCCAACTTGAGGTGCGGGACGAAATTGCACGGGCGATGGCGAGCATCCAGTTGTTCGGCGAGAATCCCGTCCCAACCGGTACGCACTGCGTTGGTGGAACCCGGCAGGCAGCACACCAGGGTGCCATTGGCCAGGCCGGCCAGGGCGCGGGACTGCACGGTGGAGGTGCCGATATCGGCGACCGAAATCTGCCGGAACAGCTCACCAAACCCATCCACTTGCTTGTCCAGCAGGCAACTGACAGCTTCCGGGGTGCTGTCGCGCCCCGTAAAGCCGGTGCCGCCGGTGATCAGCACCACTTGCACCACATCCTCGGCGATCCAGTGCGCCACTTGCGCACGGATTTTATAGAGGTCATCTTTGAGCAGTACCCGTTCGGCCAGGCGATGGCCGGCCGCGAGCAGGCTGTCGACAAAGACTTGTCCGGAGGTGTCGGTTTCCAGGGTGCGGGTATCGCTGACCGTCAGTACAGCGATGTTGAGAGGTACGAAAGGCGCATCAGCCTTGGCTTTCATGGCTCGGTCCGGTTGTCGAAGGAACAGCCCGATGTTATATCACAGCCCCCTATTTCACTGCCTCCGCGGAGCCGTCATGCCATTCAATTCTTCGCCCCTGCCCTGCTCGATCCTGTTGCTGGCCGGCGGTCGCGGCCAGCGTATGGGCGGGCTGGACAAGGGCCTGCTCGACTGGCACGGGCAACCGCTGATTGCCCACCTGCACCAACGGGTGCGGCCGTTGACCGATGACCTGATCATCTCCTGTAACCGCAACCAGATGCAGTACGCCGCCTATGCCGACCAGTTGGTGAACGACGACAGCCCGGACTTCCCCGGGCCCTTGGCCGGTATCCGTGCCGGGCTCGCCGCCGCACGCCATGAACATCTACTGGTACTGCCCTGCGACGTGCCGCACATCGATGGGCAGTTACTCGCAGACCTGCTCCAGACCGCACGCCAGCACCCACATGTGCCAGTGATGATCCGCCACGGCGCATTCTGGGAACCTCTGCTCTGCGTCATACCGACGCGCCTGCGTGACGAGGTGGAAAACGCCTGGCTGGCTGCCGAGCGCAGCCCGCGCCAGATCCTGCTGAAATTGGGGGCCCTGGCGCTCGACTGCGCAGAGAACGACCCACGCCTGGCCAACCTCAATACACCAGAGTTGTTGCACCCACGCCCCGGCGTGTCAGAATGAGCGTTAGACAAGGAACTTTGCCGACGTTGCATACGTCACAAGGTCAGAACTCAACACAGCATTACTCTCGGAGAAGACTCATGACTCAACGGACCATCGCCGCTCTCATGCTTGCACTGGGCCTTGCTACCCTCGCCGGTTGCTCCTCGCCAACAGTGATCACCTTGAATGACGGTCGCGAAATCCAGGCTGTCGACACCCCTAAATTCGATCAGGATTCGGGCTTCTACGAATTCGAACAACTGGACGGCAAGCATACCCGCATCAACAAGGATCAGGTTCGCACCGTTAAAGACCTGTAAGTCTTAACGCCAGACACAACAAAGCCCGCTTTTGAGCGGGCTTTGTTGTGTCTGGCGCATGGCAAACATCACCACTCAAGCACGATCCTGCTGCTGAAACTGCGCGGCTCGCCGGTTACCGGGTCGATAAACCGTACACCCTGGGCCAGCAACTTGAGCGGGTTGGCGTAGTCATCCACGGCATCCTTGATGACCTCGGGATAAAACGGGTCATTGCAGATACTCGCACCCAGTGCCGTCATATGTACCCGCAGCTGATGCTTCTTGCCCGTCACCGGAAACAGGCCATAGCGCCATAGGTCGCCATTCTTCTCGCGCACCTGCACCGCCGTTTCCGTGTTGCTCGTACCAGGCCCTTCCTGCATGCGGAAAAACGGCTCGCCCTCCACCAGGCGGCTCTTGTGCACCCGCGGGAATGTCAGCGCGGGCAAGGCCGGTGCAATGGCCTCGTAGATTTTATCGATCTGGCGAGTGGGGAACAGTTGTTGATACGCCGATCGGCTTCGCGGGTTGGCAGAGAACAGCACCAGCCCTGCGGTATGGCGATCGATCCGGTGCAGCGGTACCAGCGACGGGTTATCCAGGCGGCGGATCAGGCGGCGCAACAGCGTCTGCTCAACGTATTCGCCGGCGGGCGTCACTGGCAGAAAGTGCGGTTTGTCGGCCACCACCAGATGCTCATCGGCGTACAGGATGGCCTCCTGCACCGGAATCGGCTTTTCATCCGGCACTTCGCGAAAGTAGTGGATGCGCAAGCCTTCCTTGTAGGCCAGGCCCACGGCGATGGGCTGGCCGTTACCATCCAGCACCCGGCCACGGGCGATACGGTCCAGCCACTGCTCGCGGCCAATGGCACGAAAGTGCTCGCACAGGCAATCGAGCACGGTCGCCCAGGGGCCAGGCGGCAGGTACAACGTACTGGCTTGGTTCTGGGCAGCGGAAAAACCGGTATCGGACATGCGTACACTCAAGGCCTGGAAACACTATGGGGCATTATCCCCCAGAATCTCACGCCCTGACCAACTCGGCCCGCAGCACCGGCGAGGCACTGGCCGCCTCGGTGAACTCCTTGAGCCAGCGCAGTACATCCACCGCCTCCCAGCGGCCAGGGTCGTACAACGCATACAGCAGGCCCTGGTACCCCACCACGTCCAACTGCTTGTGGTAACCGGCCCGCTGGAACAACGCTTCGATTTCGGCAAAGCAGGTATTGAAATGCACTTTGTTGAACGGCGTCTTGCCTTCCGTGACCAGGCCATCAAGCCGCAGCTCATTGACAGCATCGCGCACGATATCGACGGACATGCGATTGACGCTGCTTTTCAATTGTTCAACATTCACCACGGGCGTTCCCTCTCACTCAAATCGCTGTACAAACATACAGTAACCGAATAATCAGCAATCTGCCATGGCGTTAGCACTAGATTAGAAAGGCGACCACCTGTTCAGTGTCGAACGGCCAACCCAATTCTGCACCGGTATCCACCCGGCGCAGCACCGGAATGCTTAGGCCATAGGCTTCGAACAGCGCTTGCGAATCAGCGATATCCACTAGTTCGACCAACAGCCCGTGCTCGACCAACGGCATGATTTGCGCTTCGGCAAGCTCACACAGATGGCAGCCGAGGGTGCCGAACAACTGGCATTCAGGAGGCATGATGTACAGACCCGAGAAGAAACAGGTACTCATTCTAGGCCGCCGGAAAAACCTCGTCGAGTCATGCCAAAGACCTGATCCAGATCACCATGGCCTATAACTGATTCAGCGATTCTCGCGGCTTTTTTCCCGCAACACCCCGACGGAGATGTCTGTGTTTGCCAACCTGCTGATCATTCTTGCCTCATCCCTGGTCGTCATTGCACTGTTCCGTCGCCTGCAACTGCCGCCGGTGCTCGGCTACCTGTGCGTGGGCCTGGCTGTCGGGCCAACGGCCCTGGATTGGGTCAATGACAGCGAAGACCTGCCCGACCTCGCCGAACTGGGCGTGGTGTTCCTGCTGTTTTCCCTGGGCCTGGAGTTTTCCCTGTCCAAGATGCTCACCCTGCGCCGAGTAGTGTTTGGCCTGGGCAGCCTGCAGGTGTTGTGCTGCGCGATCCTGCTGGGGGCCTTGTTGCTGCTGATGGGCATGTCGCCGGTGGCGGCGTTGTTGCTGGGGGCCGGGCTGGCGTTGTCATCCACCGCGATTGTGAGCAAGGAGTTGACCAGCCTTGGGGAGATTTTCAGCAGCCATGGGCAGAACGCGATTGGCGTTCTGCTGTTCCAGGACGTGGTCGCGGTGCTGCTGCTGACCCTGGTCCCGGTGTTCGCCGGCAGCAGCGAGCAGGCCTGGTACTGGGCTCTGCCCCTGACCCTGGGCAAGACCGTGGTGTTGTTCCTCGGCCTGCTGCTCGCTAGCCGCTGGCTGCTGCCGCGCCTGTTCCACGAAGTCGCTGCCTCCCACTCGGCGGAACTGTTCGTGCTGCTGGCCCTGGTGATTGTGTTGCTCACTGCCTGGCTCACCCACCTGCTGGGCCTGTCGCCGGCCCTCGGTGCGTTCCTGGCGGGCATGTTGCTAGGGGAAAGTCATTACCGGCACCAGATCGAAGCCGATATCCGGCCGTTTCGCGACATCCTCCTGGGGCTGTTTTTTGTCAGTATCGGCATGCTGATCGACTTGCAGCTGTTCGTCAGTCACAGCCTGCAGATCCTCGGGCTGACCCTGGGGCTGATGCTGATCAAGGGCTGCGTCGTCGCAGTGCTGGTCAAGCTGCGGGGTAGCGACGGCGAAACCGCCTGGCGCAGTGGCCTGGCCCTGGCCCAGGGCGGTGAGTTCTGCTTTGCGCTGATGGCGCAGATGCAATTGAGCAATATGCTGCCAGGCGAAATCAGCGGCCTGCTGCTGGCAGCAACGTTCTGCTCGATGCTGCTCACGCCCCTGCTGCTGCGGGCCGCCCCCGCTATCGCACTGCGCCTGCACCGCAAGCCCAACCAGCAAGTACAACTGGAAGCAATCACCGCGCTTAATGCCCAATTGCGCGGGCACGTGCTGATCTGCGGCTATGGCCGGGTCGGTCAATCCATCGGGCGTTTCCTGCGCCGTGAACAACAGGCGTTCATTGCCCTGGACGATGACCCCGAACGCGTACAAGAAGCCGCCACCGAGGACAGCAGCGTGCACTATGGCGATTGCCGGCGCGGCGCGTTGCTCAGCGCCGTCGGCCTTGCGCGCGCTCGCCTGGTGGTGATTGCCGTGGACAATAGCGACGTGGCCCTGACGGTGCTCAAGGAAGCGCGGCGGATCAACCATAAAGTGCCGATCCTGGTGCGCACCCGTGACGACAGCCAATTGACGGAGCTGAAAGCCGCCGGGGCCAGTGAAGTGGTGCCCGAGCTACTGGAGTCGAGCCTGATGCTCGCATCGCACGCGATGATCATGCTCGGCCTGCCCGACCAGCAGGTACGCGATCGCGTCGATGAAGTGCGGCGCAACCGCTACCGCTTGCTTCATGGTTTCTACCAGCACACCGACGACAACCGTGAAGCCCCGATCAATCCTGACTGACTGCGCCAATCTTATGGATCGACAAGTCCGCGCCGTAGTACTCCTCTTCCTGGCTCAAGCGCAGGCCGCAGAAGTACTTGAGCGCGCCGTACACCAGCAGCCCGCCAGCCAGGGCCACCGCCACCCCCAGGGCGGTGCCGATCAACTGGCTGATCAGGCTCACGCCGCCCAGCCCACCCAAGGCACTCTGGCCGAAGATCCCGCAGGCAATCCCACCCCACACGCCACACAAGCCATGCAGCGGCCAGACCCCCAGCACATCATCGATCTTCCAGCGAGCCTGAGCGGCGATAAAGCACCACACGAACAAGCCACCGGCCACCACACCGGTAATCAACGCGCCCACCGGATGCATCAGGTCGGAACCCGCGCAAATCGCCACCAGCCCGGCCAACGGACCATTGTGCAAAAAGCCCGGATCGTTACGCCCAATCACCAGCGCCGCCACGGTACCACCCACCATGGCCATCAACGAGTTGACCGCCACCAGTCCACTCACCCCGGAGAGTGTCTGCGCACTCATCACGTTGAAGCCGAACCAGCCGACGATCAGTATCCACGAGCCCAATGCCAGGAACGGAATGCTCGAAGGTGCAAACGCTACCAATCGCCCATCGCGATACCTGCCCTGACGTGGGCCCAGCAGCAACACCGCCGCCAGCGCCAGCCAGCCGCCCATGGCGTGCACCACCACGGAACCGGCAAAGTCATGGAAGGTTGCGCCAAAGGTCGCCAGCAACCAGGCTTGCAGGCCGAAGTTGCCATTCCACACCATGCCCTCGAAAAACGGGTAGATGAACGCCACGATCAACGCCGTGGCACACAACTGAGGGGCAAAGCGTGCACGCTCGGCAATGCCTCCGGAGATGATCGCCGGGATGGCTGCCGCGAAAGTCAGCAGGAAAAAGAACTTCACCAGGCCGTAACCATGGTCGGCACTGAGCACCGCGGCCGGCTGCATAAAGCTGACCCCATAAGAGATCCAATAACCTATAAAGAAATAGGCCAGGGTCGAGACCGCAAAGTCACTGAGGATTTTCGACAACGCGTTGACTTGGTTCTTCTGCCGTACCGTACCGACTTCCAGGAATGCGAAGCCGGCATGCATTGCCAGGACCATTACCGCGCCGATCAGAATAAACAGCGTATTGGAGCTGTGGACCAGGGTGTCCACCGCGCTTTGCATATTTTCCATGGAGATTGGCAGGCCTGCAGTTGAGGGAAAAGCACCAAAGCAGGTCATCACCCAAGGATCGCGCACTAAATTGGCACTGCGCGTTCTCCCCTTCTGCAGAGGGTATGAACCGCTTTGGCGCGACGACCGTTGAAAGAGGCAATGGCTTGCGGGTTTTCCCACGGGTTTTAGTGATTTAGGGTAAGGTTTTTCAAGGCTTTGGCCGAAACCGCCCACATTGCGCGCAAGCCTTGCGGCAGGCGCACCAAGGCAAAGCAAAAGCTGTACCAGACAATTGCAATGAACCTTCACCGATACCGGTGACTCTCAACCAAAACCCTGCAAAAGCTTCAGACAGCCACTCACGGAGTTAACCATGGCCAGAAAAACGGCAAAGACGGCTCAAGAAATACTGATGGAAGATTTCCAGACCCTGGTCAGCGATACCGAAAAGCTGCTGGACGACACCGCGATTCTGGCCGGTGACCAGGCTGATGAATTGCGCTCGAAGATCCACGACAGTCTGCTGCAGGCCCGGGAAACCCTGAAGTTGACCGAAGACTCCCTGCGCGAACGCGGCAAGGCGGCAGTCACCGCCACCGAAGACTACGTACAGGCCAATCCTTGGCAATCCGTTGGCATCGCGGCCGGCGTGGGTTTCCTGATCGGCCTGCTGGCCACAAGGCGCTAATCATGTCTATCGGCGAAACCGGCTCGTCCTCGGGCCCAAGCTCCACATCGCGGCGCCTCGGCGCGGCTGTCCTGGGCTTGCTGCACAGCCATGTCGAACTGTTTGGCATTGAGTTGCAGGAACAGAAGGCACGCACCGTCAGCCTGCTGCTGTTTGCCGGTCTGGCATTGGTGTTTGCCCTGTTGCTGCTGGTGGGATTATCGGCGCTGGTGATGATCCTCGTCTGGGACACCTATCGCCTGACCGGGATCATCAGCCTTTGCGTGTTTTACGTACTGGCCGCAGCGTTCTGTGGATTGCGCTTGAAGGCTGCGGTGTTCGATGAGTCCACGCCTTTCCACGCCACCCTCGAAGAGCTGGCCAACGACCGGGAGCGCCTGCTGCCATGAGCCTGACTGAACTGCCGCAAACCAACTCCCGGCGGGAAATGCGCAAGGCCTTGATCCGCCTGCGCATGGAAATGCATCGCCAGGAAATTCGCCATGAGTCCCAGCAATTGCTGCTGCCCTTGCAAAAGGTGCGCAACATGGGCCAAAGCTGGCAGGCCGGCTTCGGTATCAAACATGCGCCGCTGTGGGGCGTCGCCGCGGTGACCCTGCTGGGTTTTTTCACCGGCAAAGGCGCCAAGGGGGGCGGAATAGGCACCATGACCCGCCTGGTACGGCTCGGTGCGGGCTTGATCCCCTTGATCAAGCTTGCCATGCAGGGCGCATCCCGAAAGCCCTGACGTAACTGGCTGCATTCTTGCAAACGGATCAGGCCCGGCTCCCTCTCTACAGGGGCCGGGCCTTTTTCATGCGATATCTTTCCTATACGAAACACCCTAAGGAGGCTCTGTGATTGACGGGCAACCGCTCGCCTGTTTCCAACCGTTTATCGATACCGCCACCGGTCGTATTGCCGGAATGGAAGCACTGGGGCGCCTACTCCAGGCCGATGGCCAACTGCATTCGGTCGGCCCGCTATTCGCCGACGCTCGCACACCCACCTCGGCGTTGCGTCGCCTGGACCGCAAGATCCGCGACTATGCCCTGAGCCGCCTGCATGAAGCACCTGAAGACTGGTTCCTGAGCCTCAATATCTCGCCACGCTGGATTACCCTGCTACGACCGGGGCAAGCCCTGCCCAGCCTGAAACAGTTGCAGGCCCATAATGTCGACCCCAAGCGCATCGTGTTTGAGATCACCGAACTGGGAGGCAACAGCCAGCGCCTGGCCGAGGTTGCCACCCGCTACCGTGAGGCAGGAGCGCGGATTGCCATCGATGACTTTGGTGCCGGATATTCGCAACTGGATCGGGTCCTCGCCTTGCGTCCGGATATCCTCAAGTTGGATATGCGCCTGTTCCAGGCTGCGGCCCTGGGCGGTCCCAGCGGTGAAGTGGTGCGCGCCCTGGCGCAAATGGCGGAAAAAACCGGGTGCTGGATCATTGCCGAGGGCGTGGAAACCGAAGCACAACTGAGCTTTGCCCTCGAATGTGGCGCGCGTTATGTCCAGGGCTACCTGTTTGCCCAGGCACAACTGGACTGGTTCCCTGCCGATGCATTTGTGCCGCGTTTCGCTGCGCTGCGCCAGGCCTACGTACAGCAGAAACTGGCCGAGCGCGGGCGTATCATGTTGCTGCGCCAGCAACTGATCGAGCTGATGCAGATCCTGCAACGCTGGGCGCTGGCCCAGGCGCCGCTCAGTCAACTGCCATGGCTGCCGGGCTTTCCCCGGTTGCTGCGGTTTTATCAGTGTGATCGCCACGGCACCCAACTGACCCCCAACTTCGAGTGGCGCCAGGATGCCTGGCAAGCCGACAGCCGCTACCTGGGCCATAACTGGTCATGGCGCCCTTACTTCTATCATCTGCTAGCCGAAGGCTGGGAAGAACGCCGCCTGATTCTCTCCACCACCTACCGCGATGCCACGACCAATCAGTACTGCCTGACAGCAGGGCAATTCTTCGATAACGGTCAGCGCTTGCTGTTAATCGATATTGACGCCTCCAGCCTGTAGTTTTTTGCTTGCTCCGGGCACGCCGAACCGGGAAGCTGGGGGTCGACATTCATCCCACGGAGAGCCCTCGCCTTGGATTGGCCTACCCTGCTTACCCGCGAACGCCTTGGAAAACCCCTGCATAGCCCGCAAGAGCTGGGCCGCAGCCCGTTTCACAAAGACCATGACCGGATCATCTTCTCGGGGGCCTTTCGCCGCCTGGGCCGCAAGACCCAGGTCCATCCGGTGACCAGCAACGATCATATCCATACCCGGCTGACCCACTCGTTGGAAGTCAGTTGTGTGGGGCGCTCCCTGGGGATGCGCGTCGGCGAGACCATTCGCAGCGCCCTGCCCGACTGGTGCGACCCCAGCGACTTGGGAATGGTAGTGCAATCGGCCTGCCTGGCCCACGACATCGGTAACCCACCGTTCGGCCATTCCGGCGAAGATGCGATTCGCCACTGGTTCCAGCAGGCAGCAGGCCGTGGCTGGCTGGATGACATGAGTAACGCAGAGCGCAATGACTTCCTCAATTTCGAAGGCAACGCACAAGGGTTCCGCGTACTGACGCAATTGGAGTACCACCAGTTCGACGGTGGCACGCGCCTGACCTACGCCACCTTGGGCACTTACCTGAAGTATCCGTGGACCGCCCGCCACGCCGACTCCCTGGGCTACAAGAAACACAAGTTTGGCTGCTATCAGAGCGAGCTGCCGATCCTGGAACAGATCGCCCAGAAGCTCGGCCTGCCACAACTGGAGGAACAACGCTGGGCGCGCCATCCGCTGGTCTACTTGATGGAGGCGGCCGACGATATCTGCTACGCCTTGATTGACTTGGAAGATGGCCTGGAAATGGAGTTGCTGGAGTACGCCGAAGTCGAATCACTGCTGTTGAACCTGGTAGGTGATGACCTGCCGGAAACCTACCGGCAACTCGGCCCCCAAGACTCCAGGCGGCGCAAACTCGCGATCTTGCGGGGGAAAGCCATCGAGCACCTGACCAACGCCGCCGCGCGGGCGTTCGTCGAGCAGCAACCGGCGCTGCTGGCCGGGACCCTGCAGGGCGACCTGGTGGAGCATATGCATGGCCCAGCCAAGCGTTGTGTACTGAATGCCAAGGACATGGCGCGCAAGAAAATCTTTCAGGACAAACGCAAGACCCTGCATGAGATCGGCGCCTACACCACCCTGGAGATCCTCCTGAACACCTTCTGTGGCGCCGCACTGGAGCAACATGGCGGCCGTACACCCTCCTTCAAGAATCGGCGCGTCCTCGATTTGCTGGGTAATAGCGCCCCCCACCCTGACTGGCCACTGCACCGTTCATTCCTGCGCATGATCGACTTCATCGCCGGCATGACCGATAGCTACGCCAGCGAGATGGCCCGCGAGATGACCGGGCGCTCACACTCTCAATGACCCGTGGCCCAGGCAGTCTTTCCTGCCTGGGTGCTTGCCTCAAAGAATCGACCTACGCAGGCACCAGAGCGGCCTGATCGAATTCGCCTCAACACCCAATGAATAATCACCCCTCTCTTATCCACCCCAGCGATCAGTTCCTACATTCACGCCAACCCACGATAGCCCACCACCTGGGTCACTGGGCAACTCGATACAGGCACTGGCTGGCACTTTCCGGCTGCAGCTACTTCCACGGAACTTCCTATGCCCGAACGACAATTGCGCATCCTGTTGGTGGAAGATCACCCGTTTCAACTCCTGGCCATTCAGTGCCTGCTCAAGAGTTTCGGCTTCAATCAACTGACACCTGCCGAGAATGCCGAACAGGCGATCAAGTTGATGCGCACAACCGAGACCCCCTTCGATCTCATGTTGTGTGATCAATGCCTGCCCGACCTCACCGGCTTGGAGTTGGTGGAGATAGCCAGCCATGCAGGCTTTGTCAAAAGTGCGGTCTTGCTAAGTGGGCTGCCTACCCTCGAACTGGATTATCTGAAAACCCTGGCAACGCAACGCGACTTGCGTCTACTCGGGTATTTGGCTAAGCCATTGAACAAAGAAGCCTGGATCGAGCTGATCAGCCAATCAGGGCTCGCCCGCGATTAAAGAATACTGCCTTGTACTTGGACAAAAACTTCCTGACATACCGGAAGCACCTGCTGCATCAGCACTCCGCCGATCCTTCAGGTAACTTTTCGAGTTTTAACGTAGGACATTAAACATACCTGCGAATGAAATACCCTCCTATTCAACCCGCAAATAACACCGCGCACTCTTTAAACCTTTCAGCCAAGAAACTCTTACAGCACGCCCAATAAAGCCTTAGCGAGTCGTAGTCCTAAACCTTTTTTGATGTAGGAATTTTCCTGTTTTATATCTACTCAGCCTTGCCTTCATGCTCCTACCCTGCCTTCTGAGCTAATGTGCGCGCTTATTTGCATTAGTATGGAATTGGCTCATGAACACAGTCTTTATTATTGACGACCACCCGGTTATTCGACTTGCAATCCGAATGTTGCTGGAACATGAAGGTTACAAAGTAGTCGGTGAAACAGATAACGGTTGTGATGCAATACAAATGGTCCGCGAATGTCTTCCAGACCTCATTATACTTGATATCAGCATTCCAAAACTCGACGGACTGGAGGTTCTTTGCAGGTTCAATGCGATGAGCACGCCAATGAAAACCCTGATTCTGACAGCCCAGTCTCCGACACTATTTGCCACACGCTGTATGCGTTCGGGCGCCGATGGTTATGTCTGCAAAGAAGGTGACCTAAGTGAGCTGCTAAGTGCCATCAGGGCTGTACTTTCAGGTTACAACTACTTTCCAAGCCAGGCCTTAAATGCCACTGGCGCTGAAACCGGCGAAAACGAAGAACTGATTCTTTTCAAATCCGTCAACGACCGGGAACTTATGGTCTTACAACTTTTTGCGCAAGGCCGTACAAACAAAGAGATCGCCAAGGGCATGTTCCTTAGCAACAAAACTGTCAGCACTTATAAAAAACGCTTAATGCAAAAGCTTAAGGCCAAGTCCTTGGTAGAACTTATCGAGATGGCAAAACGCAACGCGTTAGTGTGAGAAACAGGATGCCAAGGCGTTTAAAGGACTATCTAATCATTTTGAGTACCGGGCTGTGCTTGAGTACAGCCGTGCCAGCGGCTCAAACCGCTCCAGAACGCTACTCGCTGCTGAGTCGTGCCGGCATTGTTCAGTTGGACACCCAACTGAACCCCACCCAGCGCCAATGGCTACAAAACAAACGCGAACTGGTGCTGGGCGCTTCGACCCCCGACTACCCGCCCTTCGACATCACCGCCAGCGGTCATGACTATGAAGGCATTACCGCCGACTACGCAGGAATCCTCGCCAAAGCCCTGGCATTGCCCGTCACGGTAATGCGCTACCCTTCGCGCGAAGCGGCAATCCAGGCGCTGGAAGATGGGAAGATCGACTTGCTGGGCAGCGCCAACGGATTCGAAGCGAGCAACCCCGATGTCATCCTGTCAACGCCGTACGCGGTGGACCAACCGGTACTGGTCACTCGCGACGCAGAAACCCGCCCGCTCAATGACGGGCTGGCGGGCATGCGCTTGAGCCTTGTCTACCACTACCTGCCATTGAAGGAGGTCAAGGCGCTGTACCCCAACGCGATCATCCAGGTCTATCCGTCCTATTTGAATGCACTGAACGCCGTAGCCTTCGACCAGGCCGACGTGTTTCTCGGCGATACCATTTCCACCCATTACATGATCAACAAGGGCTACCTGAAGAACATCCGCATGGCCAATTTCGGCAAGCACGAAGCATACGGTTTCAGCTTCGCCGTGCATCGTGACCAGCAAACCCTGCTGGGTATCGTCGATACGGTCCTCGCCGACATCGGGACATACGAACGGGAAAACATCGCCAAACGCTGGAGTGCAGGCAGTGACATCCTGTTGACCGACCACAAGTTGCAGTTGAACCAACGTGAAGAACGCTGGCTCAAGAACCACCCAGTGGTGAAAGTGGTCATCAACGAAACCTTCGCGCCACTGACGTTCGTCGATTCTGACGGCCAGTTGCGGGGCATGACCGCCGACCTGCTGGAGTTGATCCGACTGCGTACCGGCTTGCGCCTGGAGTTCCAGAGCACCCGTAACGTCGACCAAATGATCGAGCGGGTTGAAAACGGCGACGCAGACATCATTGCCGCCATCAGTCCCAGCCGTGAACGCGAATCCAGGCTCAACTTCAGTCGTCCCTACCTACAGAACTCCTACGTCCTGCTCACGCGTAAGGAGCCTGGAGCGCCCTCAAGCCTTGAGCAACTGGCAGGGAAAAAACTGGCCATCACCGAAGGCAACCCTCTGGTGGACTATCTGCGCCGGGAGTTTGCGCAAATCACCCTGGTGCAGGCCAGCGATACCTTCAAGGCCTCGGAGATGCTGGCCCAGGGGCATGTGGATGGGGCCGTCAACTCACTGGTGGTCGCCAACTACTTCCTCTCATCCCACTTCTTCCAGGGCCGATTGCAGATCAGTTCGAGTATTGGCACGCAACTGGCCTCCTTTTCCCTGGCCACGTCACGCAACGCTCCCGAACTGGCCTCCATCCTTGACAAGGCTCTGCTCAGCATTGCGCCGGATGAACTTGGGGTAATCAACAACCGCTGGCGAGGCTACACAGCCGCGTCCGACAGCTATTGGCGCAACTACCATCGCCTGATCTTCCAGATTGTCATCGCCGCCGCGCTGCTGCTACTCACGTCCCTAGCCTGGAACGGCTACATGCGCAGACAGATCAAGCATCGGCAGATGGCAGAGCGAGCCCTGAGCGATCAGTACGAATTCATGCGCGCCCTGGTCAATGAAACCCCTCACCCGATCTATGTGCGTGATCGCAACGGTTTGCTGCAGACCTGCAACGATAGTTACCTGCAGGCTTTCGGTGTCGCACGCGAGGAGGTCATCGGCAAGAGTGTCATGCAGATCAACTTGGCGGACGAGGCCCAGGCCAGACAGTACCATGCCGACTATCTTCGGGTAGTGGCCCAGGGCACGCCGCTGATCCTTGATCGCTCTCTGCATATTCACGGGAAACTCCTGACGATCTATCACTGGATCCTGCCCTACCGCGACTCGATCGGTAAGGTCCAGGGCATTATCGGCGGCTGGATCGACATCAGCGACCGTCGCCAATTGTTCGATGACCTGCGCGCCGCCAAAGACCGTGCCGATGAGGCCAACCGTGCGAAAAGTACGTTCCTGGCGACCATGAGCCATGAGATCCGCACCCCCATGAACGCGGTGATCGGCATGCTAGAGCTGACCCTCAAGCGTGCCGACCATGGACATCTGGATCGACCGGCCATCGAAGTGGCCTACAACTCGGCCAAAGACTTACTGGAGTTGATTGGCGATATCCTCGACATCGCACGCATCGAATCGGGCCGCCTGAGCCTGGCGCCGGAGCGCGTCAACCTGCGGGAACTGATCGAGTCGGTGGTACGCGTGTTCGATGGCCTGGCACGCCAGAAAAACCTCAACCTGCTACTGGAGTTCAATCCCGGCTTCGAAGAACGTGACGTGCAGATCGATCCCCTGCGTTTCAAACAGGTCCTGTCCAACCTGGTGAGCAACGCCATCAAGTTCACCGAGCACGGCGGGGTGAAGATCAAGGTCGATATCCAGGCCACCGGGCAGCCACAACAGATCCAGATGAAACTGGTGGTCGAGGACACCGGTATCGGCATCAGCCGGGATGATCAGCAACGCCTGTTCGAGCCTTTTTCCCAGGCCGATAACTCCGGGCACCTGGCCAGGAGCGGCGCCGGTCTTGGCCTGGTGATCTGTCGCAGCTTATGCGAAATGATGGGCGGGCAGTTGAGCCTGAGCAGCGTGCCCAGCGTCGGCACCCAGGTGTTTGTCTCGCTGCAGATGACCAGCCTGCCACCTGCCTACCCGCAGATCGAACTCAAGCCCGCGACCCAGGACGCAGCAGCGGTGCTGAATGTACTGGTGGTGGACGACCATCCGGCCAACCGCCTGCTTATGTGCCAGCAATTAGGCTTTCTCGGGCACCGATTCACCGCAGTCCAGCATGGCGCGGCGGGCTTCCAGGCCTGGCGCCAGGAACATTTCGACCTGATCATTGCCGACTGCAACATGCCGGTCATGAACGGCTATGAGCTGGCCAGCTCGATCCGCGAACACGAGCAACGGGAAAACATGACGCCCTGCATCATCCTGGGATTCACCGCCAATGCCCAGCCGGAGGAAAAACAGCGCTGTCGGGATGCGGGCATGAATGACTGCCTCTTCAAGCCCATCAGCCTTACCACACTGGAGCGGCACTTGGCCGAAATCACCCCGCTGTCATCAGCGCAGATCTTTGATCTGGATAGCCTCAACGCCCTCACCGGCGGAGATCCACTGCTAAGCCAGCGTCTGTTGGAAGAACTGTTGAGCAGCAGCCGGCGTGATCGCGAAGAACTCATTGTATTGTTCGCACAAGGCGCGCATCAGGACTTGATTGAGCAGGCCCACAAGATCAAGGGCGCCGCCAGGATCGTCCAGGCCTGCACTCTGGCCGGGCAATGCGAAGTGCTGGAACAAGCTGGCGAGGGTGCCGATCCGGCGCAGGTCGAGATCTGGGTCAAAGCCATCGAAAAAGCCATGCTCGACCTTGAGCACGTGCTGCAAGAGCAGTTGAACATCCTCGCACCATTGTAGTAGCCGGCTTGCCGGCGATGGTCGTTAACGAAAACAGGGGGTACCTGACACCCCAAGTTTTCTTCCGGACGCTATCGCAGGCAAGCCACCTCCCACAGGGAATGCAGTCCCGCGCTCTGGCTAGCCCCCCCGCCCCCCCCACTCACTCAGCAGGCAGTCAACCGCAGAAAAATTGCGGCCAGCCGTTCAATACCTACCTGATCCTCAGGACTGAAGCGCGCAAGCTTCGGGCTATCCAGATCCAGCACCCCAATCAACTTGCCATCCTTGACCAATGGCACCACCAGCTCGCTGTTGGAGGCACTGTCGCAGGCAATGTGCCCGGCAAACGCATGCACATCTTCCACCCGCTGGGTTTGCCGCGAAGCGGCTGCCGCACCACACACCCCTCGACCAAACGGAATGCGCACACAGGCGATCTGCCCCTGGAAAGGCCCAAGCACCAGTTCTTGATCACGGTTGAGATAAAAGCCGGCCCAATTCAAGTCATCGATCTGGTTGAACAGGAACGCAGAAAACTGCGCCGCGTTGGCGATAAAGTCGCGCTCATCGCCCAGCAGCGATTCCAACTGTGCACAGAGCATGGCGTACCCATCAAGGCCGCTGCCCGCCTGTTGCAAATCGATCATGGTTGACGCTCCAGCAGTTTAAGACCTACCCAATAGCGGGCGAATTGGTAGGCGCAGCGGCCATTGCGATTACCGCGACCCGTGGCCCAGCGCACCGCCAGGATGTCGAGTGCCTCATCGCGCTGCCACTGCAAGCCCGCCTTGTTCGCCAGCTCGCCGATCCAGTGCTCCACCACGTCCAGGAAGTGCTCTTGGGTGAACGGATAGAAGGACAACCACAAGCCAAAGCGGTCGGACAAGGCGATCTTGTCTTCCACCGCTTCACTGGGGTGCAGCTCACCGTCCACGCGTTTCCAGTTATCGTTGTCGCTCTGGTTCTCCGGCACCAGGTGACGACGGTTGGACGTGGCATACAGCAACACGTTTTCCGGAGCCTGCTCCAGCGAGCCGTCCAGCACACTCTTGAGCACACGGTAATCGCCTTCACCGGCGTCGAACGACAGGTCGTCGCAGAACAGGATAAAACGCTGCGGCAACTTGAGCAGTTGTTCGACTACACGCGGCAGGTCGGCCAGGTGGTCGCGCTCGATTTCGATCAGGCGCAAGCCGGCCTTGGCATGCTGGGCCAGCAAGGCGCGAACCATGGAGGATTTGCCAGTGCCACGCGAGCCCCAGAGCAACGCATGGTTGGCGGGTAGGCCATCGAGAAATTGTTGAGTATTGCGTGCCAATTGCTCGCGTTGCTTATCGACGCCGATCAGGTCGGACAGGCGCATATCCAGGCTGACTTCCAGCGGCATCAAAAAACCGCTACGACCCTCACGCTGCCAGCGGGCCGCCAGGCAGAGGCTCCAGTCAATGACCTCGCGAGGCGCTGGCAACAAGGGTTCCAGACGAGCCAGCACCGCATCGGCCCGCTCAAGAAAGGCATTCAATCGAGAATCCATGACTATTCCTGTGGCAAGTTCTTGTAAAAGATGGCGTATTGGCAACCCTGACGCAGTTGCCAGGCGGCTGCACCTGAAAAAACGATTCATACCGGGCAAGGCTGGCGCTGGGGATGTTCAGCTATGCTTGCCGGGCGAAGGGAAACGTAAAGTGGCTCAGCACCTAATGGATATCAAGTTCGCCCACCGCTTGTCTTATAAACAAGCCAGACTGACTGTGCTGGTCGGTTTCGTATTGGGAACCTTGCTCAGCCTGATCCAGATCGGCATTGATTATGCCAGCGAAGACGCGTCCATCAACCGTGAAATACACGCGCTGCTTGAAATCAGCCATAACCCGGCCTCACGTATCGCCTACAACATCGACGCCGAACTGGCCCAGGAACTGACCCTGGGTTTGCTGCACTCCCCCGCCATCACACGAGCGCAGTTGGTCGACAACAATGGCCTGGTGCTGGCTGACGTTGATCGGCCGCGCAAGGAGAGCAGCTACCGCCCCATCAGCGACTTCCTGTTCGGCGCCAACCGCCAGTTCGAAGACCGCCTGTATCTCACCCATATGCCAGACGAATCCCTGGGTGTGTTGCGCCTTGACGTCGACACCTACGCATTCGGCAGCCGGTTCCTGCGCAGGGCGGAGATCACCCTGCTTAATGGCTTTGCCCGCAGCCTGATCCTGACCGGCATCCTCCTGGGCCTGTTCTACGCGATGCTGACCCAGCCCTTGGTGCGCATCATCCGCGAACTGAGCACACGCAGCCCCGGCAGTGCGCCGCAGGCTCGCCTGGATTGCCCGCCGGGGCACGAATACGATGAGATCGGCGTATTGGTCAATGTCGCCAACCAACAGTTCGAGAATATGGAGACCGAAATCCAGCAGCGGCGCCACGCCGAGGACCGCCTGACCGAGTACCTTGCCCGACTGGAAGACATTGTTTCGGCGCGTACCACCGAACTCAAGGCCATCAACCAGCGGCTAAGCCAATCCAACGAAGAACTGGAGGCGTCGAAAATGACCGCCCTGGGCATGGCCCAGGCGCGTGCGGCCTTCCTCGCCAACATGAGCCATGAAATCCGCACCCCACTCAATGGCCTGCTCGGCATGATCGCGCTGTCCCTGGACAGCGCGCTGAATGCCGAACAACGCCAGCAATTGTCGATTGCCCATGACTCCGGCAAAGTGCTGGTAGAACTGCTCAACGATATTCTCGACCTGTCCAAGTTCGATGCCGGGCAACTGGAACTGGAGAGCATCCCCTTCGACCTCGGCTCCCTGGTGGAAGACACCGCCAACCTGCTGTCGCAGAACGCCGCGCCCAACGTGGAATTGACCTGCCTGATCGACCCACAGTTTCCCGCCCAAGTGGTCGGTGACCCGACCCGGGTCCGGCAGATTGTCAGTAACCTGCTGTCCAACGCCTTGAAGTTCACCCGGTTCGGTCGCGTCGATGTGCGCCTCAGCGCGCCACCCAATGGTGTGCGCATCGAAGTGTGTGACACCGGCATCGGTATTGCGCAGGAGGCCCAGGCACGTATCTTCAAACCCTTTACCCAGGCGGGCGCTGGCATTACCCGCCAGTTCGGCGGGACTGGCCTTGGCTTGGCACTGACCCACAATCTTTGCGAGGCCATGCAAGGCCGGCTGACCATCAGTTCGGAAACCGGTTTCGGCAGCCAGTTCTGTGCCGAATTGCCACTGCCCGCCCACACACCAGCCGCGCGACTGGGGCCGTTGGCCGGCGAAGTCGCAGTCATTACCGGGGCTAGCAGTGGCTTGGCAGAACTGCTGCACGCTCTGCTGCCGCACTGGGGACTGACGCCCCACAGCTATACGATCGACGATGACTTGAGTGGCCTGGCACCGGACATCCTGATCACCGACTGCCCCGAATGCCTGTTCCGCCTGCGCCCGGCCATCAGCGCACCGATCCTGCTGGTCACCGCCTACGGCAACTTCATGCCCGGCGAAGAAGTGGCCACGCTGGCGCCCCTGCAACAGCAGGCACGCCCGCTGAGCCGCGCGGCGCTGTATCAGGTCTTGCACCGCACCCTGCGCGACGGCAGCGAAATCATCCTCGACCTTGCCCAACTGGAAACCAGCCCGGTTGCGCATCGGGCACGTATCCTTCTGGTAGAGGACAATCTGGTCAATCAACTGGTAGCCAAGGGCATGCTCGGCAAGCTTGGCTGCGAGGTAGTCGTCGCGGCCCATGGCGCAGAGGCGCTGAAGCAGTTGGAAGTACAACGCTTCGATATGGTACTGATGGATTGCAACATGCCGGTCATGGATGGCTACGAGGCGAGCCGACAGATCCGCCGCAGCGGGCGCTGGCCACAGCTGCCAATTGTCGCGTTGACCGCCAATGCCCTGGCCGAGGAACGCGAACGTTGCCGGGCCGCGGGGATGAACGACTACCTGGCCAAGCCTTTTCGCCGCGAAGAACTCAACGCCCTGCTCGACCTATGGGTGCCGACTACGACAAGTCTGTGATCTGCTCAAGTAACTGCTCCAGACCATGGCGCAGGGCATCCGCCTGGCTCAGGTCCACTCCGCGGTCACACATCAGCCGGGCTTTCAGCGGCTGGACGCGGTCACGCAGCGCCAGGCCTGCCTGGGCAAGACTCAAGTGCACCTCGCGCTCATCACTGGTACTGCGCAGGCGCTTGATCAGCGCCAGCTGCTCCAGGCGCTTGAGCAATGGCGTCAACGTGCCGGAATCAAGCAGCAATCGTTCCCCCAGCGCCTTGACCGTCGGCTGGCGCGGTGCGGCGGCATGCCACTCCCACAACACCAACATGACCAGATACTGCGGATACGTCAGGCCCAGTTGGTCGAGCATCGGTTTGTAGGCCCGCGTCACCGCCCGGGAAGCGGCGTAGAGCTTGAAACACAACTGGTCATCCAGGGCCAGGGATACGGCAGGCAAGTCGGTCATTTGAGCAGCGCTTCGATCTCTTGGGTCAGTTGCTGGGGTTTGGTGGTCGGGGCAAAACGCTTGACTACCTGGCCGTCGCGACCAATCAGGAACTTGGTGAAGTTCCACTTGATGCCCTTGGAGCCCAGCAGACCCGGCGCGCGCTGTTTCAATTGCGCGAACAGTGGATGGGCCTCGCCCCCATTGACATCGACCTTCTTGAACAGCGGAAAACTGACGCCGAAATTCAACTCGCAAAACGCGGAAATAGCCCCCTCGTCACCTGGTTCCTGTTTGCCAAACTGGTTGCACGGAAAGCCCAGCACCACCAGGCCCTGGTCCTTGTACTGCTGCCAGAGTTGCTCAAGGCCCTGGTACTGCGGGGTGAAACCGCATTTGCTGGCGGTATTGACCACAAGGATCGCCTTGCCGGCGAAATCCGCCAGAGTCTTTTGCTCGCCCGTGATGGTGGTGCAAGGGATGGTCAACAGGTTGTCACTCATGACAAGGCCTCGGATGGAGAATAAAGGCAGAACATAGCGAGCAATTAAATTGCATGCAATTTAATTAACCGAACTGATTCCTTATCATCACCACAATCCCGTAGGAGCCGGCTTGCCGGCGATGGCGCCCCCCAGGCCCTCATCGCCGGCAAGCCGGCTCCTACAGGTGAGGCAGGTTTAGCGAGGAACCAGGTCCAGGCACACCGAGTTGATGCAGTAACGCAAACCAGTAGGCGGTGGACCATCCGGGAACACATGGCCCAGATGTGCGTCACACTTGGCACAGGTCACTTCGGTGCGAATCATCCCGTGGCTGACATCACGAATCTCAATCATCGCGCTATCGGCAATCGGCTCATAAAAACTGGGCCAGCCACAACCGGCATCGAACTTGGTCTTCGAGTCGAACAGCGGCTCATTGCAGCAAATACAGTGATACACACCATCGGTCGTAGTGGCGTTGTATTTGCCGGAAAACGGCCGCTCTGTGCCCTTGAGACGGCACACTTGGTACTGCGCCGGGTCAAGCATTTCCCGCCATTCTTCCAGGGTCTTATCCAACTTTTCCATCAATCCACCTCGACAACTGAAAAAGCCTGATCTGTGTCTTTTCCATGGATCAGGCGGCACGTATGATTGCGCCTCTTCAAAGCGCCAGTCTGGCACCCGCGTTATCGGCATTCAAACGTATTTATGGGTCAGGCCACACGCAGGATTCCCAGCACGGTAGTCTTCACATCGTCTGGATCGTTCATTTTCGGGATCACATCGCCATGCAGGTCAGCAAATCGAACAAGCTCGCCAACGTCTGCTACGACATTCGCGGCCCAGTGCTCAAGCACGCCAAACGCCTGGAAGAGGAAGGCCATCGCATCCTCAAGCTGAACATTGGCAACCCGGCGCCCTTTGGTTTCGAAGCGCCGGATGAAATCCTCCAGGACGTGATCCGTAACCTGCCCACCGCCCAAGGCTACAGCGACTCCAAGGGGTTGTTCAGTGCGCGCAAGGCGGTGATGCAGTATTACCAGCAAAAACAGGTGGAAGGGGTCGGTATCGAAGATATCTACCTGGGCAACGGTGTCTCCGAGCTGATCGTGATGGCCATGCAGGCCTTGCTCAACAACGGCGACGAAGTCCTGGTGCCAGCGCCCGACTATCCACTGTGGACCGCTGCGGTAACCCTGGCCGGCGGACATCCAGTGCATTACCTGTGCGATGAACAAGCCAACTGGTGGCCGGACCTGGCTGATATCAAGGCCAAGATCACGCCCAACACCAAGGCGCTGGTGATCATCAACCCGAACAACCCCACGGGCGCGGTGTACTCCAAGGAAGTGCTGCTGGGCATGCTGGAACTGGCACGCCAGCACAACCTGGTGGTGTTCTCCGACGAGATCTACGACAAGATCCTCTATGACGAAGCCGTGCATATCTGCACCGCATCCCTGGCCCCGGACCTGCTGTGCCTGACCTTCAACGGCCTGTCCAAGTCCTACCGGGTGGCGGGCTTTCGTTCCGGCTGGGTCGCCATTTCCGGGCCCAAGCACAATGCCCAGAGCTACATCGAAGGCATCGACATGCTGGCCAATATGCGCCTGTGCGCCAACGTACCCAGCCAGCACGCGATTCAGACTGCCCTGGGCGGCTATCAGAGTATCAACGACCTGTTGCTGCCCGCCGGTCGCCTGCTGGAACAACGCAACCGCACCTGGGAACTGCTCAACGACATTCCCGGCGTCAGTTGCGTCAAACCCATGGGCGCCTTGTACGCGTTCCCGCGGATCGACCCGAAAGTCTGCCCGATCCATAACGACGAGAAATTCGTCCTCGATCTGCTACTGTCGGAAAAACTGCTGGTGGTCCAGGGCACGGCGTTCAACTGGCCGTGGCCTGATCACTTTCGCGTGGTGACCTTACCCCGTGTGGATGACTTGGACATGGCCATCGGGCGCATTGGCAACTTCCTGAAGTCCTATCGCCAGTAACCTCGCTTTCGCTGTACGGCCCGCAAGAGGTCGTACAGTGAGTATCTAGCAACACATCTTGTGCCCGTGTCGGGCAGAAATACCTTCTGCCCTTCCCTGCTGCCCTTCGGCTTTGTACTCCCCAACAATCACGGGGTCCCAAGGCTGCTGAACGGAAATCTCCTTCAACATTCAGAGTCAGAAAATCCTTTCAAGGCTCTACATTCAAGCTGTAGGACACAGTTTGAAATAGTCGCCCGGTTGAATAGCCCACTGCCGCACCTTATATACCCCGCAGTACGCGACATATTAAGCATGAGGAGAATTCTACAACCATGATGCGCATCCTGCTGTTCTTGGCCACTAACCTGGCGGTCGTGCTGATTGCCAGCATCACCCTGAGCCTTTTCGGCTTCAACGGGTTCATGGCGGCCAACGGGGTTGATCTGAACCTCAATCAGCTGCTGGTTTTCTGTGCCGTCTTTGGTTTTGCCGGCTCGATCTTCTCGCTGTTCATCTCCAAGTGGATGGCGAAAATGAGCACCAGCACCCAGATCATCACCCAGCCGCGCACCCGGCATGAGCAATGGCTGCTGCAGACCGTCGAGCAACTGTCCCGCGAAGCCGGGATCAAGATGCCGGAAGTCGGGATCTTCCCGGCCTACGAGGCCAACGCCTTTGCCACCGGCTGGAACAAGAACGATGCTCTTGTTGCCGTCAGCCAGGGTCTGCTGGAGCGTTTCTCGCCAGACGAAGTGAAGGCCGTGCTGGCCCATGAGATCGGCCACGTCGCCAACGGTGACATGGTGACCCTGGCACTGGTCCAGGGCGTGGTGAACACCTTCGTGATGTTCTTCGCGCGGATCATCGGCAACTTTGTCGACAAGGTGATCTTTAAGAACGAAGGCGGCCAGGGTATCGCCTACTACGTGGCGACCATCTTTGCCGAACTGGTACTGGGCTTCCTTGCCAGCTCCATCGTGATGTGGTTCTCGCGCAAACGCGAATTCCGCGCCGACGAAGCCGGGGCTCAACTGGCCGGTACTGCTGCCATGATCGGCGCACTGCAACGCCTGCGCTCCGAACAGGGCCTGCCGGTGCATATGCCGGATACCCTGAATGCCTTCGGCATCAACGGTGGCGTCAAGCAAGGCCTGGCGCGGATGTTCATGAGCCACCCGCCACTGGAAGAGCGGATCGACGCACTACGTCGTCGCGGCTGACAGCCAGCAGGTAAAAAAAGGGGCGATTGAATCGCCCCTTTTTTGTGGGCACGTATTTTACAACCCCGCCAGCTGGTAAACCCGCTCCTCCAGCGACGTGACACCACCCTGGGCGAACTTGGGGCTCTCGGCCAGGATATCCCGTTGTTCCAGGATACTCAGGCGCCAGTGCGCTCCCAGCAGCCCACGGACTTCGTCATCGCTCACTGCAAACGGCGGCCCGTCCTTCAGGGCCTGCTCGTAATCCAGGCTGATCAACAGGCCGTCCTGCACCTGAGGTGCAATCGTCTGTAAATGTGCGATATAGCGCTCACGCACCGGTGACGGCAAGGCAATCAGCGCCGCCCGATCATAGAGGGCCGTGCAACCGCCCACATCCTCGCGACTCAATTCGAAAAAATCACCGCACCACAGCTCGACAGCACCCGCCTGATAAACCTTGAAGCCTCCTCGCCGGCTGACATGCGCAGCCAGGCACTGCTCCCGGAAAAACGCTTCAACCGCCTTTTCCGACAGTTCTACACCCAGGACCCTATACCCCTGCTCCGCCAGCCACATCAAGTCCAGGCTTTTGCCACACAGCGGCACCAACACGCCGGCCCCACTGGCCAGCCCGAGGCCCGGCCAGTATCGCTGCAAATAGGGATTGACCTCAGGCAGGTGAAAGCCGATTTGATTGCGTGCCCAGCGGTCATGCCAAAAGGTGGAGTCCATGAATAATCCCGAAAACTCGATCAAATAGCGCTAAAACTTATATTAGATTTAGATCAATGATCTGATTGAAGATGGCCTTATCTTAACCTTGAGGGCCCGCTCATGCTTCCCAGCCTGTTTATTTCCCACGGTTCGCCCATGCTCGCCCTGCAACCTGGCGCCAGCGGCCCGGCGCTCAAGCGCCTGGCCGCCGCCCTGCCACGGCCCAAGGCAATCGTGGTGATGTCCGCACATTGGGAAAGCCGTGAACTGCTGGTCAGCGCCAGCCCCGCCCCAGAGACCTGGCACGACTTCGGCGGCTTCCCCCGCGAACTGTTTGCGGTGCAGTATCCAGCGCCCGGCGATCCGGCCCTGGCGCAGCGGCTTGTCGAGCTGCTCGCAGCCGATGGCTTGCCTGCCCGCCTCGACCACCAGCGCCCATTCGACCATGGCACCTGGGTGCCGCTGTCACTGATGTACCCGGCAGCCGATATACCCGTGGTACAGGTATCCCTGCCCAGCCATATGGGACCGGCGCTGCAAACCCGAATCGGTCAGGCACTCGCAAGCTTACGCAAAGAAGGTATTTTACTGATCGGTTCCGGCAGCATCACCCACAACCTGAGTGAGCTGGACTGGCACGCCGGGCCGGAAAGCATTGAGCCCTGGGCGCGTGACTTTCGCGATTGGGTGGTCGACAAACTAGCGACACAGGATGAGGCCGGGCTGCACGACTACCGCAAGCAAGCACCTCATGCCGTGCGCAGCCACCCCAGCGATGAGCACTTGTTACCGCTGTACTTCGCCTACGGCGCAGGCGGCCAGTTCACTGTGGCCCATCAGGGATTCACCCTCGGCGCCTTGGGAATGGATATCTATCGATTTGATTAGCAGCGTTTTTATAGGCCGCACGCTTGCCTGTGATGCAAATGCCATCGCACGCCAGCCCTCCACAAGAACCCAGGCAAGGTGAAACCCCAGGCATAAAAAATCCCCGAACCAGTCGGGGATTTTTTATGTTCGATCAATCAACCCGAGGGCCGATCAATCTTCGCGATAACGACGCAGCTTGAGCTGCTTGCCAGCAACGCGGGTGTCCTTCAGCTTGGCCAGCAATTTCTCCAGGCCATCTTCCGGCAGCTCCACCAGGGAGAAGCTGTCACGCACCTGGATGCGACCAATCGCTTCACGAGCCAGGCCACCCTCGTTGAGGATAGCGCCCAGCAGGTTCTTGGCAGCGATGCCATCACGTGCGCCCAGCGCGGTACGGCAGCGAGCACGGCCTTCAGCCAATGGAACCGGAGCACGACGCTCACGATCACCACGGTCCGGACGATCACCGGTACGCTCTGGACGATCACCGCGCGGAGCGTTGTTCGGCACCAGTGGACGTTCTTTTTCGATCGCAGCCAGGGTCAGGGCCTGACCGTTGGTAGCCTTGCGCAGCAGGGCTGCAGCCAGGGCACGCGGGGTGCAACCGATATCGGCGGTCAGGCGGTCCAGCAGGTCGCCGTGGGTCGATTCAGCGTCAGCCACCAGCGGCGACAGGCTGTTGGTCAGTTTCTTGATGCGCGCATCGAGAACGGCCTGGGCATCCGGCAGGCGGACTTCGGCAACTTTCTGACCGGTTACACGCTCGATCACTTGCAGCATGCGGCGCTCACGCGGAGTCACCAGCAGCAGTGCACGACCTTCGCGACCGGCACGGCCGGTACGGCCGATACGGTGAACGTAGGACTCAGGGTCGTACGGCATATCAACGTTAAACACGTGGGTGATACGTGGAACGTCGAGGCCACGGGCAGCTACGTCAGTCGCCACAACGATGTCCAGGCGGCCATCCTTGAGGGAGTCGATAACGCGCTCACGTTGGTTCTGGGCAATATCACCGTTCAACGCAGCGGCTTTATAGCCTTTGGCTTCCAGGGCGCTGGCCAGGTCCAGGGTCGCTTGCTTGGTGCGCACGAACATGATCAGTGCGTCGAAGTCTTCGACTTCCAGCAGGCTCAATACAGCCGAGGTCTTCTGGTCAGCGTGAACCAACAGGTGAGCCTGTTCGATCGCGGTAACAGTCTGGGTCTTGGTCTGGATCTTCACGTGTTGCGGATCGCGCAGATGGCGCTCGGCAATGGCACGGATCGACTGCGGCAGGGTGGCCGAGAACAGCACGGTCTGACGGGTCGGTGGCAGCGCCTTGAAGATGACTTCCAGGTCATCCATGAAGCCCAGCTTCAACATTTCGTCAGCTTCGTCGAGAACCAGATGGTTCACGGTCGACAGCACTTTTTCGTCGCGACGCAGGTGATCGCACAGACGACCCGGAGTGGCGACAACAATCTGCGCACCATTACGGATTGCTTTCAGTTGCGGGCCCATAGGCGCGCCGCCGTAAACGGCCACAACGGTAACGCCCGGCATTTGCTTGGCGTAGGTTTCGAAAGCGGTTGCTACTTGCAGCGCCAACTCACGGGTTGGCGCCAGGATCAGGGCTTGCGGCTCGCGCTTGGCAGGATCGATGCAGTGCAGGATAGGCAGGGCGAACGCGGCGGTTTTACCGGTACCGGTTTGCGCCTGGCCAATCATGTCCTGGCCGGCCATGATGATCGGGATCGATTGCTGCTGAATAGCCGAAGGTTCTTCGTAGCCGGTCGCGATGACGGCAGCAAGAATGTTCGGGTTAAGATTAAAAGCGGCGAAGCCGCCGGTTTCCTGGGTCATGGGTCTGCCTCTAAGTGCATCCGCAAAGACCCATGCTCCAAAGCTGCGCATGCCGTGTTGAGACTCAAGAGTCGCC
This sequence comes from Pseudomonas fluorescens, assembly GCF_000730425.1. Classification (NCBI taxonomy): domain Bacteria; kingdom Pseudomonadati; phylum Pseudomonadota; class Gammaproteobacteria; order Pseudomonadales; family Pseudomonadaceae; genus Pseudomonas; species Pseudomonas fluorescens. The sequence goes on along the minus strand of NZ_CP008896.1, from coordinate 5,965,208 downwards.
CTGGCTGCTTTGTCGGCGGGGATTTGCGAAAACGAATGAATGAAAAAGATTCGTCAAGGGAGAGTCCGCAGTGCGGACGTGCAGCCGAAGCTGACTTCGGGGAATTGCGCTACCTAAACGCGGCCCGGTTAAAGGCCGGCGCGCACTATACCGGAAATCCCTGAAAAAGGGAGCTTTTTTTATCGGAAAAGACCATTCAACTGCTCTACGCCACAGGCTTTGCGCATCCTTGCAGGAGCGTCTATTTTTCAAAGGCCCGGCCCTGTTGATCATTGCGCTTAAACGCTTCACCTTTTGCAGCGGGCCCTTCGGTCCGAAACTGCCTTTCGCGCCCGAGGATCCACCCATGAAACAAACCAGCAGCAGCCGTGTCAGCCGTGAACTACAAGGGCATGTCCTGCTGTTGGGGCTCGATCGGGTCGCCAAGCGCAATGCCTTCGACCTCGACCTGCTCAACGAACTGAGCCTGGCCTACGGCGAATTCGATCGCAATGAAGAGGCGCGCGTGGCCGTGGTTTTCGGCCACGGCGACCACTTCACCGCCGGGCTGGACCTGATCAACGTCGCCCACACCATGGCACAGGGCTGGCAACCACCGCTGGGAGGCTGCGATCCATGGGGCGTGTTCGCGGGACCCAGGGTCAGCAAACCGGTGATCGTGGCAGCCCAGGGCTATTGCCTGACCATCGGTATCGAATTGATGCTCGCCGCAGACATCAACCTGTGTGCCAGCAATACGCGCTTTGCGCAGATGGAAGTACAACGTGGGATCTTTCCTTTTGGCGGCGCCACCCTGCGCCTGCACCAGATCGCTGGTTGGGGCAACGCCATGCGCTGGCTGCTGACCGGCGACGAGTTCGACGCCCATGAAGCCTTGCGACTGGGGCTGGTACAGGAGGTCATGGCCAGCGAGGACTTGCTGCCCCGTGCCCTGGCCCTGGCCAACCGGATTGCCAGCCAGGCGCCATTGGGTGTGCAGGCCACATTGATCTCGGCACGCCAGGCGCGGGATGAAGGTGAAACCGCAGCGGCCGCCGGGTTGCCGGTGTTGGTGGAGAAACTGCTCAATAGCGAGGATGCCAAGGAGGGGGTGCGGGCGATGCTGGAGAAGCGACCGGGGGTATTTAAAGGCTTGTAAGGTCGTCGACAGTGATGGCCTCATCGCGGGCAAGCCCGTTCCCACAGATGTATGCGGTCAAATGTAGGGGCGGGCTTGCCCGCGATGAGGCCAGTACAGGCAACTAAGTCGCCGGCCGAACAGCCTTGATCAACGCCTGCAATGAGTAACCTAGCCGAGGCGCCAGAGCTTCGGCTCGAATGGAAACCGCCCCCAAATCCAGCTCTTGATCCAGATCCGCTGGCACGATCAGGATCACATTGCCCTCCTTCACCGGCAGTTCCCAGTAATGCCGATGATAAAGCCCGCGCAACAACGCGGCGCCCAGCGGCTTGCCATCATCGGTCGCCCACTGGTTGATCACCAGCCAACCGCCTGGGTTGAGTTTCTTCTGGCAGTTTTCCAGGAAGGTCCAGGCCAGGTGGCCAACCCCCGGCCCCACATCGGTGTACAGGTCGACGAAAATCAGGTCCGCCGGCTCCGCAGTCTCCAGCAACTCCAAGGCATCGCCCACACGGATATACAGCCGCGGGTCATCATCCAGCCCCAAATACTCGATAGCCAGGCGCGGCACGTCCGGGCGCAGCTCAATGGCCTCGACATCTTCCAGGGGCAGGAACTTGAGGCAGGCCTGGGTCAATGTCCCGGCACCCAGACCGAGAAACAGCGCACTTTCGGGCCGCTCATGACACAAGGCACCAATCAACATGGCACGGGTGTAGTCATACTCCAGCCAGCTCGGATCGGCGGTAAACACGCAGCTTTGCTCGATGGCATCGCCAAATTCGAGAAAGCGGTAATCGGCCACTTCCAGCACACGGATCATGCCAAAGTCATCATGGACCTCAGCCAACAGGCGCTCGACGCGCTCCTCAGTCATTTCATCTCCTAATGGGCCCGGGCATGGGTTCAAGCCGCCTGGTACCAAGCGGGAAAGGCGCGATTGTCGGCCAAGCAGCGCCAGCAGGTCACGCACTAATTGCTGATAACATGCACGCTCCCGACATTCATTCGAGTTCACGATGAGCCAACCCTGGAGCCCCGACAGCTGGCGCGCCCTGCCGATCCAGCAACAACCCCGCTACCCCGACGCCGCGCACTTGCTGCAGGTCGAGCAGAGCCTGGCCAGTTACCCACCGCTGGTCTTCGCAGGCGAAGCCCGGGAGCTGCGCCGCCAGTTTGCCGAGGTGACCCAGGGTCGCGCGTTCCTGCTGCAAGGTGGCGACTGCGCCGAGAGTTTTGCCGAGTTCTCGGCGGCAAAAATCCGCGACACGTTTAAAGTGTTGCTACAGATGGCCATTGTCATGACATTCGCCGCCAGCTGCCCGGTGGTCAAAGTCGGACGCATGGCCGGCCAGTTTGCCAAGCCGCGCTCGGCCAACGACGAAACCATCGACGGCATCACCCTTCCCGCCTACCGCGGCGATATCGTCAACGGCATTGGTTTCGACGAAAAAAGCCGCGTCCCGGACCCCGACCGCCTGTTGCAGTCCTACCACCAGTCCACCGCGACCCTGAACCTGCTGCGGGCCTTCGCCCAGGGCGGTTTTGCCGACCTGCACCAGGTGCATAAGTGGAACCTGGACTTTATCGCCAACTCCGCCCTGGCCGACAAGTACAGCCAACTGGCGGATCGGATTGACGAGACCCTGGCCTTCATGCGCGCCTGCGGCATGGACAGCTCGCCGCAATTGCGCGAGACCAGCTTCTTCACCGCCCACGAAGCCCTGCTGCTCAACTACGAGCAAGCCTTCGTGCGCCGCGACAGCCTGACCAACGACTACTACGACTGTTCAGCCCATATGCTGTGGATCGGCGACCGCACGCGCCAGCTCGACGGCGCGCACGTCGAGTTCCTGCGCGGGGTGAACAACCCGATCGGGGTCAAGGTCGGCCCGAGCATGAACCCCGACGATTTGATTCGCCTGATCGATATCCTCAACCCGGACAACGATCCCGGCCGCTTGAACCTGATCGCACGCATGGGCGCCAACAAGGTCGGTGATCACCTGCCCAACCTGATCCGTGCGGTACAGCGCGAAGGCAAGCAGGTGCTCTGGAGCTGCGACCCGATGCATGGCAACACCATCAAGGCCAGCAGCGGCTACAAGACCCGGGACTTTGCGCAGATCCTCAGCGAAGTGAAGGCGTTCTTCCAGGCCCACCAAGCCGAAGGCACTTATGCCGGTGGGATTCATATCGAAATGACCGGACAGAATGTCACCGAGTGCATCGGGGGCGCGCGGCCGATTACCGAAGATGGCTTGTCGGACCGGTACCACACCCATTGCGACCCACGGATGAATGCCGATCAGTCGCTGGAACTGGCGTTCTTGATTGCCGAGACGTTGAAGCAGGTCAAACGCTAGGGCAGTTGTAGCCTGATCGACCCCTATCGCGGGCTTGCCCGCGATAGGGCCCTAACGGCCAACCTCTATTGCCAGCATCGCCACCCGCAACCGGGCTGCACTGTGCCGCTGGCAGTTGACCTGGACTTGCTCCAACCCCAACCAATCTGCCATCTGCCGCAAGTTCAACGCCAACGCCAACATCCCCGCCTCGTCCAGCCCCGGTTCTTCCTCATGCACGGCATGCACCGCCAGCCGCCCACGGGCTCGCTCGGCCCGCAAATCCACCCGTGCAGCAATCCGTTCATTGTGCAGAAACGGCAGTACGTAATAGCCGTACACCCGCTTGTCCTGCGGGGTGTAGATCTCCAACCGATAGCGAAAGTCGAACAGCCGCTCGGTACGGCTGCGCTCCCAGATCAATGAGTCGAAGGGTGACAGCAAGGCGCTGGCTGCCACTTTGCGCGGGACACTGGGCTCGGGCAGGCAATAAGCGACCTGCTTCCACCCCTGGACCCGGCACGCTTGCAACTGCCCGTCCTCGACCAACTCGGCCAGGCGCCCACGACTGTCTGCGGGGTCCAGGCGAAAGTAATCGCGCAGGTCCTTTTCTGTACCAATACCCAACGCCGTTGCGGCATGTAGCAACAGGCCGCACTGGGCGCTGTGTTCGCTCAAGGGCGCTTGTTGCAGAATCGCAGACGGTATGACCCGCTCCGGAAGGTCATACAGCCGCTCGAAACCACGGCGCCCCGCAACCGTCACCAGGCCGGCAGCGAACAACCACTCCAGCGCGTGCTTTTCATCACTCCAGTCCCACCACGGCCCGGCGCGCTCTTCACGGGTCGATAGGCTGCCCGCTCCCAGCGCGCCCCGTTGCTCGACAATGGCCAGCACGCGGCGGATGGTGGGCTGTTGCTCACGCCCAAAACGCGCCATCTGCTGGTAGATCCCCTGCCCCTCGGCTGCCCGCTGCATGCGCCAACGCATTAGCGGGTAAAGCGCCATGGGCAACAGCGAGGCCTCATGCCCCCAATATTCAAACAACGTGCGCTGGCGCCCCTGACTCCAGGCCGCCTGTTCAAGCAGCAGCGGCGAGTAATTGCCCAAGCGGGAAAACAGCGGCAAATAGTGAGAGCGCGCCACGGCATTGACCGAATCAATCTGCAATACGCCCAGGCGCTCGATCACGCGATTGACCTGGGTGGCCTTGATCTGCAACGGCGGCTGGCGCCCGGAGAAGCCTTGGGCCGCCAGCGCCAGACGGCGCGCCTGCTTGAGGGAAAAGCTCAGTTCTGCGGGCATGTGTATCTCCTGATTGCGCCCGCAGACTGTAGCGCGAAGCCCGTCATTTACCCAACGGGTCATTCCAGAAGTGCCGGTGGCGCTCATGCTCGACGTCCGCCCGGGTCAAGCCAATATCCTTGAGCGACTCGTCGCTCATCTGTGCCAGCACCTGACGCTCGCAATGCAAGGCGTACCAACGGGCAACTCTTTGAAACAGCCCGGCAAACGGGCGCTTCACCATCAACACATAACCTTTTTGACCTTTCATCATCTTGCCCTCCAGTGGGGATGACTAAAGTCTGTGCTCAGGGTTACGATCAATCCAACGAATGTTTTTTATGCAATACATCTCAGAGATTGATCAATTGAACAACTACCCGAGCATCGATACCGACGTGCTACGCACCTTCGTCGCCATCGCCGACCAAGGGGGTTTCACCCGCGCCGGCGAGCAGGTCAATCGCACCCAGTCAGCGGTGAGCATGCAGATGAAGCGGCTCGAAGAGGACGTGCTGCAGCGCAAACTCTTCGAACGCGATGGCCGGCAGGTCAGGCTTACGCCCGAGGGCCAGGTGTTGCTGGGGTATGCGCGACGTATCCTGAAACTGCACAGTGAGGTGTTCAATACCTTGCGCGAGCCGCATATGGTTGGACTGGTGCGGATCGGCACCCCGGACGACTACGTGATGCGCTACCTGCCCGGTATTCTGAAGCGGTTTTCCAAGGCGTATCCGCTGATCCAGATCGAGATGCACTGTGAGGGAACGCCGGTGCTGATGCAGCGGCGCGACCTGGCACTGACGGTGGTCAGCCGCGAGCAGGGCAATGAAATCGGCGAGTTGTTGCGCAATGAACGTATGGTCTGGGTGGCATCACCCTGCTTTTGCGTGGATGAACACGAAACCCTGCCTCTGGCGATCTCCGGCCTGGACAGCTTTTGTACGCAATGGGCCCGCGCCTCCCTGGAGGCTGTGGGGCGAGAGTATCGCCTCGCTTATCACAGCTCCAACGGTGCGGCGATCCAGGCCGTAGTAGGTGCGGGGTTGGCAGTGACGGTCATGATGGAAAGCCTGGTCACCGAAGACCTGCGCATACTTGGCAGCGACGAAGGCTTCGGCCCGTTGCACTCAGTCAACCTGCGGCTGCTGCGCAACCCGGGCATGACCTCCCCCATCACCGAATGCCTGGCGGAGTACATCCTCGAGGGTTTCAGACTTTGAAGGTCAACATCACCGCACACACCACCAAAAAGCCACAGAACAAACCGCGTAGCAGACGCTCCGGCAATGCGTGGGCGATTTTCACCCCCCAACTGATACTGAGCAGGCCGCCAACCGCCAGGGGCATGCCGATCAGCCAATCCACTTCATGGTGCCAGGCGTAGGTCACCAGAGTGACGCCGGTGCTGGGCAAGGCCAATGCCAGAGACAGGCCCTGGGCGACCACCTGGGTAGTACCGAACACGCTGGTCAATACGGGCGTGGCAACCACCGCGCCGCCGACACCGAACAGGCCACCCATGGAGCCCGACGCTGCGCCCAGTACCCCCAGCCACGGCCAGGAATAGCGCATCTGCGCGCTGGGCGGTGCATTGCTGGTGACCATGCGCAACAGGTTGTACGCCGACAGGGCCACCAAAAACGCGATAAAACCAATGCGCATCACACCGGCATCGATACCTACTGCCCAGATCGACCCCAGCCAGGCAAAGCAGAAGCCCGTGACGCCAAGTGGCAAGGCATGGCGCAGCTCAATGCGATTGCGCTGGTGATAACGCCACAGCGCCAGCATCACATTGGGCACAACCATCACCAGCGCGGTGCCTTGGGCGATTTGCTGATCCAGCCCAAACAACACGCCCAGTACCGGGATCGCAATCAGCCCGCCACCAATGCCAAACAACCCACCCACGGTGCCCAAGGCTATGCCCAGCAGCACATACATCGCCATATCCACCACAACTGCGCCCCTGCACCGTCTCAAGCCCTGCATGCTACGCAGTCCACCCTGGCATGGAAACGCACAGCAACGCACAATGGCTATGCCAAATCCGCACAAGCGAATGACCCCATGAATCCCACGACCTTGACTGATCAACTGGGCCTGTTCCTCGACGTGCTGGAGACGGGCAGTTTTTCCGCAGCCGCGCGGCGCCATCCGCTGACGCCCTCCGCCGTCGCCCGCAGGATCGACAGCCTGGAAGGCGCCCTGGGCAGCCAGCTGTTCTTGCGCAGTACCCACGCAGTGCTACCCACCCCTGCCGGCCTGGCGTTTGCCGAGCGGGCGCGGCGGGTTGTCCGGGAGTTGCAACTGGCACGAGCCGAGGCCGTGTCTTTAAGTCATGCACCCGAAGGCCTGATTCGCGTGGACGCACCCGCTGCGTTTGGCCGACGGCACTTGGCGCCGGCAATTGCGGACTTCCTGACGGTCTACCCTGGCCTGGACGTACACCTGCACTTGATCGACAGTTTTGTCGACATGCAAGGCGAACACCTGGGCAAGGTGGATCTGGTACTGCGCGCAGGACCTATCGTTGATACGAGGCTGATCGCCACACCATTGGCCAGCATCGTAAGAATCGCCTGCGCCAGCCCAACCTACCTGAAAAACCGTGGCACGCCGACCCATCCCAGCCAGCTCAATCAACACGATGGCCTGGACTGGGAAGGACTGGCGCCGACGTTCGCCTGGCGCTTTGAGTTCGATGGGCGCAAGAACACCTACCGTCCGCAGCGTATCCGCATGAGCGCCAACAATGCCGAAGCCCTGCTGTCCGGCGCCCTGGCCGGGCTGGGCATCGCTCACCTGCCTACCTGGCTGGCCAGTGAATACCTGGTACGCGGCGAGCTGGTGCCATTGTTCTGCGAGAACGGCCTGCCGACTGCAGAGAGCGCCGGCATCTACGCCCTGCGCCTCGAACAGCAAGCCAACGCACGCAGCCGCTTGCTGCTGGAGTACCTCAAGAGCCGTTTCAGCCCCATCCCACCGTGGGATCTGGCGTTGCAGAGTGGCTGGGGCTGACGGCCGCGGCAAAATTATCTGGCGCGTTAAAGGTTTGGCCGCTAGATTCCAGATCAAATACGCTTTAAGGCCCTGCCATGACCGACTCTTGTGATGCCCTGCTCCTCGACAACCAACTGTGCTTCGCCCTGCACTCCACATCGTTGTTGATGACCAAAGTCTACAAACCCCTGCTGCAAGCCCTTGGCCTGACCTACCCGCAGTACCTGGCCATGCTGGTGTTGTGGGAAAAAGATGGCCTGACCGTGGGCGAAATCAGCAGCCGCTTGCTGACCGATCCGGGATCGCTGACGCCACTGCTCAAGCGCCTGGAAGCCGAGGGCCTGCTAAGCCGCACACGCAATCGCGCCGATGAGCGCGTGGTCGTGGTGGAGTTGACCAACGCTGGCCGGGCACTGCGGGACAAGGCCCTGGATGTTCCCCCCTGCATCCTCGGCGCCAGCGGGCTGCAGATGGAGCAACTGCAGAAGCTGCAGGCAGACCTGCTGGAATTGCGCAGGAATTTGCAGGGTAGCGTCTAGCCTCCTGTAGGAGCCGGCTGGCGAAAATCGCCAATGATGACGCGGGTGCGTGGTGCCGCGCTCAGGTTTTTCGCCGGCAAGCCGGCTCCTACAGGTAATGGGAGTATTTTGAATTTTATATTGCGCGCAAACTATTTGCGCGATACATTTATTTAGCAACTTACTTAGCGCGCAAATTTTTAGCGCAAAACCAACAAGGAGATCTCCCATGCAAACGCTCTATACCGCAGTAGCCACCGCCACCGGCGGTCGTGATGGCCGTGCCGTTTCCAACGACAACATCCTCGACGTCAAACTTTCTACCCCAAAAGAACTGGGCGGTGCTGGCGGCCAGGCCACCAACCCGGAGCAACTGTTCGCCGCTGGCTACTCGGCCTGCTTTATTGGCGCCCTGAAATTCGTCGCCAGCCAAAACAAACGCAAGATCCCCGATAACGCCTCGATCACCGCCCATGTGGGCATCGGCCAGATTCCCGGTGGTTTTGGCCTGGACATCGACCTGCACGTGTCCCTGCCCGGCCTGGAGCAAGGCGAGGCTAAAAGCCTGGTAGACGCGGCACATCAGGTCTGCCCGTACTCCAATGCCACCCGCGGCAATGTTGATGTGCGCCTGCATATCACGGTGTGACTGGCAAACAGGCAAAAAAAACCCGACTCAAGGTCGGGTTTTTTGTCAGTAACGCCAGAATTACTTCTTGGCGCGACCTTTGTACGAACCACCTTCACGGGTGTCGATCTCGATCAGGTCGTCGATTTCGATGAAATCAGCAACTTGCAGTTCGGTACCGTTAGCCAGCTTGGCAGGCTTCATCACTTTGCCCGAAGTGTCGCCGCGAGCGGAACCTTCGGTGTAGGCAACCTTACGCACGATGGTGGTCGGCAGCTCTACGGAAACCAGGCGCTCTTCGAAGAAAATCGCTTCGCAGACGTCGGTCATGCCTTCTTCGATGAAAGGCAGAACGGCTTCGATATCTTCAGCGTTCAGCTCGTACATGGTGTAGTCGGTGGTGTCCATGAACGTGTAGGTGTCGCCGCTGATGAAGGACAGGGTCGCTTCCTTACGGTCGAGGATCACGTCGTCCAGCTTGTCATCAGCGCTGTATACGGTTTCGGTCTTGTAACCGGTCAGCAGGTTCTTCAGCTTGGTCTTCATGATTGCGCTGTTACGACCAGACTTGGTGAACTCAGCTTTCTGAACCAACCAAGGGTCGTTGTCGATACGGATCACGGTACCGGGTTTCAGTTCTTTACCAGTTTTCATTACGAATATCCGAAATTTGGATGGGATTTACAAAAATCAAGGTCGCGTATCATATCCAATTTTCATAAAACTGTACCAGCGCCGTCGCAAGATCGGCCTGCAAGGCCTGTTCCAGGCACCATTTCTCGGCGTGCACGGTCAGCTCCGGCCAATGTTCGAGCGCGATTTTCCAGCTTGAGGCCATATCGCTGTCTGTGTTCCAGGCTTGCCACAGGCCAATCAGCGCGGCGCTCGCGGGTGCAGACAACGCCTTGGTGTAGAGCGTCAGGAAGGCATCGAGCTTGTCCAGGTGAATGTCTTCATCCTGGCGGTAGATATGCCACAGCAGCGGGCGCCCGGCCCATTGTGCCCGTACGAAGGAGTCTTCGCCGCGCACGGCATTGAAATCGCAGCACCACAGCAGATGGTCGTATTGCTCCTGGCGCACGAACGGCAACACCTGCACCGTCAAGGTGCCGCGCAGATGAATATCCCCCACTGCCAGCTCAGCCACACCCAGCCAACGCTGCACGTCGCCAAGGATGCGCCCTTGCGGCACTAACAGGTGAGTGGCCTGTCCATCAACCGCCAATGCTTCCAGCCAACTGGCCAATCCCGCATTTTCGTAGGCAAACAGCGAGATCAATCGCGTGCCTACCGCAGGAACAACACCCAGCCACTGTAGGAATTCTTTCCTGGCTTGGGGATCACGCTGAAAAGCCTGACGCCGCTCGATCAACCCGGCCTCACGCAACAAGCCTCCCGTGCCTGGGAGAAATCCCGGAAAAAAGAAGTACTTTTGTACGCCCTTGAACTTCACCGACGGCAGGCCGTGACAACCGACGACCCATTCCTCGGCGCTTAAATAATCAAGGTTCATCCACAGCGGCGGCTGCTCACACCCGGCCATGGCTTCCATGTAGTCGTGGGGCAATTGGCAGGCAAATGCGGCAATCACCACATCGGCCGCCGGCGTAGCCACCCAGGTCGGTGACCAGTGGCGCACGTCGACACCCTCTTGCCACTGCTGGTCCAACTGCACATCCACCTCTGGGCACATGCGTTCGAACGCCCGCAAATCATCGACCCACAAGCGCACCCTGCATGCATGTTCCGCTGCCAGTTGCCGGGCCAGCCGCCAGGTCACGCCGATGTCGCCGTAGTTATCGACGACGCTGCAAAAAATATCCCAGCGGGCTTTCATTCCCGGCTCCATCATTCAAAGGCTCGATTGTCCGCATAAATGCGGCCATGCAGAAGGGTTGATCGCGATTATTCTGCACACCGGCTATGCGACAATCCCCAGCTCACCGCAAGCGCCCGCCAGGAGGCCGCCATGTCCGATCGCCCGCTGTCGATGTTCAAACTCAGTATTGCCGTGGCCCTGGGCCTTTGGCTGGGCGTTGTCGCCATCGCGCTGACGGGCTGGCTGGCCTCGCGCTACCTGCTCGAACAACCCGTGGCCACCGTCACCCAGGCCGTGCAACAGCTGGGCAAGCCGCCTGCCGCCATGCCTGAGCCACCGAACCAGATGTTTGAGCAATACCAGCAAAACCTGCACAAGCAGGCACAACAACAGGCGCTGGACCAGGCGAGGGACAACCCGCGCAACCTGTCCAACCCCAAATGCCAGTTCTGGCTCCAGCAGGACCAGAACGCCCCCAACGACAAGAGCCGGGCCAACGTCCTGCAATTTTGTGATTGAGCCGCAAGCCCCATGAATAAACACGCCGTCCTCCAGTTGATCCTGGAAAAACTCGCCGCCGACCTGGATGTGGCACAGCGCGCCGCGCAAACCGCCTACGAAACCGCGACCCATGAAGAAAACATCGCCGAGAACAAGTACGACACCCTGGGCCTGGAAGCCTCTTACCTCGCCGCAGGACAAGCCAGGCGCGTCGAGGAAATCAAACAGTCACTGGTGCTGTGCCAGAACCTCAACCTGCGGCCCTACGACGAGCAACGGGGTATCGAAGTGGGCACCCTGCTTGGCCTGGAAGATGACAACGACCGTCAGCAATGGCTGTTCCTCGCGCCAGACGCGGCAGGCCTGAAAGTCTATGTGGTGGGGCAGTTGGTGACCGTCATCACCCCTCGCTCGCCGCTGGGCAAAAGCCTGCTGGGCAAGTTTGAGGGAGATGAGGTGCAGATTCTGGTGGCGGGCGCCCGGCAACAATTCGTGGTGACCGAGGCCCGCTAGGCCGGTCAGTGAACCGGCAGTTCAACGCCGTCGAACAGCTCTTCCAGCTCTTGCTTGTTATGGCACTGGATCGCCTTGGCCATGACTTCACGGGTCAGGTGCGGGGCAAACTTCTCGATGAAATCGCACATGAAGCCACGCAGGAACGTGCCACGGCGGAAGCCGATCTTGGTCACGCTGGACTCGAACAATTCGCTGGCATCCAGCACGACCAGGTCGCTGTCGAGTTTGGTATCGACAGCCATCTTGGCCACGATGCCAACGCCCAGGCCCAGGCGCACGTAGGTCTTGATCACGTCGGCGTCAGCCGCAGTGAACACCACTTTGGGCGTGAGGCCGCGATGGCTGAAGGCTTCGTCAAGCTTGGAGCGGCCGGTGAAGCCGAACACGTAGGTAACAATCGGATATTCGGCCAGCGCTTCAAGGGTCAGCTTCGGCAACTTGGCCAGTGGGTGCCCCTGGGGCACCACGACGCAGCGGTTCCAGCGATAGCACGGCATCATCACCAGGTCACCGAACAGCTCCAGGGCTTCGGTGGCGATAGCGAAGTCGACGGTGCCGTCAGCCGCCATTTCGGCGATCTGCATCGGCGAGCCCTGGTGCATGTGCAAGGCCACGTCCGGGTACTGCTTGATGAACGAACTGATCACCGGCGGCAACGCGTACCGGGCCTGGGTGTGGGTAGTGGCAATCGACAGGGTGCCTTTTTTCTCGTTGGAGAATTCCTGGGCGATCTGCTTGATGCTTTCAACCTTGCGCAGGATTTCGCCAGCGGTGGTGATGATACGCTCACCGGCTGGCGTGACGCGGGTCAGGTGCTTGCCACTGCGGGCGAACACTTCGACGCCCAATTCGTCTTCCAGCAGGCGGATCTGTTTACTGATACCCGGTTGCGAGGTGTAGAGGCTTTGAGCCGTGGCGGAAACGTTGAGGTCGTGGTGCGCCACTTCCCAGATGTAGCGCAGTTGTTGAAGCTTCATATGTGTCCCTCAAAGCAGATAGACGCCACGGATATCAGCGACGGTATATAACTATATTAAAGGTTGGATTTATAAATCTAGAACTTTTTATCGTTTACGCCCCATCACACATCATCACTGCGCCGACGTTGCAGCAAAGGCACCAGATAGACCGGTACCTGAGATAGCTGCAGCACCCGCGCCGCCGTACGCCCCAACGGGGTCGAGATCCCTGCGCCCTGGCTATGACTCCCTACGATCAACAAATCCACCGAGAGTTTCTGCGCCTGGTCGAGAATCACTTGGGCGGGATCCCCCTGGATCACCCGCACCGAACGAATCGCCTGCAAGTCCTGCTCGCCGTCCTGCAACTCTTCACGAAAACTGTCCAGCACCCGCTGTTCGATGTTCGCCATTACGGTGTTCAGCCCCTGGCTCTGCCATTCGCTCAAGGCTTGCTCGTCCAGATAGGTCTGCAGCACCGACTCAGCGAACAACCCGATCGGCTCCACCACATGAATCACATACAGGTCTGCCTTGAACGTGCGCGCCATCGCCAGCGCATGTTGCATCACGTAAGGCGCATACACACCCAGGTCTGAGGCATACAACATCGACCGAATCATAGAACCTCCTGGACTGCCAGGATGGCGGGGACTGTTTCAGCTTAGCAGCGCCTCCGCGACTGCGATGAACTTAGCTCTCGACCTGGACTTTGGGCTCATTGCTCACGCCATGGGGGACATGCCCGGTGGCCACGACCTCCCTGGCTTTCTCGCAATGGCCAGCCTGGTCGTCAAAAAACACGTCGGCAGCGAACGCCTCAAGGAATGCTGATTTTTCCAGGCCGCCAAGAAACAGCGATTCATCCAGGCGGATGTCCCACTCGCGCAATGTGCGGATCACCCGTTCGTGGGACGGGGCCGAACGGGCCGTCACCAGCGCCGTGCGGATCGGGCATGACTCGTCGGGAAACTCGCGCTGCAGCAGATTGAGGGCCGCCAGGAACCCCTTGAATGGCCCACCACGCAAAGGTTCGCGGGCCGCTTGCCGCTCGCTGGCCTGGAACGCTTCCAGGCCGCCGCTTTGGTAGACACGCTCGGACTCGTCGGAAAACAGCACCGCGTCACCGTCGAAGGCAATCCGCAATTCGGCACTGGAGGCCCGGCGGGCACCGCCAGACAAAATGGTCGCCGCCGCAAAACCGGCATCCAGCGCGCTGCGTACATCTTCGGCATGGGTCGAAAGGAACAAGTGACTGCCAAACGCCGCCAGATAAGGGTGGGGATTACGCCCACCGACGAAGGCGGCGCGGGAAATATCCAGGCCGTAGTGCTGGATCGAATTGAACACGCGCAAACCGGTGTCGGCACTGTTGCGAGACACCAGCACCACTTCGACCCGCGCGCGGCCAAGGCTGGCATTGAGGGTCAGGAGTTTCTTGACCAGGGGGAAGGCATCCCCCGGCTCAAGGATTTCTTCCTCGTGATCGATCTGATACTTGCGATAGGCCTCGACGCCCTGGGCCAGATAAACCTTATGGCTTTCGCCCAGGTCGAACAGTGCCCGCGAGGAAATCGCCAGAACCAGTTTGTCGCTCATGCCTTTGGCCATGTCTGCTCCTCAGCCGTTACGTCGATCGATAAAGCCCAGGGCCTGATACAGCGCCTGCATCCGCGGCAATTCGCAACCGGCGGCCCGGGCAGCGGCCAACGGGCGAGCGTAGATCGCAGCCAACTCCAGCGGGCGCTGGTGCACGTGATCGTGATACATGCTTGGCCAGTAGTCCGTCAAACGCTCGGTCATGCTGAACATCTGCTCGGCGTAACCCGGCGCGATCTGATGACCACACGCCCGGGCGCCCTGCACCACTTCGGCCATCAAGCCCTGGATCAACTCCCGGCTGGATTCGTCGGCCATCAACGCAGAGGTATTCGCACCGAGCAGCACCGACAGACCGTTATACGGCACATTCCACACCAGCTTATGCCAGCGCGCCTGGTCCAGGTCAGGCATGGCCTGGGAGTCGATCCCGGCGTGGCGAAACAGCCCGGCGCCCTCTTCGACAATCGCCTGGCGGCGTGCAGCATCATGGGTCGCGCTACCACTGTGATAGCCAAGGCTGACCCGGCCCATGGCCTGGTGCTCGACAATCCCCGGCCCGGAGCGGTGTACGCAGATGTAACAAAGCCCCCCGAGCAAATGCAGGGACTCAGGCAGATGTTCGCGCAGGCCGTCCTCGACACCGAGTCCGTTTTGCAGCAGCACGACCTTGGCATCAGGCGCCGCCACCTGGGCGATGGTCGGCGCCAGTTCAACGTTGCCGGTCGTCTTGGTACCCACCAACAGCCAGTCGCAAGACGGCATGTCGGCCGCATTGGCATAGGCCTGTACCGGGTGCAGGCTCAAGGCACCATGCACCGCACTATTGAGTTGCAAGCCACGCTCACTGACCGCCGCGTATTCACTGCGCAGCAAGAAATGCACGTCGAAACCGGCGCGTGCCAGCATCAACCCGTAAAAACCACCAATGGCGCCGGTGCCGATAATCCCAATACGCGGCCCAGGTTCAACTGCACTCGTCATGGCAACTCCTCTGGTTCTTGTTTGAGCGCCTCATTTATAGCGTCGCTGAGGTCGCTGGCGTTCAGGCCCATCTGGAGTGCGCCATGAAGTTGACCCTCGCACACTACAAATAAAGCCGGCAAATGAAAGATCCCATAGCGCTGCACCGCGCCACCATTGTGCCCGGCGTCGACCCAGCAGATGCGCGCAACCGGCAGGTTCCAACCCGACATCTGCTGACGCGCCCAACGGCAACTGGAACATCCAACGCTGGTAAACACCAGCAGCGAAGCGCCAGGTAGCGCCAGCAACTGCTGGTCAATATCCAAATCCGTCAATTCAAACGCTTTCACTCGATCAGCACCACGACCTTTAACCAGGCAACACACTATCAGGCCGTATGACACCGCGCGCAATTGCCCATTGTCGAGCAGCCGTGTACGCGCTAAGGTTCGGCTCCCCGCTGCATTTAAATCATGCTGTGCTCCGCCGCACGGGGTTCGCTGGCGGCCGGCACCCGTGACCCTGACGAGTAACACGATGGCTGATTTACCGATCAACGACCTAAACGTCGAATCCAACGAGACCCTGATCACGCCCGATCAGCTCAAGCGCGAAATCCCTTTGAGCAACGCTGCACTGCAGACTGTCACCAAGGGCCGCGAAGTCATTCGTGACATCCTCGACGGCACTGACCACCGCCTGTTCGTGGTGATCGGCCCATGCTCGATCCACGACCTCAAGGCCGCCCACGAGTACGCCGAGCGCCTCAAGGTGCTGGCGGCGGAAGTGTCCGACACCTTGTACCTGGTGATGCGCGTGTATTTCGAGAAGCCACGGACCACCGTCGGCTGGAAAGGCCTGATCAACGATCCGTACCTGGACGACTCGTTCAAGATCCAGGACGGCTTGCATATCGGTCGCCAGCTGCTGCTGGACCTGGCTGAAATGGGCCTGCCAACGGCCACCGAAGCCCTGGACCCGATTTCCCCGCAGTACCTGCAGGACCTGATCAGTTGGTCGGCGATTGGCGCGCGTACCACCGAGTCGCAAACCCACCGGGAAATGGCGTCCGGCCTGTCCTCTGCCGTGGGTTTCAAGAACGGTACCGATGGCGGCCTGACCGTAGCGATCAATGCCTTGCAGTCGGTTTCCAGCCCACACCGTTTCCTGGGGATCAACCAGGAAGGTGGCGTATCCATCGTCACCACCAAGGGCAACGCCTATGGCCACGTGGTACTGCGTGGCGGCAATGGCAAGCCCAACTATGACTCGGTCAGCGTAGCCCTGTGCGAACAGGCCCTGGCCAAGGCGAAGATCAAGCCCAACATCATGGTCGATTGCAGCCACGCCAACTCCAACAAGGATCCGGCCCTGCAACCGCTGGTGATGGAAAACGTGGCCAACCAGATCCTGGAAGGCAATCAGTCGATTATCGGCCTGATGGTCGAGAGTCACCTGAACTGGGGATGCCAGGCGATTCCCAAGGATCTGGCCGACCTGCAATACGGCGTGTCGATCACCGATGCCTGCATCGACTGGTCCGCCACCGAAACCACCCTGCGCAGCATGCACGCCAAGCTCAAGGACGTTCTGCCCAAGCGCCAACGTACCTGACGCACACAAAAACGCCGGGCTAAGCCCGGCGTTTTTTTATGCCTGCACGTTGGCTTTCACAGCTTCGCAGCATGGCGCTGGTGGCGCTCCATGTAGCGCTCCACGTAGGAGCAGGACGGGATCACCGTGTAGCCCATGCTCTCGGCGTATTGCAGCGCCTCTTCGGTCAGCGCAGCGGCAATGCCGCGCCCACGCAGGGCATTGGGCACAAACGTGCGGTAAATATCCAGGGTCTGCTTCCCCAGGTCCATGTAGGTCAGATAGGCACGATGACCGTCCACATTGGTCTCGAACTGATGACCAGCCTGGTCATGGTGGATGGACAACGCCTCGCTCATCACTACTCCTCGCGGGTCTTGGTTTCTGACCCGTACCTTACCGATGTTTTTCCGGCGAAGGAACATCTACGCCACCCGTGCCGGTTTCGACAACGAGAAAAGCCCTGAAGCACTCACACCCCGCACGCAGGAATAGTAGGCACCAATCCTGCCATTGCTCAAGGGACACTCGTCATCCACCGGGCTGGCGGACATAGAAAGGGCTGATCGAGCAACTGGTGGTCGATAGCCTGAACATTGCCGGCAATTGAAGCTTAAGACGAACCACCGCTTTTAAAGTCACCTGTATATGCGCGAAAGATGCCCATCAGCACCTGGACAATCTGAACAATAGTATTCACGCAGATATATAAATTGACATCGACTTACAACGTTTAACACTTGCCAGGCGGTGCTTTCAGCCTGGATCCAATTTTTGACTGAGCAGCAAAAACTGGATATTTTTTATACAAACTCGCTAAAGGTTAGCCAAAATAGATTCGGCACAAGAATTTTTTTTGCTTCTTGCGCTACGTCAGTTTACTTACTACAAGTAATGGGTAGTATGTACGCCGGCTATTAGCTCACTCTGAGAAAGTAGCCATTAAATAGAAAGTCCTTGAAGGGGAACACGATGAACAACGTTCTGAAATTCTCTGCTCTGGCTCTGGCCGCAGTTCTGGCTACCGGTTGCAGCAGCGTCTCCAAAGAAACCGAAGCTCGTCTGACTGCAACTGAAGACGCAGCAGCTCGCTCCCAGGCTCGTGCAGACGAAGCCTACCGTAAAGCTGATGAAGCTCTGGCTGCTGCTCAAAAAGCACAACAGACTGCTGACGAAGCTAACGAGCGCGCTCTGCGCATGCTTGAAAAAGCTAGCCGCAAGTAATAATCCTTCGGGGTTGTTATCAAGCCGATCCATTTTTGGATCGGCTTTTTATTGCCCGTAATCCGGCTTTGGATCCCGGACAATAAAAAACCCGCCAGGAACAATCCATGACGGGCTTCGATTGACGACAGGTGTTACTGCTGCAGGTCGACTGGCATGCTGGTGACCATCGGCGCGGCGCCCGGCTCACCGATTTGCGCCGGCAAGCCATCTTCGGCCGCCACGACATCACGTACTTCATCCCAATTGACCCGCAGGTTATTGGCCAGGTCTTCACGCTTGAGCATCGCGTTGATGACGGCGGTGTGCTTGTCGACCACCGACGGCGTGCCATCGTCATTCAATGGCGCATGGGCCTCCAGATAGACCTTGCCACCGCTGATACCAAACTTGTAGGCATCATTGATGATGCGCACCGGTGTCCCTACCGGGACCATTGCGGCCATCTGCAGCACGTTGTTGTTGAACATGCGGAAGCAGCCATGGCTGGTACGGGTACCAATGCCGAACTTCTTGTTGGAACCGTGAATCAGGTAGCCCGGCGTCCCCAGGGTGAACTTGAACGGCCCCAGGGGGTTGTCGGGACCTGCCGGCACCACGTTGGGCAGCGGGTCGCCGTCCGCCGCGTGCTCGGCCTTGATCGACGCGGGCGGGGTCCATGTCGGGTTGGGTGTCTTGGCAATGATGCTGGTATGGGCAATCGGCGAGCCCCAGCCTTCGCGACCGATCCCGAGCGGAAAGGTGTACACCACGCTCTGGCCCTTGGGGTAGTAGTACAGGCGGTACTCGGCCAGGTTGATCACAATGCCTTCCCGGGGGCCGGGCGGCAGGATGAAACGGGTCGGCAACACAATCTCGGCTCCAGCCCCTGGCAGCCAGGCGTCGACGCCCGGATTGGCCGCGACCATCTCCGAATAGCCCAGGTCATAAGTAGCCCCCAGGTCGGCAAACGTGTCTTCATACTTGGCCTTGATCACCTGGACCTGGCCGACAATGTCTTCACCCGGCGGTGGCAGGGGTAGTTGCAGGGCAGCAACAGGGCCGGCTGCACACAATGCAGCGAGAGACAGGCAACGGGTGACGACAGGCAGGCGCGACAACATCCGGATAATCCTTCGCAGATCGACGGGGGTAAAATGGCGATTGTAGCGTGTACCTGCCCTTAAAGCTCGAAGCGCAGCTCAGGCCAGATAGGCGGCGTGCCGCGCTTTTGCGATTCGAGAATCGCCCGGCACAAGGGGCACAGGCGCTGATCCTGGAAAATCGAGCGATCCACGGAGGACCAGCGTGGCTGGGCAGGCAGCAATGTGCCGCAGAGCGTGCGGTCGATGGTACCGCCCAGCTCCAACTGGCGTGTCACCAGATGCACCTTCACTTCCTGGCAGGCGAACAGATCCAACTGCTCGTCGGGCTCGATCAGTTGGTAGGCAAACAGGGACCAGGCAGGACGCGACGACATCGGGGGCTCCAAATCGGGGGCGCCACCTTAGCCGAAAGACCGCTGCTAGAAAAGCGTCATAACAGCGGTTTTAGCGTCGGCCAGACATTTTCCAGCAACTTGGCCTGGGCGCCGACTGCCGGGTGCAGTTGATCAGCCTGCATCATGTCCGGATGGCCACCCACCCCCTCAAGGAAAAACGGCACCAGGGGAACGTTTTTTTCCTTGGCCAGCACACCATAGACTTCGGCAAATGCCGTGGTGTATCGCGGGCCATAATTGGGCGGCAACTGCATCCCCAGCAGCAGCACCTTGGCGCCACCAGCCTTGGACTGGTCAATCATCGACGCAAGATTTTGTTGCAATTGCGCCGGGGGCTGGCCACGCAAGCCGTCGTTACCGCCCAACTCGATAACCACCACGTCGGGCTTGTGCTCTGCAAGCGCCGCTGGCAGCCGCGCGAGGCCTCCGGCACTGGTGTCGCCGCTGATGGAGGCGTTGACCACTTTGTCATCGAAACCCTCCTGCTTGAGCCGCTGCTCCAGCAGTGCCACCCACCCCTTGCGGGTATCCAGGCCGAAACCGGCACTGATACTATCGCCAACGATCAGGACAGTACCCGCCGCTGCGTTCTGGGCCATGCACATCAGGGCCAGGCCAGCACTCAAAAACCATATTCGCATCGGATTCTCCATGGGCGCATGCATTCTCACCGCGCAGAACCTTAGCAAAGTGGTTCCCAGCGCGGAAGGTGAACTGACCATCCTGCACGAACTGAGCCTGGAACTGAACAAGGGCGATAGCCTGGCTATCGTCGGCAGTTCCGGTTCCGGAAAATCCACGCTCCTTGGCCTGCTGGCTGGACTCGACCTACCCAGCAGCGGTGAGGTCACCCTCGCCGGCCAGGCTCTGAGTGTCCTCGACGAGGACCAACGGGCACGTATCCGTGCCGAACACGTCGGCTTTGTGTTCCAGTCGTTCCAATTGCTCGACAGCCTCAATGCCCTGGAAAACGTCATGCTGCCCCTGGAACTGGACGGGCGCAAGGATGCCCGCGAACGCGCCCGGCACTTGCTCGAACGGGTCGGCCTGGGCCAGCGCCTGACCCATTCTCCCCGCCAGCTCTCGGGTGGCGAGCAGCAACGCGTGGCGATTGCCCGCGCGTTCGCGGCCGAACCGGATGTGCTGTTTGCCGATGAACCCACCGGCAACCTCGACAGCCATACCGGCGAGCGCATCAGCGACCTGCTGTTCGAGCTCAATAAAGAGAACGGCACCACGCTGGTGCTGGTGACCCATGACGAGCGCCTGGCACATCGCTGCCGACGCCTGATCCGTCTTGAAGCCGGCCTGATGGTCGAGCCCCTGGAGCCTTGATGGCACGCCTGCCGCTGTTGCGCCTGTTCAGCCTTGCCCTGCGCCAATTGCTGCGCGATGCCCGCGCCGGTGAATTACGCGTGTTGTTCTTCGCCCTGCTTGTGGCGGTGGCCGCCAGCACCGCCATCGGCTATTTCGGAGCACGGCTCAACGGTGCGATGCTGTTGCGCGCCACCGAGTTCCTCGGCGCCGACCTGGTGCTGGAGGGCAGCTCCCCTGCCCGCCCCGAGCAGATAACCAGCGGCACGCAACTGGGCCTGGCGCACGCCAGGGTGGTGGAGTTCTCCAGCGTCATCGCCACAGACAACGGTATCCAGCTATCGAGTATCAAGGCGGTCAACGAGCAGTATCCCCTACGCGGCCAACTGAAAAGTGCTGCGCAGCCGTTCGCCGAGCAAACCTCGGGGGGCGGGCCGAAAGCCGGTGAGGCCTGGGTCGAGGCACGCCTGCTGACCGCCCTGGACCTGAAAGTCGGCGACAGTATCGACGTCGGCATGAAAACCCTGCGTCTGGCCCGTGTCCTCACCTATGAGCCGGATCGAGCCGGCAACTTCTATAGCCTCACCCCACGGGTGATGATCAACCTGGCCGACCTTGAGGCCACGGGCGTAGTCCAGCCGGGCAGCCGGGTGAGCTACCGCGAGCTGTGGCGTGCGCCGCAAGCCAGTACTGCCCTGCAAACCTACCGCGACCAACTGGCGCCAGGGCTGGCCGCCAACCAGCGCCTGCAGGATGCACGGGACGGCAACCAGCAGATCGGTGGAGCCCTGGGCAAGGCCGAGCGCTACCTGAACATGGCCAGCCTGGTCGCCGTGCTGCTGTCCGGAGTAGCCGTGGCGCTGTCGGCAAACCGCTTTGCCAGCCGCCGCTTCGACGCCAGCGCGCTGTTGCGCTGCCTGGGTCTGTCGCGCCGGGAAACCATGCTGCTGTTCAGCCTACAACTGACCGTCCTCGGCTTGCTGGCCAGCCTCGCCGGTGCGGCACTGGGCTGGCTCGCACAATTGGGTCTGTTTTATCTGTTGCACGATCTGCTGCCGACAGACGTGCCACCGGGTGGACTGCTGCCCGCCATCGCCGGCATCGGTACCGGGCTGGTAGCCCTGGCCGGTTTTGCTCTCCCTCCCCTGGCGGCCCTGGGCCGAGTCCCGCCGTTGCGGGTATTACGGCGCGACTTGTTACCGATCCCTTCCAGCACCTGGATGGTGTATGGCGCCGCGTTGTTTGCCCTGGGCCTGATCATGTGGCGCCTGAGCCTGGACCTGGTGCTGACCTTCGCCCTGCTGGGGGGCGGGGTGATCGCCGCGTTGATCCTCGGTGGCCTGCTCTTGTTGCTGCTGCAAAGCCTACGCCGCCTGCTGGCACGCGCCGCCCTGCCCTGGCGCCTTGGCTTGGGCCAGCTATTGCGCCACCCGTTGGCGGCGGCAGGCCAGTCCCTGGCGTTTGGCCTGATCCTGCTCTCGATGGGGTTGATCGCCTTGCTGCGTGGCGAGTTGCTGGACACCTGGCAAAACCAGTTGCCCAAGGACGCGCCCAATTATTTCGCCCTCAATATCCTGCCGGCCGACAAGGACGCCTTTGGCGCCCGCCTGCTGGAGCTACAGGCGCAGGCCGCGCCCTTGTATCCCGTGGTGCCAGGGCGTCTGATCAGCATCAACGGCGAACCGGTGCAGGAGATTGTCAGCAAGGACTCCAGTGGCGATCGTGCAATACAACGTGACTTGAGCCTGACCTGGGCGGCCAGCCTGCCCCCTGGCAATACCCTGACATCGGGTACCTGGTGGGCGGATCAGCCGGGCGATGAGATTCCTGGTGTCTCGGTAGAGGCCAAAGTCGCCGAAAGCCTCAAGCTCAAGCTCAACGACCACCTGGTCTTCACCGTTGGCGGGGAGAACCGTGAGGCCCGGGTCACGAGCCTGCGGGAGATCAACTGGGACAACTTCCAGCCCAACTTTTTCATGATCTTCCAACCGGGCACCCTGAAGGACCTGCCGGCCACGTACCTGACCAGCTTCTACCTGGCCGCCGGCCATGACCAGCAGATCGTCGACCTGTCCCGGGCTTTCCCGGCAGTGACCATCCTGCAGGTCGAAGCGCTGCTGGCCCAACTGCGCAGCATCCTGGCCCAGGTCACACTGGCCGTGGAGTATGTGCTGCTGTTTGTCCTCGCGGCGGGCATGGCGGTACTGTTCTCCGGCCTGCAGGCCACCCTGGACGAACGCATTCGCCAGGGCGCCTTGCTACGCGCCCTGGGGGCAGAACGCAAATTGCTGGTCAAGGCCCGGCGTATCGAGTTCGGGCTGCTGGGTGCGGTCAGCGGACTGTTGGCGGCGCTGGGTACAGAGTTAGTGACCCTGGTGCTGTATCGCTACGCATTTGACCTGGTCTGGCAGCCGCATCCCTGGCTGCTGGTGCTACCGGTGATTGGCGCAGTTTTGATCGGCGGTGCTGGGGTATTCGGCACACGCCGCGCGCTGAACGCCAGCCCGCTTGCGGTATTGCGCGAAGGTTGAAACAAAAAAACCGGCTCCCCTTTGGGAGCCGGATCGCTGCATCGCTGTGTTCTTCAAGGCGCCATCGCCGGCAAGCCGGCTCCTACTTGATGTACTCGATCCCGGTAATCCACCAGCACATTTCGCCGCCTGGCGTCTGCACAATGGCCTCATCGTCTACCTCTTTGCGCAGCAGGGCCCTGGCCATGGGTGAGTCGATGGAGATGTAGTCCATGCGTTCATATATCTCGTCATAGCCCACGATCCGAAAACGCTTGGTTTGCCCCTGCTCGTTCTCGATATCCACCCAGGCCCCGAAGAACACCTTGCCCTCCTGCTCGGGCATGTATTCCACAACCCGCATATCTTCCAGGCGTTTGCGCAAGTAACGCACCCGGCGATCGATTTCGCGCAGCAGCTTCTTGTTGTACTGGTAGTCGGCGTTTTCGCTGCGATCTCCCAGCGAAGCTGCCCAGGTCACCTTGCGCGTGGTATCAGGACGCTTTTCTCGCCACAGGTAATCAAGCTCCTTCTTCAGCGCCTCATGACCTTCTTTGGTAATCAGCTTGGTACTCAAAAGCGTCACATCCCCACGAAATATCCATTGGTTCACCCCCCTGCATCAGCCATGGATGCACTGGCCGCCTGACGGCCAACCGGTCAGGCTCGATGATAAATGAACGCTGGAAAGTAGCCAGGACTGATTCCCCCGGTCAATCGGCCTCTGGTTCTTTACTTGGCTCCTGCTCAGCCTTTTCCACAGGAAACAAGGCTCCATCCAGGCGGTAAAGCAACGCCCTCAGGTCGCCCCTGAAGCCCGACAGTTGCCCCAGACCTGTCGCCAATTGCTCGGCCTGCTGCTGGGACGCCCTGTCCAGCGTCTGCAGCCTGAAGGACTCGTCTTCCAACTGCCGGGCCCAGCCCTCCAGGCGGCGTTGTTCTGCCTGCTGTAACTGCGCATCCCGGGTCAGTTGCTCTTCACGATCATTCAACGCTTCGGTTCGATGCTGCAAAGCCGCCTCCAGCACGGTCAACTGTTGATTGGCCTGCTCCAATGCGCCTTTTTCCCGTAGCAACTGGCTTCTCTGCTGCTCAAGCTCCTCCTGCTGCTGTAACACCACGCGCTTCTGCGCCGTCAACTCTTGCGCCACACGAGCAAGATTGGTCAGCGTAGTGTCCACCTCAAGCAGGGATGACTGATCCGCCACCACGGCAGGCGAAACGACTTCGGGCGGCGCAACAGGCTGTTGCACTTGCGGAGCAGGTACGTGTGGCTCCGGCATCTTCGGTGGTGCAGGCAATGGATCGGCAGGCGTTGCTGCTGACAGGCCTGCCGTCGGCTCTTCGTCCCGCTCCTGGATCGCAGCCTCACTGCGACCTGCCGTACCTGGCGGAGGCAGCATTTTTGACGAGAAGCGAATAGACGGCACGATCAACTCGGCGCTCTCAATCGCGGGTAGGCCAATGACAGAAGTTCCCAGAGTGATCACCTTCATCACCAATGCCTTCTTGATCATCAGCGAGTGATGATCCTCTGGCCTGGCCGCCGGTAGCTTACTGCCCTTCAGATCAACGAAATGATAAGCCACCTGCGACTCTGAGGTATTGCCATCCTTGACACCGGAAGCCGTGGCCATGGTGATGATCTGCTTGAGGACGCTCATCGCCTGTTGCAGGCTCTCCTTGGACTCGATACCTCCAAGAAAGTACCGCTCGGCCTTTTTACGCAATGCGGCGATGTAGACCCTGGAGCTTCCGGGCTCGACCTCTTCATCCAAGCTATAGACAAGAAAGTTCGAAGCGATCTGCGGTACCGCAAAACAACAAAGCAATGCACCGTTAAGGAAACTCTGAAAAAGACTTCCAAATCTGGTGAGATACGGCTGTCCCACGAACTGAACGGTTGAGCCCCGATGAAGCAAATGTCTTTCGCTGATGCCGAGTACGCAGGCAAACGTAAGCAGACCCGCCGTGAGCGTTTCCTGATTGAGATGGATCAGGTCGTGCCCTGGAAAGGCCTGATTGCGTTGATCGAGCCGCATTATCCGAAGGGTGAAGGCGGTCGTCCGGCGTATCCGTTGATGGCCATGCTGCGGGTTCATCTGATGCAAAACTGGTTCGGCTACAGCGATCCGGCGATGGAAGAGTCCCTCTACGAAACCACGATTCTGCGCCAGTTTGCCGGGCTGCATTTGGATCGGATTCCGGATGAAACCACGATCCTCAACTTCCGCCGGCTGTTGGAAAAACATGAGCTGGCCGGTGGGATTTTGCAGGTCATCAACGGCTATTTGGGCGACCGAGGTTTGCTGCTGCGTCAGGGAACTGTGGTCGATGCGACGATCATTCATGCGCCCAGTTCGACCAAGAACAAGGACGGTAAACGCGACCCCGAAATGCACCAGACAAAGAAAGGAAATCAGTACTATTTCGGGATGAAATCGCACATCGGTGTCGATGTTGAATCCGGTCTGGTACATAGCGTGGTGGGCACGGCGGCGAATGTGGCGGACGTGACTCAGGTCGATCAGTTGCTGCATGGCGAGGAAACTTACGTCTCTGGCGATGCCGGTTACACCGGCGTGGAGAAGCGTGCGGAGCATCAACATCGCCAGATGATCTGGTCGATCGCAGCGCGCCCCAGCAGCTATAAGAAGCATGCAAAAAAGAGCCTGATCGGTCGCATGCGCCGCAAAATCGAATACGCGAAAGCTCAAGTCCGGGCCAAGGTTGAGCATCCATTCAGGGTGATCAAGCGCCAGTTTGGTTATACGAAAGTCCGCTTCCGAGGCTTGGTGAAAAACACCGCGCAGCAGACCACACTGTTTGCCTTATCGAACCTGTGGATGATGCGAAAACGACTGTTGAATGCAGGCGAGGTGCGCCTGTGATGTGGACAATGAGCCCTGAAAAGGTGCTATTCCGCAAAAAACAGTGAACTGACAGGAGGAAAGGTCTGATTTTCGATTAAGTCGGTGTTTTTTGAACCTCAGACAGCGAGGCCGTTAAAAACGGCTGCTTACTTCAGACCTTCCCTAACCGGGGAATCATGACCAGAGTGTTCAAGAACAAGAGTACGTAGAAGCATCATGAGTATCGGACTCCATTACGGTAGTACTTCATATACACGTCATCCAGCAAATAAAATCAACGCAACATCAAACGCTACGCAATTGTTTCAGCGAGTAATTGGGCCACATGTAGGACTTACCTTATTCCAGTGTTTCAGCGTTTCCAAGCGCACTCATTAAACGTACCATTTTTTAACAAATCCACAGATCAATACTTTTCACCTTAAGCCTCTGGCAACTAACTACCTGACGCCCCAGGTTAATTGAAGCCGCCGTTTACCCGGCGTGCCCGGACAAACAACCAAGCAGAAAAGCATAATGATCGAAATCACCAACCTAACAAAAAAAACAGGACGATCGACAGTCCTCGAAAACTTGACATTCAGCGCCCGGCACCGGGAATGCCTGGGAATATTCGGACATGATGCTGCGGGCAAAAGTACGTTACTCCAATTACTCTCAGGTGCGATCCCGGCGACTTCCGGAAATATAAAAATATACGATCTGGATATATCCACGCACCCGCTGAAAACCAAGAGAATAATAGGCTACCAGCCTGAATCTGCACTCAGCCATGGCAGCATGAGGGTTAAGAGTTTTCTGGGGTTCATCGCTGAAATTCGCGGTTTCAGGGGCCTGGAAAAACGTAGGATGGTTGATCGAGCCGTCACCCGCCTGGAGCTTTGGCGCGTACTCGATTCCCCCATCGCCGCCCTGCCTGCGGGGCATCAGCGCAAAGTCGCACTGGCCCAAGCCATTATGCATGACCCCAGGTTGCTGCTGCTCGATGAGCCCACCGAAGGCCTGGACATCCTGCAAAAACACAAGGTCGGGAGGTTGATCCAGTCGCTGACCGACGAGATGACGGTAATGATTGCCTCGCGCAATCCCGAAGAATTCGCCTCTGTCTGTCAGCGGGCGCTGGTCCTGGCGGAGGGCCGCTTGCTCGCCGATGCACCCACCACCGAGCTGCAACGCAGTTCGCGCCATTATCAGGCAATCACCCTCGCGACCGATACGCCCCTGGACCTGCTCGCGCTGGCTGTGCTCCCGGGGGTGGCTGGCATCGAAGAGGACCGGCACGCCGAGGGCAGCGTGACGGTACTTGCGATGCCAGGACAAACCATTTATCCGCATGTCAACGCCCTGATCGCCAATCGTCGCTGGACGATCAATACCTTGAGCCTTGAGCCGGGACGCTTGAGCGATGTAATCCACCATATGAGCCAAGAGGCGCCCAATTGAAACGTCTACCTGCAATATTCAAACGGCAACTCAGCAGTTACTTATCAAGCCCGGCCACTTATTTCGCCATATCGACATTTTTGATTACCAACGCCGCACTGGGATTTCATGTAGGAAACTTCTTAGAAAAAAACCCAGGCAACTTATATGCTTTTTTTCAGTTCCACCCCTGGCTGTATATTTTTTTTATTCCATTCATTTCAACACTGCTGTGGCTGGATGAGCACAAAGATCGGGCCCAGGCATTTTCCAATTCACTTCCGGTATCAGCCCTTGAACTAACGCTGGGAAAATTCCTGGCTGCATGGACACTTTGCGCCCTGCCCCTTTCATTAAACTTTCCGTTGATAGTCACCATTAACTACCTGGCTTCGGCAGACAACTCAACCATCTTCGCGCAGTTTATCGGCAGTTGGCTATTGGCAGGCGCTTATCTTTCGCTTGCCTGTTTCATCTGCGTACTGGCCTGCAACGGCCTGATCATTTATGGCATGACTTTAACGTTGTTATTGATAGCCAGTACTTTATCGTCGGTGCTGGATATGCTGGATCACCAGGCACCCATTTGGATCATCGACAGTTTAATCTCGCTCAATCCAAGGCTACGTTTCAGCGCCATCGACGACGGCCTGTTGACGCTGCGTGACACCTCTTACTTCATCAGCATGATCGTCGCTTTCCTCACCGCCACCACCCTCACTTTAAATTTCAGAAAAGGCTGAGAACGCAAACCCCATGAGGAACCTTATGAACCTTGGCGTGACGTTGATCGTCATCGCCCTGCTTTTTCTCGCCTTCAACCTGGTATGGGTCCTGAAAGTGCCCAACTACCGGCTGGACCTATCCGACGACAAGATCCATACCCTGTCACCCTCGACCGAGGCCCTGCTCGCGACACTTGAGGTGCCCATGGACCTGTATTTTTTCAACTCGAGTCAGCCCCGCAAGAGCGAAGCCTTGAACCGTCATGGCGAGTACATCGCAATGCTGCTCAAGGCCTATGAAAGCGCGGCCAAGGGCAACATTACCCTGCACCTGATTGACCCCCGGCCCTTTTCCGAGGATGAGTACAAGGCCGAGGTATTGGGGCTGGATAGCAGACACGGGCTGTTTGGGCTGATAGGCACACGTGCCAACCAGGAGCCTCAGAAGATCCAACGCTTCGACCCCACACGCGCACGGTTTCTGGAGTATGAGATCAGCCGCCTGATCCATAACGTCGCCCGCCAGGAGCAGCCCACCATCGGACTGATCTCCGGATTACCCATGGAGGGCAGCCGGGATGATCGCAATCAGGAAATCGCACCGCCGTGGCAGTTGCTCAAGGAAATCCGCAGCCAGTTCAACCTGATGAGCCTGGGCAGCGATATCCCGAGCATCCCCGAGCACGTCAAAACCTTGATGGTCGTGCAACCCGCCCTACTGCCAGAGCGAACCTTTTTTGCCATTGATCAGTTTGTCCTCGGAGGGGGCAAGCTGATGATGTTTATCGACCCCTTGAACGAACCGAACTCAGCCGCAGGCACCTCCAACCAGAAAAACCTCCTGGCGGCCTGGGGCCTGCAAATGCCGGCCAATAAAGTCCTGACAGACAGCCTTTTTGCAACCCCTGTGGTCTTGACCAACAACCAACTGCCCGTACGCCATCCCGGGGCCCTTACCCTG
This sequence comes from Pseudomonas fluorescens, assembly GCF_000730425.1. NCBI lineage: Bacteria > Pseudomonadati > Pseudomonadota > Gammaproteobacteria > Pseudomonadales > Pseudomonadaceae > Pseudomonas > Pseudomonas fluorescens. The sequence continues at coordinate 5,935,845 of NZ_CP008896.1, read as the reverse complement.
ACCAAAGCAGCAATGGCGCAGAACGATATCAGCAGTTGGAACATCGACAGCGTGACGCTGCTGAATCCGGGCACACTTATCCCCCTGAAAAACAGCCGTACGAGCTTTATCCCTCTGCTGCGGAGCTCTGCGCAAGCCAGCACCTTTGATGGGCAACGTTTTGCGCAACCGGCCACCTTTGACGCCATGCTTCAGGAAGCCACTACGCACGGTAGCTCCCAGGTGATCGCAGCCCGCCTGGAAGGGTCTGCGTATTCTGCGTTCCCCGACGGCATCAACGGCCAGAAAGCCCCCCTTCAAAAGGCCACCAACATTCATGTGGTAGTGGTTGCTGACACTGACCTGCTCAGTGATCGCGTGTGGCTGGCCACACGCAATGCCGACAGGCAAAAAATGCCACGCTCGGACAATGCCAGGTTTGTCTTGAATACCCTGGATAACCTGGCGGCACCGCCCCCCCTGAGTGCCATCAGCCCGAGTACCCACGAACGGCAACCGTCAGGGTTGCTGGATACGTTGCGCAAAGATGCCGCGCAAGCCTATGCAAAAAAAGCGGTTTTATTGGAACAACGCCTGGAGCAGGCAGAAAAGGAATGGCAGTTGCTCAACACGCTATCATCGTTGCCGAGCGAAGCCAGTGCCTCGAATAAAATCTTACAAGCACTCAACAAGGAACGCCTGCGTTTACGCATGGAGTTGCACACCCTGAAAAAAGAGGCCTACCGGAACGTACGCAAGATAGAACGCAGCGTGAGCCTGCTCACGATTGTCAGCATGCCATTACTCGTGAGCCTGCTGGGTCTGTGGATATTTATTGGCCGACGACGGCACCAACATCCGCCGGCGGCGGCATTCTATTGAGCCTTGGCTTAACGACGGGTAATCAGGCCCTGGCGCGCCACACGGGTCAGGTGTTTGATGAACTCGCCGGCATCCTCGGCATTGGGCGCCTGGATTACCGCTAGATCAAAGCTGTTCGTGGCAAATCGTGCCAAGGACTCACCGTCTTCGACAAACTGGATCAGGAAGGCCGAAGGACGACCCGTGCGCCGAGGCCAGCCATCCAGATAACGCAGCAGCGTCGGCTGGTGCTTGCCGCCAAGGAGGATTTTCGGGTTGCGTTGAGTCAGGCCCGCAGTGATCGGAGCCAGGCGTACAAGAGGTCGTAGTGCATTCATCGTGTCGTGTCTCTGCCTCAAAAGTCTGCGGGCAGGTGAGAGGCAACACCGAACCAGCGCTTTAGCGGTATTTCGAAACCTGGAGCAGGCTTCTGTCGGGACTGCAGCGAGTCCCTGTGGCGCCCCGCAATTAGCTGTTTAAATCGGCGCATGCAGCATCCTAGAGAAGCCGGTGGGGCAGTGTCAAGAATCCCGTACAACGAAAAAGGCCCGCACGGGGCGGGCCTTTAACACCGGTGCAACGCGATCAATCGGCGATGGCACGGTCTGCGGACAGTTTGCCGGCACCTTCGAACAGCACCGCCACTGAGCCACCCAGCAGTGCCAGGGCAAACTCATAGCCGTTGTTGGCCATGAACAAGCCGTTGCTGATATGCACCGAGAAAATCGCCACCAGCGAGACAATGGTCAACCCCAACGCTGCAGGGCGTGCCAGCAAACCGATGATCAGCGCCAGGCCGGCGAAGAACTCAGTGCCGCCCGACAACAGTGCCATCAGGGTACCCGGGGCCAGGCCGATGCTCTCCATCCATTGAGCCGTCCCCGCCAGGCCACCACCGCCGAACCAGCCGAAAAGCTTTTGCGAGCCGTGGGCGGCAAAAATGATACCGACGAAAATTCGCAGAACAGTCAGGCCATAGCCGGCGCGGGTGGACAGAACGTTTTTGATCATTGGGCTCATGTTAATAATCCTTTTCGATGACAGGGTGGGTTGGTCGCTATATTAATCAGTTTATAGAATGTTAAAAGCCGAAAAAAACGCTAATCAATATCGATAAATTAGATTATTTTCGTGAGACGACTTTGGCCGTCACCGGTTCCAGAGAATCCCGCTCCCGATCAAAGGCCAAGTAGTACTTGTTCACGCTATTAACATAGCTGACGCCGCCCATTCCGACCTGCTCCATGGCAATGCGCTCCACCTGGAAAAACCACTGATTGGGGTTCAAGCCCCGGCGTCGCGCCTCGGCACGCATGCCCTGCACCCGCTCCGGGCCCATGTTGTATGCGGCCAGGACGAATGCCATGCGCTCACGCTCGTTAAGCTTGGGGCTGGCGAAGAACTTGCGGCGAATCAAGGCCAGGTAGCGCGCCCCCGCCTGCACATTGCTGTCCAGGGTCTGGATATTGTTGACGCCTACCCGCTGGGCAGCGGATGGGGTGATTTGCATCAGGCCCGTCGGCCCGCTGCCACTTTTCGCAGCAGGGTTGAGGGACGATTCCTTGAAGGCCAGGGCCGCCAGGTTCAACCAGTCCATGCCTTGCTCCCGGGCATGCTTCTGCAACACCGGACGCAGTTTTTCCAGGCGCTGGCGATCAGCCCTGGCCAGGGGGTAACGCACCTGATAGAGCCGACGGTAGATACGCTGGAAAGCTACGTCCTGGTCTGACGGGGTTTTGTAGGTTTTCAGGAAGCGGTCGATGCTGGCCCGCAGCATCGAGGCATCCTGGCGCACGAACCAGTACTCTTCCCCCGGTTCGCTGATCGCCACTTGTTTGTCAAAACGCAACTTGGGCAGGATCTTCGACCAGCGCTCGGCAATCGGCCGCTCGACAATGGTCAGGTGGAAGATCCCGGCCTGGACCATCTCCAGCACATCTTCCACTGCCAGGCTGGGGTCCACCCACTCCACCTTGACCGGCGGCAGCTTGCGCAACGCCAGCTTCTGGTTGATCTGGTTGACCGCTTCCCCCGCAGCACTGCCCGTGGTCAGGGCCAATGTGCGCCCGGACAGTTGCTCCAACCGGGTAAACCGCCGCTCACCCTTGAGGCCGACCAGCCATAGCGGCACATCGCTGGCAATCGGCTCGCTGCTGCTGATCTTGTGGGCAGCCGTCACATCCAGCAGCTCACCGGGCGCCACCAGGTCGCCTTCGCCACGGGCCAGCGCCCCCAGCAACTGATCCTTGGCCTTGGGAATGATCTTGAGGTTGATTTCCTGGCCATCGCGGGCACGGCCATTGAGGTAGTGTTCGAAGGCGCGCAGGCGATGGTATTCGACGCCAATGGACTGCCCCTGGACCTCACCGGAGCTATTGCGACTCTGGTTGACCAGCACTCGCAAAGTGCGGCTGCTGCGGATTTCTGCCAGGTCGCGGACTTTGCCCGGCTTGGTCACTTCCAGCGGCCCGTCCAGACGCGCAACTGCCGCCGTGGGCAGCAGCAGCGTCAGGCACACCATAAGCAATGCCGAGGGTCGGATCATCCGCTCTCCGGAAAGAACAAGGCCCCAAGCACCGCGAAAAACGTCGCATTGGGGGACAGAAACAGAGCGCCAGAGGCGCAGACTTTGCACGCAAGGGTGTCACAGCAGCAGGCCCTCGGCCAACCACGGTGTTACTTGCGACGTTCAAAGACAGCGATAACTCGTTGTAGTTCTTGGTTTTTCTTATAAATCTACAGCTCTGATAGACTTTCCGGCCGCAGGCGGAGATAGCACCATGCAACTCATTGATATTGGCGTCAACCTGACCAACCCCAGTTTCGACGACAAACACCAGGCCGTGCTCGAGCGCGCCTATGCCGCCGGCGTGGGCCAACTGATCGTCACCGGCACCAGTGTGCAAGGCAGCGAACAGGCCCTGGAACTGTGCCAACGCTGGGATGAAAGCGCCCGACGATTGTTCTCCACTGCGGGCATTCATCCCCACAGCGCCAGCGATTGGAACGTCGACAGCGCCCGGCAACTGCATGACCTGCTCCGCCAGGACCGGGTACGCGCGGTGGGTGAATGCGGGCTGGACTTCAACCGTGACTTCTCACCAAGGCCCCAGCAGGAAAAGGTCCTTGAAGCCCACCTGGCATTGGCCGTTGAATTGCAGTTGCCGGTATTTCTCCATGAACGGGATGCCAACCAGCGGCTGCTGGAAATCTTGCGCGACTACCGTGATCAACTGCCCGCCGCCGTGGTGCACTGCTTCACCGGCGAACAACGCGCGCTGTTCAGTTACCTCGACCTGGACCTGCATATCGGTATCACCGGCTGGATCTGTGACGAACGCCGTGGGACGCACCTACACCCGCTTGTCAGGGAAATCCCCCGGGGCCGCCTGATGCTGGAAAGCGACGCGCCCTACCTGCTGCCGCGCACCCTGCGCCCCAAACCCAAGAACGGGCGCAATGAGCCGGCCTACCTGCCGGAAGTCCTGCGCGAAGTGGCCCTGCACCGCGAAGAAAGCCTGCAAGACCTGGCCCAGCACAGCACCGCATGCGCCCGCGCGTTTTTCGGTCTGCCTGCGTTGGATTGACGCGGCGCATTGACCCATATCAACACCCATTTTCCGGATAGCGGCACAATAATGGCACCTTGCCAATACTGTTTCCGCTATCAGAGAAAACCTTCCATGGGTGCCTGGCTTAGCAATATCTCGCTGAAGTACAAATTCTGGGCCGTGAATGCGGTCGCTTTCATCACCACGCTGCTGCTGGTGCTGTATGCCGTGCACCTTGAGCAACAGGCCCGCAGCCATGCCTCCCAAACCTCGGCACAAGCCCAGGGACGCTTGCTCAGCGCCTGGCCAGTCGGGCAGGCGCTGCCCAAGGGCGAGCACTGGCTGGCCTTTGCCCGGGGCCAGGCTCCCGAGCTGCCAGGCCAGGATTTGTCCGCCCTCAGCGAAGCCGATGGCTGGGTCGAGTTCAACCCTATGCCGCTGTTCGGCGAAAACCCGTTGATGGGCGCCCAAGTCGTCTCCCGCGCCGACGGCCAGCACGTTGCCGTACTGGCTTATGCGCCCAGCCTGAGCCAGGTGTTTACCGAACGCTTCACCCACTACGCGGTGGCGGTGCTGATCCTGATGCTCGCGATGCTCTGCGCCTCGCAGTTGCTGATCCGCTTTTTGCTCGCCCAACTCAATACCTTGAAAGACGTCATGCTGCATGTGGAGAAAACCGGCGACCTGTCGGCCCGCGTGCCCCTGGCGTGCAAGGACGAAGTCGGGCAGATGGCCAGTGCGTTCAACGCCATGCAGGCCGGCTACCAGCGAGTGGTCAGCACCGTGGCCCGCACTGCCAAACTGTTGGACGACGGTGCCGCACGCCTGGCCAGCAGCATGAACGAGGTGCAGCACGGCATGCTCGGCCAGCAAAGCGAGACCGACCAGGCTGCCACTGCGATCAATGAAATGACCGCCACCGTGTATCACATTGCCCAGCACGCCGGCGCCACGCGGGACCTGTCCCAGACCGCCGACACCCTGGCCGGCAGCGGTCAGGAAGTGGTGACCCGAGTCCAGCGTTCGATTGCCGGGTTGTCTACCGGTGTGCAGCAAACCGCCGAGATGATCCAGAAGCTGGCCGAGGACAGCCAGAAGATCAATGGCGTGGTCGGGGTGATCCATAGCATCGCCGAACAAACCAACCTGCTGGCCCTCAACGCCGCCATCGAAGCCGCCCGCGCCGGGGAGATGGGGCGCGGTTTTGCGGTCGTCGCCGACGAGGTACGCAACCTGGCCAAGCGCGTGCAAAGTTCTACCGATGAAATCACCCGCATGGTCTCTGCCCTGCAGGCAGGCACCCGGGACGCCGTGGACTTTATGCAGGAAAGCTCCTTCAAGGCTGACGACTGTGTACAGCAAGCCCAGGAAGCCGGCGCGTCACTCGTGGAAATCACCAGCGCCGTGGCGCAGATGCGCGAGAGCAACACGCAAATTGCGGTCGCCGCCGAACAACAGAGCCATGTGGCCGAAGAGATGAACCGAGCGGTGGTGAGCATTCGTGATGTCACGGAAAACACCGTACAACAGACCGTGGATTCCGCGACCACCAGCAATGAACTGGCCACCCTGGCCGGTGAGCTGAACAAGGCCATCGGCCAACTGAAGTTGTGACGTTGGTCCACCCACAAATCAGCCAACGCTTGCCGTTGGCGAACCCATCAAATCGCTATAACCCCCATAGCCAACCCCAATTCGCCGGCCCTGCCCGCCCAACCTAAACTCTGTGCATCACGTTTCAACGGACAGAGGATTTATCATCATGGGCAAACGTCATCCCAATCTCCCCGCCTGGCAATGGCGCGCCTACCCGCAGAACCATCAGCACCCGACCAACCTGGTGCTGCACCTGATAGCCGTACCGCTGTTTATCGTCGGGTTTCTGCTGATTGTGTCTGGGGTGTTCAGCCTGAGCCTGGCCAGTTTTGCCATCGGCGTGGTCGGCGTGCTTGCCGGCCTGGCGCTGCAGCGCCATGGCCACAGCCTGGAGACCCAGGCCAGCGAGCCGTTCAGTGATCGCAAAGATGCAGTGCAGCGCCTGGTGGTCGAGCAATTCGTGACCTTTCCGCGCTTTGTCCTCAGTGGCGGCTGGTGGCAGGCCTGGCGTCAGCGCCACCGCCACTGAGGACGGCTCAGGCGAAGACCACCACGGTCTGGCGGCTGATAGCAATCAACTGGCCATCAGGCCCCCACAACATTGCAGCAGCATGGCCGTAGCCGTCGCGGGCATGCTCGATCTCGACGTGGTACTGGCACCAATCCAGGGTCGTCAGCTGCGCCAGCGGCTGAATGAACTCGATGGTCCAGGTCAGGGTGCTGCCCGGAGCCGGCCTCTTGAGGTGCGGCAGCAGGGCCGGCGGCCAGGCGTCCACCAGCGCAAGGAGATGCGCCTCGGTCAAGGGCTCCTCCTTCACGTCTCCACGCAGGCGCACCCAGCCGCCCATCTCCCGGGATTTATTGCCCGTGAACGGCAAGCCGCCAACACTCCAGCGCATCGCCAGGTGGCGCATGAACTCAGGGGTCACACCTTTGATATAGGGCAGCTCCTGGCACTCATCCCAATGCTTGAAGGCCGGCGCGGGCAAGGCCGGCACGTCAATCTGCGAAGGGCGTGAAGCGCCGAAGCTGGCCTGGGCCAGGGTCATCACTTCCCCGCCCTGCACCACCCGCCCCAGCAACTGGCTGACCGCCTTGCCTTCGCGCAGCACTTCCACCTGATAGCTGGCAGATACGTCGGGCGCCACCGGCCCCACAAAGGTTACGGCCAACGAGCGCAACGGGCGATCTGCCGGAACCTGGGCACGCAACGCTTCGTATTGCAAGGCGGCGACCAGGCCGCCGAATGTGGCGCGGCCCTGGGCCCATTCAGCCGGAATAGACACATCCAACGGGTGACTACGGGCAGCGTCGAGCAAATCACTAAAGCGCATGGCGACCTCACATCAAGAAAATCGATGCTGGGATCTTAACCAGCGCGCCAGCCCGGCACAGCACTTATTCCGGCCAAATACCCGGACAGATAAGCCGCCCGATCAGAAACAGTCCGCTGCCAGCTTATCCAGCACCCGGTCCGCCTTGCCTTCGGCCTGGGCCATGGCTCGGTGCCAGACCGCAACACAGGGCTGCAAGTCCGCCTGATGCTCGGCTTGCGCGAGCCATTGCCAGCAGTCATGCCAGTCCCCCAACGCACCCTGGGCGGACTTGAGACGGGACATGGCCTTGGCTGGCACCTGGCCCAATTGCGGGTAGGCCTCGGCCGCGTAGCGCACGCGCTTGATCAGTAACCGCAGGCGATGGCGGTCGTGATCGGGATCGTGCAATGCCCTCTCAAGTGCCTGCCATTGCTTGGCCAGGCGCTTTTCGATGCGTATGTGCAGGCCCTTGAGCAGTTTTTGCTGCTGGGATGCGCGGATAAATCGTGGAAAGGCTTCGAGGATCAGCAGCAGTCGCGCCAACTCCGGGCTTTGCGCCACCTGTCGATAGGTCTGCGGCTGCAGGCGCAGGCGCCGGGCCGCCGCGTCGTGATAGCCGTGCTGGTGCAGGTAGGCTGCCAGCACCTCGCGATCGCGCAGCGGCGTGGTCAATTGGCCAACGGCGCTGGCGGCCGCTTCCAGTTGCTCGACACCGGGCAGTCCGCGCAAAGGACGCAACAGGCTGCGCAGACGCCGCACGGTGGTGCGCAGATCATGCAGCGCTTCGTCATCGGTAACCGCCGCCAGGCGTGCCTGGCAACTCAACAATCCGACTTCCAGGCCAATGACCTGGGCGACTAACTGATCCACCAACGCCGACATGCTGCTTCCCCTGTTAGACAACGTCCATACACCTGTGCAGAACAGGTGCCTGGAACCACCTTAACCACTACCCCGGCGTGTTGCGCTGACTCGGATCAACGCCCGGCGCGCGACTCACGAATGTAGAAACGAGCTTTTTCCGCTTTACTGGCACACCCTTCAAATGCCTCGAACTGCTGCTGGGTCTTGGCGCCGGTCAACAACGACAAAGCCTTGGAATAACTGACGGTGCCGGCAAAGCCTTCAGCCTTGGCCAGGTCCAGTTCTTGCCACGCGGCGTCCAACTGGCTGGCGCAGCTATCGCGATAGGCCGTTTTGCCGGCACAACCGGCCAGGGCCAACACAATCACAGGCAAACATATCCAGGCTTTCATCAATGACACCTCAAGAAAAGAAAACAGTCGTCGGATGTAGACGTTGCCTACAGAAAAAAGTGCCTTATCACGCAGCCTGAAATGCCCAGTGCCGGTAGCCAAAGCATACCCGAGCAAATAGCTCGGCTTACGAAATTTATCGCTCTTGTCAGCTAGGATTGAAGCAGCCCCCTCGATAGGTGCATTGTGGACAGCTGTTTTGCGAAGGATCCGGTCATGAAAAAACGTGTTGCATTGGTCCTGGGCTCCGGCGGAGCAAGGGGTTATGCCCATATCGGGGTGATCGAAGAGATCGAAAAACGCGGTTATGAAATCGCCTGTATCGCCGGCTGCTCCATGGGCGCGGTGGTGGGCGGGATTTATGCCGCAGGTAAGTTGCAGGACTACCGGAACTGGATCGAAAGCCTGGACTACCTGGATGTGCTGCGCCTGGTGGATGTGAGTTTTCGCCTGGGGGCGATACGCGGCGAAAAGGTCTTTGGGCAGATCCGCAAGATCGTCGGCGAAATCAATATCGAAAACCTGCGCATCCCCTACACCGCTGTGGCCACCGACCTGACCAACCAACAGGAAATCTGGTTCCAGGAAGGCTGCCTGCACCAGGCCATGCGTGCCTCAGCGGCGATTCCCAGCCTGTTCACTCCGGTGATGCAAGGCAATCGCATGCTGGTGGACGGCGGCCTGCTCAACCCACTGCCTATCGTGCCGGTGGTGTCGAGCCATTGCGACCTGATCATTGCGGTCAACCTCAACTCCACCAACCAGAAGCATTACAAGCTGCCGGTGATCCAGCGTCCGCCGGCGTTCAAGAGTCGCTTCGACAACCTGGTTCGATCACTGGGCTCGCACCTGCCGTTTCGGCGCAAGCAGGCCGAACAATTATTGCTGCTGGAACAGGAAGCGCTACAAGCCCAGGCCGCCGATATCAACCCCTGGCTTGAAGGCGCCGAGCCGCAAGCCCAGCAACCGGCCGCAGCCCCGGAGACGGCCGGCGCGCCCAAGTCGGCCACTGGTTCGTTCATCATCGACAACGTGGGGCCGGCATCGCTGCTGGATTTGATCAACCAGAGTTTCGAGGTGATGCAGACATCCTTGGCGCAGTACAAGATCGCGGGTTATCCGCCGGATGTGCTGATCAACGTGCCCAAGCGCGTGTGCCGGTTCTTCGAGTTCTACAAAGCGCCGGAACTGATCGCGCTGGGACGCGAGATTGCCAGTGATACGTTGGATCGGTATGAGAGTGAACAGAGCTGAGATTTGCGTCCGGGCCTGTCCGGGCTCATGGCGCTATCGCGGGCAAGCCCGCTCCCACGGGGGACGCTGGCGGGCACAGCATTTTGGCCACTCATCAATCAAATAACGTAGGAGTTGGCTTGCCAGCGATGAGGCCGGTACAGCCAGCACACTTGCTCAGCCCTCAGCCCTCAGCCCCCAGCAACCGATACCCCACCCCCGCCTCGGTCACGATAAATCGCGGCTGGGTCGGCTCATCCGCCAGTTTCTGGCGCAAGTGCCCCACCACAATGCGCAGGTAGTGACTGTCTTCGGTATGGGTCGGCCCCCAGATATCCTTGAGCAATTGCTGTTGGGTAATCACCCGGCCAGGATGGCGCGCCAGTTGCGCCAGTACCGCGTATTCCTTGCGGGTCAGGGCCACCTCGACACCGTCCAGCAGCACCCGCCGATACGCCAGGTCGACCGTCAGCGGGCCAAACTGCAGGGCGGCCTGCTGGGTTTCTCCAGCGGGCGCCTGGCGTAGCAGCGCGCGCACCCGGGCCAGAAATTCCTGGATGCCAAATGGCTTGGTCACATAATCGTTGGCGCCACCATCCAGGGCCTGGACCTTCTGCCCTTCGCTGGCACGCACCGACAACACCAGCACCGGCGCCGTCGACCATTCGCGCAGGTCGCGCAACACCTGTTGGCCGTCCATGTCCGGCAGGCCCAGGTCCAGCACCAGCAGGTCCGGCTTGTTCAATGCTGCCTGGGCCAGCCCTTCGGCGCCGGTCCCGGCTTCGAGCACTTTATAGCCCTGGGACGCCAGGCTGATGCGCAAGAACTTGCGGATCTGCGGCTCGTCATCAATGACCAAAATCGTCGCAGTCTGGCTCATGGTGTTCCGTCAAAATGGCTGAAAGAAATCAAGAGTAGCGCACCTGATATCACGCTTCACTTTCCAGGCTCGGCTGGGTCTGCAAGGGCAGGAACAAAGTGATGCAAGTGCCCCGCCCATCGATGCCCTCGGCTACGCTGATATGCCCGCCATGGGCGCCAACCATACCCTGGCAGATGGCCAGGCCGAGCCCGGTGCCCTGCCCTCCACGGTCGCCGCGTGCGGCGGTGTAGAACATATCGAAAATCTTCGCCCGCTCCTCCTCGGGAATCCCCGGGCCTTCGTCGCTGACCGCAAAAAACACCGTCTGCTGCGCCACGCCGGCGCGCAGTTGCAAGCGGCCATGGGGCGGTGAGAAGCGTGCGGCGTTTTCCAGCACATTGACCAGTGCCTGCTCGATCAAGGCGGCATGCACATAAAGCAGCGGCAACTCGGGCGGCACCTCGGTACTCACCTGCAACGGCGCCAGTACCGCACGCAGCCGGCCGAGGGCGCTGCCGACAATATCGCCGGGCGACACCCAGTCGCGCGCCAGCTTCAAGGCGCCATGGCCCAGGCGGGTCATGTCCAGCAGGTTCTGGATGTAGCGGTCCAGGCGCTCGGCTTCATCACGAGTCCCTTCCAGCAGTTCCCGGCGATCTTCCAGGGGAATGGCTTCGCCCAGGGCCAGCAGGCTGTCGATACTGCCGCGCATGGAAGTCAGCGGCGTGCGCAAGTCATGGGACACCGAGGCCAGCAAGGCGCTGCGCAGTTGTTCGGTCTCGCCGTGCAAACGGGCGGCCTCCAGGTTCTGCGCCAATTGGGCACGGGCCAGCGCCTGGGCCAACGGCTGGCTCAAGGCTGTGAGCAGGCGCCGGCGTTGGCCACTGAGTTCCAGGCCGGCCTTGGGGCTGACGCCGAGCAGGCCCAGCGGGCCATTTTCAGCGGACAACGGCCACCACCACCAACGCCCAAACGGCAAGGTGCCAGTGCCCATCCCCGCCGGCTGGTCGTGCTGCCAGGCCCAGTCGGCGGCGGCGCGCTCGGCCTCGGTAAAGGTGATCGGCCCGCCGGTCTCGACCTTCCAGTCACCGGGCCCGTCGCGATTGACCAGGCACAACTGCAAGTCGCTCCAACCCTGCAGATGATGGGCCGCAGCGCTGATCACCGCCTGGCGATCGGTAGCGGCGGTGAGTTTACGCGACAGGTCGAGCAGCTCACTGGTTTCTTCCTGGGTGTCGCGCAGGGCCTGCAGTTGCCGACGCTGGCGAGCGGCCAGGTTGCCGGTCAGCGCCGCCATCAGCAGGAAAAACAGCAGCGTCAGCACATCTTCTTCACGCTGAATGGCGAACGAGAAATTCGGCGGAATAAACAAAAAGTCATAGGCCATGAACGACAGCGCCGCACAGGCCAATGCCGGGCCCAGGCTGCTGCGAACCGCCACCAGCAGCACCGCTGCGAGGAACACCAGGGAGATATTGGGCAGCGGCAGCAGACTCGACACGCCCCACGCCAACGCACTGGCCAGCACGGTTGCCAGCAGCGCCAGGGCATAGTCGAACCACACCAGGCCACGTACATCGGGCAAGCGCGGCGCGGCGGGTGTTCCATCGCTGTCGAGCACGTTGATTTCCAAGCCCCGGGCATTGCGCAACAAGCGCGCCGCCAAGCCGCCGCCGAACAGTCGGCGCCGCCAGCGCGGGCGTGACTGCCCCACCAGCACCAGGCTGGCACGGCGTTCGGCGGCGTGCTGGATCAGCGTCTTGGCCACTTCACCGGCACGCAGCAACACCACTTCGCCACCCAGGCGCTCAGCCAGTTGCTGGGCGTTTTGCAGGCGCAGGCGAGACTGCTCGTCGCGCACCCGGCCGTTATCCACATGCACCAGGCTCCAGGGCAAATGCCGGCGCTGGGCCACCCGGCTGGCGTGACGCACCAGGCGCTCGGCCTCGGCATCGCCATCCACCCCCACCAACAACCGCCCGCGCACCGTCGGCGCGGCCTGGCCCAGTTGCCGGTAGCCCTGGGCCAGATCGTCATCGACATGCGCGGCAGCAGTCTGCATCGCCAACTCGCGCAGGGCCATGAGGTTGGTCTGGGTGAAGAACGCATCAATGGCCGCGCGTGCCTGTTCCGGCACGTAGACCTTGCCATCGCGCAGGCGCTCCAGCAGCTCGCGCGACGGCAGGTCGATCAGCAGCAACTCATCGGCTTCCTGCAACACCCAGTCCGGCAACGTTTCGCGCACCTGTACCCCAGTGATACCGCGCACCTGGTCGTTAAGGCTTTCCAGGTGCTGGACGTTGACCGTGGTAAACACGTTGATGCCGGCGGCGAGCAACTCCTGAATGTCCTGCCAGCGCTTTTCGTGGCGGCTGCCCGGGGCGTTGCTATGGGCCAGTTCGTCCACCAGCACCAGCTTGGGCTGGCTGGCGAGCAAGCCATCGAGGTCCATCTCTTCAAGCATGACCCCACGATATTCAGAGCGCTGCAGTGGCTGCTGGGGCAAGCCACTGAGCAAGGCTTCGGTCTCGGCGCGGCCATGGGTCTCGACTACCCCGGCAATCACCCGGACGCCCAGGCGCAATTGGCTGTGGGCCGCCTGGAGCATGGCGTAGGTCTTGCCTACGCCAGGGGCGGCACCGAGGAATACTTTGAGCCGGCCACGGCCGCGCTTGGGTAGATCGGCTAGGAGGGCGTCGGCGCGGCCAGAGTCGCTCATGGGCACAGTCTTCTTTCAGTGAGTGATGTTGGGTACATGCAGCCGCCATCGCGGGCAAGCCCGCTCCCACATGTGGAAGACATTCCCCTGTAGGGGCGGGCTTGCCCGCGATGGCGGAGCAACGGTTTACAACTTTTCCAGCGCCATGTTCAGCGCCAGTACATTCACCACCGGTGGCCCCACCAGCGGCTGTTCGATATGTTCGCCCATCAAGCGCTCCAGGGTCGACACCGGTAGCTGACGTGCCGCCGCCACCCGCGCCAGTTGATAGGCAATCGCCTGCGGTGGCAAGTGTGGATCAAGACCGCTGCCGGAGGTCGTCAACAGGGCCAGGGGCACCGGTCCCTGGTCGGGGCCCTGGATTTTCGCGGCCTCGTCAAATACCCGCGCCGCCAGCGCCGGGTTACTCGGGCCCAGGTTGCTGGCACTGCTGGAGACAGTGGCATACGCGCCTGCTGAAGGTCGCGAGTGGAACCAACGGTCGCCGGAAAATTCCTGGGCAATCAGGCTGGAGCCACGCACCTTGCCTTGGGCATCACGCACCAGGCTGCCATTGGCCTGGCCTGGAAAGGCAACCTGGGCGACGCCGGTCACTACCAGCGGGTAAGCCACGCCAGTGATCAGGGTCATCAATACCAACAGGCTCAAGGCCGGACGGATCATGCTGGACATTTCATCTTCCTCAATTGATTCGTGACCTGTAGGAGCCGGCTTGCCGGCGATAGCGGTGGGTCAGTTACACCGCATCAAGGGGATCGCCGGCAAGCCGGCCCCTACGGGGTTGGGTCAGACCAGGTGCAGTGCGGTCAGCAGCATGTCGATCGCCTTGATCCCCGCGAACGGCACCAAAAGCCCGCCCACGCCATAGATCAGCAGGTTGCGCCGCAGCAGCGCCGCAGCACTCGCCGCCTGCACCCGCACACCGCGCAAAGCCAGAGGGATCAGCACCACGATGATCAGCGCGTTGAACACAATCGCCGACAGAATCGCGCTCTGCGGGCTGCTCAGGTGCATCACGTTGAGCACGCCCAGTTGTGGGTAGATCGAAGCGAACAGCGCCGGCAGGATCGCGAAGTACTTGGCCACGTCGTTGGCGATGGAAAAGGTGGTCAGCGCGCCACGGGTCACCAGCAATTCCTTGCCGATCTGCACCACGTCCAGCAGCTTGGTCGGGTCACTGTCGAGGTCGACCATGTTCGCCGCCTCGCGGGCCGCCTGGGTCCCATCATTCATCGCCATGCCCACATCCGCCTGGGCCAGGGCCGGCGCGTCGTTGGCGCCGTCGCCACACATCGCCACCAGGCGCCCGTCATTCTGCTCATGGCGGATACGCGCCAGTTTCTTCTCCGGCGTGGCTTCCGCCAGCACATCGTCCACGCCTGCTTCGGCAGCAATGGCAGCGGCGGTCAGCGGGTTGTCGCCGGTCACCATCACCGTGCGGATTCCCAGCTTGCGCAGCTCGGCAAAACGCTCGCGGATGCCGGGCTTGACTACGTCCTTGAGGTGAATCGCCCCCAGCAATTTGCCATCGGCGCACACCAGCAACGGGGTGCCGCCGCTCTGGGCAATCTTGTCGATCTCCCGGGACAGCGCCGGCAACAGGTCCTGGCGTTGCAGCCCGATAAACGCCAGCAGCGAATCGACAGCGCCTTTACGGTAGACACGGCCTTGATAGTCCACACCGGACAAGCGCGTTTCGGCGCTGAACGGCACGCCCGTCAGCTCTTGCACAGAGGGCTCGGTGTACGGGTGCAGGGCACGCAGGTATTCGACGATGGATTTGCCCTCCGCCGTATCGTCTGCCAGCGAGGCCAGCAGCGCGCCTTCGGCCAACTCCTTGCCGTTGACGCCGGGCGCGGCATAGATGCCAGCGCAGCGCCGGTTACCAAAAGTGATGGTGCCGGTCTTGTCCAGCAACAGCACATGCACGTCCCCCGCCGCTTCCACGGCGCGCCCGGACTTGGCGATCACATTGAGGCGCACCAGGCGATCCATGCCGGCGATGCCGATGGCCGATAACAGGCCACCGATGGTGGTCGGAATCAACGTGACCAGCAGCGCCACCAGGAACACCAGGGGCAGGCTGCCATTGGCGAAATGGGCGAACGGCTGCAAGGTCACGACCACCAACAGGAAGATCAGGGTCAGGCCGATCAGCAGGATATCCAGCGCCACCTCGTTGGGGGTTTTCTGGCGCTTGGCGCCTTCGACCAGGGCGATCATACGGTCCAGGGTCGATTCGCCCGGGTTGGCGGTGATGCGAATCAGCAGCCAGTCCGAGACCAGCCGGGTATTGCCGGTGACGGCCGAGCGGTCGCCGCCGGATTCGCGGATGACCGGCGCGGACTCACCGGTGATCGCCGCTTCGTTGACCGCCGCGATGCCTTCGATGACTTCACCGTCGCCGGGGATCATTTCCCCGGCCGCGACCCGCACCACATCGCCTTTGCGCAGGCTGGTGGCGGGCACCACCTTGAAGCGGCCATCGGCTTCCTGGCGCCGCGCACTCAGGCCCTCACTACCGGCCTTGAGGCTGTCGGCGCGAGCCTTGCCACGGCCCTCGGCCAGGGCTTCGGCGAAGTTGGCGAACAGCACGGTGAACCACAGCCACAGGGCAATCTGCACCGCGACAAAGGTCGGCACGCTGCTGTCCGGCACCAGGCACAGCACCGTGGTGAGGATCGCGGTCAGCTCGACCACCAGCATCACCGGCGAACGCTTCAACTGGCGCGGGTCCAGCTTGACGAACGCCTGGACCAGGGCCGGGCGCCACAGCGCCGAGATCGCAGTCTTGGCCGACTCCTGAGCCTTGGCCGCAGCGGTATTGTTTACAGGCATATTCATGTTCATACCCCTTAGAAGCCCATGCTCAGGTGTTCAGCGATAGGGCCCAATGCCAGCGTCGGCAGGAACGTCAGGCCGCCCACCAGCAAAATGGTCACGGTCAACAACGTCACAAACAGCGGACCGTGGGTCGGGAAACTGTTCTGGCCAATCGGCGCGCTCTTCTTCATCGCCAGGCTGCCAGCCAGGGCCAGTACCGGGAGGATGTAGCCAAAGCGGCCGATCAACATGCCCAACCCCAGCATCAGGTTGTGAAACGGCGTGTTGGCACCCAGGCCGGCGAACGCCGAACCGTTGTTGGCACTGGCCGAGGTGTAGGCGTAGAGCAATTGGCTGAAGCCGTGGGGGCCGGGGTTGCTGATGGTTGCGGCGGTGGCCGGTACGCTGGCGGCAATCGCGCCCAGCACCAGTACCCCCACGGGCATCACCAGCAGGGTGACCACCAGCAACTGCACTTCCCGGGCCTGGAGTTTCTTGCCGAGGTATTCCGGGGTACGCCCAATCATCAAGCCGGCGAGGAACACGGCGATCAGCACATTGAGCAGCATGCCGTACATACCGGCGCCGACGCCGCCGAAGATCACTTCGCCGACCATCATGTTGACCAGCGCCACCATCCCGCTCAGGGGGTTGAGGCTGTCCTGCATGCCGTTGACCGAACCGTTGGACGCCGCCGTGGTGGTCACCGACCACAAGACTGTGCCGGTGGTACCGAAGCGCACCTCCTTGCCTTCTAGCGGCGCGGCCTGCTCGACGGCCGGATTGTTCAGGGCCGGGTTGGGTTGGTACTCGGACCACAGCGACACCGAGCCACCGATCAGGAACAGCGCCAGCATGCAGCCGAGGATTGCGCGGCTCTGGCGCAGGTCCTTGACGTAATGGCCAAAGGTGAACACCAGCGCCACCGGAATCATGATGATCGCCGCCACTTCAAACAAGTTGGCCCAGGCCGTCGGGTCTTCAAATGGGTGCGCCGAGTTGACGCCGAAGAAGCCGCCACCGTTGGTCCCCAGCTGCTTGATCGCAATCTGGCTGGCGGCCGGCCCGAGCGGGATCACTTGGTCGACGCCTTGCAGGGTCAGCGCATCAACGTAGTGAGCGAAGGTTTGTGGCACGCCCTGCCACACCAGGAACAACGCCAGCACCAGGCACAACGGCAGCAGGCCATAGAGCGTGGCGCGGGTCATATCCACCCAGAAATTGCCCAGGGTGCTGGCGGACTTGCGACCGATCCCACGGCAAAGGGCGACAAGGACGGCAAGCCCCGTGGCCGCACTGACAAAGTTCTGCACGGTCAGGCCGGCCATCTGGCTGAGGTAGCTGAGGGTCGCCTCACCGCTGTAGGACTGCCAGTTGGTGTTGGTCATAAAGCTGACCGCGGTGTTGAACGCCTGTGTCCACTCCTGCCCGGGCAATTGCCCAGGGTTGAGTGGCAAATAGTTCTGGAACAACAGGATCGCGAACAACAGCAAAAAACCTGCAAGGTTGAAGGCCAGCAGGGCCAGGGTGTACTTCTGCCAACTTTGCTCTTGCTGCGCATCAACCCCGGCCACGCGATAACAGACGCGCTCGACCGGCCCGAACACCGGCGTCAGCCAGGTGCGCTGCCCTTCCATCACCTTGTAGTAGAAGCGCCCCAGAAACGGCGCCGGAACCAGCACCACGGCGAAGAAGGCGATGATCAGCCAATAGTCATAACTGTGCATAGCCGCTCCTAGCCCCGGTCCGCGCGCAACAGCGCAACCAGCAGATAAATGAACAGCGCCACGGCCAATAGCAGTGACACCCCGTCCAGAACACTCATGGAAGTTTCTCCGTCATACGGCGACTGCCGCGTGTGGAGGTATTGTCCGCAGGAGGGGCGTAAAGGAGCGATGGCGAGGGGGTGGAGGGGGCGTAAAGATGGCGTAAAGAGTGGGTTGAACTTGAGGTTTTCGGGGCTGCTGAGGCCGCTGTCACGGGCAAGCCCGGCTCCCACAAGTGACCAGAGACACCCTTTGGAATGTGGCCAAATGTGGCAGCGGGCTTGCTCGCGATAGCATCAGCGTAGCCACCACCGCCCTCCCCTGGTGCACGAAATAACGGTCTCAAACAGCAAACTGTCTCCCGGACGACAGTTCCAGCCCTTTACGACACCCTTTTCCAAGCTGGCATGGCCGCTGCAATGCCCTGAAACATTCAAAACTGTTCAGGGAGCAGCACAATGAACACGCAACTCAAACCCACCTTGGGCACCTTGCACCTGTGGGGCATCGCCGTCGGGCTGGTGATCTCCGGCGAGTACTTTGGCTGGAGCTATGGCTGGGGCGTGGCCGGGACACTGGGCTTTCTGGTGACATCGTTGATGGTCGCCGCCATGTATACCTGTTTCATCTTCAGTTTCACCGAACTGACCACCGCGATTCCCCATGCAGGCGGGCCGTTTGCCTACAGCCGCCGGGCGTTCGGCGAGAAAGGCGGCTTGATTGCCGGGCTGGCCACTTTGATCGAATTCGTCTTTGCGCCCCCCGCCATCGCTTTGGCCATTGGCGCGTACCTGAATGTGCAATTCCCGGCGCTCGACCCGAAACACGCGGCGGTCGGGGCCTACTTCGTGTTCATGGGCTTGAATATTCTCGGGGTGAAGCTGGCCGCGACCTTCGAGTTGGTGGTGTGCGTGCTGGCCATGGCCGAACTGCTGGTATTCATGGGCGTGGTTGCACCGGCCTTCAGCTTCAGCAACTTCGCCCTCAATGGCTGGGCGGGCTCCGATACCTTTGGCGCGCCGGCGATTGCCGGGGTCTTTGCCGCAATCCCCTTCGCCATCTGGTTCTTCCTCGCCATCGAAGGCGCCGCCATGGCCGCCGAAGAGGCGAAGGATCCCAAGCGCACGATTCCCAAGGCCTATATCAGCGGCATCCTGACCCTGGTGTTCCTGGCCATAGGCGTGATGTTCTTTGCCGGCGGCGTAGGCGACTGGCGCACCCTGTCGAACATTAACGACCCCTTGCCCCAGGCGATGAAAGCCGTGGTGGGCGAAAGCTCCGGCTGGCTGCATATGCTGGTGTGGATCGGCCTGTTCGGCCTGGTCGCCAGCTTCCACGGCATCATCCTCGGCTACTCGCGGCAGTTCTTCGCCCTGGCCCGCGCAGGCTATCTGCCCTCCTCCCTGGCCAAGCTGTCACGCTTCCAGACACCCCACCGGGCGATCCTCGCCGGCGGCGTGGTGGGCATTGCCGCTATCTACAGCGACGGCCTGATCAACCTCGGCGGCCTGACCCTTACCGCCGCGATGATCACCATGGCGGTATTCGGCGCCATCGTCATGTACATCATGAGCATGCTCAGCCTGTTCAAGCTGCGTAAGAGCGAACCATTGCTGGAACGCACCTTCCGCGCACCGGGCTACCCGATCGTGCCGGCCATCGCCCTGATCCTGGCGCTGGTGTGCCTGGTGGCCATGGCCTGGTTCAACGCCCTGATCGGCCTGATCTTCCTCGGGTTCATGGCCGCAGGTTTCATCTACTTCCACCTGACCGCGCAAGACCGCGCCGATGCGCCGGCGGATGCAATGTTGACCGGGCGCTAAACCAACGCGGCGGAACGGGCCTACAATGGAACGACTGACGAACGCCGTCACTCAAAGCTGATAATGCTGTGGGGAATCTTCCCCATGGCAATCGGCCTCAAGGAGAGCCCTATGCCCTGGTATGCCTGGTTGATCATGGTGGTCGCCATCGGTTCGATCGTTGGTGGCTTGATGCTGCTGCGTGACAGCGCCAACAAAGTGGAACTGACCGACGAACAACGCAAACGTGTCGCCGAGCGCAATGCCCAGGCCGACGCCAAGGATGCGCAGGATCGCTGAAGCAAACGCCCCGTGCTGACCTTTACCGGCAGCACGCGATGCGCGTCGGTTTACATTAGCGCAAATTTGTAATCGAGCCGAGAAACGCCGCCAAACCTTGGTTAATATGGCGTGATGTTTCAGAGGGGCCTCTCATGCGCTACTCGCAAAATCACAAAGCTCAAACCTACCAGCGCATCATTAAAGAGGCGTCTGTCCGATTTCGCCGCGACGGCATCGGCGCCACCGGCCTACAGCCCCTGATGAAAGCCTTGAACCTGACCCACGGTGGGTTCTACGCCCACTTCAAATCCAAGGACGAACTGGTGGAAAAGGCCCTGCAAGCGGCCTCCGCCGAGCTGGATGCGCATTGTGCGATGCTCTTCAGCCAGGAGCGACCGCTGGAAGCCTTCATCGACAGTTACTTGTCGCAATGGCACCACACCTCCCCCGACCAAGGTTGCCCGTTGCCCACCATGTCCTCGGA
Organism: Pseudomonas fluorescens; assembly: GCF_000730425.1. NCBI lineage: Bacteria > Pseudomonadati > Pseudomonadota > Gammaproteobacteria > Pseudomonadales > Pseudomonadaceae > Pseudomonas > Pseudomonas fluorescens. Next base: position 5,915,315 of record NZ_CP008896.1, on the reverse strand, counting down.
ACTGGGTCAGCGCGGGCAACAGAGCCCCACCACCGATACAGTCCTCGGCGCCCGGCTCAATCAAATCGAAGCCGTATTGGGCAGTCCCAATGCTGACGAACAGAGCCTGGTGATGATGTCGACACTGGTGGGCGCCTTGGTATTGGCGCGAAGTGTCGAAAACCCGGAGCTGGCGACACGCATTCTCGACATCGTCCGGGAAAGCCTGAAAACCGGGATCAATACAGACACCGCAGACGTAAAAAAGGCCGGTCAATGACCGGCCTCCTGCCTTGATTACTTAATCTCCAGCCTGTCGCGATTCTTCTCCAGCAGCGACTTGCCAATCCCCTTCACTTCCAGCAACTCGTCCACCGCCGTGAACGATCCGTTGGACTCACGGTAGGCAATGATTGCCCTGGCCTTGGCGGCGCCAATGCCAAACAGGTCACGGCGCAGGGTTTCAGCGTCTGCAGTGTTGAGATTGACCTTGGAGCTTGGTTGTTCGCTCGTATTCAACTGAGCAGCGAGCGGCACTGGCGCCTCGGGTTTGGACGATGGGGCGGCGATGGCTGTGACGGACAAGCTCGTGAGAACGACAAAAACCAGGGAGGAAAAAACGGATCTACGCATTGGAGACGCTCCATGACATCAGTGAGAAAAGCAGCTTTCCGAAGCTGCTTTTCAAACTTAGGTGATGTGGGGGGATAGTCAAAAATGGGTGAGTTACAACATATGGCAGTCGAAAAATTCGCTTACGGCCTCAACCGCCCCGGCTCCGGACAAACACCCGCTGGGCAATGGGAGGGAGCAAATTCAACGCCCCTGGGAAAATATCAACACCCATCTAAACGCCCTGTGTCGGAGCACGCACTGATTGCTTCATCTTGCCAAGTGAATTGGATATCATGGAATTTTACGAAAAGAAGCGAGCCAGGACGAAATGCGAATGTCGACAGACCTGTACTCTGTAGCGGTAATTGGAACAGGCACTATGGGTAAAGGAATAGTACAGATCCTCGCGCAGTCGAATCAAATCTCGACCGTATTCTGGAAAGGGCGCAGCCTTGCTTCGGTTAATGACGCTCTAGTCGAGCTGGAAAACCAGTGGAGCCGTCAAGTTAAAAAAGGCCGTCTCGAAGAATCACTCGCCCGCCAATACCGCGAAAAAATAGTGACTGTTGAGCATTACTCTTCCCTGTCTGACTCAAAGCTAATCATTGAAGCTATTGCAGAAAACATGGATGCCAAACAGGCAATATTCAAAGAACTTTCGACCATATCCTCACCTGAGATGGTCTTGGCTTCAAATACCTCCTCGCTCTCCATCACTGGCCTTGCCTCGCTGTGCGCCTTCCCTCAAAACGTCGTAGGTCTGCATTTTTTCAATCCGGCGCCGGTCATGAAACTGACTGAAGTCATCGCGGGATTGGCCACTTCAAGTGCTACGCTGGATTGGGCGGTCAATTTCTCCAAGGGCTTGGGCAAAGAGCCTGTAATTGTTAACGAAGCCCCAGGTTTTATCGTAAATCGGATGTTGATTCCTATGATCAACGAGGCCATTGGTATTCTTGCAGAGGGCGTCGCCACTGCCGAAGAAATTGATAAGGCGATGCGCTATGGCGCCAACCACCCAATAGGCCCGTTGGCACTCGCTGACCTGATCGGCAATGATGTAAATCTCTCGATTATGGAAACACTGCACAATGAAACAGGCGATCCAAAATATCGCGCCCATGCCCTGCTGAGAAAAATGGTTAGAGCCAATCACCTCGGTAGAAAAACTGGCCAGGGTTTTTACAAATACTAGTTCGCAAACGAGGCACTTTTTAGTTTCAAGTGCGTTGTCGGAAGGGAGATTTCAATGATACATGCAAGCGCAATTATAGATAACGACGCAAAGATCGGGAGCAATGTCAGTATTGGCCCTTACAGCATTATTCATAAAAATGTCGTTATCGGTGATAACACCGAGATCGGTGCATACTGTGAAATAGGCTTGCCGACAAAACTTGCAAATGGACGCCCGCTGATCATTGGTAACGGCGCCGTCATCCGCTCGCACAGCGTATTCTATGAAGGCTCGACTTTTGGTGAAAAACTGGTTACCGGCCATCGAGTCACTATAAGAGAACTGACAACAGCCGGGGACGGCTTCCAGATTGGTACATTGGGCGATATCCAGGGCCACTGCGAAATTGGCGACTATGTGAAATGCCATAGCAATGTGCACATTGGGCAACATTCGACCGTAGGTAACTACGTCTGGATCTTCCCTTACGTGGTACTGACCAACGACCCTCACCCGCCAAGTGAAGTGATGGCGGGTGTAACGATCGAAGATTTCGCTGTCATCGCCACCATGTCGGTCATATTGCCCGGTGTTACCGTTAAAAAAGGTGCATTGGTCGGTGCCCACAGCTCCGTGAACAAGGACGTCAATCCAGATGCCGTGGTTGCCGGCTCGCCCGCAAAGTTTATTTGCGGAACGGAGAAGATCAAATTGAAGGATGGTTCGGGGAACCACGCCTATCCATGGCGTCGACATTTCCACCGTGGCTATCCAGAGAAAGCCATCGCGGAATGGATCAAGGAATTTTCGTAAGCCCCGCTGGCGCTGGCTCATCAGCAAACCTTTTCATAGGCTTCACTGATGAGCCAAGCCGCACCTCAAGGCTCCAGGCGACGCTGCTGGTAGATCCAGTCCACGATCTCGCCATCCGGAGCATACCCACTGACCGTGTCGCGTAGCAGTTGACGGACCCTGCTGTAGTCGTCCGCATCCACCGCTGCGAGAAGCTCTGTCAGCTTCCCTTTGAGTAGCTCCCAATCCAGATGATCCTCGTTGGCACTCATGATCATCGGATGCTGGGTGGCCACGACGTTGTCGCCAATCAGCAGCTCCTCGTAGAGCTTTTCACCGGGACGCAGCCCAGTGAACTCGATGGCTATATCGCCATGGGGGTTTTTATCCGAGCGAACACTCAGGCCGGACAGATGAATCATCTTCTCTGCCAGCTCGACGATTCTCACCGGCTCGCCCATATCAAGCACAAATACGTCCCCGCCCTGCCCCATAGAGCCCGCCTGGATCACCAACTGGGCCGCCTCAGGAATAGTCATGAAGTAGCGGGTGATCTTGGGATGAGTGACCGTGAGCGGCCCGCCTGATTTGATCTGCTTGTGAAACAACGGAATAACCGAGCCGGACGAGCCCAGTACATTGCCAAAGCGAACCATGGTGAAACGAGTCTTGTTGACGCGGGAAATGTTGGCCTTATCGCCAAACAATACCGGTGCCAACTCACGGCTCAACGCCTGTAACGTCAACTCGGCCAAACGCTTGGTACTACCCATGACATTGGTTGGGCGCACAGCTTTGTCCGTGGAGATCAGCACAAAGTTGGAGACCCCCGCCTGAAGTGCCGCCTGAGCAGTATTCAATGTGCCAATGACATTGTTCAGGACGCCCTCGGCAATGTTGTGCTCAACCATCGGCACATGTTTGTAGGCCGCCGCGTGGTAGACCGTATCGACATGCCAGGTCTTCATCATGTCGAGCAATTTTGCCTGATTGCGTACCGAGCCAAGGATCGGTAGCAAGCGAACAGGCAGCGATTCTCGGGTGATGCGCTGCTCAAGCTCGGACAGGATGCTGTAAAGGTTGAATTCACTGTGCTCGAACAGCAACAAGGTAGTAGGACGCAACGCCAGGATCTGCCGGCAAAGCTCTGAACCAATAGATCCTCCTGCCCCCGTTACCAGGACGCTCTGCCCCTTGATGCAATGCTCCAGCAGGTCGCCCTGGGCAGGCACGGCATCGCGCCCGAGCAAGTCGGCAATGTCTACTTCCTGAATGTCATCGACCTTCACCCGACCACTGGCAAGATCCATGAAACCCGGCACGCTGCGTACGTGCAGCGGAAATCCTTCCAAAAGACCGAGAATTTCACGACGCCGTGCGCGATTGGACGACGGAATGGCCAATAGGATTTCCTGGGCTCCCGTGGTATCGATCATCTGTTGAATGTGCTTGGGCTTGAACACCTGAAGGCCCGAGATGACACGATCGGAAATGCTGCTGTCATCATCGATAAACGCCACCGGCCGCATGACCCGCCCCATGCGAAGCGCGGCAACCAGTTGATTGCCGGCAGCACCTGCGCCGTAAATCGCAACCTTGGTCAGCCCATCATCGCGACTGGTAAACGGCACATGTTGGGCTGCTGCAAACCAATCACCCAGAAAGTACTGACGCATGGCCAGGCGCAACCCCCCAATCATGATCAGGCTGAGCCACCAGTAGTTGAACACGATAGAGCGCGGCACCACATTTTCGTGGTTGCTGTACCAATAAACGACAACCCCCAGAATCAACGCCGACAGACTGACCGCCTTGATGATCGCTATAAGCGCGTCGTTACCGAAGTACCGCATCACGGCGCGATACATGCCAAAACGGATAAACAGCGGGATCGAAACAATGGGCGCGCTGATGAACAACCACGAATGCAACACGACGGGATTGACCAACTCATCGATCCCCAGACGAACCACAAACGCCATCCAGAGGGCAAGCCAGACCAGCACGATGTCGGCGATGACCTGGAGGATCCGTTTGCGTCTGCGAGGAAGGCTTAGCAAATATGCCCGTAATTTATCCATGTTGTTCCCGACTGCCCCTTACTGCATACAATTGAAAAAACGCTCGACTGGTGGCGTCCAGCCACTGCTCTGATGGGTAAAGACAAGCACGGTGCCGTGGCTTTCAAGCCTCATCAGATACTCTCGCCAACAAATCATACAGGCTAAAGTAGCCAAGCAAAAAAATGACAACCAAAGCTTCTGCCTGCTTGCCCATCTCAACCTTGGCAGCCGGAAGCTCCCGACTGCCCAAACGGTCTGCCTAGTTGGACGGGCGAGAGTTGTATCCCGTTTCAATCAGTTTTTTGAGAATCAACGGCCCTAAGGCTTTTTCGGCGAAGAACACCGACGCCATGGATGTCAAATGACCATAGTCGAACGTTACCAAGCCGGTTTTCCGGTCATCTCCCAAGTAGGTGAGACAACCGTCCTGATCACAAAACACATTGATCGCAGAAAGATATTCGAAGCCGCCAGCCCCCTCCGCGTATCGCTGCGTCAACACCTTGTCAGTCTCAAGTGGTACAGGCAGAAGATTGCCGGATATTCGCCGTGGAGTTTGGGACCAGTACTTCCTGGTGACCAATTGATAAAGGTTTTGATCAAAACGGGGCACTGGCCCAACGACTATGACTTTTTTGACGCCGGACTCTGTTGCAACATGTGCAAGCTCTTTGAGGTTATTGACCGAGTCATGCCCTTCAAGCTGCGCGATAACCAACACATCCGGCTTTTCCTTGCGCATCACTTCCAGTGCAAACTCGTTTGAGCGATCGCAGTATTTGCGTCCGCCAGTAGCGCGCCCAGGCAAGTTTGCCTCGCACCCCGAACTTGCCACCTGAAGAAAAGAGATGTCACGGGGCAACACTTCCATCAGACCGTAGGAAAACTGTTGGGCATGCGAATCTCCCCAGATCATCACCTTGGTATTGCTTATAGGGGTGTAGCAGCTTGCATCAATCTGTGGACGTGGCGTCATCGTTGCGTTGCCTGCCCGATAACTCTCAACATCAAAAAAGTCGCACTCAAACCTGTATTTTTCAAACAGCCCGTGTGTACTGGAGTATGTCCAGGCCGGCAAGGAATTCTCATAGTATTGCGCATAACTATCCCGCTCCTTGAGCGAGGAAGGCAGCCCTAAACGGTCAGCAAAACCATTTTTTACAAAGGTAACGCCACCGAGCACCGCAAGTACACCACCGACAGCAAGTAGTATCGGGGCCTTGGGAAACTTCGGGCTGATCTTTCGTAGCGGTAACTCAATTAACTTGTAAGTTACATAAGCCAGCAAAACACTAACACCTACTGCAAATACGCCGGAAAGCAGATTTAACTCATCCCCCCTTATGATCCGAATGAAGGTAATGACAGGCCAATGCCACAGGTAAAGGGGGTAACTGATCAGGCCAATCCATACCAAGGGCTTACTGGCAAGGAGCCGGCTGTTCAGCCACGCTTGTGGACCTGCAAGGATCATCATCACGGCACCGCTGACCGGTATCAACGCCCAAAAGCCGGGAAACGCCTTGTATTTATCAATCAGGACAACCGAGGCGAACAAAAAAACCAGCCCGAGCACGGAGAGAAGGTTGCCGGCGCGCAATGAACCTTTCGCTGCTCCCGGCACTGACTTGCCGAACACGGAAAAGTAGGCGAGCAGGCTACCCGACAGGATTTCCCAGAACCTATATTGCGGCATATAGAAAGCTGCAGAAGGGTTCACCGACAATTTATAAAGGCCAGCGCCGAAGGAAATCGCCGCCATACCGATCAGGAGCGGTAGAACCAGAACTCGTCGCCGCCAAAGCACCCAGGCCGCCAAGGGAAACAGAATGTAAAACTGCTCTTCGACGCCTAATGACCAGAGATGAAGCAGGATTTTCAGTTCTGAAGATGTATCGAAATAGCCTGACTCCTTATACAGGACCAGGTTTTGGATAAACCCGATCCCACCCAGGACATGCTTTCCGAGGAACTTGAACTCCGCCGCCATCAGCGCAAACCAACCTACTGCGTAGCAGACCAGCAGAACGATGATCAGCGCAGGAAAAATGCGGTTGACCCGGCGCTTGTAAAAATCGAGAAAACTAAAATTACCCGCCTCAAGGCCTTTGAAAATAATGCTTGAAATCAAATAACCGGAGATAACGAAAAAAATATCAACACCAATAAACCCCCCACGCATATAGGCAGGAAAGGCGTGATACAAAACAACTGAAATGATTGCGAATGCACGCAACCCATCGATATCCGGTCGGTAGCTCAAATGGGATACAAATGAGTCGGTCTTTTTCACTTCCTCATTGTGTCCTTGGATCATTGCCCTGCCACCCATCTAACCGAACTCCCGAGATAACCACTGTAAATACCGCATTGATTCACTTTCCCGCGTCCACACCTGCGGCGCTACTCTCTCTGCCCAGCCCTGTATTTGACAGCCAGCAGCACGAGGGGAAGATAGGCAATAACAGTACCTAGCCCTGCGTCCAACCCAAAAATCGCCACCGCCAACGCCAGCGGCAACAGCCACACCACATTGATGACAGCAACCGCTAGCGTGACGGGCAGATGGCGGCCATATTGGCGGCTGGCAAATTGGTAAGCATGGCTGCGATGGGCTTCATAGACCTTATCGCCCCGGGCAAGCCGCCGAATGAGGGTAAAGGTCGCATCCACGATAAAGACCCCCAGCATGATCAACCAGGCGAAGAAAAACTCACTGCCGGCCCAGGCAGCCTGAATAGAAAGACCTCCCAGAATAATCCCCAGAAACCCACTGCCTGCATCGCCCATGAAAATACGGGCCGGCGGGAAATTCCAATACAAGAAGCCAGCCACGGACACACTCAACAACAAGGGTGCCCACATCATCGATAACTGCCCGCTCAAAAAGTAAATCAGTGTCAGACCGAGACAAGCACAGATAGCCTGCAGACTGGCAAGACCATCAATACCGTCCATGAAGTTGTAGAGGTTCAGCATCCAGACCAGGTAAAACACGGCCAGGACATGACCCACCCAACCAAGATCGAACACAACGCCAAAAGCTGTAATTGCCGGTAGTCCGTGCATCCAGGACAACGTCCAGATCGCGGCGGTAAAATGCCCCAACAGCCGCCAACGAGCGGCGATATGTCCATGATCGTCCATAAAACCGATGATAGCGATCAGCAAGCCAGCGCCTAGCAGAGCAGCACTCTCAGCAACCGTTATCAACTGGACACAGGCCAGCCACACGAGTGCAAGTGCAAATGTCAGTACAATCGCCACTCCCCCGCCGCGTGGGGTGGGGACCGTGTGTGAACTGCGGGCATTGGGAATATCAATGATGCTGCGGCGCAACGCGTATTGACGCAAGAGCGCCGTCAACGCCAGGGAAACCAAGGCGACAATGGGAAAGATGTACCAGTACTTCATTCAGTTCGCTCGCTGAAATAGTGTTTAGCAGTCACATCAAGACCTTGCTCGAGTGTCAGTGGCGGCTGCCAACCCAACACCTGGCGCGCCTTGGTGATATCGACTTGCAGCGAGCCGCAAAGACGTTGGGACAGCGCTTTTTTGCCTAACACAGTCGCCCCCCAGACCAGCACCCACTGTGGAACCGGTATCAACCTGGCTGGGGCGCCCAGGGTTTTTGCAAGTTTGCGTAGCAGTTCAGTCGTCGAGACGTCCTCCCCGTCACTCGCCAAAAAGGTTTCATTGGACGCAGCCGGGTGAGTCGTACAGGTCAGGATCAGGCTCACGAGATTGTCCAGCGCAACCAGGCTTCTTTGATTGCGTATGGCACCAAATGGCAGTGGAACCCGCTTCACAAGCCATTTCATCATGCTTTCAAAGTTGGCTTTGACTCCCGGCCCATACACAAGTACCGGTCGGACTATCACCACCTCAAGCCCGGTCTCAAGCGCCAGCGCCTTCAGCGCCTCCTCCGCCTCCATCTTGGATACACCGTAGGGATCGACGGGCGCCGGTGGGTCTGTTTCACGAAAAGGTCGGCCCGGGGCTGTTTGCTCACCGTTGACCTTTACCGAGCTGACGAACACAAACCGCCGGGCTCCCGCAGACGCGGCGCTACGGGCCAACGCAAGGGTGTGCCCGACATTCACCCGTCGAAACGCCGCAAGAGGATCTGCTTCAGTGTCGTTCATGACATGAACACGCGAGGCGAGATGAACAACAACGTCGACGCCCTGCAAGGCCAGGAGCTCTGGTGACACGGTCGAGAAATCAGGAAGTACGGTGTATTCGACATCCGACGCCGAAACATCTGGCATACGACGAACAAGGGCACGCACCTGAAAATCAGTGCTCCCCTGCAATTGTTGAATCAGATGACGGCCAACAAAACCGCTGCTGCCGGTGACCAATAACCGGGTTTTCATTTCTTTTGCCTCAAGACAGCCAACACCAGACACAAACCAGCGAATACCAACTTATCCCGCGGGCGTCTGCGGCACCTAGTGGCACTAGCCGCCAAGCGCAGCAGGTCCAGGCGTCCGAGCCCGATCCAGCGCCTGACAAACGGTTCGTCAGCCATACCCACCATGCCCGCGATCAGTGCAGCCTGATTCAGCCACCAACCATCGAACACTTGGGACAACCGTTTCTTGAACGCCTTTGAGCCGCTATTCACACCGACCTGGTTACCACCATGCTGGCGATAGCGCATATAAGGCCGGGCATCAATCACCCACTTGAACCCGTGTGAGCGGCTGTAGGCGTAACAATACCAATCATGCAGTGTCACACCCTGAACTTGCGCAAAACGACTGTTGATATGCTGTTGAAGTTCAGCAAACAACCGCCGGCAAAAGACGTAAGTGCACCCAGGCCCGGCCGCCTCAAACAGATGATCATACGCAACCTGAGCCTGTGATTTGACAATGATCGATTCGCGACCGTCAGGCCAGAATGCCGTTACATTACCTGAGTAGCCGTCAGCACCGGTGTCGCTCATGTGCTGCGTGGCGCTGGCAAGTTTATCCGGCAGCCAGATATCGTCCTGATCGGCGAATGAAAAATAATCAAAGTTTTCTGTAGGCGCTTCATTGATCAGGCGGAAAAAATTTCGCGCTGCGCCACCAAATTTTTCACCGTGGGCCAGGCATTTGACTCTTGAGTCTCTCTGACACAGTTGATCGACCCATTCTTCGGTCCCATCGCTGGAGCTGTCCACGCTGATCAGAATCGAGACGGATACGCCAACTTGCCCCAAGATCGAATCAACCTGTTCGGCCATCCAACGCATGCCGTTGTAGGCAGCGAGCAGAACCAGAATACGTGGCTGCATCAGAATCCACCCTTAGTACTTGACCCACAAACAATCCCTGCAAGGTTACGTCCTAAAAGCATCATTCAACGCACCCCGCCCAACTTCTTTTGCCAGCCATGGCTTGCACCGCGAATCATCATTTTCAGTGAGTCCAGCTTATTGTCGTCAATCAACAGGTTGACGAAAAAACGCAGAATCAACGCAGACAGTAAACGCTTTTTCCAACACGTCGGCGTATGGCGCATACGGCAAACAGCGACGGTATTACGAAAGAAAAAATAACGACGCACGGGGGAATATCTAAAAAAGCTCAAGCCAAAAAGTTTAACGGGGGGGGCATCAGACAACGCGTGCCCCATTTCCACATTCAGGCAGCCATACAAGGTATAACCCTTGTCACGGACCCGAAAGCACCACTCCGTATCCGTGAAATCGACGAACATTCCTTCGTCATAGCGAATACCTTCGATCCAAGCCCGAGTGCTGATGAACATACCCGAGGTAATAAGCGCATCCGCCTTCACCAAGCCATGCTCATCATCAGAACTGAAAACCGGCTTGATCGCACCGTCACTTGAACTGTAAAAAGGAAAGTTGATTTTCTTTCCATCACGGCGATCAAAAAACGCCGGACTGACAGCAATGCAACCGGCATCCTTTGCCTTGGCGTTCATCATCGCCTGATACAACCGCGCAATCAGATCAGGTTCAGCGTGACTGTCTTGGTCGAACGTCACGACATATTGCATACCCGCTTCAATCGCCATTGCGAAGCCGGTATTCAACGCTGCCCCCAATCCTTTGTTGCCATCGAGCGAAACATAGTTGACTCGTGCGCGCACTTCAGGCTCCTGAGCCAGAAATGATTCGCTCCCACCGTTATCGACCAACACCAGAAACTCAACCTGAGCTGCCAGGGAGGTCAGCAACTCATCAAGCACCTCAATATCGGGGTTATAACCGACGACTATTGCTGCAACAGTATTCAACTTACCTCCTGACCTCGGCATGCAGCGCCAAAGGTTCTTGATTTTTTATCACAACAGACCAATACCACAGTATCACTAGAAACCCGAAAGAATTAAAAAGAACGGGATTACTTAATGACATCAGCAGGTACATAACTATTATCAGGCGACTGGAAGAACCTTGCACACTCGCTATGTACCTTCGATTAGGAAAAAGCAATACGCTAAACAATAGCAGCGACAATGGAAGTCCAACATACCTAATCGAGTCCATCCAGGTAATTTCAGTTTGAGCAGCCAGCTCACCATAACCTTCGGTATAATAATATGACCCCAGGCCATTACCGAACACCAGCATTTTCCAATCCGCCACTTTTAAAAACGATATAACATGGCCAATTTTTATATTATTTGACTGCTCATCAGAGCTAAATATACTGGTTTCTGTCAACAGGTACCCCATACCCAGAACAATTACTGGCACTAGAATACATAACATCAGCAGCCGCGCAGACCAATTTTTATTGTAAAAATACAGCACCAACATGGAAACAGCGGCCATAACGATCAGCCCCCTAGAAGCAGACCAGACAACAGCCATTAAAATAACAATCACGAAGAAGAGTGACCAAAAGCGTTTTACTTGCAGAAAGTCAATAAAGAACAGCGACAGCGGAAGTAATAAAAATGGCGAAGAACGGTGATGAAGCATAAACATTTCCAGGCCACCAAAACTACGCAGACCGTAGTATCCAAGTTCATTGGCATTATAAAAATCGAGCAGGGCCATCCCAAGAAATGATCCAGGTTCGGCCATCAATACAAAAGAAAACACACACATAAAAAGCGCGAAGATAGCGCCTACAGATTTGACAATTTCGCCCATATCCACCCTAAACTCAACGATGGAGTAAATCAGAAAGAGCGAGACCGCCCCCAACAGCATTTGCCGGGAAAAATCAGCGTCTGTATTACCTATTAACCCAAGAAGGAAACCATACAAAAAAATCAAAAATACAATAACTGGTGCAACCGTACTGAGTGGCCGGGTCAATAAAACATAAAACGCCATCAAAAAAATCGGGATGAAAAACAACTTATTCAGCACAAATACTGGCAATAGCACTGTCGACAGGCAATAGAAGAAAAAAAGCCAACTTATAATCCGACTAGTCATTAAAAAACCACACTCGATCAACGAAAATTGCATTCATCGAAATTTCCTTGCCAAGATCATCTTCGCCAACAGCTTTACTTTTTTCCCCATAGACAGCGCAGCAAACAAGCGGCGGGCCAGATCCCGTTCAAGCCTGGACAGTAGTAAAAAAGTATCCAAGGCGATATCCGCTTTTAAGGAACCTTTTTTTTCCTCAAAAAAGGCTGTGTCACCTGCCCAATTACCGACCGAATCCAGCGGATTAGCGCAAACCTGTCCCTCGTACAGACACTTCAGATACCGTTCCTTTACCGAGTCATAGGCATTAACCTTCTCAATAATCAAAAAGGTTTTTTCGTCGTATCTATAGTCTGCTATAGATGCCATAACAGCATTGATATTATCTCGCTTAAGCCGATCCGCCGGTGAGTAGCCCTGGACCGGGGAGATCAGCCCAACACACCGCCGCCCTTTGACGAACTGCTCTGCGAACGCAGTTCCGCCTGGCAATGGGTGGCTATCGACGTAAAAGTCCGCCTTACTGACCAATTCACTGTACTCCTGAAAATCAAGGTGTGCCCTGATACTCAACCGGGAGCGATATCGAAGTTTTAGCGGCCACCACCAGAACGCTTTTTTAATGTCACTGCCGATAACCATGAATGTCGAGGCGGGATAGTCCTCAAGAATACGTGCTACCAATTTGAAAATACTGAAGCCTTTACGGGGTTTGTACTTTATATCTGAACCTGCAGAAATGAAAAGCAGCGGAGCCTGCGTCGCCGGTTTGAAATCATTGGCCATCTCCCCACGCGGGATACTCACCGGGATACCCAGGAAGCTCTTGCGCCCCTGAATATGCTTTGTCAAATCAAAACGACGACCGTGACCGCTGAGCTCAAAGTAATAGTCCGCAACCGAACTACCATAGGAGAACACGTGGTCGGCATGATTGACAAAAAACACTTCAAGCCCGGAAATACGTTTTGCTACTCCGCACGCAATGACGACCAGGATATCGTCAGGATGGATATGCAGTACGGCCTTTTCATAGGTCTGCAATAGACCAACCATCTCCCTCAGCGCATCAATAGGACACGTAGCATTAACGACTCTGGTTTTATCAAAAAATCTGCAAACCTGGGCCTTGGCATCTGGCGTTGCATGACGCGAGATCAGCAGATCGACAGGTTCGGCATGCATGGAGGCAAGTTTTTCCATTAACCTCGTATGCCCGCCGGTCATGAGGGGTTCACTCACGACATGCAAAACCCCTGCACACTCATGGGGCGCCGCCACGAAGTTCGTGCCTGCTATCAAGAGGCCGCGCTCAATGAGGTCCGCCTCTATAAGCGGCGCATCGTGAATCCCTACATCCGCAAACCAGAGAAGGTTGCCATAGGCACTCGCCAGCGTGAACGCCTGATTCAAGTCAGCCGTCTCACGAATTGCAACTTCAAAGTCCTTAAATAGTTTTTTCAAGCGTGATGTTCCAGCTTCTTATGAAAATAGTCATCAAGCCTTAGGTAGACAAAAACATACATAACCAGACTATAAACCGCGTAATTTGCCGCATAAGCCCAAGTTGCCGCTTCGACCCCCCACCATTGCGTGAACGCCATGGTCAACAAATACAAGGAAATGCAGAATATAATTTCAGTCGTGATAAAGACCTTGACCATGGCTCGACTGAGCATGACATAAGCCATTATCCAGCTGAATATCTTGAGGCAGTCGCCCACTACTTGTCCGGCAAAAAATATTCGGACCGGGTAGAAGTCTGAAGTGAAGAGTACCTCTACGACAAAGTCCCGAAGCACGTACATTATAGCGGCTGCCAACAGCGCAACAGGAAAAATAAGCTTATATCCCTGTATAATTTCCGCCTTTACTTCGGCTGCCGTTTTCAGTTCAGAAAGCTTAGGTAGGTAATAGACGCTCAACGTTGTCGTGACTAATAAAAGATATGCCGCACTCAAACGCCACATAGCTTCCCAATAGCCCGCCATCTCCCAGCCGTAAACTGTTCCTATATGATTCCTGACCAGCATCTGGGCCAACGGCACACATGCAGCAGATACGACCGCCATCAAGAAAAAAGCGAACAATTTTTTTGTAATTTTCTTATCAGGGCGACCAAACAGGAAGGACAATTTAAACCAATTCGTTCGCAAGCATAACAACAGTGTCACGATAAAACTGATAGATTGATAAACTACCAGTGCTACCAACGCCCCATACAGACCAAAACTGGTTGCCAAGTAAAACGTCACACTAAACGACAACAAACTGCCAGCGATATTGGCCACAATATACAGTACGATTTCCTTTCGGCCATTCAGTATTGCCAACAGCAATATATTCAATGAGAAAAAAACAACGACGCCGGCAAACCAAAGAAAAACACCGCTCAGGGCAGCATCCTTCAGGAATAGCGAAGCAAGTTCTTTACTAAAAGAAGCAACAAGCAATGCGGCGACCAAACTGCCACAAATGGCTACAAACCCTGCTGTCTTCCATAATTTTACCTGCTGTTCAGGCTGCTCATGATACTCCGCAGTGTATTTGACTACGCCATTGGTAATCGCGCCACCAGTAAATATCGTGATCACCTGCAACGCGTTCTGAAACTGCCCTATTGCGGCATATCCAGCTGGCCCTACATAAACAGCCAACACTTTATTAAGACCCAACAAAGTAATCATTTTAATGGCAACTGCTATACCATTTAACAAGCTGGTCTTAACAAGATTCATACAGTTTCCGGTCGAAAGCTATTGCAGGCGTCGATAACAACGCGAGCCTCTTCGACGGACAGTGTTGGCCCTATTGGCAAACTGAGAATCCGCTCATGTATCTGTGTCGATATAGGAAGTTTCTGATCCTTCAGTTCAGAATATGCCTGTTGAAAGTGAGGCGGAATTGGGTAATGGATGAGAGTCTGTATACCCTGCGCACCGAGATGGGCTTGAAGATCATCCCTGTGGGCACACAGCACCGTGTATACGTGCCATACATGGCTATCGTCAGTCGACGCGTTGAACGCCGCATCCACTGGTAACGTAATAGCCGGGTTACTGATCGACTGCCCATACAACTCAGCAATTTCACGACGGCGTGCAGTTTGTGCGTCTAAGTACTTCAATTTCACCGACAAGCATGCTGCCTGCATTTCATCCAGTCGACTGTTAATACCGCGATAAATATTTTTATATTTTTCATGAGAGCCGTAGTTGCCCAGCGCTCGAACCGTCTTGGCCAAGGCTTCATCATTGGTCGTAACTGCGCCTGCATCACCCAGCGCACCTAGATTTTTCCCTGGGTAGAAACTGAATCCAGATGCATGCCCCCAACTACCTGCCTTCTTCCCATCGAGAGTTGCCCCATGGGATTGCGCCGAATCCTCAAGAACTAGTAAGTCATGGGCACGAGCAAGCTCCATGATTTTCGGCATATCCGCCAGTCGGCCATAGAGATGAACAGGCAAAATCATCTTGGTTTTTGGCGTAATCGCTGCCTTTGCGTTCGCCGGGCAAATATTGAAGGTCTTCGGATCAGGCTCGACCAATACGGGGATCAATCCATTCTCTGAAATAGCGAGAATACTGGCGATGTAGGTATTGGAGGGAACGAGAACCTCATCACCCTTCTCAAGAAGGCCCAACTCTTTCCAGGCACGAATGACCAATACCAACGCATCCAGCCCATTAGCGACACCAATGCAGTGTTCAACGCCACAGTATTGAGCAAACTCCTGTTCGAATACCTGTAGTTCTTTCCCACCGATATACCAGCCGGAATCAACAACACGCGTGCACGCTGCTACCAACTCATCACGGCAGAGATCATTTACAGACTTCAAATCAAGAAATTTTATCATTTATAAAGTACTCTTTACTTTTACGGCGCCAGAGATTGGTTTGACTGCAACTATCACATTAATTAGCTGGTCGTTTTCACCAGAAAACCTGAACACTATCTATAGACTAGGAATTATTAATCAAACTTTTGAATACCGGATATTCTCTTAAATAATCACGCTCATCATAAATATCACTAGCCAATACCAGCAGTACGCAATCCGGGCTGAAGTCATGCATCTCGTGCCAAATCATGCGATCAATAATAATAGCCTTGTCAGGTGCGTCCAGCCAAACTTCCTCCTTGTTCACCCCATCATCAAGTTTCATTAGGCAGCGCCCAGAAACACAGACAGCAACCTGCAATAGTTCTTTATGGGCATGAAACCCACGCGGAACACCTTGCTTCGTGCCAGTGAGGTAATAAACGCGCTTAATTTCAAACGGAATATCATTTTCATATTCCAGCGCAACCAACTGGCCCCGCTCATCACCTTTGGAGGTGATATCCAAAAACTTGATTAAACTCATGCTTGCTTCTCCGAGAGGCTATCGGATGTCGGAGCCTTGTCATCTTTATCGCTGACATTAAAGCCACCGATCGCAGGCCAATTGATCCCAAGCCTTGCGTCACTCCAGTGCAGCGCCCCTTCAGAGTCCTTATCGTAATAATCTGTGGTTTTGTACAAGAAATGCGTGTCATCTTCCAAAGCAACAAAACCGTGAGCAAAACCCTCGGGAATCCACAGCATCAAGTTGTTTTGGGTATTTAGCTCTACGCCGATCCATTGCAGGTACGTGCTGGACTCAGGCCGAATATCCACCGCCACATCAAATGCAGCCCCCCCTACCACACGCACCAACTTGCCCTGTGCATGCGGCGCACGTTGGAAGTGCAAGCCCCTCAGCACCCCCTTTGCCGAGCAGGAGTGATTATCCTGAACGAACGCTCGCGGCACGGGTAACCCTAGCTCTTTCAGAGCTGCATGAAACCGCTCTTCGTTAAAGCTTTCCATAAACCAGCCGCGATCATCGCCAAAAACCTTTGGTTCAATGATTACAACGTCAGGAATAGCAGTCTGAATCAGCTTCATGCCTTGGAAGCCTCTTCTAGAAGTTTTTGTAAGTACTGGCCATAGCCGGTCTTCTTCAGCTTCTCTGCCTGGGTACCAAGCTGCTCTGGGGTAATCCAGCCTTTGTGGAACGCAATCTCTTCCAGACAGGCGACTTTCAGCCCCTGGCGGTGCTCAATGGTGTGGACGAAATGACTCGCCTCCAGGAGCGACTCGTGAGTACCAGTATCCAGCCAGGCAAAACCACGGCCCAGCATCTCGACGGTTAACGACTTGTCATCCAGATAGGCGCGGTTGACATCAGTGATTTCAAGCTCGCCACGCGGCGACGGCTTGATGCTCTTGGCAATGTCCACCACTCGATTGTCGTAGAAGTACAAGCCTGTCACTGCGTAGTTGGACTTCGGCTTCGCTGGTTTTTCTTCGATGCTCAAAGCACGACCAGTGGCATCGAACTCAACAACGCCAAAACGCTCAGGATCTGATACGTGATAACCAAAGACCGTCGCACCGGATGTCTGAGACATCGCAGAACGCAAGTTATCGGAAAAGTGCTGGCCGTAAAAAATATTGTCGCCAAGGATCAGACAGCAAGGATCGTCACCAATAAATTCCTCGCCAATCAGAAAGGCCTGGGCCAAACCGTCCGGGCTAGGCTGCTCGGCATAGCTGAGTTGGATACCGTATTGACTGCCGTCTCCCAGAAGCTTTTTAAAGCAAGGCAGATCTTCAGGAGTAGAGATGATCAAGATTTCGCGCATGCCAGCCAGCATCAACACCGACAACGGATAAAAAATCATCGGCTTGTCGAAAATAGGCAACATTTGCTTGGATACACCTAGGGTCAGCGGGTGCAAACGCGTCCCGGAGCCGCCAGCGAGGATGATGCCTTTGCGTTTGATGTCCGTCATATCTTTAAAACTTCCTTAAATATCTGCATAACACCAGGCCAACACATGGGTTGACGGGTGAAAAATAACGCGTAGCTTCTTGGTATTGAGCCATAATTTCAATGCCTGCGGCCGGCAATTCGGAGCCACCAATATAAAACTCAATTTTTCGGGGTAGAGGCTCTACCTGCAACTGCCTCCTGCGCGACGCAGACAATACTCGATGCCGGCAGTGTGATTATGAGCCATCCGCCGCAGGTCGCTGTCGTTTTTTTACATGAAATAGCCCGCCGAGCAGGAAGATCACCCCACAAATGCCAGTCACACCGGCCGACTCCAACTATCACGCGGGACCTGGAGCCAAGAAACACTTACTCGGCGCACTATAGACAACAAGCTGCGAGCTAGTTTCCCAATGAAATCAAATCCCGCACTGCCTGAGGAACACAGTGCGGATCGTGCAGGCATCTATTGCGGCTTGTTCACACCTGCATCACTACCCACCATGGTCGGTGAGCTCGACTGCATGGGCAGTGCTACCGATTGTGGCTGAGACTGGCGATTTTTGACGAGATGACGAATCACCGCAATAAAGGCCCCGACAAAGCCACCCAAAACCAGGCCAAGCAGGATAATCAAGGCCTTTTGAGGCTTGACCGGGCGCAAAGGTTCCAACGCCTGCTTATCGATAGTTACCAGCTTCAGCCGGCTCATATCAATGCTTAAGTTACGCAAGCGAGCCACTTCGGCGCGCACCGGTTGAACACCGGCCAGGAAAAGATCTTCATTTTCACGACGATTCAGCACTTCAATCTCACGGTTTGACTGGAGCAATTGAAGCTCTTTGGCGATCTGCGCGATACGCCCCTCGGTAAAGTCATCGGACTTACGTTGCATCAATGCAGTGCGCTCAGCTTCAAGCGCTTCGACCCCCATGAAGTACAGAGGGATTTGCTGATTGTTTATTTCGGTACGCATCACACTTGATGAGCTATTACGGTCTGACTCACCCAGAGCGGAAGGCGTGCTAGGTTTTCTGATGCCCAAGGACCTGGCGATTCCAATAGCTTCGTTCAACTGCGCCACTCGGTCGGTGCGCCCAGTCTTCAATTGTGCTCGCAACGCCTTGAGTTCATCCTGCAACTGCGCCCGTCGCAAGGTATCCGTTTCCCGCAGGCCCGCAATTTTCGCTTCTTTATCAACCTCATAGCTGGAACGAGCAGCATCAATTTTGCCTTTGAGCTCGTTCAGTCGGTTTTTTACGATAACGTCCAGATCTGCTGCAATCTGCTCACGCTCAGTGGCAATCGCGTAATCGATAAAACCGTTGAGAATGGCAACACCATCAACGCCTTTTGGATAGCTCATCTCAAGTTTGATATAGGCACTGAGAGAGTTGGCCTTCTTGGGGTCGGGCAGAATGAGTTCAATAGAGTTACGGTTGAACTCCTCGAAACTTTGCTCCAAGGTCCTACCAGGTTGCTCAAAGGCTTTGAACAGCTTCTGGTTTGAACGGAAAAAACCCAAGCGGGTGTCGTAGGACTCCAGTGATGCGCCCACTCTGACCAGAGCATCACCAGGAGGAAGTGTATAAATCTCGGAGCGATTCAAAGCATCCAGCTCGTTAATTGCGGCGGGGCGCAAGACACTGCTGACTTCGTATTGAGGAGGCGTGAGGAACGCATAGATCGCAGCAATCAGGCCGGCGCTTGCGGTAGCGGCCATAACTAACTTTTTCTGCTTCCAGATAGCCTGAAAAAGCGCAACGAGATCAATCTCATCGGACGAAGGAATCGGGGGCGCGCGGAAGCTACTACTCACAACAAAAACCTGCCTTCAAGGAGAAACTGCGGGCTCGTTATGCAGACGATCTTGTGTTTTTTTGTATTTATAGGGGGCGACCAAGAAGCCCAGCGTCGCTGCCAGGCCTTGGACACACAAAACGACTGGTATCGAGAACAGGTTGCATTTTGCCATCTCGCCGCAACATTGCAAGACTTGACACGCCTGTAAGGTAATTCCTACTTGTTGAAAAAATTTCAGGAAAAATGATTCAGAGGCGCCCTAAAGTCACTACTTCCTGAAGGCAGAGAAAGGCTTAACACTTCACAACCAGAGGAGACAACATCAAAAGCTTGACCCAGACCCGCAACCCAGGTGACAAACGGTCAACCTTATAAGACTAACCCTGCAACGCAGACTTTTGACGTTTCTTGCGGCGGACCAGCAAACTCAAGAGCGGCCCCACAAGCATCCCAACAATCAACGCCAACGTCACAAACACCGAAACCGGCAACGGTGGCGTAGACCAGCCCAAAAACGCCAAGGCGACGCCTTGCTGGTTTTCCAGTACGAACGCCAAGACCGCCAAACTGACGACCAGCACAATCAGTACCAGGGCGACGCGCTTAACACCGCGCATAAACTTCTCCTATCCCCAAAAAAACTCAGACGCTTTCTTCTTCGTCTTCGTTCACTCGATCCCGCAATTCCTTGCCCGGCTTGAAATGGGGCACGAATTTGCCGTCGAGACTGACGGATTGGCCGGTTTTCGGGTTACGACCCACGCGCGGAGCGCGGTAGTGCAGCGAGAAGCTGCCAAAGCCGCGGATCTCGATCCGATCACCAGTGGCCAGGCACTGGGACATTTGCTCAAGCATGGTCTTGATGGCCAACTCCACATCCTTGGATGAGAGCAGCCCTTGATGGGTGACAATTCGTTCGATCAACTCCGACTTCGTCATATTTTTCCCTTCTTTTTCAAGCAGCTAGGAAAATCGCTCCGAAGGTTTTAGCATGACCAGATGAATTTGAACAGCCCGTGGCTTGACTTATCTTGCGCAAATGATGGCAACCCTTGCAGGATCCGCGATAACAGCAGCTCGACCCGTGAGGACACAGGAGCCTCCTCACCCACAAAGCACAGGGGGGGGGATCGCCGGAATCATCAACCCACCGCCTGCACGCAACCTCAAGGCGCCCTGCCCCGCCCTGATCGCACCCAAAGGCCAAAACCAAATTCCACACACAAAAAAGGGCGACCGAAGTCGCCCTTTTTCTATGGTCCGACAGAACTTAGTTCTGTTTTTCCATTTGTGCACGCAACAGGTCGCCCAAAGTGGTCGGACCCGAAGCAATGTCAGAGGTAGCTGGCTTGTCGCGCAGGCTCTGGATTGCTTCTTTCTCTTCGATCTCGTCCTTGGACTTGATGGAGAGTTGGATTACGCGGCTCTTGCGATCAACGCTGATGATCTTGGCTTCTACTTCCTGGCCTTCTTTCAGAACGTTACGAGCGTCTTCAACGCGATCACGGCTGATTTCGGAGGCTTTCAGAGTCGCTTCGATATCGTCACCCAAAGTGATGATGGCGCCTTTAGCGTCAACTTCCTTCACGATGCCTTTAACGATTGCACCCTTGTCGTTCTCTTGAACGTACTCGGAGAACGGATCGCTTTCCAGTTGCTTGATACCCAGGGAAATGCGCTCGCGCTCTGGGTCAACCGACAGGATAACGGTGTCCAGCTCGTCGCCCTTCTTGAAACGACGAACAGCTTCTTCGCCAACTTCGTTCCAGGAGATGTCGGACAGGTGAACCAGACCGTCGATGCCGCCGTCCAGACCAATGAAGATACCGAAATCGGTGATCGACTTGATGGTGCCGGAGATTTTATCGCCCTTGTTGAACTGGCCAGAGAAATCTTCCCACGGGTTAGATTTGCACTGCTTGATGCCCAGGGAGATACGACGACGCTCTTCGTCGATGTCCAGAACCATGACTTCCACTTCGTCGCCGACTTGTACGACTTTCGAAGGGTGGATGTTCTTGTTGGTCCAGTCCATTTCGGAAACGTGTACCAGGCCTTCCACGCCTTCTTCCAGCTCTGCGAAGCAGCCGTAGTCGGTCAGGTTGGTAACACGCGCGGTTACGCGGGTGCTTTCTGGGTAACGGGCTTTGATAGCAACCCATGGATCTTCACCCAGTTGCTTCAGGCCCAGGGAAACACGATTGCGCTCGCGATCGTATTTCAGAACCTTGACATCGATCTCGTCGCCAACGTTGACGATTTCGGAAGGATGCTTGATACGCTTCCAAGCCATGTCGGTAATGTGCAGCAGGCCATCGACGCCACCCAGATCGACGAATGCGCCGTAATCGGTGAGGTTCTTGACGATACCTTTGACTTGTTGGCCTTCCTGCAGGGATTCCAGCAGAGCTTCACGCTCGGCGGAGTTCTCTGCTTCCAGGACGCTGCGACGGGAAACGACAACGTTGTTGCGCTTCTGGTCGAGCTTGATGACCTTGAACTCGAGCTCTTTGCCTTCCAGGTGCGTGGTGTCGCGCACTGGACGAACGTCGACCAAAGAACCTGGCAGGAACGCACGGATGCCGTTAACGTCGACAGTGAAGCCGCCTTTAACCTTACCGTTGATAACGCCCTTGACCACTTCTTCAGCTGCGAAGGCTGCTTCCAGAACAATCCAGCATTCAGCGCGCTTGGCTTTTTCACGGGAGAGCTTGGTTTCACCGAAGCCGTCTTCAACCGAGTCCAGAGCAACGTGAACTTCGTCACCGACATTGATAGTCAGGTCGCCAGCGTCGTTGTAGAACTGCTCAAGCGGGATGAGTGCTTCAGACTTCAGACCAGCGTGAACGGTTACCCAGCGAGCTTGGTAATCGATATCAACGATAACACCGGTGATGATGGAGCCAGCCTGAAGGTTCAGGGTTTTTAGGCTTTCTTCAAAGAGTTCCGCAAAGCTTTCGCTCATTTTAATTCCTGTTGATAAGGGCGAAGAATACGCCCATCTGCCACACCCCAGACGGTGTGGGTTACGTTCATATAAGAGAAGAAGTGCAGGTCTAGGACTGGTCCCCTGCACTTCCTCTGAGTCATCCGGTGATATCGCGAAGGGCGATTTCACTCAAGATGCGTTCCAGCACCTGCTCGATGGACAATTCCGTGGAATCCAGCTGTATGGCGTCAGCCGCCGGTTTGAGCGGGGCTACCGCACGCTGGGTGTCGCGCTCATCGCGCGCACGAATCTCATCTAGCAGACTCGACAGACTAACACCATCCACCTTGCCCTTCAACTGCAAGTAACGGCGGCGCGCCCGCTCCTCGGCACTGGCCGTCAGGAAAATTTTCAGAGGCGCCTCAGGGAACACCACGGTGCCCATGTCGCGACCATCAGCCACCAGGCCCGGCGGCTCCTGGAAAGCCCGCTGGCGCTGGAGCAACGCGTCACGCACCGCAGGCAACGCCGCGACCTGGGAGGCCCAGGAGCCAACCTGTTCGTTGCGCAGGTCATCGGTTACATCATCCCCCTCGAGGATGATGCGCAGTGAGTGCCCCTCGGTCGCCCCGACAAACTGCACGTCAAGGTGCGCCGCCAGCAGCACCAACGACTCCTCATTAGTCAGGTCTACGCCATGGTTGCGCGCAGCAAAAGCCAGCAGGCGATACAGCGCCCCGGAGTCCAGCAGACACCAACCCAGACGCTTGGCCAGCAGGCCCGCGACAGTGCCCTTGCCAGAGCCGCTTGGCCCGTCGATGGTAATCACCGGTGCTTTGATATTCACAATTGAGCCTCTTGGGCTACACGAATGCCAACCTGGGCAGACAGTGTAAGAAAATTCGGAAAAGATGTAGCTACGTTGGCACAGTCATGGATACGAATCGGTGCGGTGGCACGCAGGGACGCTACGCTGAATGCCATGGCGATCCGATGATCGCCGTGGGCATGCACCTCCCCCCCGGCCATGCCTCCGCCATCAATGATAATCCCATCAGGGGTTGGCACACACTTAACACCCAGCGCCAACAGACCGTCGGCCATGACCTGGATGCGGTCGGACTCCTTGACCCGCAACTCTTCAGCACCACGCAACACCGTGCGCCCTTCGGCGCAGGCTGCGGCAACAAACAGCGCCGGGAACTCATCGATCGCCAGGGGCACCAGGGCCTCGGGAATCTCGATCCCCTTGAGCGGTGCCGCACGCACACGCAGGTCTGCAACCGGCTCGCCGCCCACTTCGCGCGGGTTTTCCAGAGCGATATCAGCCCCCATCAGGCGCAGGATATCGATCACGCCGGTGCGGGTCGGATTGATGCCCACGTGCTCCAGCAACAATTCAGAACCTTCAGCGATCGAAGCGGCCACCAGGAAAAATGCCGAGGAGGAGATATCCCCCGGCACCTCGATACACGTTGCTAGCAATGTATGACCCGACTCGACCGTAGCCGTCGCCCCAACGACATCCACCGGGCAGCCAAAACCGCGCAGCATTCGCTCGGTATGGTCACGGGTGGGCGCAGGCTCGGTCACCGCTGTACGGCCCTCGGCATACAGCCCAGCCAGCAACAGGCTGGACTTGACCTGGGCACTGGCCATCGGCAGCGTGTAGTTCATGCCCTTGAGTGCCTGCCCGCCACGAATGATCAGCGGTGGCCGCCCTTGCGGCCCGGTCTCGATCACCGCCCCCATCGCCCGCAACGGCTCAGCCACGCGATTCATCGGTCGCTTGGACAGCGAAGCATCACCGGTCAAGACACTGTCAAAACGCTGCGCCGCCAACAAACCCGCCAACAGGCGCATGGAGGTGCCCGAATTGCCGAGATAGATCGGGCCCGGCGCCGGCCTCAAGCCATGCAGGCCAACACCATGAATGGTCACTCGCCCATGATGCGGGCCTTCGATCACCACGCCCATGTCACGGAACGCCTGCAGGGTAGCCAGGGCATCCTCACCTTCAAGAAATCCTTCGACTTCGGTAATACCGTCCGCCAGCGACCCGAGCATGATCGAGCGATGGGAAATGGATTTATCCCCCGGCACCCGGATCTTGCCGCTCAACCGCCCACCCGGATTGGCGACAAACACCACATCGTCAGCGTTGGCGGCGGCGTCCATATAGGCCCGACGCGCCAGGATTTTGCTGAAATGCTCGCGTGCTACCCGTGCACGGGTGAAGACGCCCAGCAGTTGATGACCATCCCCCGCATCGACGGCGTCGCGCAGGGCATCCAGGTCACTGCGAAAGGTATCCAGGGTACGCAGTACGGCCTCGCGATTGGCGAGAAATATGTCGTGCCACATCACCGGATCGCTACCGGCAATCCGCGTGAAATCACGAAAGCCACCGGCGGCGTAACGAAAAATCTCCAGGTTCTCGTTGCGCTTGGCCAGGGAGTCGACCAAGCCAAAGGCCAGCAGATGCGGCAGATGGCTGGTCGCCGCCAAGACTTCGTCATGACGCTCTACCTGCATATGCTCGACATCCGCCCCCAGCTCGCGCCACAACCGGTCCACCACGGCCAGCGCTGCCGGGGCGGTTTCGGCCAGCGGCGTCAGGATCACCTTGTGCCGACGAAACAGCTGCGAATTGGAGGCCTCGACCCCGCTCTGCTCGGAGCCGGCAATCGGATGCCCTGGCACGAAGCGCGCCGGCATGCCGCCAAACGCCAGCTGCGCCGCGCGCACCACATTGCCCTTGGCACTGCCGACATCCGTGAGGATCGCCTTACCCAGGTCCATACCGGCCAATAGCACCAGCAGTTTTTCCATGGCGAGGATCGGCACCGCCAACTGGATGACATCGGCGCCCTGGCATGCAACGGCCAAGTCCGCCTCGCAGCGATCCACCACACCGAGCTCAACCGCCAACTGGCGCGATTGCGGGTCCAGATCCACACCAACCACTTCGCCACACAGACCACTTTCGCGCAGGCCTTTGGCAAAGGAGCCGCCAATCAATCCTAGGCCGACCACCACCAGACGACCGATCACAGGTACAACAGCTTGCTTCGCAATCACATCAACCACGGGCCAGGACCTTGGCCAGCGCCTCAAGGAAGCGGCTATTTTCAGCCGGCAAACCGATGGTGATACGCAAGTGGTTCGGCATACCGTAGTTGGCCACCGGACGCACAATCACGCCTTCGCGCAGCAGGCCCTGGAACACCGGGGCGGCCACTTGACCGAGATCCACGCAAATAAAATTGCCCTTGGAGGGAATCCACCCCAAGCCCAGCTCACGGAAGCCTTGCTGCAGTTGCTGCATGCCGCTTTCGTTGATCCGCCGCCCTTCTTCCAGATACTCGGCGTCCTTGAACGCCGCACAGGCCGCCGCCAGCGCCAGGCTGTTGACGTTGAACGGCTGGCGCACCCGGTTCAACACATCGGCGACGACCGCTGTGGATAACCCGTAGCCAACCCGCAACGAAGCCAGACCATAGGCCTTGGAGAAGGTGCGCGATACCAGCAGGTTCGGGTAGGCCGCGAGGAAGTCCAGGCCGTCGGGCAAGTCGCTGCCTTCGGCGTATTCGATGTAGGCCTCATCCAGCACCACCAGCACATGCTCGGGCACATCCTGCAGGAACTCGTTCAGCGCAGCGGCACCGAACCAGGTACCCGTCGGGTTGTTCGGGTTGGCGATAAACACCACCCGGGTCTGGGCATCGATGGCCGCCAGCATGGCCGGCAGGTCATGCCCCCAGTCCCTGGCCGCAATCACCCGCGCCTCGGCACCAACGGCCTGGGTGACAATCGGATACACGGCAAATGCGTGCTCGCTGAACACCGCATTCAGGCCAGGCGCCAGGTAGGCACGCGCCACCAGCTCCAAGATATCGTTGGAACCATTGCCCAGGGTCACCTGGCTCAACTCGACCCGGCAGCTCTCAGCCAATAGGGACTTGAGGGCAAAGCCGTTGCCGTCGGGGTAGCGGGTCAGCTCCGCCAACTCTTCGCGGATCGCTGCCAGCACCCTGGGGCTTGGGCCCAGGGGATTTTCATTGCTGGCCAGCTTGACGATCTTCGCTGGATCCAGGTTCAACTCGCGCGCCAACTCGTCCACAGGTTTGCCTGGAACGTAAGGCGACAGTTGTTGTACGCCCGGCTGCGCCAGGGCGAGGAAGTTGCCACTCATGTCAAAGCCTCACAAAACCGCTTTCGGGTAGGAACCCAGCACCTTGAGTGCCACGGCTTCCTGACTGATTTTCTCCAGCACACCCTTGACCAGCGGATCACGGTGGTGGCCGACGAAGTCGATAAAGAACACATAGGTCCATTTACCGCTGCGCGAAGGACGTGTCTCAATGCGCGTCAGGTCAATCCCATTGTCATGGAACGGCACCAGCAGCTCATGCAGCGCGCCAGGCTTGTTACTCATGGAGACGATGATCGAGGTCTTGTCGTCGCCCGTCGGCGGTACTTCCTGGCTGCCGATCATCAAGAAGCGCGTGGAGTTGTCCGGTCGATCCTCGATTTTTTCCGCCAGGCGCGTCAGGCCGTACAGGCCCGCCGCCATATCTCCGGCAATCGCCGCCGAGTTCCACTCGCCCTTGACCCGCTTGGCCGCCTCGGCGTTACTGGACACCGCCACGCGCTCGACATTCGGGTAATGGGCATCCAGCCACTTGCGGCACTGGGCCAGCGACTGGGCGTGGGAGTAAATGCGGCTGATACTGTCGGTCTTGGTGTTTTCACCCACCAGCAAGTGGTGGTGGATACGCAACTCGACTTCACCACAGATCACCATGTCGTGTTCAAGGAAGCTGTCGAGGGTGTGGTTGACCGCGCCTTCGGTGGAGTTTTCCACCGGCACCACGCCAAAATTCACCGCACCGGCCGCCACTTCGCGGAACACTTCGTCAATGGCCGCCATGGGCTTGCTGATCACCGCGTGACCGAAATGCTTCATCGCCGCCGCCTGGGTGAAAGTACCCTCAGGGCCCAGGTAAGCCACCTTCAATGGCTGCTCAAGGGCCAGGCACGACGACATGATCTCGCGAAACAACCGCGCCATTTCTTCATTGCCCAGCGGCCCCTGGTTACGCTCCATCACGCGCTTGAGCACTTGGGCTTCGCGCTCCGGGCGGTAGAATACCGGCACTTCGCCTTCGGCCAGGGAGGCCATCTTGACCCGCGCCACTTCCTGGGCACACCGCGCCCGCTCACTGATCAGTTCCAGGACCTTGGTGTCCAGGGCATCAATGCGTACACGCAGGGCCTTGAGTTCTTGCTCAGACATTAGCCGTGCTCCTTCTCGAACTCTGCCATGTAGGCCACCAACGCCTTGATGGCATTGAGGTCGACAGCGTTGTAGATCGAAGCGCGCATACCACCTACCGAGCGATGGCCCTTGAGGTTCAACAGGCCACGCGCATCGGCACCCGCCAGGAATGGCTTGTCCAGGCGGTCGTCAGCCAGGCGGAACGGCACGTTCATCCACGAGCGGGCGCTCAGGCTGATCGGGTTGCTGTACAGGCCGCTGGCGTCGATGAAGTCGTACAGGGTGCGCTTCTTCTCTTCGTTGAGCTTGCCCATGGCAGCCACGCCGCCTTGCTCTTTCAGCCACTCGAACACCAGGCCCGACAGGTACCAGGCAAAGGCCGGCGGGGTGTTGTACATCGAGCCGTTGTCGGCCGCGACCTTGTAGTTGAGCATGGTCGGGCACAGCGAGCGGGCACGACCGAGCAGGTCTTCCCGGATGATGTTGACCAGGATGCCGCTCGGGCCAATATTCTTCTGTGCACCGGCGTAGATCATGCCGTAGCGGGACACATCCATCGGGCGCGAAAGAATGTCCGAGGACATGTCGCACACCAACGGGACATCACCGACTTCAGGTACCCAGTCGAATTCCAGGCCGCCGATGGTTTCGTTCTGCACGTAGTGAACATAGGACGCGTCCTTGGACAACTTCCACTCGTTTTGACCTGGAATAGCGAAATAATCGTAGGACTTGGCAGTACCGGCCACGTTGATATTGCCGTAGCGCGAGGCCTCTTCAATGGCCTTCTGCCCCCAAATGCCGGTATCGATATAGTCGGCCGTGCCGTCTTCCGGCAGCAGGTTCAGCGGGATCTGGGCGAACTGCTGGCTGGCGCCACCTTGCAGGAACAGCACCTTGTAGTCCGACGGGATGTCCAGCAGGTCACGCAGGTCCTGCTCAGCCTTGGTGGCAATGGACACGAACTCATCGCTGCGGTGGCTCATTTCCATGACTGAGAGGCCTTTGCCATGCCAGTCGAGGAGTTCACCCTGCGCACGCTGCAGGACTGCTTCAGGAAGTGCCGCGGGACCAGCACAGAAGTTATAGGCTCTCTTGCTCACATCCAATCTCGCTCTGATCTGGTGGTCACATAATTCGTGTTCGACACATATCCCCTGCGGGAGCGGGCTTGCTCGCGAAAGCGGTGTGTCAGCCCGCCTATGCGCTGACTGATACGCCGCTTTCGCGAGCAAGCCCGCTCCCACAGGGGAATGCGCAGTATTGCAAACTTTCAAAGGGGACAAATAACAAGGGGGCGAATCTTCATCCGCCCCCTTGGTTGTCCGCTTATTCCTGCGGTTCTTCTTCGTCTGCGGCAGCATCGAGGATTGGCTCGTCGACGCTGTCATCGCCTGCTGCGATCACCTCGCCATCGAACGCCTCACCTTCCAGCTCCTCGCCTTCGACTTCCGATGGCTCCTGGACACGCTCCAGACCCACCAGGGTCTCGTCGCTGGCCAGTTTGATCAAGGTCACGCCCTGGGTGTTGCGACCCAGGCTCGACACTTCATCAACACGGGTACGCACCAAGGTGCCCTGGTCGGAAATCAGCATGATTTCCTCGCCATCCAGCACCTGGACCGCACCGACCAGACGGCCGTTGCGATCGTTGCTGACCATGGCGATAACGCCCTGGCCGCCACGCTTGTACTCGGGGAACTCGCTGATAGCGGTACGCTTGCCATAACCACGGGCCGAGGCCGTGAGGATCTGGCTGCCTTCTTCCGGGATCAGCATGGAAATCAGCTTCTGCCCTTCCGGCAGGCGCATGCCGCGCACACCACGGGCGGTACGGCCCATGGCACGTACGTCGGACTCCTTGAAGCGCGTCACCTTGCCGCCGTCGGAGAACAGCATCACTTCACGCTCGCCATCGGTAATGGCTGCAGAGATCAGCACATCGCCTTCGTCCAGCTCCAGGGCGATCAGGCCCACGCTACGCTGGCGACTGAAGGATTCCAGCGGGGTC
Source organism: Pseudomonas fluorescens (assembly GCF_000730425.1). NCBI lineage: Bacteria > Pseudomonadati > Pseudomonadota > Gammaproteobacteria > Pseudomonadales > Pseudomonadaceae > Pseudomonas > Pseudomonas fluorescens. The sequence continues at coordinate 5,885,447 of NZ_CP008896.1, read as the reverse complement.
TTCTTCACCGTGCCTTTGGCAGTGGCCATGAAGATGAAGTGACCTTCGGTGTATTCCTCGACCGGCAGCATGGTGGTGATGTATTCATCGGTGTCCAGCGGCAACAGGTTGACCAGCGGACGACCACGGGCAGCGCGGGAGGCTTCCGGGATTTCGTAGGTCTTGAGCCAGTACACCTTGCCCTTGCTGGAGAACAGCAACAGCGTGGTGTGGCTGTTGGCTACCAGCAGGTGGGCAATGTAGTCCTCATCCTTGACGCCGGTCGCCGACTTGCCTTTGCCACCGCGACGCTGGGCCTGGTACGCAGCCAAAGGCTGGGTCTTGGCATAGCCACCATGGGAAATGGTCACGACACGCTCTTCTTCCGGGATCATGTCACCCAGGGTCAGGTCGAGGCGTGCATCGAGAATTTCAGTGCGCCGCACGTCGCCGTATTCGGCACGGATCACTTCCAGTTCTTCGCGGATCACTTCCATCAGGCGCACGGCACTGTTGAGGATGCGGATCAGCTCGCCGATCTGGTTGAGGATCTCCTGGTACTCGGCCAGCAGCTTCTCGTGCTCCAGGCCGGTCAGGCGGTGCAGGCGCAGCTCCAGGATGGCCTGGGCCTGTTCCGGCGACAGGAAATACTTGCCGTCGCGCAGGCCGTATTGCGGGTCCAGGGTCTCCGGACGGCATGAGTCGGCACCGGCACGCTCAACCATCGCCACTACAGCGCTGGACTCCCACGGCATCTTGATCAGTGCTTCCTTGGCTTCCGACGGAGTCGGCGAAGCCTTGATCAGGGCGATAACCGGGTCGATGTTCGACAGCGCAACCGCCTGGCCTTCCAGGATATGCCCACGTTCACGGGCCTTGCGCAGCTCGAAGACGGTACGGCGGGTAACCACTTCGCGACGGTGACGGACGAAGGCTTCCAGCAGATCCTTGAGGTTCAGGATGCGCGGGCGACCGTCGATCAGGGCCACGACGTTGATACCAAACACGCTTTGCAGCTGGGTCTGGGCGTAGAGGTTGTTGAGGATCACCTCAGGCACTTCGCCCCGACGCAGCTCGATCACCACGCGCATACCGTCTTTGTCAGACTCGTCGCGCAGTTCGGTGATGCCTTCGAGCTTCTTCTCTTTAACCAGCTCGGCGATCTTCTCGATCAGACGCGCCTTGTTCAACTGGTAAGGGAGTTCGGTGATGACGATCTGCTGGCGGCCACCGACCTTGTCGATGTCTTCGATCATCGAGCGGGCCCGCATGTAGATACGGCCACGCCCCGTGCGATAGGCCTCGATGATGCCTGCACGGCCGTTGATGATCGCGGCAGTCGGGAAGTCGGGGCCGGGGATGTATTGCATCAGCTCATCGACGGTCAGCTCAGGGTTGTCGATGAGGGCCAGGCAACCGTCGATGACTTCACCGAGGTTGTGTGGCGGGATGTTGGTGGCCATGCCCACGGCGATACCGCTGGAGCCGTTGACCAGCAGGTTTGGAATCTTGGTTGGCATGACAGCCGGGATCATTTCGGTGCCGTCGTAGTTCGGCACCCAGTCCACGGTTTCTTTGTGCAGGTCGGCCAGCAACTCGTGCGCCAGCTTGGTCATGCGCACTTCGGTGTATCGCATGGCCGCGGCGTTGTCGCCGTCCACCGAACCGAAGTTGCCCTGGCCGTCTACCAGCAGGTAGCGCAGGGAAAACGGCTGGGCCATCCGAACGATGGTGTCATACACCGCAGTGTCGCCGTGAGGGTGATACTTACCGATCACGTCACCGACAACACGGGCAGATTTCTTGTACGGCTTGTTCCAGTCGTTACCCAGCTCGCTCATCGCGAACAGCACACGCCGGTGCACGGGCTTCAAGCCATCGCGCGCATCAGGCAGTGCCCGCCCGACAATTACGCTCATTGCGTAGTCGAGGTAGGACTGTTTCAGCTCGTCTTCGATATTGACCGGGAGGATTTCTTTGGCCAGTTCGCCCATGAGAAGCCTGATTCCTTTTTCGGGTGAAACCTCGTCACATCCATATGGGACGAACGAAGCTCGCCGCCGCCGACATGATGCCTGGCAACGACTTACGACAAATCAACGAGTTATGACACGGATCTGCGCATTAAAGGTCGCCCCTTGGGGTGACCTTGGAAACCGCCGAATGGTATCACAATCGCCGCCACGCACCTATCCCCCAGATGCGCATGGAGCGTAGTAAGTTGACGGATGACAGGCTTGAGGGCGACGAGAGGGGCTCAGAGCCGGATCACAGCGTGGATTTGCCTATATATCCAAGGGTTTTGTTGGCTTTTCGGGCCAATCGCGGGCAAGCCTGCTCCCACCGTTGTTTTATGAAGGCACTCATAATGTGGGAACGGGCTTGCCTGCGATTGCAATCTGCCAGACACCAAAGCCCTCAATGCAAGCGCTTGCGGCACATCAACTTGGCTATCTTGGCGGTATCTGGCCGCTCGACAATGCCTTTTTCAGTAACGATCACGTCGATCAGGTCCGCTGGCGTCACGTCAAACACCGGATTGAAGGCTGTTACATCAGCGGCAAATCGCTGCCCGGCGACTTCCAGCAGCTCGCCGGCATCCCGCTCTTCCAGGGCGACGTCATCGCCAGTGGCCATCATCAGGTCCAGGGTGGAGCTGGGAGCCACCACCATAAAGCGCACGCCATGGTGCATGGCGCACACTGCCAACTGGTAAGTACCGATCTTGCTGATCACATCGCCATTGGCGGCGATGCAATCGGCACCGACAATCACCCAGGTCACGCCCTTGGTCTTGAGGATATGGGCGCCAGCCGAGTCGGCATTCACGGTGACCGGAATGCCCTCGCCCGCCAGCTCCCAGGCAGTCAGCCGCGAGCCTTGCAGCCAGGGGCGGGTTTCGTTGGCGTAGACCTGCTCGACCATGCCTTCCAGAAACGCCCCACGGATCACCCCAAGGGCAGTGCCCACGCCACCGCAGGCCAAGGCCCCGGCATTACCGTGGGTCAGGATGGCCTGGGCATTGCCCTGGTGCTTGCGGATCAACTCGACACCCAATTGCGCCATGGTCAGGTTGGCTTCACGGTCGCTTTCATGGATCGCAATGGCTTCGACCTCCAGCATCGCCAGTGGGTCGGCGTGCTTTTTGAGGCGGTCGAGACGATCGCGCATGCGCTTGAGGGCCCAGAACAGGTTCGATGCGGTGGGACGGGAATCGGCCAGCAACGCGTAATCTTCCTCCCATGCAGCCTGCCAGTCACCGCCCTCGGCGATCCGCGCGCGGGCGGCCAGCACCAGGCCATAGGCTGCACTGATACCGATGGCCGGCGCACCACGCACCACCATCGTGCGAATGGCTGCGGCCACCTCGCCGACCGTCGCGCAGGTCACCCAGCTCTCCCGGGACGGCAGCGCACGCTGATCGAGCAGGTGCAGTGCGCCATCACGCCAATCGATGGCCTTCACCTTCTCCGCCGCCAACAGTCGATCGCGCATCCCTCACCCCGTACTTATCAACAAAAGCCGCCGATTATAGCGATCCGCCGGCCAAGGCGCTCGGGTATACTTCGCCCTCTTTATATAACCGCCCCGGACGATGCCCGCTATGACGCCACCCGCCGCCCCGCTCGACTTACTGCTACTGCCAAGCTGGCTGGTACCGGTCGAACCTGCGGGCGTGGCGCTCAAGGCGCACGGCCTGGGTATCCGCGACGGACGCATCGCGTTTATCGGGCCGCGCGCGCAAGCGCTGAAGCTGGCAGCCCGCGAAGTGCGCGAGTTGCCTGGGATGCTGCTCAGCCCAGGCCTGGTGAATGCCCACGGCCATGCGGCGATGACCCTGTTTCGCGGCCTGGCCGACGACCTGCCACTGATGACCTGGCTGCAACAGCATATCTGGCCGGCCGAAGCCAAGTGGGTCGATGAGAACTTCGTGCGCGACGGCACCGACCTGGCGATTGCCGAGCAGATCAAGGGTGGCATCAGTTGCTTTTCGGACATGTACTTCTTCCCCAAGGTCGCCAGCGAACGCGTACACAACAGTGGCATGCGTGCGCAGATCGCAATTGCGATCCTCGACTTCCCGATCCCCGGCGCTGCCACCGCCGACGAGGCGATTCGCCAGGGCGTGGAGTTGTTTGGCGACCTCAAGCATCACCCTCGAATCAAAATTGCCTTTGGCCCCCATGCGCCCTATACCGTCAGCGATGAGAACCTGGAGAAAGTCCGGGTGATCGCCGAGGAACTGGACGCCGCCATTCATATGCATGTCCACGAAACCGCCTTTGAAGTGCAGCAGTCTGTCGAGCAATATGGCGAGCGCCCCCTGGCCCGCCTTGCGCGCCTGGGCTTGCTGGGCCCGCGCTTGCAGGCCGTTCACATGACCCAAGTCAGCGAAGAAGACCTGGCCTTGCTGGTAGAAAGCAACAGCAGCGTGGTCCATTGCCCGGAATCCAACCTGAAACTGGCCAGTGGCTTCTGCCCGGTGGAACGCCTGTGGCAGGCCGGCGTCAATGTGGCAGTAGGCACCGACGGCGCGGCAAGCAACAATGACCTGGACCTGCTGGGCGAAACCCGCACCGCTGCGCTGCTGGCCAAGGCCGTCGCCGGCTCGGCCAGCGCCCTGGATGCCCATCGCGCGCTGCGCATGGCTACCCTTAACGGCGCGCGGGCCCTGGGCCTGGAAACGCAAATCGGTTCGCTGGAAGTGGGCAAGGCCGCCGATATAGTCGCCTTCGACCTTTCGGGGCTGGCCCAGCAGCCGATCTACGATCCGGTCTCGCAGCTTATCTATGCCACCGGACGCGATTGTGTGAAACACCTTTGGGTCGGCGGCAAGCAACTGCTCGACGACCGGCAACTGACCCGCATGGATGAACAGCAACTGAGCGCAACGGCCAGTGCCTGGGGCCGGCGCATCAGCGGACACCACGAATAACGCCAGCCCTGGATCAGCATTCCGGACCTGGCAAACCGTTTTATCGGATTTAGAGGACTACCCATGAGTAACGTCGACCACGCCGAAATCGCCAAATTCGAAGCCCTGGCCCACCGCTGGTGGGACCGCGAAAGCGAGTTCAAGCCGCTGCACGATATCAACCCGCTGCGGGTCAACTGGATCGATGAGCGTGTCAATCTGGCCGGCAAGAAAGTCCTCGACGTGGGCTGCGGTGGCGGCATTCTCAGCGAAGCCATGGCCCAGCGTGGCGCTACAGTGACAGGCATCGACATGGGCGAAGCGCCCCTGGCCGTGGCCCAACTGCATCAGTTGGAATCGGGCGTGAATGTCGAATACCGGCAGATCACCGCTGAAGCCCTGGCCGAGGAAATGCCCGAGCAGTTCGACGTAGTGACCTGCCTGGAGATGCTGGAGCACGTGCCCGACCCGTCTTCGGTGATCCGTGCCTGTTTCCGCATGGTCAAGCCTGGGGGCCAGGTGTTCTTCTCCACCATCAACCGCAACCCCAAGGCCTACCTGTTCGCGATCATCGGTGCCGAATACATCATGAAGCTGCTGCCGCGTGGCACCCATGACTTCAAGAAATTCATCCGTCCTTCCGAACTGGGCGCCTGGAGCCGCCAGGCCGGGCTGACCGTCAAGGACATCATCGGCCTGACCTACAACCCACTGACCAAGCACTACAAGCTGGCCAGCGACGTAGACGTCAACTACATGATCCAGACCCTGCGAGAGGAATAAGCCTGTGAAGTTGAAAGCGGTTCTTTTCGACATGGACGGTACGCTGCTCGATACCGCGCCGGACTTTATCGCCATCTGCCAGGCCATGCGCACCGAGCGCGGGCTTGCGCCCATCAACGACCAGCATATCCGCGATGAAGTCTCCGGCGGCGCCCGGGCCATGGTCGCCGTGACATTTGCCATGAACCCTGAGTCCCCGGGCTTTGAAGCGTTGCGCCTGGAATTCCTCGAACGCTACCTCAAGGGCTGTGCGATCCATAGCAAGCTGTTTGATGGCATGGCCGAGCTGCTGGAGGACATTGAACGGTCCAAGCTGATCTGGGGCGTGGTCACCAACAAGCCACTGCGCTTTGCCGAACCGATCATGGAGCAACTTGGCCTGGCCGAACGCTCGGCGCTGCTGATCTGCCCGGACCATGTGAAGAACAGCAAGCCCGACCCGGAGCCGCTGATCCTGGCCTGCAAAATGCTCGACCTGGACCCGGCCAGCGTACTGTTTGTGGGCGACGACCTGCGGGACATCGAGTCGGGGCGCGACGCCGGCACCCGCACCGCCGCCGTCACCTATGGCTACATCCACCCCGACGACAATGCCCGCAACTGGGGCGCCGACGTCGTGGTCGATCACCCACTGGAACTGCGCAAGGTGCTCGATAGCGCGCTCTGCAGTTGCTAACCCCTTCCCTATAGGAGCCGGCTTGCCGGCGATATCGCTCTCAAGGCCGCCATCGCCGGCGAACCGGCTCCTGCAATGATTTTTGTTGAGGTCAGTTATGTTTGATTACTCCGCACGCCCAGAACTGCTCAAGGATCGGGTCATCCTGGTCACCGGCGCCGGTCGCGGGATTGGCGCAGCGGCGGCCAGGACCTATGCCGCCCACGGCGCCACCGTGCTGTTGCTGGGCAAGACCGAAGCCAACCTGGCCCAGATCTATGATGAAATCGAAGCCGCCGGCCACCCGCAACCGGTGGTGATCCCGTTCAATCTGGAAACCGCCCTGCCCCATCAATACGATGAGCTGGCGGCGATGATCGAAAAAGAATTCGGCCACCTCGACGGACTGCTGCACAACGCCTCGATCATTGGCCCGCGCACCCCGATAGAACAGCTATCGGGCGAAAACTTCATGCGCGTCATGCATATCAACGTCAACGCCATGTTTATGCTGACCGCCACCTTGTTGCCGTTGCTCAAGCTGTCCCAGGACGCTTCGGTGGTGTTCACCTCCAGCAGCGTCGGGCGTAAAGGTCGTGCTTATTGGGGCGCTTATGGGGTGTCTAAATTCGCCACCGAAGGCCTGATGCAGACCCTGGCCGACGAACTCGACACCGTTGCGGCCGTGCGCGCCAACAGCATCAACCCCGGCGCCACCCGCACCAGCATGCGTGCCCAGGCCTACCCTGGAGAAAACCCGGCCAACAACCCGCTGCCTGAAGAGATCATGCCGGTTTACCTGTACCTGATGGGGCCGGATAGCTCAGGGATCAATGGGCAGGCGTTCGACGCGCAATAACCCCCGAGTACGACACCATCCCAAGGTGGGAGCCGGCCTGCTCCCACATGGCCGGCGCCAAATTCCCAGCACCGTTCCTTCGCAAAAAAATCCCATCCCTTTGTTTTATAAGCAATAAAAAACATCGCACGAGATGGCACGGTTTTCGCTCCAATTTGCTTGAAGCAGGCAACGCGACGCCAAGACGTGCGGCATGGGATCAGGGGTTATAACCCCCGGCAAAGCGGACTAGACTGTTACCTACGTTTTACGGAACTGAAGGAACAGTAAGACGCCCGCCAGCGGCCGCTCCCATTGAGCCTGTAAGACAGCATTCAGTGCTTAGAGGCCTACCCGCTTATGAAAACACCGACCCAGACCAACGCAATTGACTTTGACAGTGCCAAATTGCAACGCCTGGGCTTTGGTCAGCCTTCCCTTATCGCACGGCGCCCCATCAGCCTCGCGCAACTGCGCCAGCAACTGAACCTGCAATTGCAGACCAGCCTGGAAGCAGAGCGGATCCTGGGTCTGTTCTTTCGCGAAGTGCAGCGCCTGGTGCCCCTGGATGCCCTGCAATACCGCCATGAAGCCAGCGACCTTCGCCTGGAATATGGCCAACGCGGCCACCATTCCGTGAGTTACAGCCTTAGTCACCAGGGCGAGCACCTGGGCGAGCTAGTATTTCGCCGCAACCAGCGCTTCAGTGAAGAGGAGCAGGGCAAACTGGAGTCGCTGCTGGCCAGCCTGCTCTATCCCATGCGCAATACCTTGCTGTATCGCGCCGCGACCCGTAGTGCCCTGCGCGACCCTTTGACCGAAACCGGTAACCGGATCGCCATGGACCAGACCCTGGGCCGAGAGATCGAGATGGCAAAGCGGCACCTGCATCCGTTGTCCTTACTGATGCTCGACATCGATCACTTCAAGCGCATCAACGACAGCCACGGCCATACCACGGGCGACAAAGTGCTCAAGGCCGTCGCAGCCTCGATCAAGGGCCAGTTGCGCAATGTGGACATGGTATTTCGGTTTGGCGGAGAAGAATTTCTGATCCTGCTCTCCAACACCGCTCGCGATGCCGCAGCGATGGTCGGCGAACGCCTGCGCCAGGCGGCGCAGACACAGGAATATCGGGCGGACACCACCCGTATCGAATTGACGGTAAGCCTGGGTTGCGCAACCCTGCTGGCGGGCGAGTCGGCCGAGAGCCTGCTGCGCCGGGCCGACAATGCGTTGTATGTAGCCAAGCGCGAAGGCCGCAACCGCCTGGCGATGGCGGGGTAAACACTACCCCACCCTGCCTGGGTCAGGCTTCGCTGGCCGCCAGCACCTGGCGCTCACGGGCCACCGGGGCTTTCTCCAACTGCATGCAGCGCTCCAGGAACAGGTACATGTAGTCGTAGCTCTTGCACACGGCCTGACGCAACTCCACTTGCAACGCCTTGCTCGGGTTCATCCCCGCCAGGGTGCAGATGATCTCCAACGCTTCCCACGGGTGCGCGTCGTCGTACTGGGCATGCATCTTCAGCCACTTCATGGCGCGCTTGCGATCGTCCTCCGGGAAAGCTGCGGCATAGACGCCCGTCGAGCACACCAGCGCAGACCACTCCCCAGTGGCCCCCTCGATGGCGTAGTTGGTGGCGGCAATGGCAACGATCAACGAATCGGCCGAGCTGGTGTGCCAGCACCAATGGCTCAGTGCATGCAGCTCTGGCGGTACGTTCTGCGCCTGCAGTTCTTCCAGGCTCACGCCATGGGCACGTGCCCAATGCACCCAATAATCGGCATGGTTGAGTTCCACGCGAATATTGCGCATCAACCAACGTCGCGCCATATCCTCGCCAGGATGACGGGCAAACTTGGTCTTGGTCAGGTTTTGTGCCATGTACAACGCGAACTGTTCAACCACCGGCCAGCCACCAATCAGGTAATGGCGCATGGTTTTGGCACTGAGCTTGTTATCGCGCATGCGCTGGTACAGTTCGTGTTCGACAACCCGGCGCTTGCTCTCGCTACAGTCCTGGATCAATTGCTGAGCCCAGGCGGGGTAACTTGAGGCTTCCATAAGCGGGCCGGTTCTGCTGAATGTGTCGATCACTGTCGGGCTCCTTTTGATTTGTGATGTGTACAGACCAGCAGTTGTTTCAGCGGAACGTGCCGGGCGCCCTGAATAACAGAGGCTGTGGGCGCGCAGGTCGACACTGCAAACTATCGAAGGTAAACAATTGCGGGCGCTCAATCAGGTAGCCCTGAGCGTAGTCCACGCCGATCTCAAGCAATGCCTGCTCGATGTGTGGCGTTTCGACAAACTCGGCAATGGTGCGTTTACCCATGACATGGCCGATGTGATTGATCACTTCGACCATGGCACGGTTAATCGGGTCGTCCAGCATATCCTTTACGAAACTTCCATCGATCTTCAGGAAGTCTACAGGTAAATGTTTAAGGTAGGCGAATGAGGACATTCCGGCACAAAAGTCGTCCAGGGAAAAGCAACACCCCAAGGCCTTGAGCTCATTGATAAAACGAATCGCGCTGCCCAAATTGGAAATGGCGCTGGTTTCAGTGATTTCAAAACAGATCATGCCCGGTGGAATGCCATAGGCGTTGAACTTCTCCCGCAGGAAGCGCAGGAAATCGTCATCGCCGATGGTGATGCCCGAGAGGTTGATCGCACACATGGCCATGGGCCGGCCAGGCCGCTCGACCATGCAACGGGCGATCAGCTTGAACACGTTCTCCACCACCCAGCGGTCCAGTGAGGTCATCAAGCCATAGCGTTCGGCGGCCGGGATAAAGCTGTCAGGCAAGATGATCCGCCCTGCCTCATCGTGCAGGCGCAGCAGAATTTCGATATGCCCGGCACCCACCTCCGTGTGGCCCAGGGGGGCAATTTCCTGGGCATACAGGCAAAAACGGTCCTCTTCCAGAGCCATGTGCAGGCGTTGGATCCAGGCCATTTCGCCAAAGCGCAAGGACAGTTCAGTGTCATCGGCGTGATAGACCTGCACCCGGTTGCGACCTTTCTCCTTGGCCATGTAGCAGGCCATATCTGCGGCACGCAATGAAGTTTCCAGGGTGGTCGGGGTGTGCGAGATATGCACCAGGCCAATACTGACCGTGGTGACAAACGGTCGGCCTTTCCAGACGAAGTGCAGGTTTTGCACGGTATGTCGCAAGCTCTCGGCGATTTTTTCGGCCACCGGCGCCGGGCAGTTTTCCAGCAGAATGCCGAACTCATCCCCCCCCAGGCGGGCCAGGGTATCGCCTTCGCGCAAGTCCGATTGCAGCAGGGCGCAGATATGCCGCAACAACTCATCGCCCGCCGCATGGCCACAGGTGTCGTTGACCAGCTTGAACTGGTCCAGGTCAAGGAACATCAAGGCATGGCGCCCCGATTGCTGGCGCCCGACGCCATGCAGCACCTGCTCCAGGCGATACTCGAATTCACGCCGGTTGGCCAGCCCGGTCAAGGCATCATGGGTTGCCTGCCAGGACAGATTGGCAATGTATTGGCGCTCCTGGGTCATGTCGTGCAGTACCAGCACTGCACCGCTGACCTTGCCGGCACTGCGGATCGGTGCGCCCACCAGGGTCACAGAGACGGTGCTGCCATCCAGGCGCTGGATCAGCTTGGAGTGCTCGCTGCCACCGCTGAGTTGGCCGCCCAGAATGTGCTCGATCAAAGTAAACCCATCGGCCTGGGCATGCTCATCCAGCAGATTGAACAACGCGGCCAACGGCAGGCCCTGGGCCTGGGCGGCGTTCCAGTGGGTCAGGGATTCCGCCGCTGGGTTCATGTAGGCAATAGCCCCGTCGACATCGGTGGTGATCACCCCGTCACCGATGGATTCCAGGGTGATCTGCGCCCTCTCCTTCTCCAACTGCAAGGCATCGGCAAACGCATGGCGCTGGGCCAGTAGCTTGCGCGTGCGCAACAATGCCAGGGCGATCAGGCCCAGGGCGGTGGCCAGGTTAGTGGTCACCAGCAGGCGCAGAATCATCCTTGAGCCTTCACCCAGGGCATCACTGAAGGCCTTGGCCGCCGGTGTTACGCCATCGTTGATGGCGATGATGCGTTCTTTCCAGGCATGGATGTCGGCGCTGCTGACCTGATTGGCGATGATTGCCCGGTGCATCTCCTGCGCCAGATCATCGAGTTGCACCAGGTAACCGTCGCCCACGGTCCACAATTCGATGGCCTTTTCCAGGTAGCTGAAATGGCGAAAGTTCAGGTACAGCCAAATCAGGCTCGACACATCGTCAGGGTGGTTGCCACCCTTGAGGATCCCCAGGCGCGCGGCCTCCAGATCAGGGCTGGGGCGATCCAGGGCAACCCGCAACTCATGCCCGCCCTGAGGCACGGCAATGGCGTTCTGGTATTTGAGAAAGGTCGCCTGGTCGCGGTTGTCGGCGTACAGGGTCAGGTAGTAGATGGCGTCTTTCTGGCCCTTGGACCACAGGCTCTCGCCCGCCACATAGCCACGCACGGCCGAAAGCACGTAAAGACTGACGCAGCCCAGCAGTGCCTGCAATAGCACGACAGCAATAAAGGGCCAGACAATACCGAGCAACCGGGGTGTTCCGAGAGTTCGCTTCTGCTTCATGAGATCCCTTGCATCAGCACAGGCGAGTAAAAACTGCTCCTGACAGCACAGCCGAAGCCAAACGCGACCCCTTCAGGGCCAAGCGCCGGGATCGATTCAGCGAACTTGTTGCAAGTGTCCATAAAGCTTGGCGTACAAGCCGCCATCGGCTATCAGTTGCTGGTGGTCGCCATCTTCGGCGATGTGCCCGCCGTCAAACACCAACACCCTATCAGCCTGCTTCACCGCCGACAAACGGTGAGCAATGATCAGTGTAGTACGCCCACTGAGAAACCGTGCCAGCGCCTGGTGCAGGTTGTATTCGGTGGCCGCATCCAGGGCCGAAGTGGCCTCGTCGAGAATCACCACCTTTGGCTCGGCCAACACCATCCGGGCAATCGCCAGACGTTGGCGCTGGCCACCGGACAAACGCACCCCCGAGCGCCCGACAATACTGTCCAGGCCCTCAGGCAACCCTTTGACCGTAGCATCCAGCTGGGCAATTTCAAGAGCCTGCCAGCAGGCTTGATCACTGCGCTCACGACCCATGGTCAGGTTGGCGCGCACAGTGTCGTTGAACAGCGCCGGATGCTGCAGCACCACCGCGACATTCTCGCGGATGGTTTCCAGGCCAATCGCCTGCTGGGTCGCGCCACCGAAGCGGATCGTCCCCGCCCGCGGGGTGTAGAGCCCCAACAACAGTTGCACCAAGGTACTTTTACCGCCGCCGCTGGCGCCGACAATCGCCACTTTCTCGCCGGGAGCAATGGCCAGGTTCAGTTGGTTGAGCACCAGGTCTTCGCCGTAGCCAAAGTCCAGGCCCCGCACCTCGATACCCACTGTTTCGCGCCCGGTAAACGGATCTTCGCCCCCGGTATATTGCGGCTCGTCGGCGCGGGCCAGCAGTTCATTGATGCGCGTCAGCGCTCCACCGGCGGCGTAGTAGGCGTATTGCAGGTTCAGCAACTGTTCCACCGGGCCGATCATGAACCACAGGTAGCTGAACACCGCGAGCATCTGGCCGATGGACAGGTCGGAAAACAGCACCGTGAGCATCGCTGCCGCGCGAAAGATATCGATACCAAACTGGAACAGCAGGCCGCTGGCACGACTGGAAGCATCGCTTTTCCATTGGGAGTTGATGGCAAAGTCGCGCACTTGCTGGGCACGCTGCCCCAGACGCCCGAGAAAAAAGCCCTGGCGATTGCCAGCGCGCACTTCCTGGATGGCATCCAGGGTTTCCGTCAGGGCCTGGGTAAACCGTGAGGTGCTGTCATTTTCCAGCTTCTTCAGGTGCTTGACCCGCTTGCCCAGCTGCACCGTGGCATAGATCACCAGCGGGTTGAACAGCAGGATCAACAGCGCCAGTTTCCAGTGCATCCACATCAGTATCCCGGAAGTACCGACCAGGGTCAGCGTGGCCACCAGGAACCGACTCAAGGTTTCACCGACAAACTTGTCCACCGTGTCCAGGTCAGTGACCAGGTGCGTAGTCACGGTGCCGCCGCCCAGGCTTTCGTACTCGCTCAGGGAAATACGCTTGAGCCGTTCGATCAGCCGCACGCGAATGCGATAGACAATGTCCTTGGCCAGCCCCGCAAACAAGCGCGCCTGGACCACGTTGAACACCAGGGCTGCGCAGCGCAGTACCAGAGTAATCAGCAGCATCAGACCGATATAACCGGCGGCCTGCTGCCAGGCCGCCGGCAACGCATGGTTCATCACCTTCAACGCAGCATCACCATTGCCCAGCAGCACTTCGTCTACCAGCAAGGGCAGGAGCAAGGGAATCGGTACGCTGCACAGGGTCGCCAGAACAGCGACACCATTGGCAATCCACAGGGCTTTCTTGTGGCGCAGGGCCAGGCGACGGATTTCTGCCCAGGTCAGTCGATCAACACGTGCAGGGGGTTGATCATGCACAGCCAGCTCGCTCCAACCAGCGACCGAGCAAAGGTGCCAGCTCGGACAGCGGCTGGTAGCCGTTGGTCAACAACGCCAACTGACCATTGCGCTCAGCCAGCAACGTGGGGAACCCGGCAATGCCCAGGTCCTGGACCCAGGTAAAATCGGCGGCCGTGGCAGCATGTTGTTCAGCGCGGTCAAAGGCCGCGGCAAACTCAATGCGCGGCACCCCGGCGGTCTCGGCCAGTTCCACCAGCACACTGGCGCGGGTCACATCGCGGCCCTCGACATAAAATGCGTGCTGGATCAACCCGAGCAAGGTCCAGGCGCAATCCGGCGCCAGGCCCCGCGCGGTGACCAGGGCCCGGCATGCCGGCTCCGTGTCATACACAAAGCCATCAGGCAAGGCGCCCTCCAGGCGAAACGGCTGGCCGGTGGCTTCAGTCACCGCCTGCCAATGCTCCAGGATATAGCGTCGGGTGGCTGGTTCCAGCGCCGCACCACTGCCGGTGCGCAGGCCGCCGACCACCAGGTGCAGTTCCACGCCCCCCGCCTGGGCCTGCTCAACCAAGGCCTTGGCCACCGGGGCAAACCCCCAGCACCAGGAGCACATCGGGTCCATTACATAGAGCAGGCGCGCGGACATGGTTCAAGCCTCGGTGGATGATTGCTTGTAGTTGTAGCCAATCGGGTGCGGCATATTGCGGGCCTTGGCCAGTTCGATCTGCTTCTGGCGGTCAATCGCACTGCGACGGGTCTTATCCGACAGCTTATCCCAGCAATGCGGGCAACTGATGCCGGCCACGTAATGCTCGGATGCGCGGTCCTCTACGCTGACCGGTGTACGGCAGGCATGGCATTGATCGTAGTCACCTTCGCTCAAGTCGTGACGCACGGTCACGCGATTGTCGAAAACAAAGCAGTCGCCCTGCCACTTGGTCTCTGCCTGAGGCACCTCTTCGAGGTATTTGAGGATGCCGCCCTTGAGGTGGTACACCTCATCGAACCCTTCGCTGAGCATATAGCTCGACGCTTTTTCACAACGGATGCCGCCGGTGCAGAACATGGCGACCTTCTTGTGCTTGGCCGGGTCGAAGTTGGCTTTGATATAGTCAGGAAATTCGCGAAAACTCGTGGTCTTCGGATCGATCGCGCCCTCAAAGGTGCCGATGGACACTTCATAGTCGTTACGCGTATCGATCAACAGCACTTCTGGATCGCTGATCAGGGCGTTCCAGTCTTGTGGATCAACGTAGGTACCGACTTTCTTGTTGGGGTCGACGCCTTCGACGCCCAGGGTCACGATCTCTTTTTTCAACTTGACCTTGGTGCGGTAGAACGGCTGCTCGTCGCAGTACGACTCTTTGTGGTCGATATCGACCATGCGTGGGTCGTTCTTCAACCAGGCCATCAGGCCATCAATGCCTTTGCGGCTGCCGGAAACGGTGCCGTTGATGCCCTCTTCGGCGATCAGCAAGGTGCCCTTGATACCGTTGTCGACCATGGCCTGCAACAGGGGCTCGCGCAGGGCGACGTAATCTTCGAGGGTGACGAACTTATACAGTGCCGCCACGACGATGGGTTGTGTCATGGGTGTTCTCTCCAGGTGGCTACCCTCGTAAAGGGTGAACCGGATGCAAAAAAAAACGCGCCGGCTAAGCGGCGCGTTGCGGATTCTAGCAAAACAACACCCTAAATTGTAGGAGCCGGCTTGCCGGCGATGGCGATCAACCTGGCGCCACCATCAGTGGCTGAGCCGTCGCTATCGCCGGCAAGCCGGCTCCTATGCAACAGCAAGTATCAGTGTTTGCTGCCGCCGGCGCAGGTCGGCGAGGCCGGGGCTGCGTCGATTTTCGCCCATTCTTCAGGCGTGTAGGTATGCAGTGCCAGCGCATGGAACTCGCCCATCAGGTCACCCAACGTGGCGTAGACCTTCTGGTGGCGCTTGACGCGGTTGAGCCCGTCGAACTGCTGGCTGACCAGCACGGCCTTGAAGTGCGTCTGCAATCCACGGCTGTGCATATGGCTTTCGTCCAGCACACTCAGGTGTTCCGGGCTCAGGGCGGCAAGTGCCGATTCGATACGCTGCTGCATGGTCATTGCTTACTTCTTCTTGGCGGGTGCGGCTTTGGGGGTCAGCTCGTTGGTCATGTCTTCCAACAGCTTGTTGACGACCGGTACTGCGCTTTCCAGCTTGGCCTGGGTCAGTTGGGCCGATTGCTGGGTCAGTTGCGGCATTTTTTCCAGGACTTTCTTGCCCAGGGGCGACTGGTAGAACGCAACCAGGTCCTTGAGCTCGGATTCGCTGAAGTTGCTGGTGTACAGCTTGACCATGTCCGGCTTGAGCTTGTTCCAGCCAATGGCCTGGTCCAGGGCGGCGTTGGCCTTGGCCTGGTAGGTGTCCAGCACGGTTTGCTTGGCGGCAGGCGCCTTGGTCTGTTCGAATCGCTGGGCGAACATTTGCTGCACTTGCATGTACACCGGGGTGCCCAGCTTGTCTGCGTGAACCAGGGTCAGGAAGGCTTCGGCACTGGCGTTGTGGCTGGCGGTATCGGCAAGAACCTGGCCGCTGGCACATACCAGAGCAACCGCGGTACAGATGGCACGAAGACGAGTCATCGAGTTTCCTTTTCTAGCAGGCGAGGTAAGACCCCAAGGGCGACCATTCTGCGCCTAAAAATCGCCGGCACTCAACCCCACGCCTTGTAGGGCCTGGTTTTGCGGGGGCCGGACCGATGAAAAGGCTTTTATGGAACCCAAACGTGGCTCCAGGGCCTAAACTGCGCAAACCGACTACAAGGAGAGTCACCGCGATGAGCCGTATCGAAACCGACAGCCTGGGCGAAGTACAAGTCCCGGATGACGCCTACTGGGGTGCACAGACCCAGCGCTCTCTGGTCAATTTCGCCATCGGCGAGCAACGCATGCCATTGGCGGTCCTGCACGCCCTGGCCCTGATCAAGAAAGCGGCGGCGCGGGTCAACGACCGCAATGGCGACCTGCCCGCAGACATCGCCCGCCTGATCGAACAGGCCGCCGATGAGGTCCTTGATGGCCAGCACGACGACCAGTTCCCGCTGGTGGTCTGGCAGACCGGCAGTGGCACCCAGAGCAACATGAACGCCAACGAAGTGATCGCCGGTCGTGCCAACGAGCTGTCAGGCAAGCCCCGTGGTGGCAAAAGTCCGGTGCACCCCAACGATCACGTCAACCGTTCCCAGAGTTCCAACGACTGCTTCCCCACCGCCATGAACATTGCCACCGTGCAGGCAGTGCACGAGCAGTTGCTGCCGGCGCTGCGTGAGCTCTCTGGTGGCCTGGCGGAGTTGTCAGCGCGCCATATAAAGCTGGTCAAGACCGGTCGAACGCACATGATGGACGCCACGCCCATCACCTTTGGCCAGGAAGTCTCGGCGTTTATCGCGCAACTGGACTATGCCGAGCGCGCTATTCGCAGTGCCCTGCCTGCCGTCTACGAACTGGCGCAAGGCGGCACGGCGGTCGGCACCGGCCTGAACTCGCCCCATGGCTTTGGTGAGGCGATTGCCGCAGAAATCGCCGCGCTGTCCGGGTTGCCGTTCGTCACCGCACCCAACAAATTCGCTGCGCTGTCAGGCCATGAACCGCTGACCACCCTGTCCGGCGCCCTGAAAACCCTGGCCGTGGCCCTGATGAAAATCGCCAACGACCTGCGCCTGCTGGGCTCGGGGCCCCGTGCAGGGTTGGCCGAAGTACGCCTGCCGGCCAATGAGCCGGGCAGTTCGATCATGCCCGGCAAGGTCAACCCGACCCAGTGCGAAGCGCTGTCGATGCTGGCCTGCCAGGTATTGGGCAACGACGTGACCATCGGCATTGCCGCCAGCCAAGGGCATTTGCAGTTGAACGTGTACAAGCCGGTGATTATCCACAACCTGCTGGAGTCGATCCGCCTGCTCGCCGACGGCTGCCGCAACTTCCAGGAACATTGCATCGCCGGCCTTGAGCCGGATGCCGAGCAAATGGCCCAACACCTGGAACGGGGCCTGATGCTGGTGACGGCGCTGAACCCGCATATCGGTTATGACAAGTCGGCAGAGATTGCCAAGAAAGCCTATGCCCAAGGGCTGACACTGCGCGAAGCGGCGTTGGAGCTGGGCTACCTCACCGATGCCGAGTTCGACCAGTGGGTACGCCCAGAGAACATGCTCGAAGCGGGCCATTGACCCCTTCCTGTAGGCGCCGGCTTGCCGGCGCCTACAGGGGTTGTATCAACCTTGATCGCCGAGCCTTGAGCCCGGCGATCAAGGACGGGGCCAACGCCACCGAGGCCGACCCAAGCACCACCAACACCGCGCCGCCATAACCCAGGCCGTTGATCTGCTCGGCGTGCACATAGTCGGGCCACAACCAGGCTGCGATCGCCACTGCGACGAACGTCACCAGCGGCGTGATCGCCAGGGTCGCACTGACCCGCGACGCCTCCCAATGGGCCAGCGCCTCGGCAAACGCGCCATAGGCAATCAGCGTATTGAAACAGCAGGCCAGCAACAGCCAGCCTTGCAACGGGCTCAGTTGCAGCACTTCTATGGGATGCACCCAGGGCAGCAGCAAAAATGCACAGCACAGGTAAATCACCATCATTACCTGCAGCGAATTCCATACCGTCAGCAATTGCTTCTGACCCAGGGCATAAAACACCCAGATGGTGGTCGCCAGCAGAATCGTCAGCACCCCGGCGGTGTAGGTACCCAGGGACGTCAACAGCTCTGCCAGGCGTTGGTTGAAGAACAGCGCAAAGCCGATGAGCAGCACCAGCAAGCCGACGCCCTGCCCCAGGCTGAAACGCTCCTTGAACAGGAACACACTGGCGATCATCAGGAAAATCGGCCCCATCTGCACCACCAATTGCGCGGTGCCGGGGCTCAACATCTTCAGCCCGACCAGGTACAGCACGTAGTTGCCCACCAGCCCGCATACCGCCATCGCCACCAGCCAGCCACCGCGCTTGCCCAGGACTTTCGGGCTGGGCAGGCGCTTGACGGCGGCCAGGTACACAAACAGGCAACTGCCGGACACCATCAGGCGAAACCAGGTCACGGTGATCGGGTCCATCACCTGCAACACCTGTTTGAGCTTGATCGGCAGAATGCCCCAGAGCAGCGCGGTCAGCAGGGTCAGGGATAAACCATAGACCCAGCGGCCGGAAGAGATGTGCATGAGTGCCCCAAGAGCCAGAGGTAGTGGAGCCAGCATTCTAGGGGGATGTGGGTAAACCTTGGCGAAGTTTTTTATCAACCACACCGCACATCAACCGTAGGAGCTGGCAAGCCAGCGCCTACCATGATTGGGTTTTAGCGCACGGCTTCGAACAAGCCGGTCGCCCCCATCCCACCTCCCACGCACATGGTGACGATGCCATAGCGCAAATTGCGCCGCTGCAATTCACGCACCAGATGCCCGACCTGGCGCGACCCGGTCATGCCAAACGGGTGGCCAATGGAGATCGAACCACCGTTGACGTTGTATCTGGCATTGTCGATCTCCAGGCGATTGCGCGCATACAGGCACTGGGACGCAAATGCCTCGTTGAGTTCCCACAGGTCGATATCCGCCACTTGCAGGCCACGGGCCTTGAGCAGTTTGGGGACCGAGAACACCGGGCCGATGCCCATTTCGTCCGGTTCGCAACCTGCCACGGTAAACCCGCGGAAAAACGCCTTGGGCTTGAGCCCCAGCGCCAGGGCCTTTTCCAGGCTCATCACCAGGGTCATCGACGCGCCATCGGACAATTGCGATGAATTGCCCGCCGTCACCGAGCCGTCCTCGGCGAACACCGGCTTGAGCCCGCAAAGGCTGGCCAGGGTGGTGTCCGGGCGGTTGCAGTCGTCGCGGTCGACCACGCCATCTAGGATCTGCACTTCACCGCTGGTTTTGTCCTCGACCTTGTACTTGACCGCCATGGCCACGATTTCATCGTCGAACAGCCCGGCGGCCTGGGCCTGGGCGGTGCGCTGCTGGCTTTGCAGGGCGTATAGGTCCTGCGCCTCACGGCTGACGTGATAGCGGCGAGCGACAATCTCGGCGGTCTGGCCCATGGGGAAGTAGATGCCCGGCACCTGTTCCTTGAGCAATGGGTTGATCAGGTTGTCGGTATTCACGCTTTTCATCGTCAGGCTGATGGACTCGACGCCACCGGCAACAATGATATCGCTGCACCCCGAAGCAATCTGGTTGGCCGCAATGGCAATCGCCTGCAGCCCGGAGGAGCAGAAGCGGTTGAGGGTCATGCCTGCGGTGCCGGTGCCCAAGCGCGACAGCACCGCCACATTGCGCCCGATGTTGTAGCCCTGGGCCCCTTCGTTGGAGCCGGCGCCGACGATGCAATCCTCGACACTGGCCGGGTCGATGCCATTGCGGCTCAACAAGGCGTTGACACAATGCGCGGCCATGTCATCGGGGCGGGTCTGGTTGAACTTGCCGCGAAAGGACTTGGCCAGGCCGGTTCGCACGCTGTCGACGATCACTACTTCACGCATGGGCTTGCCTCTTGTTGTGGTTATCGGAAGAAGAATCGAGCATAGATCCGCCTCCCGGCCACGGCGACAATCATTCACCCGGCGTATGCAAAAGCATGGGTTATTTCTTCTTGCCCTTCTTGTCGTGCCTGTCCGACTTGGCGAACGCCTCTTCCAGCGCCCGGTTGATCGTGCGCAACACTTTGACCCGGGCCCAGCGCTTGTCGTTGGCCTCCACCAGCGTCCAGGAAGAAATCTCGGTGCTGGTGCGGTCGACCATGTCACCCACCGCCGTCCGGTAGTCATCCCACTTGTCGCGGTTGCGCCAATCGTCCTCGGTAATCTTGAAGCGTTTGAATGGAATCGTTTCCCGCGCCTGGAAACGCTCCAGCTGGGTTTGCTTGTCGATCGCCAACCAGAACTTCACCACAATCACGCCGGCATCGCGCAGTTGCTCTTCAAAATCGTTGATCTCGCCATAAGCGCGCATCCAGTCCGCAGGGGTGCAGAAGCCTTCGATGCGTTCCACCAGCACGCGCCCGTACCAGGAGCGATCAAATATCGTGAACATGCCACGCGCCGGGATCTGCCGCCAGAACCGCCACAGATAAGGCTGGGCCCGTTCATCTTCGGTCGGCGCGGCAATCGGCACGATATGGTACTGGCGCGGGTCCAGCGCGGCGGCCACCCGCCGGATAGCCCCGCCCTTGCCTGCCGCATCGTTACCCTCAAACACGGTCACCAGGGCATGCTTGCGCATGCGTTTGTCGCGCAGCAGGCCGGATAGCCGTGCTTGTTCGGTAATCAATTGTTCTTCGTAGTCACCCTTGTCCAGGCTCAGGGACATGTCCAGGCTGTCGAGCAAACTGCGCCGGTCAACCGACGCCAGCAGCGGTGCCGGGTTCATGCCGCTGGCCTTGGCCTTGGCCGCCTTCAGCGCATTCTGCAGACCTTCGAGCAGAATCTTGCCGACGGTCAGCCCGCGATAATGGGCATCGACCCCTTCGATCACATGCCAGGGTGCATAGTCGCGGCTGGTGCGACGCAGCACCCGCTCGCCAAAATGCACGAACTTGTCGTAGGTCGCAGACTGCTGCCAATCCAACGGACTGATACGCCAACTGTGCAGGGGGTCATCCTGCAGGGCCTTCAGACGCGCCTTCATCTGCTTCTTGGACAGGTGGAACCAGAACTTGAAGATCACGGCGCCTTCGTCGCAGAG
The DNA here is from genome assembly GCF_000730425.1 of Pseudomonas fluorescens. NCBI lineage: Bacteria > Pseudomonadati > Pseudomonadota > Gammaproteobacteria > Pseudomonadales > Pseudomonadaceae > Pseudomonas > Pseudomonas fluorescens. Next base: position 5,864,067 of record NZ_CP008896.1, on the reverse strand, counting down.
CATTTTTTCCAGGCGTTCGGCACCGGCAATCGCCTGGTCCAGCCTGGCATCCTTGATCTGCCCATGGACCCGGCCCTGCAGCATCTGGCTGTACCAGTTACCAAAGAACACGCCCATACGCCCTTTGGCGGGCAACTGCCGCCAGTAGCGCCACGCCGGTGGGCGGGCCAATTCTTCGTCGGTCTGCTGGTCGAAGGTGCGCACCTCGATCAGGCGCGGGTCCATCCATTCATTGAGCAGTTTGACGGTCTCGCCCTTGCCCGCCCCTTCAATGCCATTGATCAGCACGATCACCGGGAATCGCTTTTGCTGCGCAAGTTCGTACTGCACTTCAAGCAAGGCTTCGCGCAAGGCCGGTACTTCAGCGTCGTAGGTCTCTTTGTCGATGGCGTGACCGATTTCAGCAGATTCAAACATGGGCGGCTCCCTTCCAAGATCAGTCAAGACTAGCGGATTAGCGACAATCAGGGGCAGGGATATTCCAGCTCCGCTTGCCTTGGATCAATCCTGCGCTCACTGCCGACGGCCACCGCGGATCCATCGCCGCTTCGCGATCGGCTAGAATGGCCGCCCTGCCTTTGCCGAGCCACTCATGAAACCCGTACTGCAGAACGCCCAACTCGACTGGGATGACCAGGGACGCCCACGCTCACGGGTGTTCGATGATGTGTATTTTTCCGACCAGAGCGGCCTGGAAGAAACACGCTATGTGTTCATCGAGCAGAACCGTCTGCAGGAAAGATTCGCCGCACTGCCTGACGGTGGGCGCCTGGTGATTGGTGAAACCGGCTTCGGCACCGGCTTGAATTTTCTGTGCGCCTGGCAGTTGTTTGAACAACATGCGGTGCCGGGTGCGCGCCTGCATTTTGTCAGCGTGGAAAAATACCCGCTCAGCCCGGCCGACCTGCAGCGGGCCCTGGCTCTCTGGCCGCAGCTGCAGGCTTTCGCCACCCCGTTGCTGGCGCAGTACGTGGCGATCCACCAAGGCTTTCAACGCCTGCTACTGGACGGTGGTCGCGTCACCCTGACCCTGCTGATCGGCGATGCCCTGGAACAGTTGCCACACCTGGATGCGCAGGTTGACGCCTGGTTTCTCGATGGGTTTGCCCCGGCAAAAAACCCCGACATGTGGACCGCCGAGCTGTTTGCCGAACTGGCACGCCTGGCCGCCCCTGGCGCGACCATCAGTACCTTCACCAGCACCGGCTGGGTACGTCGCCTGCTCAATGGTGCCGGGTTCAAAATGAAGCGTACGCCGGGCATTGGCCACAAATGGGAAATCCTGCGTGGCGAATTCCTCGGCTGGCCCACTGACACGCCACCACCCGTAGCCGTCAAGCCCTGGTTCGCCCGGCCCGCCACGCCCAGTCATGAGCGGCGCGCCCTGGTAATCGGTGCCGGCCTGGCCGGCTGCGCCAGCGCTGCCAGCCTGGCGGCGCGGGGCTGGCAGGTCTGCCTGCTGGAGCGCCATGCCGGGCTGGCCCAGGAAGCCTCGGGCAACCCGCAAGGGGTACTGTATCTCAAGCTGTCGGCGCACGGCACAGCGTTATCGCAAATGATCGTCAGCGGTTTCGGGCATACCCGACGCTTGCTGGAACACCTGCAACGCGGCGTGGACTGGGACGACTGCGGCGTTCTGCAACTGGCGTTCAATGCCCGCGAGGCCGAACGCCAGGCCCAATTGGCCGATGCCTTTGCCGGGGATTTGCTGCACCGCCTGGACCGGCCGCAGGCCCAGGCCCAGGCCGGCATCGGCCTGGAGCACGGCGGGCTGTTTTTCCCCGAAGGCGGTTGGGTTCACCCGCCCGCCCTGTGCCAGTGGCAAGCCAGCCATCCCGGCATTGAAGTGCTGGCCCATCACGACGTCCTGGAACTGCGCAAGGTCGATGACCAATGGCAGGCCTGGGACGGTGAGCGCCTGCTGGGAAGTGCCCCGGTGGTGGTCCTGGCCGGCGCCGCCGAAATCAAGCGCTTTGCTACCTGCGCCGAGCTGCCCCTCAAGCGCATTCGCGGGCAGATCACCCGCGTGCCGCAAACGGCAGCCAGCGGGGCGCTGGCCACCGTGGTTTGTGCCGAAGGCTATGTCGCCCCGCCCCGCCTGGGCGAACACACCCTGGGCGCCAGTTTCGACTTCAAGAGCGATGACGTGACGCCAACCGCCGCCGAACATGCGAGCAACCTGGCGTTGCTGCAAGAGATTTCGCCGGACCTGGCCCGGCGCCTGCAAGCAGACAGCCTGGCACCGCAGACATTGGAGGGCCGCGCAGCGTTCCGTTGCACCAGCCCCGACTATTTGCCGATTGTCGGCCCACTGGCCGACGCCAGTGCCTTCAACCTGGCCTATCAAGCCCTGGGCAAAGACGCACGCCAAGTCCCCGACACACCCTGCCCGTGGCTCGACGGCCTGTATGTGAACAGCGGGCACGGCTCGCGCGGCCTGATTACCGCGCCGCTGTCCGGCGAGTTGCTCGCCGCCTGGCTGGATAACGAACCGCTGCCCTTGCCCAGGCACGTGGCCGAAGCCTGTCATCCCAACCGTTTCGCCCTGCGCAGCCTGATTCGTGGGCAGGCCACCCGCCGTCTCACCTGAACCGACGCACTCACAGCAGCGGGAGTTCACAGGCCAGGCTCAACCCTTCCTGCCTCAACGCTTCCTGGGTCAGGCGTGCGTACTCAAGCTGTTCGGCCTGCTGCTGCTCATGCAGTATCAGGTTCATTTGGTTGCGATAGGCGGTGTCGTTCAGGGTCAGGCTCTGGTCGAAGACGGCCTGCATGCGCGTATCGAATGGATCATTCAGGCGCTCGAACGATCCGCCATAGGTGCGCTTGAGGTAATGCCGCCAGAACGGCAGCTCGATCACGAACTTCTGCAAATCCGGCGACAGTTCCGCCGCCCTGACGTGCACTTCGGCGTCACTCAGGGCCTGCTGGGTCACACCGGCTAGGCGAGAAAAGCGCATATGCCTTGGCTGGCCCGGCAAATGGAAGCTATCGACCAGGCCGGTTCGATACGCAAGGCTGACCTCCAGCGGATCGACCATCGGATGTTCATCACTGTGACGACGCGCCAGGCGCTCCAACTGATCCAGGCGAAACAGGCCACGGGCCAGCTTCAACAATGTGCCAGCGGTTACCTGGCCACCCTCCACCGCCTTTGACGCCTCATGGATTTCAACCAGAACCTCCAGATTGCTAAAGCTGACCGCCGCCGCGTCATCACAATTGATCGGCGTTGCCGCCCGCGCGAAAATCTCCTCACGCAAACCGGCATCGCCACTGGCAGCCTCCAGTACTCGCCACACGCGTCGGTTCATGTCCTCGCGTATATACGTGGTGTCTGCCGTGCCACCCAACTCGCTCAGGAGCTTGAACAGGCCATCTGCGCCGGGTTCATCGCGCAGCATGCTCCAGGTCTCGGTTCTCTGGGAGTAATACGACTCCCGGCCATCCGCCAGCCACAGTTCCCGCGCACTTTGCTCGCTCAGGCGCCCCAGGTCGTCCTCCAGAAAGCCCATGCCCACGCCGGTGCTATTGCGGTAGTTGCGCAATAACCGACGACTGCGCAGGTCCAGCGGGTTGTGTCGCAGGTTGATCACCTGCGCCAATTGCCGGGGCACGTTGTACAACCAACCTGGCAAGTCGGCGATATCGTTGCCGCGCAGATCAACCTGTTCGAGGTGAGGAATCCGCCACAAGCCCCTGGGTACCTCCTTGAGCCGGCAATCACGCAAGGCCAGATGGCGTAAATCAAAGAGCTGGCTGACCAGCGGGGGATCCAGCAGCGGGTTGTCGCTCAGGTTCAGTACCCTAAGATTGCTCAGGCTGGCGAGCTTGCCACGGGTGTATTCCGTCATTTGCAAGCGATTACCACCCAGGTACAGATGTCGAAGGTGGGGCATCTGCACCAACACTTCAGGCAAGCGGGTGAGCTGGTTATCGTTCAACTCCAGGGTGCGCAGCCCCTTGAAGTGCTTGAGGAAATAAGCCACGTCGTCATTGAGCTCCATGCGCCTGAGCGACAACTGCTGCACATGGTCAAAACTGACACCTGCCGGCAACGTCGGCAACGGCCCCACCGTCAAGCCGTCCAGCACCAGGCTGGGGACCTTCCGGCTTTGCTCGTCTGCCAACAACGTCGCGTACTGCCAACTGCGCTCGATAGCCTGCATCGCCTGGAAACGATTGAGTCGATGATTGACCTGCCCGTCGGGGAGCGAGATCGTCCAGGCCGCTTCCTTGCGCCACTCCTTGAGTGCACGATGCAGCTGCTCGTATTGGATCTGCAGCCCCCTAACGGCTTTTGCACGGCTCAGATGATCCTCCCCCAGGGCCTGAAGGAACGTAGATACACGCAAATCATCGAACAACGGGAAGAGCTTTCTGACTTTGCGTACCAACCCTGCCGGATGGCGAACCGGCTCACCCGGTACCGACTGCGCACACGCAGCCAGACGGGGTTGGCGTACCGGCCTGTCGGGCCAGATGTAACGGGCCAGACGAGGGCGTTGACCCTGTGCCTTGCTCGCGATGCGATAGCGCAACTGACCAGCCTGATCGGCGCCAGTCAACCCCAGCGCGGCACGCTCACGGGCGGGCATGGCGTCAAGAATGGCGTGATACAGACCTTCGCGCCCTTGCGTCAGCGCTCCCAGCCCCGTGGCACCGTCCTCACTGACCCTGAATCCTGCGCTCTGCTTGACCACCATACGTCGAAGCGTCGCCGACTCATTCCCCACCTGGGCCAGTAGCGGGCCATCAAGGGTCTGATTGCGTATCTGCAACATCAGGTTCTCAGGCCACCCCTCCACGAACGGTAGCAACCCGCATACCACACGCAGGGTCGCGTCGCTGGCCAACTCGGGCAAGTACAAGCCCATCAAGACGTGATCCTCATGCAGGCTCTCCACCCTCTCCTGCGCCCGTTGAGCCACCCGCAGCGGCACCCGGCCGCGGCTGCGCAATTGCCAGCGTTCTGCCGCCGTGGCCTGGGTCATGACCTCCCATGCCACACGGATCGGTAACTGGGGATAATGTCCCTTGAGCAGCCCATGATCACTCTGGTCGATCACGTCCCCAGACTGATAGAGCGCTTCGTAGACCCGATGCTGGTTTTCCTTGAGCGATGCGATCAACCTGCGGGTCAACACCTCCTGCTCCTCACGGAGATCTGCCACGCTGCCCACCAGAGGCCGTTTGTCTTCATGATCCAAGGCCTGCAGCACCTTGGGTATCACACTGCCCTCACTGAGTTCCTGTTCGGTGATGTGGATACTCAGGTCTTCATAATCGAAAGGTGCCGTGTCGGGGTAACGCTCAAGCAGGTTGCCTTCATTGTCCAATACCTCGAAGAAGCGCCCTTGCGGCCATCCGTCCAGCAACGGCAACGCCAGCATCTGGGCCCTCGCTGTAGCGCTATCCAGCGCCTCGTCGTGCTCCATTTGCCAAAGCAAGTCACGCACCGTCTGCTTGCGTTCATAGCGCAACGCACAGTCGCGAAAGCGCTCCGGCAGCGGCAGGTTCTGCCGGGCCAATTGCTGCAAGCGGGGCACACTCATCTGCGTAATGTCGGCAATTTCCTGCAGGTGGCCCGCAGGCAAACCCCGCAAACTGGGGTCCAGGCGTTGCAGCAGGTAGGTCGCGTCGTGCCATTGCCAAGGTCGCTCGAAGGTAAACTGCCAGCCTCCTTGATTGTTGTGGATCATGGGCGGGCGATAAGCGTCTGCACGTTGCGGATGCTGCGCTCGCCAGTATCCCGCGCGCCCATCAAAGGCAATTGCATAAAGCCCTCCATCCACCTTGACGTAAGACTGCCCGTTGACCTGGTAAAGGCCCCTGGGGCTGGCAATAGTGCCCCGCAGGTCGAGCGAGTGCCGATACGCACGCAGGCTACCGCGCCAAAGGCGCGTGCGATTATCGGGTAACCGGACCGCCTCCAGCCCATCAAAAAACTCGGACGCCGGTAACAGGGTGCGCTTGATCACCCCCACAGCCTTGACGCCGGCGGCAAACAACGCCATGGCGGCGATGTTTTCCGCCACATTGATCAGGTGCTCAAGCGCCTCGCTGTTTTGATGATGCCTCCAATCCTCAAATCCCTCGTAGACCTCACCCAGCAACTGGCCGACAGCCACGCCCATCATCAGTTGCCCCAAGAGCGGCACCACCATCCCGGCGACATTCAGCAAGGTCAAGCCCACATCAAGGTAGTTCTGCAAACGCTGCCGGCGCGCCTCTTCATCGACCTGCACCACCGGCACAGCCAGGACTCGCGCATCCAGTTGGGTTTTCCCCACGCAGGCGTTGAAGAAAAACGCAGAGAAGTTGCCCGTCACTGGCAACGGCTGCATGAGCGCCAAAGTTCTGTCCTGGTCAAAGCGGGTGAAGAAATTGAAACGCTCGGACTCATCCAGATAGCGGGTGAACGCCTTGCGATAGCTCCCGACTTGCAGCTTCAGGGTCAGATAGGTCGTGAAGTCCTCCAGCGATGGGTATTCGTACACAACGCGCACCGGCTCCCCAGGCATGTACACCACCAGCGGGCCACTCAAGCCCCCGGCCGGCGAGTCGCCACATAGCACCAGTACCGTCCACAAACAGGCGCCGCCAATGTTCAGGCCGTGCCACACCAGCGGCTTGTGGTGGAACATCATGTGTCGAGCCTCTGTCGCCGGGCGGTCGAGCCTGACCGCCTCAAGCAGCAGTGTGTACGTCGACTCACTGATGTCACCTTTGCCATGGGCGATGTGCAGGTTGAGCTTCATGTCCAGGCACATGGACCGGCCGACATCGCTCAACGCCGGGTTGTACCCTCTCTCAAGGGTGCCCACCGACATCTCCGGCGCCGGCAGGTTGAAGACCTCACGCAGATGCGCTTGATACGCCTCGCCCAGATCCAACTCACGACAGTAGCCCGCGAACTCATGAGCCTTGAGGGTCGGCAGTCTCCTGCGCTTTGCCCCGACAACGATATGCGCGTCCCGTGGCATTCCGTTGGGCTCAGCGAGGGCTGCGGGGAAATTTTGCATAGCTGCCTGCAACAGGCTGTGTTTCTCAAGGTGAACGGCCTCGATCAGCGCGCCACCCAAATCAGGCCCCACGCCAGAGAGTGCGCGCCTGGGCACCTCCAATTGGTCGTATTCGATGTCCAGCGAACTGAAACCCTTGTCAGCCAGAAACCGGCTCAAGCGCTCGGCACAAAACCGCTCCAGAGGCACCACGCGCTTTAACAATCGCGCAGCCCGCTCACGCGGCTGCCGGCTTTCGGCATGAGCCTCTTCAATCGCCCGCAACAGTTCAGGCTTTGCCTGCACCAGCCAGGCCGGCAGGTTTTCCTGGAGCACCTGGGCCTTGTCCAGATCACCAGTAATATCCAATAGCGCTCCCAACAACAGATCTTGCGTCAAGGGGTCGGCGACTTGAGTCACCTCACGTTTTTGCGTCATGGGCAATGCTCCTTATTGCATCGAACAATGACGCTCAACATAAGCGCTACGGTGCTGGCAAAAGGTTCGAAAAGCAGGACGGCCAGCCCCCGGACCCAACAGGATTTTGCAGGCAGTCTTGACCTATTTACCCCCATTGCCACGCAGCCCAGGGCCGGCGGGAACCGGGCAGAGAGCGGCCGCGGCCTTTTGCCTTATAACGGATTGATCTAAAACTCCAGGTAATCCACTAGGTCAGTCTCTGGGTACCCGCTGTTTTGGCGCGGCACTTTTTACCCCTCCCCAACGGAAAAACCGGTAAGGAATTTATGTGCGGATTAGCTGGAGAATTACGTTTCGATACCCAACCTGCCGACCTGGCAGCCATTGAACGCATCACCCATCACCTGGCCCCTCGCGGCCCCGACGCCTGGGGTTTCCACGCCCAAGGACCGATTGCCCTGGGTCATCGGCGCCTGAAAATCATGGACCTGTCGGACGGCTCGGCCCAACCGATGGTCGACGCCCAACTGGGCCTGTCCCTGGCGTTCAACGGTGCGATCTACAATTTCCCCGAGTTGCGCACCGAACTCGAAAGCCTGGGGTACGCGTTCTATTCCGGTGGCGACACCGAAGTGCTGCTCAAGGGCTATCACGCTTGGGGCGAAGCCTTGCTGCCCAAGCTCAACGGCATGTTTGCCTTTGCCATCTGGGAGCGCGACAGCCAGCGCTTGTTTATCGCCCGTGACCGCCTGGGCGTGAAGCCCTTGTACCTGTCGCGCAACGGCCAGCGCCTGCGTTTTGCCTCGACGCTGCCGGCGCTGCTCAAAGGCGGTGATATCAACCCGCTCCTCGATCCGGTCGCGCTCAATCACTACCTCAATTTCCACGCCGTGGTACCCGCGCCGCGCACCCTGCTGGCAGGTATCGAGAAACTGCCACCCGCCAGCTGGATGCGGGTCGACGCCAGCGGCAACACCGAACAGAAAACCTGGTGGACCCTGCCCTACGGCCCCCATGACGATGAAAAGCACCTGACTCTGGAAGACTGGACCGACCGCGTGCTCGACAGCACCCGCGAAGCTGTGGCCATTCGTCAACGCGCTGCCGTGGATGTAGGTGTGCTGCTCTCTGGCGGCGTGGATTCAAGCCTGCTTGTAGGCCTGCTGCGTGAAGTCGGCGTGCAGGACCTGTCGACCTTCTCCATCGGCTTTGAAGATGCCAGCGGCGAGCGTGGCGACGAGTTCCAGTATTCGGATCTGATCGCCAGGCACTACGGCACCCGGCATCACCAATTGCGCATCGCCGAAAGCGAGATCATCGAGCAATTGCCGGCCGCGTTGCGCGCCATGAGTGAGCCGATGGTCAGTCATGACTGCATCGCCTTCTACCTCTTGTCCCGGGAGGTGGCCAAGCATTGCAAGGTGGTGCAGAGCGGCCAGGGCGCCGATGAATTGTTCGCCGGCTATCACTGGTACCCGCAGGTGGACGGTGCGAGCGACCCTTACGCCGCCTATCGCGAAGCATTCTTCGATCGCAGCTACGACGACTATGCCGCGACCGTCGCACCGCAATGGCTGACAGCCCATGACGCCGCCGGTGACTTTGTACGCGAACATTTCGCCCAACCCGGCGCCGAGGCCGCCGTGGATAAAGCCCTGCGCCTGGACAGCACGGTGATGCTGGTGGACGACCCGGTCAAGCGGGTGGATAACATGACCATGGCCTGGGGCCTGGAGGCACGCACGCCGTTTCTCGACTACCGCCTGGTGGAGTTGTCGGCCCGGGTGCCCGGCAAATTCAAGCTGCCGGACGGTGGCAAGCAAGTGCTCAAGGAAGCCGCACGCCGGGTCATTCCCAGCGAGGTTATCGACCGCAAGAAAGGCTACTTCCCGGTGCCCGGCCTCAAGCACCTGCGGGGCGATACCCTGAACTGGGTGCGTGATCTGCTGCTCGACCCGAGCCAGGATCGTGGCCTGTTCAACCCAGCGATGCTCGACCGCCTGCTCACCGATCCCCAAGGGCAACTGACGCCGCTGCGCGGCTCCAAGCTGTGGCAATTGGCAGCCTTGAACCTGTGGCTCAGCGAACAAGGAATCTGATTGATGAAACCTCATGCCACGGCCTACAGCCAACGCCTGCTACGCGGCCAGGCGCCGTCCTACGAGCGCCTGCAGGCACGCTTCGCCGAAGACGGCAGCGAACCCAGCGCGCAGCCCATCGCGGTGCATTGCGGATGGGGTCGCCTGTTGATCGGCCACACCTTCCCTGAACCTGCAAGCCTTGCCCTGGAGCTGCTCAACGAGCAATCGGGGGAGCGAGATGTCGCTCTGTATGTGGCAGCGCCCCAGCAGATCCTCGGGATCGATCCGCAACAATTGTTTCTCGACCCCTCCGACGCCTTGCGCCTGTGGTTCACCGACTACCGGCCGGCAACCCGGGTGTTTCGCGGCTTTCGTATTCGCCGGGTACAGAACCCAACCGACTGGCTGGCCGTCAACCGCCTGTACCAGGGGCGCGGCATGCCACCGGTGGATCCCAGCCTGTTGACCCCACGCCATCACGGCGGCCCGGTGTACTGGCTGGCCGAGGATGAAGACAGCCGCACGGTGATCGGCAGCGTCATGGGCCTCAATCACCAGAAAGCGTTCCATGATCCGGAAAACGGCAGCAGCCTCTGGTCCCTGGCCGTGGACCCGCAATGCTCACGGCCGGGAGTCGGTGAAGTGCTGGTGCGCCACCTGATCGAACACTTTATGAGCCGTGGCCTGAGTTACCTGGACCTGTCGGTATTGCACGACAATTGCCAGGCAAAAAGCCTCTATGCCAAGCTCGGCTTTCGCGCCCTCACCACCTTTGCCATCAAGCGCAAGAACGGCATCAACCAGCCACTGTTTCTCGGGCCTGGGCCGCAGGCAGGGTTCAACCCCTATGCACGGATCATCGTCGAGGAAGCTCATCGTCGGGGTATCGATGTGCAGGTGGACGATGCCGCTGCCGGGCTGTTCACCCTCATTCATGGCGGGCGCCGGGTGCGCTGCCGCGAGTCGTTGAGCGACCTGACCAGCGCGGTCAGCATGACCTTGTGCCAGGACAAAAGCCTGACCCACAAGGTCTTGAGCGCCGCCGGTTTGAACTTGCCGTCGCAGCAACGGGCCGCCAGCGTCGACGATAACCTGGCGTTTCTCGACGAACACCAGCGCATCGTGGTCAAGCCGCTGGACGGTGAACAGGGCCAGGGCGTGGCCGTGGACTTGCAGACGATCGAGGAAGTGCAAAGCGCCATCGACGCGGCGCGCCAGTTCGACTCACGGGTGTTGCTGGAGAGTTTCCATGAAGGCCTGGACTTGCGCATCCTGGTGATCGGCTTTGAAGTCGTGGCGGCCGCGATCCGTCACCCGGCCCAGGTGAAGGGGGATGGCAAGCACTCGATCCGGGCGTTGATCGAAGCCCAGAGCCGGCGCCGCCAGGCAGCCACCGGCGGCGAGAGCAAGATCCCGGTGGATGACGAAACCCTGCGCACCTTGAAAGCGGCGGGTTACGGCTACGACAGCATCCTGCCTTGCGGGGAAATACTGGCGGTGCGCCGTACCGCCAACCTGCACACCGGGGGATGCCTGGAAGATGTCACGGCGATCCTGCACCCGACCCTGGTGGACGCTGCCGTGCGTGCGGCCCGCGCCCTCGATATCCCCATGGTGGGCCTGGACCTGATGGTGCCGGCCGCCGACCAGCCGCAGTACGTCTTTATCGAGGCCAATGAACGCGCAGGATTGGCCAATCATGAACCGCAACCGACTGCGCAGAAATTCGTGGATTTGTTGTTTCCCCATAGCCAGCCCACGGCTTGAGTAAAGGCATGCCCGCACGGGCCCCACCGCCGGCAAGCCGGCTCCTACATGGGTACGCAATCAACTGTAGGAGCCGTTACCGACGATGGGGCCCGTGCAGGCACCCTCATCGAAACCATCGATGCCCCCAACTCATCAGGAGTTTCCATGACCCGAACCCTCCCCGAACCGGATCTCAACTACCTGCAGAAAGTGCTGTTGGAGATGCTCGCCATCCCCAGCCCCACCGGGTTTACCGACACCATCGTGCGCTACGTCGCCGAGCGCCTGGAAGAACTGGGCATCCCTTTTGAAATGACCCGGCGCGGGACCATCCGCGCCACCCTCAAGGGCCAGAAAAGCAGCCCGGACCGCGCAGTTTGCGCACACCTGGACACCATCGGCGCGGCCGTGCGGGCGATCAAGGACAATGGCCGCCTGACGCTGGCGCCCGTCGGCTGCTGGTCCAGCCGCTTTGCCGAAGGCAGCCGCGTCAGTCTGTTCACCGACAATGGCGTGATCCGCGGCAGCGTCCTGCCGCTGATGGCTTCCGGGCATGCATTCAATACCGCCGTCGATGAGATGCCCATCAGTTGGGACCATATCGAACTGCGCCTGGACGCCTACTGCGCCACCCGCGCCGATTGCGACGCCCTGGGAGTCAGCGTCGGTGACTTCGTGGCCTTCGACCCACTGCCGGAGTTCACCGACAGTGGCCATATCAGCGCCCGTCACCTGGATGACAAAGCCGGGGTTGCCGCCTTGCTGGCAGCGCTCAAGGCCATCGTCGACAGGGGTGAACCGTTGCTGATCGACTGCCACCCACTGTTCACCATCACCGAAGAAACCGGCAGTGGCGCAGCTGCCGCGTTACCCTGGGATGTCAGCGAATTCGTCGGTATCGACATTGCCCCGGTCGCCCCCGGCCAGCATTCCAGCGAGCATGCCGTCAGCGTAGCCATGCAGGATTCCGGTGGCCCCTACGACTATCACTTGTCCCGTCACCTGCTGCGCCTGGCCTGCGACCATGAGTTGCCGGTACGCCGCGATCTGTTTCGCTATTACTTCAGCGATGCCCACTCGGCTGTCACGGCCGGCCACGATATCCGCACCGCGCTGCTGGCGTTTGGTTGCGACGCGACCCACGGCTACGAGCGCACCCATCTCGACAGCCTGGCGGCCTTGAGTCGCCTGCTGGGCGCCTACATCCTCAGCCCACCGGTGTTTGCCAGCGATGCACAGCCAGCCCAGGGCTCCCTGGACCGCTTCAGCCATCAACTGGAGCACGAGACGCAAATGGAGAGCGATACCCGTGTCCCCTCGGTAGACAGCCTGGTCGGGCAGAAAACCTGAGACTGGCAACAAGGGGCCCGGCGCAGTAGCATCGCCGGGACCCACCCATTGAGGCTTGTATGCTGATTCCCCACGATGCACTTGAAGTCGACACCCTGACCCGTCTGATCGAAGACTTCGTCACCCGCGACGGCACCGATAACGGCGACGACACGCCCCTGGAAACCCGGGTACTGCGTGTGCGCCAGGCGCTGACCAAGGGCCAGGCACTGATCGTTTTCGACCCTGAGAGTGAACAGTGCCAACTGCTGCTCAAGCACGATGTGCCCAAGCACCTGTTCGACTAGGGGATAGGCGCGGGGTGCTCCTGCAGGTGGCGGATCTTTTCGTAGACCTCCGCCCGGTGCACCTTGACCCCTGCCGGCGCTTCCACGCCAAGTTTCACCTGGAGGTTGTTGACCTCCAGGATGCGCAGGGTGATGTGATCACCGATGGATATGATTTCGCCTACCGCGCGGCTAAGTACCAGCATGGCGTTTGTCCTTTGGAAAGTTACCGGACCTCGACCATGCCCCCTCCCCTTCGGCTCATCAATGACCTGCCAGATAAACAGATCTGCCCTACAAACCACAGCTGACTTTACTGACAGACGAATATCAAATCACCCAAAAGCCCCTCCATAATCAAACATAACGTTTATCCCACTCAGCCTTTGACCGACTGAGCCTTGGCGCGCATTTTCTCCGACATACTGGTCATCTCGTCATACAACAGTTGTGGATTTTTCTGCTTCAGGGCCCAGGCCATCCGCCCTTGTTCATGGGGCAGGATCATGAACTCACCTGCGGCCACACGCTGGTAGATGTAATCGGCGATGTCTGACGCAGTGATCGGCGAGCTTTCCAGCAGTTTGCCGACCTGGGCCTTCATTGCCGGGGTCGGGCCGCGGAACGAGTCCAGCAGGTTGGTCTGGAAGAACGACGGGCACACCACATGCACCCCGACCTCCTGTTGCTTGAGTTCCACCAGCAGGCTTTCCGAAAGCGCCACCACACCGGCCTTGGCCACGTTGTAGTTGCTCATGGCCGGGCCTTGCATCAGGGCCGCCATGGAGGCGATGTTGATGATCCGGCCCTTGCTCCTTTCCAGCAGCGGCAGGAAGGCCTTGCACCCCTTGACCACGCCCATCAGGTTGATTGCGATCTGCCAGTCCCAATCCTCCAGGGACAGCTCGCTGAAGAACCCACCCGAGGCGACCCCGGCGTTATTGACGATCACATCGATGCCTCCCAGCTTGACTTCGCAGGCCTGGGCAAAGGCAGTGAGCTGGCTGTAGTCACGCACATCGCAACGCTGGATAAATCCATCGCCACCGGCCTGGCGCACCAGCGCCAGGGTTTCCTGCAAACCCGGCTCACTGATGTCCGACAAGGCCAACTGCCAGCCTTCACGAGCCCAGCGCAGAGCGATTTCGCGACCCAGGCCGGATCCGGCGCCAGTGATCATCATGCGATTTTGCATAGAAAGTAGCCTTGTGGTTCAGGGAAGAAGTACGTCGCAGTGTAGCGAAGGTTATTCGCGGCCCCATGCACCATCAAGTTGCTGAATGCCCGGAGCAAACCAAAAGCCCGGTCGGATACCGGAGCGTGGGGTAAGTTCAATCTTGTTTAAACTAAGTGCGAAACAGTGCAACAATTAAAAAGGAAATAAGCCAGCAACCAAATAGGATTAAAAAACAGGGAATTTTCTGCAAAGTACACGAGTCGGATTAATTAAGGTGGCCGTTTTAAATGTACGGCCCTGACAATTAACAACCCGATCTTTTCAGAAGGCTAATAAGGAAAACAAACTATGAGTCTCATACTTATCATTATTCTGATCCTCTTGCTGGTCGGCGGCCTGCCGGTATTCCCGCACTCGCGTAACTGGGGTTATGGGCCATCGGGCATTCTCGGTACAGTGCTGGTGGTGCTGTTGATCCTGTTGTTGCTGGGTAAGATATAACTCCACAGCGATAAACAAGATGCAAAAAAAAGAGGCCTTCAAGAAGGCCTCTTTTTTATCGGCGCCGGGTTTAGTCCGGCTTGCCGTCTACGACGCCTGCGGTGTTATCCAACAGGCTCTTGGTTGCGGTTTGCAGGAACGACTCAAGTTTGCGCTTGAGCTCGGCCTCATCCGCCGACTCAGGGATCACCTTGCCGCTAGGGTTGGCGCCCAGTTCGTATTGCCACAGTTTGGGTGGCATTTCCTTGGGCAGTACCAACACGCGGTCAGCGGTAAGCAAGGCCACGGTCTGATCGCTGCCCGATGGCTTGATCACACCAAAACCCTTGTCGCCTTCCGGCAGGTTGAGCAAGTCGCGACCCCAGCACTGGTGGCGGGTTTCACCGCCCAGGCGGCCCATGATGGTCGGCACGATATCGATCTGCGTCCCCACGGTGTGGTCACGCACCCCGAACTTGTCCTGCACGCCCGGTGCAATCAGCAGCAGCGGCACGTTGAAACGGCCCAGGTCCATTTCGGTGATCTGTTGCTCGTTACCAAAACCATGGTCGCCGACAACCACAAACAGCGTGTCCTTGAAGTACGGCTCCTTGCGGGCCTTCTCGAAGAACTGGCCGAGGGCCCAGTCGGAGTAGCGCATCGCCGTCAAATGGTCGTTGAGGCGACCACGGTCAGTGACCGGCTCGACCGGCAACGGTGTCGGCAAGGCATACGGCGTGTGGTTGGACAGGGTCTGCAGCAGTGCGTAGAACGGCTTGCCGCCTTCGCGTGCCTTCAGCTCTTGCAGGCCACGGTTGAACATGTCCTGGTCGGAGACGCCCCAGGTCGGATCGGAGAACACCGGGTCGACGAAGTCATTGCGACCAATGAAGTTGGTCATGCCCTGGTTGCTGAAGAAGCCCGACTGGTTGTCCCAGGCGAAGTCGCCGTTGTAGACATACACGTCGTCGAAGTCACGGGCACTGAGCAGTTGCGGCAAGCCCGACAGCTTGTGGCTGCCTTCCGGGGTCTGCATCAGGTATTCGAAGCCTGGCAGGTTCGGGAAGCAGGCCATGGTGGCGAACATACCCTGGTGGGTATGGGTGCCATTGGAGAAGAAGCGGTCGAACAGCAGGCCTTCCTTGGTCAACTCGTCAAAGTACGGCGTGATCTTGCCGCCATTGCCCAGGGCGCCCACCGAGTGACCGGCAAAGCTTTCCATGAGGATCACCACGACGTTCTTGATCGGCAGGGTCTTCTCGGCGGGCGGTGTGAAATCTCGGCGCACGGCGGCGGTGTCGGCATCGACCAGTTTTTCGTCAGGCATCACCAGCATGTCGCGCACGGTCTGGGTGGCCAGCGGCTGCTCCAGGGTGGCTTTCCAGACGTTCTCGCGATGCTCGGAGAAACGCGCCTTGGCCGCACCGATCAGCGACAGCGTACCGTTGAGGCCCAGGTGGTTGGCGAAGTTCGAGTCGGTGGTGTACACGTCGCCCCAACGCAGTGGCGGGCCCTGGCGCAGGGTACCGCGCGCGGCGACCACGGCAATCAGCAGGCAGACCACGAACACCGCGATGCGGCTGTACCACGGCGCAACCTGACGGGTACCGACAGCACCGCCGCTGAACGGCCCACGGGGGCGCGTCGCACGGTCGGCGCCCTTGAAGGCGATGCTCAGGATAAACGTACCCACGGCCCATCCCAGCAGGTAGCGCACCACCGGGAAACCGTACCAGAGCATGCTCATCACGGTTTTCGGATCTTCCTTGACGTATTGGAAGACCAGGCCGTTGAGGCGCTGGTGGAACTCGCGGTAGAAGTCCATCTCCATCAGGCCAAGGAACAGCGCGATGCTGGAGACCACGGTCAGCCACAGCCGGAAGAACCCGCGGGCGGCCATGGCACGCACACTGAACAGGGCCAGGATCAGCGGGATGCTCAGGTACACCACCAGGCGCAAGTCCATGCGCAGGCCATTGCCGAACGCTTCAAGGAAGGTCGAGGCCGGGGTGTCGAGCATCATGTCGCGGTTGTAGATCAACAATCCCAGGCGCAGCAGGGAAAGCATCACCATCATGACCAGGGCGCAGAGCAGCGTGTAGGCCAGGTGGGATTTGACGGTGGGTTGCAGCAGGCGATTAGAAGCTCGCTGCTGTTTCAGGGCGTCCGGGTTTGCCATGTTGTTTGAGGACCCATTGGAAGTTTAAGTTGCGAAATAATGCAGCGGCGTCCTGCCCCGACCAATAAAGGCACAGGGTCCAGGGTATTACGCGGTGGGCAGATGGTGCCCGATCAACGTCAGCAACGCTATTGATTACTCATCGCGCAGGGCTCCTGACAGCACAGACGGACCGTGGCAGGAAAATAAAGCGGGAGAATTGTCTTGGATGAAGTGTGAAAATTTTGTGCAGCGAATATCTCGACACACAAATCTGTAGGAGCCGGCTTGCCGGTGATAGCGGCGTGCCAGGATAAACCGCTATCGCCGGCAAGCCGGCTCCTGCAAAAGGCGAGGATCAGATCCGCACATTGCCCCGTGGCCCGGCAATGGCCCAGATAATCAGGCCCAATACCGGCAACAGCAGGATCAACAGGATCCACAACACTTTGGCCCCGGTGCTGGCGCCGCTTTTGAACACGTTGATGATCGCCCAGATATCCAGCGCCAGGATGATCAACCCGATCAGACCATTAAATGTGGAACCCATGGTGTCGCTCCTAAGTGAGGGCTTGCCTGCTTAGGATAGCCAGCCCTGGCGAGGGTTCCGTTTTATTTCAGACGTGTAATGCGATACGCAGGGCTTCCAGGGACGGCTCGCCCTTGATCCCGACTGCGGCACACAACTCCATCACCCGTGGCACGTCATTGCCATACACCAGCACTGCCTGGATCTCATCATCGAGCAACTGACTGAAGTTCATCAGGGTATAGCCGCCGTTTTCCGGGTTCATGGCACCGAGTTGGATCTGGATACGATTGAGCGCCGTCAGCGCTTCGGTCTTGGCCAGTTGCTTGGGCTTGAGATTGAACGCAACGTCGGGACCGAAGGAGGCAACGATCTGGGCGAACAGGTCCTGGTAGGTATCGGCCTGGAACAACACCGTTTCCGGCAGGCTACCGACCACAATCCACTCGCCCAGGGGGATGGGGAAGGTATCGTCGTAGTTGATATCGGGGTTGGCCGCCAGGAACCCGTCGGTATCGGCGTAGGCCTGGGTGGCCTCGTCGGCGATCTGCGCTACCTCGGCGTCGCTCATCAGTCCGGTGCTGATTTTGCCGATGAGTTCGATGAGCGCGGTTTTCATGGGTACATCCTGTGCTGGGGCCGGTTTTGGGGGCGCGACGATAACACTGGTTGATAAACGCGACAAATCCCCCTTGCCGGCGATGGCGTCAGTGAGATCGCCATCGCCGGCAAGCCGGCTCCTACGGGCGCGCGTCAGGCCAACTGCTGCAGTTGGGCTGCGGTGTCTGCGGCCCCCATGGTCTGGGCCGCCGCCAGGGCAGTCACACCCTGGGCGTCCGTCGCCTTGGGGTTGGCTCCCACGCTGATCAGGTATTCCACCATTTCGGTGCGGTTGAACATCGCCGCCATCATCAATGCCGTGCGGCCATCGGTGGATGCAGCTTCGACCGGGGCACCACCTTCGATCAAGGCCCTGACCACCTCAAGGTTGCCTTTGAACGCTGCGCCGGCAATCGGTAGTTGGTGCTTCTCGTTGGCGATCTGCGGGTCGGCCTGGAACTCCAGCAGCACTTTCACCGCCTCGGCGTGCCCGTGATAGGCAGACAGCATCAATAAGGTGTCCCCATTGTGATTACGCAGATTGACCGGCAACCCCTTGGCCAGCAGCGCAGCCAGCAGCGCGGTATCGCCTCGGCGGGCCACGTCGAAAACCTGCTCGGCGAATTCGGCGGCTTCTTCTTCGGTCATTTTTTTGACTTGATCTGACATCTGCGGCTCCCTGTGGGGTGTGGCGTAAGGCCGTCAGTTTCCCGAGCAGCGCTACGCCTGTCACTCCTTTTCTGCCAAAAGCCGCGATAGTCAGGCTCTATCAGTGTGCCTTAGTAGCGATATTTTCCACCCTGGATATCCGCCAGCACCTGCGCGGTCACGGGCACATAGGCATCAGTGCCCGGCAACCAGGCATACAGTGGATCATCACCGACCCGGGCCAGGTCGAACGCTTCCTCCTTGAGCCGTACCTTCTGGTACTTGAAGGTGCCGGTGGTTTCCATCTTCACCTTGATCCGCAGGAACAACGGCACCGCATAGGCCGGCATCTGGCTCTGGGCAAACTGCAACAACGCCTGCATATCCAGGGCAGCCAGGGATTCGGACGGGGTAATCGCCGCCATCCCGGCGCGGCCGTTGGTGTTGGCGATCTCCACGCCATAGACCACTGCCTCAGCGATCTGTGGGTGCTGCATGAAAATGTTTTCTACCTCGGTGGTGGAGACGTTTTCGCCCTTCCAGCGATAGGTGTCGCCCAGGCGGTCGACGAATTGCGCATGCCCAAAGCCGATGCTGCGCAACAGATCGCCGGTGTTGAAATAGCGATCGCCCTTTTCAAAGACATCGCTCAACACCACCTTACGGTTCTTTTCCGGGTCGGTGTAGCCATCGAACGGCGCCTTGTCGTCGATCCTGGCCAGCAGCAGGCCCTGCCCGCCTTTCTGCACCTCACGCATAAAGCCATTGCTGCCACGGATCGGCTCGCAAGTGTCGTGGGCGTAGTCCACCAGCGCCCAGTGCATCAGGGAAAAGCCGATGGTGTTGTCGAAATTCAGCACATTGGTGAAGCCGATATTGCCATCGCTGGCCGCGTACAGCTCACAGATATGCTCGACACCAAAGCGCTCCTTGAACGGCCCCCACACCCCGGGGCGCAAGCCGTTGCCGATCATCTTCACCACCCGGTTATCACGGTCGCGCTCGCTGGGCGGCTGGTCGATCAGGTAGCGGCACAACTCACCGACATAGCCCAGGGTGGTCGCGTTGAATGTGCGCACATCGTCCCAGAACTGGCTGGCGCTGAACTTGCGGCGGATGGCAAACCCCGACGCGCCGGCAATCGCCGAGCCCCAGCACACACACAGCCCCGTGGCGTGATACAGCGGGAGGGTGCAATAGACGACGTCCTCAGGGCCCATGTCCAGGGCGATGGTGCCGAAGCTGGCCGAGGATTTCATCCAGCGCCCATGCTTGAAGATACCGGCCTTGGGCAAGCCGGTGGTGCCGGAGGTGTAGATATAGAAACACGGATCGTTGAAGTAGATCTGTTGGCTGCTGGCCGGGTTATCCGGCGAGCAGTCCGCGCTGGCGGCCATCAGGTCGAGATAGCCCGCGGGCACCGGCGCCGCCTGTTGCTCTGGGACGTACCAGGTACGCAGTGGATCCAGCGCCACCTGCCCGCGCACCGCATCGTAGGCGTCGACCAGTTCGGCACCGACGACAATCGCCACCGGGTTGACCAGGGTCAGGCTATGCACCAGCACCGCCTGGGTTTGCGCGGTGTTGAGCATGGCGCAGATACCGCCGACCTTGGCCACCGCCAGCACGGTCAGGAGCAGTTCGGGACGGTTTTCAATAAACAGCGCGACGACATCGCCCTTGCCAATGCCTTGGGCCTGCAAGTGATGGGCAATGCGGTTAGCGTGTTGATTGGCCTGGTGGTAACTGAGCACCCGGTCGCCATACAGCAGCGCGGCGCCCTCGGGATTGCGCTGGGTGGCCTGCTCGAAGGTCCAGCCCAACCCGCACGGCTGGTCAGGGTCAGTGATATTGGCGACGCGGATACCACGCACCAATCGTGGCAGGGCCCTGACAATGGCCGGCACCTTACGCAGCATCATGCCGAGGGTAATCATCTCGCTGTTCGGATTGCTCATGCACAGAAGTCCTTTTTCTTATTATTCGTAGGGTCTGCGGGCCTGCATGCGGTGTAGGACCGCTCCTAAATGACTTGCAGGAAAATACGCCAGCCATTCCTTGGCTGTACACGCAGGATTTGCAATGTTTTGTATCCCACGAAGGAATGGAGCCCAGCACCGTTCGTCACCGAGCTATAACGCAAAATGCAGGATGCACGATGGCCATTCATGCATATTGCACGAAATCGAAAACTTCTATTTTTTATAAGATATTGATTTATAAGATATTTCTATAAATCACGATACTGGCACAATCACTGCACCTATCTCTCCATGCCGCACAACACGAGCCAATGGAGCCGATAGACATGAGCCTGATCCAAGACAAATTCGCTTCTGTATTCTCCAACTACGACGTCACCACCCAACCGCGTCCGGATGGTGGCATCCTGCTGACCCTGCGCAACACCGAGGGCAAGCAGATCAAGCGTTCGATCTCGTACCAGCAACTGCACACGGCTGACCAACTGACCTGGGTCATCAGCGCTATTCGTCGTGACCTGGCCGAGCAGGCCAGTGAGCTGCCGCAGATTTCGATGCTGCAGAGCCAGCACCGTTTCGCCCTGCCGACCTACCACTCGGCCTGAGTACCGGTTTGTTTCCCGGGGCCGTGAAGCCATTGTGCTTCACGGCCCTTTTTTTACCCGCACAGGCCACGCTTGATCGCCTCGCTTACCGCCTGGACCCGGTTACTGACGTGCAACTTGCAGTAGATATTGCGCAGATGAAACTTCACCGTGGCCTGTGAGACACAACGGATCCGGCTGATTTCCCATACGGTCTTGCCTTCCGTGGCCCAGCGCAGTACTTCCAACTCCTTGGCTGTCAGCGGTTTATCCGGCAACGCCAGTTGTACGCCGTCGGCTCTATCGACGGACGCCTGCTCACAGGCTTGGTCTGGGGTAGGATCCACGGATGGGCTCGGCTCCTCTGGGCTGCTCATGCATACCTCTGCGTCTCTTATTGATTTGCACTGCCAATATTCGGACTCCTCCTATTGACAGACGAAATGCACAACGACGGGAGAGTTACATAAAGCCTGGGATTAACACATCGACCCACGGACAAATAGCTGTAACTTACAAACTATAAAGCCCATTCCCACAAACTTATCCAACTTGAGCGTATTGAATAAGTTTGTAGATAGTGAACTAACGTCAATCATCCAACCCGGGGAAACCTTGGGCGATGTCACTGCCGGTCACTTGCGCCACGGCTCCGGACGCCGTCTTGAACAGGCTGATGGCAACCACACGCGGCTCTTCTCCCAGGTCAAACCAGCGCGACATGCCCGCCGGGATGCGCAGCAGGTCGTGTTTTTCGCAGAGCACCGTGTAGACGTAATCGTCGATGTGCAAGCCAAGCAAGCCCCGCCCTGCGGCGAACAAGCGGATTTCGGCGGCATCCTGGCGATATTCATCGCGCAAACTTGCAGCAAGGGCGCTCTTTTGCGGATGCTCGCCGTTCACACTCAGCACCTCCACCTGCGTATAGCCCTGTGCTGTCATCCAACTGTCGATCTGCGTTTGGTACGCCGCCATCACCTCGGCCGCGCTGGCACCGGCCTCGATGCGGGTGTTGGCCGGCCAGCGCTCGAAGCCCACGCCCTGCTCGGCCAGGGTCGCGGCAATATCGTCAGCGTGGGTCAGAACCTTGTTTGGAGTGTCCGGGGTGGCAACGTGATAAACGCAAAGAATGCTCATGAAAAAGGTCCTCGGGCGGTAAAAGTCTGCAGATGATGGGCCAGGCTCACAACTGTTCCTCGGGCAAGCGCAGGGCTATGATCAACGCGGCGGCCAGGGCCGCGAGGCTGGCGATACTGAATGTTAGGGTCGGCCCCAACAGGTTCCAGCTGTACCCGGAATACAAGGCACCCAGGGCGCCGCCGGTGCCGGCCAGCGCCGCATAAAGGGCCTGGCCCTGGCCTTGCTGGCGCGCGCCGAAGCTGCGCTGCACAAACTGGATGGCCGCCGCATGAAAGCTGCCAAAGGTCGCGGCATGCAGCACTTGGGCGAGCAGCAGCACCCACAGGAATTCGGCGAACGATCCCAGCAACAACCAGCGCAACGCAGCCAACAGGAAGCTGGCCACCAGCACCCGGCGCACCGAGAAACGCGTGAGAATCCGGCTCATGGCCATGAACATCAACACTTCCGCCACCACGCCCAGGGCCCACAACAGGCCGATCACGCCACGGCTGTAGCCGAGGTTTTCCAGGTGCAGGGTGAGGAAGGTGTAGTACGGGCCATGGCTCATTTGCATCAAGGCGACACACGCATAAAACGCCAGCACGCCAGGGCTGCGCAACTGCCGCAGGAAGCCATCGCCGGCTCCGCGATCACCGGTAGAGGCCGGCTGGGCGTTAGGCACCCACACGCTGGCACCGATGATGCCGGCCATGATCAACACGATCGCCACCGGGTAGATATCCAGGCTCAGGGCCTCGAACAGCCGTCCCAGGGCGACGACGGCGAGAATAAATCCGACAGAGCCCCACAGGCGGACCTGGCTGTAGCGTGAGGTCTGGCCTTGCAGGTGCGCCAGGGTGATGACCTCGAACTGCGGCAGTACCGCATGCCAGAAGAACGCATGCAGGGCCATCACCAACGCCAGCCAGGCGTAGCTCTGGCTGACAAAGATCAGCGAAAAACTGAGCAACGTGCACACCGCGCCAAACCGCACGATGGCCAGGCGCCGCCCGGTGTAATCCCCCAGCCAGCCCCAGATATTCGGTGCTACGCAACGCATCAGCATCGGGATCGCTACCAACTCGCCAATGCGCGCGCTGGAGAACCCCAGATGATGGAAGTACAGCGCCAGGAACGGCGCCGTCGCCCCCAGCAGGGCGAAATAAAACAGGTAGAAGCTGGAAAGTCGCCAGTACGGGAGTGCTGTCACGGTCAGACCGTCACAGCTGGCCCAACACCGGGGTACTGACGCGTACATCGGCATTCTGCCCACGGTGACGCAGCAGGTGGTCCATCAGCACAATGGCCATCATTGCCTCGGCAATCGGCGTGGCGCGGATACCGACGCAAGGGTCATGGCGGCCTTTGGTGATCACCTCCACCGGGTTGCCATGTACGTCGATGGAACGCCCCGGCGTGGTGATGCTCGACGTCGGCTTGAGCGCCAGGTGCGCTACGATCGGCTGGCCGGACGAGATACCGCCAAGAATGCCGCCAGCGTTGTTGCTGACAAAGCCTTCGGGGGTCAGTTCATCGCGATGCTCGGTGCCGCGCTGGGCAACACAGGCGAAACCGGCACCGATTTCCACGCCCTTGACCGCATTGATGCTCATCAGCGCGTGGGCCAGTTCGGCATCCAGGCGGTCGAAAATCGGCTCGCCCAGGCCCGGCATCACCCCTTCGGCGACCACGGTGATTTTCGCACCCACCGAATCCTGGTCACGGCGCAACTGGTCCATATAGGCTTCCAGCTCCGGCACCTTGTCCGGGTCGGCGCTGAAGAAGGCGTTGTCTTGCACGCTGTCCCAGGTCTTGAACGGGATTTCGATAGGGCCCAACTGGCTCATGTAGCCACGAATGACAATGCCCTGGGTGGCCAGGTACTTCTTGGCAATGGCACCGGCGGCCACGCGCATCGCGGTTTCCCGCGCCGAACTGCGGCCACCGCCACGGTAGTCGCGCTCGCCGTATTTATGGTGATAGGTGTAGTCGGCGTGAGCCGGGCGGAACAGGTCCTTGATCGCCGAGTAGTCCTTGGACTTCTGGTCGGTGTTGCGGATCAACAGGCCGATGGCGCACCCGGTGGTGCGGCCTTCGAACACGCCGGAGAGGATTTCGACTTCGTCGGGCTCCTGGCGCTGGGTGGTGTGGCGGCTGGTGCCGGGCTTGCGGCGGTCGAGGTCACGCTGCAGATCGTCCAGGGACAGCTCAAGGCCGGGCGGGCAGCCGTCGACAATGGCGACCAACGCCGGACCATGGCTTTCGCCTGCGGTGGTGACAGTGAACAGCTTGCCGTAGGTATTGCCGGACATGCACAGCGCTCCGTGAAATCAGTTGAATCAACTCAACCGTGATAACTAAGCACGCCAGTATACGCAGGCTCACTCAGTAGTTCATCCTCGAAACCTTCCCGGTAGACGTTGGTCCAACCGGCACCTTCCTGATGATGGCGCGATGATGCTGCGAGTTTTACTGTTCACCCTCACCCTGATCTGTACCGCTGCCCACGCCGCCGCCCCTGTGGTGTTGCAACGCCCCATCAGCCTGGACACCGGCAGCGGCGAGTTGTTTGGCTCGCTACTGCTGCCCCAATCTGCCAAACCCGTGCCCGTGGTGCTGATCATTGCGGGCTCCGGCCCCACCGACCGCAACGGCAACAGCGCCGAAGGGGCACGCAACGACAGCCTCAAGCGCCTGGCCTGGGTCCTGGCCCGCCATAATATTGCCAGCGTGCGCTACGACAAACGCGGCGTGGCCGCCAGCCTCAAGGCCACGCCCGACGAGCGCAACCTGACGCTGGACGCCTATGTAGCAGACGCGGTGGCCTGGGGCAAACTGCTCAAGGCCGACCCACGATTCGGGCCCTTGGTGGTGCTGGGCCACAGTGAAGGCGCCTTGGTGGCAGCCCTCGCCGCCCCTGAACTCGGGCCCGCCGGGGTGATTTCCCTGTCCGGCAGTGCCCGCCCGGTGGACCAGGTGATTCGCCAGCAACTGGCGGATCACATGCCACCAGCCCTGCTGCTGCGCAGTAACCAGATTCTTGATCGGCTCAAGGCCGGCCAGGTGGATGCCGATGTGCCCGGCCCGTTGCAGGGGATTTTTCGCCCCAGCGTGCAGCCTTACCTGATCAGCCTGTTTCGTGCTGATCCTGCGGCGGCTTTCGCCCGCCTGACGATGCCGGCCCTGATTGTCCAGGGCACCACCGACCTGCAAGTGGGAGTGGCTGATGCCGAAAAGCTCAAGCAGGCCAAACCCGACGCCGAACTGGCGGTGATTCCTGGCATGAACCACGTCATGCGGATCGTGCCCAACGACGTGAAACAGCAGTTGAGCTCCTACAACGACCCGCAATTGCCCCTCGCCGATGCGCTGGGCAGGCGCCTGGTGGGCTTTATCGACGGACTTCGCCCCCGATAAGCGGTTATTGCCCCTCCAGTCCTGGAGAAAACGGCCGATAAGCACAGGGTCGACAGCAAAAAGCCTGTCGACTTGCTGGGCTTGGACAGGATCGCGCCGAATGACGAACACCGAAGCAGTACCCCAACCTCCCGCCGAAACCACCGCCGACACCGAAGCGGCGACTGCGGCTGCGCTGCCGTGGGCGGAGGTTGAGGCCGAACACTTCAAGATGCTGCGCCTGGCGCCCTTGGCCACTGACCGCGCCACTGGCGCCCGCCCCTTACGCTTTGTGCAGTTTGGCTACGCCGAACGCAACAACAAGGACCACAGCCTGCTGCGCATGGTCATCCAATTGCCCGCCCAACGGGTACGGCGTGAACAGAATCACCTGGATGTGTGGGTCGACCACGCCACTCACCGCGTGCATTTCGGCCCAGGTAACAGCCTGGAAATCGAACCGGCGAACCGTGGCCTTGGCCGTTTTCTGGTGGCGCAAGGCGCCGCGTGGGCGAAAAAGAAGTGGTCGCACTATCGCGTCGACGGCATCGATCTGGCGAACAAAGACGCACTGAACGAAGCCACGCGCCTGCGGCGCGACCATTTTTTGCGTATTCAGGGGTTTGATGTGGCCTATGCCGATGTCCAGCATCTGAAGGGGCATGTGCAGCCGAGCAAGGTCAGCGAAGTGCTGGACAGCTGGAATACCGAGAAGGTGCAGTTCGTGGAGATCCTGGAAGCGGCGCAGATGCTGCAGCAGGCCGAGCAGAATCTGGCGGAACAGGAAGTGAAACTGCGCCACGAAGAAGAAAAGGTTATCAAGTTCAAGCGCGAAGACAGCGGTTTGCGCTTCACCATCACCTGCCTGGTGGCGTTTACCGTGTTCCAGGCGGGGTTATTGATCTGGATTGCGACACATCGCTAAACCCATGCGCCTACCTTTGTAAGAGCCCGGCTTGCCGGCGATGGCACCAGTAAGATCACCATCGCCGGCAAGCCGGGCTCCTACAGGGGATATCGATCAGACGCAGGCGGCAAACACCGCCTGATGCATCCGGCACTGCTCCGCCGTCAGCATGAACACACCATGGCCACCGTTCCTGAACTCCAGCCAGGCAAAATCCACTTGCGGGTACAACGCTTCAACGTGTACCTGGCTGTTCCCCACCTCGACAATCAGCAGCCCCTTTTCGGTCAGATGATCAGCCGCCTCGGCCAGCATCCGGCGTACCAGGTTCAAACCATCATCGCCGCAGGCCAGGCCCAACTCGGGTTCGTGCTGGTACTCGTCGGGCATGTCGGCAAAGTCTTCGGCATCGACATACGGCGGGTTGGACACAATCAGGTCAAAGCGCTGGCCGGGCAAACCGTCGAAGCCGTCACCCTGCACGGTGTACACCCGCTCGTCGACGCCATGGCGCTCGATGTTCTGGTTAGCCACCTCTAGCGCTTCGTAGGACAAGTCCCCCAGCACCACTTCGGCCTCCTGGAACTCATAGGCGCAGGCAATGCCGATACAACCGGAGCCGGTACACAGGTCGAGGATGCGGGCGGGCGGTTGGGCGAGCCAGGGTTCGAAACGGTTTTCGATCAGTTCGCCAATCGGTGAGCGCGGGATCAGCACGCGCTCATCGACGATAAAAGACATGCCGCAGAACCAGGCTTCGTTCAACAGGTAGGCGGTGGGTACGCGTTCGTGAATGCGTCGATGCAGCAGGCGCTGCACGTGGGAAATTTCTTCTTCTTCGAGGTTGCAGTCCAGATAGCTGTCGGCAATTTCCCAAGGCAGGTGCAGCGCACCCAATACCAATTGCCGGGCTTCATCCCAGGCATTGTCGGTACCATGGCCAAAAAACAGGTCTTCCCCATGGAAACGGCTGACAGCCCAACGGATATGGTCGCGCAAGGTGCGCAGGCGGGAAGTGATCACGGGGGCAAGCTCCAGGAAAAAACGACTGGCAATTCTAACAGCCTTAAGCTGTACGGACGATGTATGAAAAACCTTTGCGAAACGTCAGATCCAACCTGATTCAAGGTTTTTCTGTTACACAGCAGCCCCTCTTGACAGGGCTGTAGGCCAACAACGGCGCACCTTACGTTAGTAGCGATTCACAGAACCGCTCAGCCAGAGGACAATGTCGCAAAAGCCCCACTCACAGGAGCCCCAGAATGTCCGTTCCAAAGACGATGTTTCAACTCAGCGGTCGCGGTTACGCACCGGCCAATTTGAGCCACGCGACCCTTGTGATCATCGATGCCCAGAAAGAATACTTGAGCGGCCCGCTCGCCCTGTCGGGCATGGACGCCGCCGTGGAAAACATCAAGCTACTGAGCGCTGCCGCGCGCAAGGCCGGGCGCCCGATCGTGCATGTCCGCCACCTGGGCACCGTCGGTGGCCTGTTCGACCCTCAAGGCGAGCGCGGCGAGTTCATCCCCGGCCTGGAGCCGCAGGACGGCGAAACCATCATCGGCAAGCTGCTGCCCAGCGCCTTCCATGGCACTCCCCTGGAAAAAACCCTGCAGGACCTGGGCTCCCTGGACTTGATCGTCTGCGGCTTCATGAGCCACTCCAGCGTCAGCACCACCGTGCGTGCGGCGAAGAACCTGGGCTTTCGCTGCACCCTGGTGGAAGACGCCTGCGCCACCCGCGACCTGCCTTACAAAGGCGGCATCCTCAGCGCCGAACATGTACAGCAGACTGAAATGGCCATCATGGCCGACAACTTCGCCACTCTCGCCCTGACCCAAGATCTGATCTGATCGCCCTGTCGATGAGCGGCGCGGCCATTTCGACGGCCCCGCTCATCCGCTAAAGCCTGTCATTTACCGCAATTGCCTCCCCGCCCGGAACAAGTTGTTTATCTTCCGGTCGAAGGGCCGATACCCTGGAGGAAAGGTCGGAATGAAAATATCCGATGGTTTTGACGCTCGTCGCTTGCGCCCCAAGGGCCCGAGCAACTGGCGTCTGCGCCTGGGCGTGGCATTCGCCGCGTTGCTGGCGTTGTGTGGCTTGCTGCTTTCATTGGCCGGCGCTGCCGGCCTGTTCGGTCACTTGAGCGCGCTGGGCGAACTCAATGCCAGCCCAGGCGGTGCGGCCGTGCTGTTGGCAAGCGGGCTGTTGGTCCTCTGGCTGGGCGTCTGGTTGTGGCGTCGCTGCCGACGCCGCATGCGCCAGCCACTGTCGCTGAACATCGCCTCGCACCTGATGAAAAAACACGATTGAGGGCACACTGATAGCGTTTTGTCCCGCATCAACCGCCTCGATTTGGGTAAACTGCCCGCCCTTCGCGGAGGCTGACATGCAAGACGACGATTTTTCCCTGTTCAAGAACGAGCTGCGTGGCGTCAAGCCGATCAAGCACGACCGTGCCGACACCGGCAAACCCAAGAGCGACCGAGCGCAGATCGCCAAGTTGCGCCAGGCGGCCACGGTGCGCACTGACGCCACCACGGTGGACGGCCTATCGGACCAGTTCGTGATTGACGTCGGCCCCGAAGATGAGTTGATGTGGTCCCGTGATGGGGTTCAGGAAAGCCAGGTGCGCAAGCTCAAGGCCGGACAGATCCCCTTCGAAGGCAGCCTCGACCTGCATGGCATGACCGTGGAAAAGGCCCGGGAAACCCTCTGGGCCTTCCTTGCCGAAGCCACCCGGTTCGAAATTCGCTGCGTACGCGTGACCCACGGAAAGGCCGTGCGCCTGGACGGGAAGCGCCCGATGATCAAGAGCCACGTCAACACCTGGTTGCGCCAGCATGCCCAAGTGCTCGGTTTCACTTCCTGCCAACCACGCCATGGCGGTGCCGGCGCGGTGTATGTGATGCTCAAGCGCACGATGCTCGAAGGGCGTGACGAGTAACCCATGCTTGCAGCGATCAAGTGGGCTGCGACGAAACGAAAAGGCCCGCCAATAGCGGGCCTATTCAGACAAGTTGATTAACTGCTAATAGCGGCGATTTGTGCAGCACGACGATTCTTTTTGCCAATTAAAAACACCAGCAGCGAACCGGTAGCAGTTAGCGCACAGAGTGGCATCAGCGCCATTGGGAAGCTACCCGTCTGATCACGCAACACGCCGATAACAGAGCTCATGGCGCCAGTGCCCAAATGGGCAAGGGTATTGATCGCGGCAATCCCTGTGGCCAAGGTCGCTGGCGGCAGGGTTTCGGAGCACAGTGCCCAGAACGGCCCTTTTATTGCGTAGTTACCCATCAATACAAATGTCAGTAGTACCAACGTAATGGTCAGTGAGTCCGTGAATAACGTGGCGGCGAAACTCACTGCCGTAATGACCAGTGGAATGGCGGTGGCCTTGATCCGCTCTCCACTTTTGTCAGCACGCATCCCCCAGAAAATCATGAAGGCTGCGGCGAAGCCGAATGGAATCATATTCAACAGGCCGGTTTGCATGTCCGAAAGATGAAAGGACTTCAGGATCTGCGGCATCCACAACGAAAGGGTATTGCTGGTGGCCGAACTGCCCATGTAAATCAACGACAGCACCCAGATGTACTTGTTGGTGAACACGGCCTTGAGCACACCGCTTACGCTATGAGGATGTTTTTGCGTAGCGTTTTCCCGTGCAGCCTGTTCTTGGGTCAACTGCCCGCTCAGCCAATCCTGTTCCTGTTGAGTCAGCCACTTCGCTTCACTAGGCCGGTTGGGTAATACCTTCAAGGCCAGCAAACCCAGAATGATCGCAGGGATTGCTTCAAGCATCAGCAGCCACTGCCAGCCACTATAGTCCGCCAAACCATCCAATTTCAGTAACAGTGCCGACAATGGCGAGCCGATGAAATTAGACAATGGAATGGCAACCATGAAGATCGCGATAATGCGAGCCATGTATGCTTTAGGGATGCATTGTGAGAGATAAAGAATTACCCCTGGAAAGAATCCGGCTTCTGCCGCACCCAAGAGGAAACGGGATACAGAGTAAGAGATTGGCCCGACTGCAAATGCAGAACAGAAACCAACGATGCCCCATGTAATCATGATTCGCGCGATCCAGCGACGGGCACCAAAACGCTCCATGGCCATGTTGCTGGGCATTTCGAATAAGACATACGCAACAAAGAATAGTGTTGCGCCGAACCCGAAAGCACTGGCTGTCAAGCCAATCTCCTGATTCATGGTAAGGGCTGCAAAGCCGATGTTCACTCGATCAACGTAGGCAATGAAATAACAGAGCACCAGAAAGGGAATCAGACGAAATCCCAACTTACGCATTGTCGATTTTTCAATCTCGTCATCTGATTGTTTACTCATAAACCGCTCTCTTGTAATTGGAATTGGCTGCTTTTCGACAGAACCTCTCGATGAGGGACGAGAGATGTGATGGCAGGTTTTCATCCCAAACTTTCAGAAACCTTTCATTACAAAAAAGCAGATAAGTGGACACTCGTCTGGCACGTGTAGTAAGGCAAGAAGCAATTTTTGTGCGAGTGGATGACTGATCCCCATGGATCAAATCACGTCGCCGATGCTCAGAAAGATCGTGAGCGAAACAGAATGGAAGTCGCCAACAGTCAGACAATCGGCAATTCAGCGGCTTACCACATTGCTTGAGACGGCCGTGAAGGATGAGTTGCTCACGCGCAACCCAGCAGTCGAGGAAGCAGGTCGGGTTACTGGGCACCTGTACCAGGCGCTGACCAGTTCAATACGGATGTACGCAGCCTACTTTAAGTTTGCGTTTTACACGGGCATGCGACCTGGTGAGGTAGCGGCGTTGCGAGCCAAACAGAGCCGCCGGCAGCATAAGCAATCGCCGTATGTGTTCCCGCCGACCAGGAACGTTGAGTACATCCAGCAGGCCAACATGACCGACAAACACTTCCAGGCGGCTCTGGTAGAATTGAAGATCCGAAGCCGTCGGCAATACAACTGTCGGCACACCTACGCTACTATGTGCCTAATGGCAGGCATGAACCTCGGGTTCATAGCGAATCAGCTTGGTCACAGCGTGCAAATGCTGCTGTCCACTTAAGCCCGATGGATAAACTCCAGCGAAGACTGGAACGCGCTCGGGAAGCTTGAACAAAGCCTGAATGGTACAAAATTGGTACAGGCAGAAACCGTACCGCTCTGAAACCCATACGGAATACCGCCCTGTGACTTTGGAACAAAATTACACAGCGATCCTCGGCCAAATCGGCGAGGACGTCTCCCGCGAGGGCCTGCTCGACACGCCAAAGCGTGCCGCCAAGGCCATGCAGTACCTTTGCCGCGGCTATGAGCAGACACTGGAAGAGGTCACCAACAGCGCCCTCTTCAGCTCCGACAACAGCGAAATGGTGCTGGTCAAGGACATCGAGTTGTACTCGCTGTGCGAACACCACCTGCTGCCGTTCATCGGCAAGGCGCATGTCGCCTATATCCCTAGCGGCAAGGTCCTGGGCCTGTCGAAGGTCGCACGGATCGTCGACATGTATGCCCGTCGCCTGCAGATCCAGGAAAACCTCAGCCGCCAGATCGCCGAAGCGGTCCAGCAGGTGACCGGCGCCCTGGGCGTTGCCGTGGTGATCGAGGCCAAGCACATGTGCATGATGATGCGCGGTGTGGAAAAGCAGAATTCGTCGATGATCACATCGGTGATGCTGGGTGAGTTCCGCGAAAACGCGGCCACCCGCAGCGAGTTT
Organism: Pseudomonas fluorescens; assembly: GCF_000730425.1. Classification (NCBI taxonomy): domain Bacteria; kingdom Pseudomonadati; phylum Pseudomonadota; class Gammaproteobacteria; order Pseudomonadales; family Pseudomonadaceae; genus Pseudomonas; species Pseudomonas fluorescens. The sequence continues at coordinate 5,831,882 of NZ_CP008896.1, read as the reverse complement.
CTCAGCCTGATCAAGTAACAGGCAGCGTCAGAAAAAACCGGCATTCATCGCCGGTTTTTTTTCGCCTGTAGAAATCAGGTAAGCTGCGGCCCCTTCTGTCATGGGCAAGAGGTTTCAGCCATGTTCGTCAAAGCACTTCGAGTGGGCCTCGGCCACGTCATCATCGCGGGCGACTTCCTTACCCGTCCGCGTAAAAAACAGCGCCCCGCCGAACAACAGGCGCAGGTCAATGAAGCGGCCAAGGACTTGACCCTGTATCAGTTCCACGCCTGCCCGTTCTGTGTGAAGACCCGCCGCACCCTGCACCGCCTGAACGTGCCGGTGGCCCTCAAGGACGCGAAGAACAACGAACAGGACCGCCAGACGTTGCTTACCCAAGGCGGCAAGATCAAGGTGCCGTGCCTGCGTATCGAAGAAAACGGTCAGACCACCTGGATGTACGATTCCAAGGTGATCATCGATTACCTGGACAAGCGCTTCGCCGCGATCTGACAGACAACGCGGTCAAAATGTGGGAGCGGGCTTGCTCGCGAAGGCGGTGTGTCAGTCAATTATTCATCAACTGACCCTACGCTTTCGCGAGCAAGCCCGCTCCCACATTTAGGTCGCGCCTATCAGTCGAGCATCGGTACGTGCCGAGGATGGCTGGCCACCCGTGCAAGCCAGGCCTGCACGGCCGGATAGGGGCTCAGGTCAAAACCACCCTCATGGGCCACATGGGTGTAGGCATACAGCGCAATATCGGCGATCGAATACTGGTCGCCCACCAGGTAGGGCGTGGCTTGCAGCTGTTTTTCCATGACCCTCAAGGCCTTGTAGCCGCCTTTATGGGTAGTCTTGTACTCCTCCAGCCGATCTTCCGGCAGCCCCAGGTAAAACTGGATAAACCGCGCCACCGCAATGTACGGCTCATGGCTGTACTGCTCGAAAAACTGCCACTGCAGCACCTGGGTGCGCAGGCGTGGTTCGCTGGGCAGGAACTCGCTGCCGTCGGCGAGGAAATTGAGGATCGCGTTGGATTCCCACAGACAGGTGCCGTCTTCGAGTTCCAGTACCGGGATCTTGCCGTTGGGGTTCTTCGCCAGGAACTCGGCGGTCTGTGTGTCGCCGTTCAAGATGTCGACATTGACCCACTCATACGCGATGCCAAGCAGGTTGAGCATCAACTTGACCTTGTAGCAGTTGCCCGAACGGTAATCGCCATAAACCTTGTACATGAAGCTCCCCTTATGCCGCTTGCGCGCGCTGTGCTTGACGGATCACCGCCGCGAGACGTTTGAGACCTTCGCCCAGGCGCGCCGGGTCGATGTGGCTGACATTGAGCCCCAGGTGCCCGTGGTGCTGGTCCGGCGCGGAAAAAAATCGCTCACCGGGCATGAACACCACGTCCTGCGCCAGCGCTGGAGCCAATAAGGTGCGGGTGTCCAGAGGTTGTTTCAAGGTCAGCCAGAAGAATAATCCACCCTGGGGCACTTGCCAGTCGGCCAAGTCCTGGAAGTGCCGGATCGGTATAGATCCAACTGGCCTTGCGCAGCCGGCTGGCAATCGGCCGCGCACGGCCACCATCGAAGGTCAGTTCGCGGTACGGCTCGTCTTCGATCAGGGCCACACCGAACTCATCCAGCAATGCCGCCACGGCATCGTGCTTGGCTTCGCTGTAGCGCACCGCCCGGAGCGTCAAGCAAGTCAAACTGCTGCAACGCGCCTTCGCCGAGGCCGGCGAAGAGGCGGTCAATGGCTGGCTGGTGGTGAACAAGGCCCTGTCGTTGCCTTGAAACTGGCCTTTCATCTTTTTTGCACACATAATCGCAAACATTATTTGCTTTATTTGTATACAAAAGCATAATTCGCTTCGTGCGAGTTCCTGACCTAATGGTCAACAAAGCCCGCTGGTACCTCAAAGCGCCGCTGCCCACTCATGTGTCCGGCGCTGGAAATAACAATAAAACTCTTGAGGAGTACTTGCTGTGGAAAGCCATAAATCCGACGCCCCGACCCTGGACCTCAGTCCGCCCCATCTTTCAACCACAAAGCAGGGCTGGCTGGAGCGCCTGTTCAAACTCAGCTTGCATGGCACCACAGTGAAGACCGAATTGATCGCCGGCCTCACCACGTTTATCACCATGGCCTACATCATCTTCGTCAACCCCAACATCATGGCCGATGCCGGCATCGACCACGGTGCCGCCTTTGTCGCCACCTGCATCGCTGCCGCCCTCGGTTGCCTGTTGATGGGCCTGTACGCCAACTGGCCAGTCGGCCTGGCGCCAGGCATGGGCTTGAATGCATTTTTTACCTACACCGTGGTCGGTACCATGGGCTACACCTGGGAGACCGCGCTGGGTGCGGTGTTTATCTCCGGCGTGCTGTTCATGATCCTGACGCTGTCGCGCATCCGCGAATGGCTGCTCAACAGCATTCCGGTAAGCCTGCGCCATGCCATGGGCGCCGGGGTGGGTCTGTTCCTGGGGGTGATCGGTCTGAAAACCGCCGGCATTATCGTTGCCAGCCCCGCCACCCTGATCAAGCTCGGTTCCCTGCATGAGCCAGGTCCACTGCTGGCGGCCATTTGCTTCCTGCTGATCGCGATCCTCAGCTACCACCGGGTATTCGGCGCGATCCTGATCAGCATCATCGCCGTCACCCTGGCCGGCTGGGGCCTGGGCCTGGTGCATTACCAGGGCATCGTTGCCGCCCCGCCGAGCCTGGCACCAACCTGGATGGCGATGGACGTGATGGGTGTGTTCAACGTCAGCATGATCAGCGTGGTGTTTGCCTTCTTGTTTGTGCATATGTTCGACACCGCCGGCACCCTGATGGGCGTCGCCCAGCGCGCCGGCCTGGTGAAGGCCGATGGTAAGATCGAAAACCTCTCGCGAGCCTTGAAAGCCGATAGCGCCTCCAGCGTGTTTGGCGCGGTGGTCGGTGTGCCGCCCGTCACCAGTTACGTGGAAAGCGCCGCAGGCGTGGCTGCCGGCGGGCGCACCGGACTGACAGCCGTGACCGTGGGCGTGCTGTTTGTGGCGGCGATGTTTTTCGCTCCACTGGCGGGCATGATTCCTGCGTACGCCACCGCCGGCGCGTTGATTTATGTGGCAATGCTGATGATGAGCGGCATGGCCCATATCGAGTGGGACGACGCCACGGACAGCATTCCGGCGATTGTCACCGCAATCATGATGCCCCTGACCTTCTCGGTCGCCGACGGCATCGCCCTGGGCTTTATCACGTATGTAGCCCTCAAGGCCGGCACGGGCAAGTACAAGCAGATATCCATCAGCCTGTGGGTGCTGTGCGCGATTTTCATCGCCAAGTTTGTCTTCCTGTAACTCGGAAACCGGCGAAAACCGCCTCACCTCCGGGTGGGGCTTTTGCATGTATGGAGGAATGTAATGAGCGTGGAAACCTGGCTGCTGTTCAGCGGCGCTGCTTTGATCGTGATTCTGATCCCGGGGCCGCTGTCACTGCTGATGATCAGCAACAGCCTGAACTACGGCCTGCGCCGGTCGTACCCGGCCTTTCTGGGCGGGGTGTTTGCCTCGATCTGCCTGCTGAGCGCCTCGGCCCTGGGCCTGGGGGCGCTGTTGCTGGCGTCGGAGCAGTTGTTCAGCGCCTTGAAGATCGTCGGCGCACTGTATCTGTTCTACCTGGCCTGGCAGAGCTGGCAGCAGTCACGCCTGCCGTCCCAGGGCGCCGTGGTGCCGGACGCAGCGCCCGTGCCGCGCTTTCGTGCGCTGTTTGGCCGGGCCTTTGTGCTGGGTGCCAGCAACCCCAAGGACATTCTGTTTTTCGCCGCGTTCCTGCCGCAGTTTCTCAGCAGCCAACAGCCATTTCTGCCGCAGCTGTTGATCATGATTGCCACCTGGACCGTGCTGGACCTGCTGTGCAAGCTGGCCTACGGCCTGGGAGCCCACGGCGCGGCGCGCTATTTGCGCACCGGCAAGGGCCAGAGCTGGTTCAACCGCTTCAGTGCCGGGTTGTTTGGCAGCGCCGGGGCGGCGTCGCTGCTCAGGGGCTAAGGGATCCGGGCCCTGGTGCCCACTGTAGGAGCGAGCTTGCTCGCCCCTACTTTTCCCCAGGCAAAAAAAAGCCCGCAGTGTGAGCGGGCGAAACCAACGAAGAGCATTTGGGGGTGTGAAGCGAGGTGACGACTCAGCTACCGCGATAGGTCGAATAGCTGTAAGGCGAAATCAGCAGGGGTACATGGTAGTGATCCTGTTCGGCGCTGATGCCAAAGCGCAGCACCACCACATCAAGAAACGCTGGCTGGGGCAGTTGCACACCACGGGCGCGGTAGTAATCCCCGGCACTGAACTGCAACTGGTAGACCCCACTGCGGTAGTCATCACCTTGCAGCAGCGGCGCGTCGCAACGGCCATCGCTGTTGGTCAGGGCGCTGGCGACCAGCTCCAGTTGCGCGCCTTCGACGCGGTACAGTTCAACCTTGATGGCGCTACCTGGACAGCCGTGCGCGGCGTCCAGTACGTGTGTGGTCAGTCGTCCCATGGATCGGAGCTCCCGTGTCATCGATTAATAAGAGGCCGCACTTTTATGGGGCACTGAAAAAGCCGGCGATGGCTGATTAAGACACTTTTCAAAAAAATTGTACACAATAAATTCAACAAACATCCCTCCCCCCCCTATAGGAACCGGCTTGCCGTCGATGGCGGTGTATCAGCGAGCAATACCGTTGCAGGAAGATCGCTAGCGCTGGCAAGCCAGCTCCCACAGGAGAGCAGTGCCGTAGGCTTTTGAGATTTTAGTTGACCGACCAGGCAGGTTTCTTGCAAAGATAGGCCGCTGCTACCGCTTGGAAAAAATGCAGAAATACAGGCTTACAAAGTGACCGACAAGTTGTATACAATCAGCCCATCGCTGTGACGCCACGACCGCCACACCATCGATCACGAATAAGAAGGAAGACTGCAGTGAGCGCTGACTACCCACGCGACCTGATCGGTTACGGCAGTAACCCTGTGCACCCACACTGGCCGGGCAATGCGCGTATCGCCTTGTCGTTCGTACTCAATTACGAAGAAGGTGGTGAACGCAATATCCTGCACGGTGACAAAGAGTCGGAAGCCTTCCTCTCGGAAATGGTCTCGGCCCAACCGCTGCAAGGCGCACGCAATATGAGCATGGAGTCGCTATATGAATACGGCAGCCGTGCCGGTGTGTGGCGCATCCTCAAGCTGTTCAAGGCATTCGACATTCCGCTGACCATCTTCGCCGTGGCCATGGCCGCCCAGCGTCATCCCGATGTCATCCGCGCCATGGTCGCCGCCGGCCACGAGATCTGCAGCCACGGCTACCGCTGGATCGACTACCAATACATGGACGAGGCCCAGGAGCGCGAGCATATGCTCGAAGCCATCCGTATCCTCACTGAACTGACCGGCGAGCGCCCACTGGGCTGGTACACCGGACGCACCGGCCCGAATACGCGGCGGCTGGTGATGGAGGAAGGCGGCTTCCTGTATGACTGCGACACCTACGACGACGACCTGCCCTACTGGGAACCGAACAACCCGACCGGCAAGCCGCACCTGGTGATCCCCTACACCCTGGACACCAACGACATGCGCTTCACCCAGGTCCAGGGCTTCAACAAGGGCGACGACTTCTTCGAATACCTCAAGGACGCCTTCGATGTGCTGTATGCCGAAGGGGCCGAGGCGCCAAAAATGCTGTCCATCGGCCTGCATTGCCGCCTGATCGGCCGCCCGGCGCGCCTGGCCGCACTCAAGCGCTTTATCGAATACGCCAAGGGCCATGACCAGGTGTGGTTCACCCGCCGCGTCGACATTGCCCGCCACTGGCATGACGTACACCCTTTGCAGGGAGCCGCCAAATGACTGCTTTCCAAACCCTGAAACCCTCGGCCCTCAGCCGCGACGAGTTCGTCGCTGCCTTCGCCGATATCTATGAACACTCGCCATGGGTGGCCGAAAAGGCCTTCGACCTGGGCCAGGACGCCTCGATCGATGAGATCGAGACCCTGCACCAGCGCATGAGCGATATCCTATTGAGCGCCGATCACACCAGGCAACTGGCCCTGATCAACGCTCACCCGGACCTGGCAGGCCGTGCGGCCGTCCAGGGCCAACTGACCGAAGCCAGCACGAATGAACAGGCTGGCGCCGGTATCCACCAATGCTCGAGCGACGAGTTTTCACGCTTCACCGAGCTGAACAACGCCTACAAGGCCAAGTTCAAGTTTCCCTTCATCATGGCGGTAAAAGGCAGCAACCGGCATCAGATCCTCGCCGCGTTTGAAACGCGCATCCACAACCCGGTCGAAACCGAGTTCAAGTGCGCGCTGGCAGAGATCAACAAGATCGCGTTGTTCCGTTTATTGACCCTCTAAACCACCATCCCCAGCCACTCTATCTAAGGCAGACAAGAAGAATGAAAGCGCAACCCGTACCTTTCGAGAAGTTCGTCAACCTGGCCGACGCCCGCCTGGGCACCAAGATCATCTCTGTGACCGATGACTGGTTCGCCGACGCCAACCGACTGTTCCAGCCGACCCCGGCCGTATGGAAGGAGGGCGTTTTCGATGATAACGGCAAGTGGATGGACGGCTGGGAGTCACGCCGCAAGCGCTTCGAAGGCTTCGACAGCGCGGTGATCCGCCTGGGCGTACCGGGCTCGATCAAAGGCGTGGACATCGACACTTCATTCTTCACCGGCAACTTCCCGCCATCGGCGTCCCTTGAAGGTTGCTTCCTGGCGTCGGGCGAGCCCAATGACAACACCCAGTGGGTCGAAGTGTTGTCTGCCGTAGAGTTGCAGGGCAACAGCCATCATTTCCACGAAATCAACAACGACCAGGCATTCAGCCACCTGCGCTTCAACATCTTCCCGGATGGTGGCGTGGCTCGCCTGCGCGTGTATGGCATTCCGTTCCGCGACTGGTCGGCGGTAGGCGACAACGAGCAAGTGGACCTGGCCTCCTCCCTCAATGGCGGGCGTGCCCTGGCGTGCTCCGACGAACACTTCGGGCGCATGGGCAACATCCTCAACCCGGGCCGTGGCATCAACATGGGCGACGGCTGGGAAACCGCCCGCCGCCGCACACCTGGCAATGACTGGGTGATCGTCGCACTGGGGCATGCCGGCGAGATCGAGAAAGTGGTGGTCGACACCCTGCACTTCAAGGGCAACTACCCGGACACTTGCTCGATCCAGGGCGCGTTCGTCAAAGGCGGTACCGACAGCCAGATCGAGACCCAATCGCTGTTCTGGCGCGAGCTGCTGCCGGCGCAGAAGCTGGAAATGCACGCCGAACACACCTTTGCCGAGCAGATCAAGGCACTGGGCCCGATCACCCACATCCGCCTCAACGTATTCCCGGATGGTGGTGTAAGCCGCCTGCGGGTTTTCGGCAAGGTTTCGAAGTAAGCGGTGATGCCATTCGCGAGCAAGCCCGCTCCCACAGGGGAATGCATTCCAAATGTGGGAGCGGGCTTGCTCGCGAAGGCGCCAGAACAAACAACACAGAATCCGGATAAGAAGACAGCCATGCGCACACTGATGATCGAACCCTTGACCAAAGAAGCCTTTGCCCCTTTCGGAGACGTTATCGAAACCGAAGGCAGCGATCACTTCATGATCAACAACGGCTCGACCATGCGCTTTCATAAACTGGCGACGGTCGAGACCGCCACGCCAGAGGACCACGCCATCATCAGCATCTTCCGCGCCGATGCGCAGGACATGCCGCTGACCGTGTGCATGCTGGAAAGACACCCGCTGGGCAGCCAGGCCTTTATTCCGCTGCTCGGCAACCCCTTTCTGATCGTGGTCGCGCCCGTTGGCGATGCACCTGTATCAGGCTTGGTCCGCGCCTTCGTCACCAACGGCAGGCAGGGCATTAATTACCATCGCGGCGTCTGGCACCACCCGGTGCTGACGATCGAAAAGCGGGATGACTTCCTGGTGGTTGATCGCAGTGGCACAGGCAATAACTGCGATGAGCATTTTTTCAAAGAGGATGAGCGGTTGATCCTCGCCCCCCACCAATAAGAGAAGGTCCGATCACCCGACAACAAGGGTGACGGGCGAGAGGTAAAGACTGTGGAAGCACATCTGTTGGAATGGCTGAACCTTAGCGTGCGCTGGGTTCATATGATCACTGGCGTGGCCTGGATCGGTGCGTCTTTCTATTTCGTATGGCTGGAAAACAACCTTAACCGCGTCAACCCCAAAAACGGCCTGGCTGGCGATTTATGGGCGATCCACGGTGGCGGTATCTACCACCTGGAAAAATACAAACTGGCCCCGCCGACCATGCCGGACAACCTGCACTGGTTCAAATGGGAAGCCTATTTCACCTGGATGTCGGGCGTCGCGCTGCTCTGCGTGGTGTTCTACCTCAACCCGACGCTGTACCTGCTGGCCCCCGGCAGCAGCCTCAGTGGCACCGAAGGCGTATTGCTGGGCATTGGCTCACTGTTCGCCGGCTGGTTCATCTACTCCTTTCTCTGCGACTCGGCCCTGGGTAAACGCCCTGCCCTGCTCGGTTTCATCCTGTTCGTGCTGTTGATCGGCGCCGCCTATGGCTTCAGCAAGGTGTTCAGCGGTCGCGGTGCATACCTGCATGTGGGTGCGATCATCGGCACCATCATGGTCGGTAACGTGTTCCGCATCATCATGCCCGCCCAACGTGCGCTGGTGGCAGCGATTGCAGAAAACCGCACGCCGGATCCCGCACTGCCGGCCAAGGGCCTGTTGCGTTCGCGGCACAACAACTACTTCACTCTGCCGGTGCTGTTCATCATGATCAGCAACCATTTCCCGAGCACCTACGGCAGCCAGTACAACTGGTTGATCCTGGCCGGGATCGCAGTGGCGGCGGTGTTGGTGCGGCACTACTTCAACACCCGCCATGACAGCCAGAAATACGCCTGGACCCTGCCGGTCGGCGCCCTGGCGATGATCTGCCTGGCTTATGTCACTGGGCCGAAACCCGTGGCTAGCACACCGGACGTGGCCAAGGCACCTGCGGCCATCGAGTACCAGCCATTGCCAGAAACGGCCTTGGGTGGCGGCCTCAAGCCAGCAGCCCCCGCCGCGCCAGCACCGGCGGCAGAAGCGGCTCCGGCCCAGGCCTCGACTGACTTTGGCAAGGTCCATAGCGTGATTGAACAACGCTGCACGGTGTGCCATTCGGCCAAACCCACCAGCCCGCTGTTCAGTGCCGCGCCGGCCGGAGTGATGTTCGATACCCCGGCGCAGATCCAGCAGCAGGCAGCGCGCATCCAGGCACAGGCGGTTGCCAGCCAGATCATGCCGCTGGGCAACATTACCCAGATGACCCAGCAGGAACGGGACTTGATTGGCAGTTGGATCAATCAGGGGGCCCGCACCAATTAAATCTTTGGTGGCTTGACGGCCGCCATCGCCGGCAAGCCGGCTCCTACAAGGGTTGCATTCACCTGTAGGAGCCGGCTTGCTGGCGATCAACCGCCCAGCGGTTGCCAAACAACACAAAAATAAAAAAGATCCGAGGTGTTGCATGTCCGAGTTAGCCGAACCGCAGATTCCTGCCGCACCCGCCATGGTGCGGCTGCCCCTTTTGCAACTGATCCTGGTAGGCCTGCAACATGTACTGCTGATGTATGGCGGTGCAGTGGCCGTGCCGTTGATCATCGGACAAGCCGCGGGCTTGAGTCGTGAAGAAATCGCCTTTTTGATCAACGCCGACCTGCTGGTGGCGGGGATCGCCACCATGGTCCAGTCCTTCGGAATCGGCCCCCTGGGCATCCGGATGCCGGTGATGATGGGCGCCAGTTTCGCCGCCGTCGGCAGCATGGTCGCCATGGCGGGCATGCCGGGGATCGGCCTGCAAGGGATCTTTGGCGCGACCATCGCCGCCGGATTCTTTGGCATGGTCATCGCGCCATTCATGTCCAAGGTGGTGCGTTTCTTCCCACCGTTGGTGACCGGTACCGTGATCACGGCCATCGGTCTTTCGTTGTTTCCCGTGGCGGTGAACTGGGCTGGCGGCGGCGCCACTGCCGTGCAGTTCGGCTCGCCGATCTACCTGGCCATTGCTGGCCTGGTGCTCGCCACCATCTTGTTGATCAACCGTTTCATGCGCGGCTTCTGGGTCAATATCTCGGTACTGATCGGTATGGCCCTGGGCTACGCCTTATGCGGATTGCTCGGCATGGTCGACCTCGGCGGCCTGGAACAGGCGCCGTGGGTACAAGTGGTCACGCCGTTGCACTTTGGCATGCCCAAGTTCGAGCTGGCGCCGATCCTGTCGATGTGCCTGGTGGTGGTGATTATCTTTGTCGAGTCCACTGGCATGTTCCTCGCCCTGGGCAAGATCACCGGCCAGGAAGTCACCCCGAAAATGCTGCGCCGCGGCCTGTTGTGCGATGCCGGTGCGTCGTTCTTCGCCGGGTTCTTCAATACCTTCACCCACTCCTCTTTCGCCCAGAACATCGGCCTGGTGCAGATGACCGGTGTGCGCTGCCGCTCGGTGACGATCATGGCCGGGGCCTTCCTGATTGTCCTCAGCCTGCTGCCCAAGGCGGCGTTCCTGGTGGCCTCGATTCCTCCGGCGGTGCTGGGCGGCGCGGCGATCGCGATGTTCGGCATGGTGGCGGCGACCGGGATCAAGATCCTGCAGGAAGCCGACATCGCTGACCGTCGCAACCAGTTGCTGGTGGCGGTCAGCATCGGCATGGGCCTGATCCCGGTGGTACGCCCGGAGTTCTTCGCGCAACTGCCCCTGTGGATGAGCCCGATTACCCATAGCGGCATTGCCATGGCCACGCTCAGCGCGTTATCGCTGAACGTGCTGTTCAACATTCTGGGCGGTTCAGAACGCCCCGCAGTCGCCCATACGCATTGATTCCTTCGTGACTACAAAAATAACAACGAACAGGGAACATCCGCATGCACACCCTAGACCTGGGGCCGGCCACACACCGTGCCCCATTCTCGCCCCCCGCGCTCGTTTACAGCGCACTTGAGCACAGGCTCTGGAGCCAGTATTCTCCGCGCCCGCTCGAATCGACTCAAAAAAAAACAGCGAATGTAAAAGCTGACTTAAAGGCCAACTTATCCCGGCCCTATGTCCGCTGCCAAAGTGCGCAAAAGTCCTCTGAATCCGACTGCATCCGATGTAGTCGGCGGGGATTTTTTGGCTTTTCAAACACTTTGGCGCAGCTCTTGCTAAAAGCATCAAAGCTGACCGAACAGACGATTTTTGCAGCGAACCAAAAGGCGCCACACCAGAGCGCCTGCGTAGAAGAAAAACCACAAAACCTTAGCTCGGGAGCAACCGAATGAAACGTACCGTGAACAGCCTGATGTTGGCCGGATCCCTGCTGGCCGGGGGCCAGGCAATGGCGGGTGACCTGCTGCAGTGGCAGAACAACAGCCTGACTTACCTGTGGGGCAAGGACTTCAAGGTCAACCCGCAAGTCCAGCAAACCGTCACCTTTGAACATGCCGATGCATGGAAGTACGGCGACAACTTCTTCTTCCTCGACCGTATCTTTTACAACGGCAAGGAAGACGGCAACGCCGGCCCCAATACTTACTACGGCGAGTTCAGCCCACGGTTGTCGTTTGGCAAGATCTTCGATAAAGACTTGTCCTTCGGCCCGATCAAAGATGTATTGCTGGCGTTCACCTACGAGTTCGGCGAAGGCGACAATGAGTCCTACCTGCTAGGCCCGGGATTCGACCTGAATATCCCCGGCTTCGACTACTTCCAGTTGAACTTCTACCAGCGTCAGACCGAAGGCAATCGCCCCGGTGACGGCGTATGGCAAATCACCCCGGTATGGTCGTACACCATTCCCGTGGGCAACTCCGACGTGCTGATCGACGGCTTCATGGACTGGGTGGTGGATAACGACAAGAACGCCCGTGGCACTTACCACGCCAACCTGCACTTCAACCCGCAGGTCAAATATGACTTGGGCAAGGCCATGAACTGGGGCGCCAAGCAGTTGTATGTGGGTTTTGAATACGACTACTGGAAGAACAAGTACGGGATCCAGGACAGCGGTGCATTCGAGACCAACCAGGACACCGCCAGCCTGTTGGTCAAGTACCACTTCTAAGGCCCCACTGTGGGAGCGGGCTTGCCCGCTCCCACATTTTAGATCGGCGCAATTCCTAGGAAGCGTGATAACTCCTCACGCTTGGCCAGCGCATCGCGCCGGCCCAACTCGATCAGCTCGCTGCAATACCCCGCCTCGAACAACAGATAACTGAGCACCCCGGCCCCGCTGGTCTTGGTCGCTCCTGGCCCACGCAAAAACAAGCGCAAGGCCGCCGGCAGTTCCTGACGATGGCGGGCCGCGATCTCATCGATGGGCTGGCTGGGGGCAATCACCAGTACCTCTACGGGGGCAAGCCCGCGCGCGGCACTGTCGGCCGGCTGCAGATGGCTGAACTGGTTGAGGCGCTCCAGCAACTCGATATCACTCTCAAGGCTGTCAATGAACGTGCTGTTGAGCATATGCCCACCAATCTGCGCCAGGGTCGGCTCCTGGCCGGTATAGGTGCGTTGCTGGGGCGCCGATGGGTCGATGGAGCGCGGGTTACCGCTGACCCCCACTACCAGCACCCGACTGGCCCCCAGGTGCAATGCCGGGCTGATAGGCGCCGATTGCCGGACAGCCCCATCGCCAAAATATTCCTGATCAAGTTTGACCGGCGCAAACAGCAATGGAATCGCCGAACTGGCCAGCAGATGCTCCACCGTCAACTGCGTGGGCACGCCAATGCGCCGGTGGCGCAGCCAGGCATCGATGGTGCCGCCGCCCTGATAGAACGTCACCGCCTGCCCTGACTCATAGCCGAACGCCGTCACGGCTACGGCGTGCAGGTGTTTGTTGCCGATTGCCTCATTGATGCCTTCAAAGTGCAGTTTGTCTTGCAGCAACGCCCGCAGCGGCGAGCTGTCGAGCAACGCCACCGGCACGGGTGAGCCCAGGCCCAGCAGGCTTCGGGTCAGAAAGCGGCTGGCCTGGTGAATCACCCCAGGCCAATCGCTGCGCAGCACCAAGTGGCTGCGAAAGCCCTGCCAGAATGCAGTGAGGCGCGCGATTGCCGCGCGAAAGTCCATGGCGCCACTGGCCAGGCTCACCGCGTTGATCGCCCCGGCCGACGTACCGACAATCACCGGGAAGGGATTGGCTGCCCCCGGCGGCAACAGTTCGGCAATCGCCGCCAGTACCCCGACCTGATAGGCCGCACGCGCCCCGCCGCCAGAAAGAATCAAGCCTGTGACCGGTTCAGTTGGACGCATTGCATCACTCCATGGGCGGGGAATAATCCGTTTGTTCAGCGGCGCTTTTCGTACAGTTTGGGTTCGCCTGGTGGCCGGCTCTTGAAGCGGCGATGAGCCCACAGGTATTGCTCAGGGCACTGGCGTACCGCGGTTTCGACCCATTGGTTGATGCGCAGGCAGTCGGCTTCATCGGATTCACCGGGGAAGTCGCTCAACGGCGGGTGAATCACCATACGGTAGCCACTGCCATCGGCCAGGCGCTCCTGGGTAAACGGCACCACCAACGCCTTGCCCAGGCGCGCGAATTTGCTGGTCGCCGTGACGGTGGCGGCCTGGATGCCGAACAACGGCACAAAAATGCTTTGCTTGGCGCCGTAGTCCTGGTCCGGCGCGTACCAGATCGCCCGGCCGGCGCGCAGCAGTTTGAGCATGCCGCGTACGTCTTCACGCTCTACCGCCAGGGAATCGAGGTTGTGCCGCTCGCGACCACGACGCTGGATAAAATCGAACAACGGATTGCCATGCTGGCGGTACATGCCGTCGATGGTGTGCTTCTGCCCCAGCAAGGCCGCGCCGATCTCCAGGGTGGTGAAATGCAGGGCCATGAGGATCACGCCCTTGCCTTCCAGTTGCGCCTGCTTGAGGTGTTCCAGCCCTTCGACATGGGCCAGGCGTGCCAGACGCGGCTTGGACCACCACCAACTCATGGCCATTTCAAAGAAGGCGATGCCCGTGGACGCGAAGTTTTCCTTGAGCAAATGTTTACGCTCCTGGACAGGCATTTGCGGGAAGCACAGCTCCAGGTTTCGCGCAGCAATGCGCCGACGTTCACCGGCCACGCGGTACATAAACGCACCCAATACACGGCCAATGCCCAGTAGCACCCGGTATGGCAACTGGGTGATCAGCCACAGCAGGCCGAGCCCCAGCCATAGCAGCCAGAAGCGCGGGTGAAAAAATACAGCTCGAAAACGCGGGCGATCCATTACAGATTCCGGTAAAGACAGGGCCGCGCATTCTACAACGGTTCGACCCGGCTTGCGGCTAGCGGTTGTTCTCGTTATAAGTCTCGACACTTTTCGTGACAAGCCGCTTTGCCGACCATGAGCCAAACTGAATCGCTAGACCAAGATCCCGTATTCCAGCTCAAAGGCAGCATGCTCGCCATTACTGTGCTGGAGCTGGCCCGTAACGACCTTGATGCCCTGGATCGCCAGCTCGCCGCCAAAGTCGCCCTGGCGCCGAATTTTTTCAACAACGCGCCGCTGGTGCTGGCCCTGGATAAATTGCCGGCTGGCCAGGGCGCGGTCGACCTGCCTGGGCTGATGCGTGTTTGCCGTCAACATGGTCTGCGCACCCTGGCCATTCGCGCCAGCCGTATCGAAGACATCGCAGCCGCCATCGCCATTGAACTGCCAGTATTGCCACCCTCCGGCGCCCGCGAGCGTGTGCTCGACCCGGTGGAAGGTGAAGTGAAGAAAAAACCGGAAAAACCGCCAGAGCCGACGATCAAGCCTACAAGGATCATCACCTCTCCCGTACGCGGTGGGCAGCAGATTTACGCCCAGGGCGGCGACCTGGTGGTAGTCGCCCCGGTCAGTCCCGGCGCGGAACTTCTCGCCGATGGCAACATCCATGTATACGGCCCAATGCGCGGTCGGGCACTGGCTGGGGTCAAGGGCGATACCAAGGCCCGGATCTTCTGCCAGCAATTGAGCGCTGAGCTGGTATCCATCGCCGGCCAGTACAAGGTTTCGGAAGATTTGCGCCGTGATCCGCTGTGGGGGGCCGGGGTACAAGTCAGCCTGTCGGGCGATGTGTTGAACATCATCCGTCTTTAACGGATACTGCCGCATTTTCCAAGCATCTCTGGACTCTGATAGCACAGCGAAACCGGCAAGACTTGCGTAGGAATAACTGAAAGTTGGTGTATCCCCTACGGGAAGCACGTCTTTTTCCTACGAAGGCTGTCCGCCTGCAGCGAGTTTCAAGAGATGTTTTTCAGGGACTGAGAGGTCCTTTTTCCTTAGGGGTGAAACACCTTGGCCAAGATTCTCGTGGTTACATCCGGCAAGGGTGGTGTGGGTAAGACCACCACCAGCGCCGCTATCGGTACCGGCCTCGCTCTGCGCGGCCACAAGACAGTCATCGTCGACTTCGACGTCGGCTTGCGTAACCTCGACCTGATCATGGGCTGTGAACGCCGCGTGGTGTACGACTTCGTCAACGTGGTCAACGGCGAAGCCAACCTGCAGCAGGCCCTGATCAAGGACAAGCGCCTTGAGAACCTGTATGTACTGGCCGCCAGCCAGACCCGCGACAAAGACGCGCTGACCAAGGAAGGCGTGGGCAAAGTTCTGGCCGAGTTGAAAGAAACCTTCGAATACGTGGTCTGCGATTCCCCGGCGGGTATCGAGACCGGTGCTCACCTGGCGATGTATTTCGCCGATGAAGCCATCGTCGTGACCAACCCGGAAGTGTCCTCGGTACGTGACTCGGACCGCATGCTCGGCCTGTTGGCCAGCAAGTCCAAGCGCGCCGAAGAAAATCAGGACCCGATCAAGGAGCACCTGCTGCTCACCCGCTACAACCCTGAGCGCGTCAGCAATGGCGAAATGCTCGGTGTTGAAGACGTCAAGGAAATCCTCGCGGTGACCCTGCTGGGCGTGATCCCGGAATCCCAGGCCGTGCTCAAGGCTTCCAACCAGGGCGTACCGGTGATTCTTGACGACCAGAGCGACGCCGGCCAGGCATACAGCGATGCTGTCGATCGCCTGCTGGGCAAGACCGTGGAACATCGCTTCCTCGATGTAAAGAAGAAGGGATTCTTCGAGCGTATCTTTGGAGGCAACTAAATAATGAAATTTCTCGACTTCTTTCGCGCCAACAAAAAGCCAAGCACCGCGTCGGTCGCGAAAGAGCGTCTACAGATCATCGTGGCGCACGAACGCGGCCAACGCAGTACCCCGGACTACCTGCCAGCCTTGCAGAAGGAACTGGTAGAGGTGATCCGCAAGTACGTCAATATCGGCAACGATGACGTGCATGTCGCTCTGGAAAACGACGGCAGCTGCTCGATTCTGGAACTCAATATCACCCTGCCTGATCGTTGATCGAACAGGCGGTCGCCACGGCGGCTGCGCTACCCGGCTCCCTGTAGGAGCGAGCTTGCTCGCGCCTACAGGGAGCCGGGTAGCGCAGCCGCCGTTGGCGTTTGTTACGAGGCTGTTTAATGCCGCTGTCCAATATCCATATCCTTCACCAGGACGACGCCGTCCTGGTGGTGAACAAGCCTACCCTGCTGCTGTCGGTGCCAGGTCGCGCCGACGACAACAAGGACTGCCTGATCACCCGCCTGCAGGAAAACGGTTATCCCGAAGCCCGTATCGTCCATCGACTGGACTGGGAAACCTCGGGGATCATCCTGCTGGCCAGGGATGCCGACACTCATCGCGAACTGTCTCGCCAGTTTCACGACCGCGAAACCGAAAAAGCCTACACCGCCTTGTGCTGGGGCCAGCCACAACTGGACAGCGGCAGCATCGACCTGCCGCTGCGCTATGACCCGCCGACCAAGCCCCGGCACGTGGTAGACCACGAGTTCGGCAAACACGCCCTGACGTTCTGGAAGGTACTGGAGCGTTGCGGGGATTGGTGCCGGGTCGAACTGACGCCGATTACCGGGCGTTCGCACCAACTGCGGGTACATATGCTGTCCATCGGCCATCCGCTCCTCGGTGATGGCTTGTATGCCCACGAACAGGCCCTGGCCGCCTGGCCACGCCTGTGCCTGCACGCGAGCATGCTGAGCTTTACCCACCCGCAAAGCGGTGAGCGATTGCGGTTCGAGTGCCCTGCGCCGTTCTAGTAGGTAAACGCAATCAAAATGTGGGAGCGGGCTTGCCCGCGAATACGTTGTGCCAGTCGCTGAATAAGCTAACTGATCCACCGCATTCGCGAGCAAGCCCGCTCCCACATTTGTTCTGTGCACTTATCACATCGGACGGTAAACTCGCGCCATTGCTGTCTGGAGCTACTTATGCGCGAAGCGTTGAATCAAGGCCTGATCGACTTCCTCAAGGCCTCTCCCACCCCTTTTCATGCCACTGCCGCCCTGGCCCAGCGCCTGGAAGCTGCCGGTTTCCAGCGCCTCGACGAGCGCGAGACCTGGGCCATCGAGGCCAATGGTCGCTACTACGTGACCCGCAACGACTCCTCCATCATCGCGTTCAAGATGGGCCGCCAATCGCCCCTGCACGACGGCATCCGCCTGGTCGGCGCCCACACCGACAGCCCGTGCCTGCGGGTCAAGCCGCAACCTGAGCTGCAGCGTCAGGGCTTCTGGCAACTGGGCGTGGAAGTCTACGGCGGCGCGCTGCTGGCGCCATGGTTCGACCGTGACCTGTCCCTGGCCGGCCGCGTGACGTTCCGACGTGACGGCAAGGTCGAAAGCCAGTTGATCGACTTCAAGCTGCCGATCGCCATCATCCCCAACCTGGCCATCCACCTGAACCGTGAAGCCAACCAGGGCTGGGCAATCAATGCCCAGACCGAGCTGCCGCCGATCCTCGCCCAGTTTGCCGGTGATGAGCGCGTGGACTTTCGCGCCGTACTCACCGACCAACTGGCCCGCGAACATGGGTTGAACGCTGATGTGGTGCTCGACTACGAGCTGAGCTTCTACGATACCCAAGGCGCGGCGGTGATCGGCCTGCATGGCGACTTTATCGCCGGCGCCCGCCTGGACAACCTGCTGTCGTGCTACGCCGGCCTGCAGGCCCTGCTCACCAGCGAGACCGACGAAACCTGCGTGCTGGTGTGTACCGACCACGAAGAAGTCGGCTCCTGCTCGGCCTGCGGTGCCGACGGGCCGATGCTGGAACAGACCCTGCGTCGCCTGCTGCCTGAAGGTGATGAGTTTGTACGCGCGATTCAGAAGTCGCTGCTGGTATCCGCCGACAACGCCCATGGCATCCACCCCAACTATGCCGACAAGCACGACGCCAACCACGGCCCGAAACTCAATGCCGGCCCGGTGATCAAGGTCAACAGCAACCAGCGCTACGCCACCAACAGCGAAACCGCCGGGTTCTTCCGCCACCTGTGCATGGCCGAAGAAGTGCCCGTGCAGAGTTTCGTGGTGCGCAGCGACATGGGCTGTGGCTCGACCATCGGCCCGATCACCGCCAGCCACCTGGGCGTGCGCACCGTGGATATCGGCCTGCCGACATTTGCCATGCACTCGATCCGCGAGCTGTGCGGCAGCCACGACCTGGCGCACCTGGTGAAGGTGTTGAGCGCGTTCTATGCGAGTCGTGACTTGCCCTGAGGAGGCGCTGCTGCCAATCGCGGGCAAGCCCGCTCCCACAAGACACCGCATCCAAATGTGGGAGCGGGCTTGCCCGCGATGGCGATTTCGACCGCACGACCTCTCTATCTGACACACATCAAGGCACCCTGCGCCAAACACGCCTAGACTGGTCATCATCTTCCAACGACAAGGCCGTCCCCACCATGATCCCGATGTCCGCCTTCCACGCCATGCTCATTCCCATCCTCACGGGCATGATCCTGCTGGCCGTTGGCTTCAACTTCCGCGACAAGAACCTGGGTGTGTTTGGCATGTGGGTCGGCATGCTGCTGATTCTCGGCACCATCGTCTACCGCATCCTTGCCAAACTGGCCGAATAGACAAATGCACTCGCATTGGGCATAGCGCCCTCGTACACTCGGTCGATCTGTCGTTTCCAAGGTTGACCGCCTCGTGCTTGCCCGTCTGTTTGCCCTGCCCCACTGCCTGCTGCTTTGCCTGCTGATCCTGTTGCCCATCGCCCCAGCCCAGGCGGTCGGCCTGCCAGGCATCCTGGGCAGTACCACCAAGGCCCAACCACAGGCCGACGTGCCGTTGGGGCAATCCCTGGACGAAGTGATCAAGAATCTGGAAAACGACCAGCAACGCGCCAAGCTGCTGGCCGACCTGAAAAAGTTGCGCGAAGCCACGAAAAAGGCCCAGCCGGCGGCCGAGCAAGGGGTACTGGGCTTGATCGGTGGCACTCTGGCCAACCTCGAACAGCAACTGTCCGGTGCCGATAGCCCACTCAACCGCTGGTCCGTGGAGTTCGACCAGGCCAAGACCGAACTGGCAGCACTGATGCTGCCCGCCAGCGAATGGCTGCCGATCATCTTTGGCTTTGCCATGGTGCTGATGCTCTGGAGCCTGCTGGCCGCCGCGCTGATCTGGCTCAGCCACCGCGTGCGCCTGCGCTTTGGCCTCAGTGAAGAACTGCCACAACACCCCAAGACCTGGGACATGTTACGTTTTGCCTTGCGCAAGCTCGGCCCCTGGCTGATTGCCCTGGTGATCACCGTCTACCTGAGCTACGCCCTACCCTCGTCCCTGGGCAAGTCCCTGGCGATGGTGCTGGCCTACGCACTGGTGGTCGGCACCTGCTTTTCAGCGATCTGCGTCATTGCCTTTTCCGTGCTCGACGGCCCACACCGCCACCGGGCCCTGTATATCCTGCGCCACCAGGCGTTTCGGCCGTTGTGGCTGATCGGCAGCTTCGCCGCCTTCGGCGAGGCCCTGAGCGATCCACGCCTGACCGAAGCCCTGGGCACCCACCTGGCGCACAGCGCGGCGACCGTCGCCAATGTCCTGGCCGCGCTGTCCACCGGCGTGTTTATCCTGCGCTTCCGCCGCCCCATCGCACACCTGATCCGCAACCAGCCACTGTCCCGGCGCCTGACCCGCCGTGCGCTGAGCGACACCATCGAGATCATCGGCACCTTCTGGTACCTGCCCGCGCTGCTGTTGGTGGGCATTTCGCTGTTTGCCACCTTCGTGTCCGCCGGCGATACCAGCACCGCCTTGCGCCAGTCATTGCTGTGCACGGTGTTGCTGGTGCTGTGCATGGTGATCAACGGCCTGGTGCGCCGCCACGCCCTCAAGCCCCAGCGCGGGCACAAGCGCCATGCGTTGTATTCCGAGCGCCTGAAAAGCTTCGTCTACACCCTGGCCCACCTGGTGGTGTGGTTGGTGTTCATCGAACTGGGGCTGCGGGTCTGGGGCTGGTCGCTGATCCGCTTTACCGAAGGCGACGGGCATGAAATCAGCGTCAAGCTGTTCGGCCTCGCGGGCACCCTGCTGTTCGCCTGGCTGATCTGGATCCTCAGCGACACCGCCATCCACCACGCCCTCACGCGCTCGCGCAAAGGCCTGGCCAATGCGCGGGCGCAGACGATGATGCCGTTGATCCGCAACGTACTGTTCGTGACGATCTTTATCATCGCCGCCATCGTCGCCCTGGCGAACATGGGCATGAACGTCACGCCCCTGCTGGCCGGTGCCGGTGTGATCGGCCTGGCCATCGGTTTTGGCGCACAGTCACTGGTGGCGGACCTGATCACCGGCCTGTTCATCATCATCGAAGACTCCCTGGCCATCGATGACTATGTGGACGTCGGCGGCCACCTTGGCACCGTCGAAGGCCTGACCATCCGCACCGTGCGCCTGCGCGATATCGACGGTATCGTGCATACCATCCCGTTCAGCGAGATCAAGAGCATCAAGAATTACTCGCGGGAATTCGGCTATGCGATTTTCCGCGTGGCGGTGCCCGCCAGCATGGACATCGACACCGCGATCAAGCTGATGCGCGATGTCGGCCAGAAAATGCGCACCGATCCCCTGCAACGCCGCAATATCTGGTCGCCCCTGGAGTTCCAGGGTGTGGAGAGTTTCGAGTCCGGCAACGCCATTCTGCGCGCGCGCTTCAAGACCGCGCCGATCAAGCAATGGGAAGTCTCACGGGCGTTCAATCTGTCGCTCAAGCGCCACCTGGATGAGGCCGGGATGGACCTGGCGATGCCGCGCTTGAGTGTGCAGGTGGTGACGGCGGCGAGCGGGCCGCAGGACGCTCAGGCCACATCGACCCCGACGTGAATCGCATCATGGCGCCAGAACTCCAGGTCGCAATCGATCAGGCGCTGATGCTGATCGTAATTGACCCGGGCAATGCGCAGCCCGGGGCTGCCCACCGAGACCTTGAGGGCCGCCGCCGCCTCCACTTGCAATGAGGTCGGCACGATTTCGAAGCGCACGCGGCCATAGTGCAGATCGTACTTGCGGGCGTACAACTCGGTCATCGACTCGTTCAGGTCACATGCCAGGATCCCCGGGAAATACCGGGGGTTGAGGTAGTGCTCCACATACAACACCAGCCGCCCATCAATACGCCGCCCGCGGCAGATCTGGATCACGCTCGATAGCGCCGGCAGTTGCAGCCACGCGCACACGGCGGCCGAGGCGGGTTGCAGGCGCGCCGAAATGACTTCGGTGGAAGGCACCCGCCCCTGGGCGCTGACCATGGCGTGGAAGTGGCTGCGCTGCATCAGGTTGTAGGCCAGCCGGGGTGGCGACACAAACCAGCCACGGCGCTCCTCGCGGTAGATCCGGCCCTGGGCTTCCAGTTGCAGCAAGGCCTCGCGCACGGTGATGCGGGTGGTCCCAAACAACTCACTGAGTTTGCGCTCAGCGGGCAACTTGCTCGCGGGGCTCAATAAACCGTGGCTGATCTGCTCTTGCAGCGCCTGGCCAATGGCTGTCACCGCTTTGGTTGTCTCATCGCGCATCAACGTTACCTATCTGGACTAGGCCAGCACTGTTTGGGTGCGCCCAATGCCCTGGAATGGGCGGCGGCCACTGCGTGCAAGCCTAGGCATCCCACATGACCGACAGATGACAGCGCCTTGCGCCGCCGCCTCACCCACCCTGCAATACCCCGGCCAAGTCCAGGGATTACGGGGTTCTGGCCTTGGTCTACGCTTACCCGGCGGGCGCCTGCCCAGGCACTTGAAAAACGGCATCGACATGAAACTGTCATCCAGCGCGCCTAAATTGGCTCGTGTATTGCTGACCTAGACCAAACCAACCGCGCCATCAAAAAAACGCAGCGTTGAAAACGCCCAAAGGAGCTTCGGATGAAACAGCTTTTCCTGGCATCACTGTTAGGCTCGACCATTGCCATGTGCACCGCCGCCATGGCCGCTGACACCGATTTGAAAACCCTGGAAGCTGCCGCCAAGGCAGAAGGCGCCGTGAACAGCGTCGGCATGCCCAATGACTGGGCCAACTGGAGAGGCACCTGGGAAGACCTGGCGGCCAAGTACGGCCTCAAGCACATCGACACCGACATGAGCTCGGCCCAGGAAATCGCCAAGTTCGCAGCCGAAAAAGACAATGCCAGTGCCGATATCGGTGACGTGGGTGCTGCCTTCGGGCCGATTGCGGTCAAGCAGGGCGTGACCCAACCCTACAAACCCAGCACCTGGGAGCAGATCCCAGACTGGGCCAAGGACAAGGACGGCAATTGGGCACTGGCGTATACCGGCACCATCGCGTTTATCGTCAACAAGAAGCTGCTGCACGGCTCCGAAGTCCCGACCAAGTGGTCTGACCTGAAGAGCGGCAAGTACAAAGTCTCGATTGGTGATGTGAGCACCGCCGCCCAGGCCGCCAACGGTGTGCTGGCCGCAGCCCTGGCCAACGGTGGCGACGAGAAGAACATCCAGCCGGCGCTGCTGATGTTCGCCGAAATCGCCAAGCAGGGGCGTATTTCCCTGGCCAACCCGACCATCGCCACCATGGAAAAGGGCGAAGTGGAAGTGGGCGTGGTCTGGGACTTCAACGGCCTGAGCTACAAGGCCAAGATGGCCAACCCGGATGATTACGTGGTGCTGATCCCGTCGGATGGCTCGGTGATTTCCGGCTACACCACCATCATCAACAAATACGCCAAGCACCCCAACGCGGCCAAGCTGACCCGCGAGTACATCTTCAGCGATGCCGGGCAGATCAACCTGGCCAAGGGCAATGCACGGCCGATTCGTGCCGAGCACCTGACCCTGCCCGCCGAAGTGCAGGCCAAGCTGCTGCCCAACGAGCAGTACAAGGGTGTGACTCCGATCAAGGACGCCGATGCCTGGGAGAAGACCTCCAAGAGCTTGCCGCAGAAGTGGCAGGAAGAAGTCATCATCAACATGCAATAACACAACCAATGCAGGAGCCGGCTTGCCGGCGATGGCGGCCTGATATTCAACCATGCCGTTGACAGGTAGACCGCTATCGCCGGCAAGCCGGCTCCTACAGTTGATCCGGTTCAAGCAGATCCACCGAGCGGAGCCCCACCCCCTATGAAGCACAACGTCATCCTTGTGGTGCTCGACGGCCTGAACTACGAGGTCGCCCGGCATGCCATGGGGCATCTGCTGGCCTACGTCGGCGCAGGGCGTGCGGCGCTCTACAAGCTGGAGTGCGAATTGCCCGCCCTTTCGCGGCCGTTGTACGAATGCATCCTCACCGGCGTACCGCCAATCGACAGCGGCATCGTGCACAACCACGTCTCGCGCCTGTCCAACCAGCGCAGCATTTTCCATTACGCCCGCGACGCTGGCCTGACCACCGCCGCGGCGGCTTACCACTGGGTCAGCGAGTTGTACAACCGCTCGCCCTTCATCGCGGCCCGTGACCGGCACACCGATGACAAGACCCTGGCCATCCAGCACGGGCACTTCTACTGGAGCGACCATTACCCGGACGCCCACCTGTTTACCGATGCCGAAAGCCTGCGCCTCAAACATGCGCCGAACTTTTTAGTGGTGCACCCGATGAACATCGACGACGCTGGCCACAAGCACGGCCTCGACACCCCGCAATACCGCAACACTGCCCGTTCCGCCGACATCATCCTGGCCGACTACCTGCAAGGTTGGCTCGACGCCGGTTATCAGGTGCTGGTAACCGCCGACCACGGCATGAACAACGACCGCTCCCACAACGGCCTGTTGCCGCAAGAGCGCGAAGTACCGCTGTTTGTCCTTGGTGACGCCTTCAGCTTCGATCCCAAGGCCCGGCCCAAGCAAACCGATATCTGCGGCACCGTCTGCGCCCTGCTGGGCGTCGCCCACGACAAACCTGTCTGCCAGGAGCTGTTGAAGTGAGTTCAGTGATCCGTGGCAAATGGCTGGCCGCCTTGTGCCTGATACCTTTCGCCCTGTTTTTTATCGTGTTCCAGATCGCGCCGTTGTTCTGGGTGATGGTCAACAGCCTGCAATCGGAAGAGTTCGGCTGGGGCCTGGCCAACTTCAGCAAGATCTTCAGCTCGAAGTTCTACCTGCAGGCGATCCAGTACAGCCTGGAGCTGAGTTTCTACTCCAGCGTCTTCGGCATCCTCATCGCCGTGCTGGGCAGCTATTCGCTGCGCAAGGTGGATTCGCCGCTGCGCAACTTCGTCACGGCCTTCGCCAACATGACCAGCAACTTCTCCGGCGTGCCCTTGGCCTTTGCCTTCATCATCCTGCTGGGGTTCAACGGCAGCATCACCATCATGCTCAAGCAGGCCGGGATCATTCAGGACTTCAACCTGTACTCCAAGACCGGCCTGATCATCCTGTACACCTATTTCCAAATCCCCCTGGGCGTGTTGCTGCTGTACCCGGCCTTCGATGCCCTGCGCGAAGACTGGCGCGAGTCCGCAGCGCTCCTGGGCGCCAATGGCTGGCAGTACTGGCGGCATATCGGCCTGCCGGTGCTGGCCCCGGCGCTGCTGGGTACTTTCGTGATCCTGGTGGCCAACGCCCTGGGGGCCTATGCCACGGTGTATGCGTTGACCACCGGCAACTTCAACGTGCTGCCGATCCGCATCGCGGCGATGGTTTCCGGTGATATTTCCCTGGACCCGAACATGGCCAGCGCCCTGGCCGTGATCCTGGTGGCGCTGATGACCGTGGTCACTGTGGTCCATCAACTGCTGCTCAAGAGGAGCTACCATGTCTCGCGCTGAAGCCAGCCCCGTTGCCCTCTATCATCGCGTGGTGGTGTACCTGCTGTTCGCGATCCTGGTGCTGCCGCTGATTGGCACCCTGGTGTACTCACTCGCCAGCAGTTGGTCGGCCACCATCCTGCCCGCAGGTTTTACCTTCAAATGGTATGTGCAGCTGTGGAGCGACCCGCGCTTTCTGCATGCCTTTGGCCAATCGCTGCTGGTATGCGTCGGTGCGCTGATCCTGTCGGTGGTGCTGATCCTGCCGCTGCTGTTCGTGGTGCACTACCACTTCCCCCGGCTTGATGCGCTGATGAATATCCTGATCCTGCTGCCCTTCGCAGTGCCGCCGGTGGTGTCGTCGGTGGGGCTTTTGCAGCTGTATGGCTCAGGGCCGCTGGCCATGGTCGGCACGCCGTGGATCCTGATCGGCTGCTACTTCACCGTGGCGCTGCCCTTCATGTACCGCGCGATCACCAACAACCTGCAGGCGATCAACCTGCGTGACCTGATGGACGCCGCCCAACTGCTCGGCGCCAGCACCTGGCAGGCGGCGATCCTGGTGGTGCTGCCCAACCTGCGCAAGGGCCTGATGGTCGCCTTGCTGTTGTCGTTCTCGTTCCTGTTCGGCGAGTTTGTGTTCGCCAATATCCTCGTCGGCACGCGCTACGAGACCTTGCAGGTGTACCTCAACAATATGCGCAACAGCAGCGGCCACTTCACCAGCGCCGTGGTCATTTCCTATTTCCTTTTTGTGCTGCTGCTCACCTGGGCCGCCAACCTCTTGAACAAGGACAAAAGCCAATGAGCTTCGTCAGCGTCCAGCACCTGCAAAAAAGCTACGCCGCCACCCCGGTGTTCAGCGATATCAACTGCCAGATCGCCAAGGGCGAATTCGTCACCCTCCTCGGCCCGTCCGGCTGCGGTAAGTCCACGCTGCTGCGCTGCATCGCCGGCCTGACACCGGTGGACAGCGGGCAGATCCTGCTGGACGGCCAGGATATCGTTCCACTGAGCCCGCAGAAGCGTCATATCGGCATGGTGTTCCAGAGCTACGCGCTGTTCCCCAATATGACCGTGGAACAAAACGTTGCCTTCGGCCTGCGCATGCAGAAGGTCAATGCCGATGACCGCCATAAGCGGGTACAGGAAGTGCTGCAACTGGTGGAACTCAAAGACCTTGCCGGGCGCTATCCGCACCAGATGTCCGGTGGCCAGTGCCAGCGTGTGGCCCTCGCCCGTTCCCTGGTCACCCGGCCGCGCCTGCTATTGCTCGATGAGCCCCTGTCGGCCCTGGATGCGCGGATTCGCAAACACCTGCGCGAACAGATCCGCCAGATCCAGCGTGAACTGGGGCTGACGACCATCTTCGTGACCCACGACCAGGAAGAAGCCCTGGTCATGTCCGACCGCATCTTCCTGATGAACCAGGGCAAGATCGTGCAGAGTGGCGACGCCGAGACCCTCTACACCACGCCGGTGGATGCCTTTGCCGCCGGCTTTATCGGCAACTACAACCTGCTGGACGCCGAGCAGGCCAGCAAGCTGTTGCAACGCCCGGTCAGCGGGCGCATCGCCATCCGTCCCGAAGCCATCGTGCTGAACCGCAGTGGCGAACTGGACGCCCTGGTACGCAGCCACAGCCTGCTGGGCAACGTGATTCGCTACCATGTCGAAGCCCGGGGCATCGAATTGGTGGTGGACGTGCTCAACCGCTCGGCCCAGGATCTGCACCCAGACGGGCAACGCCTGGCACTTTCCATCGATCCCAGTGCGCTGTGTGAGGTAGCCTGAGGATGCAGCGTTTATTGAGGAAGCATGACTGATGGCTTTGGTAATTTTTGATCTGGACGACACCCTGATCCACGGCGATTGCGCCACCTTGTGGAGCGAACAAATGGGCCGCCTGGGCTGGGTGGACCCCGAATCGTTCATGCGCAAGAACCACGAACTGATGGCTGCCTACAGTCGCGGCGAGTTGAAGATGGAAGCGTTCATGGACTTCAGCCTGGAACCGATGATCGGGCGCACCCCGGAAGAAGTCGCGCACCTGGTCGAGCCGTGGGTGGAAGATGTTATCGAACCGCTGATCTACAGCGACGCCACCCGGACCATCGCCCGCCACCGCCAGAACGGTGACCGGATCCTGGTGATCTCGGCGTCGGGCACCCATCTGGTCACGCCGATTGCGGCGCGCATTGGCATCGATGAGGTGTTGGGGATTGAACTGGACGTGGCCCACGGCGTGTACAGCGGCAAGACTGTGGGTGTACTGACCTACCGCGAAGGCAAGATCACCCGGCTGATGCAGTGGCTGGAGCAGGCAGGAGAAAGCCTGGAGGGTGCGTACTTCTATTCGGATTCGCGCAACGACCTGCCGCTGTTGAGCCAGGTTGATCACCCCCAGGTGGTCAACCCGGATCCTGTGCTGCGGGCCCATGCCGAACAGGCCGGCTGGCCGATCCACCAGTGGGCCTGACAGCGCGTTTCCTGACTTGAAACCCAATCAAAATGTGGGAGCGGGCTTGCTCGCGAAAGCGGTGTATCAGTCGACATAGTTGTTGACTGATACACCGCTTTCGCGAGCAAGCCCGCTCCCACACTTTTGACCCGGTTCAATTCGGGATTGGCATTTAAGCCAGGCTGTCGTCGATCACCAACACCAACTTCCCGGAAATCTGGTTGGTCGCCAGTTCCGCAAACGCCATTTGCGCATCCTTGATCGCAAAGGTCTTGGCCAACTGCGGGCTCAAGCGCCCTTCACCGAACAAGGGCCACACCTGCTGGCCCAGGTCACTCAGCAGATCAGCCTTGAACTGCTCATCACGACTGCGCAAGGTCGAGCCCAGCAGTTGCACGCGCTTGGCCAGCACCTGCGCCAGGTCCAACTGGGCCGCGCGACCGCCCATCAAGCCAATCAGTACCCACCGACCGTCACGGGCCAGCAGCTTGAGATTGGTGGCTGCGTAGTTGCCGCCTACCGGGTCGAGAATCACATCGAACGGGCCGAAATCACTCAGGCTCTCGATACCGTCGGTACGCACCACACCGCCCTGGGCGCCGAGGTCTTCGCAATAGTCCAGGCGATCCGCCGAACCAACACTGACCCAGCATGGGCTGCCAAACGCCTTGCACAACTGGATCGCCGCCGAACCGACGCCACTGGCGCCCGCGTGCAACAGCACCTTTTCACCCGGCTTGAGTGCCGCCAGTTGGAACAGATTCAGCCAGGCAGTGCTGTACACCTCAGGCAAAGCAGCCGCTTCAGCCAGGGACAGGCCCTCCGGCACCGGCAGCACGTGGCGCGCATCCACCACCACTTCCTGCGCCATGCCACCGCCCGCCAGCAGCGCACAGACCCGATCCCCCACTTGCCAGGACGAGCCGGCACCGACCTCGCTGATCACCCCGGAACACTCCAGGCCCAACACGTCGCTGGCCCCGGGCGGTGGCGGATAGAGCCCCGCACACTGTAATAAATCCGCCCGATTCAGGCCGGCTGCCGCCACTTGAATGCGAACTTGCCCTACATCGCACGTAGGACTCGGGACCTCAACCCACTCCACATGACCTTCAACGCCTTGCAATGCTTTCACAGTGCCTCCATAGTGAGTCTGGACTGAGCCCGTTGCTGTAGCGCCGGGCTTTTTGCATTATGCGACCGGCCCACATGGAACCGGCGACTTCAAAGACGGCCTAATATGCGTTATCAATTGCCCCCGCGTCGAATCAGCATGAAGCATCTGTTCCCCAGCACCGCCCTCGCTCTCTTCATTGGTCTCGGCCTTTTGCCGTTGTCGACCAATACGTTCGCAGCCAACAGCTGGGACAAGCTTCAGCCTGATCGCGACGAGGTGATTGCCAGCCTTAACGTCGTCGAGTTGCTCAAGCGCCACCATTACAGCAAGCCGCCGCTGGACGATGCGCGCTCGGTGATCATCTACGACAGCTACCTCAAGCTGCTGGATCCCTCGCGCAGCTACTTCCTGGCCAGCGATATCGCCGAGTTCGACAAATGGAAGACTCAGTTCGACGACTTCCTCAAGAGCGGCGACCTGCAGCCTGGCTTCACCATCTACAAGCGTTACCTGGACCGTGTCAAAGCGCGTCTGGACTTCGCCCTGGGTGAGCTGAACAAAGGCGTCGACAAGCTCGACTTCACCCAGAAGGAAACCCTGCTGGTGGATCGCAAGGAGGCCCCTTGGCTGACCAGCACCGCCGCCCTGGATGACCTGTGGCGCAAGCGCGTCAAGGATGAAGTGCTGCGCCTGAAGATCGCTGGCAAAGAGCCAAAAGCAATCCAGGAACTGCTGACCAAGCGCTACAAGAATCAGCTGAGCCGCCTGGAGCAGACCCGCGCCGAAGACATCTTCCAGGCCTATATCAACACCTTCGCGATGTCCTACGATCCGCACACCAATTATCTGTCACCAGATAACGCGGAGAATTTTGATATCAACATGAGTCTGTCCCTCGAAGGCATCGGTGCCGTGCTGCAGAGCGACAACGATCAGGTCAAGATCGTGCGCCTGGTGCCAGCAGGCCCGGCGGACAAGACCAAGCAGGTCGCCCCGGCCGACAAGATCATTGGCGTAGCCCAGGCTGACAAGGAAATGGTCGACGTGGTCGGCTGGCGCCTGGACGAAGTGGTCAAGCTGATCCGTGGGCCCAAAGGCAGCGTGGTGCGCCTGGAAGTGATTCCGCACACCAATGCGCCGAACGACCAGACCAGCAAGGTCGTGTCGATCACCCGCGAAGCAGTGAAGCTCGAAGACCAGGCCGTGCAGAAGAAAGTCCTCAACCTCAAGCAGGATGGCAAGGACTACAAGCTGGGCGTCATTGAGATTCCGGCGTTCTACCTGGACTTCAAGGCCTTCCGTGCCGGCGATCCGGACTACAAGAGCACCACCCGCGACGTGAAGAAGATCCTCACCGAGCTGACCAAAGAGAAAGTCGACGGCGTGGTCATCGACCTGCGCAACAACGGTGGCGGCTCATTGCAGGAAGCCACCGAGCTGACCAGCCTGTTTATCGACAAGGGCCCGACCGTGTTGGTACGCAACGCTGACGGCCGTGTGGATGTACTGGAAGACGAAAACCCGGGCGCCTTCTACAAAGGCCCGATGGCGTTGCTGGTCAACCGTCTCTCGGCTTCGGCCTCGGAGATTTTTGCCGGCGCGATGCAGGACTACCATCGCGCGCTGATCATCGGTGGCCAGACCTTCGGCAAAGGCACAGTGCAGACTATCCAGCCGCTCAACCATGGCGAACTGAAGCTGACCCTGGCCAAGTTCTACCGGGTTTCCGGGCAGAGCACCCAGCACCAGGGCGTACTGCCGGACATCGATTTCCCGTCGATCATCGACACCAAGGAAATCGGCGAAAGCGCCCTGCCCGAAGCCATGCCGTGGGACACCATCCGCCCGGCCATCAAGCCCGCATCGGACCCCTTCAAGCCCTACCTGGCCCAACTCAAGGCTGAACATGACCTGCGCTCCGCCAAGGACCCCGAGTTCGTGTTTATCCGCGACAAGCTGGCCCTGGCCAAGAAGCTGATGGCTGAGAAAACCGTCAGCCTCAATGAAGTGGACCGCCGTGCGCAGCACACCGATATCGAGAACCAGCAACTTGCCCTGGAAAACACCCGCCGCAAGGCCAAGGGTGAAGACCCGCTCAAGGAGCTGAAGAAAGAAGACGAAGACGCACTGCCGACTGAGCCTGAAAAGACCAAGCCGGAAGATGATGCCTACCTGAGCGAAACCGGGCGGATTCTGCTGGACTACCTGAAAATCAGTAAGACGGTGGCCAAGCAATAAGTGATGGCGATTTAATGTTGCCGCCCCACTGAGCGTCATCAAATAGACATCATTCTGTCGTGAAATGAAGGACCGGCGCCCCAGGCACCGGTCCTTTTTTTTCGACCGAGATCATCATGACCATGACCGAACAGCTGAATGCCTTGGGCTCCATCTTGGCTCAAGGCAGTTTGCACAGTCTGTTCCAACCCATCATCAGCCTCTGCGAACGCCGCATCCTTGGCTACGAAGCCCTGAGCCGCGGCCCGTCCAACAGCCCACTGCACTCGCCTCTCGCGTTGTTTTCGGTGGCACGCCAGGCCGGGCGCCTGAATGAACTGGAGATGGCCTGCCGGCAGAGCGCCTGCAAACGCTTCAGTGAGCAGAATCTGCCGGGCAAGCTGTTTCTCAACGTCTCGCCAGAATCCCTGCTGGAGACCACCCATCAACCGGGGCGCACCCTGCATATGCTGCGCGAGCACGGAATCGCCCCCAGCCAGATTGTGATCGAACTCACGGAACAAGCCCCGACCGACGACTTCCAACTGCTGCAAACCGCCCTGCACCACTACCGTGACATGGGTTTTTCGATTGCACTGGATGACTTGGGCGCCGGTTACTCCAGCCTGCGCTTGTGGTCCGAGTTGCGCCCGGACTACGTGAAGATCGACCGGCATTTTATCGACGGCATTCATCAGGATGCGCTCAAGCGCGAGTTTGTCGGCTCGATCCTGCAGATCGCCAGGGCGTCGCGCGCGCAGGTGATTGCCGAAGGCATCGAATTACCGGAAGAACTGGCGGTGCTCACGGAAATGGGCGTGGACCTGATCCAGGGCTACCTGCTGTGCCGCCCCCAGGAGCATCCGCCGACCGAAGCGCGATTGATGTTGGCCAAGCCCGACAGCACCAGCGTCTCGCTCAACGAGGAAGCCAGTGACCTCAGCGCCCTGCTCAACGAGCAACCGGCCGTGGCCCAGGACACCGCGACCGCCAAAGTGCTGGAAGCCTTTCGCAGCCAGGCCAACCTCAACTCCCTGGCGGTGCTGGATGGACGCGGCCAGCCTATCGGGATCGTGCATCGGCACTCGCTGTCCGACGCCCTGCTCAAGCCGTTCGCCACCGACCTGTTTGCGCGCAAGCCCATCAGTCGCTTGATGAGCGACGACTTCCTGGCCGTAGAGTTGAGCCAGTCGCTGCAACAGGTCAGCCGCCTGCTGACCAGCCGGGCTCGGCAACGTATCGAAGAAGATTTCATCATCACCCAGAACGGCAACTACCTGGGATTGGGCCGGGTGATTGACGTACTCAAGCTGATTACCGAACTGAAAATCCAACAGGCGCGCTACGCCAACCCGCTGACCCTGCTGCCGGGCAACGTACCGATCCAGCAATGCCTGACACGGCTGTTGCAGCAACAGCGTGAATCGGTGATTTGTTATGTGGATATCGACAGCTTCAAGCCGTTCAACGATATCTACGGCTATGGCCGTGGGGATGAAGTGTTGCTGTGCCTGGCGCAGTGCCTGAACGACCGGGTGGACCCCAGCCGGGATTTTGTCGGACATATTGGCGGCGATGATTTTTTACTGGTGTTGGGCGCCCAGGATTGGCGCAAGCGCCTCAATCAGTTGGTGGATGACTTCCAGACCCAGTGCCGGCGCTTCTACCGTAGCGAGCATTTGGACGCGGGCTGTTTTATCGCCCTGAATCGCCAGGGGCTGCGCCAGGAGTTTGCCTTGCTGTCGTTGTCCATTGGCGTGGTGCATCTGCATCCGTTGAGCTGTGGGCTCCTGGATGCCAGCCAATTGGCGGAACTGGCCTCCCAGGCCAAGCATCACGCCAAGGATGTTGCCGGTTACAGCATCCACGTAATCGACAGCCGCGAACTCCTATAGGAGCCGGCTCCTACAGTTGTTCCAGGCGTATTTGCGCAAGCGGATGCCCAGCCTTGGCGGCGATGGCCCACCAGCGCGCGGCTTCTGCAGGGTCCGGCGCCTTGCCCAGGCTCCCCGCCAGGCTCAGCACCCCCACTTGATAAGCCGCCTTGCCATCCCCCGCCTGCCCCGCCAGGCGCAGCAAGCGCACGCCTTCTTCCCGCGCGCCAAGCCCTTGGCCACGAAAGGTCAGGATATGCCCATAAAAACTTTGTGCCTCGACATTACCCAGGTTGGCCATGCGCGCAAACTGACCCTCCAGCCAGTGCCAGCCCCGAGGCTGACGCACAAACCACGACCAATGAAACAATCTGCGTGCCAGCCAATAGCTGGCATACGCTTTGAGCTTCCAGAACACTCAGGCCTCCGCTGACTCAGGATATTCGTACTCGAACACACGGACCACTTCCGAGGCATGCCAGGACGCCGCTGCGACGCCATCGGACGGTCCGCAAAAACGCCCAAGGCGCTCGACACATTCAAAAAAACCGGTACGCGGCAACCGGCTCGCGCCCTGGCTGATCACCAGGGAACTGCGCAAGGGTTGCTCCGCCTTGGCATCCAGGGCAGCCAGGTGTTCCAGGGCAGCGGTCAGGGTCTGCATCGCCGGCGTCGGAAACTGCAGGCGCTCAAGCAATGCACGATAGGTCAAAAGATGTCGTTGGCGACGGGCCTGATCAAGTTCGTTGAGCAATCCATCCCAATGTTGACGGCTGATGCGCACACTCACATTTCATCCCTCCAACCCGCAATCCCCAACTCCCAGGCCAGGCTGCGACGGATCGCAGCATCCGGCTGGCGCTCACCCCTTTCAATCAACCCCAGATAGGACGGGCTGATGCCTACCGTGCGGGCCAATACCTCGATAGCCAGGCCCTTGGCTTCGCGCAGGCTGCGCAAGTGTTCCAGGGGGCGTAGATCCTGCTCGGCAGCGGCGTGAGGGGTCTGTACAGAAGGAGTGGCTGGTTGCTGCAGGCCGGCGGCTGTTAACAGCGCCTGGTAGTCAGCCCATGGCAGCACCGCGTATTCGGGCTCGCCATCCCGTGAAATGATTTGTATATCCATGACTGCCCCGTAGGATCACAACACTTACGAAGTAAGTACTTTCCTTAGGAGTGTAATCCTAACAGCCACAAAGAGCGCATGGGGATAATCCGCACGTTCAGTTTTTTTTCGGATTTTCCTGCTCCAGAAGCTGTGGCGTGGCGGGCAAGCGCTCGACCACCACCAACTTCTCCGGGCGCTGGCGTTCACGCCAGGCGCGGAAGGCATTCAACTCGCCATCCAGGGACTTCATGACCCAGGCCAGTACCGCAATGTCATCGAGCATGCCGAACATCGGCAAGAAGTCCGGAATCGCATCAATCGGGCTGAGGAAGTACATCAGGCCCGCAACCACCGATATCAGCGCCTTGGGGCTGATGGCCCGGTACTCGCCGCGCCAGTAGGCCAGGCACAGCGCCTGGAGCAGCTTGAGGTCGTCCTTGAGCTTGCCCAGGCGGTTGCCCTGGCTTGAACCTTTGGCAGCAACCGCGAACAACAGGGTCGGCAGGCGCCCACGCCCAATCAGGCGTGCGGCCAATGGCAGGAAGCGGGTGAAATTCCAGGGTGCTTTCATCGTCACTCCAGTTCCAGGCGAGAGAAAAGGTTATCCACACAACTTGTGGATAACCTTGTGAACAGAGGCCATTTTCGCGGCTGAAAGCCACGTAATACAAGGCCCAGAGTCAGATCGGGCGTTTTTTGCGCACATAAAAAAATCCCAAGATTTCATTGACTTGGGGGATATCTGCGGCTAGCCGTGCCGATGTATAGCATCAGACTGCTCTAAGTCGCGGGCGTTCGTTCTGATTTCCTGCAGGAGCCGGCTTGCCGGCGAAAACCTGAGAACGACGCGGGGTATCAGACACTCCGCGTTGTCGTTGACGTTTTTCGCCGGCAAGCCGGCTCCTAAAAAACTCTGCGGGCGCCAGAAACAACAACGCCCCGTATAAACGGGGCGTTGGGTGTTCAGCAGCGGCTTACTTGGCAGCCGGTGCCTCAGGAGCGTCGGCCTTGGCCGGGTCCTTGATTGCCAGCAGCTCCAGGTCGAAGACCAGTACGGAGTTGGCTGGAATCGCCGGGCTCGGGCTCTGGGCGCCGTAGGCCAGGTCGGACGGGATGTACAACTCGACCTTCTCGCCCACGTGCATCAGTTGCAGGCCTTCGACCCAACCCGGGATCACGCCGCTGACCGGCAGGTCAATCGGGCTACCGCGTTCCACGGAGCTGTCAAAGGTGGTGCCGTTGGTCAGCTTGCCGGTGTAGTGCACAGTCACGACGTCGGTAGGCTTGGGCTGGGCGCCTTCGGCCTTCTTCACGATCTTGTATTGCAGGCCGGAAGCGGTGGTGACTACGCCGTCTTTCTTGGCATTGTCTTCGAGGTATTTCTTGCCGGCAGCTGCCGACTCTTCGCTCATCTTGGTCATGCGTTCTTCAGCACGCTTTTGCAGTGCGGAAAACGCTTCGACCAGTTCTTCGTCCTTCAGCTTCTGTTCTTTCTTGCCGACGGCATCTTCGATGCCTTGGGCAACTGCCTTGGAGTCCAGGTCATCCATACCTTCCTGAGCCAGGCTTTTGCCCATGTTCAGGCCGATACCGTAGGAAGCTTTCTGCGCCGGGGTTTTCAGCTCTACGCTGGTTTGCGAATCACAACCCGCAAGTACCAGGCTAACCAGGGCCACCGCCGCCGCCAACCGATGCTGTTTCATGCTATTTCCTTGTTCATGCGCCAAAAGGGCATTCGAATAAAGTCGCGAGCTTATCAGGCGGCCACGACCAATGGCTACCGGCATGTGAGCAGGAAACTTCTGATAAGTTCACGTGTTTAAAAGCATTTTCATCTGCCCCAAAGCCCGGCGAAGGACAGCCGGCGTACCAAAAGCCGCCTGCGTAGACGGATCATGGCTACTTGCCGCCTGCCGCGCTCAGTGGCATAAGGACGCAACAACTCGACAAGGATAGTTATCTTGCGCATTTTTTCCCGTGTTTTACTCCTGATCCTGTCACTTATGGGACTCGCGCTGGCCGTGATCCTTTACTACGTGGCCAACCCGAAGCTGCCGGATTACGTGCCGGTACAGCAGGTGCACTACCAGGACCAATGGAGCGCTGCCGACCGCCAGGCCTACTACTTCACCCCCCAGGGCACCCAGGTCAAGGGCCTGCGCTACAACTGGTTCACCGCGCTGGAGCTGCCGTTTTCCGAGCAGCGCTTTGCCGAGCCGGCCAACCTGGCGCGCTTCGGTTTCCTCGTAGACCCGCGACAACAGGCCACAGCCCAGAACCCCGGCAACCTGCCCGTGGGCTTCACCCGACACAAGAATGCCGGCAGCAATGATGAATTTCTCGATATCACCTGTGCCGCCTGCCACACCGGCGAGTTGCACTTCAATGGCCAGGCCCTGCGCATCGACGGTGGCTCAGCCCAGCATGTACTGCCCTCCAGTGTGCCGACCCTGCGCGGCGGCAGCTTCGGCCAGGCCCTGGTGGCCAGCCTCGCTTCCACCTACTACAACCCGCTGAAGTTCCGGCGCTTTGCCCACAGTGTGCTGGGGGACCAATACGACGCCCAGTACGATCAGTTGCGCCAGGACTTCAAAAAATCCCTGGACAACTTCCTCAAGGTGGCCTGGAACGATACCCACCGTGGCCTCTACCCCACCGAAGAAGGCCCGGGGCGCACCGACGCTTTCGGCCGCATTGCCAACGCCAGCTTTGGCGACGCCATTTCGCCGGACAACTACCGTATCGCCAACGCGCCGGTGGACTACCCGCAGCTGTGGGACATGTGGACCTTCGACTGGGTGCAATGGAACGGCTCGGCCCAGCAACCCATGGCGCGCAACATCGGTGAGGCCTTGGGCGTAGGCGCGACCCTGGCGTTCTTCGACAGCGCTGGCCAGCCCCTCAAGGGCGATGCACGCTACCCTTCCAGCGTGCGGGTGCGCGACCTGAACCTGATCGAAGAAACCCTGCAACGGCTCAAGCCGCCGGTTTGGCCTGAAGCGCTGTTCGGCGCCATCGACAAGCCCCTGGCCGCCCGTGGCCGCGTGCTGTTCGCGCAAAACTGCGCAGCCTGCCATGTACCCAGCGTAACCGAGGTCAACGGGCGTGCGGTGCAGCAGCTGAAAATGCTGCCGGTGGACTACATCGGCACAGACCCTGGCACTGCCAGCAACATTGCCGACCAGCGCTACGACCTCAGTGCCCTGCAATGGGACCCGGCCGAGCTGGCACAGTTGAACGTCGAACTGCATCCCACGCCGACTGAACCGCTGAACCTGCGCAGCCTGTCCGTGGCCAAGGGCCTGGCTTATGTCACCGCGTTTGTCGAAGAGCACGCCTACCGCGCCGCCGGCATCACCCCGGCCGAACGCCCGCGCCTGGACGGCTACGGCCTGCCCATCGGGGTGCGCGAACTGCGCGCCTACAAGGCCCGGCCGCTGGCTGGGGTGTGGGCCACGCCGCCGTTCTTGCACAACGGCTCGGTGCCCACGCTCTACCAGTTGCTTTCACCCCAGTACGAGCGCAGCCGCACCTTCTATAAAGGCACCTTCGACTACGACCCGCGTCACCTGGGCTATCGCACCGAGGCCTTTAAAAACGCGTTCCTGTTCGATACGAACATCACCGGCAACCACAACAGCGGCCACGAATTTCGCGCGGGCAAGCGCGGCAACGGGGTCATTGGCCGGGGATTGGAACCTGAGGAGCGCTGGGCCCTGCTGGAATACCTGAAAGTACTGGGCGGCCCGCTGGAGCAGCAACTGCCATGACTTCCCCATTTCGACACAAGGACCGCTCCATGCTCGCTCGACTGTGGCTGCGCCTCGGCGCGTTTCTCGGCAAGACGCTGTTATGGCTGGTAGGCCTGGGCCTGCTCGGCTGGTTGCTGTCGACCCTGTGGTTCACCTGGCATCACCGCGGCCCGGTGTCGGCAGAGGAACAGATTCCACCGGGGGAAGCCGCCATGACCCAAGGCATCATTCAGACGGCAGTGCGCATCGTCGACCAGCATCGCGAAGGCACCCGTTACCTGCGTGATGCCCATGCCAAGGCCCACGGTTGCGTGAAGGCCGAAGTCAGTGTGCTGCCGGACCTTGACCCGGCGCTGCGCCAGGGGGTGTTCGCCGAGCCGGGCAAGACCTGGCAGGCGATGATGCGCCTGTCCAACGGCAACGCTTATCCTCAGTTCGATAGCATCCGCGACGCCCGCGGCATGGCGATCAAGTTGCTGGACGTGCCGGGCAAGCAACTGCTGGCCGACCAGCAAGCCCGCGCCGAGCAGGACTTTGTGATGTTCAGCCACCCCAATTTCTTCGTCAGCGACGTGGCGGAATACGCGCAGAACGTCGGGGCCCAGGCCGATGGCAAGAAAGCCATGGCGTTTTTCCCCAGCCTCGACCCGCGCAGCTGGCAGGTACGGCATCTGTTTATCGCCCTGGCCACACTCGCACCGGCACCGGCCAGCCCGACCGAGGCAACGTATTTTTCGGTATCGCCCTACAAGTTCGGCACCGCCAACGCCAAGTTCCGCGTCGCCCCAGACCCGCAAAGCTGCCCGCAATACAGCTTGCCCAAGCAGAACCAGGACTTGCCGAACTTCTTGCGCAGCGCCTTGAGCCAGCAACTGTCCACCGACCGGGTCGATGCCTGCTTTGTGTTGCAGATCCAACGCCAGAACCCACAGAAATACATGCCCATCGAAGACACCAGCATCGAATGGAAGGAAAGCGACGCGCCCTACGAGAGCGTGGCAAAGATCCGCATTCCGGCGCAGGACTTCGATACCCAGGCCTTGAACCTGGCCTGCGACAACCAGTCATTCAACCCCTGGTTTGGCATAGAGGAACACCGGCCGATTGGGGGGATCAACCGGCTGCGCAAGGCGGTGTACGAGGCGGTGAGTGACTATCGGCATAGCCGCAACACCCCCTGATCTTTTGAAGCGAACGCCTCGCGGGCTTGCCCGCGATGTTCGTTAACGATGACGCTGGTTACCTGACACCCTACGGTGTTTTATCGGACGCCATCGCCGGCATGCTGGCGCCTCTTCGCGTGGGTGTAGGTCAACGTGTATGGGAGGATTTGTCCCTGGTCGCAAAATTCCAGGCACAAAAAAGCCCGCTCAGTGAGCGGGCTTTGTGTGGTGACCTGGCGTTCAGTATTCCAGGTTTCCGAATATGGCGCAGCGGACGGGACTCGAACCCGCGACCCCCGGCGTGACAGGCCGGTATTCTAACCGACTGAACTACCGCTGCGCGTAGCATTGGACGTAATGGTGGGTGATGACGGGATCGAACCGCCGACCCTCTGCTTGTAAGGCAGATGCTCTCCCAGCTGAGCTAATCACCCTTTACGTTCGGTGCGGGGCGCATCATATACGAAAAAACTGCAATGTGTTGATTTAAATGCAATTTATTTGAAATATCTTTCCGTCGGCAACCTACACCCCGGAAAAACGGCGCTTGTAGCGTGTAAACGCGGGTCTCTTGTGTTTACCCGGCCCCGGCCCCACAATTAGAAACCATTCTCAATAACACCTGAGCCGCGCCTATGTCTGTGGGTGAACCGCCATTCCAACGGGAAATAACCCAGCTCTACAGCGAGCACCATGGCTGGCTGCTCACCTGGTTGCGGCGCAAGTTGGGCTGTCGGCACAACGCCGCCGACCTGGCACAGGACACTTTCGCACGCATCCTGAACACCCGTGAGTCGGTGGCGACGATCCGTGAACCCAGGGCCTATCTGAGCACCACCGCCCGGCGACTGATCATCGACCAGGCCCGGCGCAGGCAGATCGAACAGGCCTACCTGCAGGAGCTGGCGCTGACGGTAGACGCGCTGGAGGGATTCCAGTCGCCGGAGCAGATCCACACCACCCTTGAGGCCCTGGAACAGATCGCGTTTATCCTCGAAGGCATGCATGAGTATTCGCGCCAGGCGTTTGTGCTCTATTACCTGGAAGAACTGACCCAACAACAGATCGCCCGTCAGCTCAAACTCTCGGAACGTACCGTGCGCAAATACCTGATCCAGGCCCTGATGCATTGCGGCCATAGCATGGACACCTGACGCCCCCATGCCCGACGCCCGCCAACAGATCGAAGAACAAGCTGCCGAGTGGATGCTGCGCCTGCATGACGGCGAGATGACCGAGGCACAGCGCCTGGCGTTCGAGTGCTGGAAACAACAAGGCCCGCACTACGCCGCGGCCGCCGCACGCATGGAAGCGGTGATTTCACGGATGCAGGCCCTGCGCGGGAAAAAGTCCCCGGCACGGGCAGCACTGAATGCGGCCTTCGCCGATAAAAAAACGCGTCGCAACACAAATGCACTGCGTGCCCTGCTGCTGGCTTGCAGCCTGGCAATTCCCACAGCGGCACTGCTCGTTAGCCCTTATCCCCGGCAGTGGATGGCTGACGTGCGCAACGGCCCGGGCCAATGGCAAACCCTGACTCTGGCGGACGGTTCGGCACTGAGCCTGAACGGCATCAGCGCGGCCAACCTGCATTTCGACGCCACACAACGGCGCATCGAACTGTTGCAAGGCGAGATCCTGGTGGACGTGGCCCACGATCAGGCGCGGCCGTTCATCGTACAGACCGCCCAAGGCAGCATGCGCGCACTGGGCACGCGGTTTGTGGTCAAGCGCGAGGGCGATAGCACCGTACTGACCCTGCTCGAATCCCGCGTGGCCGCACACAGCGCCGATGCCCGGCAGACCCTGGAAGTGGCCGCCGGCGCCCAGGCCCTGATCAGCAACGACAGCGTCCGCCTGATCGGCAGCATCGACCCGGCGAGCATCAACGAAGCCTGGCGCCGGCATCAACTGGTGGTGGAAAACCGGCCATTGCCCGAGGTCCTGGACGAAATCTCGCGGCACCGCGCAGGCCGCCTGCAATTTGATCGTGCCGCGCTACAGGGCCTGCGGGTATCAGCCGTGATCCCGCTGGATGACAGCGACCACGCCTTGCAATTACTGGCAAAAACCCTGCCGATAAACGTGCGCACCTTTACGCCATGGCTGATCGTCGTAACCCCCGCGCCAACACCCAATAAATAATTATTCGCATTTGCTTCCGGTTTTTGCGCCGTTGCCCGTCAAGCAAGGTAGTTCGACACATAAAGGATTGCCTTTACCATGCACACCCCTTCCTACCCGCGTGGGCGCTCTGGCCTGCTGAGAAGCGCGCCGTTTTCCCTGGCTTTGCTCGCCGCCACCGTTGGCGCATTGCAAATCAACCCGGCCCAGGCGGATACGGCCAGCACCGCCGCCCAGGCTTACAACATTCCCGCCGGACCACTGGGCAGCTCGCTCAACCGTTTCGCCCAGCAGGCCGGCGTGGCCATTGTGTTCCAGTCCCGGGAACTGGAAGGCCTCAAAGGGCCTGGCCTGCAAGGCAACTACGGGATACAGGACGGTTTCGACCGGCTGCTGCAAGGCAGCGGCTACGTTGCGATAAAGGGCGATCAGGTGTATGCCCTGCAACCCGCGCCTGCTGCCAGCAACGGCACCCTGGAGTTGGGCCCGACACAGGTCAGCGGCAACCAGTTGGGTAACGTCACCGAAGACAGCGGCTCCTACACGCCTGGCAGCATCGCCACCGCGACGCGCCTGGTATTGACGCCCAAGGAAACTCCGCAGTCCGTCAGCGTTGTTACGCGCCAGCACATGGATGACTTCGGCCTGAACAACGTCGACGATGTGATGCGCCATACGCCGGGCATCACCGTGTCGGCCTTCGACAGCGAGCGCAGCAACTACTACGCCCGCGGTTTTTCGATCAATAACTTCCAGTACGACGGCATCCCTTCGACGGCGCGCAACGTTGCCTACTCCGCCGGCAACACCTTGAGTGACATGGCGATCTACGACCGCGTCGAAGTGCTCAAGGGGGCCACCGGCCTGCTCACCGGCGCCGGCTCACTGGGTGCGACGATCAACCTGGTGCGCAAGAAACCCACCGCCGACTTCCAGGGGCATGCCACGCTCGGCGCCGGCTCCTGGGACAATTACCGCAGCGAACTGGACGTCAGCGGCCCGCTGACCGAGAGCGGCCATGTGCGTGGCCGGGCGGTTGCCGCCTACCAGGACAAGCACTCGTTCATGGACCATTACTCGCGCAAGAGTCCGACGTACTACGGCATCATGGAGTTCGACCTGTCGCCGGACACCCTGCTGACCGTCGGCGGTGACTACCAGGACACGCTGCCCAAGGGCTCCTCCTGGTCAGGCAGCTTCCCGCTGATCAACTCCAAGGGGGATCGCAACAAGGTCAAGCGCTCGTTCAACAACGCCGCCGACTGGAGCAGTTGGGAGCAATACACCCGTACCGTGTTCGCCATGCTCGAACACGACCTGGGCAATGGCTGGGTGACCAAGCTGCAACTGGACCACAAGATCAACGGTTATCACGCACTGATGGGTTCGATCCAGGGCGATCAGCCGCAACCCGACGGCAGCGCGCACCTGACCTCGGGCAAGTACACCGGGGAAACCGTCAGCGACTCGGCCGACCTATATGTCAGTGGCCCGTTCAGCTTCGGCGGGCGTGAGCACGAACTGGTATTGGGCGGCTCGATCAGCGCCTCACAATGGAAAGGCAAAGGCTACTGGAACCTCGACCCGAACATGGTCGACTTCAATAACTGGCATGGCCACGGCGCGATGCCGGACTGGGGCAATGCACAATCGCTGATCGACGACACCATCCGCCAGACCGGCGCGTATGTGACCACGCGCCTGAACCTGGCCGATGACCTCAAGCTGCTGCTGGGCGGGCGCCTGGTCAACTATCAGGTCACCGGCTATAACCCCAGTTATCGCGAGTCCGGTCGCTTCGTACCATATGTTGGCGCGGTCTACGACTTGAACGACACCTACTCGGTATATGCCAGCTACACCGATATCTTCATGCCCCAGGAAAACTACAACCGCGACCGGGAAAACAAGCTGCTTGAGCCGGATGAAGGGCAGAACTGGGAATTGGGCGTGAAAGCCGACTTCCTCGACGGCCGGGTGAACGCCAGCGCGGCGTACTTTGAAATCCATGAATCCAATCGCGCGCTGTCCGATGACGCGTACAACAACCAGAAGCCCCAGCCGTCCAACTACGCCTACAAGAGCAGCAAGGCGGTGACCAAGGGCTATGAAGTGGAAATGTCCGGCGAGATTGCCCCCGGCTGGCAGCTTCAGGCCGGCTATACCCACAAGATTGTGCGCGATGACAAAGACGTGAAGATCTCCACGTTCGAGCCTGAAGACCAGATCAAGCTGTACACCACCTACAAGCTCAAGGGCAACCTCGACAAGTTGACCGTCGGCGGTGGCGTGCGCTGGCAGAGCGTGGGCTGGCAGGATATCTACAACACGCCTCATAACGGATACGAAGAGTTCTCCCAGGAGGCCTACTGGCTGGTGGACCTGATGACCCGCTACCAGGTCACCAAGAACCTGTCAGCGACACTGAACGTCAATAACATCTTCGACAAGTCCTACTACACCAATATCGGCTTCTATAACTCTGCCGCCTACGGTGAACCGCGTAATTTCATGGTCACCACGCGCTGGGATTTCTAAAACCCCATAAAAAACGCCCCCGGTCATCGGAAATGACCGGGGGCGTTTTTTTGGCCGAAGGTTTTAGCAAACCCCAGGCAGCAAAAAGCCCGCTCGATGAGCGGGCTTCCTGTGGTGACCTGGCGTTCAGTGTTCCAAGTTACCGAATATGGCGCAGCGGACGGGACTCGAACCCGCGACCCCCGGCGTGACAGGCCGGTATTCTAACCGACTGAACTACCGCTGCGCGTAACACATGAAGCGAATGGTGGGTGATGACGGGATCGAACCGCCGACCCTCTGCTTGTAAGGCAGATGCTCTCCCAGCTGAGCTAATCACCCTTCGTTTCGGTGTGGCGCGCATTCTACGGAGCGTCCCCAAGTCTGGCAAGCACTTTCTTAAATCTTTTTTTTCAGCCCTTCCAATGGCTTAGGCAGGGTTGGCCTCAGGCGTTATCAAGAGAATAATGCCCCACTTTGTATAAAGGAGAGACTCACCCCATGTGGTTCAAGAACCTGCTTATCTATCGCCTGACCCAAGATCTGCCTGTTGATGCCGAGGCGTTGGAAACTGCAATGGCCACCAAACCGGCGCGCCCTTGTGCAAGCCAGGAGTTGACCACTTACGGCTTCGTCGCGCCTTTCGGTAAAGGTGAAGATGCGCCCCTGGTGCACGTCAGTGGTGATTTCCTGATGATCGCCGCACGCAAGGAAGAACGCATCCTGCCGGGTAGCGTGGTGCGTGATGCGGTGAAGGAAAAGGTCGAAGAGATCGAAGCCGAGCAAATGCGCAAGGTCTATAAAAAGGAGCGGGACCAGATCAAGGATGAAATCATCCAGGCCTTCCTGCCCCGCGCCTTTATCCGGCGCTCGTCGACTTTCGCCGCCATCGCGCCGAAACAGGGCCTGATCCTGGTCAACTCGGCCAGCCCCAAGCGCGCCGAAGATTTACTGTCGACCCTGCGTGAAGTGATCGGCACCCTGCCGGTACGCCCGCTGACCGTGAAAACCGCACCCACCGCGATCATGACCGACTGGGTCACCACCCAGAAACCGGCTGATGACTTCTTCGTCCTCGACGAGTGCGAACTGCGCGACACCCA
This sequence comes from Pseudomonas fluorescens, assembly GCF_000730425.1. NCBI lineage: Bacteria > Pseudomonadati > Pseudomonadota > Gammaproteobacteria > Pseudomonadales > Pseudomonadaceae > Pseudomonas > Pseudomonas fluorescens. The sequence continues at coordinate 5,787,364 of NZ_CP008896.1, read as the reverse complement.
CGAAGACGGCGGCATCGTGCGCTGCAAGCGCCAGGACCTGACCGGCGAAGAAATCCAACTGCACCTGACCACCGGCAAAGTCGTGACCCAACTGTCCCTGGCCTGGCAGGACAAGCTGTCGTTCATGCTCGACGACAAGATGACGGTCAAGCGCCTGAAGTTCGAAGACCTGCTGCAAGACCAGGCCGAACAGGACGGCGGCGACGAAGCCCTGGGCCAACTGGATGCCAGCTTTACCCTGATGATGCTGACCTTTGGCGACTTCCTGCCGGCGTTGGTGGAAGCATTGGGCGGTGAAGAGACCCCGCAAGGTATCTAAGCCGTGTGAAGATCAAAATGTGGGAGCGGGCTTGCTCGCGAAGGCGGAGGGTCAGTTGATGAACAATTGACTGACCCTCCGCCTTCGCGAGCAAGCCCGCTCCCACATTTGATCCGGTTTCCACCCTGGTTACCTTTCTAATAATAAGGACACCGCCATGCGCGCACTCGCCGCCTTGAGCCGTTTCGTCGGCAATACCTTCGCCTACTGGGTGCTGATCTTTGCCGTGGTCGCGTTCCTCCAGCCCAGTTGGTTTATCGGCCTGAAAAGCGCCATCGTGCCACTGCTGGGCCTGGTGATGTTCGGCATGGGCCTGACCCTCAAACTTGAAGATTTCGCCGAGGTCGCACGCCACCCGTGGCGTGTGGCCCTGGGGGTGGTCGCGCACTTCGTGATCATGCCCGGCGTGGCCTGGTTGCTGTGCCAGGCCTTCCAGCTGCCACCGGAAATTGCCGTCGGCGTGATCCTGGTCGGCTGCTGCCCAAGCGGCACTTCATCCAACGTGATGACCTGGCTGGCCCGGGGCGACCTGGCGCTGTCGGTGGCCATCGCCGCCGTTACCACCCTCCTCGCCCCGTTGCTGACCCCGGCACTGATCTGGCTGCTGGCCTCGGCGTGGCTGCCGGTGTCGTTCATGGAGCTGTTCTGGTCGATCCTGCAAGTGGTGCTGCTACCCATCGTCCTCGGGGTATTGGCGCAACGCTTGTTGGGTGATCGCGTGCGGCATGCCGTCGATGTGCTGCCATTGGTCTCGGTGGTGAGTATCGTGATTATCGTCGCGGCGGTGGTCGCGGCGAGCCAGGCGAAGATTGCCGAATCAGGCCTGCTGATCATGGCGGTGGTGATACTGCACAACAGCTTCGGCTACTTGCTGGGCTACTTTACCGGCCGCGTGTTCAAGCTGCCGCTGGCCCAACGCAAGTCGTTGGCACTGGAAGTAGGCATGCAGAACTCGGGGCTGGGCGCCGCACTGGCCAGTGCGCACTTCTCGCCACTGGCGGCGGTACCCAGTGCGCTGTTCAGCGTCTGGCACAATATTTCCGGGGCGTTGCTGTCGACGTATTTCCGCCGGATGAGTGAAAAGGAAGATCGCAGGATCCTCGCCGAAACTTGATCGGGCGCGCGCTTTTCGGCACTCTACGAGCCTTCGCGGGGACGACCCCACGACTCGTTCGAGCATTCAATCCGGGGACGGCCCCACGTCTAAAAGGAAGGTCTTTATGTCCTGGGTCATTCTGTTTTTCGCCGGGCTGTTTGAAGTTGGCTGGGCCATCGGCCTGAAGTACACCGACGGCTTCAGCAAGCCGCTGCCCACCGCCCTGACGATTGGCGCCATGGCCGTCAGCCTTGGCCTGCTGGGGCTGGCCATGAAGGAGTTGCCACTGGGTACCGCCTATGCCATCTGGACCGGCGTCGGCGCAGTGGGCACGGTGATTGCCGGGATTATCCTGTTTGGGGAGTCCATGGCGCTGTTTCGGTTGGCCAGTGTGGCCCTGATCATTGCCGGGTTGATCGGCCTCAAAGTCAGCGCCTGATGCCGTCGTAGGTGCCGGTTTGCCGGCGATGAAGCCCTTGAATCCTGTGCTGGATTGTCGGGCGCCATCGCTGGCAAGCCAGGCGCCTACCGGGTGCTGCCACGCAGTGCCAGCACCTGCGCCTGCAACGCCTGCGGCGTAGCCGCCTCCACCGCCAACGGCGGCCCCGCCACTAACGTCACCCGCGACCAGATCCGGTGAAAGATCCCTTTGTTCGGATCGCGGCTGAAGAAGCTCCCCCATAACCCCTGCAACGCCATGGGAATCACCGGTACCGGCGTCTCCTCAAGAATCCGCGTCACCCCACTCTTGAACTCATTCATCTCGCCGTCGGCGGTCAATTTTCCTTCCGGGAAGATGCACACCAGCTCGCCAGCCTTCAGGTATTGGCTGATGCGCTGGAAGGCCTTTTCGTAGGTGTCCAAATCCTCATGGCGCCCGGCAATCGGAATCGCGCCCGCTGTCCGGAAGATAAAGTTGAGCACTGGCAAGCGGTAGATCTTGTAATACATCACAAAGCGAATCGGCCGACGCACCGCGCCACCCATCAGCAGTGCATCGACAAACGACACATGGTTGCACACCAGCAACGCCGCCCCTTCATCCGGGATGTATTGCAGGTCGCGATGCTGCACGCGGTACATGGAGTGGCCGAGCAGCCAGATCATGAAGCGCATGGTGAACTCGGGAACAATCCTGAAGATGTAGGTGTTGACCGCGATATTAAGCAGCGACACCACCAGGAACAGCTCGGGGATCGATAGCTTGGCCACGCTGAGAAGCAGGATGGTGAAAATCGCCGAGACCACCATGAACAGCGCATTGAGTATATTGTTCGCGGCAATCACCCGCGCCCGCTCGTTCTCGGCGGTACGCGACTGGATCAAGGCGTACAGTGGCACGATGTAGAAACCACCAAATACTCCCAGCCCAAGGATATCGAACAACACCCACCAGGCCTGGCCATAACCCAACACCGCCAACCAGTCGTTGGCCTGGACGTTCTGCGGGAAGCCGTCGGAATGCCACCACAGCAACAGGCCAAATACCGTCAGGCCGAACGAACCAAAGGGCACCAGGCCGATTTCCACCTTACGCCCGGAGAGTTTTTCGCAGAGCATCGAACCCAGGGCGATACCCACCGAGAACACCGTGAGGATCAGGGTCACCACGGTCTCATCGCCATACAGCCACTCTTTGGCGTAGGCGGGGATTTGCGTGAGGTAGATCGCCCCGACAAACCAGAACCACGAGTTGCCGACAATCGAACGCGACACAGCGGGCGTCTGCCCCAGGCCCAGGCGCAAGGTGGCCCAGGATTGGCTGAAGATATTCCAGTCCAGGCGCATCTCGGGGCTGGACGCTGCTGCCCGCGGGATCCCCCGGCTGGCCAGGTAGCCCAGTACCGCAATCGCGACAATCGCCGTGGACACCACTGGTGCGTAGTGCGCAGAGGACATCATGACCCCGGCGCCGATAGTCCCGGCGAGAATCGCCAGGAACGTGCCCATCTCCACCAGGCCGTTGCCGCCGACCAACTCTTCTTCGTGCAACGCTTGCGGCATGATCGAGTACTTCACCGGGCCAAACAGCGCCGAGTGGGTGCCCATGGCAAACAACGCCAGCAGCATCAATTCCAGGTGATTGGTCATAAAGCCCACGGCGCCGATGGCCATGATCACGATTTCACCGATCTTGATCGCACGGATCAACGCATCCTTGTTGAATTTTTCGCCAAACTGCCCGGCCAGGGCCGAGAACAGGAAGAAGGGCAGGATAAACAGCAAGGCGCACAGATTGACCCAGATAGAGCGGTCGCCCTCGATGGCCAGCTTGTAGAGAATGGCGAGGATCAACGACTGCTTGAAGATGTTGTCGTTGAACGCGCCCAAGGATTGGGTGATGAAAAACGGCAGAAAGCGCCGTTTGCGCAGCAAGGTGAATTGCGAGGGGTGACTCATCGTCCGTGTTCCTGCGTGGCCTGAAGGCTTTATTGATTTTTCAGGCCACGACTTTACCTAATCCTGCTTACTTATTCCCCACTCCTGCAATGCACGGTGAAACAAACAGCTCACCTTTGTACGCCCCCTGCACGGTGCGCTTGCTGACCACCAGCCACATCAGGGCCAGTGCGGCCACCAGTACGCTGCCGGTCACGCTGAAAAACGCCAGGTGCAAGGTGCTGCCCAGTTTCAAGGTAGTCAGGGCATAGACCCCCAGCGGGAAGGTGAAGCCCCACCAGCCCAGGTTGAACGGAATGCCGGCGCGCAGGTAACGCAGGGTGATCAGCACCGCTATCAACATCCACCACAAGCCCAGCCCCCATAGGGTGATGCCGGCAACGAGCCCCAGGCCTGCAGCAATCTCACCGATACCGGCAAAGCCATTGGCGGCGAAAATCGCTGGCGAATCCTGGCCCAGCAACAACATGCCCAGAGCCCCCGTGCCGATCGGGCCAAGGGCCAGCCAGCTCGACGCGGCCATATTGGCGTGGGGCAGTTTATGCAGGGCCATGCGCAGCATCAGGATCGTCAGAATGCTGAATGCTATCGGTAGGGAAAACGCCCAGAGCACGTAGCTGGTCACCAACATTACCCATTGTGAATGGGCGTCAGCCAAGTGCGGCGCCAACAGGCCACCACTGGCCGCCGCGACTTCGGCAGCCACTACCGGCAGCAGCCAGACCGCAGTCATCTGATCAATGCTGTGTTCCTGGCGGGTAAACATCATGAACGGGATCAACACCCCGCATGCCAGGGCCATGGCCACGTCCAGCCACCATAGCGCCTCAGCCAGTGGCACCACACCCTCACCCCAGCGCGGCAGGCCAAACAACAGCAGACCATTGATGATGGTCGCCAGGCCCATGGGGATGGTGCCAAAGAACATCGAGGCGGTGGAATGCCCGAAAATTCGCCGCGCTTCGTGAAAAAACATCACCCAACGCGCCGCGTACAAACCGCTGAACAACACAAACAGAAAGATCGTCAGCAGCCACAGCCCTTCGGCGATGGCATAGACACCCGGCAGTTGTACCGGCAATTGCGCCAGGGCCAACGCCAGCACGCCGGTCCCCATGGTGGCGGCGAACCAGTTGGGGGTGAACTGGCGAATCACTTCCCTGGGAGCGGCCAGGTGGCTGAACAATTTGTAGTTGGGGGTGATGCTATTGGGGCACGTCATGGCTCAATCCTCTTCCTCGTATGAGGTTGAGCCCATGATAGAAGCCAAGCGAATATCTATATAACGGGTAATATCTCTAACTGTTATCTATTTTACCTATATGAAGCCTTGATCGGTACTTGCTTCATCAAGCCAAACAGAGCGCCAAGCGCCAATACAATCAGCACCACACCGTAGCCATCAGTGGCGGCGATCAGGCCAAAACTGCGGGTCAGATTGCCTGCCAACAAAGACGGCAGGCAAAACGCCCCGCGCGCCTGGACTGAACAGTACCTGGACGAGATGAACTCGGAACCGGGGCGCAATATGATGCGCGATGCGCAGTGCAGCCAGACGCCGGGGTACTGCGTGACGATTCTGGGTGGGCAGTTACAGGTGATTCTGGAGCGTTGCCAGGGCAGCACACAAATCCAAATGTGGGAGCGGGCTTGCTCGCGAATGCGCTGTGCCAGTCAGTACATGTATTGGCTGACCCAACGCATTGGCGAGCAAGCCCGCTCCCACACAAACCCGCTCTCACATTTTTAGACCTTGCTCAGGTACGCATCCCACGCCCACTCACCAGCAACCGTGCGCACCCGATGTACAACACCACCGTCGCCACGATCATGAAGGTGATCGCCACGCTGATCTTGATATCCGACACACCCAGGATCCCGTAGCGGAAGGCGTTGACCATGTGCAGCACCGGGTTGGCCATCGACACCGTTTGCCAGAATGGCGGCAGCAAGGTGATCGAATAAAACACCCCGCCCAGGTAGGTCAGCGGCGTCAACACAAAGGTCGGGATGATTGAAATGTCATCGAAGTTGCGCGCAAACACTGCGTTGATAAAGCCCAGCAGCGAGAAGATCGTCGCTGTCAGCACCACCACCAGGATCGTCACCCCCAGGTGATGCACCTGCAGGTCGGTGAAAAACATCGACAGCACCGTCACAATCGCCCCGACCATCAAGCCGCGCAGTACGCCGCCCAGGGTGTAGCCAATCAGGATGGTGTGCGGCGACACCGGCGAAACCATCAGCTCTTCGATGGAACGCTGGAACTTGCTGCCAAAGAAACTCGACACCACGTTGCCGTAGGAGTTGGTGATCACCGACATCATGATCAGCCCCGGCACAATGTACTCCATGTAGGTGAAGCCACCCATATCGCCGATCTGTCGACCGATCAGGTTCCCGAAGATCACGAAATACAGGACCATGGTGATCGCCGGCGGCAGCAAGGTTTGCGGCCAGATGCGCATGAAGCGCTTCACTTCGCGGTAGACGATGGTATTGAGCGCTACCAGGTTGGGTTGGAACTCGGAACTCATACCGCCACCTTCGCCAGATTTTTCTCCACCAGGGACACGAACAGCTCCTCAAGGCGATTGGTTTTGTTACGCAGGCTCAACACTTCAATGTTCTGCAGGGCCAACTGGCTGAACAGCGCGGTGATGCCTACGGCTTTATCGACCTGGACTTCCAGCGTATGGCTGTCTACCAGGCGGGTTGGGTAGCCAATCAGCTGCGGTGGCTCCGACAGATTGTTCTTCAAGTCGAGCACGAACGTCTCCACATGCAACTGGCCCAGCAGGTTGCGCATGCTGGTGTTCTCGACAATGGTGCCGTGGTCGATGATGCCGATGTTGCGGCATAACTGTTCAGCCTCCTCCAGGTAATGGGTGGTGAGGATGATGGTGATGCCTTTCTGGTTCAGTTCGGTAAGGAACGTCCACATCGAGCGACGCAACTCAATATCGACCCCCGCCGTCGGCTCGTCGAGGATCAGCAAGCGTGGCTCGTGCACCAGGGCGCGGGCGATCATCAGGCGTCGCTTCATGCCGCCGGACAGGGAGCGCGATGGCACGTCACGCTTGTCCCACAGCCCCAATTGGGTCAGGTACTGCTCGGCACGCTCCTTGGCGATCTTCGGCGGGATGCCGTAGTAACCGGCCTGGGTCACGACGATATCAAAGGTCTTTTCAAACTGGTTGAAGTTGAACTCCTGGGGCACCACGCCGATGCTGCGCTTGAGCGCGGCGGGGGATTTATCCAGGTCATGGCCAAAGATATTCACGGTGCCACTGGTCTTGTTGACCAGGGTCGACAGAATGCCGATGGTGGTCGACTTGCCGGCACCGTTGGGGCCAAGCAAGGCAAAGAAATCACCTTCGGCGACATCCAGATCGATACCACTCAGGGCCTGGAAACCGTTGCCGTAGGTTTTGGTTAGCTGCCGGATGGACAGAGCGGAACTCATATCGGATTACGCACCAAGGAAGGGAATAGGAAGAATAGATAAGGGCGTGCCATACGAAATACAACCACAGCGCCGGCAGGCATGGTGCTTGCCGGCGCCGTACAAGTACAGTCACCTGTATTAATAGTCAGTATTAAGTCAACGCGGTCATCACCGCTTTCTGATAGGCCGGGCGTTGCTGCAAGCGCTGGTACCACGCCTCCAGATGGGGCATGGACGGACGCTCGATAGGCATCTCGAACCAGGCATAGATAAAGCTGCCCAGGGGAATATCACCCATGCCGATCTCGTTGCCGGACAGGTAGGGCTGCTCGGCCAGTGCCTGGTCCACGGTTTTCAACACCTCGATGCAGGCATTGCGCCCGGCATGGATGTTGTCCCAGTTCTGCCGATCGGCCGGGGTCCGCAGAATGCCCCAGAACACAATCTTGAACGGTTCGGCAAAGGTCGAAGTGGTCCAGTCCATCCACTTCTCGGCGTTGGCTCGCGCCTGCAGATCCGTGGGGTACCAGTTCGACGCCTGTTTGGCGCACAGATAACGCACGATCGTGTTGGACTCCCACAACACAAACTCGCCGTCCTCGATCATCGGCACCCGGCCATTAGGGTTCAACGCCCGATACTGCGGCGTATCGACCACACCAAAGGCCCCGCCCGCATCAATTGCCTCATAGTCCAGGCCGAGTTCCTCGGCGCACCAGAGTGCCTTCCTGACGTTTGACGAATTTTTACGACCCCAGATCTTCAGCATGACCGCCTCCCAGTGGATGAATGCCGCAGCAGCATACGCCGGTTCAGCCCTGACTCAAATCGCTCTGCATATCACCTAACAATTGCGGCGACTGCTCGCCAAACAGGTGTGGGTAACATTTCTTTATGTGCGCAAAGAAGAATTCTTCGGGCACCTCGGCAAATTGCCCATGGTCCACCACATACTCCATGGAACGCCGGCCCTGGCGGTTGAATGGGTGGAAAACACTGTCATTGACCCCGTCGAAATCCAGGGGGGGGACATCGAACAGTTCGCACAGTTGCTGGTTGAACGCCGGCGTCGCCTTGACCCAGCGCCCGTCCAGATACAACTCGGTGTAGCCGTGCATGGCGAACACATCACTCTTGAGCAGCTCGATCAGGCGCGGCGTCGATAAATGATTGCGCACATCCGCCAGGCCAATACGCGACGGTATGCCGCAATGCCGGGCGCAGGCCGCCAGCAGGGTGGCCTTGGGCACGCAATAGCTCTGGCCCGCCGCCAGGGCGTAGCTGCCACACAAGGTTTGCGGATCGCGACTGAAGGTGTAAGGGTTGTAGCGCACCGCTTCACGCACGGCGTAGTAGAGACTGACTGCCTGGTCACGGGGATCCTGGCTCGAACCGCGATGTTTTTCGGCGAACTCCACCACCGCAGGGTGGTCACTATCGATGAAGCGGCTGGGACTCAAGTACGCATTCATGGGAATTTTCTCCGAGGCGAGCCTGGAGTCTAACCACAGGCCCGACCGAGGGATAACGACGATTCGGCCAAATGTCGGGGCCTGCTGCCTGTGACTGAAGAGCACTTCCCGCCACACCACGTAACACCCTCAGGCACCGCTTTTTCGGATGCCGACTAAGCTCTGAGGGTGCTTCTGCCCCTGGTTTCACGGAGGATTGAATATGCTGTTGTTGTGGATACTGGTTCTGGTGCTCGGCATTGCCTACCTGGCACACCGTCGTACCGCCCCCCTGCCCGCCCTGGGCGTGGTCGCCGTCTACCTGTTGGCGATGGGCGCCTTCAGCCATGCGCCGGGCTGGCTGCTGCTGGTGTTCTGGGCCCTGCTGGCGGCGGTCGCTGCACCGCTGCTGCTGCCCGACCTGCGCCGCCAGTACTTCACCGCACCGCTGTTCAACTGGTTCCAGAAAGTCTTGCCGCCGATGTCCGAGACCGAGCGCGATGCCATTGACGCCGGTACCGTGTGGTGGGACGGCGAACTGTTCAGCGGCCGCCCCGACTGGGACAAGCTGCTGGCCTACCCCAAGGCGCAACTGACCGAAGAAGAACAGGCCTTTATCGACGGCCCCACCGAAGAGCTGTGCGCCATGGTCACCGACTGGGAAATCGGCCAGGCCATGGACCTGCCACCGGCAGCCTGGGACCATATCAAGCAACATGGCTTCTTTGCCCTGATCATCCCCAAGGAGTTCGGTGGCAAGGGCTTTTCGGCCTACGCCCATTCCCAGGTGGCGATGAAACTGGCAACCCGCAGCGGCGACCTTGCCTCCACGGTAATGGTCCCCAACTCCCTGGGCCCGGCAGAACTGCTGCTGCACTACGGCACCGATGAGCAACGCAACCACTACCTGCCACGCCTGGCCCGTGGCGATGACATCCCGTGCTTTGCCCTGACTGGCCCGCTGGCCGGTTCCGATGCCGGTGCGATGCCCGACACCGGGGTAATCTGCAAAGGCGAATGGGAAGGCAAGGAAACCCTTGGCCTGCGCCTGAACTGGGAAAAACGCTATATCACCCTGGGACCGGTCGCGACCCTGCTCGGCCTGGCCTTCAAGGCCCATGACCCGGACCACCTGCTGGGTGAAGAAGAAGACCTGGGCATCAGCCTGGCGCTGATCCCCACCGACACCCCCGGCGTGGAAATCGGCCGTCGCCATCTGCCCCTGGGCGCCGCGTTCATGAATGGCCCCAACTCCGGCAAGGACGTTTTCATTCCCCTGGACTTCCTGATCGGCGGCCAGGAAATGCTCGGCAAGGGCTGGATGATGCTGATGAACTGCCTGTCGGTAGGCCGTTCGATCTCCCTGCCGGCGGTGGGCACTGGCGCCGCCAAGTTCACCAGCCTGGTGACCGGCCAGTACGCCCAAGTGCGCGAGCAGTTCAACGTGCCACTCTCGGCCTTCGAGGGCATCCAGGAAGCCCTGGCCCGTATCGGCGGCAATGCCTGGCTGATGGACAGCGCGCGGATGCTCACCGCCAATGCCGTCGACCTGGGGGAAAAGCCCTCGGTGCTCTCGGCAATCCTCAAGTACCACCTGACCGAGCGCGGCCGCGAATGCATCAGCCATGCCATGGACGTGCACGGTGGCAAGGGCATCATCATGGGGCCCAACAATTACCTGGGCCGCAGCTGGCAAGGGGCGCCGATCTTCATCACTGTCGAAGGCGCGAATATCCTCTCGCGCAACCTGATGATCTTCGGCCAGGGGGCAATCCGTTGCCACCCGTTCGTGCTCAAGGAAATGGCCCTGGCTGGCCGTGAAGACCGCGATCAGGCCCTCAAGGAGTTCGATGGGCTACTGATGCAACATATCGGCTTTGCCGTGAGCAACGCGGCCAGCACCCTGGTGCTGAACCTGGGCCTGGGCCACTTCGAAAAAACTCCGGGCAACCGCTTGAGCCAGGGCTATTTCCGCGCGCTCAACCGCCAGGCTGCCGCATTCGCCCTACTGGCGGACCTGAGCATGATGCTGCTGGGGGGCGAGTTGAAGCGTCGCGAACGCCTGTCGGCGCGGTTGGGGGATGTGCTCAGCCATATGTACCTGGCCTCGGCGGCGCTCAAGCGCTACCACGATCTCGACTCCCCGGACCATCTGGAGCCGCTGTTTGCCTGGGCCATGGAAGAAAGCCTGGGCCAGTCGGAACGCGCGCTGGATGAACTGCTCGGCAACTTCCCCAACAAAGTGCTGGGCTGCCTGATGCGGGTCATCGTGTTCCCGTTCGGTCGCCGCCACACAGGCCCGTCCGACGCACTGGACGCCGAGGTCGCGGCAGTGATTGGCCGGGCCAAGGGGGATCCGACCCTCGAAGAGCTGCTGGCTGGCTGCTATCGCCCGCAATCGGCGCAAGACCCGGTAGGCGCGTTGCAACATGCCTACGACCTGCTGGGTGCCAGCCATCCCCTACAAAAGAAACTCCACAGCGCCCTCAAGAGTGGCCAGGTCAAGCCCCGCGCAGGGGAGCATGCCATCGAAGCGGCACTGGAAGCCGGCGTGCTGCAACCAGCTGAAGCGCAGACCCTGCGCGACGCAGAAGCTGCACGGCGCAAGGTGATCGATGTGGATGACTTCAGCAAAGAGGAGTTGGCCCAGGCACCAGGCAGAGTCCGCTAATACCGGCGGTCATATAAAAGCGGGCGCGAGAGCTATATACTCTCGCGCCCGTTTTTGCTTTATGAGGACTTACTCCCGTGTCCAACGTCGTTGCCGATCATCTCGTCTTGCTCGACCACCTGCGCAGTATCCTGGTTGCCGTCGGCGAAGCCGAACAGGTTCCCGAGGAAAGCCACGCGTTGTTCCTGGAGCGCTTTGATGAACTGCGGGCCATGCTGCCCATCGACCCGATCGAAAGCCAATACCTGGGCCAGGACATCATGAGCCAGGTCATCCTGCGCTACCCGCAGATTGCCCATCTGGTGCCACGTGACCTGCTGTGGTTTTTCGGCGGTGACTGCCTGCACTTCATGCCCGACGATGAACTGGACCTGTACCAGGCCCTGGAAGAACGCCGCTTCGAAGCCGAGCAGAACGACGAGCCTTTCGACTGGAACCAGGAAAAGCAGTTGCTGGCTATGCCCCAAGACCAGTCCAAGCACTGATCCCGAACGCACCGAAAATCCAGGTGTGGAGAGGGCTTGTGTAGGAGCGGGCTTGCCCGCGATGGCTGAGTGCCAGTCGATACATGAGTTGACTGATACACCGCTATCGCGGGCAAGCCCGCTCCCACATTTTCGCTCGCGCGCCTACCGCCGATGCAATGTCGGCTCCCGCGCCATGCACTCCACCAGATAATCGATAAACACCCGCAACTTCGGCGGCAGGTATCGTGTGGGGGAATGCAGCAACCAGGCATCACCATGGTACGAGGCAATGAAATCCCATTGCGCCAGGACCTGCACCAACCGCCCCTCCTCCAATGCATGGCGCGCAGTGAAATACGGCAAGCTGCCAATCCCCACGTCCTGCAACACCGCATCCAACCGCACCCCCGTGTGATTGGCCGCATAGCGCCCATGTACACCCACCGTCACTGTTTTGCCAGCCTGGCGGAATTTCCAGCGCGCATCCCCGGGGGTTTCGCCCAGGTAGATGCAACTGTGCTCCAGCAAGTCATGGGGGTGCAGCGGCATCCCGTGGGTGGCCAGATACTGGGGCGTGGCACACAGCAAATGCTCGATCGGCAGTAACTGGCGCCCCACCAAGCCCGGCGGTGGGCTGTCGGTGATACGGATGCTCAGGTCGACATTGTCATCAATCAAATCCACCGGTCGATCCTCCAGGATCAACTGCACATCGACCTTGGGATAACGCCGCAGAAATTGCGGCATATGCGGATGCACCACAAACCGCCCGACCGCCTTGGGCACGCTGACCCGCACCAGCCCTTCCGCCTCGTGGGTGTACTGGCCGCTGATTTCCATGACCGAGCGCGCCGCGTTGACCATTTCCTGACAGCGCTTGAACACGGCCTCGCCCCCTTCGCTCAAGCGCAGCTTGCGCGTGGTGCGCTGCAATAACCGAGTGGCCAGGGCCTTTTCCAGGCGCGAGATGCTACGGCTCACCGCCGATGGCGAAGCCCCCAACTGGCGCGCGGCCTCAGAAAAGCTGCCGGTTTCCACCACTTTGACGAAAATCGCCATTTCACCCAGCAATGGCAAAGGAAGATTGATGCTCATGACGCACAGGTCCATTGATATTTGAACGGATTATCACCCATTCAAGCACTACTTATACTGCGGCGCAGAACCCTGATGTGGATGTAGATGATGACCCAACGCCTGTTTTTTACCCATGACCACCTGGTTGCCGATGTTGATGTACTGGAGTGCACGCCTCATGAACAGCAGTTTGCGGTAATCCTGCAGTCCACCATTTTCCATCCCCAGGGTGGCGGCCAACCCTTTGATACCGGGTGGCTGGGGCACAGCAATGTGTTGAAAGTGGTGCAGGAAGAGCAGCGTATCGTGCATTACGTGGACCAGCCCGTCGCACTTGGCCCCCAGCAAGCGCGGGTCGACGGCGAACGCCGCGCCCTGCACACACGCCTGCATTCGGCCGGGCATCTGATCGGCAACGCCGGTGAAACCCTGGGCTGGATGCCGATCAAGGCCCACCACTGGCCAGGTGAAGGCAAGATCAGTTTTATCCGTGGAGAATCGGCACAAAACATGGAAGCCGATGCCTTGCAGGATCAGGTCAACCAATGGATCGCTGCGGACCTGCCACGCCATATGACATTGGACGGCGGCACCCGGGAGGTCGGCTTTGGGGAGCTGCCGTCCTACGCCTGCGGCGGCACTCACGTGCAAACCCTCGCCCAGATCGGTCCAGTCACGATTCTCGGACTGTCCGAGAAAAAGGGCACGCTGTCGGTTCGCTATAGCCTCGACTGACGACACCAGCCTGTGAGTGGCAGGCGGCGTTTTCGTACTGCGATAGGACATCTCCCCCACCAGAGGCTCCCCTCCGGCGGGTGGGTGATGCTAGTGTGTGGAAATATTTCTGATGATACCGACAGAAACTTCCTACTCACCACCTGCAAAGGAATGCCCCAGCAATGGACTTCTCCCTCAAGCACCTGGCCGCCGCCACCCTGATGGTCGCCAGCCTGTCGGCCTTTACCACGCCAGCCTTCGCCAATATCACCCCACAACAGAGCGCGACCATCCTCAAGACGTTCAATGACGCCTCGATCAAGGACTTCCGCACCTTTCTGGGTAGCCTGGCCAAGAGTGAGCTGGGCAAAACCGCCGATCTCGCCCCGGCAATCAGTGCCTTTCTCGATAACAAGAGCCTGTCGGCCGAGCAGCAAAACGAGATTCACCGCCTGCTGGGCCTCTACGCCCGGGTGAAATACGGCGCAGCGGCGACCGAGACTCTGCGCGAGCTGGTGGCCATTCCGACCTTCCAGGTGGAAGGCGTAGCCCAGCACGACAACCCTGAATTCATCAAGATCGCCGACAAGATCAAGAGCCTGGCCCAGTCTTTTAACCTGAGCTTTCGCAACATCGACAATCGCGTCTATGAAATATCCCTGGAAGGCACTGGCGATGAAGTGGTCGGCATCCACGCCCACGCCGACGTGGTGCCGGTGACCCCGGAAAACTGGGTACTGGCCGACGGCACGCGCCTCGACCCATTCAAGGTCACGCTGATTGGCGACCGCATGTACGGCCGCGGCACCGAGGATGACAAGAACGGCATCGTGGTCACGCTGTACGCCATGAAAGTGATCAAGGAAGAAAAGCTGCCACTGGCACGCAATTTCAAGCTGCTGGTAGACACCACTGAGGAAACCACCGGCGACGCCATTCCTTATTACTTTGAACGCAACCCGACACCAAACTACAACCTGGCACTGGATGGCGGCTATCCGGTAGTGATCGCCGAGAAGGGTTATGGCACGGTCATGGCAACCTTTGCCAAGCGCAAGGCACAAGGCAACGGCGCCGAAATCGTCGCGATGACCGGCGGCCTGGCGACCAACCAGATCCCTTCGGCGTCGGTGGCAACCTTGCGCAGTGACAAACCCGCCGAACTGGCTGCCAGCCTGCAACAGGCCGGCGCTGCCTATGCCAAGGCCCATGGTGGTGATTTCACGGTAGATGCCAAGGTTGTCGGCAAAGACGTCAAGCTGACGGTTACCGGGGTATCGGCTCACTCCTCCGAGCCCGAGTCCGGCATCAACCCGGTGGCGCGGATGCTGGACTTTATCAACAGCCTGGGTGGCAAGGTGGCGCTCAAGCACAACGAGATTACCGACGCCGCGCGCTACGCCGCCGAAAACTGGGGCCTGGACTACCTGGGTGGCAAATTGGGCGTGGGGTTTTCCGATGAGTTCATGGGGCCGCTGACCACTTCCCTGACCTTCGTGGGCATCGATGAAAAAACCTTCAAGCTGGCAGTCAACCTGCGGGTGCCAAAAGGCAAAGCGCCGCAAACCCTCAAAAAGGAAATCGCCGACAAGCTGAACGCCTGGAGCACCAAGACCCATATCGCACCGACGTTCGATTACTCGATTGCCGCGCCGATGTACCGCAACCCCGAAGGCGAATGGGTCAAGGCGTTGCTGGCCGTGGCCACGGAAAACCTGGGCATGGAATCCAAGTTCGGCACTTCAGCCGGCGCAACATCGGTGCATGAGCTGCCCAACGGCGTGCAATTTGGCCTGGCACGGCCTGAAGCCAAGTACACCGGCCATACCGACAACGAGTTCAAGACAACCGAACAGTTCCTGCTGGACCTGCAGATCGTGACCGAGATGATGGGGCGTATAGGGCAATTGCCCAAGCTGTGATCAGAGGATTGGGCCAACCTTGCAGGCAAGTCCGTTCCTCCAGCCTTGAATCCCGGGCAAACAAAAACGCCGCTCATGACACAGCGGCGTTTTTTTTAGAGGCGGCGCTACAAACAGCCCCCACACATTCAGGACACGATTGTCACTTGGGAGCATTGGTAGAAGAGAAAATGTAGCGCGCAAAACGCCATTTTCCATCGGTTTCACGGTGCAGCAAAAATACTTCCTGGTTCCCTTCAGCGCTGCTCGATTGCGCGGCCGCCAGCGGTTTGACAATACCGTTGGAGCGAGTGCGGGCAAAGGCCCAATCAGGTGACAGCGGCTGAATCTCATCAATCGTAAACCGTACGTTGAGCTTGATCGCTGCGAAGACCCGTTGATAGGCCTCGCGCACGGCATCACGCCCAACGGCAGGCAAACTGTTTTGCGGCATGAACACCGCGTCCTCTGCGTACAACGCCATCACCTGGTCCAGGTCCGAAGCATTCAACGCCGTTTGATATTGCTGCAGCTGGGCAGTGACCGCCTCTTTCACCGCTTCTTTTGCGCCAGCCGGTTGAGTCGCCATGGCAATAGCGGGGAGAAGCAAGGCGCCCAAGGTCAGCGCCAGTAATGAAGTACGCATGATGTGCTCCTTAGTGTCAGAGTTTTACGACCAGCTTGCCCAAGGCACCGTCGCTTTCCATCAGGCGATGGGCATCAGGTATCTGCTCGAATTCAAAGGTTTTCGTGCGGATCGACGGCATGCGCCCCGCTTCGACTTCCTTGGCAATCCACAAAAGCGGGCTGTCCTTGAGGGGCATGTCCGGCGTGCCGAGCAGGCCACTGCCGAAGAAGTTCAGCTTTACGGCCGCCGGCAGGTCCTGCATCAGGTGCAGTTGCTCCAGCACCGGTGCCCCTCCCAGCAATCCGATAACGCTGACGGCACCAAACGGGCGTACCGTCTTGAGGCTGTCGCGCAACGTCGCGGCACCGACCACCTCCAGCACCGCATCAACGCCTTGAGGAGCCCGCTGGCGAACCTGCTCGGCGATCGATCCGTTGTCGACCACCACGTCATCGGCTCCCATCTCGCGCAAGCGCTGGACCTTGTCTGCCGAGCGGGTCGTGGCAATCACTTTCAGGCCGCGGGCCTTGGCATAGGTCAGCGCCGCCAGGCCGACTGAAGACGTTGCGCCGCGAACCAGCAGCGTCTGGCCTGGCTGGATCGCCAGGCTCTTGTCCAGCGCGCCCCACACCGTGAGGTAGGCTTCAGGTAACGCGGCAAGCTCTTCCCATGAAAGTGTCGAACCCTCCAAAGAAATCACATTGCTGCGCAATACCGTCACCTCTTCGGCATAGCTCCCATTACGGGCGAACTGCATGCCGCCCATGGCGGTGGCGACGCGCTGGCCGGTACGCAGAGTGCCCGAAGGATCATGAATCACTTCCCCCACAGCCTCGATGCCCGGTACCCGCGGAGCCGTGATCGGGCCCATTTTCCCGGCACGCAGATAGGCTTCCGCACGGTTGAGGCCCAATGCCCGCACACGAATCCTCACCTCCTCGCTGGAGGGTTCTACAGAAGGAATGTCTTTGAGCGTCAAGGCCTCAGGGCCACCTGCTTGTTCAATGACAAAAGCTTTCATGCTAATGGCCTCAGGCACGTGGTTGAGTGGTAGCGAACAGATAGCGGTGAATCTTCCAGTTACCTTGTTCGTTACGGAACACGAACAACTCATTGTTGCCTTCGGTCACATCAATCCCGGCAGCCAGAATGCGCGTGGTCCCAGCCGAGGAGGTACGCACCCAGGCCCAGTTGCCGACTTCTTCGATCTCATGGATGGTGAACTTGACATTCAACTTGAGGGTGGCAAAAACCTGCTCGTAACCGGCTTTCACCGCGTCACGGCCGACCAGGGCAGGTGCGTGCTGAGGCATGAACACCGGGTCGCTGCCATACAGGTCGAGAATGGTCTTGATGTCGTTGGTGTTGAGGGCGGTTTCGTAAAGGCCGAGAACAGATTTGATCGTCATGATGAAGCTCCGATTGATTGGAAGGTTCCGGCGTTGGGCCAGTGACTTCACTATCTATCAATCAGGATTGGATATTAACCACCCAGAATGACAATCACACTCTCATATATGGAAGGAACAGAAAAACAAGGTTGTGCCATACAGTTTTGCGGGGTCACAAAGGTTGCGGCGGCCAAACGCTCATCGCAGTGTCCACAAACGCAATCATTTGCTCATACGGAACCTGATCCTTGGCCTGCACGCTCAAGCCAAACATGACGGTGGTATAGAAACCCGACAGCGTTTGAACATTCGTATCCGCTGGCACGTCACCCTCAAGCAGGCCTTGGTGGATACGATCTTCAATCAGTCGATGGGTTTCTCTGCGCTGGGCAGTGAGTTCGTCCTGGATCACCTGGCTCTCGGGGGTTCCGGACAACGCCGCCAACACCACCAGACAACCACGGGCCGGGTCGCCGCGATAAAACCGCGTGACCGTCTCCTTAAGCAGGACCTCCACCGCTTCGCGAGCCGTCGACGCGTCTGCCAGGACGCTGTAGCGATAGGCGCCATGATGCGTGAGGTAGTGATCCAACGCGGCCCGAAACAGACCTTCCTTGTTCTTGAAGGCCGCATACAGGCTGGGTGGATTGAGACCCATGGCCTGGGTCAGCGCGCTCAGCGATGCCCCTTCGTATCCCCGCAACCAGAACACATCCATTGCCCGGTCCAGCACTTGCGCGCGGTCAAAGGCGCGTGGTCTTCCTCGCTCGGCCATGCTTCCCCCTGGAATTAACGTTCGTTACAAATATATTGACACATCTGACCTCGGTGAATTATTACATAGTGATCATTATGTATATAGCCCCGGTTTTCCCTGCCGGCTCCAGAGGATGGATTTCTGTGACAACGCGTTTACTTTCCCCCCTGGATATTGGTCCCCGGACCCTGCAGAACCGCATAATTTTAACCCCCCTGATCCCGTCTTCACCCCAACCCAGCCCGCCTTGCTACGTTCAATGCGTGGGCGCCGGGTTGGTGATTGCGCAGGGTGCACCTGTCTGTCCTGAAGGCTTGGGCCATATCGATGCCACAGGTCTCTATTCGGCGGAGCAGGTTGCCGCCTGGAAAGCCGTTACCCACACGCTTCATGAAACTGGCAGCCTGGTTGTCGCCCAGCTCTGGCATGTGGGCCGCGTGTCCCATTGCTCGCTGCAACCTAGCAACCGTGCGCCGCTTGCGCCTTCGGGCATCAGGACCCGATCCAAGGTTTTCATCCGCGATGACCAAGGCGCCGGTATCTGGGCGCCGGCTGCAAGCCCCAGAGAGATGACACTGGCAGACATTCGCCTGGCTCAACAGGCGTTTGTCGACGCAGCGGCGAATGCCATGACCGCCGGGTTTGATCTGGTTGAGCTACATGGCGCCAGCGGCTATCTGATTGAACAATTCCTGGCCACTGGCACCAATTTGCGCCAGGACGACTACGGGGGATCGCTGGAGAACCGAGCCCGGTTCCTGCTGGAAATCGTGGATAGCCTGATCGCAACCCTGGGAGCAGAGCGCGTCGGTGTGCGCTTGTCGCCCTGGGGCAGCCTCAATGACATTGAGGATCGTGAACCCCATGCCATGGCCCTGTACCTGGCCGAGGAACTCAACCACCGCCACATTGCTTACCTGCACGTGGTTGAGTGGATGCCAGGTACAGGGCCGGCCTACCCCGAAGGTTTTCGCCGATGGCTGCGAGCGGCCTTCAAGAACCCTTTGATTGTATGCGCCAACTTCGATAGCGAGATTAACGAGCGGTTACTGCTCGAGGGCCTGGCAGATGCCATCGCCCTGACAACCCCACTGAGTCTTTGCGCCTATGGCTCAAAAACCATAGAAGTTGCAACATGGATCTGAATGCTCTACGGATGTTCGCGGCCATCGCGCAATCGGGCAGCATGACTGCTGCTGCCGAACACCTGGGTATCCCGCTTGCTACCATCAGCCGCCGGGTCCGGGACCTGGAGCGGGAGCTCAACGTACAACTGCTGCAACGTTCGGTGCACGGTACCTACCTCACCGACGCCGGCATGCGCTTGTACCAGCACGCCAGCCGGGGCCTGGACATACTGACCCGTGGTGAACGCGCCTTGCAAAACGAGCAAGCCAGGCTCAAGGGACTCCTGCGGCTTTCACTGCCGTCTTCGCTCAAGCCCTGGTGGGAAGTGCTCTCAAGGTTCCAGCAGCGTTATCCAGACATTATGCTGCAGGTCCAGGCTAGCGACAGGTCCGACCGCCTGGCCGAAGATGGCGTTGATGTGATCATTCGCATAGGCCGGTGTACTCAGCACTCCCTGGCCAATCAACGGGTGTTCACCTACCACCACGTGCTGGTGGCAGCCCCCGCATTGCTCCAGCGTCTGGGCGAGCCTGCCGAGATCACCGACCTGCACAAGTTCCCTTGTGGCGTCTGGAGCCAAGGTTCGACAGCCAGTTGGCGCCTGGGAAAGGAAGTATTCAAACCTGACCCGACAATACTCACCAACGACTACGCCCATTTATGCAGCCGCGCCCTGGCAGGTGGCGTGCTGACCGAACTGCCCCCGTTCATGGCAATGGAGCACATCAAAAACAATCAGTTGGTCGCCTTGCTGAAGGAACACCCACTCCCAGAACTGGAGATCACCCTGCATTACCCTTCACACCCGACGACCTCCCCCATCGTGCAGGCTTTTCTGGATTTTGCCCGGCAGCACATAAAACACCCCGCCCAGCTCAATACCCAGTCAACGTTGCTGACTCACGCATAACTCATTCCCTTCTCAAGGGCGGGGTGCTGTCTCTCGTCGGCATCAAGACCCGGGCTGACGCCGACGCAAAGCAGCTCGTCGATAGATCTCATGACGCGCGGCAATCATCGGGTCGGTGCTGGTTTCTATTCCATCGACCAGGCCTCCCGGATCAAAGGCCACGGTTTGTTGGGCTGTCGCTTGCTGGGATGACGGGACCAGGGCGCGCAACGTCAATATGCCCAGCTCGACTTCAGCGTGGGCCTGCGCCCCTTGGCGCGGCCAGGGGATGGAACCATCGCCAATCGCATCACCGGGCTCGGCCAGTTGTAGCATCAGACGCAGATTCACCGGCCCCACAGCCAAGCGCCCAGCCATTGCCCGTTGCAGATAATCGTCAGGCATCGCGGCCAATTGCGCACTGCCGAGCGGCGGTTCCTTCAGTTGGGGCTCGATGCGATAACGGCCAACATGACGCCCCCCTTGCGCGTCGACAAACACCAGGCTATTGACCCCAAAATACTCGCTCGAACTGTAGCTGCGTGGTGCCGGTTTGGCAGCCTCCAGAAAGGCCTGCGCTCTGGGATGATCCGCCAGGAACGCCTGAAGCGGTGCCGGGTTGGCAGGCGTGGCGACACTGGCAGCAATGCCCTGCAGAAACACCAGAAAGGCTTCAGGGGTAGCCACGGGGAAGCCATCGTAAGAGTGCGCGACAATATCCGTGGACAGCCCCCCCGGCAGTTCAAACCGAATGGCCATGCCATGGGGACTCGCATCGGGATCCCCGTCACGGGTTGACGGCACACCACTGAAGTTCGAGAACCGCACCAGGATGGGTACTATATTCCCCTGCAAGTGAGCCGCCCGGCTCAGGCCTTGTGCAGCTTTTGACGCAACAAATGTACCGTTGACCAAAACGCCCCTGGCATGTGCTATCCGAAACCCGGGGTGGTTGCCAAACGTAGCGTAGAGAGCGTCAAGCAAGGCGTCATACAACTGACTCTGTGACATCGGCACGCTCCTTTGGACCTGCCACTTATCCTGGCCTGCAACCACTGGCGCAGAGGCGGCAATCATCGCGCCCAGCAGCACCGCGGCCAGTGGTCTCAAGCCTCCCATGCCCCTATCCCCGCACAGTCACTGGCGTGGACCGGGGTTGAGCGCAATGTGTTTGTATTCGACAAAGTCGTCCATGGCCGCCATCCCGTTGAGACGCCCTTGGCCCGATTGTTTGAATCCTCCCTCTTCGAACTCGTCGTACACCACCGCCCAATCATTGACCCATACCGTCCCGGCCTCAAGCTCGCGCGCCACCCGCAGGGAGCGGTCGATATCCCGGGTCCAGATGCTCGCGGCCAGACCGTATTCGCTGTTGTTGGCCAGTTCGAGAGCCTGGGCTTCAGTGTCGAAGATTTGCACAGTCAGCACCGGACCAAAGGTTTCATGTTGCACGATGGGCATATCCGCATTGTTCACTTGCAGCAGCGTCGGGCGGTAAAACGCCCCCTGGGCCAACGTTCCCGTCGTGATCGGGCCACCGCGCACAATGACCTGCGCCCCGCCAGCAATGGCCTCTTCGACCGCCTGGTTCACGCGCTGTACATTGGCCTTGTCGATCAGGGGTCCCATTTCACTGGCTGGGTCTGCTGCCGGGCCGACCCGGACCGCCTTGAGCCGCGCCGCCAGACGCTCGATCAAGACCGGCGCAATCTCGCGTTGTACCAGCAGGCGCGAACCGGTCATGCAGAACTGTCCTGCGAAAACCGTCAGGGCCTTTTCCAATGTCGGCACGGCCGCATCGAGGTCAGCATCGGCAAAAACCACCATAGGTGTCTTCCCACCCAGCTCCAGGCCAAAGCGCTTGAGGTGCTGTGCGCCGACGGCCGAAATACTCCGACCGGTACCGGTGCTGCCCGTAAAGCTGATCACCGGTACGTCGGGCGACTCCACCAGATGCTTGGACCCTTGTGGTCCAAGCTCACTGAACAGGTTGATGACGCCTTGGGGCAGCGAGACCGCTTGCGACATGATCTGCGAAACCAGTGTGTTGGTCTGGGCGGTCTGCCCAGGCATTTTGATCACCACCGTGCAGCCTGCCGCCAGGGCCGGTGCCAGCGAACGGATCATCAGCACCACCGGTGAATTCCACGGGGCGATGATGCCCGCCACCCCCACAGCCTGGCGGATAACCAGGGAAATCTTGCCCGGCCTGGGCTCACCAGCCCGCCCGTATTCGGCCCTGGCGAGCGCTGCGTAGTAACGCAACTTGGAAGGCACCATGCTCACTTCAAACTGCGCTTCTGGCTTGATCTTGCCATTCTCCAGCGCCAGGATTTCGATCAACGCTTGCGCGTTACGCTCAAACGCGTCCGCCAGCTCTAACAGGACCTGGGCACGCAGGTGACGGTCGTCTTTCCAGGGGGTTTGAACAAACGCCCGGCGCGCCGCTTCAATGCCTTTCTGTGCTTCATCCAACCCGCCATTGGCATAGCGGCCAATGACAGTGGAGGTGGCTGGATCGAAGGATTCTTTGTAATCACCGGAATCAAGCCATTGACCATCAATCCAGTTCAACGCAGTGGTTGGACTCATTTTGTGAACTCACTCAGCGGTAGTGGTGGGCGATTTTTTCGGCAGTGGCAATCACTGTGATATTGATCGCGACAGAGGGCACATCAGGGAAAATCGACGCATCCACCACCCGCAGGCCTTGCAGGCCCAGGACCCGGCCTTGCAGATCGACGACAGCTTGCGGATCGCCTTCGCGCCCCATGGGTGCAGTGGAGGTGGGGTGATGATAGGTATCGAGACTCGCGCGGACACTGGCCAGCAGCGCCTCATCGGAATCGGCACCTGCACCCGGATTGAGTTCTGAATGCACGAGACGGTTGAGTGGCGCAGTCGCGCCGATCTTGCGTGACAGGCGAATCCCTTCCAGCAGGCGCTGGCGGTCGTGTTCCTGGGCAAGAAAGTTGAGGTCGATGTTCGGGGCGACCGAGGGGTCGCGGCTGGCCAGCGTCACCTTGCCGGTGGACAGAGGACGAGTGAGCGCCACAGCAAGTACAAAACCGACCTTGGTCGGGCTTGAGTCATGCGGGAACAGATGGGTAGCGGTGATATGCAAATCCAGCTCACCGGCACGGGCCGTGCTGCTGCCAGTCCAGAGCTTGGCGCCTATCGCCGGGGATTGGCCGCCGATCTGATCGGGCTTGGCGGCATACGCATTGTAGTAGAACGGGTGATCCACCAGATGCTGGCCCACCGGTAGATCCGCCACCAACGGAATCTGCAGGTTCTGCAGATCAGTTGCCGGACCGATGCCTGAGCGCAACAGGATCGCGGCGCTGCCGTAGGTACCGGCACACAGGATAACTTCATCGGCCAACAGTTTTTCGCCGTTGGCCAGTTGCACCCCCGTGGCCTGCTTGCCAGTGAACAAAACCTTATCCACCAGGCTGTCCGGACGGATATGCAGATTGCGGCGCGCGCGAACCTGATCAGTCAGATAGGCCATGCCCGTATTGACGCGCACGCCGTCGACCACGTTCATCGAGTAGGCGCCGACCCCGTCGGCCTGCGGCCCGTCAAAGTCATCGATAACGTTGAAGCCATTGGCCACTGTCGCGTCAATAAAAGCGCGTTGCATGGGGCTGACATCTGAGCGCTTGAGTTGATGCACAGGTAGCGGCCCGTCATGACCATGCAAGGCACTCTCACCGCCGCTGTGTGTTTCCAGCTTTTTGAACCAGGGCAGCATTTGCTCGAAGCTCCAGCCTGGCAGGTTCCAGCGCTGGAAATCAGCCTCGCGGGCACGAAGCGCCACGGCGCCGTTGACTCCCGAACTGCCACCCAGCACCTTGCCGCGCACTGCACCAATAGGATGGTCGATGTAGCCGGGCTGAGTCTTGTAACCCCACTCGAATTCAGGGTTGCCGTTGGCACCGACGATATCGCTTTTGGCGATGATCTCGGGATAGCGGCCAGGGGCGTAGCTATGCCCGGCTTCCAGCAGGACGACCTGGCGCTGACTGTTTTCACTCAACCGACGGGCAAGTACTGCACCCGCCGAACCACCGCCAACGATAATTACATTTGGCGTGCCAAGAGTAGTGCTCATGTTAGTTCTCCCGTGCTGTTATTAGGACTGGGTAATCGTATTATTTTGCGCCGAGCGTACTTTCCAACCGGAATTGTTTTTTACCAAGACCCAAGTAAATATCCCCTCATAGGGCGGCATCACTTGCCCCTTGGTATCTCGAACATCTTTTATGCTCCAGCGCCAGTGCACAATTGCAACATTCGTGCTGACAAGATTTATTTCCGGCACGCCGCTGACGGCATAGACACTTTTGTCATAGCGCCCTTTGAATAACTCACTGTGTACTTGATAGATCTTCTGCGGGTTATCCCATTTACTTCCCGTAATACCGATAAAGTCGCCATCTTCGGCAAAAAGCTCACTGAGTTTTTTCGCGTCATGCCTGTTCCAGCCGTCAACAAACTGATTGATCAGCAACGTGATCGAGTGTTGTGCACCATTTATTTCCGCACGGCCGTCACCACTGGGCGAATCCGCATTGGCCAGCGGCACCAGGCCGCCCCCCAGTCCAATCACTAATACCCAGAAACGAATGTTTTTAAAAGCTAATACGTTCAACACGAAAACACCTCCGCCGCCAGGCCGAGATGTATCCCTGCCTGTATCAAAACTTATGATTTCTTACAGCGCAAACAATCTGAGCGCATTCTCACGACCGATCTTGATCCGGTCGTTATCGCTGATCAGCGCATTATCAAACCAAGTGCTGGCAGTCTTCATGCTTTCATAGGGGTAATCTGCGGAAAACAGCATCCGGTCTACGCCCACTTCACTGATAGAGTCCAACAAGCCTTTGGTGTGAAAGTGCCCGGCGGTGGTCAAATAAAAATTGTTAGACAAGTAATGCCCGACTGTCTGTTTGGCACTGCCAAGTCCCACGCCTTCACGCTGCATGTTCAAGCGATGCTGCAACCGTGGCAGCATCAGCGGTAAACCTTCCCCCAAATGCCCCAGAATAATAGTGAGATTAGGGTACTTATCGAAAAGCCCACTGAGCATCAAGCGAATCGCATGGGTAGCCGTTTCATGGGCAAACCCCCAGGCTGAACCAACGAGAGACGGATAACCATCATAAATGCGGCGTTGGCTGGGCAATGGCTCTCGCGGGTGCAGGTAGACAGGAACATTCAATGCCGCGACACGCTCCCAGAACTCCCAGACCGGCGACTCATCCAAGTACTGGGCGCTGTCGGCATTCCCAATATTGGTGTAGCCGTTGATCAATGCCCCGACAAATCCCAAGTCATTGACTGCCCGCTCTAGTTCGTCCGCAGCGTCAGCAGGTGACTGAAGCGCAACAGTGGCAAACGCTTTTAAACGCGAAGGATGTTTATCCACAAAGCGTTCGCGAATGTAGTCATTGGTCTGTCGGGCAAAGTCGACGGCTTTTTTAGTATCGAGAATGCCCTGGGCGCCGGGAGACGTCAGAGAAATGATGGAAATATCTATGCCGTTCTGCTCCATCTCTTCTACTCGACGATCGCTGTCGAGCAAGCGCCACTCAACGTCGTCCATATAAGCCTTACCGTTTCTCGCCGTCTCTCCCGCTGAATCCCACACACTGTTATTCAGTTCGGAACTTACATGTTCTTCTAGAACTATTTTACCGTTCATCACTTCACCCCTGTATGAGAAACCGCATGTACTCACGGCGCAGAACAACCCTCTATCGCCCCTAGAACATCGGCGACGCTAATAGTGGCTTGCCTAACAGCGTTGAAATCAATATCCAGCAATCAACAACCAGTGTTAACCCCTCAAAATGAGATATCGACTCTCACCTATGGGAGGTTATGACGACGACACAACCTCAACGTGACGAACAACCTTAATACCGAAAACCCTCGGCATCATGAAAACAACAGCCTCTCATTTATAGATGGCTCCCTATCATTCCTGACAGTTCATCAAAAGATAGAAGTAAGGCAGGATACCGCAACCAGCGACACAGCAAATCCTGACTGTCGCCGGCAACAAGTAGTGTATTGAGCAGGCCCGTGCGCAACAGGTCAAAGGCGTACATTACTTTTTCACGACATAGATCGCACGAGAGACAAACAGAGGGAAACATGAAAACAACAAGCCTGATTCGTACACCGCTCCTTACACTGGCCATGACCGGCGTCCTTAGCCTCTTTGCTGCCGCCAGTGCGACAGCAGCAGAAGACAATGGTGCGCCGCCCTTCTCCAGCGATCCCAAAATAAAGAGCGTGCAACAAGAAGCCTATAACGTCGTGCGCCAATATGAACAGGCACTCAACGAAGGTAATACCAAGAAAATAGTTAGTCTGTTTGCGGCCGATAGCGTTGCAGAGTGGAATAACAAGCGTACTTACACGACCGTCCAGCAAAAGACCGAAGGCTATGATGCATTATTTAAAATAGCCAAATTCAAAACAGTGTTCGCCTACGACGCAATTAATCTGTATGGCGATGCCGCGGTCATCCGCACACATCACCACAAAGGAGCAACCGTGATGGAGAACGACAAGCCCGTCATTGACCTGAACCGCGAAGTGTTCATCCTCAATAAAACCAGCCAGGGCTGGAAGATTGTCTTGTATACATTCAACACTGATCCCGTACAGGGCGAAGGTTGATTAGTACATAACACCCAAGCGCGATACCGGGGTATGACTTGACCATCACACCCCGTTTGAAAATCCCCCCTTTTTAACTGCCCTCCTGGCACAGCCCTTAGCTGTGCCCACAGCAAACAACGTCTTTACGGTCGAGACTGCACTCAGAGAATAGAAGTAGCGCCATGGACCTTAATGCCATACGGATGTTTGTCGCCACTGCCAAATGTGGCAGTTTCACGGCCGCCGCCGAGCGCCTGGAAATTCCGCTCGCGACACTCAGCCGGCGAATCAGAGAACTGGAGCGCGTGCTGCAAGTGCAACTGCTGGAACGCTCGGTACACGGCACGCGCCTCACTGACGCAGGTACACGCCTGTATGAACATGCCAGCCGAGGACTTGAAATGCTGGTCGATGGCGAGCGCGCCCTGATCAGCGACCAGACGCAGCTCAGAGGGCGTTTACGGCTTTCGCTCCCCCCTTCATTCGAACCGTGGTGGGAGGTGCTGTCGGCGTTTCAGCGGCACTATCCGGACATACAGCTACAGGTCTATACGAGCGACAGGCGTATTGACTTGATCGAGGATGGCATTGATGTCGTCATGCGGATCGGACCTATTACTCACGATTCAATGGTGGCTAGACGCATGCTGACCTACCGCCACCTTCTGGTCGCATCTCCCACCCTGCTGGCACGTTTAGGTGTACCGAACAAAGTCGCGCACTTACGCAACTATCCCTGTGGAGTCTGGAGCCAGGAGGCTTCCACCACGTGGCATCTGGGCGAGGAGACCTTCAAACCCGACCCCATAATAGCGACCAACGATTACGCTCATTTACGCACCCGGGCATTGGCCGGGGACCTGGTCACCGAGCTGCCGCCGTTCATGGCCCTAGAGGCGATAGGGAACAATCAATTGGTCACGCTCCTGGAGAAACATCCACTCCCGGAAATGGAGATCAACCTGCTCTACCCGTCGCACCGGCACCCGTCCAGTCTTGTGCGAACTTATCTGGACTTTGCCCAACAGCATATAAAACGCCTTATGTAGCCACTTGTTTCCCAAGCCAGGGCACAGTGGAAAGCCTGAAAGTGTTGATGTTTTTCAGCCAGCACCATGCAACGATCACCCACTGCCATGGTCAAGACCTCAGATAACTACAAAAGAGGTGACGATGGATCTCAACGCGATACAAATGTTCGTGGCTGTCTCCCAGATGGGAAGCCTGTCAGCTGCCGCCCTCCATATGGACATTCCACTGCAAACCTTGAGTCGGCGTATTCGCGAGCTGGAACATGAGTTGAATGTGCAGCTATTGCATCGCTCCATGCGAGGCACCAAGTTGACCCTGGCCGGAGAAAAGCTCTATGAGTATGCGAGCCGCGGCATAGAAGCCTTCGCACAAGGAAAGTCGGCCTTGATCAGTGACCAGGATGCACTCAGGGGCCGCTTGAGAGTGGCACTTCCGGTCGCATTCGAGCCCTGGGGGCAATTGCTGTGCGACTTTCAACGGCGTTATCCGCAAATAGAACTTGCGGTTTACTTTACAGAGCAGCGCACGGACCTTATTGCCGAAGGTATTGATGTCGCGCTTCGCGTCGGCGCCATCGAACAAGACACTTTGATCGCACGCCACATGATTAACTTCCGACATAAGCTCGTTGCCAGCCCGACGCTGCTTGAGCGACTGGGTGAGCCTCATACACCGGACGACCTGCTCAGGTTCCCCTGTGCAACCTGGTCAAAGGATTCCAATACGCGCAGCCTGTGGACCCTGGGTAACCAGACCCTCGAACCTACTGCCATCGTTACGACAAATAACTACCTGCACCTGCGCAACTGCGCACTGAATGGCGACTGCATTACCGAGCTCCCTCCCTTTCTGGCAGTCCAGGCCATTGAAGAAGGCCGCCTGCGGGCAGTGCTGGACAACTACCCAATGCCGGAGACCCCCGTGCATTTGCTCTATCAATCACACCGCCATCCTTCTCGTCTGGTGCGCGTCTATCTGGACTTCTGTCAGGAGTATTTGCAGCATTGGCGCCCTTCGGCCCTCGTATCACTTGTCACACGCCCACAGGCGGAGTCAACAACCCGTGAGCGTATCAGCTGTTAAACGAGCGTCAGCACCTGCTTGAGTGCCTTGCGCGGTTTTTGTGGCCAGTTTTGCGCCAGCGCATATCCGACAGCCACCAACATCACAGGCACCTCAGAAGAGGTCAGTTGGAATTCACGGGAAACCCCGGCCGAATCAAAGCCAATCATCGGGCCCGAAGCCAATCCTTGCCCCTGTGCAGCCAGCATCAAGGTCATTGCACACAGTGATGCCGAGCGAATGGCCTCATCTCGCTGGAACACTTCATTGCCTTCGTACATGCCATTGGCCATTGCAACCCAGGTATCGAAGACCGTGCGTTCGATAATGCCTTTCTCAAGAGATGGCAGCAGGGCTTCTGGCAAGCCTTCATGGGGGGCCAACGTCCCGCAAATGATAAAAGTGACAGAGGCATCGGCGATTTTTGGCTGGTCATAAGCAACTTTTTTCAGGCGCTGCTTGGCCTCCGGCGTGCGCACGGCAATTACTTTCCAGTTTTGCGCATTGAATGATGAAGGTGCCAACGTGGCTAGACGAACCAGCTTTTCGATTTGCTCATCCGAAAGCGCACGACTGGCATCGAACGCATTAGCTGAAATTCGGCTTTCGATCAATTCGCTAACATTTTTCATGATACTTCCCATTGGCTGTGATGACTTGATAGGCCCGCAGGCCGCCACAACAAAGTGGCCACACATACGGCCGGCCATAATCCCCTCCCGACCAGCTACATGAGAATACTCACCAGTGAGACGCGGCCTCCCATAAGGCAGAGGCTTATCCGGGCGAAAGCGCATGGGTGATATCAAACCATTGCCGAAAGGCTGAACAAGCGTCTCGACCCGCCAGCCACAAATCGCAGACAAACAAAAACGCCGCTCATCACTGAGCGGCGTTTTTATTGAATATGGAGCGGGAAACGAGACTCGAACTCGCGACCCCGACCTTGGCAAGGTCGTGCTCTACCAACTGAGCTATTCCCGCAAATGGCGTCCCCTAGGGGACTCGAACCCCTGTTACCGCCGTGAAAGGGCGGTGTCCTAGGCCACTAGACGAAGGGGACACGCTAACTGAAACACATGGTGTGTATTCCAGTGCCCAGACCCTTATCCGAAGACTTGGTCCTGGTTTCACTCAGTGCCGCCCGAAAGCCACACTGTTTAAAAATGGAGCGGGAAACGAGACTCGAACTCGCGACCCCGACCTTGGCAAGGTCGTGCTCTACCAACTGAGCTATTCCCGCAATGGCGTCCCCTAGGGGACTCGAACCCCTGTTACCGCCGTGAAAGGGCGGTGTCCTAGGCCACTAGACGAAGGGGACACACGTACAACATTCACTCCCTACCGCGTTTCGCTGTGTGCTTTACGCTGTAAGTGGCGCGCATTCTATGGATGGATTGAAAGGTCGTCAACCCCCAAGGATAAATTTATTTAAATCAATGACTTCGCAGCGCTTTAGAGGCCCTGCGCGGGTTTCTCTGCGTCCAGGCTTTGGCGCCTATATTCTGGCGCCCGACAAGACGTTATAGTTCCGGCCCGCAAATGATGGCAATGTGCATCTACTCAGGTGACGCCTCTATTATATAGGCGAAAGCACTGACTCATCTCGTCGAAGAGTCCTATCCGCCGCATGCGCCAATCACTACACTTCAACGCACATCCCATAAAGAGGTCACACCGGTGACACCACTCATGATCACCCTGCTGGTAATAGCCGGGATTGTAATACTGATCGCCATTGGCTACATGAACCACGTGGTGGAAAACAACAAACTGGAAAAAGCCCGGGCCCAGATTGAGCTCAATGATCGACTGCGCCGCTGTGGCGAGATCACCGAGACGTTCCCCGGCCAGCTGATGACGCCACAGCTCAAGCTGCTGCTAACCCGCCTGGAACTGAACGTCAACCAACGCATGCTCCACCTCAATAAATCCAGTGCAACCATCAAGGCACGTATTGCCGAGCTCGAAGCGCTGGTGGGCCAGGGCGAATCGATCCCGGTGAACAATCCCCCGGGGCCGATCCAGACCGAAGCCAAGGCCAAGGATGTGCGCTTTTTGTTGGAAGCCCTGCACGGTCAGGTCACCCGCGCGGCTCAGGACGGCTTTTTGCCCACCAATGAGGCCAAGCACTGGATCCGCGAAATCCGTCACCTGTTGGTGTTGCTGCACATCGAGTTCTTCAACAACCTGGGCCAGCACGCTTTACAGCAGTCCCAACCCGGCCAGGCGCGCCTGGCGTTTGAACGCGGCGTTCAGTACCTGCGCAAGCAGCCGGAGCCAGCAACCTACAGCCAGCACTTGCAACTGCTGGAGAAACAATTGGCACGCGCCAACTCCATGGTGCTGACCAATAGCCAGCAAACCGCAGAAGAGGTCAATGAACTGACCGAAGGCTTGAAAGCCGATGACGCCGATGCCGAATGGAAAAAGAAAGTCATTTACGATTGACCGCCTCATACCAATCCGTCATCGCCGGCTCGCGGGCGATGACGATGTATCTGCCAACACTGCCACGTCAGGCGGGCTGTAGGCGCTACCTGTTGGTCACAGGCGAAAATGCCCCACCATCCCCTTGAGCTGCGCGCCCAGTTGCGCCAACTCGATACTCGACGCGGCGTTACCCTGCATGCTGAGCGCCGATTGATCGGCGCTCGCACGAATGCCGGTGACGCTACGGTTGATCTCCTCGGCCACTGAGCTCTGCTCCTCGGCCGCCGCCGCAATCTGTTGGTTCATCTGCTGGATCAGCGAGACAGCCTCAGCGATGCTGCCCAAGGCACTTTCGGTTTCCAGGGCATCACTGACCGCCAGCTTCACTAACTCACCACTGTGCTGGATATCCCGCACTGAAGAGTGCGCAGCACTATGCAGGGTGCTGACCAAGCGCTCGATTTCCTCCGTCGATCGCTGGGTGCGCCTGGCCAGGGCGCGCACTTCATCGGCCACCACGGCAAAGCCGCGCCCTTGCTCGCCGGCCCGTGCGGCTTCGATGGCCGCGTTGAGCGCTAACAGATTGGTCTGCTCGGCAACGCTTTTGATCACTTCCAACACACTGCCGATGTTCTGGATTTCGGCGCTCAGGCTCTCGATGCTGGTACTGGCGGATGTCGCCGAACTGGCCAGCAGTTCGATACGCTGCAAGCTCTGGCGCACCACCTGCTGGCCGCTGTCGACCTTACTATCGGCAGTCTGCGCCGCGTGTGCTGCTTGTTCGGCATTGCGCGCCACGTCATGCACCGTAGCCGCCATCTGATTCATGGCGGTGGCGACCTGCTCGGTTTCTTCTTTCTGCCTGCTGACTTCGATATTGGTCTGCTCGGTCACGCTGGATAACGACTGGGCCGAGCTGGCCAATTGCTCTATCCCCGCCTGCAGTCCGCTGACCATGCTACCCAGCCCGCTGCCCATCTGCTGCATCGCCTGCATCAATTGGCCCATTTCGTCCTGTCGACTCACGTCCATCCGCCCACGCAGATCGCCGGCGGCTATCTGCCGGGCCACTGCAATCACACTGCGCAACGGCATGACGATCAAGCGGGTAATCAGCCACGCGGCAATCACCCCGACCAACAAGGCCAGGGCCGAGGAAACAATGATCAACAGGCTGCTCTTGGCCAACTGCACCTGCATCGACCGGTCCTGCGCGGCATAGGCCTGGTTAACCTGCGACACCACCTGCGCCGCCCGCTCATGCAACTGCTGGTAGACAATCTTCTCCTGGGCCAGCAGGCCGGTGTATTCGGTGAGCTTGTCGCTGAAGGCGCCGATATGCCCGACCACTTCATTGAGCACGGTCTGATAGCCTGGATCCTTGACCTGGGTCTTCAGTTGTTCGGCCTGGGCCAGTGCCTGGTCAGCCTGTTCGATGCGGCCTTGCCCGGTACTGTCCTCATCGCCCTTGCGGCTCTGGTCGAGGCGTACCCGCGCTTCGTTCATGGCCTGCAACATCAGCCGGGAGACCTGCCCCACCTGCCCGGCCTGCTCGACAAATTCAGCCCCCTCCTTACCCTGGCTTTCCTTGAGGCCATAAACCCCGTCGTCGGCCAGGCCGGCCTGCAATACATCAAGGTTATTGGCGACACTGGACACCGACCAACTGGCCATTTCCAGCGCCAGGTCCTTGGCCTGGGTGAGCTCGACAAACTCATCAAACGCCTTGCGATAGGCATTCAGCGCCTGCTCGACCTCGGTCATATTGAGCGCCAGGGCTTCGGCCACCAGGCTATCCACCCGTTCATGCAGGGCCTCTACCGATTTGGCATCGGTGCGCAATGCATACGCCTGCTCGATCAAGCGCACGTTCAGCAGCCCCTCATTGAGCGAGGACGTGCCCTTGAGCCCCGCAAAACGCTGGCCAACGGTTTGCAGGGACCACACGCCAATCGCCGCTACCAAGGCGGTCAACAGCAATACCAAGGCAAACCCCAACGCCAGCTTCCTGGCCAGCCCAAGGTTGGCAAATCGTCGTTGCACGGCCCAAATCATTGCGCAAAGTCCTCGTGGCGTGGCGAATGCCAGCAAGCCGGGTTCCCATGCAACGAGATTCGCAACCCCAGGCCCCGTGACACAAGACGTTGGCGCCACAATAATGGCAAAAAGCTACACACCCGTCGTTTTCAGAATGGTGGAGGTCGATCCTGCAGGCCCCATGGCCTTGAACAACGCCAGGGCCCGATAATCGCAGGCATACGCCACATTGATCCGTAGCCAGTCGGCGTGCTCGCCAGTCGGGCTGAACAGCTCCCCTGAAGACAGCAAGACCCCAAGCTGTCGGGCTCTTGCGTGCAGCCTTGAACCATCCCCTGTCCGCGGGCGCGCCCAAACAAACATGCCACCTGCAGGTACCGTAAACACCTCCCACTCCTCGTCCTCCAGCACCTGCAAGGTCTTCGCCATCTCCGTACCCAACCGTCGGCGCAGACGTTGTACCCATTTACGGTAGGTGCCGTTGGCCAGCAGGCAGGCCACCATCGCTTCGGCAAAGCGTGAGGTCCCCATCCCGGTCAAGATCTTGAGCTTGAGCACCTGGCTGACGAGTGCCGTGCTGGCGGTGAGATAGCCCACCCGCAGGGCACTGCTCAGAGTCTTGGAAAAGCTCGAGATATAGATCACCCGGTCATCATGGGCCAACGCCGCCAGACGGACACAAGAGGCGTGTTGCAGGTCGCCGTAGACATCCTCCTCGACAATCAGGAAGTCTCGGGTGCGAGCCAAATGCAACAGCCGTTCGGCCACCTCCCGCGAGAGACTGCTACCCGTCGGGTTGTGGTAGAGGCTGTTGATGAACAGGCACTTGGGCCGGTGGCTGGCCAGCAGCGTTTCCAGCGCTTGAATATCCGGGCCGCTGCGGGT
Organism: Pseudomonas fluorescens; assembly: GCF_000730425.1. Lineage (NCBI taxonomy): Bacteria > Pseudomonadati > Pseudomonadota > Gammaproteobacteria > Pseudomonadales > Pseudomonadaceae > Pseudomonas > Pseudomonas fluorescens. The sequence goes on along the minus strand of NZ_CP008896.1, from coordinate 5,752,894 downwards.
CCTCGGGACCTCCAGCAACGTGACGCCGTGGAAGGTCAACTGACGATAAAGGTTGCCGTAGCCAGGGGTTTCAACCACCACCGTATCGCCGGCCTTGAGCAAGCTCCGGATCAGCAGATCCTGGGCATGGCTGGCCCCGTGGGTGGTGAGGATCCGCTCGGCACTGCTGGCCACCTGGATCTGCATGAGGCGCTTGTGCAATTGCTCACGCAGCGCCGGCAACCCCAAGGGCGTGCTGTAGTTGAAGACCCCAGCGGTATCCGTGCGGCTGATTTCGCGGATTGCGTAGCTGATGTCATCACTTTCACGCCAGGTATCAGGCAGCCAACCGCACCCCAGCTTCAACTCTCCCAACTGGTTGTCGGTAAAGTCTCCCCATTTGCGCTCCGCGCCTTCGTACCACTGGCACTCAGCCAATAGGCTGCCGGCCACAGGCTGGACAGCGATCACAAAACCCGAGCCCGCCCTTGAGGCTAACAGCCCTTCGGCCACCATGCGCTCCAGGGCCTCGACCACACTCGATTGACTGAGCAGGTTGTCATGGGCCAGTTGCCGAATGGAAGGCAAGCGCGTTCCCGGGCTGACCCCACTCTCCCGAATCCATGCGGCAATCGCGCTGACAATTTGCTGAACCACCGGTACAAGGGCTTGTCGATTGATCCCTAAATCCATGAGCCACCCCCTTCAACTGTTTGGCATTTAACTCAAAACAGTTAAGCACAGAAGGCCAGGATCACCTCGATCATAAATTTATTAAATAATTGATTTTATTGAATTATTTACCTATTGAAACACAATGATCCAGGGCATCTTGCCACCTACGGAAATGCCCCACAGCGCTTGAAATCACTTTCTCAGCAATGACGGCAGCAGGTCCTAGATAGCCGTCGCACCACCATCCACGGCCAATGCATGACCAGTGGTGAATGCTGCACCATCGCTGCACAAATACAGCACCGCGCTGGCGATTTCCGCGACCGTGCCAATGCGCCCGACCGGATGCATGGCAGCGGCAAACTCAGCCTTGCGCGGGTCCGCTTCATAGGCCCGGCGGAACATGTCCGTATCGATCACCGCCGGGCACACCGCGTTGACGCGGATTTTCTTTTTCGCGTACTCGATGGCCGCCGATTTGGTCAGGCCAATCACCGCATGCTTGGACGCTGCATAAATACTCATCTTCGGCGCGGCTCCCAGCCCGGCTACCGACGCCGTATTGACGATCGCCCCACCGCCCTGGGCCAACAGCAACGGCAACTGATACTTCATGCACAACCACACGCCCTTGACGTTGACACCCATGATGGCGTCGAACTCATCCAGGGTACCGTCGGCCAGCTTGCCCTGTTCAATCTCGATGCCAGCATTGTTGAACGCATAGTCCAGGCGACCATAGTGCTTCAACACCTGCTGCATCAGTTGTTGTACGTCCGCCTCCAGGGTCACGTTACAGCCCACGAACACAGCTTCGCCGCCTGCCTCGCGGATCAACGCGACCGTGCCCTCACCGCCCGTCACATCGAGGTCGGCGACCACTACCTTCAAGCCTTCACCGGCGAATGCCAGTGCCGTAGCGCGGCCAATACCGTTGGCGGCACCGGTGACCAGGGCGACCTGGCCGGAAAACGTCATGCTCATGCTTATATCCTTGGATGAATGCCCGTGGGCCCAGCATAGCCAGGGCCCGGCGTCGCGCGTCAGCACTATCAGAGGGCCGGTTGGACACCCATGCGTGGCAGTGATAAGGCTGCCATGCCCACTATCAAGCCAACCTATCGACGGGCATTCGCAGTGATCGGCCAAGCTTGCCCCAGTCGCCTGGAGGGTCTATCACTTGAGGCTCATTTACCCAGAGTCCTTGCCATGAGTGCCCATTCCAACCGCCAATTCCTGCTTGCCAAACGCCCGGTCGGTGCGGCCACGCGGGACACCTTTACCTATCAGCAAGTACCAGTGGGCAACCTGGCGGACGGCCAGGTGCTGGTGCGCAACGAATACCTGTCCCTCGACCCGGCCATGCGTGGCTGGATGAATGAAGGCAAGTCCTACATCCCGCCGGTGGGTATCGGTGAAGTCATGCGTGCATTGGGCGTAGGCCAAGTCATCGCCTCAAGCAACCCGAAATTCGCCGTAGGCGATTACGTCAATGGTGCCCTGGGCGTGCAGGACTACTTCCTCGGCGAGCCGCGCGGGTTCTACAAGGTCGACCCGAAACTGGCGCCGCTACCGCGTTATCTGTCTGCGCTGGGCATGACCGGCATGACCGCCTACTTCGCGCTGCTCGACACCGGCGCGCCCAAGGCCGGCGATACCGTGGTGATTTCCGGCGCCGCCGGTGCGGTGGGCAGCATTGCCGGGCAGATTGCCAAGATCAAGGGTTGCCGCGTGGTAGGAATTGCCGGCGGCGCCGACAAGTGCAAGTTTCTGGTAGACGAGCTGGGGTTCGATGCGGCCATTGACTACAAGAACGAAGACGTGCCGGCCGCTCTCAAGCGCGAATGCCCGACCGGCGTGGACGTCTATTTCGATAACGTGGGCGGCGACATCCTCGACGCCGTACTTAGCCGCCTGGCGTTGAAGGCGCGGGTGGTGATTTGCGGGGCTATCAGTCAGTACAACAACAAGGAAGCCGTGAAGGGCCCGGCCAACTACTTGTCACTGCTGGTCAATCGGGCGCGCATGGAAGGGTTTGTGGTGATGGATCATGCGGCGAATTTTGCCGCCGCCGGGCAGGAAATGGCCGGCTGGATGGCCCAGGGCAAGCTCAAGAGCAAGGAAGATATTGTCGAAGGCCTGGAAACGTTCCCGGAGACGCTGATGAAGCTGTTCAACGGCGAGAACTTCGGCAAGTTGGTGCTGAAGGTCAACTGACACAGCACAAACCAATGTAGGAGCTGGCTTGCCTGCGATACAGACACCTCGGTTCTACAGGCATCGCGAGGTGATGCTATCGCCGGCAAGCCAGCGCCTACAGGGTTAGCGCAAGGGCATCAGGCGATTTCGGCGACTACCGCCGCCAAGGCCTTGGCCGGATCGGCCGCCTGGCTGATCGGGCGACCAATCACCAGGTAATCAGAACCCGCATCCAGCGCCTGGCGCGGCGTGAGGATACGGCGCTGGTCGTCCTGGGCGCTGCCTGCCGGACGAATCCCCGGAGTCACCAATTGCAGCGCCGGATGGGCGGTCTTCAATGCCTGGGCTTCCAGCGCCGAGCAGACCAGGCCATCGAGACCAGCCTTCTGCGCCAGGGCCGCCAGACGCAGCACCTGCTCCTGGGGCTCGATATCCAGGCCAATGCCGGCCAGGTCTTCGCGCTCCATGCTGGTCAGCACGGTCACACCGATCAGCAACGGCTTGGGACCGCTGCGTTGCTCCAACACCTCACGGCACGCAGCCATCATGCGCAGGCCGCCGGAACAGTGGACATTGACCATCCATACGCCCATCTCGGCTGCAGCCTTGACCGCCATCGCCGTGGTATTGGGGATGTCATGGAATTTCAGGTCGAGGAACACCTCGAAGCCTTTGTCACGCAGGGTGCCGACGATTTCTGCGGCACAGCTGGTGAACAATTCCTTGCCGACCTTGACCCGGCAGAGCTTGGGGTCCAACTGGTCAGCCAGCTTCAGTGCGGCGTCACGGGTGGGGTAATCCAGGGCGACGATGATAGGAGTCTGGCAGACGGACATTGGAATGGGCTCTCAGGCAAGTCGAAATCGGCGCGGATTGTAGCGCAAGCAGCAGCTTTGCGGGATCCGATGATCGGTAAATCCTCGGCAAGCGCTTATTTAACGGGGAGAACGGGCTAATATTTCAAAGCCGATACATTTGCGACACGCCTGCAACATGCTCCGGGCGTAACGTCTCCTGCGCGCCCACACAGTGCCTATGCTCAACGCAATGACCCCGCCGCCGCCCCAGGGCCTGGCGGCCAACCAGGCAGATGATCGCACCATACCTCCCCCTTTCGCCCTGCCCCATGAACTCGCCTCCGAGGACAAGCGCTGGAACACCCGCGCACTGATCGTCGACGATGATGTACCGATCCGCGAATTGCTGAGTGCCTGGGCCAAAGTGCTCCGTTGCAAGTGCAGCCCATGGCCTTGCGTTCGTGCCTGAACAACTTGATCGACAACGCCCTGCGCTACGCCGGCACGGCGCGCCTTGAACTGCGGGACAGCACCCAGGCATTAGTGATCCGGGTGATCGGCCATGGGCCGGGGATTGCAGCCGAACAGCGTGAGGCGGTGTTCGAGCCGTTTTTTCGCCTTGAAGGCTCGCGCAACCGCAACTCTGGTGGCGTGGGGTTGGGAATGACCATTGCCAAGGAGGCGGTGAAGCGGTTGGGCGGCCAATTACATCTGGAGGAATCAGCAGGTGCTGGGTTAACGGCGAAAATGTGGCTGCCCAGGGATTAGCCCCTTGTAGGAGCCGGCTTGCCGGCGATAGCGACTTCAAGTTCACCGCAAGCTCAAAGCCGGCTCCTACAACAACGAATTAGCCTGTCCTGTCTTCGCGGCGAACCTGCGCCTGGCTCGCACTCCAATCGGTTAACAGGCTATACGCCACTGCCAGCAACGTCGGCCCGATAAACAAGCCGATAAAGCCAAACGCAATCAACCCGCCAAACACCCCCAGCAACACGATCACCAGCGGCAGGTTGCCGCCGCGGCTGATCAGGTAGGGTTTAAGTACGTTGTCCACACCGCTGATGATGAATGTGCCCCAGACACCAAGAAACACCGCGTAGGTGTAATCGCCCTTCCAGACCAGCCAGGCTGTGGCCGGGATCCAGACCAGCGGCGGCCCCATGGGGATCAGGCTCAGCAGGAAGGTAACGATCCCCAGCACCAGCGCCCCGGGCACGCCGGCGATCAAGAAGCCAATCAGTGCCAACAGTGCCTGGGCCGCGGCGGTGCCAATCACACCGTTGACCACCCGCTGTACGGTACCGGCCACCAGGTCGATGTAGTACCCGGCACGCTCACCGATCAAGCGCTCCAGCAAGCGGTGGACGAACATCGCCAGGCGCGGCCCGTCGCGGTAAAAAAAGAACACAAACACCAGGCTCAGGGTCAGTTCCAGGATGCCGCCGCCGATCTGTGCACTACGGGCCAGCAACCAGTTGCCGACCTGCCCCAGGTAAGGTTTTAGCGTGACCATCAAGGCCGCGCCCTGCTGGTCGATACTGTCCCACATGCCTACCAGCCGCTCCCCCACGAACGGGATGGAACCCAGCCAGTCCGGCGCTTCGGGCAGGCCATCGACCTGGATATCCTTGATCAGCGTCACGGCGTCGCGCACATGGTCGGCCAGGTTGAAGCCCAGCCACACCAGCGGCACCGCCACCAGTAACATCCAGCCCAAGGTCAGGATTCCCGCCGCCAGGGACTCGCGGCCACCCAGGGCGCGGGTCAACAGGCGCATCAGTGGCCAACTGGCAAACGCCAGCACCGCGCCCCAGAACAGCGCCGACCAGAATGGCGCCATCACCCAGAAACTGGCACCAAACAGCACCAGGAGCAGGATCTGCACCAGCAGGCGATCATTGTTAAGCATGTGGTTTCTCGAAAAGAAGTCTTGTTGAGGGAGAGCGTAGGCGAACGGCGCGGGTCCGTTCGCCCAGAAACGATCAGCGGATCACTTGCAGGTGCAGGCCCTTGGCCTCGCCAGTGACGGTTTCCAAACGCGCCGCACGCACGCCCTTGTCGATCAGGCCCTGGCGCCAGGCTTCAGCGTTGGGTCCGCTCAAACTGACCCGCAAGGTGGTATCGAGGTTCAACCCACGGGAAATCAGGGTCAACCACGTTGTGTCAGGCTCAGCGCCCAACAAGGGGAAATCCAGGTCGCCGGTGCTTTTCAATTCGCGCAGCAGCGTGGCCGAAGTCGGCAGCAATTGCCCCAGTGGTGCGCTGGCGTCCATTTGCTCGACATGCAGGTAAGCCCGGCGATTGCCACGGGTGATGCCGTACAGCGCCACCAGGGAGTTGTCCTGGGGAGCGGCCAGGCGCAACAACAGGAACTCCTGCTGACCATCGGCGCCGACCAGCTTGGCGTTGCCCAGTACTTCGTTGGCCCAGAGACTGCTTTCGCCGCAATCACGGGCCTGGCACCAGAACAGCAACTGCGCGCCCTGCTCTTGCAACGCCTCGCGGGTAGCCTTGAAGGCTGCGCTGGAAGTGTGCTCGGCGGGCAGTTCATAGGTGATGGCGGTCACTTGGCCACGCGCCGTGGCCTGGCCTTCGTAGCGCAACTGGCCGCTGATCTTGCGGATCGCGCCCATGGGGTAGATGCGTTCTTTTTCTTCGGCGGGACGGTAGTCGACAATCTGCGCATCCACCTGACGGGCCACGCTGGGCAGGTCCTGGCTTCCCGGCAGATCAGCAGCAAAAACCAACGGGCTGATGCAGCACAGCCCAAGCACACGGATAACTCCCTTGGCACTGCTCATCGGATCGGTGCGCCTTGGCCGGTGGATGCCTTCGCGGTATTCGGATTGTTCATGGTTGACTCCCTTTCAATCCGCCCAGCCTCGACAGTTGCCCCCGCCAAGTCAAGGCGCGGTGAAGAACCGATTGAAACAGTCTGCAACAAGAGCCGCTCCCGACTCGTCATTCAGGTGCAAATGATGGCCACCTGCAAGGGTGGTTACAGTGAAAGGAAGCTGCGAAAGCAGCTCGGGATGCTTGGCCAACATGCCCTCTTGCGCGACCACCAACTGTGTAGGGCATGCCACTCGGCGCACGAAAGCCATGGCCTGCTCTTCCGTCAGGCGCATCGGCGAAGCCAGGGTCAGCCGACTGTCGCTGCGCCAGGTGTAGCCACCCGGCACCGGCATCAAGCCGCGCTGGGCCAGGAGCTGCGCCGCTTCACGACTGACCGCCACCACGCCTTTCATCCGCGCTTCCACCGCTCGGTCGAGGGTGCCGTACACCGGCTTGCGCTTGTCTTGCAGGCTGATTTGCGCCTGCAAGGCCATGCCCAGGCGCTCGGCGGCATTCTCGCCGGTGGCGGTCGGCGGGATCACGCCGTCGATCAACCCCAGGTGCGTCACACGCTCCGGCAAGGCCCCGGCCAGCACGGTGGAGACAATCGCACCAAGGGAATGGCCAAGTAATGCAAAACGTTTCCAGCCAAGTTGTTCGGCCACTTGCAACACATCAAACACGTAGTCCCATACCGCATAACCTGCGCCAGCCGGGCGGTGGGCCGAGTGGCCGTGACCGGCCATGTCCAGGGCAACAATGCGCAAGCCCTGCAGCTTGGGTGCCAGGCGCGCGAAGCTGTTGGCGTTATCCAGCCAGCCATGCAGGGCAATCACCGGCAGGCCGTCTTCCGGCCCGAACAGGTGGGCCGCCAGCTCGATATGCGGCAAGCTCAGACGCACTTCTTCGACAGGCATGGTCATGCGCAACTGCGCTCACGGGCTTCCCAGCGGGTAAACAGGTTCTTGATCAGGGCCGCCGTGTCCTGCGGGCGCTCAAGGGGAAACATGTGGCCGCCGGGCATGGTCAGCATCTCGCCCATGGGCAGGCGCGCGACGCCACTGGCATGATGGCGCATCACTACCCGGCTCTGCCGACCGCGCACCACCGCCAGTGGCACTTTCAATTGGCGGGTCTGGCCGGGGCTGGTGTGCGGCACGCCCCGGTAGATGCTGATTTCAGTGGCCGGATCGAACCGCAGGCGCAGGCGATCACCGACCTGCTGCAAACCATGTTGCAGGTACGCCTCCAGACATTCCGGGTCAAACCCGCGAAACAGCGTCTTGCCGGAAAAGTACTGGCGGGCGGCGTCCAGGTCGGAAAATTCTTCGCGCCGGCCCAGGGTGCGGCCGGCGGGGGTCAGGCGGTCGATCAGGCCAAAGCGCTTGGCCGCACGGATCACCCAGCGGTCGGCAAGGGTCAGCACCGGCGAGTCGAGCATCACCACCCCGCGATACAACTGCGGGCAACGCAGGGCCGCGTGTAAATGCAACACCCCGCCCAGTGAGTGGCCGACGCCCCACACGGGCTGCGGCTGCTGCTCCAGGTGGTGGATCAGTTCATCCACCAGGTTCTGCCAATTGTCATCCACCGGAAACCGTGGGTCGTGGCCGTGCTGCGACAGATGCGCCACCGTGTACTCCGGCGCCAGGGCATCGAATAACTTGCCGTAGGTCGCCGAAGGGAAGCCATTGGCATGAGTGAAAAACACATGTTGCGACATAGCCAGCTCATCATTCAAAACAGGAAGGGATTGTCCCCATGCCCGGCCGTTACAGCAATGACTGTAACTGCCAGGAATGATGACACTCACGCCACGCCTATCGCGCCGGCGGGTTTTCGCCCAAGGGCACCACGGCCATGGTCAGGCGCGATACACAACTGGCCTTGCCCTCGTCGCTGGTCAGGCGGATGTCCCAGACATGGGTGGTGCGCCCGATATGGATTGCCCGGGCCACCGCCGTCACCCGCCCGGAACGCACACCGCGCAAGTGGTTGGCGTTGATTTCCAGGCCCACGCAATAGAACTTGCTGGGGTCGATGCACAAGTAGCTGGCCACGGAGCCCACCGTCTCAGCCAGTACCACTGAGGCGCCGCCGTGCAGCAGCCCATAAGGTTGATGGGTGCGATGGTCGACCACCATGCTGGCGGTCAGGGACTCGTCGTCGAAGCCCTCAAAGCGAATATCCAGCACTTCACCAATGGTGTTTTTCTGTCTGGCATTGATTTGCTCGATGTCGGGAACGGTGCGCCACAGGCTCATTGCAGTGTCCTTCTTGGTTTTATTGAATGCTCAATCCTGCCACAACACCACCTCGGAGCGCGCGCTCCAGGCCTGGAGCTGTGGGCCGTAGGTTGACTCGATGACATTGCGCTTGATCTTCAGGGTCGGTGTCAGAAAGCCGTTTTCCACGGCCCAACTGTCTTTCACTACCACCAGTTGGCGCAAGCGCTCATGTTTATCCAGCACCTGGTTGACCTCTTCCAGCAGGCGTTCCAGGCTGCCGTGCAATGATTGCCGGGCCTCGCCCGCAGCCTCCTGCAAGCCCACCGCAGACAGCACGCACAAGCCCATCGGCGCGCTGAGGCCATCGCCGACCACGCATACCTGTTCGATGCGCCCGTGTACCGCCAGGCGGTTTTCGATGGGCGCCGGGGCGACGTACTTGCCCTTGCTGGTCTTGAAGATTTCCTTGAGGCGCCCGGTCAGGCGCAAGCGGCCTTCGGCATCCTGCTCGCCCTTGTCACCGGTACGCAGGAAGCCGTCTTCGGTGAGGGTCTCGGCGGTCTTCTGCGGGTCCTTGAAGTAACCGAGCATGGTCGCGCCGCTGCGCACCTGGACTTCGCCAGCCGGATCGATGCGCACCTCCACGTCTGGACATGGCAGGCCAATCCAGCCGATTTTCTGCTGGCCGGGACGACAGACATGGGAGTAGCCACAACTTTCAGTCATGCCATACACCTCCAGCACATCCAGGCCCAGGCGCAGGTACCAGCGCAGTAGCGCCTCGGGCACCGGCGCAGCACCAGACAGGGCCACCCGCACCGCGTCCAGCCCGAGCCCCGCGAGGACCTTGCGGCCAACACGCTTGCCGATGAATGGCAGGCGCAGCAACAGCTCGAGGCGTTTTTCCGGGATTTTGCCGTACACCCCCATCTGGAACTTGGTCCAGATCCGCGGCACGCCGAACAAGGCCGTGGGCCGGGCGCGCTGCAGGTCGGTGAGGAAGGTATCGAGGCTTTCAGCAAAAAACACCGTTTGCCCGGTGTAGATCGAGGCCAGCTCGACAAACATGCGCTCGGCCACATGGCACAGTGGCAGGTAGGACAGCAGGCGATCGCCCTCGCCCAAGCCGAACAGCTCGGTGCCACGGGTCGCCGCAAACCCCAGGCCGCCGAAGGTGTGCATCACACCTTTGGGCAAGCCGGTGGTACCTGAGGTGTAGATGATGGTGGCCAAGTCCGTGAGCGCCGGCGCGGGGTCATCCTGGATCGACGGGCAGGCTTGCAGATCGGCCCAGGTGAAATCGAACTCGCCCTCGGGGCATAGCGGCAGGCTGATCGTCGATAGCCCAGCCTTGATGCCCGGGGCCATGGCCGGCCAGTCGTCGAGTTTGCCGATAAACACCAGCGCTGCCTCGGAGTGCTCCAGCACATGGGCCACGGTGTCGGCGGTGAGGTTGGGATACAGCGGGACCGAAACATGCCCGGCCATCCAGATCGCCAGGTCGGCGATGATCCAGTGCGCGCAGTTTTTCGAGATCAGGGCAATGTGCGAGCCCTGGGGCAGCTCCCGCGCGCGCAGCCATCGGGCAGCGCAGCGGGCCTGGTGACCGACCTCGCCCCAGGTAAGGGTCTGCACCTCGCCGCCGCCCATGGGCTGGACCAGGAAGTGCTGGCGCGGGTGGCGCGCCTCACGTTCAAAGAAGACCTGCAGCGGCAAACGAAAAGCGACAGACATGGGGGCGCTCCTGTGTGTTTCGACGGTAGCCAACCAAGCACTTGCTTGGTTGACTATTCCATGCACAAAGGAGCACTGCAAGTTCCTTGCTGACACAACACGAATAAGTGTGGGAGCGGGCTTGCTCGCGAATGCGCAGTGTCAGCCAATATATTCATTGACTGATACACCGTATTCGCGAGCAAGCCCGCTCCCACCGTTGATTGTGTTGTGCCTGAAAAATCAGGGATTTTTGATGCTATTGAGGCTCATCAGACCCGCCAGCGGAAAGTCCCCTTCCAGCTCTGCCAGGCTGGCGGTGTGCATGGGTTGCGGCTGGCGCTGGTGCCCGTGCTGCAGAAAACTGATCAGGTTACCCACCAGGGGTTGATGGCTGACCAGCAGCACATTGTCATCGGTGTCGAGTTTTTCCAGCACGTGCAGGGGGTTGCCGTCCGGCGTCAGCCACGGCACGGTGCGGACCTCTGGCACGAACCCCAATGCCTCGCTCACCAACTGTGCCGTCTGTTGCGCCCGCACGTAAGGGCTGGCGATGATCGCGCTGATAGGCTGGCCGATCAGGTGTGCGGCGCTGTGCAGCACTTCTTCGCGGCCGCGCTCGGTCAGGTTGCGCTGGGCATCACTGGGCGCATGGGACTCGGCTTCACCGTGGCGCAACACCCACAGCTTCATAGCTTGGGCTCTTCATCGCGCACCGGGTGCGGGGCTGGCGGCACGCTGTGGGCGGCCTCGCCCTCCGGCGCGCGCGGGGTGGGCCAATCGGCGAAGGGCCAGGGCTTCTGCTCGCTGTGGAAACTGCCAAAACGGCCAATCTGCGCGAGGAACTGGCTGAGGCTGTCGCCAAAGTTCATCAGGCCCAGGTTCGGTGCACCGTAGATCAGGCGGTAGATCAACTGCACCACCACCAACGCCCCGAGGATGAACTGCGCCACTTGCCATACCAGGGCAAACACCAGCATCCACAGGATGCGCAGGACAATGGATTCATACTTGGGTGCTGTTTTCGGATCGTTCATCGCGCGTTCCTCAGTTGAAACCACTGGTGGAAATAAAATCGACATCGGTCTTGGGCTCGGCACGCATCAGCAACTCGATGACCTGGTTCAAGGTGCGCCCTTCAAACAGGATCGCATGCAGGCCGGCGACCAACGGCATATAGACCCCGGTTTCCTGGGCCTTGGCCTTCAGCACTTTAAGGGTATTGACCCCTTCGGCCACTTCACCCAGGCGCGTCACGGCCTCCTCCAGGCTCAGACCCTGGCCCAGGGCAAAGCCCACCTGGTAGTTGCGGCTTTTCGGTGACGAACAGGTGACGATCAGGTCGCCCACCCCGGCCAGGCCGAGGAACGTCATGGGGTTGGCCCCCTGGTTGACAGCAAAGCGGGTCATTTCCGCCAGCGCGCGGGTGATCAACATGCTCTTGGTGTTTTCCCCCATGCCCAGGGCCACCGCCATGCCAGCGATGATGGCGTAGACGTTTTTCAGCGCGCCGCCCAGTTCCACGCCAAAGCGGTCGGCACTGGCGTAGACGCGAAAGGTCCGGCCATGCAGTACCGCTTGCACGTGCTCGCACAAGGACTCGTCTTCACTGGCAACCACGGTCGCGGTCAAGGCGTGCTCGGCCACTTCCCGCGCCAGGTTCGGCCCGGAAAGCACGCCGATCCGGGCTTGGGGCGCGATTTCTTCGAGAATTTCGCTCATCAGCTTGAAGGTCTGGGCCTCGATGCCTTTGGTCAGGCTGACCAGCATCTTGCCCGCCAACCGCTCGGCATGGGGCGCCAGCACCGAACGCAGGGCGCTGGAAGGCAACGCGACAAAGCACAGGTCGCAGTCATCCAGGGTGGCCTGCAGGTCCGTGACCGGCGCGACCGCCGCATGAACCTTGATGCCCTTGAGGTAGCGAGGATTTTCGCGGTTGACCCGGATGGCCTCGGCCTGTTCGGGATCGCGCATCCACTGACGCACCTGATGACCGTTTTCAGCCAGCAGATTAGCCACGGCGGTACCAAAACTTCCGCCTCCCAGGACCGCAATTGGGCGCTGTTCAGTCATATGCAATCCGTTAATCCATACCAGTGGCGATGGCGGCATTATACGGGCCGGCCTGACGGCGGCCAGCCCTTCTGTCATTTCCCGCGATTGTCGGAAAATGGCCGAATAGACCACAGTAATTGCGAGGGTGCCGACTGGCAAAAGCCCCAGCCTCAGTTAACATGGGCGGCTATCCGTAATTATCAAGGCCGTGCCGTGTATTTGGGCCCTCCTCCTCGTTCATCTCTGTTTCTGGCGCTGTTGGTCAGTACGCCGTTGCTGGCCGACGATCTGTTCCTCGACAACCAGCCGCTGCCTCAGGTCCTCACAGCGACCCGTCTCAAGCAGTCGGCCGCCGCCGTGCCTGGCAGCATGACGGTGATCGACAGCGAATTGATCAAGGCCAGCGGTGCGCGGGATATCGCCGAGTTACTGCGCCTGGTACCGGGGATGATGGTGGGCTACACCTCAGGCAACCAGGCCGCCGTCAACTATCACGGCACCAACGCCAGCGAAGCGCGGCGCATGCAGGTGCTGATCGACGGTCGCTCGGTGTACCGCGCAGGCCTGGCCACCGTGGATTGGAGCGATATTCCGGTAGCCATGGAGGATATCGAGCGGATCGAAGTGTTCCGTGGCCCCAATACGGTCAGCTACGGCGCCAACGCGCTGATGGCAGTGGTCAATATCCTTACCCGCTCGCCGGCCAACAGCCAGGGCACGCGGATGAAAATGACCCGGGGCGAGCGCGGCATCAACGATTGGTATGCCAGCCATGGCCTGGGCTGGGATACCGGCAACCTGCGACTGTCGCTGTCCGGGCAACAGGATGATGGTTTTGACAGCGACCGGGTGGGCGCCGATTACCGCGATAGCCGGCGCCTGAGCCGCTTCAGCCTGGCGGTCAGCCAGACGCTCAACCAGCAGCAGAGCATCGACTGGCAGCTGAACGCCAAGGAAGGCACCAACCAGCGGCCTTATACCTACAAGCCGGTATTTGCCGGGATTACCGATGGTGGAACCGATTCAGACGTCACCGCCAAGGACTACGCCGCCTCCCTGCGCTGGAACTTCGATTTCAATCCCGACCACAGCCTGTATATCCAGGGTTCGGCTCAGCAATGGGATCGTCGGCAGATCTGGAAAGCCTGTGACGCCAAGGTCTCGTTCAGCCCGCAATTGACCCAACTGTGGCAAATGAACCCCAACTACGCTGAAAAGTTGGCGCGGCACATGCAGGACTATGAAAACGGCAGCCCTCCACAAGGCTCCGCCGCAGAACAGGCACTGGCTGAAGAAGTCCTGAAACAATGGAACAGCGGCGGCAAAGAGAGTGTCTGCGGCAACATCGACCAAAGCACCAAGGAAAGCCGCTACGACCTGGAAGTGCAGGACACCCTGAGCCTGTCCGACAGCCTGCGCCTGGTCAGCGGTATGAATTACCGCTACGACCGCGCCGACTCCGACACCTACTTCAATGGCCGGCTGGATGACACCACCTGGCGCCTGTTCGGCCATCTGGAATGGCGCGCCAGCGAACACTGGCTGCTGCAGGGCGGGGCGATGTACGAAAACACCGACCTGAGTGGCAATTCGCTCACACCCAGGGTTGCGGTCAACTATCTGATCAATCCGCGTCACGGGCTGCGGGCGGTGTATTCCGAAGCCATCCGCTCGCCGGACATGTTCGAGAACAATGTGAACTGGAGTTACCGGGTCACCAACCTCAGTTCCCCCACCTACGGGCAGAACTCCGGCCAGTATTTCGTCAAGACCCGCGGCCCAGGTGATCTCGACAAGGAGCTGATGCGCTCCAGGGAACTGGGCTACAACGGCTTTTTCGCCGATATCGGGCTAAACCTCGACATCAAGCTGTTCTATGACGAAATCACCGGCATGATCAGCGAGCCATTGCGCAACAACCAGTACATCGCCAGCAACAGCAACAGTTCGCGGTTTACCGGTACCGAGACCCAGTTGGACTGGCACCTGAACAACGCCGACCGCCTGCGCCTGACCTATGCTTATGTGGATGCCGACGCCAGCAACGAGCTGGACCGGCAACAGACCGCGCGCAACAGCGGCTCGGCCGGCTGGATGCGCGAATGGGGGCAAGGCTGGTCCAGCGCGCTGTTCTACTATGGCAACGATGCACTCAACCAATATCGCTTTGAACGGGTCGACATGCGAGTCGCCAAGCGCATCGCCCTGGGCAAGGCCAATCTGGAGTTGGCCGGCATGCTGCAACAACGCCTCGACAGCCAGCCCACCACCCAGATCGACAATAACTACGACCAGCGCCATGTGCTCTACTTCAGTGCGGAGTTAGAGTTCTGACATGAACCCTGCCCAGTCAAGGATGACCGCCCTCTTCAGTGCCAGGTTCTGGCGCGGTTGCCTGCTGCTCGCCAGCCTGGCACTGCCCCTGCCCGCCTGGAGCGCCGAAATCCTGCTAACTGCCGCCGAGGATGGCCCGGGCGTGCAGGCCTTCGTCCAGGCCCTGCGCGAGCAACGTCCCGCCGATAGCGTCACCTTCAAGGCGCTGGAAGCCATGCCCGTGCCCGGCCAACTGCCGAGCAGTACCCGTCTGATCCTGCTGGACCTGCCCAGTCTCGACTGGCGCCTGCAAGAGCCCCAGGGCCCGGCCACGCTGGTGCTGCGCATCAGCCGCCTGCAAGCCCGCGAACGCCTGGGCAACCATGTGCCCGGCAGGATCAGCCTGCTGTGGAGCGACCCTCCGCTGGACCGGCAACTGCGCCTGATCGCCAATATCCTGCCCCAGGCCCAGCGCATTGGCGTGCTGTACGCCAGCGCCAGCGAATTCCTGCTACCGGAACTGCGCGAGCATGCCGCGGCCCTGGGCCTGGAAATCGTCGCCCAGCACTGGAGCAACATTAACGACAGTCGCCCATTGCTCAGCTTGTTTAAAAACAGCGACGTGTTGCTGGGGTTGGATGACCCCCAGCTGTACAACCCCAAGACCGTGAAAAACCTGCTGTTGAGCAGCTACGCCAGGCAATTGCCGCTGATCGGGCCCAACGCCGGCTTCGTACGGGCCGGCAGCCTGGCAAGTACCTACAGTGACCAGGCCGACTGGCTGGATGTGCTTGGCCGCCTGCTCGATCGCCCGCCGGCCAGTTGGCCGCGCACGTTGTACCCGGAATACTTCAAAGTCGTGGGCAACCCGCAAGTGGCGCGCTCGCTGGGGATCGAACAGGTGGACGAGACCGCTGTCGCGACCCGATTGGCCGAAGGGGAGAAACACCCATGACCTTGCGTCGCCGCTGGGACATCAACACCCGCACCCAGATCATCACCCTGGGCCCGGCCCTGTTACTGACGTTGCTGCTGATCAGCTTCTTTACCTTCGTGCGGATCCAGGATCTGCGCCAGGAACTGGACCACACCGGTCAACTGATCGCCAACCAACTGGCCCCGGCCACCGAGTACGGGGTGATCTCCGGCAACAACGACGTGCTCGACAGCCTGCTGCGGGCGACCCTGGCCACGCCCCATGTACGCTTCCTGGAAATCCAGGACAGCGCGGAAAATATTCTGGTGTATGTCGAGCAGCCGTCGGAAAAGCATGACCGCTCGCTGTCGGTAAAGATCTTCCAGGCACCGATACGCCTGCAGCATATCCAGTTGGGCAACGACTTTTTCCAGGACAGTACTGCCCAGCCCAAGGCACCCCGGGCCGACTATCTGGGGCGGGTGATCGTCGGCATGTCCAATGACGCCTTCAGCCAGCGCCAACAGGAGATCCTGTTCAAGGCCGCGATTCTCGCGCTGTTTGCCTTGCTCTTTACCTTCCTGCTGGCGCGGCGCCTGGCCGCCAGCCTGTCGCAACCGATCAGCGCCATGGGCCATGCGGTCAAGGCAATCCAGCAGGGTGACTACAAGACCCCACTGCCGATTGTCGACGACTCCGAACTGGGCGACCTGTCACGGCATATCAACAACCTTGCCGAAGGCTTGCACCACGCCAGCCGCGAACAGCAGCAGGCAATGGCCCAATTGATCCAGACGCGGGAAGAGGCCGAGCGCGCCAACAGCGCCAAGTCTGACTTCCTGGCGATGATGAGCCACGAACTGCGCACACCGATGAATGGTGTACTGGGCATGCTGCAACTGCTCGAAACCACGTCCATGACCGATGAGCAGACCGAATACGCCGCACTGGCCTCGGAATCCACCGAACACCTGCTCAAAGTCATCAACGATATCCTCGACTTCTCGCGTATCGAACGCTCGGCCCTGGAGCTTGAACATATTCCGTTCAACCTGGTGGACCTGATCAACAGCTGCGCCCAGGCCTTCCAGCACAGCGCCATACAACGCGGGCTGGTCCTGGAGTTGCCGATCCCGCCGGGAATGGACGCGTTGCGTGTCCAGGGAGACCCGACGCGGATCCGCCAGATCCTGGTGAACCTGATCGGCAATGCGCTGAAATTCACCGAGCAGGGTACGGTCAGCGTCGAGCCCAACTGGCAAGCCCTGGACCATGAATTGCTCTGGTTCACCTGCACCGTACGCGACACCGGGATTGGCATCACGGCCGAACGCCTGGAACTGATGTTCGATGCCTTTCAGCAGGCTGACAGCTCGATCTCCAGGCGTTACGGCGGCACCGGCCTGGGCCTGCCGATTGCCCGCACCCTGGCCGAACGCATGGGCGGCACTTTGCGCGCCCAGAGCGAGGAAGGGCTGGGGTCGGTATTCACCCTGGAAATCCCCCTGGCGATCTACCAACAGAGCCTGCCGCAGATCGCCGCCCCCACCCAGCACAAAGCCAGTGCCGGTGAAGGCCGCAATGTGTTGCTGGTGGAGGACAACCCGGTCAACCGCACCGTGGTCGAAGCCATGCTGCGCAGCCTGGGGTTTGAGGTGAGCATTGCCACCGATGGCGCCGAAGCGATTCGCAGTGCCGAAAGCCTGATTTTCACGGCGATCCTGATGGATTGCCGGCTGCCGGTGATCGACGGCTATGAAGCCACCCGCCAGATCCGCCAACTGCCTGGCTGCGCTGACCTGCCGATCATTGCCCTGACGGCCAATGCACTACAGGGCGATCGCGAGGCATGCCTGACCGCTGGAATGAACGATTACCTGGCCAAGCCGTTCAAACGCACGGATTTGCAAAAAATCCTACAGCGCTGGGTGCATTAGATGGGCACCATCAGCCAACTGCGACTGGCGTGAAAGACGAAAGTGCGGCAGTCTTAGGCACCCGAGCGGGCCTGTAAAAGAGTCCGGTTTAAAATTTCAGTGCACAAGTGTACATTCATGTCCTTGATGCTGTGACTTTCACTACAACGCAATAGTCTACCTGTAGGCTGCCGACATGAGGCAAGCACGCTTCAGTCGGTCGGGAAGATTTGCCCGGCCCTGCCGCATGGGATTATTGAGGAGCTCGCATGACCAAACAAAACGCCTTTACCCGGGAAGACCTGCTGCGCTGCAGTCGCGGTGAGCTGTTCGGCCCAGGTAACGCGCAACTGCCCGCCCCGAACATGCTGATGGTGGATCGCATCACCCATATCAGCGAAGAGGGTGGCAAGTACGGCAAAGGTGAATTGGTCGCCGAGCTGGATATCACCCCGGACCTCTGGTTCTTCGCCTGCCATTTCGAAGGTGACCCGGTCATGCCGGGCTGCCTGGGCCTTGATGCCATGTGGCAACTGGTCGGTTTCTTCCTCGGTTGGCAAGGCTTGCCTGGCCGCGGTCGCGCCCTGGGTTCGGGCGAAGTGAAGTTCTTTGGCCAGGTCCTGCCGACCGCCAAGAAAGTCACCTACAACATTCAGATCAAGCGCGTCCTCAAGGGCAAGCTGAACCTGGCCATCGCCGATGGTTCGGTGAGCGTCGACGGTCGCGAGATCTACACCGCCGAAGGCCTTCGCGTCGGCGTGTTCACTTCCACTGACAACTTTTAAGGGTTATCCGCATGCGCCGCGTCGTTATCACTGGTCTGGGCATCGTTTCGTGCCTGGGCAATGACAAAGAGACCGTCTCCGCTAACCTGCGTGCAAGTCGCCCTGGCATCCGCTTCAACCCGGAATATGCCGAAATGGGTCTGCGTAGCCAGGTTTCCGGCTCCATCGACCTCCCCCTCGAAGAACTGATCGATCGCAAGATCTATCGCTTCGTTGGCCACGCAGCTGCTTATGCCTACCTGGCCATGAAAGACGCAATCGCCGACTCAGGCCTGAGCGAAGACCAGGTGTCCAACGTGCGCACCGGCCTGATCGCCGGTTCCGGCGGCGCGTCGACCTTGAACCAGATGGAAGCGCTGGACATCCTGCGCGAGAAAGGCGTCAAGCGCGTTGGCCCGTACCGCGTCACGCGGACCATGGGCAGCACCGTTTCCGCGTGCCTGGCCACTCCGTTCCAGATCAAGGGCGTGAACTACTCGATCTCCTCTGCCTGCGCCACCAGTGCCCACTGCATTGGTACTGCGGTCGAGCAGATTCAGTTGGGCAAGCAAGACATCGTCTTCGCCGGTGGCGGTGAAGAAGAACATTGGAGCCAATCGTTCCTGTTCGACGCCATGGGCGCACTGTCCACCCAGTACAACGAAACCCCGGAAAAAGCCTCTCGTGCCTACGACGCCAAGCGTGACGGTTTCGTCATCGCCGGCGGTGGCGGCATGGTAGTAGTCGAGGAACTGGAGCACGCCCTGGCCCGTGGTGCGAAGATCTACGCGGAAATCGTCGGCTACGGCGCGACGTCCGACGGCTACGACATGGTCGCGCCAAGCGGCGAAGGTGCCATCCGCTGCATGCAGATGGCCATGGCCACCGTTGATACGCCAATCGACTACCTGAACACCCACGGCACCTCCACTCCGGTGGGCGATTCCAAGGAAATGGAAGGCGTACGCGCGGTATTCGGCGACAAGGCCCCGGCCATCAGCTCTACCAAGAGCTTGTCGGGTCACTCCCTGGGC
Organism: Pseudomonas fluorescens; assembly: GCF_000730425.1. Taxonomy (NCBI): domain Bacteria; kingdom Pseudomonadati; phylum Pseudomonadota; class Gammaproteobacteria; order Pseudomonadales; family Pseudomonadaceae; genus Pseudomonas; species Pseudomonas fluorescens. The sequence goes on along the minus strand of NZ_CP008896.1, from coordinate 5,733,470 downwards.
GCCGCAGGCGTTCACGAGGCGATCTACTGCCTGCTGATGATGGAAGGCAACTTCATGGCGGGTTCGGCCAACATCGAAGAGCTGGACCCTGCTGTTGCTGATATGCCGATCCTGACCAAGACCCGTGAAGATGCCACCATCAACACGGTCATGAGCAACAGCTTTGGCTTTGGTGGCACCAACGCCACCTTGGTGCTGAAACGCTGGCAGGGTAAGTAATACCCCGCAGGTTGTGCATGTGAAAACGCCCCGACTGGTTCGGGGCGTTTTTTATTGGGCGGGGTTAACGCTAGACCGTGTCGCCTTCATCGCAGGCAAGCCAGCTCCCACATTTGACCGCGTTGGAATACGATCAATGTGGGAGCTGGCTTGCCTGCGATGGGCTCAACCCGGTTTAAAGCCCTACACCGAAAACCGCGCCACCATGGTGTTCAGATCCACCGCCAACCGCGACAGCTCCTGGCTCGCGGCGCTGGTCTGATTGGCTCCCGCCGATGTCTGCATCGCCAGGTCGCGAATATTCATCAAGTTGCGATCCACCTCCCGCGCCACCGCCGCCTGCTGTTCCGAAGCGCTGGCGATCACCAGGTTGCGCTCGTTGATCAGGGTGAACGCCGAAGCAATCTCCTCCAGCGCGGTGCCCGCTGACTTGGCAATGTCCAGGGTCGCACGCGCCCGGCCGTTGCTCTGTTGCATGGAACTGACCGCCTGATCGGTACCCTGCTGAATCCCGCCGATCATCTGCTCGATCTCCCGGGTCGATTGCTGGGTACGGTGGGCCAGTGCCCGCACCTCATCGGCGACCACCGCAAAACCCCGCCCGGCCTCGCCGGCCCGCGCCGCCTCGATTGCGGCATTCAGCGCCAATAGATTGGTCTGCTCGGCAATCGCACGGATCACATCCAATACCTTGCTGATGCCGTACACCTTCTGCGCCAGGTCCTCGACCTGGGTGGCATTGGCGGTCACGTCGTCGGCCAGTGACTCAATCGACAGTACCGTCTGATGCACCTGCTCGCGCCCTTGTTGGGCAATTCGATCGGATTCGCGCGAAGCCTGGGAAGTGGCCACGGCATTACTGGCCACTTCCTCCACCGCAACAGTCATCTGATTGACTGCCGTGGCGGCCTGTTCGATTTCCTGGCTTTGCTGGTGCAGGCCACGGGTGGCGTCTTCGGTGACACAACTGAGCTCCTCGGAAGCGGAAGCCAGCTGGTTGGATGAGTCGGAAATGCGCCGGATTGTTTCACGCAGGTTTTCCTGCATGCTCTTGAGCGCCTGCTGCAGGCGTGCTGGCTCGTCCTTGCCGCTGACGGCAATCTCACCGGTCAAGTCGCCACTGGCCACCCCCTGGGCGACCCTCACCGACTGCGCCAGCGGCAGCACGATGCTGCGGGTCAACAGCACCGCCAGGCCGATGGTGATCAGCGCGGTCACGCCGATCATGCCGATCACCCAGATCCGGGATTGACTGAACACTTGCTGGGCAAGCATGGCCGCCTGGTTGGCGCTGACCTTGTTGAGGGTGACCAACTCGCCCAGGGTGCCGGCCAAGGCATCGGCCAGGTGATTCATCTCACCATTGACCACCTTGATCGCCTCTTCCACCTGGTTCTGCCGGGAGAACGCCATGACCTGCTCCTGGCGTTGCAGGTATTGCTGCTCCTCGACCTTGAAACGGTCGAACAGCACCCGCTCCTGGGGCAAGACAATCAGGGCGTCGTACAGCGACTGCGCGTTGTGCAACTGCTTTTTGATATCAAGGATTTTCTGTTCATTCTGCGCCACCGCCTGTGGATCGCGGTTGACCAACAGACGCAAGGTCAAGGCCCGTACCCGCAGCAGGTCCTGATTCATTTCGCCGACGGCCATCACGCTGGGCAGCCAGTTGGTTTCCACCTGGTCCGACTGCTCGCGCATATTGGCCATTTGCATCAAGGCGAACCCGCCCAGCACAAACACCATCAACGCCAACAATCCAAAACCCAGGCCTGCACGGGGAGCGATATTGAGACTTCGGATACTCATTGCTCAGATTCCTTTCAAGAGCGCTGCATCCACCTGCAGCGGGTTGCTCTTGAAAGGTATCGGCGTCTTCGACTTTTTGCGTAAGACGAAAACGCGATATCAAAACGCCTTTATCTACCGACCCCATGACTGTAGCGATTCAGCGCACAGTAAAGCTCTTCTGCGTCAGCAGGCGATCCCCCTGAAACACCATGAATCGCCATTCGCCCGGTACCACTTCGTAGCTTTCGGTGAACTCGTAGGCCATCACGTCCTGAGGTGCACCGGGCACCAGTTTCTGGGTCACTTCAAGTTTGTCATGCCGCTGGCCATCAGCCGTCCGGATGCCTGGGGTGAAGTAGAGCAAGGTCAACGGCGTATCTTCGGCGACCTTGCCCAGCAACTGGTAACGCAGGCCGAACTTGGTCCCCAGCTTGGCCGGCACCACGGTGGTGGTCTGGATCTGTTCGTTGCTGCGCCGCAACACACGCTCGCCCGACTGCAGCTCGGCTTTCGGGCCTTCAAACACGCCGAACTCTACCGGGCCTTCGATACGGACTTCGGCGCAGGCAAAGCCGCTGATCATCATCAATGCCGCCAGGGCGCTTAAACGGGTGAGGTGCATAGTGGGCTCCTTGAGTGAGATGGCGGGAGCTTATGACACCGGTGTGACGGGACGATGACAAACCCAATCAGCGCGTCTTGGGCAAGATCGCGAGGAAATTGTCACGTGCGACTTTTCGCGCAACATCTTCAGGCAACGCATCGAGGAAGGGATTGAAGCTGCGCATTTCCTTACCGATCTTATTGAACCGCCCTACGACATCAGACCCCAGCATAAAGCGCTCGGGAAAGCGCTCCACCAGCTTCAGCCATTCGGGCCGGGGCTTTCCCGCCTCGTCCAGCAAGTAGGGGGTGAGCACGCTCCAGGACAGGTCGATATACAGGTTGGGATACGCTTCCAGCATGCGACTCAGGGTCGGCAACAAAAAGTCCAGCTGCGTCTGGTGCCGGTGGATTTCCAAGCTGGTGCCGGCGTGGGCCCAGATAAAGCGGGTGTGAGGATGATTGCGCAGCGGTTCTTCGATCTCAGCCAGATACAGGGGGTTGCGCTCGCGCTTGGAGGTGATATTGGAATGCACCAGCACCGGCAGGTCATTCTCGGCAGCCAGGTGATAGATCCGCGTCATGGCCTCGTTATTGGCCCGCGGCGTGTCACCGGAGGTCAGCGCCGTCAGGTCATCGTGGCGAGTGAACACTTCACCGATGCCCTGCCACAGGCCCGGATTGAGGTCGAGCATGCGCTGGATATGGGCCTCTGAATTCTTGTCGTTGGGGTTGAAGCCGCTGAGGAACGGATGGAAATGCTGGCGCTGCTCGGGGGTCAGTTTGTTGACCGCTGCCGCGACGATCACATCAGTGGCGCTGTACCAATAGGCATCGGCGTCATCACCGGCGTAGTAGCGCGGGCGCTTGGGTTCATCTTCGTGCCATTTTTTCGCCACCGGGACGCCAGAAATCATCACATGTTCGACGCGATTGTCGGCCATGGCCTTGAGCAACTTGTCCATGCCCGCCGTCTCCTGGAAGAAGTCGACATAATGCAGGTGCGCGTCGCTGTAGGTGTAGTCACGGGCCTGTACGGCAAAGCTGCTGGCGGCGAGCAACAGGGTAAGACTCAGGCGGGTCCAGGGCACGATAAAACCTCAACAGGGGATAAGTCAGGTAGACCTGCGACGGCCCATCGGGGTTCATCTGATAAAAAACGGGAACACTGCGGTGCCAGCATGCTCTATAACTGCATGACCTTCATCCCGCCACCTTGTGAGGCTTGCCATGCCCGTTATCGTCAATACGCTGAACACCGAAAACTTTCGCCATAGCGTCAACATCAATAACCATGAGCTGTTTACCGACCTGCCCAAGAGCCTGGGTGGCGATGACTCGGCGCCTTCCCCTCACGATTACTTCGACGCCGCGCTGGCCTCGTGCAAGGCACTGACCGTCAAGTTGTACGCACAGAAAAAGGACATCCCCCTGACCGGCGTGACCGTGGAAGTGGCTCACGACAGCACCGAGGAACAAAAGGGCAAATACAAGCTCAACGTCAAGCTGACCCTCAAGGGCGTGCTCACGGATGCCCAGCGTGATGAACTGCATCGTGTGGCCGACAAGTGCCCCGTACACAAGCTGATGACCACCGCCGAGATCAGCATCGAGACACGCCTTTCGGAAGGTGCCTTCAGCCAATAACCCCGATCCCCTGCCTGGCGGGTTATGCTCAAGCCCTACGAACCCGCTCAGACAGGGATGCTCCATGACCACCATGACCGTGATTCACCCACGCACCGAAGATGTCGAAGGCCAGCCGATCCTGCGCCCACTGCCCTCGCGCGAGTGCCGTAGCGTCGGGCCCTTCGTGTTTTTCGACCATATGCTCCAGACCCGTTATGCCCCCGGCAGCGGCATGAATGTCCGCCAGCATCCGCATATTGGCTTGTCGACACTGACCTACCTGTTTGAAGGCGAACTCCTGCATAAGGACAGCCTCGGCTCCGATCAGGTGGTACAGGCCGGAGACGTCAGTTGGATGACCGCCGGCAGCGCGATTGCCCACGTCGAACGCACGCCCGACGCGCTCAAGGCCAAGGGTTTCAACCTGCATGGCCTGCAGGTATGGCTGGCCTCGCCCAAGGCACAGGAGCAAGGTCCGGCGCACTACAGCCATCACCCTGCTGCGAGCTTGCCGGTCAGTGACAACCTCGGCGTGAAGATCCGCCTGATTGCCGGCAGTGGCTTTTGCCTGGAGTCGCCGGTGCCGGTGCTCTCGCCGACGTTGTATGCCGAGGTCCATATGCAAACCGCCACCACCCTGCTGATTCCTGATGAGCATGTGGAGCGGGCGGTCTACGTGCTGGGCGGCGACGCGCAGTTGGACGGCGAGCCTGTGGAGCCCCATAGCCTGGTGGTATTGCCGGCGGGCCAGAGCATGGCGCTGTTTGCCGAGACCGAATGCCACCTGGTGATTTTCGGTGGCGCGCCGCTGGATGGGCCACGGCGGATCAACTGGAACTTTGTCGCCAGTGATCCAGCATTGATCGAACAGGCTCGCCAGCGCTGGGCCGCCGGGGACTGGCCGACGGTGCCGGGGGAAAGCGGGAGAATTGAGTTGCCTTTGAGATAGCTATCGCAGGCAAGCCCGCTCCCACATTTACGGTGTCGGGAGCGGGCTTGCCCGCGATGGGGCCCTGACAGACGCTGGAAAAATCAGCCCTTGAACACTTCATCCAACAAGTTATGCATGGCCTGGAACGCCCGCCCAGCGGTCCTGGCGTCGTACATCATCTTGCCCGGCATATTGGCATGGGGATCAGTGAACGAATGCACCGCGCCACCGTAGCTCAGCAATTGCCAATCCACCCCGGCCGCGTTCATCTCGTCTTCAAAGGCAGGCAACTGTTCCTTGGGCACAAACGGGTCAGAAGCGCCATGCAGCACCAATACCGAACCCTTGATGCTCTTCGCGTCCGCCGGGTTTGGTGTGTCGAGGGTGCCATGGAACGACACTGCAGCCTTCAGCGGCGCACCGGTACGTGCCAGCTCCAGTGAACAGCAACCACCAAAGCAGAAACCAAAGGTCGCCAGCTTCGAAATGTCGACAGCCGCATCGGCCTGGCCTTGCAGTTGTTCAAAGGCTGCCTGCATGCGCTTGTTCAGTAGCCCACGGTCGTTCTTCAGCGGCATCATCGCCGCCCCGGCTTCATCGCCATTGGACGGGCGCACCTTTTGCCCGTACACGTCGGCAATCAACACCACATAGCCCTTGCCAGCCACGGCCTTGGCGATCTCTTCGGCGCCTGCACTGACGCCCATCCAGTTCGGCGCCATCAGCAGTCCCGGCAGAGGGCCCTTGTGACTGGCATCGAAGGCCAGGCGGCTTTCATAAGACTGACCATCAATCTGATAGACCACGGAACGCACGGTGACTTGGCTCATCATTTACTCCAGTAGAGATGGATTAACGCGGTTCCTTGTAGGAGCGAGCTCGCTCCTACAGTGGAGCCAAAACGAAAAACCCCGCCGAAGCGGGGTTTTCTTGCAACGTTGTTAAACCGACAGTTCAACCAACAACTTGTTCAGTCGGCGCACGTAGGCAGCCGGGTCTTTCAGGCTGTCCCCTGCGGCAAGGGCGGCCTGGTCGAAGAGGATGTGCGACAGGTCGCCAAAGCGCTCTTCGCTCTGCTCGCCATCGAGCTTCTCGATCAGCGGGTGAGCCGGGTTGAACTCGAAGATCGGCTTGGAATCCGGCACCTTCTGACCGCTGGCCTCGAGGATCTGGCGCATCTGCATGCCCAGGTCCTGCTCGCCGATGGCCAGGATCGCCGGGGAGTCGGTCAGACGGTGGGAAACCCGCACTTCACTGACAGCATCGCCCAGAGCAGCCTTGATGCGCTCAACCAGGCCTTCCTTGGCCTTGGCGACTTCTTCGGCCTCTTTCTTCTCTTCTTCGGAGTCCAGGTTACCCAGGTCCAAGTCCCCACGAGCCACATCAACGAAGGATTTGCCGTCGAACTCGCTGAGATAGCTCATCAGCCACTCGTCAATCCGGTCGGTGAGCAGCAGCACTTCGATGCCTTTCTTGCGAAAGACTTCCAGATGCGGGCTGTTCTTGACCTGGGCGTAGGTTTCGCCAGTCAGATAGTAGATCTTGTCCTGGCCTTCCTTGGCGCGCGCCAGGTACTCGGCCAGCGACACAACCTGCTCGCCGTCTTCGCCTTGAGTCGAGGCAAAACGCAGCAGGCCGGCGATTTTTTCCTTGTTGGCAAAATCTTCGGCCGGGCCTTCTTTCATGACCTGACCGAAATTTTTCCAGAAGCCCTTGTATTGCTCAGGCTCGTTCTTCGCCAGCTTTTCCAGCATGTCGAGCACACGCTTGGTCAGCGCCGTTTTCATCGAGTCGATGATCGGGTCTTTCTGCAGGATTTCCCGCGACACGTTCAGCGACAGGTCATTGGAGTCGACCACGCCCTTGATAAAGCGCAGGTACAGCGGCAGGAAGGATTCCGCCTGATCCATCACGAATACGCGCTGCACATACAGCTTCAAGCCCTTCGGCGCTTCGCGCTGATACAGGTCGAACGGCGCACGGGCCGGAACGTACAGCAGCGAACTGTATTCCAGCTTGCCTTCAACCTTGTTGTGGCTCCAGCTCAGCGGGTTTTCGTAGTCATGGGCAATGTGCTTGTAGAACTCCTGGTATTCCTCGTCCTTCACTTCAGTGCGAGGACGGGTCCACAAGGCGCTGGCGCGGTTGACCACTTCCCATTCCTGGGCTGGAGCCTCCTCGCCTTCGGCCGCCGCTTGTTCCTTCGGCAGTTCGATTGGCAGCGCGATATGGTCGGAGTACTTCTTGATGATGTTGCGCAGGCGCCAGCCATCGGCGAATTCGTCTTCACCGGACTTGAGGTGCAGCACGATGCGGGTGCCACGGTCAGCTTTGTCGACGGTGGCGATTTCAAATTCGCCCTCGCCTTTGGAGGACCAGTGCACGCCTTCGCTGGCGTCGAGGCCGGCGCGGCGGCTGAAAACCTCAACTTTGTCGGCAACGATAAAGGCCGAGTAGAAGCCCACGCCGAATTGGCCGATCAGGTGCGAATCTTTCTTCTGGTCGCCCGAGAGGTTCTTCATGAAGTCGGCAGTACCGGACTTAGCGATGGTCCCCAGGTGGGTGATCGCGTCCTCACGGCTCATGCCGATACCGTTGTCTTCGAGAGTGACGGTCTTGGCGTCCTTGTCGAAGCTCACACGGATTTTCAGTTCCGCGCCACCTTCCAGCAACTCAGGCTTGGACAGGGCTTCGAAACGTAATTTGTCGACAGCGTCAGAGGCGTTCGAGATCAATTCGCGAAGGAAGATTTCCTTGTTGGAATACAGCGAATGGATCATGAGGTGCAGCAGTTGCTTCACCTCGGTCTGGAAGCCCAGGGTTTCCTTTTGAGTTTCCACACTCATGGTCATCAAACTCCAATTGGATGGCAGTGGCCGCTCCCGAAGGGGTTGGCGGCGGGTTGTCATCAAAGTTGGGGGCTAAGACCAGGATTTCAAGGGCGCTCCTGCTCCTGAATCTTGAAATGCGCCCGGGCGGTGGCAATGGGCTCCGCCGGGGTGCTCTGCCAGGCGGTGATCGCCACATTGGCCACCCGCCTTCCCTGGCGCCACACCTGGCAGGTGGCGTAGGTGTCGCGAAACTGCCCGGCCCGCAGGTAATCCAGGGAGAAATCGACGATCTTCGGCAGGCCTTTTTCAACCCCGGGAGTGCCCGTGGCCACCCAAAGGTGAAAGGCCGCCGACAGCTCCATAAAGCCTGCGATCACGCCGCCGTGGATGGCCGGCAATATCGGGTTACCAATATTGTCCTTGTTGGCCGGCATGCGAAACAGCAATTCATCCCCCAGGCGCGTGCATTCGACCCCGATCAGCCGGGCATAGGGAATCAGCCCGAGCAACGCCTTATAGTCACCGCGCTGATGGGCCTGCTGCATCCGGGTCTTGAATTGATGGGTCATGCCTGTTCTCCCTTGATACTGCTGCCCAGTCCCTTGGTGCCCTTCAAGCGCTTGCCCATGCGCATGAACGTGCCCACCACATGGGCAATCGGTTGCTGGGGATCGTCCTGGTAAGCAAAACCGCGGGTGAAAATCACATCGGTGGTCACCCGATAACATTGGGCAAAGCCGAACACCGTCTTGTGCGGTTCGGCCGGGTGCATGTAGTCAATGCGCAGATCCAGGGTCGGGCAGACCTCGAACTCGGGCAGCACGCACAGGGTAGCCATACCGCAGGCCGTGTCCATCAGCGAGGTCAGGGCGCCGCCATGGATGATCCCGGTTTGCGGGTCACCGACGATCTGCGAGCTGTAGGGCAAGCACAGGGTCATGCCCTCGGCGTTCGCATCATGTACTTCGATTCCCAGCACCTGACAGTGGCGCAGGGCCGAGACAAAACGTGCGGCACGCTCTAAAAGGGGGCTATCGGTCATTGGATAAAGACTCTTATTAGTAGTGATCCGGCGGAATAAATACCTCGGAAGAAAGTTCCTTGGCGAAACGGCTTATATATCTGTGGGATTAAAGGAACTAATGCATGCACCCCATGCTCGAAAGGCCAGTAGATATCTTCAATAAGGAGAAACACCCCATGCGCAAGACTTTCGCTGTTTCCTTGATGTTGGCTGCCACCCTTGGCCTCGCCGCCTGCGATAAAAAATCCGAGGACAAAGCTCAGGATGCCACTCAGCATGCTGAACAAGCTCAAGAAAAAATGAGCGAAGCTCAGGATAAAGTGAACGACGCTGCAAAAGAAAACGCTGAAGCCGCCAAAGCCCAAGCTGAATCTGACGCAGCCGCCGCTAAAGAAGCTGCTCCAGCTACACCTGCAACCGGTTCCTGATACCGCGGTTTAAATACCATATTGCAAAAGAAAGCCCGCTTAATAGCGGGCTTTACTTTATGCGCTGTGTTTTGAGTAGCCAAACCGCAAAGTCAGACTAAGCAGCGGCAATAAACGATCCAGTCAGGAAGTCAGGAAACCGTCTCTTTATTCGCCTCAAGCAAAGGGGCTTCTGTCGGGGTATAGACCATGACCTGCAGAACATCCGAATGAAATTCCCGACGATACAACACCAGCACGACCCCGCTGCTCATCAGCATGAACAGCCAGGGGCTGACAAACCAGGCAAGCATGGTCATGCCGAAGTAATAAGAGCGCAGGCCGAAGTTGAACTGGTTGGCGGCCATGGATATCACCCGCGCCGCCCGCTCGGCGAATGCCTTGCGCTCCTGCTCGGAAACGTGGCGCTCACCCACCATCGGCGCCGAGCCAATCAGGATCGCCGCGAAGTTGTACTGGCGCATGCACCAGCTGAAGGTAAAGAAGGCATAGACAAACACCAGGGCCAGGCACAGTAGCTTGATTTCCGACATGCCCTGGGACGCCTGCTGCACCATGGGAATGTCCGCCAGCAGCGATACCGCGCGCTCCGAGGCGCCCAGCACAGTGAGGATGCCGGCGAGGATGATCAGGGTGCTGGAAGCGAAGAACGAGGCGTTGCGCTCCAGGTTACCGATCACGCTGGCATCGGCGATACGGTTATCCCGCAGGAGCATACGGCGCATCCAGTCTTCGCGATACAAATGCAGCACACTGGCGAGGCAGGCAGTGTCCCGGGCTTTCCAGCTGGCGTAGCGGGTGTAGCCGCCCCAGCAGATGACAAACCATAGCGCAGCAAGCAAGTGAATCAGGTTGGCTTCAATGAACGACATGCAGGTCCTTTACACGATGGGAATGGTTGACTCGGTCAACTGTAGGAGCCGGCTTGTCGACGATGGCGTCCTTTCAGTCAGTATCAGCTCGACTGATGTACCGCTCTCGCTGGCAAGCCAGCGCCTACACCAGCCGCACTTCAGCTTTGGAATTGCGTACCCGTTCGACGTTAGCCCACGAAAAAAGACACTGCCCCTCCCCCATAAAAAATGCCCCGGATCGATTGATACGGGGCATTTCGATGTCAGCGTGTAACGGTACGCCCTAGGCGATGGCTTCGCTGCGTTTACCCAACATCCGGTCAACCACGAACGCAGCCACCAGGGTAATCACACAAGGTACCAGCCATGCCAGGCCTTGCTCGCTCAATGGCAGGTTGGCCATTTGCGCCGGCATCCAGCCGGCCAAGCCTGCGCCCTTGAGTGCGTCGATGGTGCCGAAGATGAATGACACCAGCATCACCGGGCCGAGGATGCGGCCATGCTCATGCCAGAAGTCCTTGCAGAAGCTCAGGGCCACCAGAACGATGCACGGTGGATAGATGGCGGTCAGCACCGGGATCGAGAAGGCGATCAGCTTGGTCAAGCCCAGGTTGGACACCAGCAACGAGAACGCAGCCAGGATCACTACCAAGGTCTTGTAGGACAGCGGCAACACCCGGCTGAAGTACTCGGCGCAGGCACAGGTCAGGCCCACCGCAGTCACCAGGCACGCCAGGGAGATCAGCACCGCGAGGAAACCACTGCCCAGGGAGCCGAAGGTGTGTTGTACGTACGCGTGCAATACCGCTGCACCGTTGGCTGCACCGGCAGCCACCTCATGGCTGCCCGAACCGAGGCGGAACAGGCTGACGTACACCAGCGCCAGCCCTACGCCGGCAATCAGCCCGGCAATGATCGCGTAGCGGGTGATCAGCTGTGGCGATTCGACGCCACGGGAGCGAATGGCATTGACGATCACGATGCCAAACACCAGCGCGCCCAGGGTATCCATGGTCAGGTAGCCATTGATAAAGCCCTGAGAGAACGGTGCAGCGACGTATTCAGGCGTTGCAACGCCGATATCACCGGCAGGCAGGGCAAAGGCCGCGATCCCCAGTACCGCCAGCGCAATGATCTTCAGCGGCGCGAGAAAACGGCCAACGGTGTCCAGCAGACGCCCTGGGTAGAGGGAGATGAAGAACACCAGCAGGAAGTACACCGAGCTATAGAGGAACAGTGCCAGCGGGCTCTCGCCGGTCAATGGCGCCAGGCCGACCTCAAAGGACACCGTTGCGGTACGTGGCGTAGCAAACAACGGACCGACCGCCAGGTAGCACGCCGCAGCCAGGATGCCGCCGGCGAGCTTGCCGATGGGGCTGCTCAATGCATCCATGCCACCGCCGACCTTGGCCAGGGCGATGACCGTGACCACCGGTAGGCCGACTGCGGTGATCAGGAAGCCCAGCGCCGCCATCCAGACATGAGGCCCGGACTGCAAACCAACGATAGGCGGGAAGATGATGTTACCGGCGCCCACGAACAGGGCAAACGTCATAAAACCCAACGCCAGGATATCCTGGCCTTTCAACACTTTCATTTGAGGAAATACCACACTACTGAATCGGAATTTAGAGAGGGATTCCCTATGGATGAGGGAAATGCTGCCGGTCCTTATGGGGACCGACCGGTCTAGCACGCGGCGTCCTTTTGAGATGCGGGCGCATAAAGAGGCGGCAAGAGTACCGAATTTGCCTGACAAACGCACTGTTGCAGGGCGGACTGTCCGATAAGCGACATTTATATGTCGCGTTTTCATACTTAATGTGGCAATGCAATCACCTACAGGAGCCGGCTTGCCGGCGATGGCGTCCTTGAATTCATCGAAAGGCTGACGGCCCTATCGCCGGCAAGCCGGCTCCCACAGAGAATACGCTGGATAAAAACGCACAAAGGCCACCCGAAGGTGGCCTTTGTGGGGTGAAGCGTCAGTTAAGCGCGAGGCTTACTTGATCGCCCAACCCGTCAGCTCGGACAGAGCCTTGCCGATATCTGCCAGCGAACGCACGGTTTTCACGCCTGCGTCTTCCAGGGCAGCAAACTTCTCGTCTGCAGTGCCCTTGCCGCCAGAGATGATTGCACCAGCATGGCCCATGCGCTTGCCCGCAGGGGCAGTCACACCAGCGATGTAGGAAACAACCGGCTTGGTCACGTGTGCCTTGATGTAGGCAGCCGCTTCTTCTTCAGCCGAACCGCCGATCTCACCGATCATCACGATCGCTTCAGTCTTCGGGTCTTCCTGGAACAACTTCAGGATGTCGATGAAGTTCGAGCCTGGGATCGGGTCACCGCCGATGCCAACGCAAGTCGACTGACCGAAACCAGCGTCAGTGGTCTGCTTCACAGCTTCATAGGTCAGGGTGCCGGAACGGGAAACGATACCGACCTTGCCTGGCAAGTGAATGTGACCTGGCATGATGCCGATCTTGCATTCGCCTGGAGTGATCACGCCTGGGCAGTTAGGGCCGATCAGGGTAACACCCAGCTCGTCGCACTTAACTTTAGCGTCCAGCATGTCCAGGGTAGGAATGCCTTCGGTGATGCAAACGATCAGCTTGATGCCGCCGAATGCTGCTTCCAGGATGGAGTCCTTGCAGAAAGGAGCTGGAACGTAGATCACGCTGGCTGTAGCGCCAGTTTGAGCAACAGCATCTTTCACGGTGTTGAACACTGGCAGGCCCAGGTGCTCGGTACCGCCTTTGCCCGGAGTTACGCCACCAACCATCTTGGTGCCGTATTCGATGGCTTGCTGGGTGTGGAAGCTACCTTGCGAACCGGTAATACCCTGGCAGATAACTTTGGTGTCTTTATTGATCAGGACGCTCATTATTTGCCCTCCGCAGCTTTGACAACTTGTTGAGCAGCGTCGGTCAGGCTGGTAGCAGCGATGATGTTCAAACCGCTTTCTGCCAGTACTTTAGCGCCCAGTTCAGCGTTGTTACCTTCAAGGCGTACAACAACCGGGATTTTCACGCCGACTTCTTTCACTGCACCGATGATGCCTTCGGCAATCATGTCGCAACGAACGATGCCGCCGAAGATGTTGACCAGTACTGCAGCGACGTTGGAGTCGGACAGGATGATCTTGAACGCTTCGGTAACGCGTTCCTTGGTAGCACCACCACCTACGTCGAGGAAGTTGGCTGGTTTGCCGCCATGCAGGTTGACGATGTCCATGGTACCCATGGCCAGGCCCGCACCGTTGACCATGCAACCGATGTTACCTTCCAGGGCTACGTAGTTCAGTTCGAACTTGGCAGCGTGCGCTTCGCGCGGATCGTCTTGCGACGGATCGTGGAAAGTCTTCAGCTTAGGCTGACGGTACATGGCGTTGGCGTCGATGTTGATCTTGGCGTCGAGGCAATGCAGATCGCCATCAGCCTTGATCACCAGCGGGTTCACTTCCAGCAGGGCCAGATCGTGATCCTGGAACAGCTTGGCCAGGCCTACGAAGATCTTGGCGAACTGGGCAACCTGCTTGCCTTCCAGACCCAGCTGGAAAGCCAGCTCGCGACCCTGGAATGGCTGAGCGCCAACCAGTGGATCGATAGTGGCCTTCAGAATTTTTTCTGGGGTTTCGTGAGCGATCTTCTCGATGTCCACGCCACCTTCGGTGGAAGCCATGAACACGATGCGACGGCTCGAACGGTCAACGACAGCGCCCAGGTACAGCTCTTTAGCGATATCAGTGCACGATTCAACCAGGATCTTGGTGACTGGCTGGCCATTGGCGTCAGTCTGGTAAGTCACCAGACGCTTGCCCAGCCATTGCTGTGCGAAGGCCTTGGCGTCTTCTTTACTGCGAACCAGCTTAACGCCGCCCGCTTTACCGCGACCACCAGCGTGGACCTGGGCTTTGACAACCCACTCAGTGCCGCCGATTTTGTCGCAAGCTTCTGCTGCTGCTTCCGGGGTGTCTACTGCATAACCCTTGGAAACTGGCAGGCCGTATTCAGCGAACAGCTGCTTACCCTGATACTCGTGAAGATTCATGCTTTTTACCGTCTTCGTTAGGTACTGCGCATTCGGCGCTGCGCTCATTATGAGTGCCGCGCCACCTGTGACTGCTGCTTGCCCAACCTCGCCGCCCTAGGGCCGGCAAAGCTGCGCAAGACTGCGTCCAGCGGATATTCCGCGGTGAGTCTTGCGCGCAAGGCTCACGACGGGCAACCGCCGTGGTTTCTTATTATCTTGCTTAGCGCTTCTTCTTGTTGGCAATGTGGATGGCATGGCCATTCACTGCCAACGCGGCTTCGTGCAGCGCTTCAGACAGGGTCGGATGGGAGAAAACCATCATGCCGATGTCTTCGGCGCTGGTGCCGAACTCCATACCGATAGCGCCCTGCTGAACCAGTTCTGCTGCGCCTGGGCCAATCACGTGGACGCCCAGTACGCGATCAGTCTTGGCATCAGCGATGACTTTGACAAAACCGCCAGTATCGTTCGCGGCCATGGCACGGCCAGAAGCGGCAAACGGGAAGGTGCCGACGTTAACTTCAACGCCTTCAGCTTTCAACTGCTGTTCGTTCTTGCCTACCCATGCAATTTCCGGGTGGGTGTAGATAACCGAAGGGATCAGGTCGTAGTTCATCTGGGTCTTGTGACCCTTGATGCGCTCAACCACCATGATGCCCTCTTCGGAGGCCTTGTGTGCCAGCATCATGCCGCGAACCACGTCGCCGATGGCGTAGACGCCAGGAACGGTGGTCGCGCAGTGATCGTCGACGTGGACAAACCCACGCTCGTCGATGGTCACGCCGCTGTCGGATGCCAGCAGATCAGTGGTCACTGGACGGCGACCAACGGCAACGATCAGCTTGTCGAAAGTGATGGTCTGTTCGCCATCCTTGTCGGTGTAGGTCACGACAACTTCTTCGCCGTTGACTTTCGAACCAGTCACGCGAGCGCCCAGCTTGATGTCCAGACCTTGCTTGGTCAGGGTCTTCAGCGCTTCTTTGGACACTGCGGTGTCGGCAGCCAGCAGGAACGTGTCCAGGGCTTCGAGCACCGTCACTTGCGAACCCAGGCGAGACCAGACCGAACCCAACTCCAGGCCGATCACGCCAGCGCCGATCACGCCCAGGCGTTTTGGTACCGACTGGAATTCCAGGGCGCCGGTCGAATCGACGATCACATTCTGATCAACAGGAGCAGGTGGAATGTCGATTGGACGGGAGCCTGGAGCCAGGATCACGTTTTCGGCTTCGATGATTTCGGTCGAACCGTCTGGCTTGGTGATTTCAACTTTTTTGCCGGCCAGCAGTTTGCCGTGACCTTGCAGGGAAGTGACGCCATTGGCCTTGAACAGGGTAGCAACGCCAGAGGTCAGGCCTTTGACGATGTTGGCCTTGCGGCCGACCATTGCTGGCACGTCCATGGTCACGCCAGCGTGGTTGATGCCGTGGATGGCAAAACCGTCCTGGGCTTCGTGGAATTTCCAGGAGCTGTCCAGCAGCGCCTTGGAAGGAATGCAACCAACGTTCAGGCAGGTACCGCCCAGCGCCAGTTTGCCTTCCTTGTCAGTGTATTTTTCGATGCAAGCAGTCGAGAGGCCCAGTTGAGCGGCCTTGATGGCGGCAACGTAGCCACCAGGGCCCGCACCAATCACTACAACGTCAAATTTCTGCGACATGAAAAAAAATCCTCTTTAGCAAAAAAGCTTCAAGCCCCGAGCCGCAAGCCAGGCTGCAATTGCTTGCAGCTTGAAACTTGCGGCTCTCGGCCGCTTTATCAGATATCCAGCAGCAGACGAGCTGGATCTTCCAGCAGGTTCTTGATGGTCACCAGGAAAGTCACGGCTTCTTTACCATCGATCAGGCGGTGATCGTAGGACAGTGCCAGGTACATCATCGGACGAATCACAACCTGGCCGTTGATAGCCATCGGACGCTGGATAATGTTGTGCATGCCCAGGATCGCAGCTTGCGGCGGGTTGACGATCGGGGTCGACATCATCGAACCGAAAGTACCACCGTTGGTGATCGTGAAGGTACCGCCGGTCATCTCGTCAATGGTCAGCTTGCCGTCACGGGCTTTCTTGCCGAAGCCAGCGATACCGCCTTCGATTTCAGCCAGGCTCATCAGCTCGGCGTTACGCAGGACCGGTACCACCAGGCCGCGGTCGCTGGAGACGGCAACACCGACGTCAGCATAACCGTGGTAGACAATGTCGCCGCCGTCGATGGAAGCGTTGACTGCCGGGAAGCGCTTCAGTGCTTCGGTGGCCGCTTTCACGAAGAACGACATGAAGCCCAGGCGCACGCCGTTGTGGGACTTCTCGAACAGATCCTTGTACTTCGAACGCAGGGCCATGACTTCAGTCATGTCGACTTCGTTGAACGTGGTCAGCATCGCCATGTTCGACTGTGCTTCAACCAGGCGCTTGGCCACGGTGGCACGAACGCGGGTCATCGGCACGCGCTTCTCGGTGCGGTCGCCAGCGGCGAACACAGGCGCAGCGGCAGCCGGGGCAGCAGCCTTGGCAGGCGCGGCTGCCGGAGCGTTCTTCTTGGCTTCAACAGCAGCAACCACGTCTTCCTTGGTTACACGGCCGTCTTTGCCGGTGCCTTTGATGGAAGCCAGGTTGATGCCGTTTTCTTCAGCCAGCTGACGCGCAGCCGGGGCAGCGATTGGATCTTCAGCGCCAGCAGCCGGAGCGGCAGCGGCAGCAGGTGCGGCTGCCGGGGCAGCCGCTGGAGCAGCGGCGGCAGCACTGCCCTCTTCGATCGAGCCCAGCACCTGGTTGGACAGGACGGTTGCACCTTCTTCGGCAACGATAGCGCCGAGAACGCCGTCGGCTTCAGCCAACACTTCCAGGACGACTTTGTCGGTCTCGATGTCGACGATCAGGTCGTCACGCTTGACGGCCTCGCCTGGTTTCTTGTGCCAGGTGGCAACGGTGCCATCGGCAACCGATTCCGGGAATGACGGGGCTTTGATTTCGATAGCCATTATCTGTGGGTCCTTAAAATTCGGTTTCAGTCAGCGCGAAGGCGTTAAACAGTGAAAGCATCTTGCAGCAGTTTTTCCTGCTGCTCGGCATGCATCGATGCATAACCACAAGCAGGTGCAGCAGAAGCATCACGACCGGCGTACTCCAGGCCCAGGGCCTTGTTGTGGTTGCCGATGCTACGACGCAGGTGATGCTGGCTGCTGTACCACGCGCCCTGGTTCATCGGTTCTTCCTGGCACCACACCACATGGGTGAGGTTGGTGTAAGGCGCAATGGCCTCCATCAGGTCGTCTTCCGGGAACGGGTAAAGCTGCTCGATACGCACGATGGCGATATCTTCGCGGCCTTCGGCACGACGTTTTTCCAGCAAGTCGTAGTAAACCTTGCCGCTGCACAGGATCAGGCGAGTGACCTTGGCCGCGTCCAGGGTGTCGATTTCCGGAATAACGGTCTGGAACGAACCATCGGCCAGATCTTCCAGGGTCGAGATGGCCAATTTGTGACGCAACAGCGATTTCGGCGTCAGCACTACCAGCGGCTTGCGCAGCGGGCGGATCACCTGGCGACGCAGCAAGTGGTAGATCTGGGCCGGGGTAGTCGGCACGCACACCTGGATATTGTGCTCGGCGCACAATTGCAGGTAACGCTCCAGACGGGCCGAGGAGTGCTCCGGGCCCTGACCTTCATAACCGTGTGGCAGCAACATCGTCAGACCGCACAGACGGCCCCACTTGTGCTCGCCGCTGGTGATGAACTGGTCGATAACCACCTGGGCGCCGTTGGCGAAGTCACCGAACTGGGCTTCCCAGATCACCAGCGCGTTTGGCGTGGTGGTCGAGTAACCGTATTCGAACGCCAGTACGGCTTCTTCGGACAGGAACGAGTCGTACAGGTCGAAACGTGGCTGGCCTTCGTACAGGTGCTGCAACGGGATGTAGGTGCCCGCGTCCTTCTGGTTGTGCAATACCGCGTGACGGTGCGAGAACGTACCACGGCCGATGTCCTGGCCGGTCATGCGGATCGGGTGACCTTCGAACGCCAGGGTCGCGTATGCCATGGTTTCGGCATAGCCCCAGTTGATCGGCAGGCCGCCGGCTTGCATCTTCTGACGGTCTTCGTAGATCTTCGCAACCTGGCGCTGTACCACGAAGCCTTCCGGGATTTCCAGCAGCTTGGCAGACAGTTCCTGCAGGGTCTTCAGGTCGAACGAAGTGTCGTGACGCGCAGTCCAGGCATGGCCCAGGTACGGGCGCCAGTCCACGAACAGCTCTTTGTTCGGCTCTTTGACCAGACTTTTTACTACATGCAGACCATTGTCCAGCGCGTTGCGGTATTCGTCGATTTTCGCCTGAACACGCGCCTCATCCAGCACGCCGGCCTTGGTCAGGCTTTCGGCGTACAGCTCACGGGTGGTGCGCTGCTTGGTGATCTGCTGGTACATCAACGGTTGGGTGCCGCTAGGCTCGTCCGCTTCGTTGTGACCGCGGCGGCGGTAGCAAACCAGGTCGATGACCACGTCACGCTTGAACTGCATGCGGTAGTCAATGGCCAGTTGGGTCACGAACAATACGGCTTCCGGGTCATCACCATTCACATGGAGGATCGGCGCCTGGATCATCTTGGCAACGTCGGTCGCGTACTCGGTAGAGCGTGCGTCCAGCGGGTTGCTGATGGTGAAACCAACCTGGTTGTTGATGACGATATGAACGGTACCGCCAGTCTTGAAGCCGCGGGTCTGCGACATCTGGAACGTTTCCAGGACCACGCCTTGACCGGCGAATGCCGCGTCACCGTGGATGGAAATCGGCAGCACCTTCTCACCGGTGGAGTCGTTGCGGCGATCCTGGCGAGCACGTACCGAACCCTCGACCACCGGAGAAACGATTTCCAGGTGGGATGGGTTGAACGCCATGGCCAGGTGGACTTCACCGCCGGTGGTCATCACGTTGGACGAGAAGCCCTGGTGGTACTTAACGTCACCGGAACCCAGCTCGACCTTCTTCTTGCCTTCGAACTCGTCGAACAGCTCGCGCGGGTTCTTGCCGAAGGTGTTGACCAACACGTTCAGGCGACCACGGTGAGCCATGCCGATCACGATTTCCTTGGTACCGTAGGAACCGGAACGCTGGATCAGTTCGTCAAGCATCGGAATCAGGCTCTCGCCGCCTTCCAGGCCGAAACGCTTGGTACCCGGGTATTTGGTGCCCAGGTATTTTTCCAGGCCCTCGGCAGCGGTGACACGCTCAAGCAGGTGGCTGCGTACATCGGCCGACAGCACCGGACGACCACGCACGCCTTCCAGGCGATGCTGGAACCAGTGACGCTGCTCGGAATCGGTGATGTGCGTAAACTCAGCGCCGATGGTGCGGCAATATGTCTGCTGCAACGCTTCGTGAATTTCGCGTAGGCTCGCTTCCTCTTTGCCGATGAACAGGTCGCCGGCACGGAAGGTCGTATCAAGATCGGCATTGGTCAAGCCGTAGTGATTGATCGACAGGTCTGCAGGTGCAGGACGCTGCCACAGCCCCAGCGGATCAAGCTGGGCTGCCTGGTGGCCACGCATACGGTAGGCCTGGATCAGTCGCAGTACTTCAACTTGCTTCTTCTCGTGCTCACTGCTCACGCTCCCGGCGGAAACCGGCTGGGCGCGGCGCTGGTTCTTTGCCAGCAGCACGAACTGATCGCGAATTGTTGCGTGCGATACATCGGTGGCAGCGTTGCCGTCTGAAGACAACGTCTGAAATTTGGTGCGCCATTCTTCTGGCACAGCGTTAGGGTCGTGCAGGTAGAGCTCATAAAGCTCTTCCACATAGGCAGCGTTACCACCTGAAAGATAGCCGCTGTTCCACATGCGCTGCATCACGCTTTCTTGCATGCTTGGTCACCCTCGATTTGGGGACACCACCGGCGAAAACACCGAGTTTGCTTGCAAAAGGCCAAGTGCAGCGACCAAAACAAGCCACTTAGGATCACGCTGATAGTTCGGGTACCAACCCGAATGCCCCTGCTTGTCTCATTTCTTCAAAATAAGAGCTGCGGCTTTGTAAGTCGCTGCTCAAGTTAAAACTACGGCGCCGGTTGAAGCCTGCGCCGTAGCATTTACGGGCACAACGGTCCTGCTTTTACTACAACGTCAGTTACACGCCGCTCTGCAGCAGCATGTTACGGATGTGACCAATGGCCTTAGTCGGGTTCAGGCCTTTGGGACATACGTTGACGCAGTTCATGATCCCGCGGCAGCGGAATACGCTGAACGGGTCATCCAGTGAAGCCAGACGCTCGGACGTCTTGGTGTCACGGCTGTCTGCCAGGAAGCGATAGGCTTGCAGCAATGCAGCTGGACCCAGGAACTTGTCCGGATTCCACCAGAAGGACGGGCAAGAGGTCGAGCAGCAAGCGCACAGGATGCACTCGTACAGACCGTCGAGCTTCTCGCGTTCTTCCGGGGACTGCAGACGCTCGATGGCCGGGGCCGGCGTGTCGTTCTGCAGGAATGGCTTAACCTTCTCGTATTGCTTGTAGAAGATGCTCATATCGACGACCAGGTCACGGATAACCGGCAAACCTGGCAGTGGACGAACGATCAGCTTGTTGCCTTTGACCACAGCGGACAGCGGCGTGATGCACGCCAGGCCGTTTTTGCCGTTGATGTTCATGCCGTCGGAACCGCATACACCTTCACGGCAAGAGCGACGATAGGAGAAACCTTCGTCCTGCTCTTTGATCAGGGCCAGCACATCCAGCACCATCAGGTCTTTACCACCGGTATCGACCGTAAATTCCTGCATGAACGGCGCGGCGTCCTGATCAGGGTTGTAGCGATAAACACTGACTTTCAACATGGCAGCCACCCTTAGTAAGTCCGAATCTTCGGTTCAAACGTCGGAACCGTCTTCGGCGAGAAGTTCACGGCACGCTTGGTTACGCGCTTGTCACCCGGGAAGTACAGGGTGTGGCACAACCAGTTTTCGTCATCGCGATCTTCAAAGTCTTCACGGGCGTGGGCACCACGGGATTCTTTACGAACCTCGGCAGCGATTGCGGTCGCTTCGGCCACTTCCAGCAGGTTCTGCAGCTCAAGGGCTTCGATACGAGCGGTGTTGAACGCCTGGCTCTTATCGTTGATCTTGACGTTGGCGATACGCTTGCGCAGATCAGCCAGCTGGGCGATACCCTTCTGCATGTATTCGCCGGTACGGAACACACCGAAGTAGTTCTGCATGCAGCTTTGCAGCTCACGACGCAGGGTAGCCACGTCTTCGCCATCAGTGCGCTCGTTCAGAGCGTTCAGGCGTGCCAGGGCAGCCTCGATGTTGGCGTCGGTGGCGTCATCGTATTCGATGCCATCGGTCAGCGCCTTTTCCAGGTGCAGGCCAGCAGCACGGCCGAATACCACCAGGTCGAGCAGCGAGTTGCCACCCAGACGGTTGGCACCGTGCACCGATACACAAGCCACTTCGCCCACAGCGAACAGACCATGAATGATCTCGTCCACGCCTTCGGCGTTCTGGGTGATTGCCTGGCCATGGATGTTGGTCGGCACGCCGCCCATCATGTAATGGCAGGTTGGAACCACTGGCACCGGAGCAACCACCGGGTCAACGTGTGCGAAAGTCTTGGACAGCTCGCAGATACCTGGCAGACGGCTGTGCAGCACTTCTTCGCCCAAGTGATCGAGCTTCAACAGTACGTGGTCGCCATTCGGGCCACAGCCGTTACCGGCGATAATCTCTTTAACCATCGAACGGGCAACAACGTCACGACCAGCAAGGTCTTTCGCGTTCGGAGCATAACGCTCCATGAAACGCTCGCCGTGCTTGTTGATCAGGTAACCGCCTTCACCACGGCAACCTTCCGTAACCAGTACACCGGCGCCGGCGATACCGGTCGGGTGGAACTGCCACATTTCGATGTCTTGTACCGGAACGCCAGCACGCAGCGCCATGCCAACGCCGTCGCCGGTGTTGATCAGGGCATTGGTGGTCGAAGCGTAGATGCGACCTGCACCGCCAGTCGCCAGAACGGTAGCCTTGGCGCGGATGTAGGTGGTTTCACCGGTTTCGATGCAGATAGCGATCACGCCGACGAATGCGCCGTCCTGGTTTTTCACCAGGTCAACTGCGTAGTACTCGTTCAGGAACGTGGTGCCGGCTTTCAGGTTGCCCTGATAGAGGGTGTGCAGCAGTGCGTGACCAGTACGGTCGGATGCCGCGCAGGTACGGGCAGCCTGGCCACCCTTACCGTAATCCTTGGACTGACCGCCGAATGGACGCTGGTAGATACGACCCTGCTCGGTACGGGAGAACGGCAGACCCATGTGGTCCAGCTCGAACACCGCAGCCGGGCCTTCCTGACACATGTACTCGATAGCGTCCTGGTCGCCGATATAGTCGGAACCCTTGACGGTATCGTACATGTGCCAGCGCCAGTCATCGTTCGGATCTGCAGACGCGATCGCGCAGGTGATGCCACCCTGGGCCGATACAGTGTGGGAACGGGTCGGGAACACCTTGGTGATCACCGCCGTCTTGTGGCCGCCCTGGGCCAGCTGCAGCGCAGCGCGCATGCCGGCGCCGCCACCACCAATAATGATGGCGTCAAAAGAAATCGTTGGAATGTTAGCCATGAATCAGATACCCCAGAGAATCTGCACACCCCAGACGAAGTAAGCGAACATCGCGACGCCGCATACTGCCTGGAAAAGGAAACGTACTGCAGTCGCGGACTTGCCCAGCGCCATTGGCGTCAGGTAGTCGGTCGCGATGGTCCACATGCCGACCCAGGCGTGAGCGCCCAGGGCCACAAGGGCGAGCAGACTGAAGATACGCATCCCGTTGTGGGAGAACAGACCGTGCCATTGGGCGTAGCCAATGCCAGGGTTTGCAACGAGGTACCCGATCAGGAAAATGAAATAAGCCGCGAGAACGACCGCAGACACACGCTGTGCCATCCAGTCATAGAGGCCCGAACGCGAAAGGTTCGTAACGCTGGTTACCATATCCAAACTCCTGCCAGAACGATCAGCACCACGGAAATGGCGATGATGATTTTCGAGCCCAGGCGGCCGCCTTCCAGCGTCTCACCGATGCCCATGTCCATGATCAAGTGGCGCACACCGGCTACCAGGTGATACAGCAGAGCGGACAGGAGGCCCCATGCTACGAACTTGGCCAGCGGGCTGGTCAAGCATGCCTTCACCTCGGCGTATCCTTCCTCGGAACCCAGGGATTTGCTCAATGCATAAAGCATGATGCCCAAGCCCAGGAACAGGATGATGCCGGAAACACGGTGCAGGAACGACGTAACGCCGGTGATGGGGAGTTTGATGGTCCTTAGGTCTAGGTTTACAGGTCGTTGGCTATTCACGGCTTTTTTTCACACTGAAGAGCCCCTAACAATCAGGGCAAAGTTGTTGGGGAGTGCACTGGTCAGGTAAGCACCACCCAGGGAGTGCGACCCCCAATGAAAGCAAGCCCAAAAGCCCTTGGCGGTCGGTGGCCGAGTATAGACAGTTAGGCTACTAATGACAACGCGCGCTCCTCACCCTAATAGCTGATTGCGCTGACGGGATAAAAGGCGTAAACGGCAGGTAATTTCGAGGAAAAAGTACGGTTAAAGCCTTCTGGGGCAAGACTTTAGGCAAATTGACATCTGGATTTATATCAATATAGTGGTGCGGGCCCTGCGTGGGGGGTCTGTCTGATGATTTGAAGCATAAATAGGAGGCCACATGGCTGACAAAAAAGCGCAGTTGATCATCGAGGGCGCAGCCCCCGTCGAGCTGCCCATTTTAACCGGCACCGTTGGTCCCGATGTTATCGACGTACGGGGCCTGACGGCCACGGGCCGTTTCACTTTCGACCCTGGCTTCATGTCGACCGCCTCTTGCGAGTCGAAGATTACCTATATCGATGGCGATAATGGCATTCTGCTACATCGCGGCTACCCGATCGAACAACTGGCCGAGAAATCGGACTATCTGGAAACCTGCTACCTGCTGCTGAACGGCGAATTGCCAACACCTGCGCAAAAGGCCCAGTTTGTCAGCACCGTGAAGAACCACACCATGGTTCACGAGCAGTTGAAGACCTTTTTCAACGGCTTCCGTCGCGATGCCCACCCGATGGCCGTCATGTGCGGTGTAGTCGGCGCCCTGTCGGCCTTCTATCACGACTCCCTGGACATCAATAACCCGCAGCATCGCGAAATCTCCGCGATCCGCCTGGTTGCCAAGATGCCAACCCTGGCGGCGATGGTTTACAAGTACTCCATGGGCCAGCCCATGATGTACCCGCGCAACGACCTGACGTACGCGGAAAACTTCCTGCACATGATGTTCAACACCCCGTGCGAGATCAAACCGATCAGCCCGGTGCTGGCCAAGGCCATGGATCGGATCTTCATCCTCCATGCCGACCACGAACAGAACGCCTCGACATCCACCGTGCGCCTGGCGGGCTCCTCGGGGGCCAATCCATTCGCCTGTATCGCCGCCGGTATCGCCGCACTCTGGGGCCCTGCCCACGGCGGTGCGAACGAAGCCGTATTGACCATGCTCGATGAAATCGGCGATGTGTCCAACATCGACAAGTTCATCGCCAAGGCCAAGGACAAGAACGATCCGTTCAAGCTGATGGGCTTCGGCCACCGGGTCTACAAGAACCGTGACCCGCGCGCCACCGTCATGAAGCAGACCTGCGACGAAGTGTTGAAGGAACTGGGCATCAACAACGATCCGCAACTTGAACTGGCTATGCGCCTGGAAGAGATCGCGCTGACCGACCCATACTTCATCGAGCGCTCGCTGTACCCGAACGTCGACTTCTACTCGGGGATCATCCTCAAGGCGATCGGTATCCCAACCAGCATGTTCACCGTGATCTTCGCCCTGGCGCGGACCGTGGGCTGGATCTCCCACTGGAAAGAAATGCTCTCCAGCCCGTACAAGATTGGCCGCCCGCGCCAGCTGTACACCGGCTACGAGTCGCGTGACATTACCAAGCTGGAAGACCGCAAGTAAGCATTCAACTGCTTAGTTGCATTGAGAACGGCCTCCCTTAGTGGAGGCCGTTTTTGTTTGTGCTGTCTGACATAACGCTTTCGCGAGCAAGCCCGCTCCCACAGTTGATCGTGTACATCCTTTGAAATGCGGTCAGCTGTGGGAGCGGGCTTGCTCGCGAAAGCAATAGCCCAGGGAACACAGAACTCCAGGCAAAAAAATACCCCGGCCTTTGGACCGGGGCATTTCTTATTGAGCAACAAGCTTAGTGATTAACCGCCCCACTCGCCCCCAGGCCAGTTTGCGAACGCACAAACTGCGGGAAGTACAGCGCACGCTCTTTCACCGCCGCCGCCGATTTGTCGGTGATGGAGAAGAACCAGATACCGACGAACGCAATGATCATCGAGAACAGCGCTGGATACTCATAAGGGAAGATCGCTTTTTCATGGTGCAGGATCGAGACCCAGATGGTCGGGCCGAGGATCATCAGGCCAACCGCACTGACCAGGCCCAGCCAGCCGCCAATCATCGCGCCACGGGTGGTGAGGTTTTTCCAGTACATGGAAAGCAGCAGCACCGGGAAGTTACAGCTCGCCGCAATGGAGAACGCCAGGCCGACCATGAACGCAATGTTCTGGCTTTCGAACAGGATACCCAAGCCAATCGCCAGCACTGCCAGGGCGATGGTGGTGATCTTCGACACGCGAATCTCATCCTTCTCGTTGGCCTTGCCTTTCTTGATCACGCTGGCATACAGGTCATGGGATACCGCCGAAGCGCCAGCCAGGGTCAAGCCGGCAACCACCGCGAGGATGGTGGCGAAGGCCACGGCCGAAATGAAACCCAGGAAAATACTGCCACCCACCGCATTGGCCAGGTGCACCGCCGCCATGTTGTTGCCGCCCAACAGAGCGCCCGCTGCATCCTTGAACGCCGGGTTGGTGCTGACCAGCAGAATCGCGCCGAAGCCGATGATAAAGGTCAGGATATAGAAGTAGCCGATAAAGCCAGTGGCATACAGCACGCTCTTGCGGGCTTCTTTAGCGTCACTCACGGTGAAGAAGCGCATCAGGATGTGTGGCAGGCCAGCGGTACCGAACATCAGGGCCAGGCCGAGGGAGAACGCCGAGATCGGATCCTTGACCAGACCACCCGGGCTCATGATCGCCTCACCTTTAGGGTGAACCTTGATCGCCTCGGAGAACAGCATGTTGAAGTCGAAGTTGACGTGTTTCATCACCATCAGCGCCATGAACGAGGCACCGGACAGCAGCAGCACTGCCTTGATGATCTGCACCCAGGTGGTGGCCAGCATGCCGCCGAACAACACATAGAGGCACATCAGGATACCCACCAGGATCACCGCTACATGGTAATCAAGGCCGAACAGCAACTGGATCAGCTTGCCCGCGCCGACCATCTGCGCGATCAGGTAGAACGCCACCACCACCAGCGAACCGCAGGCCGACAGGCTGCGGATCTGGGTTTGCCCCAGGCGATAGGACGCCACGTCGGCAAATGTGTATTTACCCAGGTTGCGCAAGCGCTCGGCGATCAGGAACAGAATGATCGGCCAGCCCACCAGGAAGCCGATCGAGTAGATCAGGCCATCGTAGCCAGAGGTGAACACCAGAGCGGAAATCCCCAGGAAGGACGCCGCCGACATGTAGTCACCCGCAATCGCCAGGCCGTTCTGGAAGCCTGTGATCTTGCCGCCAGCCGCATAATAGTCGGCCGCCGAGTTGTTACGTTTGGATGCCCAGTAGGTAATGCACAACGTAGCGCCGACAAACGCTACAAACATCACGATAGCTGCGACGTTCAACGGTTGCTTGTGCACTTCACCGGTCAATGCGTCCGCCGCCCAAACGGCAGGAGCAAAAAGCGAAGCGCCGAATACAGCCAATAGACGACGGATCATTGCGCAGCCTCCTTGAGAATCGCATTGTTCAGGTCGTCGAATTCGCCGTTGGCGCGTCGCACGTAGATGCCTGTGAGCACAAAGGCCGAGACAATCAGGCCGATCCCAAGCGGGATGCCCCAGGTGATGGACGATTCAGGACTGATCTTGGCCCCCAGGACCTGGGGTCCATAGGCAATCAACAGGATGAATCCGGAGTACAGCCCAAGCATGATCGCCGAGAGAATCCAGGCGAACCTTTCCCTTTTTCTTACCAGCTCCTTGAAGCGCGGGCTGTTTTGAATCGAGAGGTAAATGCTGTCGTTCATTGTTTTTATCCTCGCAGCACAGCTTTTTTATTATTGGTACATATCCACTGTATGCGGCTACGGGAGAGGTTCCAGACGACCTTAGTCTTAGAACCACATCACGGCTTGCGCCCTGTAGGAGCCCGGCTTGCCGGCGATGGCGTTCTTGAGATCGCTATCGCCGGCAAGCCGGACTCCTACAAAAGCGCAAAAGCCGCCCGGCATGAATGCCGGACGGCCCTGAAACACCTTATTTAGAGGGGGTTCTGTTTACTGAGCAGTCCACTCGGCCACGCGCTCAGGATGCTTGGCTACCCAATCCTTGGCCGCCACATCAGGCTTGGCACCTTCCTGGATGGCCAGCATCACTTCGCCGATTTCATCCTTGGAGGCCCACTGGAACTTCTTCAGGAACGCCGCGACTTCCGGGGCCTTCTTTTCCAGGCCCTTGCTGCCGATGCTGTTAACCGTCTCGGCAGCGCCATAAATGCCTTTGGGATCGTCAAGGAAGCGCAGCTTCCACTTGGCGAACATCCAGTGTGGCACCCAGCCGGTCACTGCGATGGAGTCTTGCTTGTCTTCGGCACGGGTCAGTTCGGCGATCATCGCCGCCCCGGAACTGGCTTGCAGCTTGTAATCCAGGCCGTATTGCTTGATGGCTTCGTCAGTCTTGAGCATCACGCCGGAACCGGCATCGATGCCAACGATCTTGTTCTTGAAGGTGGTGTCGGTCTTCAAGTCCTCAATAGACTTGGCCTTGACGTACTCCGGTACGATCAAACCGATCTTCGCATCCTTGAAGTTGGGGCCGTAGTCGACCACCTTGTCTTTGTTCTTGGTCCAGTACTCACCGTGGGTCACCGGCAGCCAGGCCGAAAGCATCGCATCGAGTTTGCCGGTGGCCACGCCCTGCCACATGATCCCGGTGGCAACCGCCTGCAGTTTCACGTCATAACCGAGCTTTTGCCTGATCACTTCAGCGGCCACATGGGTGGTGGCGACACTGTCCGACCAGCCGTCCACATAGCCGATGCTCAGGGTGTTGCTGTCGGCGCTGGCCAGTGTGGAACCCATCGCAACTACCAAGGTGGCAGCTGCGCCCAAGAGTCGTCGCATCTTCATAGTGCATCCCCGAAAGTGCTGCGCCCGGCGGATGCCGAGCGACGTCAACCTGTTGTTCTCTGGTGCCGCTTGATCATCAACCCGCCGCCCCCGGCGACCTGCTCTGACTGCGACCTCGGATAAGCAAGAAACGACATCAAGTTGCCAGCAGGACGAACCGTACGAAACACCGTCAAAAATCCGCCCGAACTTTGCATGTCAAAATTATGCGGCCCCACTGAAAACCGGCAAATGCAGGTAAGATGCGCGCCTTTGCTCCTACACGGCCCGACCATGACCGCGACTGCCCGCTTCCCCTTCCTGCCTTATGTATTTGCCTTGCTGCTCGGCCTTTTTGCGCTCGGCGGCTACTGGTACGGCCTTGGCCAGCCAGTGGTGCTGCCGGATGTGGCCAGCGCCAGTCACAAGCTGCAATGCGCGTCCTACACACCATTCGACAAGGACCAATCGCCGTTCGACCAGCCGTTCAAGCTGCGCCCCGAGCGCATGGACGCCGACCTGGCACTGCTGGCCACACGCTTTGAGTGCATCCGCACCTACTCCATGACCGGCCTCGAAGCCCTGCCCGACCTGGCGCGCAAGCATGGCCTGAAGTTGATGATCGGTGCCTGGATCAACAGCAACCCAGTGGACAATGCCAAGGAAGTCGACCTGCTGATTGCCTCGGCCAATGCCAACCCCGACGTGGTCACATCGGTGATCGTCGGCAACGAAGCGCTGCTGCGCAAGGAAATCACCGCCCCGCAGCTGGTGAAGCTGATCGAAAGGACCAAAAGCCAGATCCAGCAGCCCGTCACCTACGCCGACGTCTGGGAGTTCTGGCTGCAACACCCGGAAATTGCCCCGGCAGTGGATTTCCTGACCATTCACTTGCTGCCGTACTGGGAAGATGACCCTGCCGGCATCGACCAGGCCTTGCGTCATGTCGGCGATATTCGCCAGACATTCGGCAACCGCTTCGCCCCCAAGGACGTGATGATTGGCGAAACCGGCTGGCCCAGCGAAGGGCGCCAGCGGGAAACCGCCGTGCCGAGCCGGGTCAACGAAGCCAAGTTCATCCGCGGTTTTGTCGCCATGGCCGAAGCCAATGGCTGGCACTACAACCTGATCGAAGCCTTCGACCAGCCGTGGAAACGCGCCAGCGAAGGTGCCGTCGGCGGCTACTGGGGACTGTTTGATGCCGATCGCCAGGACAAGGGTATTCTGGCCGGCCCAGTCACCAACCTGCCGTACTGGCCCGTTTGGCTGGGCGTTGGCGGGCTCATCCTGCTGGCCACCCTGATGCTCGGCGGGCGTGTTCGCAGCACCCGCAACGCCTTGTTGCTGCCGCTGCTGGGTGCGGTGGCGGCCGGGTCAATTGCCAGTTGGGCCGAACTGACCCGGGTCACCGCACGCTTTACCGATGAATGGATCTGGGCCGCGTTGCTGCTGGCCCTGAACCTGTGGGTGCTGGCACATGCTGCCCTGGCCTTGAGCGCTCGCCAGGGTTGGCGCGAGCGGGCCTTCGCCTGGCTGGAACAACGTGCCGGCTGGCTGGTCGCATTTGCCGGGTTCGCCGCAGCGGTGATGATGCTGGCACTGGTGTTCGACCCGCGCTATCGCAGCTTCCCTAGCGCCGCCCTGCTGCTGCCTGCACTGGTCTACCTGCTGCGCCCGGTCAGCGGGCCGCGCCGGGAAATTGCCCTGCTGACCTTCATCATCGGTGCTGGCATTGCACCGCAGCTGTATCGCGAAGGCTTGATGAACCAGCAGGCGCTGGGTTGGGCATTGGTAAGTGGCTTGATGGTGGCCGCCCTGTGGCGTTGCCTGCGGGTGCGCAAACCCTGAGGTAGGAGCCGGCTTGCCGGCGATAGCGATCTGCCTGTGATCGCATCGCTGGCAGACCCGCCGCCATCGCCGACAAGCCGGCTTCTACCGGTATTACGTCAGGCGGCCTTGGGTTTCCTGACCAGCCGCAACGCGGCAATCACCAGCGCAAACACCGCAAAATTGGTGTTGTACAACGCCAGCGCCGGAATCCCGAAGGCCAGCCCCAGCACTGCCAAGCCCCATCCCGCACGGCCTGGTACCACAAACGCCAGCACCGACGCGACCAGCGCCGCCCATCCCATGACCTTGAAGTGGATCATCAAGCCCAGGTTTGCCCGCAACTGGCACTCCCAGCGGCTGGCATCCTCAACGCAGATGCCCACCCACTGCCCATCTTCCATAAACCCATAACGGGCCCCATAACTGGCGGCCAGCCATAACGGCAAGGCCAACAGCAGCAGGATCAACGGCAAACGACGGGACATAAGGGCACTCCGATAGGCGAAAACGGCGCCCAGCTTAATCGCCCCGGGGCCATTGGCAAGGGTTGCACGCAGATAACTATTCATCAAAGCGTGCCAAAGTGTATCGTCTGGCTACTATTACCTAGATTCCTACGTTTTTTTCCGATATTTAGTGCCGATGGTTGGCACTTCGGCGATAGCGCAGTGGTCATAGCCAGCGAACTTCATTAAGCACGTTTCCTCTTAGGGATTTAGTCATGCTCCGTTCCTTGCGCTGCGCTGCCCTGTTGGGTGGCCTTTTTTTGAGTGCGTCAGCACTGGCGGTCGATGTCGACCAGGCCAGCTATGGCTACCCTTTGACCAACCCGTTTGAAGCAACCATTGCCACGACACCACCAGACCTGCGGCCGGATTTGCCATCCATCGATGACATCAACCAATCCGACTACAGCCTGACCATGCGCCCGGAGCGTGAATTCAGCCTGCCCGACAACTTCTGGCCGGTGAAGAAGCTCACCTACCGCATTGCCAAGCAAGACCGCGCGGCACCGCTGATCTTCCTGATTGCCGGCACCGGTGCGCGCTTTGACAGCACCCTCAACGAATACCTGAAAAAGCTCTACTACAAGGCCGGCTACCACGTCGTGCAATTGTCATCGCCCACCAGCTTTGACTTCATCAGCGCCGCCTCGCGCTTTGCCACCCCCGGCATCACCCAGGAAGACGCCGAGGACATGTACCGGGTAATGCAGGCCGTGCGCGCACAAAACGCCACGTTGCCGGTCACCGACTTCTACCTCACCGGCTACAGCCTCGGGGCGCTGGACGCAGCGTTCGTCAGCAAGCTGGACGAAACCCGCCGCAGCTTCAACTTCAAGAAAGTGTTGCTGCTCAACCCGCCGGTCAACCTCTACACCTCCATCACCAATCTCGACAAACTGGTGCAGACCGAGGTCAAGGGCATCAACAACAGCACCACCTTCTATGAACTGGTGCTGGACAAGCTGACCCGTTATTTCCAGCAAAAAGGCTACATCGACCTCAACGACGCCCTGCTCTACGACTTCCAGAACTCCAAGGAACACCTGACCAACGAGCAGATGGCGATGCTGATAGGTACCTCGTTCCGCTTTTCGGCGGCCGACATCGCCTTCACCTCAGACCTGATCAACCGTCGCGGCCTGATCACCCCGCCCAAGTACCCGATTACCGAAAGCACCAGCCTCACGCCGTTCCTCAAGCGCGCGCTGCAGTGTGATTTCGACTGCTACCTGACCGAACAAGTGATCCCGATGTGGCGCGCCCGCTCCGACGGCGGCAGCCTGCTGCAACTGGTCGACCAGGTCAGCCTGTACGCCCTTGAAGACTACCTGCGCGACAGCCCCAAGATTGCCGTGATGCACAACGCCGACGACGTGATCCTCGGCCCTGGCGACTTGGGCTTCTTGCGCAAGACGTTCGGCGATCGCTTGACCGTCTACCCACTGGGCGGCCACTGCGGCAACCTCAATTACCGCGTCAACGCCGACGCCATGCTGGAGTTCTTCCGTGGCTAAACATCTCCTGCTTCTTGCGGCCTTACTCTGTGCAGGCGTTGCCAACGCGGACAACAGCAAGGCTCACGCACCCAACGTGGTTGACCAGGATGGCTTCAAGGAGCCCTTGAGCAAACTCAAGTTCAACCCTGGCCTGGACCAGCGCGAGTTCGAGCGCTCGACCCTCAACGCCCTCAACGTCTATGACCCGCTGGAGTCGTGGAACCGTCGGGTGTATCACTTCAACTATCGCTTCGACCAATGGGTGTTCTTGCCGGTGGTCGATGGTTATCGCTACGTCACCCCAAGCTTCCTGCGTACTGGCGTCAGCAACTTCTTCAACAACCTGGGCGATGTGCCCAACCTGCTGAACAGCCTGCTGCAACTCAAGGGCCACCGCTCCCTGGAAACCACCGGTCGCCTGCTGGTCAACACCACCCTCGGCATCGCCGGCCTGTGGGACCCGGCCACCGCCATGGGCCTGCCGCGCCAGAGCGAAGACTTCGGCCAGACCCTGGGCTTCTACGGCGTGCCTGGCGGTGCCTACCTGGTCCTGCCGATCTTCGGCCCGTCCAACCTGCGAGACACCGGCGGCCTGCTGGTGGACTACACCGCAGAATCCCAGATCAACTTCCTCAACGTGTCCGAAGCCAGCTCCAACCACCCGGAAATCTGGGCCTTGCGTGCAGTGGACAAACGCTACCAGACGAGCTTTCGCTACGGTCAGATGAACTCGCCGTTCGAGTATGAAAAAGTACGGTATGTGTATACCGCGTCGCGCAAGTTGCAGATTGCGGAGTAACCAGCCAAGTACAAAAAAAGGCCATTCGATTGAATGGCCTTTTTTATCGCAGCAGGCAGGTCTTCAAGCCCTGAGGGTTTTCCAGGCCTTGCCCACCACGCTGACCAGCGCCAGCACTAATGCGCCAGCGATAATCCCCGCAACCGCGTTGAGCAGGGTCGGCACCAGCCAGCTGATGCCACCCATGCTCTGGCTCACCGTTTCAATCCAGCGCTGCACCGCCGGCACGCCGTGAGTCAGGATGCCACCACCGACCATGAACATGGCCGCCGTGCCGATCACCGACAGGCTTTTCATCATGTACGGCGCGGCGCGCAGAAGCCCGTTGCCGATATCACGTACCCGCTTGCCGGGCTTTTGCGTCATCCACAGGCCCAGGTCATCGAGCTTGACGATGCCGGCCACCAGCCCGTACACGCCAATGGTCATGACCAGGGCGATGCCCGACAACACGATCACCTGTTGCATCAAAGGCGCATCGGCCACGGTGCCCAGGGTGATAGCGATGATTTCAGCCGAGAGGATAAAGTCAGTACGGATCGCGCCCTTGATCTTGTGTTTCTCGAAGGCCACCAGGTCAGTTGCCGGATCGGCCACGGCTTCAACCAACTGGGCATGCTCGGCCTGGTCGTCCGCCTTGCTGTGCAGGAATTTATGGGCGAGCTTTTCAAAGCCCTCGAAGCACAGATAAGCGCCACCCAACATCAACAATGGCGTGACCGCCCACGGCGCGAAGGCGCTGATCAGCAACGCGGCGGGCACCAGGATCAGCTTGTTGATAAACGAACCCTTGGCAACGGCCCACACCACCGGGATTTCCCGCTCGGCGCGCACGCCGGAGACTTGCTGGGCATTGAGCGCCAGATCGTCACCCAGCACCCCAGCGGTTTTCTTGGCGGCCATTTTTGTCATCAAGGCGACATCATCCAGGACAGCGGCGATGTCATCGATCAATACCAATAAGCTGCTTCCTGCCATGAATCGGACGTCCTTAATGTGGGATATTTCGCAGCATAGCGTGGTACAAAGCGTCGCGGGCAGATTCTTGAGGCGCGCAGATCGCCGGTGCTACCATGCGCAACCGCCTGTCCTGGCAAGGAATCATCTGGTCTATGAGCACCATTCGCGAGCGCAACAAAGAACTGATCCTGCGGGCTGCCAGCGAGGAGTTTGCCGACAAGGGCTTCGCCGCGACCAAAACCAGCGACATCGCCGCCAAGGCCGGGCTGCCCAAGCCCAATGTCTACTACTACTTCAAATCCAAGGACAACCTCTACCGCGAGGTGCTCGAAAGCATCATCGAGCCGATCCTGGCCGCCTCCACTCCCTTCAACCCGGACGGCGACCCCAAACAGGTATTGAGCGGCTATATCCGCTCGAAAATCAGCATCTCCCGCGACCTGCCCTTTGCCTCGAAAGTATTCGCCAGCGAAATCATGCACGGCGCCCCGCACCTGAGCCCCGAGCAGGTGCAACAGCTCAATGCCCAGGCCAAGCACAATATCGATTGCATCCAGAACTGGGTCGATCGCGGCCTGATCGCGGCCATTGACCCTCATCACCTGATGTTCAGTATCTGGGCGGCGACACAGACCTATGCCGACTTCGACTGGCAGATCTCGGCAGTCACCGGCAAGGCCAAGCTCGACGAGGCCGATTATGAAGCGGCGGCGCAGACGATTATCCGGTTGGTGTTGAAGGGGTGCGAGCCGGACTGATGGGCCGTGGTGTGGCCAAGATTCGCGAGCAAGCCCGCGCCCACACTAGATTTGTGCCAGACACAAAATGTATGAACAACAAAGATCCCATGTGGGAGCGGGCTTGCTCGCAAAAGCGCCGTCCCAGACACATCCTGCCAAAAGCCTGCCCATCAGCCTCAAAATCCCCGATCTAGCCTCTCAAGACCCCATCTGAAGAGAGGCAACGGAATGCCTGATCGAGCCACCTCACACCGCCTGCGCATCGGCAGGTTCAGCGAAACCAATCGCATCTACCTGATCACCACCAACACCCATGAACGCGTGCCGATCTTCAGGGACTTCTACCTGGGCCGCCTGGTGGTCTGGCAGTTCAGGCTCGCCCAGTATCAAGGGCTGGCGCACACTCTGGCCTGGGTGGTGATGCCCGACCACTTCCACTGGCTGATCGAGCTGCAAAAAGGCTCGCTGGGCGACTTGGTATGCCAGGTCAAATCCAAAAGCACTCGATCGGTCAATGGCGCCACTGGCCGCAAGGGAAGACTCTGGCAAACCAGCTTTCATGACCATGCCCTGCGTAGGGAAGAAGACCTGGTGAAAGTGGCCAGGTATGTGGTGGCCAATCCATTGAGGGCGGGATTGGTGGAGAGGGTTGGCGACTATCCGCTGTGGGATGCGGTTTGGGTATAGGTTCAAGACCGAGTCGCCGCTTTCGCGAGCAAGCCCGCTCCCACATTCTGAGCGCGTCCACAGGTCAAAATATGGGGTTTGCTCGCGAAGAGGCCCGCCCTGTCACCCCAAAATCAAGCCGAGACCCCCGCATCCGCCAACAACCCCACCCCCTCGATCGCCGTAATCGCACACTGCTCATCAATATCGGACGTATCCCCACTGATCCCGATCGCTCCCAATACCACCCCGGCCGGGTCCCGAATCAATACCCCACCCGGCGCCGGCACCACGCCGCCCTGCCCCAGGCTGTTCAGCGCGGCGATAAACGCCGGCCGTTGCTGGGCATCCAGGGCCAGCAGGCGCGAGCCCTTGCCCAGGGCAATCGCGCCCCAGGCCTTGCCGATGGCGATTTGCGGGCGCAGCAGGCTGGCACCGTCTTCCCGTTGCAGGGTAATCAGGTGCCCGCCGCTGTCGAGCACCGCGATCGTCAGTGGTGCGGCGGCGATGGTGCGGCCTGCGGTGATGGCCTGACTGACCAGGTTGACTGCGACTTTCAAGGTTAGAGCGCTCATGGGTGCCGTCCTTATCTTGTTATTGAGAAAGCCTTGGGCTTCTGATTGATCAGAAGCTGGATGCAACAAATAGAACACAATAGATTTATTTTTTGTATACAATATTTTGAAACATACACGCCATACGTCGAAATCATCCCGCTAAAAAGCCTTCCGACGAATGCACAGGCTCGACAACAAAATGGATTGACCTGCGCCTCTCGCCGTGAATACACTTTGAAGCACTACCACTTGTATACAATTACAA
The DNA here is from genome assembly GCF_000730425.1 of Pseudomonas fluorescens. Classification (NCBI taxonomy): domain Bacteria; kingdom Pseudomonadati; phylum Pseudomonadota; class Gammaproteobacteria; order Pseudomonadales; family Pseudomonadaceae; genus Pseudomonas; species Pseudomonas fluorescens. Next base: position 5,697,021 of record NZ_CP008896.1, on the reverse strand, counting down.
AACGCAAGAGGCACCAAAACCATGAGCAAAATGAGAGCAATCGAAGCCGCTGTCCTGGTGATGCGCCGTGAGGGTGTAGACACAGCCTTCGGTATCCCAGGCGCCGCGATCAACCCGTTGTATTCGGCCCTGCAAAAGGTCGGCGGCATCGATCACGTCCTTGCTCGCCACGTGGAAGGCGCTTCGCACATGGCCGAGGGGTACACCCGCACCAAGGCCGGCAATATCGGCGTGTGCATCGGCACTTCGGGCCCGGCGGGCACCGATATGGTCACCGGCCTGTACAGCGCCTCGGCCGACTCCATCCCGATCCTGTGCATCACCGGGCAAGCGCCCCGCGCCCGGATGCACAAGGAAGACTTCCAGGCCGTGGATATCACCAGCATCGTCAAGCCGGTGACCAAGTGGGCAACCACCGTGCTGGAGCCGGGCCAGGTGCCCTATGCCTTCCAGAAAGCCTTCTACGAAATGCGCTCCGGCCGCCCAGGCCCAGTGCTGATCGACTTGCCGTTCGACGTGCAGATGGCCGAGATCGAGTTCGACATCGACGCCTACCAGCCACTGCCGTTGGCCAAGCCACTGGCCACGCGCATCCAGGTCGAGAAAGCCCTGGCGATGCTCGATCAGGCCGAACGCCCGCTGCTGGTCAGCGGTGGCGGCGTGATCAATGCCGACGCCAGCGAACTGTTGGTTGAATTCGCCGAACTGACGGGTATCCCGGTGATCCCGACTCTGATGGGCTGGGGCACCATCCCCGACGATCACCCGTTGATGGTGGGTATGGTCGGCCTGCAAACCTCGCACCGCTACGGCAACGCGACGATGCTCAAGTCGGACGTGGTGCTGGGCGTCGGCAACCGCTGGGCCAACCGCCACACCGGTTCAGTGGAGGTGTACACCGAGGGTCGTAAGTTCATTCACGTTGACATCGAGCCGACGCAAATCGGCCGCGTGTTCACCCCGGACCTGGGCATCGTGTCCGACGCGGGCGCCGCGCTGACCCTGTTTATCGAAGTGGCCCGCGAATGGAAAGCCGCAGGCAAACTCAAGGACCGCAGCGCCTGGCTGCATGATTGCCAGCAGCGCAAAGCCACCCTGCATCGCAAGACGCATTTCGACAACGTACCGGTCAAGCCGCAACGGGTGTACGAAGAGATGAACCAGGTGTTCGGCAAAGACACCTGTTACGTCAGCACCATCGGCCTGTCGCAGATTGCCGGCGCGCAGTTTCTGCATGTGTACAAGCCGCGCCACTGGATCAACTGCGGCCAGGCCGGCCCGCTGGGTTGGACGATCCCCGCAGCACTGGGCGTGGTCAAGGCCGACCCGAACCGCAAGGTGGTGGCGCTGTCCGGCGACTATGACTTCCAGTTCATGATCGAAGAGCTGGCGGTGGGTGCGCAATTCAAACTGCCGTACATCCACGTGGTGGTGAACAACTCCTACCTGGGGCTGATCCGCCAGGCCCAGCGCGGGTTTGAAATGGACTACTGTGTACAGTTGTCTTTCGACAACCTCAACGCACCGGAACTCAACGGTTACGGCGTGGACCACGTCGCCGTCGCCGAAGGCCTGGGTTGCAAGGCCTTGCGTGTATTCGAGCCAGGTCAGATCCAGCCAGCGTTGCGCAAGGCCCAGGAAATGATCGAAGAGTTCAAGGTGCCGGTGATTGTCGAGATCATTCTGGAACGCGTGACCAATATTTCCATGGGCACCGAGATCAACGCCGTCAACGAATTCGAAGATCTGGCACTGGTGGGCAACGACGCACCGACTGCCATTTCACTGCTCGATTAAGGAGATCCCCATGCCGCGTTTTGCCGCCAACCTGTCCATGCTGTTCACCGAACAGGACTTCCTCGCCCGCTTCAAAGCTGCCGCCGACGCAGGCTTCAGTGGGGTGGAATACCTGTTCCCCTACGAATTCAGCTCTGCCGAAATCAAGGCGCAACTCGACGCCCACGGCTTGACCCAAGTGCTGTTCAACCTGCCGGCCGGCGACTGGGCCAGCGGCGAGCGCGGCCTGGCCTGCCACCCGGACCGAGTCGAGGAGTTCCGCGCCGGGGTCAACCTGGCCATCGCCTATGCCCAGGTGCTGGGCAATACCCAGATCAACTGCCTGGCCGGCATCCGCCCCCAGGGTTTCGATGACGCCACCCTCGAAAAAACTTTTGTGGCCAACCTCAAGTACGCCGCCGACAAGCTGCAAGCGGTGGGCATCAAGCTGGTGATGGAAGCGATCAACACCCGCGACATTCCTGGCTTCTACCTGAACAACACCGCGCAGGCCCTGGGAATTCGTGAGCAGGTAGGCAGCACCAACCTGTTCCTGCAATACGACATCTACCACATGCAAATCATGGAAGGCGACCTGGCGCGCACCATGGCGACGCACCTGGATCAGATCAACCATATCCAGCTGGCGGACAACCCAGGCCGTAACGAGCCGGGTACCGGAGAGATCAACTACCGGTTCCTGTTCGATCACTTGGATCGCATTGGCTATCAGGGTTGGGTGGGCTGCGAGTACAAGCCGTTGACCACGACCGAAGCCGGTCTTGGCTGGCTCAAGACCCATAACGCGATCTGACCGAAACACACACAACCCAACTGTGGGAGCGGGCTTGCTCGCGAAGGTCTGGCATTCAACATTTTTGTCGACTGATCTACCGCAATCGCGAGCAAGGCTGCTCCCACATTTAGATCGCCTGGGTCTGGTAGACCGGGCCAGGCTCGCACAGAGAATAAAAAGAGGATTTGATCATGGCTAAAATCGGCTTTATCGGCACCGGCATCATGGGCCAACCCATGGCCGCGAACCTGCAGAAAGCAGGTCACCAACTGTTCCTGTCCGAGCACCACGGCAAAGCACCCGCCGAGTTGGTCGCCGCCGGTGCCATCGCCCTGGCCAGCCCGCAGCAGGTGGCCCAGGAAGCGGAATTCATCATCGTCATGGTGCCCGATACCCCCCAGGTCGATGACGTCTTGTTCCGCGCCGACGGCGTGGCCGCTGGCCTGTCGCCGAACAAAGTGGTGATCGACATGAGCTCGATCTCGCCCACTGCCACCAAGGCCTTTGCCGCCAGGATCAACGCCACTGGCGCGCAGTATCTCGACGCCCCGGTATCCGGCGGTGAAGTCGGTGCCAAGGCCGGGACCCTGAGCATCATGGTCGGTGGCGAGCCGCAGACATTCGAGCGGGCCCTGGCGCTGTTCCAGAGCATGGGCAAGAACATCACCCTGGTGGGTGGCAACGGCGATGGCCAGACCGCCAAGGTGGCGAACCAGATTATCGTTGCCCTGAACATCCAGGCCGTGGCCGAAGCGCTGCTGTTCGCCTCGAAAAACGGTGCAGACCCGGCCAAGGTGCGTGAAGCGCTGATGGGTGGCTTCGCCTCCTCGAAGATCCTTGAAGTGCATGGCGAGCGGATGATCAAGGGCACCTTCGATCCGGGTTTCCGCATCAACCTGCACCAGAAGGATCTGAACCTGGCCCTGGCCGGTGCCAAAGAGTTGGGGATCAACCTGCCCAACACCGCCGGCACCCAGCAGGTGTTCAGTACCTGCACCGCGATTGGCGGCGGTAACTGGGACCATTCGGCGCTGATCAAGGGCCTGGAGCATATGGCGAACTTCTCGATTCGCGATAAGTAATCCCGCCTGCGATCCACCTTTGGAACGGGATCAAAATGTGGGAGCGGGCTTGTCGGGTCGCCACATCGTCGCGATCGCGGTGTTCCAGTCAGCATGGATGTTGAATGTAAGACCATCGCGAGCAAGCCCGCTCCCACATTTTGATCCCGTTCCAGGTTTCAAATCCAATAACAAAAATCCGGGAGCCCGCTTATGTCGGTCGATCCGCAACACCTGCTTCGCGAGCTGTTTGCCACAGCCATCGACGCTGCCCACCCCCGGCAAGTCCTCGAACCCTACCTGCCCGCCGACCGCAGCGGCCGCGTGATCGTGATCGGCGCGGGCAAAGCCGCGGCCGCCATGGCCCTGGTCGTGGAGAACAGCTGGCAAGGCGACGTCTCGGGCCTGGTGGTCACGCGCTATGGCCACGGTGCGCCCTGCCAGAAAATCGAAGTGGTCGAAGCCGCGCACCCCGTGCCGGATGCCGCCGGCCAGGCCGTGGCCAAGCGCGTGCTGGAATTGATCAGCAACCTGGGCGAAGACGACCGAGTGATCTTCCTCCTGTCCGGCGGCGGTTCAGCCCTGCTGGCATTGCCGGCGGCCGGTATTACCCTGGCCGACAAACAGGCAATCAATAAAGCCCTGCTCAAGTGCGGCGCAACCATTGGCGAGATGAATTGCGTGCGCAAACACCTCTCGGCAATCAAGGGTGGGCGATTGGCCAAGGCTTGCTGGCCAGCAACCGTCTACACCTACGCGATTTCCGATGTGCCGGGCGACCAGGCCACGGTGATTGCCTCCGGCCCCACCGTGGGTGACCCGAGCACCTCGCAACAGGCCCTGGCGATTCTCAAGCGTTACCAGATTGAAGTACCGGCCTCGGTGCGCAGTTGGTTGCAGAGCCCTGAGTCGGAAACCGTCAAACCCGGCGACCCGTGCCTGGCGCGCAGCCATTTCCAATTGATCGCGCGGCCGCAGCAATCCCTGGAGGCGGTGGCCGTGAAAGTACGCCAGGCCGGTTTCAGCCCGCTGATTCTCGGCGACCTGGAAGGCGAAGCACGGGACGTGGCCAAGGTTCATGCCGGCATCGCCCGGCAGATTGTCCAGCACGGCCAGCCGCTGGCGGCGCCCTGCGTGATCCTGTCCGGCGGTGAAACCACCGTCACCGTGCGCGGCAATGGCCGTGGCGGACGCAATGCCGAGTTTCTGCTGAGCCTGACCGACAGCCTCAAGGGCCTGCCCGGCATCTACGCCCTGGCCGGTGACACTGACGGCATCGACGGTTCCGAAGACAACGCCGGGGCGATCATGACCCCCACCAGCTACGCCCGCGCCGAGGCCCTGGGCCTGTCGGCCAGCGACGAGCTGGACAACAACAATGGCTACGGTTATTTCGCGGCACTTGACGCGCTGATCGTCACCGAGCCGACCCGTACCAACGTCAATGACTTCCGTGCCATTTTGATACTTGAGACTGCTGCCCATGACGCCTGACAAGAAGGTCAAAATCCTCGCCACCCTGGGACCGGCCACCGACGGCATCGATGACATCCGCGAGCTGGTGGAGGCCGGGGTGAATATCTTCCGCCTGAACTTCAGCCATGGCGATCACGCCGACCACGCCCAGCGCTACCAGTGGATCCGCCAGGTAGAGCGCCAGCTCAATTACCCGCTGGGAATCCTGATGGACCTGCAAGGGCCGAAGCTGCGCGTCGGGCGTTTCGCCGAGGGCAAGGTGCAACTGGTACGCGGCCAGGCGTTGCGCCTGGACCTCGACCCCACACCGGGCGACCAGCGCCGGGTCAACCTGCCCCACCCGGAAATCATCAAGGCCCTGGAACCGGGCATGGACCTGCTGCTGGACGACGGCAAGTTGCGACTGCGGGTAATCACCAAACATGCCGATGCGATCGACACCACGGTGTTGAATGGCGGTGAACTGTCCGACCGTAAAGGCGTGAATGTCCCGCAAGCCTTGCTGGAACTCAGCCCACTGACCGCCAAGGACCGTCGCGACCTGAGCTTCGGCCTGGAGTTGGGCGTGGACTGGGTGGCGCTGTCGTTTGTGCAACGCCCCGAAGATATCCGCGAAGCGCGTGAGCTGATCGGCAACAAAGCGTTCTTGATGGCCAAGATCGAAAAGCCTTCGGCCGTGCAGTACCTGCAGGAAATCGCCGAGCTGAGCGATGCGATCATGGTCGCCAGAGGCGACCTGGGGGTGGAAGTGCCGGCCGAAAGCGTGCCGCAAATCCAGAAAGACATCATCAGCACCTGCCGCCAGCTGGGCAAACCGGTGGTGGTGGCCACGCAGATGCTCGAATCCATGCGTTTCTCCCCGGCCCCGACCCGCGCCGAAGTCACGGACGTGGCCAATGCCGTGGCCGAAGGCACCGATGCGGTCATGCTCTCGGCCGAAACCGCCTCCGGCGAATACCCGCTGGAAGCCGTGCAGATGATGAGCAAGATCATCCGCCAGGTGGAGAATGGCCCGGATTACCAGGCCCAGCTGGATGTGAGCCGGCCCAGGGCCGATGCCACGGTGTCCGACGCCATAAGCTGCGCGATCCGCCGGATCAGCAGCATCCTGCCGGTGGCGGTGCTGGTGAACTACAGCGAGTCGGGCAGCTCCAGCCTGCGCGCCGCGCGGGAACGACCGGCGGTGCCGATCCTCAACCTCACGCCAAACCTGTCCACCGCCCGGCGCCTGAGCGTGGCCTGGGGCGTGCATTCGGTGGTCAACGACAGGTTGCGGCAAGTGGATGAGGTCTGTTCCACGGCGCTGGAAATCGCCCAGGCCCAAGGCATGGCGCAACGTGGGGATACGTTGCTGATCACCGCCGGGGTGCCGTTCGGGCAGCCGGGGTCGACCAATTCGCTGCGTATCGAGACGCTGATCTAGCGTCTGTTCGGGCCTTATCGCGGGCAAGCCCGCTCCCACACTGTGATTTGCGAACCCAATCATGTGGGAGCTGGCTTGCCTGCGATGGGGGCAACTCGGTCTTACTGACTTACCCACCATGCCCAACCCAACCTGCCCCGACTGGGCCGAAGCCCTGCTCAACGGCTTCAGCCAGATATTCCTGCAGCGCCACCCGTTGTGTGGCCTGCTCTGCCTGCTGGCGATCCTCACCTGCGCGCCGGGCCTGCTCGGCGGTGCGCTATTGGGCGCAGTCGCCGGCTTGCTCACCGCCCAGCGCCGCGACTATCCCAAGGCCGAGCGCCAAGCCGGGCTCTATAGCTATAACGGGGCGTTGCTGGGGTTGCTGATCAGCCAGCACTTTGCCTGGTCGGCCCTGTTGCCGCCGCTGATCCTGGCCTGCGGCGGCCTGAGTGCAATCCTCACCCGCCAGTGGGTCAAGCGCATGGCCCATGGCGATGATTTGCCCGCCTATACCGTGCCCTTCGTAGCAATCAGCTGGTTACTGCTCGGTACGGTCTCGCCTGCCGCCCTGCCGATCAGCGCACCGAACACTCTGCAATGGCTCGCGGCTCCACTGGTCGGCCTGAGCCAGGTCGTGCTGCTGGATCAACCGCTGGCCGGCCTGCTGATCGGCCTCGGCCTGCTGCTGGCCAGCCCGCGCGCGGCCTTGTGGGCAATGCTCGGCGCCAGCAGCGGCGTGGCACTCGGCCTACTGCTCGACGACCCGGCCGGCGCCCTGCTCGGCCTGCACAGCTATAACCCGGCACTTGCCGCCTTGGCCCTCAGCCAGTATCGACGCCAACCCTGGCTGCCCTTGCCCGGCATCCTCCTGGCAAGCCTGCTTGCCCCCGGTTTTGCCGGCCTGCACCTGGCGCCGCTGACGGCGCCCTTCATCCTTGCCTGCTGGCTGGTGCGTGCCACCCTGCGCCTGCGGCACAGGGTCAACATGGACAGCCCGTTCGAATCCCCCTAGGCTTCGCAGATCTTCGATTCAGGCGAACTTCATGGACAGCAATAACGACTGGCGCCAGCGGCTCTACATCATGGTATTCCAGAGCGACACGGTGGCCGGGCGGCGCTTCGATGGCATCCTGTTGCTGATCATCCTGGCCAGCCTGGTGGTCGTGATGCTCGACAGCATCGACCAGGTCCACCAGAACTACGCCGACGTGCTGGCCTATATCGAGTGGGGCTTCACCCTGATCTTCCTCATCGAATACGGCCTGCGCCTGTATTGCTCGCCCAAGCCGTTGCGCTACGCCTTCAGTTTCTATGGGCTGGTGGACTTGCTGGCGATCGTCCCCGGCATCCTTGCCCTGTACTACAGCGACGCCCAGTACCTGCTGATTATCCGCATCATCCGCATGCTGCGGATCTTCCGCGTGCTCAAGCTGAGCCCGTACCTCAAGCAAGCCAACTACTTGATGTCGGCGCTGCGCGGCAGCAAGCAGAAGATCGTGGTGTTCCTGGTCAGCGTCTGCACCCTGGTGACCGTGTTCGGCACCCTGATGTACGTGATCGAAGGCCCGGAGCATGGCTTTACCAGCATCCCCAAGGGCATCTACTGGGCCATCGTGACCCTGACCACCGTGGGTTTTGGCGATATCGTGCCCAAGACCCCGCTGGGCCAGGTGATTTCGTCGCTGGTGATGATCACCGGTTACTCGATCATCGCCGTGCCCACCGGGATCTTTACCGCCGAGCTGGCCCACGCCATGCGCGGTGAGCAACTGCAACACGATTGCCCGGTATGCAAGAAAAACAGCCACGAACCCAACGCGGCCTTCTGTTCACGTTGCGGCAACGGGCTCTATCCGAAAGTGGAATAAGCAAAGTTCTTTTTAATCTTTAAGCGTCTATGTCGCCCCGGCTATAGTCGTGGGCTATAAGCCACTACCTTCTCGAACAACAAGGAATGAGCAGTGAAAAAACTCGTTAGCGCTTCTCTCCTGGCCGCCGGCCTTGCCCTGTCTGTCGGCGCCCAGGCCGCCTCGACCACCCTGCTCAACGTCTCCTATGACGTGATGCGCGACTTCTACAAGGATTACAACGCCGCGTTCCAGAAGCACTGGCAAGCCGAGCACCCGGACGACAAGCTGACCTTGCAGATGTCCTTCGGCGGCTCCAGCAAACAGGCACGCTCGGTCATCGATGGCCTGCCGGCTGACGTGATCACCATGAACATGGCCACCGATATCAACGCCCTGGCGGACAACGGCAAACTGGTGCCGGACAACTGGGTCACCCGCCTGCCAAACAACAGCGCGCCGTTTACTTCCGCCACGGTGTTTATCGTGCGCAAGGGCAACCCCAAGGCCCTGAAAGACTGGCCGGACCTGCTCAAGGACGGTGTGCAGGTGATCGTCCCCAACCCCAAGACCTCCGGTAACGGGCGCTACACCTACCTGTCGGCCTGGGGCTATGTCCTGAAGAACGGCGGCGATGAAAACAAGGCCAAGGATTTTGTCGGCAAGCTGTTCAAGCAAGCACCGGTGCTCGATACCGGTGGCCGTGCCGCCACCACCACCTTCATGACCAACCAGATCGGTGACGTGCTGGTGACCTTTGAGAACGAAGCAGAAATGATTGCCCGTGAATTCGGCCGTGATCAGTTCGAGGTGGTCTACCCAAGCGTCTCTGCCGAAGCCGAACCGCCGGTGTCGGTCGTCGACAAAGTGGTCGATAAAAAAGGCACCCGTGCCGTGGCCGATGACTACCTGAAATACCTGTGGTCGGCAGAAGGCCAGGAAATCGCGGCCAACAACTACCTGCGCCCACGGGACCCGAAGGTACTGGCCAAGTACACCGACCGCTTCCCGAAAGTCGACTTCCTGTCGGTGGAGAAGACCTTTGGTGACTGGCGCACCGTGCAGAAGACCCACTTCAATGATGGCGGGGTGTTCGACCAGATCTACAACGGCCAGTAACTGAATGTGGGAGCGGGCTTGTGTGGGAGCGGGCTTGCTCGCGAAGGGGGTGTATCAGTCAAAAACTATTTGTCTGACCCACCGCATTCGCGAGCAAGCCCGCTCCCACACAAGCCCGCTCCCACATTGGCTTGCGCGCAAGGCATCAATGCCAGACATGACCGAAATTATTAGTAACACTCTACTCCGTCCCCAGCCGACCCTTTACCCTGCACATCCTCCTTCCCCGCTCTAACGAGAACACCATGACCGCTACCCCGCCCGCGACCGCCACCCTGACCCGTGGCATGGTGCTGCTGTTCGCGTTCTGCTGCGGCGCCATTGTCGCCAACATCTACTACGCGCAACCGATCATTGAACTGATCGCCCCGGATATCGGCCTGACGCCCACCATGGCCAGCCTGATCGTGTCCCTGACCCAGATCGGCTATGCCCTGGGCCTGTTCTTCCTGGTGCCGCTGGGTGACCTGTTGGAAAATCGCCGGCTGATGATCACCACCACCGTGGTTGCCATCGCCAGCCTGCTGGGCGCGGCATTTACCGAGCAGCCGAACCTTTTCCTGCTGGTGTCGTTGCTGATCGGCTTCAGCTCGGTGTCCGTGCAGATCCTGATTCCCCTGGCCGCGCACCTGGCGCCCGCCGAATCCCGTGGCCGGGTGGTCGGCAGCATCATGGGTGGCCTGTTGCTGGGCATCCTGCTGGCGCGTCCGGTGTCCAGCCTGGTGGCGGACCACTTCGGCTGGCGCGCGATGTTCATGGCGGCGGCGGCGATGATGGCCCTGATCAGCCTGGTACTGCTGTTGACCGTGCCCAAGCGCCAGCCAGATCACAGCGCCAGCTATGGCCAGTTGCTGCGTTCCCTGGGCACGCTGCTGCGCGAGCAACCTCTGTTGCGGCAACGGGCGTTCTACCAAGGCTGCCTGTTTGCCTCCTTCAGCCTGTTCTGGACCGCCGTGCCCCTGGAACTGTCGCGTAACCACGGCCTGAGCCAAAGTGAGATTGCACTGTTTGCCCTGGTCGGTGCCCTCGGTGCCATGGCTGCCCCTATCAGCGGGCGCCTGGCCGATGCCGGCCATACTTACCGCGCTTCACTGCTGGCGATGCTGTTTGCCGCACTGAGTTTCCTGCCGGCGTTTATCCACCCGCTCTACAGCGTGATTGGCCTGGCGGTGACCGGTGTGGTCCTGGACTTCTGCGTGCAGATGAACATGGTCCTCGGCCAGCGGACCATCTACGCCCTCGATGCCCACAGCCGCAGCCGCTTGAACGCGCTGTACATGACCAGCATTTTTATCGGCGGCGCCTTCGGCTCGGCGATTGCCAGCAGTGTGTACGAACATGGCGGCTGGCTGGGCGTGATTGCCGTCGGCAGCCTGTTCCCGCTGGTGGCGCTGGTGCGGTTCTTGAGTGTGTCCAGGGTATCTTCACCAGTAAGCGTCTGACGTCAGCACGCTCTGGATCCTGCCGACTGCCCGTCGCCCAGGCCTCCGAGCAACTGCTCAACGGTGCGCGCCAATGGCCCGGAGTTGTCCAGCAGGAACACCCCTGGCGCGGCCTTCAGGCTTTCGCTGAACTGTGCATTGCGCGCCAGGCGCGCGTCTATTTCCACCTCCGACTCACGGCCCCGCGCCAGCAAGCGCTGGCGCAACACTGCCTGGTCCACGGTCAGCAGCACCACCTGTAGCGTTGGATAACGCGCGCGGGTCTGCGCCAGGTGGCCACGAGAGCCGTTGACCAACACATCGTCGCCGGCCGCCAGCCAGTCGTCGATCTGCCGTGGAATGCCATAAGACAGGCCATTGGCATGCCAGCTCAAAGCAAAGGCGCCTTCGGCCACCAGCGCAGCGAACTGTGCGGGGCTTACGCCCTGGGCGGCCTCGCCCACCGCTTCTGCCGACCGGGTGATGACCCGCCGCACAATGCGGCAGCCGCGCTCGGCCAATGGCACCCGCGCCGCCTCCAACAGGCTGTCCTTGCCCGAACCCGATGGCCCGATGAGATAGATCAACCTGCCCGCCATCAAAACACCCTCTTGGCTTGTCGCCAGACTTGTTGGACCACCAACTGCATGCAGCGGGGCCACTGGAAAGTACATCCAGCCATCCGCGAGCATCTTGAAGGCTCCCGGCTCCAGCCTCAAGCAAGTACTGGCGCTGCTGCACCGCAGTAGTGACGGATAAACCCGCTCCTACAGTTGATCTGCGTTGATTGGGCAGCAGTGTTTTCAGCAACCATGAAAAAGGCGACCCGAAGGTCGCCTTGTGTCATTGCGCATACTGCTTGCTCAACCCCGGCGGCACGCCCTGCACATTGGTTTCTTCCCATGGCCCGTTGGGGCTGATGGAGCGGCTCCAGCCGTTGCTCCAGCGGTAGTAGGTACGCTGGCGGTAGAAGGTGTCCGGTTGTTCGTCCAGCACGTACACCTGCATCTTGCCGTCCCAGTGGCTGGCAGCGCCAGGCGGCGGGGCGAAGGTCGGGGACTTGCTGGGCAGGGCCTTCGGCGGCGCGGTGACCGGGCCGCTGGGTTTGCTGCTCGGCTGGGTCGATGGGCCCGACGGTGGGATGGTCGGGCCCGTAGGGGCAGGAGGTGGCCGATGAACCGCGCAAGCGCTCAAGCCCAATACCAGGCTGAGCAGGGTGATACGAGCGATGGCGGTCATGGGGGGTTCCTCGAAATTATGGATCCGGGCTGTCGATGGTCAACTGCTGGGTCGCCGTGGTACTGCTGGCCAGGGGTTGACTGCGGCCAATCCACTCGCCGGCAGTCGGTTGACCGGCCCGTGAGATGCGCGCAACCAGTTGGACTTCGGGAAAGTTGGACAGTTTCAACTGCGGCATCATCGCGTCGGCATCGCCCAGTTCGACGGTCACCGGCAGGTCGGCCACGGTCACGCGCTTGGCAGCCAGTGGCGCCGCCGGGCCGGAAACGGCACGGGCGAAGATGAATACGCTGTCAGTCGGCAGCGCCTTGGCTTTGACGTCGGCCGCGAGGTCCACACGCACGCTCATCACGGCAGTCTTGACGGTCGGGGCGACGGCACCTCCCCCCTCCTTCAACTTCTCTGCCGCACGATCGATACCGCCTTGCAGCGCTGCGCGGGAGCTGTCCTGCTCCGGCAGTTGGGCCAACAGGCGGTTCCAGTAATCGATGGCGTCCTGGTAACGCTGGCCTTCAAAGGCGGCGATGCCCAGCAGGCCGAGGCTGGTGACTTCTTTGGGGTCAAGCTTCAGTGCTTCGTCGGTCAGGGCCTGAAGCTGGGGCGACCACTGTTTGTTGTTGGCAAAGTACTGTGCCTGGGCCCACTGCCCCAGCAATTCTGGCTGACGGCCGGCCAGGGCCACGGCGCGCTCAAAGACCTTGGCCGCGTCGGCCGAACGGTCCTGGGCCATGTAGGCGCGCCCCAGGAAGTACAGGCCTTCGGCCGAGTCCGGTTGCGCCGCAGCAGCCCGTTCCAGACGCTGGGTCATGTCTGCAAGGGAGACCGGCGGCTGGGCGAATTCGCGGGTCAGTTCCACCTTGTCGATGGCGCCGTAATGCAGGTACAGCGCCAGGCCCAGTACGGGCACCAACACCGCTGCCAGTAGTGGCAATGGCTTGCCCAGGCGCGATTCGCGGGGTTTTTCCACGCCTTCGGTATCCGCCAACAGTTCCCGGGCAGCTTCGGCGCGGCCGGTGTCGAGTTGTGCCGCGTTAAGCACGCCTTCGTTTTGTTGGGTTTGCAGTTCGGCGACACGTTCCTGATACAACGCGACGTTCAGCGCGGTGCGGTCTTCTTCACGTTGGGCGCGACGCACGCGCAGCACCGGGATCAACAGGAAACTCAAGGCAACCAGGAGCAGCAGGCCAGCTGCGAGCCAGAAATCAATCATCAGTTTTTTTGTCCAGCAGTTGGTCGAGGCGTTGGCGCTCTTGGGGAGACAGTGCGTCAAAGCCATCGGTAGGCGCCGCGCGACGACGGCGGACGATCATGGCCATGACCACCAGGCCACCCAGCAACAGGGCGGCGGGGCCAAACCAGAGCAAGGCGGTCTTGCCGGTCAGCGCCGGCTTGTAGCGGACAAAGTCACCGTAGCGATCCACCATGAAGTCGATGATCTGCTGATTGTCCTTGCCCTCGCCCAGCATGCGAAAAATCTCTTTGCGCAGGTCGGCGGCAATCGGCGCATTGGAGTCGGCAATGTCCTGGTTCTGGCACTTGGGGCAGCGCAGTTCCTTGGTCAGCTCGCGAAAACGCTCGCGGTCGCTATCCCGGGCGAACTCATAGGTGTCGATGGCAGCCTGGGCCAGGCCCACCAGGCCCAGGGCCAATACTGCGGCGCTCAACCAGCGCTTCATGGCTTGGCCTCATCCACCAGGGCCTGGTACTTGGCCGCCAGTTGCTCGCGCCAGACCACTTCGTCGATCACGCCGACGAACTTGTCGCGAATCACACCCTTGGCGTCGATAAAGAAGGTTTCCGGGGCACCGTAGACGCCCAGGTTCAGGCCCAGGTTGCCGTCTTCATCACGTACATCCAACTGGTACGGGTTGTGGAATTCGGCCAGCCACTTCAAGGCCGCCGCATTGTCGTCCTTGTAGTTGATGCCGTAGATCACCACGCCATTCTCGGCCAGCTTGTTCAGCACCGGATGTTCCACGCGGCACGAGATGCACCAGGTGGCCCACACGTTGACCAGGGCCGGCTTGCCGATCAGGTCGGCCTGGGTCAGGGTCTTGTCGCCCTGCACCGTCGGCAGCGAGAACGCCGGGAACGGCTTGCCGATCATCGCCGACGGCAGCTCGGCCGGGTCCAGGTACAGGCCCCGGTACAAAAACACCGCGACCACCAGAAACACCGCCAGCGGCAATACCATCAACCCACGCTTCATACCGCCGCTCCTTGCATGCCGAGGGCTTCACGCACCCGGCTCTTGACCTTGACCCGGTAACGCCGGTCCATCGCTGCCAGCAACCCGCCGAAACCGGTCAACAGGCCGCCGAACCAGATCCAGCGCACGAACGGCTTGACGTGCACGCGCACAGCCCAGGCGCCGTCACCCAACGGTTCACCCAGCGCCACGTAAAGGTCACGGGTGAACCCGGCGTCGATCCCGGCTTCGGTCATCATCGAGCTCTGGACGGTGTACAGGCGTTTTTCCGGGTGCAGCACGGCGATTTGCTTGCCGTTGCGCACCACGCGCACGGTGCCTTTGTCGGAAGTGAAGTTCGGGCCTTCGAAGTGCTTGGCGCCTTCAAAGACAAACTGGTAGCCGGCCAGGTCCATGGACTCGCCAGGGGCCAGGCGCAGGTCGCGCTCGGCGCTGTTCTGGCTGGACAACACCACGCCCAGGGCGCACACGGCGATGCCGATATGGGCGATCTGCATGCCCCAGTAGCTGCGGGTCAGGGTCGGCAGGCCCTTGATCAGGCCTTTGTGCCGGGTCTTGTCGACGATATCGCGCACGCCGGCCAGCAACACCCAGGCCGCGAGCATAAAGGTGGCGAGCACTGCCCAGTTGAAGTCGCCGTAGGCAATCCCGGCAATCACCGACAAGGCGGCACTGCCCAGCAGCACCGGGGTCAGCATGCCCAGCAGCCATTTGACCGGGGTATCTTTCCAGCGCACCAGCACGCCAATGGCCATCACCACCATCAGTAGGCCCATCAGCGGGATGAACAAGGCGTTGAAATAGGGCGGGCCGACCGAAAGCTTGGCGCCGGTCAGGGCATCGAGTACCAGCGGATACAAGGTGCCCAGCAGGATCATCGAGGCGGCGACCACCAGTACCAGGTTGTTGCCCAGCAGCAGGGTTTCCCGCGACCACAGGTTAAAGCCCACTTGGCTCTTGACCACCGGCGCGCGCAGGGCGAACAGGGTCAGCGAGCCGCCCACCACACACAGCAGGAAGATCAGGATAAACACGCCGCGCTCAGGGTCGGCAGCGAACGCATGCACCGAGGTCAGCACGCCGGAACGCACAAGGAAGGTGCCCAGCAGGCTCAGGGAGAAGGCGGCGATGGCCAGCAACACGGTCCAGCTCTTGAACACGCCACGTTTTTCCGTGACGGCCAGGGAGTGGATCAGCGCCGTGCCCACCAGCCAGGGCATGAAGGAGGCGTTTTCCACCGGGTCCCAGAACCACCAGCCGCCCCAGCCGAGTTCGTAGTAGGCCCACCACGAGCCCAGGGTGATGCCAATGCCGAGGAAGGCCCAGGCGACAATGGTCCATGGCCGCGACCAGCGCGCCCAGGCCGCATCGAGACGCCCACCGAGCAAGGCGGCGATGGCAAAGGCGAAGGCCACGGAAAAACCGACATAGCCCATGTACAGCATCGGCGGGTGGACGATCAGGCCGATGTCCTGCAGCAACGGGTTGAGGTCGCGACCGTCCACGGGGATCTGCGGCAGAATCCGCTCGAACGGGTTGGAGGTCATGATCAGGAACAGCAGGAAACCGATGCTGATCATGCCCATCACCGCCAGCACCCGCGCCAGCATCACTTGCGGCAACTGCCGGGAGAACACCGACACGGCAAAGGTCCAACCGCCGAGGATCAGGGCCCACAACAGCAGGGAGCCCTCGTGGGCACCCCAGACGGCGCTGAACTTGTAGTACCAGGGCAAGGCGCTGTTGGAGTTGCTGGCAACATAGGCAACGGAAAAGTCATCGATCATGAAGGCATAGGTCAGGCAACCGAAGGCGAACGCCAGGAACGCGAACTGGCCCCAGGCCGCTGGCTGCGCCAGGCTCATCCACAAGCGATCGCCGCGCCAGGCGCCCAGCAGCGGCACGATGGCCTGGACGATGGCAAAGCACAGGGCAAGGATCATCGCCAGCTGGCCCAACTCGGGAACAAACAATGTAGAGGTCATCGCTTAACCTTCCTTGGCTGGGGTTGGCGCGGATTGGCCGCTTTCTTTCAGGGCCTTGGTCACTTCCGGCGGCATGTATTTTTCATCGTGCTTGGCCAGCACTTCATCGGCCACGACCACGCCCTGGGCGTTGAGCTTGCCGAGGGCAACGATGCCCTGCCCTTCGCGGAACAGGTCCGGGAGGATGCCGCGGTAGGCGATGGTCACGGATTTGTTGAAGTCGGTGACCACGAAGGTCACGTCCAGGGAGTCGCCGGAGCGCTTGAGGGAACCGGCCTCGACCATGCCGCCGGCCCGGATGCGCGTGTCTTGCGGCGCCTCGCCGTTGGCGATCTGGGTCGGGGTATAGAACAGGTTGATGTTCTGCTGCAAGGCACTCAAGGCCAGGCCCACGGCAACGCCGACGCCCACCAGGATGGCAAGGATGATCAACAGACGCTTTCTACGCAGCGGATTCACTTATCGGTCTCCCGGCGCAGACGACGCGCCTCTTGTTGCAGGTAACGCTTGCGGGCCAGGATCGGCGCAACAACGTTCAGGGCCAGGACGGCCAGGCTGATGCCATAGGCGGTCCAGACGTACAGGCCGTGGTGGCCCATGGCGAGAAAATCACTGAAAGAGGCGAAACTCATCCACGGGCTCCCAGGCTGTTTTGCACTTCGACCTTGACCCAGCTGGCGCGGGCTTCACGCTTGAGCACTTCGAGGCGCATGCGCATCAGCAGCACCGCGCCGAAGAAGCAATAGAACCCCAGGACCATCAGCAGCAGCGGCGCCCACATTTCCACGGGCATTGCCGGCTTTTCGGTGAGGGTGAAGGTGGCGCCCTGGTGCAGGGTGTTCCACCACTCCACCGAGTATTTGATGATCGGGATATTGATCACGCCGACAATCGCCAGCACCGCACAGGCCTTGGCGGCGCTGTCACGATTGCTGATCGCGTTGCCCAGGGCAATCAGACCGAAGTACAGGAACAGCAGGATCAGCATGGACGTTAATCGCGCATCCCAGACCCACCACGCCCCCCAGGTCGGCTTGCCCCAGATTGCTCCGGTCAGCAGCGCTACGGCCGTCATCCATGCACCGATGGGCGCTGCGCATTGCAGGGCGACATCGGCCAGCTTCATCTTCCACACCAGCCCGACGACGCCGCACACCGCCAGCATCACGTAGCAGGACTGGGCCAGCAGCGCGGCGGGAACATGGATATAGATAATGCGAAAGCTGTTGCCTTGCTGATAGTCCGGCGGTGCGAAGGCCAGGCCCCAGACCAGGCCGATGCCGATCAGCAGGAAGGCGGCGGCGGCCAGCCAGGGCAGCATCTTGCCGCTGATGCCATAGAACCACTTGGGCGAGCCGAGCTTGTGAAACCAGGTCCAGTTCATTGCTGTTTCCATCACGGTTGCTTCTTGTCGTGGCAAGAAGCTTAGGGTCTTTACTGACTCAGTGAAAACACTGGATCAGACCTCATTATTCGCCGACGCTGATCTTCAGGCCGGCCGCTATAGCAAAGGGTGTCAGGGTTACCGCCAGGGCGGTCAGGCTGCCAAGCCACAAGAGGTAACCGGTCGCCGGCATGCCCATGAGCGCGGCTTGCAAGGCACCGCTGCCCAGGATCAACACCGGGATATACAAAGGCAAAATCAGCAAGGCCAGCAACAGCCCCCCACGCTTGAGGCCCACGGTCAGCGCTGCGCCCACGGCCCCCAGCAGGCTCAGCACCGGGGTGCCCAGCAACAACGAGGCCAGCAACACGGGCAGGCATTCAAAAGGCAGGCCCAACATCATTGCCAGCAACGGCGCGAGCAGGACCAGCGCCAGGCCGGAAAAGGCCCAGTGTGCCAGTACCTTGGCCAGTACCAGAAGAGGCAGGGGGTGCGACGAAAGGACCCACTGCTCAAGGGAACCATCTTCAAAATCACTGCGAAACAGCCCGTCCAGCGAGAGCAGGACGGACAAAAGTGCCGCTACCCACACCAGTCCCGGAGACAAGGTTTGCAACAGTTTAGTCTCGGGACCAACCGCCAAAGGGAACAACGCGATGACAATGGCGAAGAACACCAGCGGGTTGGCCAACTCGGCCGGGCGACGGCACAGCAAACGGGCCTCACGGGCCACCAACAAGGCAAACACACTCATACCGACCACCGCCCCAGGTCCAGGTCACGGTAACCGGCGGGCAGGCGGGTCAAGGTGTGATGGGTGGTGAGGACCACCATGCCGCCCTGCTCACAGTGCCGGGCCAGGTGTTCTTCGAGCTGCGCCACCCCCTGTTTGTCGAGGGCGGTGAAGGGTTCGTCGAGGATCCACAGCGGCGGTCCATCCAGATACAGGCGGGCCAGGGCCACCCGACGTTGCTGGCCGGCCGACAGGGTATGGCAGGGAACGTCTTCGAAGCCCTTCAGGCCCACGGCGGCCAGGGCCTGCCAGATAGACTCGCGCGTGGCCCGGTGATGCAGGGCGCTGAGCCAGCTGAGGTTTTCTTCAGCCGTCAGCACATCCTTGATCCCGGCAGCGTGGCCGATCCACACCAGGTTGCGCGCCAGCTCCGTGCGTTGTTCGTGCAGCGGCTTGCCATTGAGGCGTACCTGCCCCGCCGTCGGCTGCATCAGGCCGGCCAGCAGGCGCAGAAGACTGGTCTTGCCACTGCCGTTGGGCCCACTGATCTGCACCATATCGCCGCCCGCCAGACGCAGTTCGAGGTGTTCGAACAGCATCCGCAGGTCTCGCTCACAGGCAAGCGCAACGGCTTCAAGTAGTGGACTGGTCACAAGATCGCGGGCCTTTACGGTTCAAGTCGGCGGTGGAGCGGCCGTTAAAGAGATGCACAATAACTGCATTGGCGGCCTGTTTTAGAGAGCTGGATCAATCAGTTGTGATGTTTTTGACCCGCTCTTTGCAGACGGGCGGCATTATACATGCGATGTCCTACTCTAAAGAGGGCAATTTCCTTGAGACCGCGGCCACGATGACCGGTGACATCAACCTACCGACCCTCCCCCCACTACCAGCCACCGGGCCCAGGCCTGCGCCTGCGGTGGGAGAACTGCTGAAACTGCTGGAGCCTCAGGCAGGGTTGATCGACGCCGGCAAAACCGTGAACGCCGAGGTGCTTGCGCTCAAGCAAGGCGGTGAAGCCTTTCAGCTGTTGCTCAAGCTGACCCTCGACGGTGGCCGGCAAACCCTGGTGCAGGCTGCGAGCAGCCAGCCGCTGCCCCTGGGCAGCAACGTCGCGGTGAGCCAGACGGCGTCGGGAGACCTGGCGATCAGCCTGCAACAGGCCCTCAGCGCCAATGTCGCCGCCCTGACCCGCATCGACACCACCCAATTGCCCGTGGGCACCTTGTTGCAAGCCAAGGTGCTGACCTCGCAGATGCTGCCCCAGGGCGCCGGGCAGCCGGCGCTGTACCGCTCGCTGGTAGCGGTGCTCAATAACGCCCTGAGCGGCACCACCCTGAGCCTGGAAAGCCCGCAGCCGCTGCGCGTCGGCAGCTTGCTCAGTGCCGTGGTGCAGGGCGCGCAGACCCTGGATTTCGTGCCCCTGAGCGGGCTGCGCGATCAACTGGCAGTCAGCCAGCAACTGGCCGCCCAGCAAAGCCGCCAGGGCTCGCTGGAAGGCCTGCTCACGGCCTTGAAAAACGTGCCCAATGACACCTCGGCGCAGTTGCGCGCCGCCGTCGACCGCCTGCTTGCCGGGCTGCCGGATGTGGCGCAGGTCAGCAATCCCAAGGTGCTGGCGCAGTTGCTGTACAACAGCGGCGTGTTCCTCGAAGCCAAGCTGCTGGCCGGGCAAAACCCGCAAGTGCCGCCGCTGGACATGAAAGGCAGCCTGCTGCGCCTGGTCAACGAATTGCTACCCGCCCTGCCCGCCAGCACCAACCTCAACGCGATCCTGGCCGCCAATACCCTGGCGCAGATGCTGCCCAGCTTTGTCCGCAGCCCACTGGGTACCCTCGGCCAGGTGAGTGCACGCACCACGCCGGGCGGCTTCCCGTTGCCCGAGCGCCTGCTGCAGCGCCTGGACGGTGAAAACAGCCTGGAAAACCTGCTGCGCCTGGCCGCCGGCGCCATCTCGCGCCTGCAGAGCCATCAACTGTCGAGCCTGGAACAAACCGGCACCACCGCCGACGGTCGCCTGCAAACCACCTGGCAACTGGAAATCCCCATGCGTACCTTGCAGGACATCGTGCCCTTGCAGGTCAAGTTCCAGCGTGAGGAGCCGGCGCCGGACAAGGACGAGCCAGAACGCAAGATCGAACGCGACGCCAAGAAGATGCTGTGGCGCGTGGAACTGGCCTTCGACATGGAGCCCCTGGGCCCGCTGCAGGTCCAGGCACAACTGAGCCAGGGCAAACTCTCCAGCCAGCTGTGGGCCACCCGCCCGTTTACCGCCAGCCTGATCGAAAGCCACCTGGGCAGCCTGCGTGAGCGCCTGGTGTCGTCGGGCCTCAATGTCGGCGACCTCGACTGCCACCTCGGCACCCCGCCCCGGGGGCCCAAGACCGGGCTGGAACAACGCTGGGTGGATGAAACCGCATGAAGACCCCCAACCCACCACGCCAGGCCATCGCCCTCAAATACGACGGCAAAGCCGCCCCCGCCCTGACTGCCAAAGGCGATGAGGCCCTGGCCGAAGCCATCCTGAAACTGGCGCGCGAACATGAAGTGCCGATTTATGAAAATGCCGAATTGGTGAAGTTGCTCGCGCGCATGGAGTTGGGCGACAGCATCCCTGAAGAGTTGTACCGCACCATCGCTGAGATCATTGCGTTCGCCTGGACGCTGAAGGGCAAATTCCCGGTGGGATATGACCCGGATGCAGGGCCGGTGGAGCGGGATGTGACAGATCGCGGGGATGATTACTGAAGTCTGAGCTGTCGGTATCGCGAGTCAGATTTCAAGCAAAAGGCGCCCTGCAAACGGCACATTACTCGTTCTGCAAGCTCGTTAATTAGGTACCCCCATGGGGGGACAGCGCTATTCCAACATGGCCAAAACGTCACCAGACGTTCATGCCAAAAGGTATAGCCATGACAACCACGGATAACCAAACTCCCCCCTCGCTTGACGATGCAAGGCCCACCACAAGGCCGTTGGCAGACCTGGATCGCAGCATGGGCCCCCTGGCAATCGGCGATCTGAGCGTCAGCCGGGTAGCCCTTGCGCGGATGGGCGCACGCATTGATGACCGGGCGCTCAGTGCCAGTGATGTGAGCGGGACGGATGTCGATCAAGCATTTATTGATGGCATCCGCTTCTCCAGCGCCGATGTCGAACAGGTTTTCAAGACATCTGATTTATCGACGGACCTGAGCTCGCCCGGGCTATTGTTCGACCTCGCGTCGTTGCGCTCGATCTCGGCACCTGCGCTGATCAAGGGCATCGACGATCCATCCCCGACCACGCTGATGAATAGACTCAACGGTCTGCTGGAGCGGGTTCAGCACTTCAATCCAGACACTTCACACTCAACTGGCGGCAACTTCAACTGGGTCCATGCCCCATTGAGCCGCAGCATGGACATGACCGGCAACGGCCTCCAGGCCTACGGTTACTACAGCGCAATCGTCGCGATTGCCGGGGCGATCAAGGAAGGCGAGAAATCAACCGCGATCATTGGCTTCGGCAGCCTCGCCGCTGAATTCACTGCACAGGCCCTGGAACTGAGCCTGCGCAAAACCGGGCAGGCCTTGATCAAAAACAGCGCGAGCCTGTTCAAAGGCTTTGCCGCCTGTCGCCTCGGTAAGTGGCTGGGACGCAGTGCCGGGCCCATCGGTAGTGCACTCACACTGCCGTTTGATATCTACAACGCCACAACCTCGTTCGAGGCTGCCGCCAAAGCACACGGCAAGGAGGCCATGGACCATTACGTCAGCGCCGGGTTTGATTTGGTCAGTATCGGCTTGACGGTAGGCCTGGGGGCAGCGGCACTGGCGGGTTTTGGTGCTGCCGGGCCGTTGGGGCTGGTGGCAGCCGCCCTGTTGGTGATCGGTGCCGAAATCTACGGCGCCATCCGCAAGATTGACGACATCGACGATTACATCGAACTCAGTACTCATGAGCGCCTGCGTTCAGGGTGGTTGTTGTTCTGGAGACGCCCGCTGGATACAGAGGTCATGCATCGATACCTGATCGCTCAAACCACAGCCAGTTACAACGCCCAGTTGAAAGCCCAGGCCAGGGAATGGCTTGAGACCACGCTGAAAGACAGTGTCGAAGGCATTGTCAACGGCAAGTTCACTGTCACCGTGCGCCCGGCAAAAGTCTGGAAGATGAGCTGGAGTGAGCAAGAGTCGCCGTACACCCTGGAAGACCAGCCGGTGATCAACGATGACGACGACGTGATCAATGCCGCTGCGTTCCCCCTCGACAACCTGCCGGGTTATGTACCTGGCACCCAAGGGGCCACGAAAGCTATCGTCTGGAGATTGGGCGGTGGAGAAGACGTTGTCACCGGCCTGCCCGATAAACCCAACTTCTTCCACTACGGCCAGGGTCGCAAATACCTGACGGGAGGCCAGGACAACGATGAGTTCATTTTCACGGTGCCGGACGGCACCCTCGATGGCATTGAACCCCGTCAGAATCTGAGCGTCCTGCAGGGAGAAGGCGGTACCGACACGCTCAGATTTGCCGGTCATCATCCAGGTGGTGCCTCCGGGGCAGGCTATACCATCGACCTGGAGCGTCAGCGTGTCGAACTGCACCGCAGCGCTACAGACCTCTACCCACAACTCACGGCCACGCTCTCCTCGATCGAGCAGGTGCAGACCCTCGCGGGCGCTTCCAGCCGTGTCAAAGGCGCGCTCGATACGCAACAGATCGTCTCGATGGGCCACGACACCATCGACGCCGGCCCTGCCGACAACACCCTGGTGATCGCCGGGAACGGCACGCGGGTCAATGGTGGAGCAGGCCAGGACCGCTACGTGATCGCCAACGGCATCGGCGAAGTGCGTATCGATGAAGATGGAGAAGAAATCAGCCACGTGGAAATGGCATGGCCCTTTGAGCGTATCCAGAGTTGGACCCTTCACGAGAATAGCCTGGTGGTATCGGCATTGAGCGATGCCGATGGCGACCTGGCTGAACAACAAATCATCATCATGAACGTCTACGAGACACTGGCTGGCAGCCGTGTACTGAAAAACTCCAAACTGGTGTTTATGACCCAAGATGGCTATGTGCTCTCCCCTGTGCTCCCCTTAAAGCTGCAGGGGGCGGACGATCACAACGTAACCGTCCAACTCATTGCCCACGGCCCCGAGAAGGCACTCCAGGCGATCGTCAACAACCACGAGTACGCACTGTCTGCTCATGGTGAGTCCAACTTGTATGTTCCTCGCGGTGCAATGCATACAACAGTACGGTTCATCTCGGCGCAAGATGATGCCACTTGCACGTTGTACGTCGACTACCCGAAAGAACACATCGAAAGTGTAAGTTATAGCTATCACGTCACGAAAAACAGCAGTGGTGTCTATGACCGGCTGACCTATAAGAACTTCAAACTCAGCATTACCTTTGAAGACGGAAAAAAGTTGATGCTCGCCAACTACGCCACTGAAAAAGGCCGAGCCAGAACATTGGGGACCCGTATTCAGGCTGCGCCCATCAGTATCCTGTGTCGCTTGCTGCTCGTCATGGCCGATGGTCAATCCTGCAACATCACAACACCTTACGTCTTTACCCTTAGCGACCGTTCATACCCTGGCCACAAGATCCACGACGGTCAGGCGCATCTGCAATTTCGAGCCGGAAAGTTCGCGTTTGTCCGCCCGCAAGTTTCAAAAAGCATTCATTGCAAATCAACCCCGCAAACAATCCGACTGCCGGCGTTTTCGGGGGGTGGCATTTATTGTTTAAAAGGCAAAGGCGCAATTTATGAGGTATTTCCAGACAACGGGACGACACTCTACTTATCGCCACAATACCCGGACCAGGCACAGCCCTCTACCTGGATATTCACGACCCAAGGGCCTCCCCAGCTTCAGGAAGTCACCGTCGATGGAAAAACCATCAGTGCTGGCACAGTAAAAATAGTCATGCCTGAAACAGCCTCGACCACGGGCACACCTGACAGAATTATTATTTACGTTGCCTGCGGGCATAAATATGAAGTCAGCCCTGGGCACGCGAAGGCATTTCTTTATGAAATGAACGCATCTGCCCACCAGACCATCGAAAACCTCCACCTTGAACTGCGTAAGCTCAGACAAAAAAGTCCACTGGTGGCGTCGTACATATTGATTAACGGGTTAACGGCCCGACAGCATCCACAAGAACGTATTTATTATGACGTTCAGTATGACGGATGGACCTTATCCAAGGACAACACCCGCCCGCTGCAAGCGAACGAACTGCAACTTCAAGCTGCCATTTAATCCTCCCCCCTGTTTCTCCCCATGGCCTTGGCAGGTTGCGTATGCCTGTTTGCAGCATTCCTGAATTCCAAACCAAGACCGGGCACAGGGTACTTCGATCACGGAGAACAGCCATGCGTCAACACCCTACGTCTTCACGCCTGCCTGCACCACCTGGCGGCAGGCCTCCACTACCGCCCACCAGCCCCCCCACCGCGGCAATCAATGTGCCGCCCTGGGTCAGAAGAGGTGTCAGCGGCCCACCCTCGAACCATCCGACCCTGCAAGACCTACAAAACTACAGGCCCAGCGTTCCTGCCTCCAATCCGGTACTGGTCAACCGTTTTCTGGGGCATCAAACGCCCTCGGCACAACCCCTTCCCGGTTATCCAGGCAGTACCTGGAGCCTTGTCCCTTACAGCGTGCCCGCCAGCGCGAGGCCTCATCCTCCAGTGCTGGCGCATGGGGAACAATTGTTCTCCATCGGGGCCCATGACTATGTCCGATCACAGCTCAACAGGCCGGCAACCCTCTATCGGGTGAACCCCGACAACACACGGTATGAGTGCGGAAGGATCGCCAAAAACGGCCTATTTGAAATAACCGACACCGACAATAACGCGTCCAAATACCTATACGCCGATGGCAACTGGTGCCGAGTAACGCTTGACGACAATCTGGAGCGCTACAAACTGCTCCCGGAGATGAGCACTCCGGCACTCAAGGACGTGTATATCGAGTCAAGTGGCCATGCGTCCTGGATCCCCATGCTCGACCTGCCGGACATCGAGGAAGTGATTTTTTATGCACGACGGTCAAAACGCCTGGACGACACCCATCCACTGACCCTGGATTCACTGTCCAGCGTGCCCCAAGACAAATCGGTGTATCGGCTGATAAGAGCCTACGCCCGCCAGATCATTGGCTTTACCCACCCAAATATCCTGTCAGCGCCCGTTCGTCAGCGTGACCGGATGATTGATACATTCATTTGGAGGCACGGCTACCCCTACCGGTATTTACTGGGCGTGTTCAAAGGCAATGTGGAACATGGGTCTATTCCAGTGGGGGCTCCGTTCTTTGATCCTTTCCAGGGCATCTCCAGCTTCAAGTGCAGTGAAAATGGCTCTTTTAATATTGACGCAATTAAACAGTCCAACGACTTCATCCCCGACACGCGCGTCAAAAGCCCTAGCGAAATAGCCGTTTTGCACGAATGGCAGCAACTGGATAGGCGCCAGACAGCCAATAACCTGCGACGCGGCCAACTGAACGAAAAGATGTATGAGTTCATGCTCAAGGACAGGGGTTACCTCGTGCTTGAGGGGGGGAAGTACGCTAATGGCCAGAACGGCTTGGACCTGGTCTTCAAAGGCCCCGCCGACATTACTTATGTGATGGAAGTGAAACATGTTACCGGCGAAAGCCCGACCTCCTCCGGCAAAGTGCAACTCTCCAGAACGCCGTACCCCTTTCAATTGAGCGACGGCTGGATTAATCACGTCTTGAACCATCCAGAAGCGTTGTACACGCCTGCAGGGCAGGCCGTCCTTGACGCAATGTCCCGTGGACGGCTGGTTCAACTGGTGGGCGCCACCAACCAGCAGGGAGAAATACTGATATTCAAGGCCGACATGAGCGAGGCGGGAGGTTGACCGCATAACCTCCCGGTTGACCTGTGCCGGGGCTCAGCTTTTGTGCAACTTGCTCATCAACTGCGCTTCGGCCTGGGTCAGGCCGCAGGATTGGGTCAACTCATCCACCGTGGCGCCCATGCCCACCAGCTTGGCGGCCTGGGCAAAGGACAGGTTGGCCGGGTCGCGCTGTTCCAGTGCCGACAGCTTATCGGGCAATGGGGCAAGGATTGAACGCAGTTCATGCACGTCCTCCCCCACCCGCACGGCGCTTTGCTGGTAGTTGTCCACGCGCTTGGCCATCTCGCGCAGACGCTGGTCGCGCACGGCGTCGCGCTCGGCCTGCTGCAAGGCCGATTCGCGTTGCTGACGCATATGGCGCAGCAACACCACCAGGGTCCCGACCCACAACAGGGCCAGGACGATTACCGCTACCTCAAGCATCAATCAGATGTTCTCCAGGTCCGACCACTCTTCTTCGCTCATCATCTTGTCCAGCTCAACCAGAATCAGCAGTTCGCCGTTCTTGTTGCATACGCCCTGGATAAACTTGGCCGACTCTTCGTTGCCGACATTCGGCGCAGTCTCGACTTCCGACTGGCGCAGGTAAACCACTTCGGCCACGCTGTCGACCATGATCCCGACCACTTGCTTGTCGGCTTCGATGATGACGATCCGGGTGTTGTCGTTGACTTCAGTCGGCATCAGGCCAAAGCGCTGGCGGGTGTCGATCACCGTCACCACGTTGCCGCGCAGGTTGATGATGCCCAGCACGTAGCTCGGCGCCCCCGGTACTGGCGCGATTTCGGTGTAGCGCAGCACTTCCTGCACGCGCATCACGTTGATGCCGTAGGACTCGTTGTCCAGCTTGAAGGTCACCCATTGCAGAATCGGATCATCCAAACCCTGTGCGGACGCTGACGACTTGTTCATACCCCTGACCCCTTCAAATACCGTTGATGACGGCGTGTGTTCTTCTTTGGCAGCACCCTGGCGCTGCGCCTCTTATCAAGTACGTTTGTTACCTGGCAAATCCTTTACCGCACCGCTGGCAATCAGCTCCGCCAATTCGGCGACATCCAGCAGTGCGCACATATGCTCGATCACAGTGCCCGCCAGCCATGGCCGCTGGCCCCGGTGGCTGCGCCATTTGATTTCGTTGGGGTCCAGGCGCAGCGAACGGCTGACCTGATGCACCGCCAGCCCCCATTCGTAGCCCTGCACCGAGATCACGTATTGCAGGCCCTGGCGGAAATCATCGCGGTAGCGGTCGGGCATCACCCAACGCGCGGTATCCAGCACCTTGAGGTTGCCGGCCTGGCTCGGCAGGATCCCGAGGAACCACTCCGGCTGGCCGAACAACGGTGTCAGTTCCTGGCCTTCCAGGGAGTAGATCGACCCCAGGCACACCAACGGCACCGCCAGCGTCAGCCCGGCCACATCGAACAGCAGGCACTCGAACGACTCGCCAGCCCAGGACGGTCGACCATCGGTTTCCACCGGCGGTGGCGTAATGCTCGGCGGTCGATGCACCTCGGCCACCGGCGGCACCCGTACCAATGCCGCAGGCGCTGGCACAACCGCAGGGGCGACCGGCACCACCAACGCGTCACGGGCCTGCTCTTGCAGGACCGCCAACTGAAACTCATCCAGGCCAGCCTCAGCCTCGGTCACCGGCAGCGGCCCTTCCTCATCGAGCACCAGGATCGGCTCGGGCAGCTGTTCCTCGGTCGCATCCTGCAACAGCGCATCCAGGTAGGACTGCAACGCCAGTTGCGGCCGGGTCTTGATATCGACAGGACGATTCATCTGTATGCCCACGCGCAAGCCCCGTTAACCGTGTATTCAAAGGTTATCGGCCTGCCTGCACCCGGACTTGAATCAAAAGTCCGTGACATCAGGCAAAACCCATCGCGGGCAAGCCACGCTCCTACAGGGTTGTTCATTTCACGCCACCTGCGCCACAAGTTGCTGGGCCAGCAAATGCTTGAGCAAGGCCCGGTAAGCCAGCACGCCACGGCTCTTGCCATCGAATTGCGACGGGACCAGGCCGGCACGGCTGGCGTCACGCAGGCGCGTGTCCACCGGGATATAACCTTGCCAGATCGTTTCCGGGTAGGCGTCGCGCAGCACGCGCAAGGTGCCGAGGGAGGCCTGGGTGCGACGGTCGAACAGGGTCGGCACGATGCTGAACGGCAACGCCTGTTTGCGCGAGCGATTGATCATGGCCAGGGTGCTGACCATGCGCTCCAGGCCCTTGACCGCCAGGTGCTCGGTCTGTACCGGGATCACCAGTTGCTGGCTCGCCGCCAGGGCATTGACCATCAGCACGCCGAGCAATGGCGGGCTGTCGATGATCGCGTAGTCGAAGTCCTGCCACAGCTGCGCCAGGCTCTTGGCGATCACCAGGCCCAGGCCGCTCTGCCCCGGCGACTGGCGCTCCAGGGTGGCCAGGGCGGTGCTGGAGGGCAGCAGGGAAATCTTGTCGTTGCTGGTGGGCAACAGCAATTGCCCCGGCAAACCTGCAGGGACACTGCCCTTGTGCAGGAACAGGTCGAAACAGCTGTGTTCCAGCGCATCCGGGTCGTAGCCGAAATAGCTGGTCATCGAGCCGTGGGGATCCAGGTCGACGATGATCACACGCTTGCCCGCCTCGGCCAGCAAGCCGGCTAAGGCGATGGAGGTGGTGGTCTTGCCGACTCCACCTTTTTGATTGGCAACTGCCCAGACTCTCATTCGGATTGTTCCTCCCGGCAGGCACTGGCTCGACCGAGAAATAGCACGAGGTTATAGAGCCGGTGACAGAGAATTGACGGCACTCTCACGAACCGGCGGCTTTACGGGCGTCGGTGCAGTTTGTGTGCCAGCCCGCTTCATTGCTGCATCAGGTTGTGCATTGGCCGCGCCGGTGGCGGTCAGGCTGCGGCGCACATCGAGGTTGCGCGACACCACCAACACCACCCGACGGTTACGCGCACGCCCTTCGGCCGTCGCATTATTGGCCACTGGCTGGAATTCTCCGTAACCCACCGACGCCAGGCGCCCTGGGTTGACGCCTTGCATCGCCAGCATCCGCACAATACTCGCCGAACGCGCCGACGACAGTTCCCAGTTGGTGGGAAATTGCGCGGTATGGATCGGCTGGTCATCAGTAAACCCTTCGACATGGATCGGGTTGTCGAAGGGTTTCAAGATGGCCGCCACCTTATCGATGATGCTGAAGGCAATGTCACTGGGCAGCGCATCGGCGCTGGCGAACAGCAGGCTGGAATTGAGCTCGATTTCCACCCACAACTCGTTGCCGCGAACGGTCATCTGGTTGGAGCTGATCAGGTCGCCAAATGCCGCGCTGATATCATCGGCAATGCTCTTGAGCGGGTCGCTGCCGCCACTGATACCGGCGTCGGTCTCGTCGCTGTCCTTGACCAGGGGTTTGGCCGGGGTCACGGTCTTGGGTCGTTCATCACCAATGGGAATCGGTTTGAGGGCCCGGTCGGAGTCGGTAAATACGCCGACCAGGGCTTCGGAGATGACCTTGTACTTGCCTTCGTTGATCGAGGAAATGGAGTACATCACCACGAAAAAGGCGAATAGCAACGTAATAAAGTCGGCGTAGGACACCAGCCAGCGCTCATGGTTGACGTGTTCTTCAGGCTCGCGGCGACGACGGCTCACAGGCAATACCCCTCGCAGCACACATCAACTGTAGGAGACAGGCTCACTCCTACAGGGAAAGGGAGGCGAATGCTCATGCCATCAATCCATGAAGCCCTGGAGCTTCAGTTCAATAGAACGCGGGTTCTCGCCCTCGGCAATCGACAGGATGCCTTCGAGCAGCATTTCCCGGTAACGGGACTGGCGCATGGCAATGGATTTGAGTTTGCTGGCAATCGGCAGCAGCAACAGGTTGGCACTGGCCACGCCATAGATGGTAGCGACGAACGCCACGGCGATACCGCTGCCCAGTTGCGAAGGGTCGGCCAGGTTGCCCATCACGTGGATCAAGCCCATGACCGCACCGATGATGCCGATGGTCGGCGCATAGCCGCCCATGCTTTCAAAGACTTTGGCCGCGTTGATATCGCGGCTTTCCTGGGTATAGAAGTCCACTTCAAGAATGCTGCGGATGGCTTCCGGTTCGGCGCCGTCCACCAACAGTTGCAGGCCTTTGCGTGCGTAGCTGTCGGGCTCGGCATCGGCCACGCCTTCGAGGCCCAGCAGGCCTTCCTTGCGGGCGGTGAGGCTCCAGTTGACCACGCGGTCGATGCCGCCAGCCAAATCCACCCGCGGCGGGAAAATGATCCACACCAGGATCTGCATCGCCCGCTTGAATGAGCTCAGGGGCGACTGCAACAGCGCCGCGCCGACGGTGCCGCCGATCACGATCAGCGCCGCCGGACCGTTGGCCAGGGCGCCCAGGTGGCCGCCTTCCAGGTAGTTGCCACCAATAATGGCGACAAACGCCAGGAGTATCCCAACCAGGCTCAACACATCCATCAGTGACAGGCCTCCACCAAGTGCTTGCCGATGTCATCCAGGCTGTAGACCGCGTCGGCCAGGTCGGCCTTGACGATGGCCATGGGCATGCCATAGATCACGCAGCTGGCTTCGTCCTGGGCCCAGATCGAACTGCCGCCCTGCTTGAGCAGGCGCGCGCCTTCGCGACCGTCGGCGCCCATGCCGGTGAGGACCACCGCCAGAACTTTGTCGCCGTAGGACTTGGCCGCCGAACCGAAGGTGATATCCACACACGGCTTGTAGTTCAGGCGCTCGTCGCCCGGCAGGATTTTCACCGCGCCGCGACCGTCGACCATCATTTGCTTGCCACCGGGGGCCAGCAACGCCAGGCCTGGGCGCAGGATATCGCCGTCTTCGGCTTCCTTGACGCTGATGCGGCACAGCTTGTCCAGGCGTTCGGCAAAGGCCTTGGTGAACGCGGCGGGCATATGCTGGATCAACACGATGGGCGCGGGGAAGTTGGCGGGCAACTGGGTCAAGACACGCTGCAAAGCCACCGGGCCGCCGGTGGACGTACCGATCGCCACCAGCTTGTAGGCCTTGCGCTTGGGCGCAGGTGACGCAGGGGCCGGCGCAACTGTACGCACCGGCGCCACGGCAGGCCGTGCTACCGGGGCCGGACGCCCGAAACTGCTGGCCGGTGCAGGCGCCGCGACCGGAGCGGGAGCCGCCGGGGCACGAAAGCTGCTGCGATTGCTGCGCGAGATGCTGTGCACCTTCTCGCAGAGCATCTGCTTGACCTTTTCCGGGTTGCGCGAAATGTCTTCGAAATTCTTCGGCAGGAAGTCCACGGCGCCAGCGTCCAGTGCATCGAGGGTAACCCGGGCACCTTCGTGGGTCAGCGACGAGAACATCAAGACCGGGGTCGGGCAGCGCTGCATGATGTGGCGCACGGCGGTGATGCCATCCATCATCGGCATCTCGTAGTCCATGGTGATCACGTCCGGCTTCAACGCCAGGGCCTGATCAATCGCCTCTTTGCCGTTGGTGGCCGTACCGACCACCTGGATGTTGGAATCCGCTGAAAGAATTTCCGAGACGCGGCGGCGGAAGAAACCCGAATCGTCCACCACCAGAACCTTGACTACCATAACCACTCCGTTAGGCAGGGCGAGGGACAACCGCCCCGCCCAGCCAGAATCAAATACGCCGTGCGGCGTAACGCTTGAGCATGCTCGGAACATCGAGAATCAGCGCGATCCGACCGTCACCGGTAATGGTCGCACCCGACATGCCTGGCGTTCCTTGCAGCATCTTGCCCAATGGCTTGATGACCACTTCTTCCTGGCCAACCAGTTGATCGACGACAAAGCCGATACGCTGGGTGCCCACGGACAGGATCACCACGTGGCCTTCGCGCTGCTCTTCATGAGCGGCGGACGCCACCAGCCAACGCTTGAGGTAGAACAAAGGCAGGGCCTTGTCCCGCACAATCACCACTTCCTGGCCGTCGACCACGTTGGTGCGCGACAGGTCGAGGTGGAAGATTTCGTTGACGTTGACCAGCGGGAAGGCGAACGCCTGGTTGCCCAGCATCACCATCAGGGTCGGCATGATCGCCAGGGTCAACGGCACCTTGATGACGATCTTCGAGCCCTGGCCCTTGGTCGAGTAGATATTGATCGAGCCGTTGAGCTGGCTGATCTTGGTCTTCACCACGTCCATGCCCACGCCACGGCCGGACACGTCGGAAATCTCGGTCTTGGTGGAGAAACCCGGGGCAAAAATCAGGTTGTAGCACTCGGTGTCGGTCAGGCGATCGGCCGCGTCCTTGTCCATGACCCCACGCTTGACCGCGATGCCGCGCAGGATGTTGGAGTCCATGCCTTTGCCGTCATCGGTGATCGACAGCAGGATATGGTCGCCTTCCTGTTCGGCCGCCAGGATCACTTTGCCCAGGCGTGGCTTGCCGCTGGCTTCGCGTTCTTCCGGGGTTTCCACGCCATGGTCGACCGCGTTGCGCACCAAGTGGACCAGCGGGTCGGCCAGGGCCTCGACAAGGTTTTTGTCGAGGTCGGTTTCTTCACCCACCAGTTCCAGGTTGATTTCTTTCTTCAACTGCCGGGCCAAGTCACGCACCAGGCGCGGGAAGCGCCCGAAGACTTTCTTGATCGGCTGCATGCGCGTCTTCATCACCGCGGTCTGCAGGTCGGCCGTCACCACGTCGAGGTTCGACACGGCCTTTTGCATGGCTTCGTCGCCACTGCTCAAGCCCAGGCGCACCAGGCGGTTACGCACCAGCACCAGTTCGCCGACCATGTTCATGATGTCGTCCAGGCGTGCCGTATCGACCCGCACGGTGGTTTCAGCTTCACTGGCCGGGGCTTTCTCGGCAGTGGCCGCAGCGCGGGCGGGCGCCGGGGCTGCACGGGCCGCAGCCGGTGCAGCGGCCTTGGCGGCAGCGGGTGCCGGCTTGGCCACCGCCGCCGTGGCAGTCGCACTGGCTGGCGCGCCAGGCACGACGTCGGAGAACTTGCCCTTGCCGTGCAACTCATCCAGCAGGGATTCAAATTCGTGATCGGTGATCAGGCCATCCGCCGCCGGTGCGACAGCCGCCGCCGTGGCAGCCGCGGGTGCAGCCGCCGCAGCGACTGCCGGCAAGGCATCGGCGGCAAACGAGCCTTTGCCATGCAACTGATCCAGCAGCGCTTCAAATTCGTCGTCGGTGATGTCGGTGCTGACCGATTGTGCCGGCTCCACCGCCGCTGGCGTTGCCGCCACGGCGTCCGGGGCGAACTGGCCCTTGCCATGCAACTGGTCGAGCAATGACTCGAACTCGGCGTCGGTGATGTCTTCGCTGGTCGGCACCATGGCCGGTGCAGCCGCCGCCGGAGCCTCGGCTTCCGCCTTGACAGCATTGAGAGAGTCCAGCAGTTGTTCGAATTCGCTGTCGGTGACGTCGGGTTCGGCAGCCGGCGCTGGCGTCGCTTCAACCACCGGGGCGGCAGCCAGGGCAGCAGGTTCTGCCAGGCGCGCCAGGGCAGCCAGCAGCTCCGGGGTGGCGGCAGTGATCGGTGCGCGTTCGCGCACTTCGTTGAACATGCCGTTGACCGCGTCCAGGGCTTCGAGGATCACGTCCATCAATTCCGAATCGACGTGACGCTCACCCTTGCGCAGGATGTCGAACACGTTTTCGGCGATGTGGCAGCACTCCACCAGCTCATGGAGCTGGAGGAAGCCGGCGCCCCCTTTTACAGTGTGAAAACCGCGAAAAATTGCATTGAGCAGGTTCGCGTCATCCGGTCGGCTTTCCAGCTCGACCAGTTGCTCGGACAACTGCTCTAGAATTTCGCCGGCCTCTACAAGGAAATCCTGAAGGATTTCTTCATCGGCGCCGAAGCTCATATTGCGTGCTCCTTAGAAGCCTAAACTGGACAGCAAATCGTCTACGTCATCTTGACCAGACATAACGTCTTCACGTTTATCGGCATGAATCTGCGGACCTTCACCCTTGGCGAGGTGTTTTTGTGGATCTTTTTCCGAGAGGATCGCTTCGCGGTCATGTTCGATGCCGGCAAAACGGTCGACCTGGCCAGCCATCAGCACCAGTTTGAGCAAGTTGCTTTCCACTTCGGTGACCAGCAGGGTCACACGCTTGATCACCTGGCCGGTGAGGTCCTGGTAATCCTGGGCCAGCAGGATGTCGTTGAGGTTGCTGGAAACCGTACGGTTTTCCTGCTCGCTGCGTGACAGGAAGCCCTCGACCCGACGCGCCAGGTCACGAAACTCTTCGGCACCCACTTCGCGCCGCATGAAGCGGCCCCAGTCTGCGCTCAACGCCTTGGCCTCATTGGCCATGCCGTTCACCAGGGGCGTGGCGTTTTCCACCAGGTCCATGGTGCGATTGGCTGCCGCCTCGGTCAGCCGGACCACATAGGACAGGCGTTCGGTGGCATCAGTGATCTGCGAGATTTCCTCGGCCTGGGGCATGTGCGGGTCAATCTGGAAATTGACGATCGCACTGTGCAACTCACGGGTGAGCTTGCCCACTTCCTGGTACAGGCCGCGGTCGCGGGTCTGGTTGAGCTCATGGATCAACTGCACCGCATCGCCGAACTGGCCTTTTTCAAGGCTGTCGACCAACTGGTGAGCGTGTTTTTTCAAGGTCGACTCAAAGTCCCCCTGCGATGTTTCTTTATGCTCCATAGCTACCCCGTGGCGACATCAACCGTGGATGCGTTCAAAGATCTTTTCGATCTTCTCTTTCAAGGCCAATGCAGTGAATGGCTTGACCACGTAGCCGTTGACCCCAGCCTGGGCGGCTTCAATGATCTGTTCACGCTTGGCTTCGGCGGTCACCATCAACACCGGAAGATTGCGCAGTTTTTCATCGGCGCGCACATGGCGCAGCAGATCGATACCGGTCATGCCAGGCATGTTCCAGTCGGTTACCAGAAAGTCGATGCTCCCGCTGTTGAGGATCGGAATCGCCGTAATGCCGTCATCCGCCTCGACCGTGTTAGTGAACCCAAGGTCACGCAACAGGTTTTTTATGATCCGCCGCATCGTTGAGAAATCATCAACGATGAGGATTTTCATGTTCTTGTCCAATTCGACCTCCAAGCAGTCTTAAACGCGTCCAGCACCTGGGCGCGCCATATCATTCAACAGGCATTACACAAAAAGGACTGCTGGGGCGCATCACGGGCCGCTCCCGCCTGGCCTGCGCCCTGGCGGTTATCGTTCGCACTGTCCCCACACTGCCTGTCAGCGCGCTCGCCACTCTCCCAAACGCCCCCGCAAGCGGGCCGCGCATTGGCTATGTAGCTGGCTGACCCGCGATTCGCTGACGCCCAGGACCTCACCGATTTCCTTGAGGTTCAGCTCTTCGTCGTAGTACAGCGCCAGCACCAGCCGCTCACGCTCCGGCAGATTGGCAATCGCGTCCGCCAGGGCGCCCTGGAAGCGTTCATCTTCCAGGTCGCGTGAAGGCTCCTGGTGAGCGCTCGCGCCGTCCTCGTGCAACCCTTCATGTTCGCCGTCCTGTAGCAGGTCGTCGAAACTGAACAGGCGGCTGCCCAAGGTATCGTTCAAAATCCCGTAGTAATCGTCGAGACTCAATTGGAGTTCGGCAGCAACTTCATGATCTTTAGCGTCGCGACCGGTTTTTGCTTCAATTGAGCGAATTGCGTCACTCACCATCCGGGTATTGCGGTGGACCGAACGCGGCGCCCAATCACCTTTACGCACTTCATCGAGCATTGCGCCACGGATGCGGATACCCGCATACGTCTCGAAACTCGCACCCTTGCTCGCGTCGTACTTGGTCGACACTTCGAGCAGGCCGATCATCCCCGCCTGGATCAGGTCTTCGACCTGGACACTGGCGGGCAGGCGTGCCAGCAGGTGGTAGGCAATGCGCTTGACCAGAGGCGCATAGCGCTCAATCAATTCGCCCTGGCTGTCACGCGCTGATTTTTTGTAAAGGTTGTAGCCGCTGGCTGTCATAGCACCGGTCCTGCACTCGTCTGATGCACCAATCGCTCGACGAAAAACTCCAGATGCCCCCGGGGATTGGCGGGCAGTGGCCAGGTATCGACCTTCTGAGCAATTGCCTTGAACGCCAACGCGCATTTCGAACGAGGGAACGCTTCATAGACTGCACGCTGCTTTTGCACAGCCTTGCGCACACACTCGTCATAGGGAACTGCGCCGACGTATTGTAAGGCGACATCGAGGAAACGATCCGTGACCTTGGTCAACTTGGCGAACAGGTTGCGCCCCTCTTGCGGGCTCTGGGCCATGTTGGCCAGCACGCGGAAGCGGTTCATGCCGTAGTCGCGGTTGAGCAGCTTGATCAGGGCGTAGGCGTCGGTGATCGAGGTGGGTTCATCGCAGACCACCAGCAACACTTCTTGCGCGGCGCGCACGAAGCTGACCACGGACTCGCCGATCCCGGCGGCGGTGTCGATCACCAGCACGTCGAGGTTGTCGCCGATATCACTGAAGGCCTGGATCAGGCCGGCGTGCTGCGCCGGGCTCAGATGCACCATGCTCTGGGTGCCGGAGGCGGCCGGGACGATGCGAATCCCCCCCGGCCCCTGCAACAGCACATCGCGCAGCTCACAGCGGCCCTCAATGACATCGGCCAGGGTGTGTTTGGGCGTCAGTCCCAGCAGAACGTCAACGTTCGCCAGGCCCAGGTCGGCATCCAGCAGCATGACGCGGCGGCCAAGCTCTGCCAGGGCCAGGGACAAATTCACTGACACGTTAGTTTTCCCGACGCCACCTTTGCCGCCGGTCACCGCGATCACCTGTACGGGATGCATGCTGCCCATGTTCTTTCTTTACCTTGTCTTGCTTAGCCGCAGGCTACATAGGGTGGCCGCGGTTGCAGACCATCGATGTAGGTACATTGCACTGTATTTCGTGTTGCCTTCAGCCGACCCGCTTGGCTGGGTTGTGATAGAGGTCGGCGAACATATCCGCCATCGCCTCTTCACTGGGTTCATCCTGCATTTGCACACTGACCGCACGGCTGACCAACTGATGACGGCGCGGCAGATGCAAGTCATCCGGGATCCGCGGCCCATCGGTCAGGTAGGCGACCGGTAATTCATGGCTGATGGCAAGGCTCAACACTTCGCCCAGGCTTGCCGTTTCATCCAGCTTAGTCAGGATGCAACCGGCCAGCCCGCAACGTTTGTAGCTGTGGTACGCAGCAGTCAGAACCTGTTTCTGGCTGGTTGTTGCAAGTACCAGATAGTTTTTCGACTTGATCCCGCGCCCGGCCAGGCTTTCCAGTTGCAGGCGCAATGCCGGGTCGCTGGCTTGCAGGCCGGCGGTATCGATCAGTACCACGCGCTTGCGCAGCAGCGGGTCGAGGGCGTTGGCCAGGGACTGGCCCGGGTCGACGTGGGTCACCGGCACATTGAGGATGCGCCCCAAGGTCTTGAGCTGTTCCTGGGCCCCGATGCGGTAGCTGTCCATGCTCACCAGCGCAATGTTATGGGCGCCGTACTTGAGCACATAACGGGCAGCCAGCTTGGCCAGGGTGGTGGTCTTGCCCATGCCGGCAGGGCCGACCATGGCAATCACGCCACCTTCTTCAAGGGGTTCGAGTTCCGGGGTCTGGATCATCCGCGCCAGGTGCGCCAGCAGCATGCGCCAGGCCTGGCGGGGCTCTTCGATACCGGTGGTCAGTTCCAGCAGATCGCGCGACAACGGGCCGGACAGGCCGATGCGTTGCAGCCGGCGCCAGAGGTTGGCCTGTTGCGGCTTGCTACCTTGCAACTGGTTCCAGGCCAGCGAGCCCAGCTGTACTTCCAGCAGTTCACGCAGGCCATTGAGTTCAAAACGCATCGAGTCGAACACGCGCTGGTCGACCGCAGCAGCCGGTGCCGGCGCGGCGGGACGTGGCGGCTCGACGAAGGTCGGCTCTACCAGTGGCTCGGCCGCAGTCAGCGGCAGGCCGGCAAACAATTGGCGATTGGTGGTCGCATCGCTGTCGCCGCGCATGCTCAGTTCGGCCTGGGCCGAGACAATGCGCGAGGCGGTCTTGCGCAACTCGTCCTCGAGTTCCATGTTCGGCACGCGCGGCGCCAACGCCTGGGGTTTGTAATCCAGGGCAGCCGTCAGCTCGACACCGCCGGCAATGCGACGGTTACCGATAATGGCTGCGTCGGCGCCCAATTCATCACGAACCAGCTTCATGGCCTGACGCATATCGGCGGCGAAAAAACGCTTTACTTG
This sequence comes from Pseudomonas fluorescens, assembly GCF_000730425.1. Lineage (NCBI taxonomy): Bacteria > Pseudomonadati > Pseudomonadota > Gammaproteobacteria > Pseudomonadales > Pseudomonadaceae > Pseudomonas > Pseudomonas fluorescens. Next base: position 5,658,481 of record NZ_CP008896.1, on the reverse strand, counting down.
CATAACCCACTACCTCAGCCGTTGGGCCCTACTGTCGCGACGATAGTCACTTGCTTGTTGTCAGGGATTTCCTGATAAGCCAATACGTGCAAATTCGGTACTGCCAGGCGTCCGAACCGCGACAACATCGCCCGGACGGGGCCTGCCACCAGCAGAATCACCGGTTGGCCCTGCATTTCCTGGCGCTGTGCGGCGTCGATCAACGAACGCTGCAGCTTTTCAGCCATGCTTGGCTCCAGCAGGACACCCTCTTCCTGGCCCTGCCCTGCCTTCTGGATACTATTGAGCAATATTTGTTCCAACCTTGGCTCCAAGGTGATGACAGGCAGCTCGGAGTCAAGCCCTACAATGCTTTGGACGATGGCACGGGACAAACCGACGCGCACCGCTGCCACCAGAGCGGCAGTATCTTGACTCTTGGCGGCATTGTTGGCGATAGCCTCGGCAATGCTGCGAATGTCCCGTACCGGCACCTGTTCGGCCAGCAGTGCCTGCAGCACCTTGAGCAGTTGCGACAGCGACAACACCCCGGGCACCAACTCTTCGGCCAGTTTTGGCGAGGCTTTGGCCAGCAATTGCATGAGTTGCTGGACTTCTTCGTGGCCAATCAACTCATGGGAGTGCTTGTACAGAATCTGGTTGAGGTGCGTGGCAACCACAGTGCTCGCGTCGACCACCGTGTAACCCAGGGACTGCGCCTGGCTACGCTGGCTGACTTCGATCCACACCGCGTCCAGGCCAAAAGCCGGATCTTTGGCGGTTATGCCACTGAGGGTACCGAACACCTGGCCCGGGTTGATCGCCAACTCGCGGTCGGGGTAGATCTCGGCTTCAGCCAGGGTCACGCCCATCAGGGTCAGGCGGTAGGCACTGGGGGCCAGGTCGAGGTTGTCGCGGATATGCACGGTGGGCATCAAAAAGCCCAGGTCCTGGGACAACTTCTTGCGTACACCCTTGATCCGTGCCAGTAACTGGCCGCCCTGGTTGCGATCCACCAGGGGGATCAGGCGGTAGCCGACTTCCAGGCCGATCATGTCGATGGGCGTCACGTCATCCCAGCCCAACTCCTTGGTTTCCTGGGCGCGGGCCGGCGATGGCAGCAGGTCCTGCTGGCGCTCCACCTCTTTCAAAGCCTGGACCTTGATGGTGTTCTGCTTCTTCCAGAACAGGTACGCCCCTCCCGCCGCCAGGGCGGCCATGGTCAGGAAGGAGAAGTGCGGCATGCCCGGCACAATCCCCATGATCGCCATGATGCCGGCCGCCACGGCCAGGGCCTTGGGCGAGGCGAACATCTGGCGATTGATCTGCTTGCCCATGTCTTCGGAGCCGGACGCACGGGTCACCATGATCGCCGCAGCGGTCGATAACAACAGTGATGGCAATTGCGCCACCAAACCGTCACCGATGGTCAGCAGGGCGTAAACCTTGCCCGCATCGCCAAAGGTCATGCCGTGCTGGAAAATACCGACGGCCATGCCGCCGATCAGGTTGATAAACAGGATCAGCAAACCGGCGATGGCGTCACCGCGCACGAATTTGCTGGCACCGTCCATGGAACCGTAGAACTCGGCTTCCTGGGCCACTTCGGAACGGCGGGCCTTGGCCTGGTTCTGGTCGATCAGGCCAGCATTGAGGTCGGCGTCGATCGCCATTTGCTTGCCGGGCATGGCGTCGAGGGTAAACCGCGCGCTCACCTCGGAAATCCGCCCGGCGCCCTTGGTCACCACCACGAAGTTGATGATCATCAGGATCGCGAACACCACGATACCCACCACGTAGTTACCGCCGATCACCACCTCACCGAAGGCCTGGATCACCTTGCCCGCAGCGGCGTGACCGTCCTGGCCGTGCAGCATCACCACCCGCGTGGAGGCCACGTTAAGGGCCAGGCGCAGCAGCGTGGCAACCAGCAAAATAGTGGGGAAGACCGCGAAATCCAAAGGTCGCAGCGCGTACACGCAGACCAGCAGCACGACAATGGACAGGGCAATGTTGAAGGTAAAGAACACGTCCAGCAGAAACGGCGGCATCGGCAACATCATCATTGCCAGCATCACCAGCAACAACAACGGCACACCCAGATTGCCTCGCGAGAGGTCCGTCAGGGTGCTGCGGGCCGTGCCGAGCATTTGAGAGCGATCCACCACCGGTATTCCTCGTGTCCTTTGAAGCAAAGTTTTGACGCGGTTTGGCGTCTTGCAGGCGGCATTGCAAGAAGCCTTCCAACTTTTGCTTGAGAGCGACTGAATGGGGGAATTCGTAGGCTGGTGGGCTGTAAAATCGGTCAGCGGGCGTCTTCGCTAACTGACCGAAACCGAAGCACTAACAGACGCGTGCCGCTTAATTGGCCGGCAGCGCGCCTGTTTTGAGAAGATTAAACCCGGAGAGTGAACACCAATGTATTAACCTGACGGTTCTCCGCATACTTAAACATCAACTTGGCGTTCGGGTACGCTGAGGCTTCAAGCTCATACGCATCCCACCCCCCTGTCTTTCTATTTAGTGGAAGTTGTGTCGGGCCTTTAGACTCTAAAGGAACGCCGAAGGAGTCCTTCACGTCAGCCTGACTCATCGACAAAGCCAGCGGTGTTGGCAGTTCGCCGCGATATACAGCCTGCTCCTCAACAACTGGAACAAGAATGATATATAGCGCTTCCAAACACTTGGATTCAGCGGAAAAACTCAACTCCATTCCTTCCTCTGGCTCAATATCAAGCCAGTTCCTCCCTTTATAAAGCTCTCGCAAAGGCATATTGGGAATGATGCCCTCTGAGACCAGGGACTCATAAGGGCGCCCCAAGCTTTTGATCCACAGCGCAATCGTTGTGGCGTCCATTTAGTACCACCCTTGTTGTTGATTCAGTTGATGTAACTGCTCTCGGGCCACCTCAATTTCAGCATCAGAATAGCCTTCCTCCAGCAATCCGCGCTTGATCGAATCGACATTGCTATTAACTGCCCCCCGTAGCGGTAAGACCTTAACCCAATACTCAGCACACCCTTCCTGCGCTTTGGCATGGCAAGAGTAGAAGCCTTCCAACTTTTGCTTGAGGATCACCGGTGATCGGTTGTGCCAGGGCCTAGAGCGGCCTGGCGCTGGCTGCCTGTTTGCCTTTTGGGCCCTCGACAACCTCATATTCCACCTGTCGTTGAACCACTTCACTGTGCCAATTGCCATTACCCCTCTCCCGAACCGTGCATTTTCCGGCCTATCAGAGCGCGCTGCACGGGAGCTGGATACCGTCAAAGTCGACAGGCTTGAAGGGATTTTGACGGACGGTATGTGGCCACCTGGGCGATCAGGTCGCCAGTTCCGACGCCATCGCGGGCAAGCCCGACTCCCACAACAAACGGTAGGAGCCGGCTTGCCGGCGATGAGGCCGGTGCAGGCCACAACCAAACTCAAGAATCGCGGCGCAAATCCGGCGGAATCGGCAAATCCTTGAGCGGATCCGGGCGTTTGCCCTTGCCCGCGCGGTATTGGCGAATCTGATAGACATAGGCCAGCACCTGCGCCACTGCCAGATACAACCCGGCGGGGATTTCCTGGTCCAGGTCGGTGGAGTAGAAAATCGAACGCGCCAGCGCTGGCGACTCCAGCAGCAGGATGTCGTTGGCCACCGCAATTTCACGGATTTTCAACGCGGTGAAGTCACTGCCCTTGGCCAGCAGCATCGGCGCACCGCCCTTCTCCGGGTCGTACTTGAGGGCCACGGCGTAGTGAGTCGGGTTGGTGATGACCACATCGGCATCGGGCACCGAAGCCATCATCTTGCGCTGGGACATTTCGCGTTGCAGCTGGCGAATGCGCTGCTTCACTTCCGGCTTGCCTTCCTGGTCCTTGTGTTCGTCGCGCACTTCCTGCTTGGTCATCAGCAGTTTCTTGTGGCTTTCCCACAACTGGATCGGCGCATCCACCGCCGCAATCAGGATCAGGCCACAGGCCATCCACAAGGCACTCCAGCCCACCAACTGCACACTATGGATGATTGCCAGTTCCAGCGGTTCATGGGCGATGCGCAGCAAGTCGTCGATGTCTGACTTCAACACCACCAACGCCACGAACAGGATGATGAAGAACTTCGCCAGGGCCTTGAGCAGTTCCACCACGGCCTTGGCCGAGAACATGCGCTTGATCCCGGCGCCGGGGTTCATCCGACTGAATTTGGGTGCCATGCTGCCAGCAGCGAACAGCCAGCCGCCGAGGGAGATCGGGCCGATGATCGCCGCCAGGAGCAAGGTGATCAATACCGGCTGCGAGGCCAGGATCGCGATTTTCCCCGAATGCAGCAGGTAGATGCCCATGGCGCGCGGGTCCAGCAACACGTCCCGGGGCAGGGAGAAGCTGTGCTTCATGATCTCCATCAGGTCCTGTGCCAGGCCGCCGCCGTAGATCAGCAGGCCGCCGGCACCGGCGAGCATCACCGCCAGGGTGTTGAGCTCTTTGGAACGGGCAATCTCGCCCTTTTCCCGGGAGTCCTTTTTACGTTTCTCCGTGGGGTCTTCTGTTTTGTCCTGACCACTCTCGCTCTCGGCCATGGCTCAGCGCGCCCGTGCCAGATCACGTAAGAACTGCAAGGCATCACTGGCCAGCGGTTGATACTGATTGAGAATGTCGGCCAGGCCGATCCAGAAAATCCCCAGGCCCAACACCAGGGTCAGTGGGAAACCAATGGCGAAGATGTTCAATTGCGGCGCGGCACGGGTCATCACGCCAAAGGCAATGTTGACCACCAGCAATGCTGTGATCGCCGGCAACACCAGAAGCAACGCCGCGCCCAGCACCCAACTGAGGCGCCCGACCACTTCCCAGAAGTGATTGACGATCAGGCCCTCGCCCACCGGCAAGGTGGTGAAGCTTTCAGTGAGAATTTCAAAGGCCACCAGGTGACCGTTCATGGCCAGGAACAGCAGGGTCACCAGCATGGTCAGGAACTGCCCGATGACCGCCACCGATACGCCGTTGGTGGGGTCGACCATGGAGGCGAAGCCCATGCCCATCTGGATCGAGACGATTTGCCCGGCAATCACGAAGGCCTGGAAGAACAAGGTCAGGGAGAAGCCCATCAAGGCGCCGATCAGGATCTGTTCGGCAATCAACAGCAGCGCACTGAGGTCCAGGGCGTTGACCGGCGGCATCGCTGGCAACGTGGGCACGATAACCACGGTAATCGCTACCGTGAAAAACAGGCGTACACGCTTGGGGACCAGGGTCGTGCCGATCACCGGCATGGTCATCAGCAAGGCGCCCACACGAAACAGCGGCAGGATGAACGCGGCCACCCAGGTACTGATCTGGGTGTCGGTCAACGCCAGCAAGGACTGCATCAGGTCAGCCGATCAACTGCGGAATACTGCCGTACAACTGCAGGATGTATTCCATGAAGGTCTGCACCAGCCAGGGGCCGGCAACGATCAGCGTGACCAGCATCACCAGCAAGCGCGGGAGAAAGCTCAAGGTCTGTTCGTTGATCTGCGTGGCGGCCTGGAACATCGCCACCAGCAAACCCACCAGGAGGCTGGGCACCACCAGCACGGCAACTATCAGGGTGGTCAGCCAGAGTGCTTCACGAAACAGGTCGACGGCGACTTCCGGGGTCATGGCGCTATACCCCTCCGAAGCTGCCGGCCAGGGTGCCGATAATCAGCGCCCAACCATCCACCAAGACAAACAGCATGATCTTGAAGGGCAACGAGATAATCAGCGGCGACAGCATCATCATACCCATGGCCATCAGCACACTGGCCACCACCAGGTCGATGATCAGGAACGGGATAAAGATCATGAAGCCGATCTGAAACGCCGTCTTCAACTCCGAGGTGACGAACGCCGGTACCAGGATCGTCAACGGTGCCTGGTCCGGGCTGAGGATATCGGTACGCTTGGACAGGCGCACAAACAGTTCCAGGTCACTGGAGCGGGTCTGCGACAGCATGAAGTCCTTGATCGGGCCCTGGGCCTTTTGCACCGCGTCCTGGGCCGTCATTTTCTCTGCCAGGTAGGGCTGCAGGGCCTGCTGGTTCACCTTGTCGAACACCGGCGCCATGATGAACAGCGTCAGAAACAGCGCCATGCCGGTCAGGATCTGGTTCGACGGTGTCTGCTGCAGGCCCAGGGCCTGGCGCAGGATCGAGAACACAATGATGATCCGGGTGAAGCTGGTCATGAGCATGACGAACGCCGGGATAAAACTCAGCGCAGTCATGATCAGCAGGATCTGCAGGCTGACCGAATACTCCTGGGCCCCGGCCGCGTTGGTGCCCAGGGTGATCGCCGGGATCGACAACGGGTCCGCGCCGAACGCCAGGGGCGCTGCCAGCAACAGCATGAGCGTCAATAGAACGCGCATTACTTCTTATCCTTCTGGTCCTTGCCCATCAATTCCAGCAGGCGCTGGGCGAATTCCGGCGTGGCGGCCTCGGTCTGGGCCACGCTCACCGGATGCTTGAGCACGTGCAACGGGGTAATCCGGCCTGGGGTCAGGCCGAGCAGGATCTGCTCCTCACCCACCTGCACCAGCACCAGGCGATCACGCGGCCCAAGGGCTCGCGAACCGATCAGTTCGATGACCTGGGCATTGCCCGGGCCGATCCGCTGCACCCGACGCAATAACCAGGCGAGGACAAAGATCAACCCCACCACCAGCAGCAGGCCAAGCACCAACTGGGTCAGTTGCCCGGCCACGTTGCCGCCGGCAGCTGGGGCTGCGGCCTGGGCCAGCGGTTCAGCGGCGAATGCGCCCAGCGGCAGCGCCCACAAGAGTCCCAGCCAGCGACGCCCCATCTCAGCGCAGCTTCTTGATACGTTCGCTAGGGCTGATCACATCAGTCAGGCGGATGCCGAACTTCTCGTTGACCACCACCACTTCGCCATGGGCGATCAGCGTCCCGTTGACCAGCACATCCAGCGGCTCGCCGGCCAGGCGGTCGAGCTCGATCACCGACCCCTGGTTAAGCTGCAGCAGGTTACGGATATTGATTTCAGTGCTGCCCACTTCCATGGAAATCGATACTGGGATATCGAGGATCACGTCCAGGTTGGGACCATCGAGCGAGACCGGCTCATGGTTCTTCGGCACGCTGCCGAACTCTTCCATGGGCAAGCGGTTGCCCACCGGCGCAGTGGCGGCATCGGCGGCCAGCAAGGCGTCGATATCGTCCTGGCCCGCATCGCCGGTTTCTTCCAGGGCAGCCGCCCATTCATCAGCCAGGGCCTGGTCTTCGGCGGAAGTGTTTTCGTGTTCGGTAGCCATTACATGTCCTCGGTGCAGCAAAAATCATGAATTAGGAATGCATCATCGGGGTGAGTCAGCGACGGTTGATCGGCTCGACCACCTGCAACGCCAGGTTGCCCTTGTGGGAGCCGAGCTTGACCTTGAACGACGGCACGCCGTTGGCGCGCATGATCAATTCGTCCGGCAGTTCGACGGGAATCACATCCCCCGGCTGCATGTGCAAAATGTCCCGCAGGCGCAACTGGCGGCGCGCCACAGTGGCACTCAGCGGCACATCGACATCCAGCAGGTCTTCGCGCAGGGCCTTGACCCAGCGCTCGTCCTGGTCGTCGAGGTCGGACTGAAAGCCCGCGTCGAGCATCTCGCGCACCGGCTCGATCATCGAGTACGGCATGGTCACGTGCAGGTCGCCGCCGCCGCCATCGAGTTCGATATGGAAAGTGGAGACCACAATGGCTTCGCTGGGCCCGACGATGTTGGCCATGGCCGGGTTCACTTCCGAGTTGATGTACTCGAAATTGACTTCCATGATCGCCTGCCAGGCTTCCTTCAAGTCGATAAAGGCCTGTTCCAGCACCATGCGCACCACACGCAGTTCGGTGGGCGTGAATTCTCGACCTTCGATCTTGGCGTGCCGGCCGTCGCCGCCAAAGAAGTTGTCCACCAGCTTGAACACCAGCTTGGCATCGAGAATGAACAGCGCGGTGCCGCGCAATGGCTTGATCTTGACCAGGTTGAGGCTGGTGGGCACGTACAGCGAATGCACGTACTCGCCAAACTTCATCACCTGCACGCCGCCCACCGCCACGTCCGCCGAGCGGCGCAGCATGTTGAACATGCTGATACGGGTGTAGCGGGCAAACCGTTCGTTGATCATCTCCAGGGTCGGCATGCGTCCGCGGACGATGCGATCCTGGCTGGTCAGGTCATAACTTTTGACGCTGCCGGGCTCGGCAGCCATTTCGGTCTGTACCAGACCATCGTCGACACCATGCAACAGGGCATCGATTTCATCCTGGGACAGCAGGTCTTGCACGGCCATGTCGTGATCCTACTGCAATACGAAATTAGTGAAGAGCGCCTGCTCGACCACGACTTTGCCCAGTTCTTTCTGGGCCACTTCCTGCACGCTGGCAGTGACTTTCTGGCGCAGCATTTCCTGGCCCACAGGGGTGGCCAGGCTGTCGAAACTCTGCCCGGAGAACAGCATCACCAGGTTGTTGCGGATCACCGGCATATGCACCTTGAGGGCATCCAGGTCCGCCTGGTTGCGCGCCAGCAGGGAAATACTCACCTGCAGGTAGCGTTGCCGGCCGTTCTGGTTGTAGTTGGCGACAAAGGCCGGGAGCATCTGCTCGAAGATTGCCGGTTGCTTGACGTTGGTGACGGGATCGCTGGCGGGCACCGGCTTGTTCTGGGCACTGTGCATGAAGTACCAGGTAGCCCCCACCGACACGCCGATAGCCAATAACAAGGCCACGACAATCAGCAGGATCATCTTGAGCTTGCCTTTGCCTGCTACAGGTACTGTTGCTGCGTCGTCACTCTTCGCCATGCCAATAATCCGTCACTATTCGGGGTTTCATAGATCCACGGGAAGGCAAGAGCAAGTGTTATGCCAGAGTTGTCGGCAAGGGCGATGAGATCAACGGTAGGAGCCGGCTTGCCGGCTCCTACATGGGCGGCGTCGGTTTCGGGTCAGGCGTAGTAGTCCACGGCACTGGAGCCGATCACCGATTGCACGAGCGGAGCGGCCACTTCGCTCACGTCGCCAGCGATGCCGCCATCATGCCCGTCGCTGTGTCCACCCGTGCCACTGACACCACGCGCCTGGTTCTGCTGCTCCTGGCCCTGACCCTGCCAGCCACGGGACTGGTCGGACACGTTAACGTCGACCTGGCCCATGCCCTGCTGGGCGAACATTTCCCGCAGGCGTGCGGACTGACTTTCCAGCGCCTCGCGCACGATGGCATGGCCGCTCATGAAGTTGACCTGGGCCTGCTGGTCGGCCGTCATGCTCACCCGAATATCCAGGCGTCCCAGCTCAGCAGGCTGCAATTGGATATCGGCAGACTTGAGGTTGGCGCTGGACAGGTACATGACCCGGTTCACCACTTCCTCGGTCCAGCCGCTCTGGTGCATGGCCAGTGGCTGGTTGTTCAGTGGCAAAGCGTTGGCGGTCTTGGGCGTGGCCGCCTGGGTCAGGGCGGCCAGGCGATTGGCAAAGTCATCGACGCGCGTGTCGCTGCTCGCGCCCTTCAAATCCTTGAGGCCCTCTTCGATCAGGCCGCTGAAAGCCTTTTCGCCCCCCTGGTCAGTGCTGTCCTTGGCCGCTTGCTGATCGACCATCGCGGCCAGGCCGTTGGTGAAGCTCTGCGCGGCGGTAGGTTCAGCCTGGGTCGGCAGGCTCTTTTGCGCCGCCTGGCTGCTGGCAGACACATGACCGCCCTGCTCCATCGCCAGGCGCACGGCCGGCAACGCATCCAATGGATCGGCCTCAGGATCGAAGGCTGGCGCCACTTCTTCAGCGAGCGGCGGCGTGGTCACCAACAGCGGCGTGGTGGCGTCATCCACCACGCCAGCCTGGACCGCCGCGGGCGCGGGTGTCACCGCCGCGATCAAGGCCGGATCGGCCAACGGATCGACGGCCGGCGGCTGGGCTTGCGCCAGGTCCTTGTCCGCACTTTTATCGTCATCGCTGCCGGCTGCCGCGTCAGCCTTTGAGGGCGGCGTGGCAGGCAAAGTCTTGCCGCTATCGGCAACCGCTGGAGTACCAGCGGCAGGCTTGTCGTTGCCGGTATCCTTCTTGACGCTGGCATCAGCCGGCTTGTCGCGGCTCGGCTTGGGCGCCATCTCCACAGCCTTGGTGGGTGCCGCCTTGGACTCCTTGGCGAACACCTGCGCAAAGCCTGGCGCTTTGGCCCGCGCATCCGCGGCCGTTGCCTGGGCATTGGCGGGGGAAGCCTGAGGCTTGACCGCAGGGGCGGCCTGCAGGAGCGAGTTGGGGGCTAGAGGCATAAGTCAGGTCTCCGCTGCGCAGGGTCGAGGGCGCAGGCAGGAGATAGAGAGCAAAAGTCGGGCCAGCTTTTTCGACCCGACCGATCAACCCTAGAACCGCTGGCGCTCCGACTCGTACAGCGGCTTGACCAGGGCAAACTCGTGATCGATCTGGTCGACCAGCTTGCCCAGGTCGGCCACCTGCGCCTTGGCCGATTCGGCTTCCAGGCGCTGGCACAGCCGCGCCAGGCGTACCGCCCCGAGGTTGCCGCTGCTGCCCTTGAAGCTGTGGGCGATACGCCCCAGGGCCTTGGCATCATCGCGCGCCTTGCGCAGCGCTTCGACGCGTTTTTGCGAATCGTCGAGGAACGTGTCGAGCAAATGGGGGTATTCGCCCTCCATCACTTCCTGCAAACCTACCAATACTTCAGGGTCCATATGTATCTGCGTCACTTGTTCGCTCCTTGATCAAGAATCGGCGGATTATGCCAGAGCCTCCCAGCAAAACTCCACGCACACACTGCGCCCGCCATCCGCCCAGCGTACATGGCTGCACAGTTGCCGGACCAGGTTCAGCCCGCGCCCGGACAGACGGTCGATATCCAGTGGCCGCGCCAGGACGCTTTCCACATCAAAACCCGGGCCACTGTCCTCGATACGCAGGCTCAGGCGGCCACCCGCCTGCGTCGGCAATACATCCACATGCACACGTATGTAGCCATTGCTCAACAGCGCCAGGCGTTCATTGCGCTGGCGATAATAGTCGGTGAAGCCCTGCACATCGCGCTTGAGCCGTGAGTCCAGGCCCAGTACGCCATGTTCGAGGGCGTTGGAATACAGCTCGGCCATCACGCTGTACAACGCTGCGCTCTGGTCACGCAGGCCGTGGATCTCCAGGAGCAGTTGCAGCAAATACGGTAACGGGTTGTAACGCTTGAGGGTCTCGGCCCGAAACTCGAAGCTCACCGACCAGTCCAGCGGGCATGACTGACCGCTATCGGTGTACTGCATGGCCGAGGAATGCAGAGCCTGCTCGGGCAGCAGGCTGATTTCCACCAGGCTGACATCATCACGCACCTGCCCACGAAACCCGGCCAGGGCTTGTTCGATTTCCTCAAACAGGCATCCCGGCTCACGATTGGCAGCGAACACCTGCAGCAAGCGCTCTACCCCAAACAACTGTTCGTTGGCATCGGCCGTATCAATCACCCCATCGGACAGCAGGAACACCCGGTCACCCAGGGCCATCGGCCAGACTTCAGTACCATCATCAAAGACTTCGGGCGCCAGCACGCCCAACGGCAAATGCCGCGACACCAGCGGCGTGCGCCTTCCCGTGGCGACTTCATGCACATAACCATCAGGCATCCCGCCGTTCCACACTTCCACCACCCGCCGCTGCACACTGAGGCACAACAGCGTGGCGCAACAGAACATATCCACCGGCAGGATGCGCTTGAGCTTGGCGTTCATTTCCCGCAGGGTCTGCGCCAGGCCATAGCCCTTGGCGGTCATGCCGTAGAACACCTCAGCCAGGGGCATCGCACCGACCGCCGCCGGCAAGCCATGGCCGGTGAAATCGCCCAGCAACACATGCATATCGCCCGACGGCGTGTAGGCCGCCAGCAGCAAGTCGCCATTGAACAGCGCATAGGGCGATTGCAGGTAACGGATGTTGCGCGCAGCGTTCAGGCAGCCGGAATGGGCAACCTTATCGAACACCGCCTTGGCCACCCGCTGCTCATGCAGCAGGTAGTCATGGTGCCGGGCAATCAGGTCGCGCTGCTGCAGCACCGTGGCCTGCAGCCGGCGCAGACGGTCCATGGCGTTGATCTTCGCCGCGAGGATGATCCGGTTGTAGGGCTTGGCCAGGAAGTCATCGCCACCGGCATCCAGGCAACGGGCCAGGGCCTGGCTGCCACTCAGGGACGTCAAAAAGATGATCGGCACCAACGCCTCGCCCGCCAGTTGCTTGATCTGCCGGGCGGCTTCAAAGCCGTCCATCACAGGCATCAACGCATCCATCAAGACCAACTGCGGGCGCTCGCGGGCGAACAACTCCACCGCTTCCTGGCCGTGACTGGCGGTGATCACCCGATGGCCCTGGCGCCGCACGATGCTCGATAGCAGCAGCAGATCGGCGGCGCTGTCTTCGGCGATCAGCACAGTCAGGGTTTCAAGAGCCTGGGCGCTCAAGTGATATCGAACAGCTTTTCGAAGTTGGAGATAGCGAGGATCTTGCGCACGTCAGAGCTGCTGTTGATCACACGCACATCGCCGCCCTCGCCACCGGCATGGTCACGCAGTAACAGCAGCATGCCCAGGGCAGAACTGTCGAGGTAGGTGGCCTCTTTCAGGTCCACGATGTAGGTCTCGGGGACCTTGTAGAACCGTTCGTAGGCATCGCGAAAAGCCTGGTGACTGCCGAAATCGAACCGGCCTTTGACGGCAATCGTCAACTGCTTCCCATCCAGGGACACTTCTGAGGTGACTGACATACGACTGCTTCCTTGTCGTGGGATGTGCAACAAGGTTTAGCAGCAGATCAGGGCACAGGCAAACTCACCCCGGCTCCTGCGGGCGTGATGAGAGGTGTGGCTAGGATTGATCCTGGCGCGGCAGGCGCTGGGACAGTTCATCGAGCAGCTTTTGCTCGCGCTTGTCTTCCAGCGCCCGAGCCTCGTCGATGTAGCGCTGCACCAGCTTGCGCAGGCCTTCGACCCGGGCGTAGGCCTGTTGCCAGCCTTCGCGGGCCTTGTCGAGGTTGTTCTGGTGCCAGACCAGACTCTGGCGCTGCTGGCCGACGGCGCTTTCCAGTTGGTTGAGAAAGTGCTGATAGTTCATCAGCCATTGCCCGGAGACGCCCTGACTACCGCGATCGATCCATTGTTGCTGGTATTCGCCCCGAAAGCGCTCCAGGTCGCCCAGCTTGCTCTCGGCCAGGCGCACCTGGCCCTGGAAATGCCCCAGGCGTTGGGCGGCGGTGCGCTCGGCACTTTCGGCCATCTCCACCACGGGAGCAAGGCGCGCGGCGCGACTGTTGGCCATGGCCGCTTAACCGCCAGGCGCAGGCGCAAACACCGACGCCAGGTGTGCTTCGCTTTCAACCATGCTGATGTTGTCGTTCAGCCCCTGGCGCAGGTAGCTCACCAGTTGCGGTTGCAGGGCAATCGCCAGGTCGGTCTCACGGTCACCACCGGCCACATAGGCGCCGACGCTGATCAGGTCGCGGCTCTGCTGGTAGCGCGACCACAACTGCTTGAACTGCTGGGCGCGAGTCATATGCTCGGCGCTGACCACCGACGGCATCACCCGGCTGATGGACGCCTCGATATCGATGGCCGGATAGTGCCCTTCCTCGGCCAGGCGCCGCGACAGCACGATATGCCCATCGAGCACGCCCCGCGCCGAGTCGGCAATCGGGTCCTGCTGGTCATCGCCTTCGGACAGCACGGTGTAGAACGCAGTGATCGAGCCACCACCGGCCTCGGCATTCCCCGCGCGCTCCACCAGCTTGGGCAGCTTGGCGAACACCGACGGCGGATAGCCCTTGGTCGCTGGCGGCTCGCCAATGGCCAGGGCGATTTCCCGCTGGGCCTGGGCGAAACGCGTGAGGGAGTCCATCAGCAACAGGACGTTCTTGCCCTTGTCGCGAAAATATTCGGCAATCCGCGTGCAGTACATGGCGGCGCGCAGGCGCATCAGCGGCGCATCATCCGCCGGGGACGCCACCACCACCGAGCGTTTGAGGCCTTCTTCACCAAGGATATGCTCGATGAACTCCTTCACCTCACGGCCCCGCTCACCGATCAGCCCGACCACGATGATGTCGGCCTCGGTAAAGCGCGTCATCATGCCCAGCAGCACACTCTTGCCCACGCCGGTACCGGCAAACAGGCCCAGGCGCTGGCCGCGGCCGACCGTCAATAATCCGTTGATACAGCGAATGCCCACGTCCAGCGGCTGGCTGATGGGGTTGCGCTTGAGCGGGTTGATGGTCGGGCCGTCCATCGGTACCCAGTCCTCGGCCTTCATCCCGCCTTTGCCGTCCAGCGCACGACCGGCGCCGTCCAGCACGCGACCGAGCATGCTCATGCCCATCGGCAGGCGCCCGGTGTCGGCCAGCGGTACGACCCGCGCGCCCGGCGCAATGCCGGCGAGGCTGCCCACCGGCATCAGGAAGATCTTACTGCCGGAAAAGCCCATGACTTCCGCCTCCACCTGCACCGGGTGGTAGCTGTCATCGTTGATCACCAGGCAGCGGCTGCCCATGGCGGCGCGCAGGCCTTCGGCTTCAAGGGTCAGGCCGACCATGCGCAGCAGGCGACCCTCAAGGATGGGCTGGCCGGGCAATTCGGTGGCTTCGATATAACCGCCCAGGCGCTTGGCGAAACTGGTGCGGTCAAGGCGCATCAGGCGCGTCCAGGTCGATGTTCAGGTCAGGCGCCGCCGGGTGCAGGGCCTGTTCGTGCAACTGGTCGAACAGCTTGGCCATGATCTGCGCGATACGTGTCTCGACCGTGGCATCGATGCGGCTGTGTTCGGTCTCGACCCGGCAACCACCGGGCTGCAATGCGGCATCCTCGACAATCCGCCAGGTTTCCTCATGGCGCTCGCGCAGGGCTTTGACCTGCTCGAAATCCTGGGGGTTGATGTACAGCCGCACATTGCCCACGCCCAGGGGCAGCAGCTTGAGGGCTTCGCGCATCACGCTTTCGATATGGCTGGAGTCCAGCACCAGTTCACGCTGGATAACCTGGCGAGTGATGTGTTCCACCAGGCCGACCATGGCTTTTTCCAACTGCGAGTCCTGCTCGGCAATCGGCGCAAACAGGTTGCCCATCAGGCGTTCGAGGCTGGCCAGCTTTACCTGGAGGGCCGCGTCGGCTTCCTGGCGGACCTTGAGGGTGGTGCTATGGAAACCCTCTTTTTCGCCGGTGGCAAAGCCTTCGTTGTATGCCTCCTGGCGGATGCTTTCGAGCTCTTCGAGGGTCAGTGGCTGGACTTCTTCCAGCGGCACTTCTTCCATTTCCACCGGCACTTCTTGCACCGGCTCGGGTTCGGGTTCGGGCTTGTGCGGATCGAAGCTGGGCAGCGACCAGACGTCGAACCCGCCGACGTCCCGGGCGCGAATCAGGTCGCTGGGCGTCTCATCATTGTTCGACATGCGCTGGGCCTTAGATCATTTCTTCGCCGCCCTTCCCGCCGAGGACGATTTCTCCGGCTTCGGCCATACGGCGGGCAATGGTGAGGATTTCTTTCTGTGCAGTTTCCACGTCGCTGACGCGCACCGGGCCCTTGGCTTCGAGGTCGTCGCGCAACAGTTCGGAGGCGCGCTTGGACATGTTCTTGAAGATTTTCTCCTTGACGCCTTCATCCGACCCCTTGAGGGCCAGCACCAGCACATCGGAGGACACTTCGCGCAGCAATGCCTGGATGCCACGGTCGTCGACATCGGAGAGGTTGTTGAACACGAACATCAGGTCTTCGATCTGTACCGACAGGGTATCGTCGATCTCGCGGATCGAGTCCATCAACTGACCTTCCACCGAACTGTCGAGGAAGTTCATGATGTCGGCCGCGCGCTTGATACCCCCCAGGGTGGTGCGTGCCGCGTTGGAGTTGCCGGAGAACTGCTTCTCCAGGATCGTGTTCAGCTCTTTCAGGGCCGCCGGTTGCACGGTGTTCAACGACGAGACACGCAGGATGATATCCAGGCGCACTTTATGATCGAAATGGCCAAGCACTTCGCCGGCCTGGTCCGGGTCCAGATAGGCCACGACAATCGCCTGGATCTGCGGGTGCTCGTAACGGATCACGTCCGCCACCGCCCGCGGCTCCATCCATTTGAGGCTGTCCAGGCCGCTGGTGTTGCCGCCCAGCAGGATACGGTCGATCAAGCCGTTGGCTTTGTCTTCGCCCAGGGCCGAGGTGAGCATCTTGCGGATGTAGCTGTCGGAGCCGACGCCCAGGCTGGTCTGGTCGCCGACGATCTCGACGAACTCGCTCATCACCTGCTCGACTTGCTCGCGGTGCACATTGCGCATCTGCGCCATGGCCACGCCGACCCGTTGCACTTCCTTGGGGCCCATATGGCGCAGCACTTGGGCCGCGTCGGTCTCACCCAGGGACAGCAACAGCACGGCGGCTTTGTCGACCCGGGTCAGCTTGGCAACAGAGGCTCGATTATCACTCATCTGCGTTGATCCACTCTTTCACGACCTGGGCCACACGGCCCGGGTCTTCTGCCACCAGACTTTTGATTGCATTCAACTGCGCGTCATACCCTTCGCTCGGGCTTGGCAGCAGAATGCTCTGCGGCCCGCCGAGGCTGACGCGGTCGTTGGCCAGTTCGCCATCCAGGCCGCCCATGCCACCCAACTCCACATCACCGAACGGCGCCAGTTGCTTCTTGCCGTGGCCGGTAATGTTGTTGAGCACAGGGCGCAGCACGCCAAACACCAGCACCAGGATGAACAACACCCCCAGCACTTGCTTGACGATGTCCCAGAACCAGGGTTGAGAGTAGAACGGAATATCGGCAATCACCTCACCGCGCTCCAGGGAGAACGGCATGTTGATCACGCTGACGCTGTCGCCACGGCTGGCATCGAAGCCTACGGCGTCCTGCACCAGGCGGGTGAAACGTGCCAATTCATCGGCACTCCACGGGGCCCGGGTGGTTTCACCGTTGGCGGCGTTGATCTTGACCTGGTCGTCCACCACCACCGACACCGACAGGCGGTTCAAGCGCCCTTGCTGTTGCTTGGTGTGGCTGATGGAGCGGTCCAGCTCGAAGTTCTTCGTGGACTGCTGGCGCTTGTCGGCCGGGTACGGCGCAAGCATCGGCTGGCCGGTGGCCGGGTCCATGATCTGCTGGCCGTTGGCATCCAGCAGCGGCTGACCTGGTTGCACGGCGCCGGCGGTCGCGGCGGCGCCACCGGTGGTTTGCGGGGCGCTGGCCGGCGCTGGCGGCTGGTTGCTCAGGGCGCCAGGCACCCCTTGCGGGCCATTGGCGGCGGTGCGTTGTTCGCTGGTCGATTGCTCGCTGCGCAGGGCCGGCTGGTCGGGGTTGAACTGTTCGGACGTCGACTCGACGGCGCTGAAGTCCACGTCGGCAGACACTTCAGCCTTGTAGCGGTCGTTGCCCAGTACCGGTTGCAGGATGTTGTGTACGCGCTGGGTCAGCATGCTTTCCATGCGGCGGCTGTAGTCGAACTGCTTGCCGGCCATGGTCAGTGCGGAGTTTTCCGCCTGGTCGGAGAGCAGGTTGCCCTTCTGGTCGACCACGGTAATTTGCGACTTGCTCAACTCAGGAACGCTGGTCGCCACCAGATTGACGATGGCCAGGACCTGACCCGGCTCCAGGGAACGCCCGGCAAACAACTCGACCAATACCGAAGCGCTGGGCTTGCGCTCGTCGCGCACAAATACCGAGCTTTTCGGGATGGCCAGGTGCACACGGGCACCCTTGACGTTGTTCAAGCTGGCGATGGTGCGCGCCAGCTCGCCTTCCAGGCCGCGACGGTAGCGGGTGGCTTCCATGAACTGGCTGGTGCCCAGGCCCTGGTCTTTATCGAGGATCTCAAAACCAATGTTGCCGTCGGTAGGCGCCACGCCGGCGCCGGCCAGCTTCAAGCGCGCACGGGCGACATCGTCAGCCTTGACCAGCAAGGCGCCGGAGTTGGGCTCGACGGTGTAGGCGATATCGGCGGCGGCCAGGGTTTCCATGACCTGCTTGGCGTCCATCCCCGCCAGGCTGCCATAGAGTGGCCGGTAATCGGGCTGCTGGGACCACAACACCACGGCAAAACCAATCGCCACGCTGGCAGCCAGGCCGACCATCAGGCCCACCTGACGCAACATGGTCATTTCGGAGAGGTTTTCCAGGAACGACAGGCCAAACAGCGGCGGCTTGCCGTCTGCCTTGGCGGGTGCGTTATCCACGACTGCTTCTGCCATGACTTAAATCTCGTCCTTAAACCGGCATCTGCATGATGTCTTGATAAGCCTGAACCAGCTTGTTACGCACCTGGGTCAAGGCCTGGAAGGAAACGCTGGCTTTCTGCGAAGCGATCATCACGTCGGTGAGGTCCACGCCGCTCTTGCCGATTTCAAAGGCGCTCGCCAGTTGGCTGGAGGCCTGCTGGGTATCGCTGACTTTGTTGATGGCTTGACCGAGCATGTCGGCAAAGCTGCTTTGGCCCAATTCCGGCACGTGCGCGACGGATTTCGGCTGGGACATGGCGTCCATTTGCATGGAACGCATATCCAACATCAACCGATTGAACTCAACACCTTGGCTCATGAACTTCTCTCTCCGACGACCCGCAATTTTTTGACACTACGCAGCGGTTAGTACGGGTGGTAGCAACAAGGGTGCCAGCTCCATGGCAAGTCGTAAGAAAAGCCGACAAACCTTGTCAGCTGATGTGTATCTCAGCTGGCGAAAAGGAACGCTTCCACGTCCATCCCGGCATCGCGCATTTGCGCCAGCTTGTAGCGCAGGGTGCGCGGGCTGATACCCAGGCGCTCGGCCGCCTCTTTGCGGCGGCCACGCTCGGCACGCAGGGTGTCGATGATCATCTGGAATTCGCGGCGACGCAGGTCGTCGCCCAGGCCGCCAGCGGCCTCGGCCGGGGCACTTTCCAGCGGGGCCGGGGCCAGGCTCGGGGTCGGCGCAGTACCCGCGCCGACCGCCAGGCAGAAGTCCTGGGGCTGGATCAGGCCGCCCTGCTGCAAAATCAGCGCGCGCTGGATCGCATTGTCCAGCTCGCGCACGTTGCCAGGCCATGGGTAGCTGATCAGACACGCCTGGGCTTCGGCCGACAGGCGCGCCTGGGCGTGCTTCATTTTATTGACGTGCTTGCTCAGCAGGCGCTCGGCCAGCGGCACGATATCGGCCGGGCGTTCACGCAGCGGGCGCCAGGCCAACGGGAAGACCGAGAGCCGGTAGAACAGATCTTCACGAAAACGCCCCGCCGCCACTTCGCCGGCGAGGTCGCGGTTGGTGGTGGCAACCACACGGATATCCAGCTGGATCGGCTTGCGCGCCCCCACCCGCTCCACTTCACGCTCTTGCAGCACACGCAGCAGCTTGGCTTGCAGGCCCAGGGGCATTTCCGAGATTTCGTCGAGCAGAATAGTGCCACCATCGGCCTGTTCAAATTTGCCGGCCTGGGCGGCGATGGCGCCGGTGAAGGAGCCTTTTTCATGACCGAACAAGGTGGCTTCGAGCATGTTGTCGGGGATCGCCGCGCAGTTGATTGCGATAAACGGCTGGCTCGCGCGGTGGGATTGCTGGTGGATGTAGCGCGCCAGCACTTCCTTGCCGGTGCCGGACTCGCCGGAAATCAGCACCGTGGAATCGCTGCGGGCAACCTTGGCCGCCAGCTCCAGCAATTGCGCACTGGCCGGCTCGAAAGCAATCGGGCCCTCGCCGTCTGCCGCACCGATCACACCCAGGGCATGGCGCGCCACCAGCTCGATCAGGGCCTTGGGCTCGAACGGCTTGACCAGGTAATCCGCCGCGCCCTGGCGCATGGCATCTACCGCGCGTTCCACGGCACCATGAGCGGTCATCAACAGGACCGGCAGTTGCGGCTGACGTGCGCGCAGCATGCCGAGCAACTGGTGGCCGTCCATGCCGGGCATATTGACGTCGCTCACCACCAGGCTGAAGGACTCTTGCTCCACCGCCGCCAAGGCTTCCTCGGCCGAACCGACCGCCCGGTAGTCATGGCCCGCCAACAGCAGCGTGTCAGCCAGTGCTTCACGCAGGGCGCGATCGTCTTCAACCAGTAGAACCTTGATAGCCATTTATCCTTACTCCGCGCTTGCCGTGCCTGAAAACAGCGGCAGCGTTATCAATGCACAGGTGCCACGACCCACACGGGAACGCAGCTGCAATTCTCCCTGATGGGCACGGGCCACTGCCTTGACCACGGTCAGCCCCAGGCCGGTTCCGTTGGTCTTGGTGGTAAAGAAGGGTTCGCCCAGGCGCTGCAACACCGCCGGATCAATCCCGCTACCGCTGTCACTGATGCACAGGCGCAGGGTTTGCCCACGGCTGTACAGGTGCACTTTGAGGCGCGCCGCCGGGCCGCTGGCCTGGCTGGCGTTTTCGATCAGGTTGAGCAACGCGCCCACCAGGGTGTCGCGATTGCACAGCAACTCGCCCCAATGGCTGTCGCACTGCCAGCGCACGGCCGCTTCCTGGATATGGGTGGCAGCGGCGGCTTGCAGCGACTGCATCAAGGCCGCGGGGGTGACCCGGTCGGTCAGCGGCAACTCGCCACGGGCAAACACCAGCATGTCGCGCACCTGGTGCTCCAGCTCATGCAGGCGCTCCTTGAGGCGCCCGGCAAAACGCTGATGGGTGGCGACCGGCAATTGCTCATCAGTCAAATGACTGGCGTAGATCAACGCGGCGGACAACGGTGTGCGAATCTGATGCGCCAGAGAAGCGACCATCCGCCCCAGGGATGACAAGCGCTCATGGCGCGCCAATTGGTCCTGCAGGTGACGGGTTTCTGTCAGGTCGTTGAGCAGCACCAACTGGCCGGGCTCGGCGTCCAGGGAACGGGTGGCGATGGACAGGCGGCGCCCGTCCTTGAGGGAAATTTCGTGGCCGTCGTCTTCACGGGGGGCAAAGCAGCGGGTGATGACATGGCGCCACAGCTCGCCTTCCAGCGGCAGGCCCAGCAGGTCGCACGCCGCCGGGTTGGCTTCGCGCACGCGGCCCTGATCGTCGATCACGATGACGCCACCGGGCAACAGGTCGAGGAGGTTTTGCAGACGGTTGGCCAAGCGTTCTTTCTCGGCCAACTCTTCCATGCGCTGGGCGCTGACCACCGCCAACTCGCCCTTGAGCTCCGAAACCCGGGCTTCCAGCAGGCTGTAGGAGTCAGTCAACTGGCTGGACATCTGGCTGAACAGCGAAAACGCCTGCTCAAGCCCTTGCCGGCTGATCTGCTCTACGGACGGGACAAGTCCCTGGGTTTCAGGGACTGAAGTTAGGTGGGCGGCGTGGGGCATCGTGCTCTCTCGCTTGGCTGACCGTCAGTTAAACGGAACGTTGCGAGTGCTATAGCAATACCCGTGCCTAAAAAAATATCCTTATTTTACAGAAGGTTAAAAAACAGGCGTCAATCATCCGCCTGTTCATCACCCTCGCGACGGCTCATGCCGTACTTACGCATCTTCTCCACCAGCGTGGTGCGGCGGATGCGCAGGCGCTCGGCGGCGCGAGCGACGATACCGTTGGCGTCGTCCAGGGCCTGCTGGATCAACCCTTGCTCCAGGCTGCCGAGGTAGTCTTTCAGGTCCAGGCCTTCGGGCGGCAACAGGGCATTGCTGCCGAAGTCCGGAGCGTGGCCGTTGATCGCGACGCGCTCTTCGAGATCGCTGCGCAGGCTGTCCACCAATTGCTCGTCTTCGTCGTCGACGTAGCGGAATTTCTTCGGCAACTCGACCACACCGATCACCCCGTATGGATGCATGATTGCCATGCGTTCCACCAGGTTGGCCAGCTCGCGCACGTTACCCGGCCAGCCATGGCGGCACAGGGACATGATCGCGGCAGAGTTGAAACGGATCGAGCCGCGCTTTTCGTGTTCCATGCGCGAGATCAGTTCGTTCATCAGCAACGGGATGTCTTCTACGCGCTCGCGCAGGGGGGCCATCTCGATAGGGAATACGTTGAGGCGGTAGTACAGGTCTTCGCGAAAGCTGCCGACCTCGATCATGCTTTCGAGGTTCTTGTGCGTGGCCGCGATGATCCGCACGTCGACGCTCTGGGTCTTGTTGCTGCCCACACGCTCGAAGGTGCGCTCCTGCAACACACGCAGCAGCTTGACTTGCATCGGCAGCGGCATATCGCCGATTTCGTCGAGGAACAGGGTGCCGCCATTGGCCAGCTCGAAACGCCCCGCACGGCTGGTGATAGCGCCCGTGAAGGCGCCCTTCTCGTGGCCGAACAGTTCGCTTTCCAACAGCTCTGCAGGGATCGCCCCACAGTTGACCGGCACGAAAGGTCCGTCGCGGCGCTTGGAATGGTAATGCAGGTTACGCGCGACCACTTCCTTACCGGTGCCGGACTCGCCGAGGATCAGCACACTGGCATCGGTATCGGCCACTTGCTGCATCATCTGGCGCACATGCTGGATCGCACGGCTGGTGCCGACCAGGCTGCGGAACAGGTTGGGTTCGCGGTGACGTCCACGCTCGCGGGCCTGGTCGTACATCTCGCGATAGACCTGGGCACGGTGCAGGGAGTCGAGCAATTTACTGTAGCTGGGCGGCATTTCCAGGGTGGAAAGCACACGGCGGCGCTGGTCTTCCGGCAAGTCCACGGAAGAAATATCGCCCATCAGCAACACGGGAAGGAACTCATCCCAGGTTGAGAGTGTCTTTAATAGGCCAAGAACTGCGCCAGGAGCGTTTACCGTTCCGATCAGCACACAGATGACTTCACGGCTTGACGATAAAGAGCTGACCGCCTGCTGCCAATCGTGGCTGCCGCAGGGCAAATTTTCTTCGCCAAGAAAATTCAAAATCACCGCCAGGTCGCGGCGGCGAACGCTATCGTCATCGATCAGCAGGATTTTGGTTTCACGCCACATGCAATAGCAACTTCCCTAGTAAAACTCAAATGCCCTCGATTCGGGGCAATCTAGATAGCTGTAGGCGTTTTCTGCACTACGGCCATCTGACGTCTGAAAATAGCACTAGTTAAGTCAAAAAAAACTGCACAGTCAAATTTATGACGCGCTATGTTCGGTTTAACTGAGCCAGATCAGCCGAACAGATGGTAAACCTTTGACGCATTTTTCGCTTGGTTGATCTGCGACATCTCTTCAAAAATCGCCTGGCGCTCGCCGGTCGTCACTTCCAGCAGTTGCTGGTAGACCACCAACAAACTCTCCAGCTTCTCCCGTAGCGCCCCCTCGTCCACCGGCGCTTCGCTGAGCACCTCGTCGATGCAGGCGCGGCAGCCCATGTCCAATTCGCCGATAGCATCCCAATTGCGTTCCGCCAACGCGCCGATCAAGGCGTCACGGGTTTCGTCAATGCGTTGCAGTGCGTGGCTCATGCTGTGTTCCTCAAGGCCGGCGGCCTTACTGTGGCGCGATGGCATCCCAGCCACTTTTGACGGTAATCAACAAGCGCGCGACTTCGTCGATCATGTCGGCATCGTTGACGCCATTGGCCTCAACCAGGCGGTTGCTCATGTATTCGTACAATGCATCCAGCTGTTGCACCGCCGCTGGATCCTCGGCTTTTTCCGGCTCCAGGCCATCGCGCAGGCCGGAGATAATCTCGATCGCCTTGCCCAGCATCAGGCCCTTCTGGGCGATATCACCACGGCTCAATGCGCCCTTGGCCTGGGCCATGCGATCGAGGCCGCCCTCCATCAGCATTTGCACCAGACGGTGCGGGCTGGCTTCGGAGATCTGCGCGTGGGAATTGACCTTCTGGTATTGGCGAAGGGCTCTCATTGGGTTCATGTTGCTACCTCGTTACAGACCACAGTCGAATAGGTTTGCTTAATCAGTTTTTCGACTGTGCCGAGAAAAACTTTAATCCCTCAGCGGCTGCCCGGGCCCTTTTCCAGGGCCCTCGGCACACCGTTTATCAGCTCGACTTCGGATTGTTCAGCGAGTTGAGGGTGGTCATGATGCTGGAGCTGCTGGCATTGATTTGCGCGATCATCGTGTCCATGGCGGTGTACTTGGCCGACAGCGACTTCTGCAGGGCTTCCATGCGACGGTCCAGGTCGGCTTTCTCGGTGGTCAGGTCGGTCAGCTTGGTGTTGAGATCCGTCGCACGGGTCGCCAGGGTACCGGTGGAACCGACATAGCTGGAAGTGGCCTTGTTCATGCGCGTGATCAAACCCGTGTCGCCGGTGAACATCTTGGCGATATCGCCCGCACCCTTGACCACTGCCTTGTCCCACGCCTTGTCTTCCAGGCTCAGCAAGCCGGTTTTCTGATCGGTGGTGATGCCCATCTGCGCCAGGCTGGTCATGCTGCCCGCCCCTTTGCCGTTGACCAACTCGGAACGCAGGCTGGAGACCAACTGGCGCATCGACGCATCGCCGGTCAAGGCACCGGCCGTGGTGGTGGACGCATCGCCAGTCGCGGTGACCTTGGTCTGGGCGTTGATGGCGGTCATCAGCGTGTTATAGGCGGTGACGAACGACTGGACCGAGGTCTTCAGGGTGTCGGTGTTGCTGGCCACCGTCAGGGTAACGGTCTTGGTCAGGTCGCCATCCAGCAGTTCCAGGGTCACGCCGCTGATCGCGGAAGTGATCTTGTTGCTGGTGGACTCCATCTTGACGCCATCGATGGAGTAGTTGGCGTTCACTGGCGGCTTACCCTTGTCATAACCGACCGCCAGCTCCGAATTGCCACTGAGGGTGATATCGGTGTCTTTGCCACTGTTGCTGGAGGTCAGTACCAGACGCCCGCCATTGGAGTCACTCAGTACGTTGGCACTGATGCCCTGGGCCGAAAGCTGGGTATTGATGGTTTCGCGGACCTCTTGCAGCGTCGCGCCACCCGGCACCAATACATCGTAGCTCTTACCCGACTGGGTAATGGTCAGCGTCTGGGTTTCATCGCTGGCGTTGGCTTTGCCCGAGGCGCCACCTTCGATAACTTTGCTGGAGACCTTCGACGAGGTCGCCAGATTCTCGACCTTGAGGCTGTACTTGCCTGGGGCCGCGCCGTCACCCAGGGTGACCTTGGCGTTTTTTTCTTCGGAGGTCGTGGCGGCCAGGCCATTGAAGGCGGCCTGGTTGTTCAACTTGGTGATTGCCGCCTGGTAGGCTTCCAGCGCCGTTTTGACAGAGCCCACGGCCGACAGCTTGACGGTGGCGTCTTTCTGCTGGGCAGTGATCTGCGCGTCTTTGGGTGCCCTTTCGGCTCCCACCAACGCCTTGACGATCGCTTGGGTGTCGTAGCCCGAACCTGGGCCGGAAATCGTTGAACTAGCCATTTGCTACTCTCCTTGTCCTGCGGTTGCCGCTTTTTTGGCGTACGAACGCCCAAGCAGCAATCAGAAACATGTTTCGTGCCAACTCAGGCCTTTGTATCAAACAACAGGCTGCTGGCATCGCTCAGGTTCTGCGCCAGCTTCAGCGCAATCTCCGATGGAATCTGTCGAATCACTTCGCCACTGTCGGTGGCGATCACCTTGACTACCACTTTGCCGGTGGAGTCATCGATGGAAAAATCCAGGTTGCGCTGTGAAGCCTGCACAAACTCACGCATATCGGTGACCGCTTTTTCCAGTGCCACGCGCTGGGGCTCCTCGGCGGACTCGGTCTCGGCCTGCGGGACAGGCTTGGCCCGTACTGCAGTCGCGGCGGGAGCCTGGGTGGTAACAGCCGGGTAAGACGCGTTCAGCTTGATGCTCATGTCCATGTCATCACCTCCAAACTGAAAAAACGGAAGGGCACGTTAGCACCCCCCCGTTGATTAACCGCTAGCCGTTATTACTGAAGCAGCTTCAGTACAGCGGATGGCAGTTGGTTGGCCTGGGACAGGATCGCAGTGGAGGCCTGTTGCAGGGTTTGTTGCTTAGTCAGTTCAGCGGCTTCGGAAGCGAAGTCAGCGTCTTCTACGCGGCCTTTGGCAGCCGAGGAGTTCTGCGAAATGCTCTGCAGGTTGGCCACGGTGCTGGCGAAACGGTTTTGCACCGCACCCAGCTGCGAACGCTGGCTGTCGATCTGCTGCATGGCGTCGTCCAGGGCCTGGATGGCTTGCTGGGACGAAGCGGCAGTCAGGATGCTCAGGTCGGAAACGCTGGTTTCCATGGTGACGGCAGTTTTGGTACCGGCGTTGGCAACAGCAGTCAGACCCAAGGCGGCCAGACCAGTACCAGCGCTACCGTCCTTGATGGTGATGTCTTTGTCAGCGAACAGGTTCAGGGTACCGTCAGCATTTTTGCTGGCTTGAACGCCGGTGCTGGCGCTGTTGATCGATGCTACGATCGCGTCAGCGGTGTCACCTTTCTTGAACTTGACTTCAACGCCGTTTACATCGATGGAAGTGTCAGCAGTCAGCTTAGCCTGGGAAGTACCAGCCGACAGCCCCAGTTGCGACAGCGAACCAGATGCAGTGTTAGCCAGCTTGATGTCTTCACCATTACCCGATGTGACTTTAACGCGACCGTCAGTGAAAGTTGCAGTAGCACCAGTACCAGCTGCGGCTGCAATATTGGTCAGCACGTTGGTCATGGTGTCAGCACCAGTCCAAGTTACTGCAGTGCCGTTAACAGAGATGGCACCGGTAACACCCATTGCACTAGTGGCGGTTGTAGCTACAGCTGCGGTTGTACCAGGAGCGCCCAGACCCAGCTTAGCCAGACCGTCAGTAGCACCAGCTACAGCAGAGGCGCCCAGAACGATATCGCTCTTAGAGTTCAGGGTCACAACACCAGCAGCTGTAGTAGTAGCACTTACGCCGGTCTGGGCAGTTTTAGCGTTGATAGCTGCCGCTGCGTCAGTACCAGCCTGAGCACCTGCAGTAGCAACACCCAGGGCAATCTCTACACCGTTGATGGTGAATGCGTCAGTAGCAACTGTAGCGGTTGCTGCTGCACCAGCTTTAGTAGCCTTGTCACCCAAGACCGAACCAGTAGCAGTTGCAGCCAAACCAGTCATTGCGGTGCCGTCTACAGCGGCTTCTTTGAAGTTACCCTTCAGAGCAGTCGAGCTGATATCAGTCATACCGAACGAGATAGTTTCGTTGGCGTTTGCACCGATCTGGAATGCTACGTTGTTGAACGAACCGTCCAGCAGGTTACGACCACCGAAGGTGGTGGTGCTGGCAATACGGTTCAGCTCGCCGACTTTAGCGGTGAATTCTTGCTGCAGGGAAACACGGTCAGCGTCGCTTTTATCACCGTTCGCCGCTTGCAGGGCGAGTTCACGCAGACGCTGCAGGGTGTTGGTGGATTCTTGCATTGCGCCTTCAGCGGTCTGGGCAATCGACACGCCGTTGTTGGCGTTGGAGATTGCAACGTTCAGGCCTTTGACCTGGTTGTTCAGACGGTTGGCGATCTGCATGCCAGCGGCATCGTCTTTGGCGCTGTTGATTTTCAGGCCGGAAGACAGACGGTTCATCGACTGGCTCAAAGCGTCGGAAGCTTTGTTCAGGTTCTTCTGGACGCCCAGGGAAGTAATGTTGGTGTTTACGGACATTGCCATGACGAAATCCTCGTGAGTTGGATACTGCGGCTTCCGGCCCTGGCAACCGCCGGGTGTGGCCTAGAGAACCTTCGTAATAGTTATCGTCGTGAAAGCAGGTTGCTTGAGGATTTTTTTGATTTTTTTTACTAGCCCTGTGCCACTCCTTGCATTTCAAGGCCTTAGAACCACAGAAATCCCCCTTGCCGGCTCTTACAGGGGAGGTGGGTGCCCATAAACAAAAACGCCCGGGCTCTTTCGATCCCGGGCGTTTTTTTGTGCAGCCTATCAGCGCATCAAGGCCGATAGATAATCGCCGAGCCCCACGACAGGCCCACGCCAAACCCGCTCAGGGCCACGCGCTTCCACTCGGCATCCATCACGTGCTTTTCCAGCAACAGCGGAATGCTCGACGACACGGTGTTACCGGTCTCGACCATGTCCTTGATGAATTTTTCCACCGGTGCCTCTTCAAAGCGGCGGGCCACGGCGTCGACAATCGCCGCACTGCCCTGGTGGATGCAGAAGGCATCAATATCGTCGGCCTTCAGGTCCGACTCATCGAGCAGCTCATGCAAATGCGCCGGCACCTTGAGCAGCGCGAAGTTGAAGACCTGGCGACCATTCATGAAGAACACGCCGTCGCTGACCTTCAAATGCGGTGCGCCGGAGCCGTCAGTGCCGAACTTGGCCTTGCCCAGTTGCCAGGGGGCATCTTCGCCCATCCAGGTGGCGGTGGCGGCGTCGCCGAACAGCATGGTGGTATTGCGATCTTGCGGGTCGACGATCTTGGAGTAAGGGTCGGCAGTCACCAGCAGGCCGTTTTTCAGGCCGGCGGCTTCCATGAAGCCTTTCATCGCGTAGATGCCGTAGACATAACCCGAACAGCCCAGGGAAATATCGAAGGCTGCGACGTGGGTCGGCAGGCCCAGCTTGTCCTGGACGATGGCAGCGGTGTGGGGCAGTCCTTCTTCGTCGCCGTTCTGGGTCACGACGATCAGCGCGTCAATCGACTCACGCTTCAGGTCCGGGTTGTTGGCAAACAAGGCATTGACCGCCTCGACGCACAAATCCGAGGTTTCTTGTGCAACATCCTTGCGCGGCAGGAATGCCGACCCGATCTTGCCAATGATGAACTCTTCATCCTTGGCGAATTTTGCACCCTGGGCGTAGTTGTCCAGCCCTTCTGCCGGCACGTAGCTGGCGATGCTTTTTATGCCAATCATTGTGGCTTCCCAATACAAAATAGCTGGAGAACACCCCTGAAAATCCTTCAGGGGCGCTGACAATAAAGGGGATAACCCCGCAAAAAACCGCCGAAACCACCGAGACCAAAGCCTGCAAAGCGGCCTGGCCTTTTCACACGATACAGTGAAGATGCGCTTTATGACTCATAGGTCACTCATTTTTGTGTGCTTTGTTTAAAAGCCTGCGCCAGAAACGACAACGGCCCACCCTGTTTCCAGGGTGGGCCGTCGGGTCTTGCCTGACCGATTACATCCGGCTGAACAGGCTCAACTGGGAGATTTTCACAAAGGCCAGTTGCGAAGCCTCCAGCATGGCCTTCTGGAACGCCAGGTCAATCGAGGCCGTGGCCACATCAGTGTCACCGATGGCAGACGTGGTCGACTTATTGGCCAGCACCATGCTGGTGTTCTCGGTCTCCTGAATCGCCAGCGAGTTCAACCGCGCGCCAATGGAGCCGCGCACCCCA
This sequence comes from Pseudomonas fluorescens, assembly GCF_000730425.1. NCBI lineage: Bacteria > Pseudomonadati > Pseudomonadota > Gammaproteobacteria > Pseudomonadales > Pseudomonadaceae > Pseudomonas > Pseudomonas fluorescens. The sequence continues at coordinate 5,629,341 of NZ_CP008896.1, read as the reverse complement.
TCAACCTGGGCCTGGGAGGCCTTGATATTGGTAATGGCGGCGTTGACCACATCGGTCAGCTTGGCCTGGGCAATCGGGTCGCCGTCAGAAGGGGTTTCCAGGGCCTGACGCAACTGGCTGAGGGTATCCAGCGCATTTTGCGTCTTGTGGGTATTGGAGCCCACCGCAAACTGATCACCGTTGCCTGGCGCGCCGGTGATACTGAGCGTCACACCCGCCGCGGTGATGGTATCGGGTGTGGCCGGCACAGGCGGTGGCCCCGGCTGTGCCGGCGTGCCAGGCACCACATTGCCGGTGGAGATCGGCTTGCTGTCAGCGCTGATCGGCTGGGCATAGACCTCGTACGCCGTACCCGAAGTAAACTTGATCACCGCCCCCTTGTTCGGGAAGGTGCTGCTGTAGTCGGCCTGGCTGGTGACCGTGCCGCCGGACAACTGCGCCGATGAGGCGTTGCTGGCCGTACGCGAAACACTGAAGCTGTCCGGCTTGCTTTGCAGGGTGAATTCACGGTCCTTGTACACCGCATCGGCCTCGGCGCCTGGCTTGGCACCCGCCAGGTTCTGGTCGATATCAAACGTCACGCCGCGCACGGTGACCGAGGAACTGCCCTCCTTGGTCGCATCGAACTTGCCGTTGCCCGGGGTTTGCGCGGTGATGTCATTGCCCGCCGCATCTTTGACGGTGTATTCGGTGCTACTGAGGAAGGTCAACTTGTACGGCTGGCCGTCGGTGAAGCTGCTGTCGTAGGTAGACGGCGATGTGACGATACCGCCCGACACCAACACCTTGCCATCATTGACCGAGCCGGTAGCCTGGGTACGGCCAGCGTTCACCGTGCCTTCCAGGATCGATTTACCAGTGTCATTGACCACCATCGACAAGGTGTCGGAAACCTTCAGGCTCAGGGGTGTTTCATCACCCTGATAGCTGTAGGTGCCGTCGCTGTTGCGCGCGTAAGGTGGCGTGTCGCTCTTGCCGCCGGCAAACAGGTAATGGCCGGACGAATCCTTGCTGTTGAGCAGGCTCAAGACCTGTTTCTCGATTTCACCGATCTCGGCTGCAACGGCCTTGCGGTCGTCATCGCTGATACCGCCACCGCCCTTGCCGGCGACCTTGAGGGACAGTTCGCCCGCGCGCGCCAGAGCGGTGTCGATACTGGCGAGCACGCTTTCTTCGCTATTGAGCGAGTTTTTCATGCTGCCGATATTGCCCGCGTACTGCCCCAACATATCCTGCTGCTGTTGCAGCAACAGCAAACGCGCCGCGCCCACCGGATCATCGGCCGCCGTCTGGATACGCACGCCGGAGTCGATCTGCTGCTGGGTCTTGGTGACGTTGGAGAAGTTATTGGTATAACGCGCAGTGGTGGTATTGAAATACTGTTCGGTCGAGATACGCATCGTCTCAAACTCCCTTAAAGACTGTTGATCAGCGTGCTGAAGGTTTCTTGCGCAGCTTTAATGATCTGCGACGACGCGGTGTAGTACTGCTGGAAACGGATCATGTCGCCGGCCTCCTCGTCCAGGTTGACCTGGGACACAGAGCTGCGATTGGAGGTGGCGGCCGCGAGCATGGCGCTGGTCGCGCTGTTGTCGACATTGGCCTGGCTGGCCTTGCCCCCCACCGAAGACACCAACTGACTATAGGCGGTGCTCATGCTCACCCCCGCATTGCCATCAGTGGCGCCTACGGTCTTGCGGGTTTGCAGGTCGAGCAATTGCAGGGCGTTGCGGTTGTCGAGCTTGCCGCTGCTGTTGAACGATACGGTGTAGCTATCGTCCGGCTTGGGTTCGCCACGGATCACCGTGTTGACCCCGAACGTCTTCGCATTACCCGCAGCATCGACGTAGGGCACATTGATCGTCAGCTTGTTGTCCTGGCCGGGCACGATGGTACCGGTGCCAATGGGTTGGCCCTGGGCGTTATTGATCACATAGCTCTGGGTGCCATCGGCGGCCGGCTTGCCGAAGGTCATCTTGACCGGCATCGCGTTCTTTATCGCCGCTTCCAACTGCGCCGTGTCGGCACCGCCATGGATATCCAGGGGCAGTGTCAGAGTCGGCGGGTCGAACACGCCAGTGCCACTGTTGTTCTTGTTGCCCTCTGCCAACAGCGGCGCAGAAAACGCCAGCTTGTTGGGGTCGGTCATCACCACCTTCAGGTCCATCGCACCACCGGCGGTCGGGCTGACCTTGAACGTATCACCCGCAGCCACCGGCCCCTTGCCATCGAGGGCCAGGGTGAAGCCGTCGATTTGCGGTGGTGCCTGGGTGATATCGAACGTGCCCATGGCTTTACCGTCCGAACGCAGGACGGTGTACATCTTGTCGTCGCTGAACGTCACCTTGTAGTCAAAGGTGCTCAGCTTGCTGGTGTCTGTGATCGTGACATTCAGGTTGCCGGAGTTCGCACTGTTGCTTGAACCGCCCACACTGCGCTGGCCGATGGCAAAGGCACTGTTGATGTCATTGAACAGGGAGCTGCCGAACTGCCCGTTGGCGTCCAGGCCTTGGCCCAATTGGGTATTGATCGACTCACCGACGACCATCGCAGTACGGCCCAGATCGTTGATGGCCGGCATCAGCACATCCTGGCGATAACGCAACAGGCCGCCAATGGTGCCACCGCTGATCACCGAGCTGACGTCCATCGGTTGCCCGCCGGTGGTCAGCACTACCGAGTACTGGCTCTTGTCGTCCTTGCTCGGCACCGCCGACAGTTTGTTGGAAATACCGTCCGCGACCAGGGTCTGCCCGGTGCCCAGGGAAACGTTGAAATGCCCATCGGACTCCGTGACCTTGACCCCTACCAGTTCATTGAGCGAGCGCACCGCTTCGTTGCGCGCATCCAGCAGGTTCGCCGGCTCGCCATTGCCCTGGCCCTTGGCCTGGGAGATCTGCTGGTTGAGGGCCGCAATCGAGGAGGTCAATTGGTTGACCTGGCCGGTGACGGTTTCCAGTTGGCTGTTGATGCCTTCTTTCTGCTTGTTCAGCTCGGTCGCAATCGAGTTGAACCGGTTGCCCAGGGTCTGGGCAATGGTCAAGACCAACTGGCGCGCGGAGTTGTCGCTGGGGTTTGCCGAGGACGTCTGCAATGCGGCGAAGAAGCTGTTCAGCGCCGCGCCGACACCGGTGGACTTGTCGGACAGCAGCTTGTCCACCGAGCCGATCTGGTCCAGGTAGGCCTTGGCGTCGAAGTTCAGCGAAGTGGTGGTCTGCAACTGGGTATCGAGAAACTGGTTATACACCCGGCGCACGTCCGACAACGTGGTGCCGGTACCGACAAAGACACCACCGACCCCGGACATGCCGTTGGCCGTCTGCATGGTCTGCTGACGCGAGTATCCAGGGGTCTTGGCGTTGGCAATGTTGTTACTCAGGGTCGCAAGCGATCCCTGAGCCGCATTGAGTCCTGACATCCCGATATTTAGCAAACCCATGATTCAAACCTTATAAATGAGTGGTTGCGCCCGCGGCAGCGTAGTTCTGATAGCTGTTCATCGTTTTGGCTATTTGCGAAATCTTGCTGGCATAGTCCGGATCGGTGGCATAACCGGCTTTCTGCAACTCGCGCACAAACTGTTCCGGGTTATCGGCCGACTTCAGCACTTCTTGATATCTTTCATTGCTTTGCAGCAAGGTCACGAGGTCATGGAAGCTGTCCTGGTAAGAGTCGTAGGAACGGAACTGCGCCGTTTCCTTGACCATCTCGCCATTACGGAACTCGCTGGTAATCGCCCGTGCCTGGGCACCCTGCCAGCTCTGCCCGGCCTTGATGCCAAACAGGTTATGGCTGCTGCTGCCATCTTGCTGGCGCATGACCGACTTACCCCAACCCGTCTCCAGCGCGGCCTGGGCCACCAGGTAGCGAGGGTCGATGCCGATACGCTCGGCCGCCTGCTTGGCCATGGGCAGCATGGTGGCGACAAACTCGTCTTGCGAACTGAAGGCCTTTTTCGCCGGGGCCAACGGTGGCTGGGCCACGGCACGACCGTAGATCTGCATGCGCGAATCGTGGGCGGCAAACGTGCGCGCGGCCCCCTTGATCACGCCATCTTCGGCGGCACTGTTGCGCAATGGCGCAGCCTTGGCAGCCCCCGTCGCCTCGACGCCCGGCACGATACCGGCCAGCAGGCGATCAGTGAGTTTGCTCGGCAAGGCGATGCGCCGCTGATTCATCAGGGCCATGTCATTGCGCAGGGTGCCGTCATCGGCCCGTGGCACCACCTCGACCCGCGCCGCCCATAGTGCGCGCTGGCCATTGGAACGGCCCAGCGGGCCATCCGCTTGGGTGCCGGCGGCAATCGGCGTCGGCACGTCGACTTTCTTCTCGACCGCGTCCGGGCCCTGCAACGTCGAGGCCTGCCCTTCCACTGGTTTGTTCTTTTGCATCTGGCGCAACAGCACGTCCGCCAGGCCAATACCGCCGCCCTCGCGGGACAGCGAGACCGCCAATTGCTGGTCGTACATTTCCTGATACTGCTTGGCCGCCGGGGTGTTCAGCGGGTTGTCCTTGCCCAGGGCATCGGTGGCCGAGCGCATGGACTTGAGCATCTCGTTGAGAAACAGCGACTCGAACTCCTGCGCCACCTTGCGCATATTGCCTTCGCTGTTCTTGTCACCGAACTTGAGCTGGTTAAGCCGGTTGAGGTCGGAGTAGGAGCCCGAGTCTGCCGTACTGGCGATGCCGCTCTTGCGCATGTCCATGATCAGGGCCTCAAATCACGATCAGGTCGGCTTGCAAGGCGCCGGCCTGTTTCAGGGCTTCGAGGATCGCCATCAAGTCGCCGGGCGCCGCGCCCACCTGGTTCACCGCACGGACGATTTCATCCAGGGTGGTGCCGGGGCCGAACTTGAACATCGGCTTGGCTTCTTGCTGGGCATTGACCCGGGAACGCGGGACCACGGCGGTCTGACCACCGGACAACGGCCCTGGCTGGCTGACAATCGGGTCTTCGGTAATGGTCACGGTCAGGCTGCCATGGGTCACGGCCGCTGGCGACACCTTGACGTTCTGCCCGATCACGATGGTGCCGGTGCGTGAGTTGATGATGACCTTGGCCACGGCCTGGCCTGGATCGACCTCAAGGTTCTCCAGGATCGACAGGTAATCCACACGCTGGCTAGGGTCCAGCGGCGCAGTCACGCGGATCGAGCCACCATCGATGGCCTGGGCCACGCCAGGGCCGAGCATGTCGTTGATCTTGTCCACCACGCGCTTGGCAGTGGTGAAGTCTGAACGGTTGAGGTTCAGGGTCAGGCTGTTGCCCTGGTTGAAGCCGCTGGGCACCGTGCGCTCCACCGTGGCACCACCGGGAATCCGCCCGGCCGATGGCACGTTGACGGTGATCTTCGAACCGTCGCGCCCTTCGGCATCAAACCCACCCACCACCAGGTTGCCCTGGGCAATGGCGTAGACATTGCCGTCGATCCCTTTGAGCGGCGTCATCAGCAGGGTGCCACCGCGCAGGCTTTTCGAGTTACCAATGGACGACACAGTGATATCCACCACCTGCCCCGGCTTGGAGAACGCCGGCAGGTCGGCACTGATCGACACCGCCGCGACGTTTTTCAACTGCACGTTGCCCGAGCCTGGCGGCACCTTGATCCCGAACTGCGAGAGCATGTTGTTGAACGTCTGCAGGGTGAACGGGGTCTGGGTGGTCTGGTCGCCCGTACCGTTGAGCCCCACCACCAGGCCGTAGCCGATCAACTGGTTGGTGCGCACCCCAGAAATGCTGGCGATGTCTTTCAGGCGTTCGGCCTGGGCAGCGGCGCTCAGGGAGAGCAACAACAGCGCGGCCATCAGCTGTTTGAGATTCAAAGTGATCACCTAGAAAGGGAACAGCGGGCTAAGGAAGAAACGGTCGAACCAACCCGGCTGACTGGCGTCGGCAAACGAACCCGTACCCGAATAGGTAATGCGTGCATCGGCAATCCGCGTGGACGGCACAGTGTTGTCGGTGGCGATATCGTCCGCCCGCACCATGCCGGCGATGCGCACCAGTTCGTCACCGGTGTTGAGGGTCATCCATTTTTCGCCGCGCACGGCGATGATGCCGTTGGGCAGTACATCGGCCACCGTCACGGTGATCGAACCCACCAGGCTGTTGCCCTGCCCGGCCTTGCTGCTGCCGTTGGTGGCGCGGTCACCGCTGTAGCCCACGTCCAGGCTCAGGTCACCGCTGCCCAGGGGGTTGTTGGTGTTCAAGCCACCGCCAAACAGTGAGGTCAGGCCGATGCCGGTCTTGCTGTTCTTGGCCACCTGGGAGTTGGCGTTCTTGCTCGCCGTGGTGCGCTCGTTCAGGGTGATGGTGATGATGTCCCCGACCCGGAACGCCTTGCGGTCGCTGTACAGGTTCTGTTCGAAACCGGCCTGGTAGATCGAGCCGTTGTTGGCGGCGGCAGGCAGCGGCGTGCGCGGCAACACCGGCGCGTAGTACGGGTCATTGGGTTTTGGCGTCGGGGCGACACAACCCGCGAGCACGGCAATCCCACTCAATGCCAGAACAGAAACAAAGCGACTCATGACCCTTACCTCACGGTGTTGCAGGCGCCTTTTGAGCGCCCCATAGACTGGATTACAGATTCTGCGTAACGAACGAAAGCATCTGGTCGGCAGTGGAAATCACCTTGGAGTTCATCTCGTAGGCGCGCTGGGTGGTGATCATGTTGACCATTTCTTCCACGGTGCTGACGTTGGAGGTTTCCAGGGTGCTTTGCAGGGTGGTGCCAAACCCGTTGAGACCCGGGGTGCCGACTTGCGGCGCGCCGCTGGCGGCGGTTTCCAGGAACAGGTTGTTGCCGGTGGCTTGCAGGCCTGCCGGATTGATGAAGTCGGCGGTCTGCAGGTTACCGATCACTTGGGAGGCCGGGTTGCCGGCAATGGTGATGGATACGGTACCGTCGGCGCCGACCGTAAAGGTCTGGGCATCGTTGGGCACGACAATCGCCGGCTCCAGGGCAAAGCCGTTGGCCGTCACGACCTGGCCGTTGGAGTCCAGGTGGAAAGTACCGTCACGGGTGTAGGAAGTAGTGCCATCCGGTTGCAGGATCTGGAAGAAGCCACGGCCGTTGATCGCCATGTCCAGCGGCTGTCCGGTCTGTTGCAGGTTGCCGGCGGTGAAGTTCTTCTGGGTACCGACGATGGACACACCGGTACCCACTTGCAGGCCCGACGGCAACTCGCTGTCCTGGGTCGACTGGGCACCCGGCTGACGCTTGATCTGATAGAGCAGGTCCTGGAACTCGGCGCGATCACGTTTGAAGCCCGTGGTCGAAACGTTCGCCAGGTTGTTGGAAATAACGGTCAGGTTGGTGTCCTGGGCGGACAGACCGGTTTTGGCAACCCATAGAGCCGGAAGCATGCTGTTCTCCTTCGTGCGCCTGTTTGTTGGCGCCGCGTTACGAAATTGGTAATCAGTGGTGCTGCAATCAGCTCATCTGCATGACGCGGGTCATGGCCTGGTCGTCTTCTTTGGCGCTGTTCATCATTTTCACGTGCAGCTCGAACTGCTTGGACAGGGCCAGCACGGCGGTCATTTCTTCGACGGCGTTGACGTTGCTCGACTGCAGGAAGCCCGAGTTCACCTTGACGCTGGCATCGGCCACTGCCGGCTGGCCGTCCTTGGTGTGGATCGCGCCGTCCAGGCCCTTGGTCATGTTGGCCAGGTCCGGCTTGACCAGCTTGATACGGTCCACTACAGCCATCACCCGCGGGCCTTCACCCATGGCGCGGATACTGATGGTGCCGTCTTCGCCGACCTCGACCTTCTGCTCGGGCGGCACCGAAATCGGCCCGCCATTGCCCATGATCGGCATGCCGTTGCCGGCCCGCAGCACGCCGAGTGCATCGATATTCATGCTGGCGGTGCGCACGTAGGCTTCGCCGCCATCTGGGGTTTGCACCGCGATCCAGCCATCACCACCGACGGCAACGTCCAGGTCACGACCGGTCTCGACCATCGAGCCAGGGGAAAAATCAGTGCCTGGGCGCTCGGTCAGGGCAAAGGCCCGCGCCGGAAAGCTGTCACCAAACACCGGCATCGAGCGGGCCTGTTCCAGGTCACGCTGAAAACCGTTGGTGGAAATGTTCGCCAGGTTGTTGGCATGGGCCTTTTGCGCCAGCGCATTCTGGCTGGCGCCGGTCATTGCCACATAAAGGTACTTGTCCACGCTCATTCCTCTTACTGACGGACGCTTGCCGCCCACCGATGTACTGAGGAGTCTTTAGCAATTTGCGCACCAACTTTTTAAAAGTGGGGGAAAGCCAGGTGGGGCAAGGGGTTGCGTAGGATTGAAGGTGGATGAGGGGATGGCAGGGAGTCGGAAAAACGGCGGAGTTCTGCCGCTTGCGGCAAGCACCGGTCTTGGCCTTGACACAGGTCCATTGTGGGAGCGGGCTTGCTTGCTCCCACATTTTTACCGTGTTGGGCCAGGGGCTTATTTGTCGGCCTTGAGCACTTCGTAATCACGCAACTTATTGGCGATAGTGGTGTGGGACACCCCCAGGCGCTTGCCCAGCAGCCGACTGCTGGGGTGCTCGGCATACAAACTCTCCAGCACCGCCTTTTCAAACCGCCCGACAATCTCTTCCAAGCCGCCCTCCAGGGAAAAATCACCCAGCGGCTGGCGCACGCCGTAATCCGGCAAGCGAATATGCTCAGCCTTGACCGTGCCACCCTCACACAGCGACACCGCCTGGAACAGCACGTTTTCCAACTGCCGCACATTGCCCGGCCAATGGTAGTGACTGAGCCGTTCCATGGCCGCCGGTGCCAGCTTGGGCAACGGGCAACCAATCAAGCGGCTGGCCTGGTCGATAAAGTGCTCGACCAGCGGCGGCAAACCGTCGAGGCACTCGCGCAGCGGCGGGATATGCAACGACAACACATTGAGCCGGTGATACAGGTCCTGACGAAACTCCCCGCGGGCACACAGTTCCGACAAGTCCACCTGGGTCGCGCAGATCACCCGCACATCCAAGTAGACCTCTTCATCGCTGCCTACGCGACGAAAGCAACCGTCCTGCAGAAAGCGCAGCAACTTGACCTGCAACCGCGCGCTCATTTCGCCCACGCCATCGAGAAACAACGTACCGCCCGCCGTCAGCTCCAACAGCCCCAGCTTGCCCTCCGCCCGTGCCCCTTCAAACGCGCCTGGACCATAGCCAAACAGCTCGGTCTCGGCCATCGACTCCGGCAGCCCCGCGCAGTTGAGCGCCATCAGCGGCGACTGCCCGCGCGGGCTGGCCAGGTGACAGGCGCGCGCCAGCAGCTCCTTGCCGGTGCCGGTCTCGCCTTCTATTAATAGGGGCGCATCGAGGGGCGCCATACGCCGCGCTTCACGCACCACAGCAGCCATGACTCTGGAGCTTTGGAAAATGCTGTCAAAGCCCCGCAGCTCCTGCTTGCGCACATTGTAGATCCGCTCACCGACGCGGTCGGCACGGTGCAGGGTCAGCACGGCGCCGGCCATGGCTTCGCTGTCGTCATGCTCGGAAGATTGCAACGGGGCGATGTCGGCCAGGAACACATCGCCCTTGACCTTGACCCGCAAGCCATTGATCCGCGACTTGCTCGCGCGCACCAGCTCCGGCAGGTCGAAATCCTCGGCGTAGCGCGACAAGGGAATGCCTGGCACTTCGTCCACCCGCACCCCGAGCAACTGCGCCGCCGCGCGGTTGGCCGCGACAATCGAGCCGCCCATGTCGATGGACAGCACCGGGAACTCCAACGCCCCGAGCAAGGCGTTGAGTTCCATATGCCGACGCTCGCTGGGCATCAGCCCTACCCGCTTGACGCCAAACACTCCGGCAATCGCCTCGAACTGCGGGCGCAAGGCCTGGAACTGCATGTTCACCAGGTTCGGGCAATACAGGTAAATGGCATTGCCGTGCTCACCGCCAACCTCGCCCTTGGCCACGTTGACGCCGTATTCCACCAACAGGTTGAGGATGTCCCGCAGGATGCCGATGCGGTTCTGGCAATGCACTTTAATACGCATGTAAAGGCCCGGTTTGTTGTAGGAGGGCTGATCGGGCTGCGTCTTTTTGTCGCCGGACGCAGATAGTCGTCAAGATTATGTGACAGCCAACCGCCTTTTCAAACCCGAAAATCCCAATGCCAGGTGCGCAACGGCCAAATCGTAACGAATACTTTACGAAAAATACCGATTTTTCCTACATCCATCCCTTAGAACCAGGTGGAATCCACGGCCAGGCGGAGTATCAATAAGCCCATAGCAGGACATAACAAGAACGAATGCCTAGCAGGAGAGCCGTATGAAGCAGACGCAATACGTGGCCCGCGAGCCCGATGCGCAAGGTTTTATCCACTACCCGCCCGAAGAACATGCGGTGTGGAACACCCTGATCACTCGCCAGCTGAAAGTGATCGAGGGTCGCGCCTGCCAGGAATACCTGGACGGCATCGACAAACTCGGCCTGCCCCATGACCGCATTCCGCAACTGGCGCAAATCAACAAAGTGCTGGCCGAAACCACCGGCTGGCAAGTGGCGCGGGTGCCGGCACTGATCCCCTTCCAGACCTTCTTTGAATTGCTTGCCAGCAAGCAGTTTCCGGTGGCGACCTTTATTCGCACCCGTGAAGAGCTGGACTACCTGCAAGAACCGGATATTTTCCACGAGATTTTCGGCCACTGCCCACTGCTGACCAACCCCTGGTTCGCCGAATTCACCCACACCTACGGCAAGCTCGGCCTCGCGGCCACCAAGGAGCAACGGGTGTACCTGGCGCGCCTGTACTGGATGACCATCGAGTTCGGCCTGGTGGACACGCCTGAAGGTCGGCGCATCTACGGTGGCGGCATCCTGTCGTCGCCCAAGGAGACGGTGTACTGCCTCTCGGATGAGCCCAAGCACCAGGCCTTCGACCCGCTGGAAGCCATGCGCACGCCGTATCGCATCGACATCCTGCAGCCGCTGTATTTCGTCCTGCCCAGCCTCAAGCGCCTGTTTGAAGTGGCCCAGGAAGACATCATGGGCATGGTCGAGCGCGGTATGCAGTTGGGTCTGCACGCGCCGCTGTTCCCGCCCAAGCCCAAGGCGGCTTGAACTGATGCTTTAAAGGCCAGGTGAGCCTGTTCCCTGGCCGCGTGTTGCTTTAGGGTGACGCGACTGGCAACCGAATTCCACATACTCGATTTCAGGAACACCTTTATGACCACCTTGAACCAAGCCCATTGCGAAGCCTGCCGCGCCGACGCCCCGCAAGTCAGCGACGAAGAACTGCCGGTACTGATCAAGCAGATCCCTGACTGGAACATCGAAGTGCGCGACGGCGTGATGCAGCTGGAAAAAGTCTTCCTGTTCAAGAACTTCAAATTCGCCCTGGCCTTCACCAACGCCATGGGCGAGATCTCCGAAGCCGAAGGCCATCACCCAGGCCTGCTGACCGAATGGGGCAAAGTCACCGTGACCTGGTGGAGCCACTCCATCAAGGGCCTGCACCGCAACGACTTCATCATGGCCGCCCGCACCGACGAAGTGGCCAAGGATGCCGAGGGCCGCAAGTGATGCATTTCGCCGCGATTGGCCGGGTGCCTGGTGATCCGATCCTGGGGCTGATGGAGTCCTATGCCAAGGACACCAACCCGCAAAAATTCGACCTCGGCGTGGGCGTCTACAAAGATGCCCAGGGCCTGACCCCGATCCTGCAGGCGGTAAAACGTGCCGAGCAGCGCCTGGTCGAGCAGCAAACCACCAAGACCTACATCGGCGGGCATGGCGACCCGGCTTTCGGTCGCCTGGTCAGTGAACTGGTGCTCGGCGCCGGCTCGGCGCTGCTCAAGGCACAACGCGCCGGCGCCACGCAAACCCCGGGGGGCACCGGTGCCCTGCGCCTTGGCGCCGACTTTATCGCCCACAGCCTGCCCGGCCGTGGCGTGTGGTTGAGCAACCCGACGTGGCCGATCCACGAAACCATCTTCGCCAAGGCCGGGCTCAAGGTCAGCCATTACCCCTACGTGGGCAGTGACAACCGCCTGGACGTGCCAGCCATGCTCGCCACCCTGGCCACCGTGCCCGATGGCGACGTGGTGGTGCTGCACGCCTGCTGCCATAACCCCACCGGTTTCGACCTGTCCCAGGACGACTGGCGCCAGGTGCTGCAGATTGTGCGCGAGCGCCAACTGCTGCCGCTGATCGACTTTGCCTACCAGGGTTTTGGCGATGGCCTGGAGCAGGACGCATGGGCGGTGCGTTTGTTTGCCGAGGAGCTGCCTGAGGTGCTGATCACCAGTTCCTGCTCGAAGAATTTCGGCTTGTACAGCGACCGTGTCGGCGCGCTGATCGTATGCGCCAACGATGCGCAGAAGTTGCTGGATGTACGCAGCCAACTGGCGTTTATCGCACGCAACCTGTGGTCGACACCACCGGATCACGGGGCCGCCGTGGTCGCGACCATTCTCGGGGATACCGCGCTCAAACAACTCTGGAGTGCAGAAGTCGAAGGCATGCGCTCGCGCATCGCGCAACTGCGTTCGGGCCTGGTCGAAGCACTGGTGCCCCATGGGCTGTCCGAACGGTTTGCCCATGTGGGCGTGCAGCGCGGGATGTTTTCCTATACCGGCCTGAGCGCCGAACAGGTCAAACAACTGCGGGAAAAACACAGCGTGTACATGGTCAGTTCCGGCCGGGCCAACGTGGCCGGGATTGATGAGACGCGCCTGGGGCTGCTGGCCGAGGCCATTGCAGACGTTTGTAAGCCCTAAGGCAAAACACCATCCAACATGTGGGAGCGGGCTTGCTCGCGAATGCGGCGGATCAGTGCTGGATATGCTGACTGATACACCGCATTCGCGAGCAAGCCCGCTCCCACATTTTTGACCGAGGCGATCTTCAGCCTGCAACCATCTCGGCCTTGACCTGCGCCTCTTTGGCCTGGGCGTCGGCCAGCCGATACAGCTCGATATGCCCATCCCAGTGCTCGATCAACGCCGTGCACGACTCCACCCAATCCCCGCAATTGAGGTAATCCACCTCGCCCACCTTGCGAATCTCGGCGTGATGGATATGCCCGCACACCACGCCATGCAACTCGCGCTTGGTCACTTCATGGGCGATGGCTTCCTCGAAATCGCTGATAAAGCTCACCGCCGTCTTCACCTTGTGCTTGAGGTACGCCGACAGCGACCAGTAGCCATACCCGTAGCGCGCCCGCCAGTGGTTCAGCCAACGGTTGAGGGTCAGGGTGAATTCGTAGGCCCAATCCCCCAGAAACGCCAGCCAGCGGTGATAGCGGGTGATCACGTCGAACTGGTCGCCATGAATCACCAGCAAATGCCGGCCATCGGCGGTCACATGCACCGCTTCGTCCACCAACTGGATATTGCCCAGGATCAGCTTTGAGTAGCGGCGCAGGAACTCGTCGTGGTTGCCGGTGACGTAGATCACCTCGGTGCCGCGCTTGCTCATGGTCAGCAGGCGACGGATCACGTTGGTGTGGGCCTGGGGCCAATACATGCCGCCGCGCATTTTCCAGCCGTCGATGATATCGCCCACCAGGTAGACCTTGTCGGCGTGGTAGCCCTTGAGGAACTGCGACAGATGTTCGGCCTGGCAGTCCCGGGTGCCCAGGTGCACGTCGGAGATCCACAGGGTACGGACACGTTGCTTGCGGCTGGGTTTGGCGAGCTCGGCGCTGGTCATGGCATACCTCAAGGGTGTTTTCGCCAGCTTGCTCCCGGGCAATTAACAGCCCATGACACTCTTGCGTCAGTCAGATGACAGCGCCCACCGCCCGTCGGGCGGTGTAAACTGCCGGCCTGCCCGGGAGATTGCGATGAGACCGACCCTCACGCTGCGCCATTACACCCACGACCTGATCGCCCATAGCCATGACCACGCGCAACTGGTGTTTGGCCTGGCCGGCCGCCTGGATTTCGAGGTGGAAGGCATCGGCGGCGAAGTTTGCCCGCAAGGGGTGATGGTCCTGCCTTTCTCCACCCATCACAGCTGTGGCAGCCCCCGGGGCAGCCAGTGCCTGGTGCTGGATGTGCCCGACGAACAGTGGGTGATGCACTCGCTGGGCGAGCACGCAGAGTCCAGTCGCCGCCTGCTGGACCAGCCGGCACGGGTGAACCTGGATGCCCGCCAGGGCCAATTGGTCAACTGGCTGGCGAGCAGCGCACTGGATGACCCGCTGATCGCCCAGCAAGGTGCGGTGCTGTTATTGGCGACCCTCAATGGCCAGTCGCCAGCGCACGCGGGCCCGCGGCGCCTGCCTTATGGTGCATTCAATGCACATATCGACCAGCATGCGGCCTACCCGCTGCAAGTCGCTGATCTGGCGCGGCTGGCAGATATGTCCGTCGCCCGCCTGCACGCACGCTTTGTCACCGAATGCGGGCTGACACCCATGGACTACATCCGCAACCGGCGCCTGCACATGGCCCGCGGGTTATTGCGCGACAGCCTCCTGCCCATTGGCGAGATTGCCGCGCGGGTCGGCTATGGTTCACAAAGTGCGTTTGCTGCAGCGATGCTGCGCGAGTTCGGCCGCTCGCCCGGGGCCCTGCGCCGGCTCGACAATGGGCGCTAGTCTTGCGCTAAAACCGGCGATTCGCGCGACAGACACCCCCGCGCACTGCGCTCTAGACTGGATGCCTGCCTGCTGACTGCTTTAAGGACTGTCATGACTCCCCGCACTGCCCTCGGCGCCCTGCACATCGGTGCATTGATGTTTGGCCTTACCGGCGTCTTCGGCAAGCTTGCCGTTGCATCGCCGAGCATTATCGTGTTTGGGCGTGCCGCTTTCGCGGTACTCGCCCTGGTGCTGTTTGCCCGTTTTGCCAGCAACACACCTTGGCAAAAACTGTACCGCGCCGACCTGCGCCGCCTGCTGCTCAGCGGCTTGCTGCTGGCCGGGCACTGGGTGAGCTTCTTTATTGCGGTGAAAGTGGCAGGCGTGGCGATTGCGACGCTGGGATTTGCCACGTTCCCGGCGTTCACGGTGATCCTCGAAGGCCTGATCTTCCGCGAGCGGATTCGCGCCAATGAAATGGTGCTGGTGGTACTCGTCAGCGTCGGCCTGGTGCTGGTCACCCCGGACTTCGACCTCGCCAGCCAGGCCACCAGCGGCCTGATCTGGGCCGTGCTCTCGGGCCTGTTGTTCTCGCTGCTCTCGTTGAACAACCGGGCCAGCGCCAGCATTCCCCCGGTGCAGGCAGCCCTGTGCCAGAACGTGGTGGTCGCCCTGTGCCTGCTGCCCGTCGCAGCTGAAGGCCTCGGCGAAGTGCGCGCCCTCGACTGGCTATGGATCGGCCTGCTGGGGGTGTTCTGTACCGGCCTGGCCCACAGTCTGTTTGTCGCCAGCCTCAAGGTGCTCAAGGCGCGGACCGCCGCGGTGGTGTTCGCCATGGAGCCGGTCTACGGCATCACCGTGGCCTGGCTGCTATTCAGCGAAACCCCGACCCTGCGTATGCTGCTGGGCGGCTCGCTGATCATTGCCGCCATCGTCGTCTCCGGCCTGATGAGCCGCCCCGCCAAGGCCCGACAGCCGGCGGCTGCGGCCTGATCTATACTTTTTTGTATCCGCAACAGTCAGCAGTCGTTCAACGGATACAGACTCCTCGACGACAGCCGTGATCCTTGAAGTTGCTGCATGCGAGTGGTCGCTCCCCTAACGCAATGCAGGAGTTTCACCATGGACATGTTCATCACCCTGATCATTCAGATCATCAGTGGCGCGGTCGGCGGCAACATCGCCGGCCTGAGCAAGCAAGGCCTGGGCTCCGGGCTCAATACGGTACTCGGCGGCGTCGGCGGCCTGGTGCTGGGGCAGATCATCACAGCCATCAGCGGCATGCCCGCCGGCGGGGCGCTGGACGTTGCCGCCGTCGGCAGCAATATTGTCGGCGGTGGCGTGGGCGGCCTGGTTTTGACGCTCGTCGTCGGCTGGATCAAAAACAAGATGGCGGCCAAGTAAACCGCCCGTCACTGCCGGCTCCGCGCCGGCAGTGCCTTTTACTGCACCCGATCGTTGTGCCCCAGGTCGCGCTGTGGATCGATCTGGTCGCGCACCCGCTGCTTGAGCACCTTGGCCTCCGGGAAACCGCCATCGACCTTGCGCTCCCAGATCTGCACACCCTCGCAGGTGATGCGAAACACCCCGCCTGTCGCCGGCTCCAGGGCCACTTTGCCAAGGTCGTCGGCAAACGTGCTCAGCAACTCCTGGGCCAGCCACGCCGCGCGCAGCAACCACTGGCACTGGGTGCAATAGGTGATAACAATCTCGGGCTTGGACGCAGACATAAAATGAAGAACTCCTGAGATGACGAGACCGGTGGATCGGATGGCTATAATACCGGCCTTTGCCGCCCAGCCCCGAGATTGATGATGCGCCGCCTGCTGTCCTGCCTGTTGCTGTGCCTGCTCCCTGTCCTTGCCCAAGCCGTTGAAGCGCCACGCCCGAAGATCGGCCTGGTGCTCTCCGGCGGTGCCGCCCGTGGCCTGGCGCACATTGGCGTGCTCAAGGCCCTGGAAGAGCAAGGCATTCACATCGACGCCATTGCCGGTACCAGCATGGGCGCGGTGATTGGCGGGCTGTACGCCTCGGGCTACAAGATCGACGAGTTGGAAAAGCTGGCACTGAGCATCGACTGGCAGTTGGCGCTGTCCGACGCCCCGCCCAGGGAAGACGTACCGTTCCGGCGCAAGCAGGATGACCGGGACTTCCTGATCAAGCAGAAACTGAGCTTTCGCGATGACGGCAGCCTCGGCCTGCCCCTGGGCGTGATCCAGGGCCAGAATCTGGCACTGCTGCTGGAGAGCATGTTTGCCCACAGCAGCAACACCCGCGACTTCGACAAGCTGCCGATTCCATTCCGCGCCGTGGCCACCGATATCACCAGCGGCGAGAAAGTAGTGTTTCGCAAGGGCCACCTGCCCCTGGTGATTCGCGCCAGCATGTCGATCCCGGCGGTATTCGCCCCGGTGGAACTGGACGGCCGGCTGCTGGTGGATGGCGGCATGACCGATAACATCCCGCTGGATGTGGCGCGTGAGATGGGGGTCGATATGGCCATCGTGGTGGATATCGGCACACCGTTGCGCGGCCGCAAGCAACTGGCGACGGTGGTGGATGTACTCAACCAGTCCATCACCTTGATGACCCGCCGAAACTCGGAGGAGCAACTCAAGGCCCTGCATCCCGGCGACGTGCTGATCCAGCCACCGCTGGCCGCCTATGGCGTGACGGATTTTGGCCGTGCCAAAGACATGATCTACGCAGGCTACCGCGCCACCCGTGCACTGGATGCCCGTATGGCACTCCTGCGCCCGACAGGCTCAGTAGACGCCGAATTGACTGCCGCCCGCACACCGGGCCAGCGCAATCCGACGATCACCGCCATCAAGGTCGAGAACGACTCGAAAGTCGGCGACGACGTGATCCGCTACTACATCCGCCAACCCATCGGCGAACCGCTGAACCTGGCACGCCTGCAATCCGACATGGGCACCCTGTACGGCCTGGATTACTTCGAGCAGGTGCAATACCGCGTGGTGAAAAAAGGCCCGGACAACACCCTGGTCATCAGCGCGCGCGGCAAACGCAGCGGCACCGACTACCTGCGCCTGGGGCTCAACCTGTCCGACGACATGCGCGGCGACAGTGCCTTCAACCTCGGCGCCAGCTACCGCGTCAACGGCATCAACCACCTCGGCGCCGAATGGCTCACAAGGGTGCAGATCGGAGATCGCCAGGAACTGTACAGCGAGTTCTACCAGCCGATGGATACCGGCTCACGTTATTTCGTCGCGCCCTACATCAGGGCGCAGGCGCAGAACGTCGAACTGATCATGGATAACGACCCCATCTCCGAATACCGCCTGGAGCGCTATGGTTTTGGCCTGAACGTCGGCCGGCAGATTGGCAACAGTGGCGAAATCCGCTTCGGCGTCGGCGAAGCCTGGGGCAAGGCCGATGTGCGCATTGGCGATCGCGACTTGCCAAGCGTGAGCTTCAGCGAGGGCTTCTACGAATTGAAGTACTCGTTCGACTCCCTGGACAACGTGTACTTCCCTCACACCGGTGAAGATATCGGCCTGGCCTACCGGGAATTCGAACCCGGCCTGGGCTCCGACCAGCGCTACCGCCAATGGGAGTTCAAGCTGGACAAGGCCATGAGCCACGGCCCGGACACCCTGGTGCTGGGTGGGCGCTACGGACGTACCCTGGATGATTCCGACGTGGTGATTTCCAGCTTCCTGCTGGGCGGTGCGCGGCAGCTGTCAGGGTTCCGCCAGGATGCGATTTCCGGGCAGAACATCAGCCTGATGCGCGCGGTGTACTACCGCCGCCTGACCCCACGCTCGTACTTGCCGCTGGACTTCCCACTGTACCTGGGTGCCTCCCTGGAACGGGGGCGAGCATGGAACAACGACAATGAGTTCGACAGTGGCTACATCAACGCCGCGAGCATCTTCCTCGGGTTTGATACGCCGCTGGGGCCGTTGAACTTCAGCTATGGGTTTAATGATGACAATCAGAAGGCGGTGTACCTGAACCTCGGCCAGACCTTCTAAGAACAACACTTGGCCGAAGTGGAGCAGGCTTGTGTGGGAGCGGGCTTGCCCGCGAAGACGGTGTATCAGTCAAGTATTTATCAATTGACCCTCCGCCATCGCGGGCAAGCCCGCTCCCACATGTTGATCAGCGGCGCAACCGGGTCAGGTCTTTTCCAGATTAGCCAGAATATGCCCATGCACGCGCATGCACACCCGCATATCTTCTTCATCGACCCCCACAAACAGCTCCTGGCGCAAGGCTGTGGCAATGGTCTCGATCTGCTCGATCAATGGCCTGGCGGTATCGCACAGCAGGATGCGTTTGGCACGACGGTCTTCCACCACAGCCTGGCGTTGCACCAGGCCCTGGCTTTCCAGGCTATCGAGCAAGCGCGCCAATGTGGGCCCTTCTACCCCGACACTCTGGGCCAGTTCGCGTTGGGTGGGTGCTTCTTCAAAACGGGCCAGATGCAGCAGCACCAGCCAGCGCGCCTGGGACAACCCCAGCCCCGCCAGGCGGCGATCCAGTTCGGCGCGCCAGCCACGGGACATTTGCGCCAACTGCATGCCAAAGCGGTGTTGATCGGTTAACGGCATAAAAAACTCATGGGTTAGACTGAAAATTAAGTGTGGCTAATTATTAGTCAGCTAAGCATGACCCATGACAGTAGGCAAGGCTTGCAATGTACTGATTCGTTACATTGTCGTAATTGACACATCAAATCTCGAATTCCGACTGCAAAGCGGCCCGTACACAGTACAAAACCCCCTCTGGCACCCGGCCGGTAAACAACGGGGCTATGTCGCTAACCGGTGGCAACTCGCCTTCGCCGTCGAGAAATGCATCCTGGATTTCACCGAGCAAGTCCTCCGGCAAATCAAGGGCCTGCTCCAGGGACAATTGCTGCTTGCCAATGGACTCGGCCAGCAACGTGTAGACGTTCTTTTCTGAACACTGCAATTGCCCCGCGATCTGGATCGGCGTCATGCCTGCGCGGGCCAGGCTGATGAGCTCGTGACGGATATCGGCGACTTCCTTCGGTGCCTCGGCCTGGCCGCCAAGGACTTCCAGGAACGCCTGGCCATAACGCTCCAGCTTGCGCGCGCCGACGCCTCCAACCCTGGCCATTTCCGCCAGAGTGGTGGGCTGCTCACGCAGCATTTCCAGCAAGGTGGAGTCGGGGAATATGACGTAGGGCGGCACGCTGTGCTCTTGTGCCAACTTGCGACGCAAGGCACGCAGGGCTTCCCACTGTTCGCGCTCTTCGCCACGCACCAGTTGGCTGGCCTGGCTGGTGCTGCTGGACTTGGCAGTGGTCTGCGGCTTGAGGTCGCGGCGCAGTTCCAGGCTGACCTCACCCTTGAGCAGCGGCCGGCAACTGTCATTCAGGCGTAAGCCGCCATAGCCTTCCAGGTCGATATCCACTAGGCCGCGGGCGACCATCTGGCGGAACAGCGAACGCCATTCGCCTTCAGCCCGCGCCTTGCCCACGCCATACACCGAGAGGTGCTGATGACCAAAGCTGCGGACTTTTTCGTTGTCCTTGCCCAGCAATACATCCACCAGATGACCGACGCCATAACGCTGGCCAGTCCGGAAGATCGCCGACAGCCCCTGGCGTGCTGGCTCAGTGGCATCCCAGGTCTGCACGCCATCCACGCAGTTATCGCAATGCCCACAGGGCTGGGGCATGTCTTCGTCGAAATAGGCGAGCAGGGTCTGGCGGCGGCAGCGGGTTTCTTCGCACAGCGACAGCATGGCATCGAGCTTGTGCTGTTCCAGGCGCTTGTGACGCTCATCGCCTTCAGAGTTCTGCAGCATCTGCTTGAGCATCACCACATCCTGCAGGCCATAGACCATCCAGGCATCCGCCGGCAGGCCATCGCGACCGGCCCGCCCGGTTTCCTGGTAGTACGCCTCCAGGGACTTGGGCAGGTCCATGTGCGCGACAAAGCGCACGTTGGACTTGTCGATGCCCATGCCAAATGCAATGGTCGCCACCATGATCAGGCCTTCCTCGTTGAGGAAGCGCTTCTGGTGATAGGCCCGCAACTCGTTGGGCAGGCCGGCGTGGTACGGCAATGCGGGATAGCCCTGCTCACAGAGGAACGCGGCCACCTCGTCGACCTTCTTGCGCGACAGGCAGTAGACAATGCCCGCATCGCTGCGCCGCTCGGAGAGAAACGCCAGCAACTGCTTGCGCGGCTGTTCCTTGGGCACGATGCGATAAAAGATGTTTGGCCGGTCGAAGCTGGAGAGAAAACGCTCGGCGTTCTGCAGATGCAGGCGCTCGACGATTTCTTCGCGGGTGCGCTTGTCGGCCGTGGCGGTCAGGGCAATGCGTGGCACATTGGGAAACAGCTCGGCCAGTTGCCCCAGTTGCAGGTATTCGCGCCGGAAATCGTGACCCCACTGGGATACACAGTGAGCCTCATCGATGGCGAACAGGGAGATTTCCAGGCTCTGCAGGAACGCCAGCATCCGGGGTTGCACCAAACGCTCGGGCGCCAGGTAGAGCATCTTTACTTCGCCACGGCGGATCCGCGCCGCCAGGTCGCGTTGCTGGTCGGCGCTCAGGGTGGAGTTCAATGCGGCGGCGGCGACCCCCAACTCTTCCAGGGTGGCCACCTGATCGTCCATCAGCGCGATCAGCGGCGAGACCACCACCGCCAGGCCTTCACGCAACAAGGCCGGCACCTGGAAGCACAACGACTTGCCGCCACCGGTAGGCATCAGGACCAGCGCATCACCGCCGCTGGCCACGCGCTCAATGATCGCACCCTGGCGGCCACGAAAACTGTCGTAGCCGAAGATGTCCTTGAGGACGCGTTGAGCCTGTTCAAGCATGAAAAACTCCAAATTCCACCGAAATCCCTCTGTACAGGCTGGCTGAAAAAGCGCATCTGGCCGGACAATAATCCGTAAGCGAACTTTTCCCGCAACCACATCCGGCCTGCAGGGGCATCACAAAACGCGGCAGTATACCCGAGCCCTTCCCGGCAAAGGGGGCCACTGACGAACAGCGGCCCATCTGAAAACCTTGCAAATGTGCCGTGCGGCTGGCCTGCACGCTCAAGAAGGCCTAGAATTCAGCATCGTTTATTCCCAAGGTAGTCTTTCAATGTCCTTCGCTGAGCAACTAACCCGCCTGCAAGCCTTCCTCGATGCCGATGAGCTGCATGACGAAGCGCTGGACTATGTGGCCGCCCACGGCTACCTGACCGCGCTGTCGATCTGCTCCGAGCCTGTACCTGATCGTGAATGGATCGACGCGCTGTTCGCCGAAGAGCCTCACTACGCAGACGCCGCGCAGCGCGAGGAAATCGAATCCACCCTGTTGGCGCTCAAGGCCCACATCTCTCGCCAACTGGCGTCCGATGAGGAATTCGAGTTGCCATGCGAGCTCGACCTGGGCGAAGAGCCGGACGACTCCGACCTGCGCGGCTGGTGCATTGGTTTCATGGAAGGTGTGTTCCTGCGCGAAGCCGCCTGGTTTGAAACCGCCGAGGAAGAGGTCAGCGAAATGCTGCTGCCGATCATGGTCGGTTCCGGCCTGTTCGACGACCAGCCCGAGTTCGCCGATATCGCCAGCGATGCCAACCTGATGGACGACATGATCGTACAGATCCCGGAAGCACTGACCGCCCTGTACCTGCTATGCAACGCGCCCGACGAAAAACCGGCGATCCTCAAGCCTCGCCATCACTGAGTCCCCTGCCCGTGGCGCCCATGGGCAACCGCTCCCCGATTGTGCGCTACGTTCTGCTGGCCGTTGGCTGGTTGAGCGTGGTGCTTGGGGTGATCGGGATCTTCCTGCCGGTCTTGCCGACTACCCCCTTCCTGCTCCTGGCCGCCGGCTGTTTTGCCCGTAGCTCACCGCGCTTCTACCACTGGCTGGTCAACCACCCGCGCCTGGGTCCATGGATTCGGGATTACCTGGATGGCAACGGCATTCCACTCAAAGGCAAGGTGTACGCCATTGGCTTCATGTGGCTGAGTATCGGCCTGTCTTGCTACCTGGTGCCATTGCCTTGGGCACGCGGGTTCATGTTGACCTGTGCGGTACTGGTCTCGATCTATATCCTGCGCCAGAAAACCCTGCCACCACGGCTGTAGGGGCCGGCTTAGCGGCGATAGCGAACCTCCCATCACCGGCTAGCCGGCCCCTACGCGACCTTCGTCGACACTGACTAACCCCGTGCATCATGCGAGACTGTCGCCCCGGGCCTGGGAATGCCTGGGTGTTCTTATGTCCGGAGTACTCATGACGCTGTCCAGCGGGCTGATCGCCGCCGTTGCCCTGGCCTACATGGCCATTATGTTTGCCATCGCCTTCTACGGTGACCGCCGCCACGCGCCGCTGCCGCCACGGGTACGTGCCTGGGTGTATAGCCTGTCACTGGCGGTGTATTGCACCAGTTGGACCTTCTTTGGTGCCGTAGGCCAGGCCGCCGAACAACTGTGGGCATTTTTACCGATCTACCTGGGCCCCGTCCTGCTTCTGGTATTGGCGCCCTGGGTCCTGCAAAAGATGGTGCTGATCAGCAAGCAGGAAAACATCACCTCTATCGCCGACTTTATTGCCGCGCGCTATGGCAAGTCCCAGTCCCTGGCCGTGGTGGTAGCGCTGATCTGCCTGGTGGGCGTGCTGCCGTACATTGCACTGCAACTCAAAGGCATCGTGCTGGGGGTCAACCTGCTGATTGGCGCCGGCGCCGATGCCACCGGTACGCGGGCCCAGGACACCGCGCTGATTGTGTCCCTGGTGCTGGCGCTATTCACCATTGTGTTCGGTACCCGCAACCTCGATGCGACGGAACACCACCGTGGCATGGTGCTGGCGATTGCCTTCGAGTCCCTGGTCAAGTTGTTCGCGTTTCTGGCAGTCGGTGCGTTTGTTACCTACGGCCTCTACGACGGTTTCAACGACCTGTTCAGCCAGGCGATGCTCGCGCCGAGGCTGGAGGAATACTGGAAAGAGACCGTCAACTGGCCATCGATGGTGGTGCAGACCGGCGTGGCAATGATGGCGATCATCTGCCTGCCCCGCCAATTCCACGTGACCGTGGTAGAGAACATCGAGCCCCAGGACTTGCGCCTGGCCAAGTGGGTGTTCCCGGCTTACCTGGTGCTGGCTGCGCTGTTTGTGGTGCCGATTGCCCTGGGCGGCAAAATGTTGCTGCCAAGCTCAGTGTTGCCGGACTCCTACGTGATCAGCCTGCCCCTGGCCGAAGCCCATCCAGCCCTGGCGCTGCTGGCGTTTATCGGTGGTGCTTCGGCGGCAACCGGTATGGTCATCGTCGCCAGCGTGGCGCTGTCGACCATGGTCTCCAACGATATGCTGCTACCGTGGCTGCTGCGCCGCACCAACGCCGAGCGCCCGTTCGAAGTATTCCGCCACTGGATGCTCTCGGTACGCCGGGTCAGCATCGTGATTATCCTGTTGCTGGCCTATGTCAGCTATCGCCTGCTCGGCTCCACCGCCAGCCTGGCGACCATCGGCCAGATCGCGTTTGCCGCCGTGACCCAACTGGCACCGGCGATGCTCGGCGCGCTGTACTGGAAACAGGCCAACCGGCGCGGCGTGTTTGCCGGCCTGGCGGCAGGTACTTTCCTGTGGTTCTACACCCTGGTGCTGCCCATTGCCGCCCATAGCCTGGGCTGGTCACTGGATATATTCCCGGGCCTGTCCTGGCTGCATGGCAACCCGCTGGGGCTGCCGATCACGCCACTGACCCAAGGGGTGGTGCTGTCTTTGGCCGGTAACTTCACCCTGTTTGCCTGGGTGTCGGTGCTGTCGCGCACACGCGTGTCGGAACACTGGCAGGCCGGACGCTTTATCGGCCAGGAAACCAGCCAGCGCGCCAGTGCCCGTTCCATGCTGTCGGTGCAGATCAATGACCTGTTGAGCCTGGCGGCGCGCTTTGTTGGCGAGGAACGGGCGCAACAAAGTTTCATCCGCTTCGCCTACCGCCAAGGCAAGGGCTTTAACCCCAATCAGAATGCCGACAACGACTGGATCGCCCACACCGAACGGCTGCTGGCCGGCGTACTGGGGGCCTCATCGACGCGAGCGGTGGTGAAAGCCGCAATTGAAGGCCGCGAAATGCAGTTGGAGGATGTAGTCCGTATCGCTGACGAAGCCTCTGAAGTGCTGCAATTCAACCGTGCGCTGCTACAAGGTGCAATCGAGAACATCACCCAAGGCATCAGTGTGGTGGACCAGTCCCTCAGGCTGGTGGCCTGGAACCGCCGCTATCTGGAGCTATTCAACTACCCCGACGGCCTGATCAGCGTTGGCCGGCCGATTGCCGACATTATTCGCTACAACGCCGAACGCGGCCTGTGTGGCCCAGGCGAAGCCGAAGTGCATGTGGCGCGGCGCCTGCACTGGATGCGCCAGGGCCGGGCGCATACATCGGAACGACTGTTCCCCAACGGCCGGGTGATCGAACTGATCGGCAACCCGATGCCAGGTGGCGGGTTTGTCATGAGTTTCACCGACATCACCGCGTTCCGCGAGGCCGAGCAGGCCCTGACCGAAGCCAATGAGGGCCTGGAGCAGCGGGTTACCGAGCGCACCCATGAACTGTCGCAACTCAACGTCGCCCTGACCGATGCCAAAGGCGTGGCCGAGTCGGCCAACCAATCGAAAACCCGCTTCCTTGCCGCCGTCAGCCATGACCTGATGCAACCGCTGAACGCCGCACGACTGTTCTCCGCCGCCCTCTCCCACCAGAGCGAAGGACTGTCCGGCGAGGCCCGGCAACTGGTGCAGCATCTGGACAGTTCGTTGCGTTCGGCCGAAGACCTGATCAGCGACTTGCTGGATATCTCACGCCTGGAAAACGGCAAGATCAACCCGCAACGCCAGCCATTTGCCTTGAGTGAGCTGTTCGACACCCTGGGCGCGGAGTTCAAGGTACTGGCCCAGGAGCAAGGCTTGCGTTTCCGACTGCGCGGCAGCCGCTTGCGCATCGACAGCGATATCAAGCTGCTGCGGCGGATCCTGCAGAACTTTCTGACCAACGCTTTCCGTTATGCCCACGGCCCGGTACTGCTGGGTGTGCGACGTCGGCGCGGTGAACTGCGCCTGGAGGTGTGGGACCGTGGCCCGGGTATTCCTCTGGATAAACAGAAGGTGATTTTCGAGGAATTCAAGCGCCTGGATAGCCACCAGACCCGTGCCGAGAAGGGACTGGGTCTTGGCCTGGCAATCGCCGATGGGCTGTGCCGCGTGCTCGGTCACCGCTTGCGCGTACGCTCCTGGCCAGGCAAAGGCAGCGTGTTCAGTGTCAGTGTGCCGCTGGCCAAGACCCAGACCCGCCTGCAGGTGCAGGCCACGGCAGAAAAGGGCATGCCGCTGAGCGGTGCCCAGGTGCTGTGCGTGGACAATGAAGACAGCATCCTGATTGGCATGCGCAGCCTGTTAAGCCGTTGGGGTTGCCAGGTCTGGACCGCACGCGACCAGGCGCAATGCGCGGCGTTGCTGGCCGAAGGCATGCGCCCGCAATTGGCGCTGGTGGATTACCACCTGGACCACGGCGAAACAGGTACCGAGTTGATGGGCTGGCTGCGCGCGCAGTTGGCAGAGCCGATCCCAGGGGTGGTGATCAGCGCCGACGGCCGGCCGGAGAGGGTGGCCGAGGTGCACGCGGCGGGGTTGGACTACCTGGCCAAGCCAGTGAAGCCGGCGGCGTTGCGAGCGCTGCTGAACCGGCATTTACCGTTGTAATCAGCCGCGCATCCGATCAAATGTGGGTGCTGCGTTTAGTCAGGGAGTTGCACCACGCCATCTTCGTCGGTCATCGCCTTCTCCAACAGATCGGACGGCAAGCCTTTGCTCGCGCGCGCGCCCAGCAGCTTCAATTGCTCGACGCGACTGACCAGATTTCCGCGACCATCGGTAAGCTTATTGCGTGCCGCACTGTAAGCCTTATCCAACTGCTGCAGGCGGTTGCCCACTTCATCCAGGTCCTGGATAAACAGCACGAACTTATCGTACAGCCAGCCAGCACGTTCGGCGATTTCCCGGGCATTCTGGCTTTGCCGTTCCTGCTTCCAAAGGCTGTCGATCACCCGCAGGGTCGCCAGCAAAGTGGTCGGACTGACAATCACGATATGGCGGTCGAAAGCCTCTTGGAACAGATTCGGCTCCGCCTGCAACGCTGCCGAGAACGCCGCTTCGATAGGCACGAACAGCAACACGAAATCCAGGCTGTGCAGGCCTTCCAGACGTTTATAGTCCTTGCTGGCCAAGCCTTTGACATGGTTGCGCAGCGACAGCACATGCTGTTTGAGGGCGACCTGGCCGATCATCTCGTCATCGGCCGCCACGTACTGCTGATAAGCCGTCAGGCTGACCTTGGAGTCCACCACCACCTGCTTGTCGCCCGGCAGCATGATCAGCACATCCGGCTGGAAACGCTCACCATCCGGGCCCTTGAGGCTGACCTGGGTCTGGTACTCGCGGCCTTTCTCCAGACCGGCATGTTCCAGCACCCGCTCCAGAATCAACTCGCCCCAGTTGCCCTGGGTTTTCTGCCCTTTAAGGGCGCGGGTCAGGTTGGTGGCTTCGTCCGACAGGCGCAGGTTCAATTGCTGTAGGCGCTCCAGCTCCTTGGCCAGGGAAAAGCGCTCCCGCGCCTCGTTCTGATAGCTTTCCTCCACGCGCTTTTCGAACGACTGGATGCGTTCCTTCAACGGGTCAAGCAATTGCCCGAGGCGTTGCTGGCTGGTCTCGGCAAACCGCTGCTCGCGTTCGTCGAAAATTTTCCCCGCCAGTTCGGCGAACTGCGCACGCAACTCATCCCGTGAGCCTTGCAGGTCGTTGAGGCGTTGTTGATGGCTGTCCTGTTGCTCACGCAGTTCGGCACGCAGGGAGGCCGACAAAGCGTCTAGGCGGCGTAGCTCGCCTTCCTTGGCAGAGCGCTCGATGTTCCAGGCATGAGCGGCATCACGGGCGTTATCACGATCGATCTGCAGCAGTTCGACCTCCCGGCGAACAGCCGCCAGGTCCGCCTGCTTGGCGGCATTGGCCTGGCTCAGGTCGCTGATCTCATCACGGCTGGCGTCCAGTTGCGCAGCCAGCCCTTCCTGGGCCATCTGCGCGGTGGCCAGGCGCTCTTCCAGCAGCTCCCAGCCGGCGCTGCGTGCATTCAGGCGGCGCTGGATCTGCCAGCACAGGACCAACAGAGGCAACGCCGCAGCGGCGAGGCCCAGCGCAACACTGGTCCAGTCAAAAGCCATAGCCATTCCTGCCATTACGGTAAAAGAGGAAGGTTAACCAAGCACGCGCTTCGTGGACAGCTCAGTCTTTGATCTGGCCCAGTTCACGCTGGGCGCCAAGGTCGCCGGCACGGGCGGCCTGGCGCAGGAGGTCATGGCCGATGCGGCGGTCCCGGGCATTGCCGCACTCGCGACACATCAACAGACCCAGGCGGCTCTGAGCCACGACCACCCCTTCACGGGCCGGCTGCTTGAGCAAGCGCCCGGCGAAATGCTTGATATTGGGGTTATCGCCAATGCGAGGGTTATCCAGCAGCCACAAGGCGACTTTCAAAGAGAAACGCTTGGGCGTGGTAACACTGGGAGGGTTGTCGGTAACAGAAGGTGATACTGAGCGAAACTTCATAAAGCACTGTAGGGCAGAACGGAAGGCGCGCCACTCTACTCCTTTTTTCGTACGGGTAAAGCTGAAAAAACCCTGCACGCCCGTTCTAGAGCAAGCGCTTGGGACAATCCACAGAAGCTGTGGATAACTCAGTGGACAACCATGCTTTAACGCGCTCAAAGGCCCATGGAGCGGGGGCCGCGCTTAAACTGACGATTTTTTCACCAATAAAAAAAAGCCAGATTTTTCATTGACTTAAATTTTTGATGCAGGCATCCGAGGGGCCATCCGGCTGCGCCCCAACCCGGTGACACACTGCGCAACCAATGTGCACAACTGCCTGCCTGGAGATCGTATCCCTGCTGTTTTGTGGCCCAGAACCGTGGCAAAACGTTACGGGTGACACACAAGCGTCACTTTTCAAACGCCACCGGGCTCGCCACACTGTTTGCCCTATTGCAAGGAGGGACGCCGTGTCATGAGAGGAATTCTGGTGTTCGCACTGCTGCTGCTCGCCATTTGCGTGATTTCCCTGGGGATCAATGCCGTGCTGCCCTCCCCTGATGGCGCGCTGTTTGCCATCGCCATCCTGTTGTCAGCCGCATTCACAGCAGTCAGCCTGTGCATCGAGCTGGGTGACGGGCGGGTCAACGACATGGGTGATGTGATGAGCGTGATCGAAACCGGCCAATCCCTGCGCCTGACCCTAGCCGCCTACGCGCTGGGCTGTTCGTTGGCTGCCGCAGCCACGGTGCTGATTTATCGCGGGCTTATGGGCGGTTGATTGAAATATTTTCGCTAACACACTTGCTTTACCCGTTTCAAGCTATTACTATCCGCGGCGTTAGTACCAAGCTGAAAGTCAATTCTGGTCGAACAAATCCCCGCGACGTAACTTCCCTGAAGAGAAGTTCTGTCAATCTTGATGGGATCGACCACCTCGATGGTTTCCAGGTATCACTTGCGACGACACTGCCTTTGAACAATGCAAAGGGTGTCGCGAAGTTTCCATACTCTGACCGAACCAACCTGCAAATTGATCAGGATCTTCACCCTGGGCCCAGAACCTTTGCCCCTGTTGTGTTG
Source organism: Pseudomonas fluorescens (assembly GCF_000730425.1). Taxonomy (NCBI): domain Bacteria; kingdom Pseudomonadati; phylum Pseudomonadota; class Gammaproteobacteria; order Pseudomonadales; family Pseudomonadaceae; genus Pseudomonas; species Pseudomonas fluorescens. The sequence goes on along the minus strand of NZ_CP008896.1, from coordinate 5,600,113 downwards.
CCTGCCCTCCTAAGTACCTACCTGCCAGCCCAAGCGCGCCAAACTATTCAGCGCTTCAAACTGGCTGCTTTGTTCCAGTCGGGTTCTTCGCATGATCAATGGTGATCAGCGTCACTGGAACGTTTTAACGTTGCACGGTTCTTATCCGTGTCATTTGTAGGAACACCAATAATATGTCCACTCAAATCCATACTCAGGATGCCATTCGCACCCTAACCAATGCTTTTGCTCCAATGAACTGCCTGATCATGGCCGCTCGCAAAGGCTGCTTCAGCTTCACCCTGGTCAACGAACACGGCATCGCTCGTCACAGCGAACGCCTGTACCCCGATCAATACTCCAGCGCAGAGCCGCTGCAGGCCGTGATCGAGCGTACCCGTCAGGCCCTGGTTGCCTGATTGACCCGACGCTGAACATCGAAAACCCTGCCCGCAAGGCAGGGTTTTTTATTGCCCGCGATTCGGGTTTCTGTCGGCTTCCTTTAGGCCAAACCGATATAACGTCTATAACCACCAAACAGAAATATTTTAAAAACAGTCCTTTACATCGTAAATCTGACACTACACTTCAACTCAGGCGGCCTGTTCCGCCTCCGGCGAGCCTGAGATCCGACCCACCGCTGCCAAGCCCCCCCCTTCTCAGGCCTCGTCGACCACTTTCAAGGTTTCGAGGGTTTTATGGGCATTGCCGCCGGCGAATTGTGTCGCTACGTGATCCGACCCACGCTGATTTACCTCGGTCGCCACAGCCAGACCGCAGAAACCCTGCTGCTGGGGGTTGCCGCCAGCCAATCGGAACTGGGCTCTGCCTTGCATGACCGGCGCGGCCACGGCCTGTATCGCATTACCGAGTCACGTCACAGAGCCCTGTGGGACAACTATCTGGCCCGTGACCCGGAACGTGCCAGCCTGGTGCGGGGCCTCGCAAGCCAGCACGCCTTCCTCAGCGGGCCGCAGTTGGAACTGACGGTCAACCTGCGCTACGCCACCGCTATTGCCTGGTTGCTGGTGGAGCAACATCGTCCCGAACTGCCCCGACCCGACGACCTGCTGGCCATGGCCCGTATCTGGAAAGAAATATTTCACCCCCAGGGCCGGTTGCGCGATTACACGCAGGCTTGGCAAACCTGTGTAAACCCAATGAATCAGGTCGCCTGCTGATCGGGCACTTTGCAAGATTCGGCAAAAACCCGCAAATTTGGTCGGATTGTCCTACAAAACCGCTCTATCTCCTACGTTACAGCCTATAGCGCTCAGTCAATTTTATTGCTACTTTCCGCAGCGGTGATCACCTCGGAGTTCTAATAATGAAAAAAGTAATGCTCAAGACCACACTTAGCCTTGCCGTTGCCATGGCCTCTTCCCAACTGTTCGCAAGCGGCTTTGCCCTCAACGAACAGAGCGTCAGCGGGATGGGTACCGGTTTCGCCGGCCGATCTTCTTCTGCCGATGATGCAAGTACCGTTTTTGGCAACCCTGCCGGTATGGCTCGCCTTGAAGGCCAGCAAATATCGGGCGGTGTTGCCGCAATTGATGCATCCACCGATATCAGCCAAGTCAGTGGCAATACCAATACCCGCGGTAGCAACAAAGGCGATATGGTGCCTTTCACTGCCGTTCCGTTCGGTTTCTATACCAACAAACTCAATGATCAATGGGCAGTCGGTTTCGGTGTCTATGCCCCGTTCGGTCTGGTCACTGACTACGAACGTGGCTTCCAGGGCCGCGGCTTTGGCAGCAAGAGCGAAGTGAAGGTCATCACCTTCCAGCCGACTGTCAGCTACGCCTTCAACGACCGGGTGTCCGTAGGTTTCGGTCCGACCTTCAACCGCATCGCCGGTACATTGGAGTCGGACGTTTCGCTGCCGCAAGTGCCTAACGCCGTCAACAACATCAAGATCAAGGGTGACGATACTGCCCTGGGCTTTAACGTTGGCGTGCTGGTACAAGCCACCGACACCACCCGCGTGGGCCTGACCTACCACTCGAAAGTGAAGTACAAGCTCGAAGGCCACACCGAAGTCTCCCCAGGCACCGGCGTTCCAGGCCAGCTGCTGCGCGGCAACCGCTATGACGCTTCGCTGAAGATCGACACCCCTGAATCCTGGGACCTGTCGGTGACCCAGGACATGAACGATGCCTGGAAGCTGTATGCCGGTGCGACCTGGACCCGCTGGAGCCGCCTGAAAGACATCACCGTCAACAACGAAGGCGTGACAGCCGGCAATGGCGGCGGTGCAGCCCCAGCACTGGTGGGTACCATCAAGGAAGACCAGAACTGGCACGATACCTGGGCTTACGCAGTCGGTACGTCGTACCAGTTGACCAAGCAAGTGGTAGTGCGTACCGGCCTGACCTTCGACCAGTCGCCAACCAACAACACTGATCGTTCGCCACGTATCCCTACCGGCGACCGGACCATCTTCAGTGTTGGCCTGGGCTACGCAGTCATGGATAACATGACCATCGACCTGGCCTACTCGTACCTGCAGGAAGAAGCTGTCAAGGTCCGTCGCTCCAACCAGTTGGGCCAGACGTACAACGCCAAGTACGAAAACAGCGCCAACGGTTTCGGCCTGGGCATGACGTACAAGTTCTGATCCAACGCTGCATAAAAAACCCGCTCTCCTGTGAAGGAAGCGGGTTTTTTATAGGTTGGCTGACAGGCCGCCTTCGCCAAGCCGGCGCCTACAAAGCCAGTGCCCGCTCTACGGCCTCGATCAGTTCCGGACTGTCCGGCTTGGTCAGGCTGGAGAAACTGGCGACCACCTTACCTTGGCGATCCACCACGTACTTATAGAAATTCCACTTCGGCGCATTGCTCTGCTCGGCCAGGACCTTGAACAGGTGTGCCGCATCGGGCCCCCTGACCTTCTGCGGCTCGGTCATGGTGAAGGTCACGCCGTAGTTCACATAGCAAACCTTGGCGGTCTCCTCGCCGGTCTTGGCTTCCTGCTTGAAGTCGTCGGAGGGCACGCCAATCACTTCCAGGCCATCGCCCTTGTAGCGCTGATACAGCGCCTCCAGGCCTTTGAACTGCGGGGCGAACCCACAAAAACTGGCGGTGTTGACGATGACCAGGGGCTTGCCGGCAAAACGCTGGCACAGGTCGATGGATTCCTTGGCGCGCAACTTGGGCAATTGGCCTTCGAGCAACGGCGGGCAATCGGCGGCCATGGCGACACCGCCAAAAGCCACCATCAGGGCAGGTACTGCGAGCCAGCGCATCAACATGTTGGGTGTCCTTGCACAAAGTCAGGCAAACAACTTAACAGATCGCCATACCCAGCTGCATCAACGCCAGCCCGCTGCTCTGCCACCCCCACCAGGCCAGCAGCAACAGCGTCAGCAGACCTGCTGCGCCAAACCAGTATCCGATCGAATTCATGCTACCCCCATCTGCGCCTGCAACCTGGCCACAGGCCGCTCACGCACTGGCCAGTTAAGGGCGGCTGCTACCAGGCTCAAGACAATCGCCACCTGCCAGATCAAATCGTAGTTGCCAGTTCGATCATAGACCACGCCCCCCAGCCAGCCGCCGAGGAACGAACCCAATTGATGGAACAGGAACACGATCCCACCCAGCATCGACAGATTTCTCACGCCGAACAAGGTCGCCACCGTACCGTTGGTCAGCGGCACGGTCGACAGCCACAAAAAGCCCATGGCCATGCCGAACAGGTAGGCGCTCATCTGCGTCACCGGCGCCCACAGGAACAACACGATCACCACGGCCCGCAGCAGGTACAACGCGGTGAGCAAACGCGGCTTGGACATCCGCCCGCCGAGCCAGCCGGCAGTGTAGGTGCCGAAGATATTGAACAGGCCGATCAAGGCCAGCACCGTGGTGCCGACAGTCGCCGGCAGATGCTGGTCCACCAGGTACGCCGGCAAGTGCACGCCGATAAACACCACCTGAAATCCGCAGACAAAAAAGCCGAACGCCAGCAACCAGAAGCCAGAATGGGAACAGGCTTCGTGCAGGGCCTCGCGCAGGGTTTGCTGGCCAACCAACGCCGGCAGCGGGCGGTCCTTGACCATCGTCACCAGCGGTACGATCAGTGCCACCAGCAGGCCCAGCACCAGCAAGGCGGCGGACCAGCCCAGCCAGCCAATCAGGCCCAGGGTGCCCGGCAGCATGGCGAACTGGCCGAAAGACCCGGCAGCACTGGCAATGCCCATGGCCATGCTGCGTTTTTCCGGGGCCACCGCACGTCCTACCACGCCGAGAATCACCGAGAACGAGGTGCCGGACAGGCCGATACCGATCAGCAGGCCGGCACTCAGCGACAGCGACCACGCCGAATCGGACAGGCCCATGAGCACCAGGCCCAAGGCATAGAGCACGCCGCCGATCATCACCACTTTAGCCGCGCCAAACCGGTCGGCCAGGGCCCCGGTAAACGGCTGCGCCAGGCCCCAGATCAAGTTTTGCAAGGCGATGGCAAAGGCAAAGGTTTCACGCCCCCAGCCGAACTCGGCACTCATGGGCGCCAGGAACAGGCCAAAGCCATGGCGCACGCCCAGGGAAAGGGCCAGGATCAGCGCACTCCCGACAAGAATCCAGCCACTGGTACGCCACATCGAGGTCATTATTATTCTCCGCTTGCGGGTATATACCCGCTTGTATTCAAACAAGCCCGCGTTTAAGCGAGTTCGTCCAGCAAGGCCAACAAGGTTTCGCGTTTTTGCGCACCCAATTTATCGATCAGTTTCTGCTGCGCCGCCTCCCAGGCGGGCAACGCGGCCGCCAGGCGCTCTTTGCCCATATCGGTCAACATCACCAGGCGATTGCGCAGGTCATCGCCCTCGACCAGCCGCACCAGGCCCTCGCCCTCCAGCACCCGCAGGTTACGCCCCAGGGTGCTGCGGTCCAGGCCCATGGCATCGGCCAGGCTGGAAATACTCGGCTGGTCCAGGCGCTGCAAATTACACAGCAAGGAATACTGAGCGACGTTGATCCCGAAGCCATCGAGGGCGCCGTCGTAGTGCCTGCTGACGCCACGGGCGGCACGACGCAGGTTGGTGCATAAACATTGGGAGGCAAGCATGGAACGTGTATATACCCGCGATTAAGGAAATGCAAGAAAGTGTTACAGGGCCAGGCCGATCAACACCGCCACTTCGAGCAGCTCCAACAAGGCGCCGGCGGTATCGCCGGTCGTGCCGCCCAATCGATTGATCATCACTTGCCGCAAGCCCATGAAACAGAGGGCCGCCAGCAACACCGCAACCCCGCCGCTGATACCGCCAATCAGCACACAAGTCAGGCCACTGAGGATCAGCACCTGTTGCCCGACAATCCGTGGCAAGTGGTCCGCCAGCGCCTGGCCCAATCCCCCGGCGCGCACATAGCGGGTGGTGAGAAACAGTGCCAGCAGCGAGCTGCGACCAATCAATGGGGCGAGGATCAATGCAGCGCCATTTGCTTGCTCGATCAAAGCCACCAGCGCAGCGAACTTCAACAGCAGCACCAAGCCCAGGGTGACCACGGCAATCGGGCCGCTGCGCGGGTCTTTCATGATGGCCAGGGTGCGCTCGCGGTCGCCAAAACCGCCCAGCCATGCATCGGCACTGTCCGCCAGGCCATCCAGGTGCAGGCCGCCACTGAGCAATACCCATGCCGTCAGCAGCAACGCCGCGTGCAACAACAAAGGTGCCCCCATCAACGCCGTGTGCAAGCCCCACAGCAGCAGCCCGAACAGCAGCCCCACCAGCGGATAAAACAGCAGCGAACGCCCCAGCGCCTGGGGTTGTGGCATGCCCGCCAGGCGAATCGGCAGGCTGCTGAGAAACTGCAAGGCAATCCAGAACGGCAACATTCAGGCACCCTCGCTCAATACACCATCAGCCTCGACCCGCAGGCTGAACAAGCCGCCGTGGCCTACCTCGACATTCAACAAGTGTTCACGGGGCAAGCCACGGGCCTGGGCCAGCAGCAAACGCATGACACCACCATGGCTGATCAGCAGCACCCGCTGGCCGGCATACAGCTGATGCAGACGTAGGACCGCACCGCGTACACGCCGGGAAAACGCTTCGACAGGCTCGCCATCCGGCGGCGTAAAGCTATACGGATCAGCCCAGAACAGGCCCAGCGCCTCGGCGTCAGTCTCCATCAACTTCGCTGCGCTCTGCCCTTCCCAGGCGCCGAAATGCAGCTCTTGCAGATCCGGTTCCAGACGCACCGGCAGGTCCAGCCGCGCGCCCAATTCTTCGGCAAACCGCGCGCAGCGCTGCAGCGGCGAGCTGACCAGACGCTCCCACGGCCCACGCGCCAGCACCGCCTCGCGCATCTGCGCCCAGCCCTTGGCAGTCAGCGCATCATCCAGGCTGCCGCGCAAACCACCGCCCAGTTCGGTTTCGCCATGGCGCAGCAGGTCCAGGTGCAAGGTCATGCGGGACGGTCCGCCACGGCCGCTTCAGCGAACGTCGCCATCTGCCCGTGCAGGGCACACGCCAGACGCAACAGTGGCACCGCCAGCGCCGCGCCACTGCCTTCGCCCAGGCGCAGGCCCAGTTCCAACAGCGGCTCGGCTTCCAGGCTTTGCAGCACGTGGCGATGGCCCGGCTCGGCGCCCCGGTGGCCGAACAACAGCCATGGCCGGCAGGACGGGTTCAGGCGCGTGGCGACCAGCGCCGCAACGGTGCAGATAAACCCGTCGACCAGCACCACCACGCCCGCCTGGGCGCAGGCCAGGTACGCCCCCACCAACCCGGCGATCTCCAGGCCACCGAGATTGAACAGCGTCTGCAACGGGTCGCCCCGCTGCCCGCCATGCAATGCCAGGGCGCGCTCGATCACCGCCACTTTATGGCTCACGCCTTGGGCATCGAGGCCGGTGCCGGGACCGGTCAGGTCGCGGACCTGGCAATCGAGCAAGGCACAGGCCAGCGCACTGGCGGCGGTGGTGTTGCCAATGCCCATCTCGCCACCGATGAACAGCTGCGCACCGGCGCTGATCGCCCGCTGTACGCTGTCACGCCCCGCCGCCAGGGCCAGTTGGCCCTGGGCCTCGGTCATGGCCGCGCCCAGCACGAAATTGGCCGTGCCCGGGGCGATATTCAGGTGGCGCACGCCCGGCAGGTCCAGCGATGGCGTAACGGTGCCCAGGTCCAGCACTTCCAGCTGCGCATCCAGTTGACGGGCCAACACGCTGATCGCCGCGCCACCGCTGACAAAGTTATGCAGCATCTGCCCGGTGACTTCCTGGGGATAGGCCGAGACGCCCTCCGCGACCACGCCGTGATCGCCGGCAAAGATCGCGATCCACACCTGCTCGACCGCCGGCTTGACCCGGCCCTGCAAACCGGCCAGTTGCACCGCCAGCGCCTCCAGCTGCCCCAGGGACCCGGCGGGCTTGGTCAGTTGTTGCTGGCGGGCCAAGGCTTGTTCATAGGCCTCGGCGTCCAGCGCCTTGCAGGGGTCCAGCCACCAGGATGGGGTCATAACGCAGTACCTTTCAAAGTCAGGGGCAGGCCTGCAACGCTCAGCACGACCCGCTGACAACGTTCGGCCAAGGCTTGATGCAGCCAACCGGCTTCATCCACATAGCGGCGAGTCAATTCGCCCAGCGGCACGACACCCAGACCGGTCTCGTTGCTGACAAAAATGATTTCCCCCGGCAGCGACGCCAGGCAGTCCAGCAGTTGTTCGCGCTCAACGCCCAGGCGCTGCGGGTCGTCGAGCATCAATAGGTTGGTGAGCCACAAGGTCAGGCAATCCACCAGCAGGCACTGGCCGGGGGCGGCGTGCTCGCGCAGGACCCGGGCCAGCTCGAGCGGTTCTTCGACCAGCCCCCAACTGCTTGGGCGACGCTGGCGATGCAGGGCCACGCGCGCGTTCATTTCACCGTCCAGGGGCTGGCTGGTGGCGATGTAGGTGACGGGCATCGCGCTGTCGCTGGCGAGTTTTTCTGCCAGGCGGCTCTTGCCGGAGCGGGCGCCGCCGAGGATCAGTTGCAACATGGGTCAGGCCTCGAAATGGCGGTGTAATGGGTGCCGTCATCGCCGGCAAGCCGGCTCCTACAGTGACGGTGATCGCCTATGAACTTCAAATACCACACAACTGGCGCAGCAACCGGGTGTCCAGATGCTGCTCCACCAGATCCGCCAGACGCTCGATATCGCGCTCGCGCAGGCCGTGATAATCCACCTCCTGCACCTGCTGCAAACCGGCCCAGCGCAACAAGGCGCTGCACGCCGCGGGCGTTTCGAACAGGCCGTGCAGATACGTGCCGAGGATCTGCCCGTCGTCACTCTGCGCGCCGTCACTGCGGCCATCCTCCAGCAGCACTGCGGGGCGTTCCAGGGCCGTACCCAGGGTCACGCCCGCATGGATCTCATACCCGCTGACCGGCGCCTCTTCCAGCACCAGCCGACCGCGCACGTTGCGCAACTGTTTCTCGGCCTCCAGGGTGGTGCTCAATGCCAGCAGGCCGAGGCCTGCGCTGGAACCCGCCAGCCCTTCCAGGCCCAGCGGGTCGTGGACCTGCTCACCCAGCATCTGCAGGCCACCGCAGATGCCCAGGACCTTGCCGCCATAGCGCAAGTGCCGGGCAATGGCGCCGTCCCAGCCATTGGCGCGCAGGTAGGCCAAGTCGCTGCGTACGCTTTTCGAGCCGGGCAGGATGATCAGGTCTGCGGCGGGGATCACCTGCCCCGGCCCGACAAACTGCAGATCGACCTGGGGATGCAGGCGCAACGGGTCGAAGTCGGTATGGTTGCTGATGCGCGGCAAGACTGGCACCACCACTTTGAGCACCTGCGCCGCCTTGTCGATCTGGCGCTGGTCGATACCATCCTCGGCTTCCAGGTGCAGGTCCATCACATAGGGCAGCACGCCTACCACTGGTTTGCCGGTGCGTGCCTCAAGCCAGTCGAGGCCGGGTTGCAACAGTGCGATATCGCCGCGAAAGCGGTTGATGATAAAGCCCTTGACCCGTGCCTGTTCCGACGGCGCCAGCAATTCCAACGTACCCACCAGGTGGGCGAATACCCCGCCGCGATTGATATCGGCAATCAGCAGTACCGGGCAATCCACCGCTTCGGCGAAACCCATGTTGGCAATGTCGTTGGCCCGCAGGTTGATCTCGGCCGGCGAACCTGCGCCTTCGACCATCACCACGGGGTAGGTCGCACTCAAGCGCGCGTGCGAGGCCAACACTGCACTCATGGCGATCGCCTTGTAGTCGTGATAGGCCACGGCATTCATGCTGGTCACGGCACGGCCATGGATGATCACCTGGGAGCCGGTGTCACTGTTGGGCTTGAGCAACACCGGGTTCATATCGGTGTGCGGCGCCAGGTTGGCGGCCTGGGCCTGCACGGCCTGGGCGCGGCCGATCTCGCCACCGTCTGCCGTGACCGCACTGTTGAGCGCCATGTTCTGTGGTTTGAAAGGCACCACGGGCACGCCCTGGCGCACGACCCAACGGCACAGCGCGGTCACCAGGGTGCTTTTGCCAGCGTCGGAGGTGGTGCCTTGCACCATCAAGGTGGTCATGAGGCTTGCTTCCAGGCCGTCAGGGCTTGTTCAAGGCGCAGCCAATCGGCGTCAGTCCCGGGCAGGCCAAATCGCAGGCTGCTGTCGTGGGCAAACAGGCGCAGCAGGATGCCGCGCTGGGCCATGAATTCATGCAACTGCTCGGCCCGATCGGTGATCAGCCACTGGAATAGCGCGCAGCCGCCTTGCGGGCGCAGGCCATATTGGTCGAGCAGGCTGAACAGGCGCTGGCTCGCGTCTTCGCAGCGCTGACGTTGGTAGGTCTGGCCGGCACTGTCGCGCAGGCAGACCTGGCCCAATTCCCGGGTCGGCCCGCTCACCGCCCACGGGCCAACCTGTTCGGCCAGCAGCTTGAGCAGTTTGCGCTCGGCCAGGACAAACCCCAGGCGCACCCCGGCCAGGCCAAAAAACTTGCCGAACGAACGCAACACAATCAGCCCCACCCGATGGGCCTGGCTCGCCAGGCTCAAGTGCGGGGTGTTGTCCATAAACGCCTCATCCACCACCAGCCAGCCACCGCGCTGGGCCAGCCGCGCATGCCAGGCCAGCAGGCGCTGGGGCGTAAGGCTCAGGCCAGTGGGGTTATTGGGATTGACCACTACCAACACGTCGAGGCTGTCGAGGAAGAAGTCGACTTCCTGATCCAGCACTTCACGCACGATATAACCGGCGCGGCGCCAGGCTTCGGCATGCTCGGCATAGCACGGCGACAACACACCGACCTTGCCCGCCCGGCGCAAGCGCGGCAGCAACTGGATGGCCGCCTGGGAACCTGCCACCGGCAGCACCTGGGGCGTGCCGTAGTAATCGCAGGCCGCCTGCTCCAGGCCGTCATCGGTTTCAGGCAAACGCGCCCAGGCCCGCAGTGGGATGGGCGGGATCGGCCAGGGCCAGGGCGCGAGGCCACTGGACAGGTCCAGCCAATCCTCCTGGGCGATGCCGTACCGCATCGCGGCTTTGCGCAGCCGGCCACCATGTTCAAGCATACAATTGCGCCCCCGCGCACAGGATCAATACCCACAGCCACACGCCGCGCTGCACCAGTTGCCAGCCACGCTCGATGGAATCGGCATCGGCTGGCGACCCTTCGCCAAGGGTCGGACGCTGGTGCACCTCACCGTGGTAAATCGCCGCCCCGCCCAGCTCGACGCCCAGCGCACCAGCCCCCGCCGCCATCACCGGGCCGGCATTCGGACTGTCCCAGGTCGGGCCCTGGCGGCGCCAGCATTTGAGCGCCAGGCGTGTCTTGCCCAGCACGGCGTAGGTCAGCGCGACCAAACGCGCCGGAATGTAATTGAGTACGTCGTCAATTTTTGCCGCCGCCCAGCCAAAGCGTTCAAAGCGTTCGTTGCGATAGCCCCACATGGCATCCAGGGTATTGCTCAGGCGGTACAGCACCACGCCCGGCACCCCGGCCACGGCAAACCAGAACAGCGCGGCAAACACCGCGTCGCTGCCGTTTTCCAGCACCGACTCGGTGGCGGCGCGGGCGACTTCGGTGCTGTCCAGCTCACCGGTCTGACGGCTGACCAGATAACTGACGCGCGTGCGCGCTTCGTCCAGATCACCGCTGCGCAGGGCCTGGGCCACCGGCAACACATGCTCACCCAGGCTGCGCATGCCCAGGGCCAGGTACAACGCGAAGATCTCGATCACCCAGCCAAAGTAAGGCGCCCAGGACAAGGCCGTGGCCAGCAAGGTCAGCGGTATCACGCTAATCAACCATGCGGTCACACCATGGCTGCGCCAGCCGCGCCCTGCAGAGTTGAAACGTTGCTCGATGCGCCCGGCAAAATTGCCGAACGCCACCAGCGGATGCCAGCGCCTGGGCTCGCCCAGCAGCGCATCCAACGCCACTGCAGCGACACTCAGCAAGGCCACACTCATTGACTCACTCCCCAATAATTCTCATACAGCATGTCACTCAGCGGACGCGGTTCGGTCCAGCCTTCGAGTTGCAACATCGGTGCCGGGTAGAACTCCGTCACCGGGCCCAGGCACAGTACGGCCAGCGGCTTGGCGCCGGACGGCAGGCCCAGCAGGTCGGCCAGGTCCCGGGGCTCGAACAGCGACACCCAGCCCATGCCCAGGCCTTCGGCGCGCGATGCCAGCCATAGATTCTGGATCGCGCAGGACAGCGAGGCCAGGTCCATCTCCGGCAGGGTCCGGCGCCCGAAGATATGCCGCTCGCGATCATCCATCAGCGCCGCTACCAAGACTTCGGCGCAATCATTGATACCCTCGACCTTGAGCTTCATAAAATCGTCCGAACGTTCGCCCAGGGCTTGCGCAGTACGGATGCGCTCTGCTTCCACCAACTGTTGGATCTGGCCACGCAGGTTGCGGTCGCTGATGCGGATAAAGCGCCAGGGCTGCATCAGGCCGACGCTGGGGGCCTGATGGGCAGCCTGCAGCAGGCGCTGGAGTAGTTCGGGGGCCACCGTGCCGCCGCTGAAGTGGCGCATGTCGCGGCGTCCAGCGATGGCGCGGTAGATGGCGTCGCGCTCGGCCTGGGGGAAAGCGTTGTCGGTCATGGCCCTATCGCGGGCAAGCCCGCTCCTGCATTTAGAACGCAATCCCCTATAAAGGCGTCCCGCTCGGGCGCAAATAGCGCGGCCACCGCAGCCGGGTTCGACGGAAAATAAAAGTGCACATAGGAGGCCGTCATCCGCCCCTGGCGATACACCGCCTCGGCACCGCGCCCGCCATTGGGGCTCAGGCCACGGGCAATCGGCTGCCATTGCGTGCTGGTCAAGGAATGATGGTAGGTATGGCCGCGCAGCACGCCTTCCGGCAGTTCGACTGCCTGCAGGGCCAAGGCCGCCAGGCGTTTTTGCATGACCGCATCGCCTTGCAACAGCCCCAACAGTTCGGCGCGAGTGCCCTCGACATCGGTCAAGGAATCGAGCAGGTAGAGCATGCCGCCGCATTCGGCCAGCAACGGCTTGCCGGCGGCGTGGTGGGCACGGATCGCCTGCAACATCGCGGTGTTTTGCGACAACGCCTGGTGATGCAACTCCGGGTAGCCACCGGGCAGATAGAGGCTGTCGGCCTCGGGCAGCACACGGTCATGGATCGGCGAGAAGAAATGCAATTGGGCGCCCATCGCCCGCAGCAAGTCGAGGTTGGCGCCATAGGTGAAGGCAAAGGCTTCGTCACGGGCCACGGCAATCCGCACCCCGGCCAACAGCGGCTCGGCCTCGATCACCACGGGTGCAGCGAACTCGACCGGCGGTGGCAGCGCTACCTCGCAACTGCTGGCCAAGGCTGCCGCGGCCGCATCCAGGCGCAGGTCCAGGTCATTCAACTCGCTGGCCTGCACCAGGCCCAGGTGGCGGCTGGGCAATTCGATGCCGGTTTCCCGGGACAGCGCGCCGTACCAGCTCAGGCCTTCGGTCAGGCTGCCTTCGAGCAGTTGGGCGTGGCGCACGGTCCCGACACGGTTGGCCAAGACCCCGGCGAACGGCAGGTCTGCCTGGTAACGCGCCAGCCCCAGCGCCAGGGCGCCAAAGGTCTGGGCCATGGCGGTACCATCGATCACCGCCAGCACGGGTACGCCAAAATGGCGAGCCAGGTCGGCACTCGATGGCGTGCCGTCGAACAGCCCCATCACGCCCTCGATCAGGATCAGGTCCGCCTCCCCCGCCGCTTCCCACAGCAAGCGGCGACTTTCCTGCTCGCCAACCATCCACATGTCCAATTGATAGACCGGCGCACCACTGGCGCGCTCATGGATCATCGGGTCGAGAAAGTCCGGGCCGCACTTGAACACCCGGACCTTGCGCCCCAGGCTGCGGTGCAAGCGGGCCAGGGCGGCGGTGACGGTGGTCTTGCCCTGGCCTGACGCCGGTGCGGCGATCAACACGGCTGGGCAATGGCGCGGCTGGTTCAAAGTTCGATGCCTTTCTGTGCCTTGATACCGGCCTGGAACGCGTGCTTGAGCATGCCCATTTCGGTGACCGTGTCGGCCATTTCAATCAGTTCCGGCCTGGCGCCACGACCGGTGATCAGCACGTGCTGCATCGGCGGACGGGCTTGCAGGTCGCCCAGTACCTGGTCCAGATCGAGATAGCCGTGTTTGAGCGCGATATTCAGCTCATCGAGCACCACCAGGCCAATGGACGGATCCTGCAGCATTTCCCGGGACACTTTCCAGGCCGCTTCGGCGGCGGCGATATCACGCTGGCGGTCCTGGGTTTCCCAGGTAAAACCCTCGCCCATCACGTGGAACCGTACCTGCTCGGGGAAGCGGCGGAAGAACAGCTCCTCACCGGTGCTGTTGCGGCCCTTGATGAACTGCACCACGCCACATTGCAGATCGTGGCCCATGGCCCGGGCGAGCATGCCGAAAGCAGAGCTGCTCTTGCCTTTGCCGTTGCCGGTCAATACCAGCAGCAACCCGCATTCATTGGGTGAATTGGCTATACGCTCATCAATCACCGCTTTTTTGCGCAGCATGCGCGCCAGGTGGCGTTCGTCACGATCAGGGGAATCAGTCATGGCAGCTCTCCGTTGGGGCTGGACAAAAACGGCGGGCAGGAAAAGACAATCTCTATGAAGCCAAGCATCGCCCACCGTGATGCTGTTGGATGAATCAGGCCGGTCTCCGGGCTCATGAATGGCGCCCTGTTGACCAGGGCTGGCCGACGATGCGCCTTCCCATATCGCAGGCGATACAGTGGCAAAAGCAGCGTCTTGACTCATTTACCGTTGCGGGGGCAGCGCCGGGATCGTTGCCTCACTGTAGAAAAGTGCGCGCACTCACCGGCTTCCCTGTTTCACTCGGTCGACGCGTACGCCACAGAGCACCTGAAACAAGCGGCGAAGGTTAGTGGGTTGGGGGTACAGCGTCAATTAAAGCCGGCCACGCACTTGAACCATCGCCGCGCGCCGTCTCTCTATGACTACAGGCCTTGAGGAGAAAAACATGCACAAGACCCGACTCGCCCTACTGATCATGACCGCAGGCGCACTCGCCGCCTGCGGGGAAAGCTCAACCTTGCAGGTCTCCGACGGCACGGGGCCGTCGCCCAAGCTGCCGGAACCGAACAACACCCTGATTCCCACCGTCAACATCGCCCCGGCGATTGGCTGGCCCGACGGCGCCAAGCCCACAGCCGCAGCGGGCACCCAGGTCGGTGCATTCGCCGAAGGCCTGGACCATCCGCGCTGGCTGTATGTATTGCCCAATGGCGATGTGCTGGTGGCCGAGACCAACGCACCGCCCAAGCCGGATGACGCCAAGGGCATTCGCGGCTGGGTCATGGAAAAAGTCATGGGCCGTGCAGGCGCGGGCGTACCCAGCCCGAATCGCATCACCCTGCTGCGCGATGCCGACCATGATGGGATAGCGGAAACCCGCACGGTGTTCCTGGAAAACCTCAACTCGCCATTTGGCATGGCCCTGGTGGGCAACGAGCTGTATGTGGCCGACTCGGACACCTTGCTGCGCTTTCCCTATCAACCGGGAGAAACCGCGATCAAGGCGCCAGGCACCAAGGTCATCGACCTGCCGGGAGGCCCGCTCAACCACCACTGGACGAAAAACGTGGTGGCGAGCAAGGACGGCCGCAAGTTGTATGTGAGCGTGGGTTCCAACAGCAACGTTGGCGAAAATGGCCTGGCAGCCGAACAGGGGCGCGCGGCAATCTGGGAGGTTGACCGGGCCAGCGGTCAACAGCGGATTTTTGCCTCCGGCCTGCGTAACCCCAATGGCATGGCCTGGGAGCCGCAAAGCGGCAAGCTGTGGACCGCGGTCAACGAGCGCGATGAAATCGGCAGCGACTTGGTGCCCGACTACATCACCTCGGTCAAGGATGGCGGTTTCTATGGCTGGCCGTTCAGCTACTACGGCCAACATGTGGATGTGCGGGTCACACCGCAGAATCCGGACCTGGTGGCCAAGGCCATTGTGCCGGACTACGCCGTCGGGCCGCACACTGCGTCCCTGGGCCTGGCCTTTGCCGAAGGCAACACGCTGCCGGCACAATTCGCCCATGGTGCGTTTATCGGCCAGCATGGCTCGTGGAATCGCAAGCCGCACAGTGGTTACAAGGTGATCTTTGTGCCATTTGAGGAGGGCAAGCCCAACGGCGCACCGATGGATGTGCTGACCGGCTTTCTCAACAGTGATGAAAAAGCCATGGGGCGGCCGGTGGGTGTGGTGATCGACCGGCAGGGCGGGTTGTTGGTAGCGGATGATGTGGGGAATAAAGTGTGGCGGGTGTCGGCTGCTAAATAGCAGGACTCGGCAACACCACAAAACCAATGTGGGAGCGGGCTTGCTCGCGATAGCGGTAGATCAGCCCGTGCATCTCTAACTGACTCACCGCTATCGCGAGCAAGCCCGCTCCCACATTTTTGACCGGTGCAGGTCTTAAGGGTTACGCGCCAGGTGCTCGGCCGGCAAGACGCGCTTGGCGCTCAGGTAGGCATTCTGCCAATAGGCCTTGGACAACGTATCAAGCTTCACCGTACCGCCGGTTTGTGGCGCATGCACGAAGCGCCCTTCACCGACATAGATGCCGGCATGGCTGACCTGTGAGCCGCCGCCCGTGGCGAAGAACAGCAGGTCGCCGGTTTGCAGCGCATCCTCACGCACGTCCTGGGCACGCATCACGATCAACTCGCGCGTGGTGCGCGGCAGGGAGATGCCAGCGGCATCGCGGTAGACAAAACCAATCAGGCCACTGCAATCGAACCCCGAGTCCGGCGTATTGCCGCCCCAACGGTAAGGCGTGCCGACCAGGCCCAAGGCGCGAAACAGCACGTCTTCGGCCGCTGGCGAAAAGCTTTGGGCGGCATAGTTGAATACCGGCTTGGGCTTGACGGCCACAGGCGCAGGTGCAGGACGGTTGGCGCAGGCACTGAGCAGTGCGGCGCAAACAAGCAGAATTAGGCGGGCCGAGGTCGACATGGGCAGAACAATCCTGATCTGGATGCGGCTTTCGCTGCCGAACGCTGAAAACCAGACCGCACAAGCAAGCTTGCGCGGTCTGGTTCGCAACAATATCCCAGGATTCTAGCGCTTACACGTCAAACTTCAAGTATCACTTTAACTTTACTTGCGAGCGGTAACGGTAGTCGGGGCCATCGCCAGTGCGCGCTTGGCTTCGATGAAGGTTTTGCTCCAGTAGCTGTCGCCCAGCTTGTCGACCCGCACCCCACCGCTGCGGCGGCTGCTGGAGTGGATGAACTGGTCATCGCCCAGGTAGATACCGGCGTGGCTGACGCGACCACGGCCATTGGTACTGAAGAAAAGCAGATCACCGGGCTTGAGGTTGTTTCGTGCGACCAACGGTGCATCCACGTTGATCATTTCGCGGGTGGAACGCGGCAGGTTCATGCCGGCTTCTTCACGAAACAGATAGCCGATAAAGCCGCTGCAGTCGAAACCGGCTTCAGAGGTCCCACCGAAACGGTAGCGGGTACCGATCAGGGACATGCCGCGTTCAAGGATGCTGTCGGCCAGCAGCGGCAACTGATAAGGCTTGCTGTCGGCGAATTCGGCCAGTTCTTTTTCGGTCGCCACCTCTTCTTCATAAACAGAAGAAGACTGTGCCGGGACGAATTTGGCTTGGTGCTGTTGCTGCGGCTTTTGCTGCTCGGCCACCTGCTGGGGGTGGGTGGCGCAACCAAACAACAGGGTAACGAGTGCGAGAGGCACGAGGGGTGCGAAGCGATTTAGCATGGGCACGACCGTGGCTGATATGTAAAGAAGTCGAGACTATGCCTTCTATGACATCGATTTGCAAATTCAATCGTGATCTATGTGACTTCTTGTTTGACCTATGTCATCTAAGCCCTTAACCCCCATTTAGACCCTTTTGCGTGGCCAGCGCGGCCCAAACGCAGGTTTTCTGACGCCTGGAATTTGCCAGAAACGCCGGTTTCAAAGGGTTGGCTACCAGCCGAGGGTTTCTTTGAGAAAGGGAATGGTGAGCTTGCGCTGGGCCTGCAAGGAGGCCTGGTCGAGCTGTTCAAGCAAATCGAACAGCGCACTCATGCTGCGGGTGCCGCGGGTGAGGATGAAATGCCCGACTTCATCGGTCAGGTGCAAGCCACGGCGCGATGCGCGCAGTTGCAAGGCGCGCAGCTTGTCTTCATCGGACAGCGGGCGCATCTGGAAAATCAGCGCCAGGGTCAGCCGGGACTTGAGGTCCGCCAGCTTGACCGGCAATTCCCGAGGCGAGGTGGATGCGGCAATCAGCAAGCGCCGGCCGCTGTCGCGCAGGCGGTTGAACAGATGGAACAGTGCCTCTTCCCATTCGGCCCGGCCGGCAACCGCTTGCAGGTCATCCAGGCACACCAGCTCGTATTGCTCAAGGTTATCGAGGATGCCGATGCCACGGTCCAGCAACTCGGCCAACGGCAGATACACCGCAGGTTCCCCCATCTGCTCAAAGCGCAGGCAGGCGGCCTGCAACAAGTGGGTACGCCCCACGCCGTCCTTGCCCCAGAGATAGATCAGGCTTTCCGTCCACCCGGCATCGGCTTCGCAGAGCCGCTCGACATAGCCGAGTGCAGCGGCATTGGCGCCTGGGTAGTAATTGATGAAGGTAGCGTCGTCACGCAGACGCACACCTAGGGGCAGCTGAATCGGTTTCATGCTGACTGAACGGCTCCAATCGAACCGTTAGTGGCCTCTGTGAAAAGTTTGCAAAGTTTATACCCGTGACGCCGGGCGCACAATGCAACAGACCACAAGCAAAATCAAAGGTTTGCGTTAACCCATTGGATTTTTTGGAGTTTGTTTGACGCGATGGCTAAATGCCAAGCCCTGCAGGCAACAAACCCGGCCTTGAGCCGGGTTTGTGATGAGCCTTACAACTGAGGGTCATCGGCGCCCGTGTAGACGTCCGAATCCTTGTACACATCATGTATATGACGCACCAGCACCATGATCACCGCCGCCACTGGCAGTGCCAGCAGGATACCGGTAAAGCCGAACAGCTCGCCTCCTGCCAGGATCGCAAAAATCACAGCCACTGGGTGCAGGCCGATGCGGTCGCCCACCAGCAAGGGCGTCAGCACCATGCCTTCCAGCGCCTGGCCGACCATGAACACCGCGACAATCCCCAGCATCGGGTACAAGTCGCCACCAAACTGAAACAGGCCGGCCACCAGCGCCGCGCCAATACCGATGACAAACCCCATGTACGGCACAATCGCCGCCAGGCCGGCAATCATGCCGATCAACAGGCCCAGCTCCAGGCCAATCGCCATTAGCCCGCCAGCATAGATAATCCCCAACGCCACCATCACCAGCAATTGTCCCCGGACAAAGGCGCCCAGCACCTCATGGCACTCCTCGGCCAGGGACACAATGCGCTCCTCACTATCACGGGGCAGCAGGCTGCGGATCTTGGCGAGCATGATGTCCCAGTCACGCAACAGGTAGAACGCCACCACCGGGATCAATACCAGGTTGGTCAACCAGCCGATCAGCGCCAGGCTGGAGGCCGTGGCCTGGCTGAGGATCACTCCGACGATATCGGTGGTCTGGCCCATATGCTCGCTGATCGCGGCCTTGACCTTGTCGAACTTCCAGAAGCCATCGGCCAGGCCGAGCTTGGACTGCGTCCACGGCATGGCCGTGTGTTGCAGCCAGTCGAGCATCTGCGGCGCCAGTTCGTACAGGCGAATCAACTGCTTGGCCAACATCGGCACCAGCACCAGCAACAGCGCCATGACGACCAGGGTAAACAGCGTAAACACCGCCACCACGCCCCAGGTTCGCGACAAGCCGGCCTTTTCCAGGCGATCCACCACTGGATCGAACAGATAGGCCAGCAGCAAGGCGACCAGGAAGGGCGTCAGGATCGAATGCAGCAAGAACACAAAGACGCACAGCAGGACAATCCCGCCAAGCCACACCCAACGACGCGTATCCGCCATAAACCACTCCATCTGTCAGTTGCTTCTATATAAGGAAGAACATTTACCAACGAAAACGCAGTTGCGGCTCGGGCCCTGCCTGCGGCACCGGCGCAGGTGGCACGCCCTCGGCCACAGGCGGCTGCACGGGCGGTGCTGCAAGCGCCTCACCAGCCGGCACTTCCTGCAACTTCGCCAGGCTCAACTGGCTGCGCAGTTGATCGCTGCTGCCATTGACCCGATAAACGATCCGGTCGCCGTCCACCCGCTGCAACTGCGCTCCAAAAGGCTCCAGCAGATGGCCGAGGGCGGCGTAGCGTTCCAGCGTCATGCCCTGCACTTGCAGCAACTGCTCGCTGGAAACCCCGGCCTTTACCGCAAAGCGAGGCGCAAGACGCTCACTGACCGCCAGCAACACGGCATCGGCCAAGGCCGCAGTGTCTGCGCCCTGTACAGTGCCCTGCTCGGCCTTGTCACCCAGCCACAGGCGCCATTTGGCCTGCCATTGGCCCGCGTCTTCACGGGCATGCACCGCCAGCAAGGCGTCGGCACCGTAACGCTCGGAGGCCGAACGCAGGGGCGCCGGGTCTGCGCTTTCAAGATTAGGGGCAGTGGCAACGATCTGCTCATCGAGGTCACCCAGCGGCAGGCGCAGTGGCAACCCGCGATGCTGGGCTGCACGGCGCAACGGCTCGGCGACGGCCTGGCCATCCCCCACCAGACTGCTGCCTTCAGTGGAATCGCTCAGCCACCAGCCGAGGATCGAAGGCCGATTGTTGCCCCACAACGCAAGGCCAGCATCCCGCAGCGCGCGGTCGGTGCTGACCGGGTCGAAATCCACCTGCAGGCTTTCGGGCGGGCCGGCGTCGTAGCCGTACTGGCTGATGATCTGTTGCGGATCCTTGCGGATCGCTGCCAGGCCAGGGCTCTGGACGGCCTTGGCGTCACCGGTGAGGCGGATCACCAGGGTCTGCAGGGCGCGCTGGGTGGCTTGTTCGCGCTCATCGGGCGCCTGGCTGCTGACAGGCTCCAGCACTTGATAAAGGCCATTGAGGGTTTCGGCATGACTCGCCAGGCTGACCAACGACAAGCAGCCGACAAAAAAGTATCTACTCAGACCCATGAAAAAAGATTCCCGAACGACAAAAAAGCGGCTGGAACAGACCGCGTGAAGAAGGTTAAGCAAGGCTGTGACCACAGCGACCGGCAAAACATTCACAAGGCCCCGGTAAGTTTTCGTACTGTCATAACGATAGCGGGTTAAAGGCTATACCTTAATACAGGCGATCGTGGCGCCGATTAAGGTTTTTTTAGCACCATATGCCCCTGCCCGTCGGCACGAGGATGGCCGCTGCCCCTCAAGCCTGATAAAATCGCGCGCCTTCGCAGACCGTCAACGGCTGGGCGTCCTGAAGTGTTCAACTTCCGTACCCCCACCGCATCGGTCGTTACCCCTGAATCCCCCCCTAAAGGCCTGGATCATGAGCAAGCAACCCTCCCTGAGCTACAAGGACGCCGGTGTAGACATCGACGCCGGTGAAGCATTGGTCGAACGCATCAAGAGCGTCGCCAAGCGCACTGCGCGCCCCGAAGTCATGGGCGGCCTGGGCGGTTTCGGCGCCCTCTGCGAGATCCCGGCCGGCTACAAGCAGCCTGTACTGGTCTCCGGCACCGACGGCGTGGGCACCAAGCTGCGCCTGGCACTGACCCTGAACAAGCATGACACCATCGGCATCGACCTGGTGGCCATGTGCGTCAATGACCTGGTGGTGTGCGGCGCCGAGCCGTTGTTCTTCCTCGACTACTACGCCACCGGCAAGCTGAACGTGGAGACCGCTGCACAAGTGGTCACCGGTATCGGCGCTGGCTGCGAACTGTCCGGTTGCTCCCTGGTCGGCGGCGAAACCGCTGAAATGCCAGGCATGTACGAAGGCGAAGATTACGACCTGGCGGGGTTCTGCGTCGGCGTCGTGGAAAAAGCCGAGATCATCGACGGTTCCAAAGTGGCTGCCGGTGATGCCCTGCTGGCCCTGCCATCGTCCGGCCCGCACTCCAACGGCTACTCGCTGATCCGCAAGATCATCGAAGTCTCTGGCGCCGACATCGAGAACACCCAGCTCGACGGCAAGCCCTTGACCGACCTGCTGATGGCCCCGACCCGCATCTACGTCAAGCCGCTGCTCAAGCTGATCAAGGACACTGGCGCGGTCAAGGCCATGGCACACATCACCGGTGGCGGCCTGCTGGACAACATCCCGCGCGTCCTGCCAAAAGGCGCCCAGGCCATCGTCGACGTGGCCAGCTGGCAGCGCCCGGCGGTCTTCGACTGGCTGCAAGAGAAAGGCAACGTCAACGAGACCGAAATGCACCGCGTGCTGAACTGCGGCGTGGGCATGGTCATTTGCGTGGCTCAAGAGCACGTGGAAACCGCGCTGAACGTCCTGCGTGATGCGGGCGAGCAGCCTTGGGTCATTGGCCAGATCGCCACTGCCCCGGAAGGCGCAGCCCAGGTCGAACTGAAGAACCTCAAGGCTCATTGATGTCCCAGACCTGTGATGTCGTGGTGCTGCTTTCCGGCACCGGCAGTAACTTGCAGGCCCTGATCGACAGCACGCGCGCCGGCGACAGCCCGGTGCGTATCGCTGCGGTGATTTCCAACCGCAGCGACGCCTACGGCCTGCAACGCGCACGGGACGCGGGTATCGATACCCGCTACCTGGATCACAAGGCGTTCGACGGTCGCGAGGCCTTCGATACAGCCTTGACCGAACTGATCGACGCCTTCAATCCCAAGCTCGTGGTCCTCGCCGGTTTCATGCGCATTCTCAGCGCCGGTTTCGTGCGCCATTACCAGGGGCGCCTGCTGAATATCCACCCTTCCCTGCTGCCCAAATACAAAGGGTTACATACCCATCAACGGGCCCTTGAGGCCGCCGATACGGAGCACGGCTGCAGCGTGCACTTTGTCACCGAGGAACTCGATGGCGGGCCTCTGGTCGTACAGGCAGTAGTTCCGGTAGAGTCTGCGGACTCAGCGCAGAGCCTTGCGCAACGGGTTCACACCCAGGAACACAGGATTTACCCGCTGGCGGTTCGCTGGTTTGCCGAGGGACGCTTGGTGCTCGGTGAACAAGGCGCCATGTTGGACGGCCAGTTACTTGCGGCCAGCGGCCACTTGATTCGTACCTAGGAGATTTTATGCGTCGTGCCCTGCTCTTCGCTTTTGCTCTGCTTGCCCTGCCTACCGTGCATGCGGCAGATCTTCAGCCTTTCTCCGCCAGCTATACCGCCGACTGGAAGCAGTTGCCCATGAGCGGCCAGGCGTCCCGCAGCCTGGAAAACACCGGCAACGGCGTCTGGAAGCTCAGCTTCAAGGCTTCGATGATGATCGCCAGCCTGACGGAAGAAAGCACCCTGACCCTGGACAAGGACACCCTGCTGCCCCAGTCCTACCACTTTGAACGCGGCGGCCTGGGCAAAGCCAAGAAGGCCGACCTGGACTTCGACTGGACCGCCAAGATGGTCACCGGCACCGATCGCGGCGACGCGGTCAAGATCCCACTGAACCGTGGCATGGTCGATAAATCCACTTACCAGTTGGCCCTGCAACATGACGTGGCTGCCGGCAAGAAAACCATGAGCTACCAGGTGGTGGATGACGGCGAAGTCGAGACCTATGACTTCCGCGTACTGGGTTCCGAGAAAGTCGAGACCAAGGCCGGCAAGATCGACGCCATCAAGGTTGAGCGCGTGCGCGACCCAACGCAAAGCAAGCGCACCACCGTGATGTGGTTTGCCAAGGATTGGGAATACCTGCTGGTTCGCCTGCAACAAGTCGAAACCGACGGCAAGGAATACAACATCATGCTGTTGGACGGCACGGTCAATGGCAAGGTTGTGAAAGGCAGCTGATCGTTGCTTGATTGAAAGAGCCTCGCGAAATGCGGGGCTTTTTTTCGCCTGCGTTTTTTCAGGGCGGCTGATACCGCCATCGCCGGCAAGCCGGCTCCTACAGATGACCGCATTCCAAGGTGGGCGCTGGCTTGCCGGCGATAGCGGTGGGAGGCCCTCTACAAGACTAAAGCCTTACTCAAACATGAAACTTTTGTCATAAACCCCCAGCCTCTGCGACGCAACGTCACGGTTTCCAAGGCCTGGAGCATTGTTGCGTTTACTGCAATGAATTATTGCGCGAAAAGTCAGTTTACTTAGCAAGCTAACAAAATATATAACAAAGGCCTGCGACGCCTTGCCGCAGATCAACCAGAGACTGGAGCAAGCAGATGACTGTAAAAGTAACTGAACGCGACGATGACCATATGTCCCATGAAGCCTTGGCCCATGGCATTCATATCTGGGATGTGCACCAACAAGACCTGCTGGTCGGTATGTTTCACAACGAGTGCGATGCTCATAATTATAAAAACGAGCTCGAAACCCTTGAGATGAGACGCCAGGCATCCAGCTCCTGAACAGCTGAAGTCCTATAGCCACCCGGCCCACGCAGCCGCAGTGCCTATAAACACAAACCCCGCCTTCTGAGCGGGGTTTGTTGTTTTTAAAGCCTTACCACATCAGATCATCAGGGATCTGGTAGGCAGCATATGGATCATCCTCATCCGGCACCTGGGTCTCGGTGAGGATGTTGAGCTGGACGATACGCTCAGGCGCGCGCTCCTGGATTTTCAGCGCGGCCTCCCGCGGGATCACTTCATAACCGCCGCCGTGATGGACAATCGCCAACGAACCGTTGCTCAGCTTGTTGCGCATCAAGGTGTTGACTGACAGGCGCTTGACCTTCTTGTCGTCGACGAAGTTGTAGTAGTCCTCGGTGGTCAGCTTGGGCAGGCGCGAGGTCTCGATCAATTGCTTGACCTGCGCGGCACGGGCCTTGGCCTCGACCTTTTCCTGCTGCTGGCGGTTGAGCTCCTGGTCGCGCTTGACCTTTTCGGCCTGTGCTTCCAGGGCCAGGCGCTGCTGGGTGTCGTCGGCCTGGGCCTGGCCTTTGTGAACCAGGCGCTGCTGCTTCTGCTTGTCTTTGCCGACCTGCTTGGCCTGTTTCTGGTTGACCAGGCCTGCTTTGAGCAACTGGTCGCGAAGGGAAATGCTCATGGTGCTTACTCACTTAGGCAACTGCTCAACCGCAGTTGGACACATTCTTTTCCTGGCGTTTGGCTTCGCCCCATAGGGCGTCCAACTCTTCGAGGGTGCAATCTTCCATGGGACGGTGGGTGTCGCGCAATGCCTGTTCGATAAATCGGAATCGCCTTTCGAATTTGGCATTGGCGCCGCGCAGGGCGGTTTCCGGGTCCACCTTGAGGTGCCGGGCCAGGTTGACCGCTGCAAACAGCAGGTCACCGACTTCATCGGCAATCGCGGCCAGATCGTTGTCGGCCATGGCTTCGAGCACTTCATCGAGCTCTTCACGCACGTTATCCACCACCGGCAACGCCGCAGGCCAGTCGAAACCGACCTGGCTGGCGCGCTTTTGCAATTTAGCCGCGCGGGACAGGGACGGCAAGGCGCTGGGCACATCATCGAGCAAGGACAGTTGCTGCGGGGCGTCGGATTTCTCTGCGCGCTCCTGGGCCTTGATCTGTTCCCAGCGCTCCTTGACCTGCTCTTCGCTTAACCGGGGAGTATCCAGCGGCGCATACAGGTCGCCGGTGGGGAACACATGGGGATGCCGACGAATCAGCTTACGGGTGATGCTGTCGACCACCCCGGCAAACTCGAAGCGCCCCTCTTCCCGGGCCAACTGGCTGTAATACACCACCTGGAACAACAGGTCGCCCAACTCCCCTTGCAGATGATCAAAATCCCCGCGCTCGATGGCATCGGCGACTTCGTAGGCTTCTTCCAGGGTGTGGGGCACGATGCTGGCGTAGGTTTGCTTGATGTCCCACGGGCAACCATATTGTGGGTCGCGCAGGCGATTCATCAGGTGCAGCAGGTCTTCAAGTGAATACATCGGTCAATCTCTGTTCGGGGAGCGCTGAGGATCAAATGTGGGAGCGGACTTGCTCGCGATGGCGTTGTGTCAGTCGCCGAATAAATTGACTGATCCAGCGCTTTCGCGAGCAAGCCCGCTCCCACATTTTAGACCGCGCTCATCCAGCGATTTATGGCGTGCGGTTGCGCCGGGTCTCGATGATGTTCGGCAACTGGGAGATACGCCCCAGCAACCGTCCCAACGCGTCCAGCCCCGGAATCTCGATGGTCAGGGACATCAACGCAGTGTTGTCCTCCTTGTTCGAGCGGGTGTTGACCGCCAGTACGTTGATCCGCTCGTTGAGCAACACTTGCGAGACATCACGCAGCAACCCCGAGCGATCGTAGGCACGAATGATGATGTCCACCGGATAGGTGAGCACCGGTACCGGGCCCCAGCTGACCTGGATGATCCGCTCCGGCTCGCGCCCGCCCAGTTGCAGCACCGAGGCACAATCCTGGCGGTGAATGCTCACCCCACGCCCCTGGGTGATGTAGCCGACGATCGCGTCGCCCGGCAACGGCTGGCAGCAGCCGGCCATCTGGGTCATCAGGTTGCCCACACCCTGGATCTGGATATCGCCGCGCTTGCCTGGCTTATAGCCGGTAGCCTTGCGAGGAATCAGCTCCAGTTGCTCGCTGCCGCGCTCCGGCTCTACCAGTTGCTGGGCCAGGTTGACCAATTGCGCCAGGCGCAGGTCACCGGCCCCCAGGGCGGCGAACATGTCTTCGGCAATCTTCATATTGGCCTTTTCGGCCAACTTGTCGAAATCCACCTGGGGCAGGCCCAGGCGCCCCAGCTCACGTTCGAGCAGGGTCTTGCCGGCGGCCACGTTCTGGTCCCGTGCCTGCAGCTTGAACCAGTGGACAATCTTCGCCCGTGCCCGCGATGTGGTGATGTAGCCCAGGTTCGGGTTCAGCCAGTCGCGGCTCGGCGTGCCGTGCTTGCTGGTGATGATCTCGACCTGTTCACCGGTCTGCAGGCTGTAGTTGAGCGGTACGATGCGCCCGTTGATCTTGGCGCCACGGCAGTTGTGGCCGATCTCGGTGTGCACACGGTAAGCAAAGTCCAACGGTGTCGCGCCCTTGGGCAAGTCGATGGCATGGCCATCGGGGGTGAAGATATAGACCCGGTCGGGCTCGATATCCACCCGCAGCTGCTCGGCCAGGCCGCCGATATCGCCCAGTTCTTCGTGCCATTCCAGCACTTGGCGCAGCCAGGAGATTTTCTCTTCGTACTGGTTGGAGCCGGCCTTGACGTCGGTACCCTTGTAGCGCCAGTGCGCGCAAACCCCCAGTTCGGCTTCTTCGTGCATGGCGTGGGTGCGGATCTGCACTTCCAGCACCTTGCCCTCGGGGCCGATCACTGCGGTATGCAGCGAGCGGTAGCCGTTTTCCTTGGGGTTGGCGATGTAGTCGTCGAACTCCTTGGGAATATGCCGCCACAAGGTGTGGACGATGCCCAGCGCGGTGTAGCAATCGCGCATTTCCGGCACCAGCACGCGCACCGCGCGCACGTCGTAGATCTGGCTGAAAGCCAGGCCCTTGCGCTGCATTTTGCGCCAGATCGAATAGATGTGCTTGGCCCGGCCACTGATATCGGCTTCGACGCCGGTGGCCTGCAACTCCGAACGCAGCTGGCCCATCACATCGCTGATAAAACGCTCACGGTCCAGCCGCCGCTCATGCAGCAGGGTCGCGATCTGTTTGTATTGGTCCGGTTCCAGGTAGCGGAAGGACAGGTCCTCCAGCTCCCACTTGATATGGCCGATCCCCAGGCGATGCGCCAGGGGCGCGTAGATGTCGAAGACCTCGCGGGCAACACGGTTGCGCTTTTCGTCATCGGCGGTTTTCACCGCACGAATCGCGCAGGTGCGTTCGGCCAGCTTGATCAAGGCGACGCGCACGTCGTCGACCATCGCCACCAGCATCTTGCGCAGGTTTTCCACCTGGCCCTGGGTGCCCAGCACCATCGACTGGCGCGGGCTGAGGCTGGCGCTGATCGCAGCCATCCGCAACACGCCGTCGATCAGCTTGGCCACCACCGCGCCGAAACGCTGGCTGACCAGCGGCAATGCGATATGCCCTTCGCGCACGCCGCGATAGAGCACCGCGGCGATCAGCGAATCCTGGTCCAGCTTGAGGTCGGCGAGGATCTCGGCGATTTCAAGCCCGGTACGAAAACTGGATGTTCCTTCAGCCCACAGGTTCTTGGCCGCATTGTCTTGCTGTTCTGCCTCGCGAGCGAACTCGCAGGCGGCTTTCAAGGCTTCACGGTCCAGTGCCGGATCGACACTGACGGCATGATCCAGCCATGCCTCGAGATTGATACTGCCGTCGGTGTTGATCGGCTGGTGTGCTCTCACCTGTACCATCTTGCTTACCTTCCCTACGACGCACTGTAGCGCGTCAAAATCGCTGACCCTTGTAACGCGAACTCCCTGGCAGGTCACAGGCCCTGGAGAACGCAGGCCAGTCGGACTAAGCGAGCATCCTAGCTCGCCTCAAATAACGCCATCGCCTCGACATGCGCAGTCTGCGGAAACATATCGAGGATCCCGGCACGTTTTAGCCGGTAGCCTTGTTTGACCAACTCGACAGTGTCCCGCGCCAGCGTGGCTGGATTGCAGGACACATACACCAGGCGATCAGCCCCCAGAGTGGCGAGCTTGCGCACAACCTCCAGGGCACCATCGCGGGGTGGGTCCAAGAGTACCGCACAAAAGCCTGCTTTGGCCCATTGCGCATCACTCAAAGGCTGGGACAAATCGGCCTGAAAAAACTGCACATTATGCAAATCATTGCTCGCTGCATTCACAGCCGCGCGGTCCACCATCGCCTGCACGCCTTCTACCGCCACCACTTCGCGCACCTGGCGCGCCAGGGGCAAGGCAAAGTTGCCCAGGCCACAGAACAGGTCCAGAACCCGTTCGTCGGATCGCGGTGCCAGCCAATCCAGTGCCTGGGCCACCATCGCCTCGTTGACCCCGGCATTGACCTGCATAAAATCTCCCGGCCGATAAGCCAGCTCCAGGTCCCACTGCTGCAGACGATAGCCCAGGGCCTGCCCGGCCGCGAACGGCTGCGGCTCGCCCTCTCCATGCAGCCACAACTGGGCGTCATGGAAAGCGCAGAACTCTTGCAGCACCAACAGGTCGGCATCCGACAGGGGCGCCATATGCCGCAGCAACACGGCAATCGACGAGCCACTGAACAGCTCCACATGCCCCAGGGCCTGAGGCTTGCTCAGGCGCCGCAACATATTGGGCAGGCGCTGCATGATCGGTTGCAAGGCCTGTACCAGCACCGGGCAATCATCGATGGCCACAATGTCCTGGCTGGCCACGGCACGAAAACCCACGTCCAGGTGCTTGGCCTTGACGTCATAGCGCACGGCCACTCGGGCCCGGCGGCGATAGCCGAACTCGGGCCCGCTCAACGGCGCTGCCCATTCCTGGGGCTCGACCCCGGCAACACGGGACAATTGCTCGGCGAGCATGCGCTGTTTCAGGGCAAGCTGTTCGTCATGGGGCAAGTGTTGCAGGCTGCAACCGCCACAACGGCCCACATGGGCGCACGGCGCCGGGCGGCGCAGTTCGCTGCCCTTGAATACCCGTTCGGTACGGGCCTCGACCACTTTGCCATGGGCCCCCAGCACCCGCGCCTCGACCTCTTCACCGGCCAGGGCGCCCACGACAAACCAGGTACGGCCTTCGAAAAACACGATCCCCCGGCCATCGTTGGCCAGGCGCTCGATGGTCAGGCGCTGCTTCTTGCCGACCGGGATTTGTGGCGCCCGATTACCGCCCGTTGGCTGGAAACGCAGGCCTCGCTCTTGCTTGGCCATCAGTTGGGCGCGTCGAAAATGCCGGTCGACAGGTAGCGGTCGCCTCGGTCACAGATGATCGCGACGATCACCGCGTTTTCCAGTTCTGCAGACAAGCGCAACATGCCGGCCACGGCACCACCGGAGGACACGCCGCAGAAGATGCCTTCTTCACGGGCCAGGCGACGGGTGGTGTCTTCGGCTTCACGCTGGGCCATGTCGATGATGCGATCGACGCGGGCAGCGTTGTAGATCTTTGGCAGGTACTCCTGGGGCCAGCGGCGAATTCCAGGGATCGCTGCGCCTTCCATCGGCTGCAGGCCAACGATCTGGATCGCCGGGTTCTGCTCCTTGAGGTAGCGCGAGTTGCCCATGATAGTGCCGGTGGTGCCCATGGAGCTGACGAAATGGGTAATCGTGCCCTGGGTCTGGCGCCAGATCTCGGGGCCGGTGCTGGTGTAGTGCGCCTCGGGGTTGTCACCGTTGGCAAACTGGTCCAGGACCTGGCCGCGGCCTTCGGCGGCCATGCGCTCGGCAAGATCGCGTGCGCCTTCCATGCCTTCTTCCGGGGTGACCAGCAACAGCTCGGCACCATAGGCGGTCATCGCCGCCTTGCGCTCGGCGCTGCCGTTGTCGGGCATGATCAGGAT
Organism: Pseudomonas fluorescens; assembly: GCF_000730425.1. Classification (NCBI taxonomy): domain Bacteria; kingdom Pseudomonadati; phylum Pseudomonadota; class Gammaproteobacteria; order Pseudomonadales; family Pseudomonadaceae; genus Pseudomonas; species Pseudomonas fluorescens. The sequence goes on along the minus strand of NZ_CP008896.1, from coordinate 5,570,266 downwards.
CATCTTGTAGCCCTTGATCGCCGCGGCCATGGCCAGGGCAATCCCGGTATTGCCGGACGTGGCTTCGATCAGGGTGTCACCAGGCTTGATCTGCCCACGCAATTCGGCACGCGTGATCATCGACAACGCCGGGCGGTCCTTGACCGAGCCTGCCGGGTTATTCCCCTCAAGCTTGAGCAACAAGGTATTGCTGGTGTTACCCGCCATGCGTTGCAAGCGGACCAGGGGTGTGTTGCCGACGCAATCGGCGATGGTTGGGTACTGCAAGGTCATGGCGTATTCGCAATCCAGACTGCGGGGGCGCCTATCATACCGGCAAACGCGGGCGGGCCATATCACGCAAAGTGCGATGCTTATAACTCAATGAACTAACACCCCCAAAACACCCGTAGGAGCCAGCTTGCCGGCTCCTACAGACGTGATCAGGTCAGACCGTATCCACCTTCAACGAATGGTCGTTGAGCATCCCATTGATAATCGTCGCCGTATCCGCCCCGCTCGCAATCAAGCCGCCCGCTCCCGGTGTAACACCGTAGTGGGTCGCCAGGTTGACCCCGGCCAGGTCGATGGTCTGGGTCGGCGTGGCACCCGCCACGGCGCTGATGTCGATGGTGGTTGTGCCGCCCACCACCTTGAACTGCAGGTAGTCATCCAGGGACGCCGCCGTCCCATTCTCCCCTTGCAGTAACTGCGACAGGTCCAGCTTGTCGGTGCCCACGGCAAAGTCGGTGATGACGTCGTGCCCGCTGTTGCCGGTCAGGTATTGGAAAGTATCGGCACCCGCGCCACCGGTCAGGGTGTTATTGCCCGGACCACCGATCAGGATGTCATCACCGCCCTCGCCCTTGAGGGTGTCATTGCCCAGCCCGCCCGAGATCAGGTTGTTACTGCCATCGCCCGTCAGCACGTCATTGAAGTTGGAACCGATCAGGTTTTCCAGGGCCAGCAATGTATCGGTCCCGGCCCCCCCGGTGACTTGTGAAGTCGCCAGACCAAGGTTGACGGTCACGCCTGCCGTGGCATGGGCATAGCTGACGGTATCGATGCCCGCACCGCCATCAAGCAAGTCATTGCCAATGCCGCTGAACAACAGGTCATTGCCATTGCCGCCGTGCATTTCGTTGTTGCCGCTACCGGCAGTCAACACGTCGTTGCCATCGCCGCCATTGAGGATGTTGTTACCCGCCCCGGCCATGAGGATGTCATCGCCATTGGTCCCGGTCAGGGTGCTGCCGGCCTGGTAGGTGATATCCACGGCGGCGCTGTCGCTGCCGCCGTGGTTATCGCTGACCGAGTAATTGCCGTGGTAGTCCGGCGTAAAGTCCTGGGCACCGGCGTAGTTGATCTTCATGGTCAACTGATAGTTTTCGGCGTTATTGACTCCGCCGCCTGTGGGGTTGGTGACGTTGGTGAGATGAATCTGATAGGTGCCGTCCGTCAGCGCATTCAGGGTCGTGCCATCCGCGATGGTGATCTCGGCGCCGCCATTGATCGAATAGGCCATGATGACGTTGCCGAGCGCCAGGTTGTGATCCAGATTCAGGGTTTCACCCGCCTTGAGGCTGACGGTGATGCGGTCTTCGGCATTCGCGCTACCGACCGTGCCAAGATTGCCGCTGACCACGAGCAATGCGGTCATGGCCGCCGTGTTGCCGGCAAAGGAGGTGCGCACATCCGCAAGGGTCGTGCTGTTGGGGTTGGTGAACGATCGGGCACCCGAGCCGGTAAAACTGACACCCTTGGTGGCCATCCAGCCGGTCGCGAAGCTGGTGGGAATGGCCGTCAGGGTGTCATGGTTGGCATCGCTGTCATTGGCCAGCAACAGCTCGCCAGGCACCACAATGTTGCCCGCCAGGATGTTGGTGATCACATGGTCATCCCCGGCCACCGGTGCTGCGTTCGGGTTGACCTTGACCACCAGGCTGGAAGTGGCGAGATCGCCGTCGTTGTCACTGACGGTCACCCCGAAGTTTTCGGTGATCAATGAGCCTGTCAGCTTCGGCGGTGTGTAGCGGAACTCGCCGTTGTCCATGTCCACCACCAGTGTGCCACCCTGGTTGGTGGTGATGGTGACGCTGTTGCTGACGGTATCGAACGTGCCATGGCCGCCCGGCAGGTTGGCGCTCATCGAGCCCCCCGCTGCCGGGTTGTAGGTGTAGGTGATGCCATCCACGGTGAGGGATTTGACGAAGCCGCCATCGGCGCCAAACGTGCCGTCCGTCAGCAGGCTGCCGGTGACCGGTGCGCCCTGCACCGTGCCGGCCAGCACCGCGTCCAGGCCTGCAAGGTTGGCCACCACCACCGCGTTGGTGTTGGTGTGGGTACTGCCGTCATAGGCCACAGGGTCCAGGTAAATACTGTTGACACCCGCGCCCAGGCCAATGGCATAGGCCTTGATGCCGTTGGCATCGAGGAAGGCCCGCCATACGCCTTCTTCAGTGGCGTCGATACCGTCGCCGAATTCCGGGTTGACCACGTTGCCGGGGTTGTTCGGGTTATTGGTGTTGGACGTGGTGGGGTTACCGTCCGAGAAGAAGTACGCCACGTTCTGCGCGCCCTCCAGCTTGCCGGCGGTGCCATAGGCGGTCTGCGCGGTGCCGAGGGCCGAGTCGTAATTGGTGCCATTGAAAGCGGTGAGGCCGTTGACCAGGGTCTTGGCCGTGGCGACGCTGACCCACTGGCTGCTCAATTGTTGCGAGCTGTCGTTGAAGGTCACGATCTGCACCTTCACATCCCCCATCTCGTCATAGCGGTTAAGCAGCTCGACGATGGATGCCTTGGCCAGGTCAAGCCGCGTTCCGCCGGCCCCTGACAGCTCGTTCATGCTGCCGGAAATATCGACGATCAACAGCAGGTTGGAGTCCACCTCCGTCGCCGTGACTTCACGTGCACTGGACGCCACTTGGGGGACGTCATCGACAATGCTCACCACGATGGTGCTGGTGGTGGTATTGCCCAGTTGGTCCGTGACCTTGTAGGCAAAGGTATCGGTCATGAGGTTTGGCCCATCGTTACTGCTGGGCAGGGTTTTCGGTGCCGACGTCAGAGTGTAGGTGTAGGTACCGTTGGCGTTGAGCAGGATCTGCCCGTAGTTGCCGGTGGCACTGCCGACCAGGCTGAAACTCAGCGGGCCGCTGCCACCACTGGCCGCATCCGCGAGGTTGCCGCTGGCGGTTTCGGTGGTGGCGGTAGGGTCGCTACCGACCACCGTGCCAGGTGCCAGGTCCTGGCCATCCAGGTTCAGGTCCAGGGCTTTTTCGTAGACCGTGACATCGCCATCGGTCAGCGCTTTCAGGCCACTGTCGGTCACCGTAATCGTCAGGGTCGTGGTGCTAATATCACCGTCGGCATCGCGAACGGTATAGACGAACGTATCCGTCGCACCCGGTGGCGTCACCGCGTTGGGATAGCTGTGATACACCGCATTGCCGTTCGCATCCAGGGTCAGGTAACCGAAGGCGCCGTTGACATTGCCGCCCAGGCCGCCACTGGCCGGCGTGCCGATAGTGCTCCCTGCCCGCACACCCACGACCGCCCCGGCCAACGTGGGGCTGTCAGCCCCGCCCACGTCATTGCCCAACACATTGACGCTGACCACACCGCCCTCGATCACCGTACGCACATCGGGGTTGGCAGTGGGTATGTCGTCGACAATCGTGATGTCGATCACCCCTGTCGCGGTACTGGTGTCGTTATCGCTGGCGGTGACGGTGATGTGCTCGACCAGGTTATTGGCATCGCCCCCCGTAGGGTGTGCCTCATTGTCGAGCAAGGTATAGCGGTAGCTGACCACCCCGGTGATGGGGTTGTAGCCGGTCACCGTAAAGGTGTTGCCCAGGAGCGTACCTTCCGACAGCGGGAAGGTGGCGACCACGCCATTGGCCACCACATTCAGACCACCGACCGTGAGATTTTTCAAACCGTCCAGGGCGGTGACCGTAAAGGTACCGGTCTGGGTCAGGGCCGGGATGTTCGGGCTGGAACCGTCGCCAAGGTTCTTCTCATAGACGGTCAACTCGCCACCGGTGAGGTCCAGGCCGGTCAGCACCACCGGATCGTCGTTGTTATGCACCTGCAAGACGAGGTTGGCAGTGCTGGTGTCGCCGTCGCTGTCGTTGAGTTGGTAGGTGAAGGTTTCAGTGCCGTTGCCCCCGCCATTCAGGGCGATAAATTGTGGGTCGGTTTTGTCCAGGGTGTAGACATAGCTGCCGTCGGCAAACAGTTGCAACGTGCCGTAGGTGCCGACAATCGTGTTCGGCGTGACGGGCCCCGTGGCGATGCGGTCTGCGCCTTGCACGTCATTGCCCAGCACGCTGCCGCTCAGGGTGAGTTGGCTTTCAGAGGCAATACCCGCCGGGTTGTCGTCGACCGCCTTGGGCACATCGTCGACCACACTTACGTCCAGGGAGCCCGTAGCGCTGCTGTTGTTGCTGTCGGTGGCGGTCACCGTAAACGACTCGCTGATGCTATTGGCATCCGCGCCGGTTGGGTGGCTGTCGGTGCCGTTGAGGGTGTAGCGGTAGCTGATCACGCCGGTGCTGGCGTTGTAGCCGGTGATAGTCAGGGTATTGCCCAAGCCAGTAGGCTCCGATTGCGGGAACGTCGCGGCGACGCCGTTGGTGACGACACTGATACCGCCCACCGTGAGGTTCTTCAGGCCGTCCAATGCAGTCACCGTAAAAGTACCGGATTGGGTCAACGCAGGCCCATCGACAGCGCTGCCCAGTGGCAGGTTTTTCTCGTAGACCGTGACTTCCCCGCCATTCACTTCCAGGCCGGTCAGCACCACCGGATCGTCGTTGTTATGCACCTGCAAGACGAGGTTGGCAGTGCTGGTGTCGCCGTCGCTGTCGTTGAGTTGGTAGGTGAAGGTTTCAGTGCCGTTGCCCCCGCCATTCAGGGCGATAAATTGTGGGTCGGTTTTGTCCAGGGTGTAGACATAGCTGCCGTCGGCAAACAGTTGCAACGTGCCGTAGGTGCCGACAATCGTGTTCGGCGTGACGGGCCCCGTGGCGATGCGGTCTGCGCCTTGCACGTCATTGCCCAGCACGCTGCCGCTCAGGGTGAGCTGGCTTTCAGAGGCAATACCCGCCGGGCTGTCATCGACCGCCTTGGGCACATCGTCGACCACACTCACGTCCAGGGAGCCCGTAGCGCTGCTGTTGTTGCTGTCGGTGGCGGTCACCGTAAACGACTCGCTGATGCTATTGGCATCCGCGCCGGTTGGGTGGCTGTCGGTGCCGTTGAGGGTGTAGCGGTAGCTGATCACGCCGGTGCTGGCGTTGTAGCCGGTGATGGTCAGGGTATTGCCCAAGCCAGTAGGCTCCGATTGCGGGAACGTCGCGGCGACGCCGTTGGTGACGACACTGATACCGCCCACCGTGAGGTTCTTCAGGCCGTCCAATGCAGCCACCGTAAAAGTGCCGGATTGGGTCAACGCAGGCCCATCGACAGCGCTGCCCAGTGGCAGGTTTTTCTCGTAGACCGTGACTTCCCCGCCATTCACTTCCAGGCCGGTCAGCACCACCGGATCGTCGTTGTTATGCACCTGCAAGACGAGGTTGGCAGTGCTGGTGTCGCCGTCGGCATCCGTCAAGGTGTAGGTAAACGTCTCCGTCCCATTCCCGCCACCGTGCAACGCCAGGAAGTCGCTGTCGGCAGGGTTCAGCGTGTACACATAAGTGCCATCCGCGGCCAATTCCAGCGTGCCATACAGCCCCGTGAAGGAGCCCGGCGTCACCGGCCCGGACGCCACCCGATCTGCGCCTTGCACGTCATTGGTCAACACCGTGCCGCTGAGGATCAGCAGGCTTTCGGACGCCACTTGCGCATTGTTGTCATCGGCGGCCGTCGGCACATCGTCCACCACACTGATATGCAGGGTGCCCGTGGCCGAGCTGTTGTTGGTGTCGCTGGCGATCACGCTGAAGCTTTCGGTCAGCTCATTCACCCCACCCGCGGACGGGTGCGCCTCGGTGTCGGTCAAGGTGTAGCTGTAGCTGATCACCCCGGTGGCCGGGTCAAAGCCGGTGATGGTCAGGGTATTGCCCAGGCCTGTGGCGATCGATTGCGGGAAGCCGGCGACAACACCGCCGGACACTACGTTGATGCCCCCCACAGACAGGTTCTGCAAACCGTCCACTGCTGACACGGTCAGGCTGGCGCTGCGGGTCAGCGCGCCCGCGTCGGGGCTGCTGCCGTCCACCAGGTTTTTTTCAAAGAGGGTCAGATCGGCGCCATTCACGCTGATGCCACCGATCACCACAGGGTCGTCGTTGTTGTGGACTTGCAGCACCAGATTGGCGGTGCTGGTGTCGCCATCGGCATCGGTCAGGGTATAGGTAAAGGTTTCCGTGCCATTGCCGCCGCCCTGCAGCGCCACAAAATCCGGGTCGCCGGTATTCAGCGTATAGGTGTAGCTGCCATCGGCCGCCAGGACCAGAGTGCCATATTGGCCAGTGAACGTCCCCCCCGTGATCGGGCCACTGGCGACGCGGTCGGCGCCCTGGGTGTCGTTGTCCAGAACATTGCCACTGAGGGTCAACAGGCTCTCCGAGGCACTGCCTTCATGGCTGTCATTCACCGCCTTGGGCACGTCATCGATGAGGGTGATATCCAGCGAGCCGGTGGCCGTGTCGTTATCGCTATCGGTGGCGACCACCGCAAATTGCTCGCTCAGGCTGTTGGCGCCGCCACCTGACGGATGGGCCTCATTGCCGGCCAAGGTGTAGCTGTAGCTGATCACCCCGGTGGCAGCGTTGTAGCCGGTGATGCTCAGGGTGTTGCCCAGCCCGGTGGTGATCGTTTGCGCAAAGCCGCTGGCCACCCCGCCGCTGACCACGATGATGCCGCCCACGGTCAGGCTTTGCAGGCCATCGGGCGCCGAAACGCTAAAGGTGCCGCTCTGCACCAGCGCCGCCGGATTGCTGGCCGAGCCTTGGGCAAGATTGGCCTCGTTGAGAGTGAGTTCGCCCCCCTCGACCTCCAGCCCGCCCAGGCTCACCGGGTTGTCGGGAGGCACTACCACGGGCTGGCCGTTGCCGGTATCCGGCTGCCCGGCGACCTGGAACAACGGAAACTCGGGAATCGCGCCAAAGCCTGCCGTGGGAAAGCCAATGACCGGCTCCACACGCCCGGCAACTTCGGTCAGCAGAACAAAGGAGTGCCCACCGCCCAACTCGCCTGCCGCCGTACTGCCGGGCTGGCCGGCGGCCGTCGCTTCAGCCGTCTGGGTCGGGCCGACACCTGCGGCAATCGCTTTTTGCAGTTGCTGCACATCGGTCAACTGCGCCTGGCTTGGCGCAAGGTCTTCGGCCCCATGAATCTGCGGCGCCTGGCCAGCCAGCAATTGCGGGGAAAGGCCCAGGCTGCTGTCGCGCCCCAGGGTCAGCTCATGGCCGTTGGTCAGTTGCACCGCCACCGCACCGGCCGCGCCAGTCTGCAGTTGCTCGCCGGCAAACAGTCGGTCGCCTTCGATCAGGCTCCGGCGACTGCCATCTCCCGCCACGGCAAAGACTTCCCCAACCACCTTGCTGACAACACCGATTAACTTGGCCATGTGCTTATCTCCCTGTCCGACCCCAGTAGTCGGCACCTCGGTTGCGTGCGCAAGTGCAGTGGATCGGGTGAACCGGGCCTCCCAGGGACGTGGCACAAAACTGATTCAAATCAGCCGCCAACCCGAGCTTCAAGCCGCTTGCAGAGAGCGCTCAAAAGGGTCAAGTGACAAAAAACCGTCACTTTTAAATCCCCTATTCTCCTCTGCCCCACCCTCCGCCTGCACATGCGATTGAACTTTCACAAAGCCGAAAAGTGCGCCAAAGCGCACATAACTCAAGGCTTGTGCTTTGAACAATGTCTTGCTTCACGCAGAACGCATAAGTTTTTTTGGACATAACCATTATGAAAAATCCTTCTTAGCTCCTCTCCCAAATGTTCTTAGCTCTGTTGTTACAAGCCTGAGACGGTTTGCCCCCTTAAATTCGTCAAATAAATGGCGACAGACCAGTACCACTGACACCGGGAGATGTACCCATGCGCGTCTTTACCCCCCTCTGCAGCGCGATTCTGATCGCCATGGCCTGCACCAACACCCAAGCGATGTCGCTGACCCAAGCGATCCAAAGCACGCTGGACACCCACCCGGAACTGAATGCCAGCCGTAACAGCCGGCTTTCGGCCGATGAAGATGTGAAAGTCGCCAGGGGCGGCTTCTACCCCAGCCTCGACCTCAATGCTGCCTATGGCCGCGGCTACAGCGACAACAGCACCACCCGCGCCCGGGGTGGCAACCACCACACCGAGACCGACAACTACACCCAGTCGGAACTGCGCCTGCGCCAGATGCTGTTCGACGGTTTCAACACCTCCAACGAAGTGCAGCGCACGGGAGCTGTGGTCAACTCCCGCGCCTATTACACCCGTGGCACCGCCGAAAGCCTGGCGTTGCGCACCGTCGAGGTGTACCTGGAAGTGCTCAAGCGCCGCGACCTGCTGACCCTGGCCAAGAACAACCTGCAGGCACACCTGCGGGTCAATGATCAGATCGGCCTGCGCACCGAGCGCGGCATTGGCAGCACCGCCGACCGCGACCAGTCCACCGCCCGCCGGGCCCTGGCAGACAACAACTACCAGACCGCCCTGGTCGACCTGCAAGACGCCGAATCGAACTTCTATAGCGTGGTCGGGCGCATGCCGGACGAACTGGAAAGCCCGGCCTCGATCAAGGGTGAGTTGCCCGCCGACCAGCTCGGCGCCCGGCGCAGCATGCTGGAGAACAACCCCTACCTGAAGTCCGCCCAGTCCGATGTGATGGCCGCCGAAAGCCAGTATGAAGTGGCCAAGTCGCCGTTCTATCCACGCTTCGATGCCGAGGCTGCCGTGGGCGCCAATAATAATGTGCAGGGCGACCTGGGCCACGACAATGAATGGCGGGTGGGTGTGGTGATGAACTACAACCTGTTCCGCGGCGGCAGCGACAAGGCCCGGTTGGCGTCGGACTCGCACAAGATCAACCAGGCCATGGACATCCGCAACAACGCCCTGCGCATGCTCAACGAGAACCTCAACCTGGCCTGGCACGCCATGGACAACGCGCGCATCCAGACCCCCACGGCCCGCGAATACGCCGAAACCACCCAACGGGTACGCGCGGCCTACCAGGACCAGTTCGGCCTTGGCCAGCGCACCCTGCTGGACCTGTTGGACAGTGAAAACGAGCTGTACAACGCCAACCGGCGCTACACCGAAGTGCGCTACACCGAAGAGTTCTCCATGTACCGCGTGCTGGCCAACATGGGCGAGTTGCTGAACAAAGAACGCGTGGTGGTGCCGGCCGAAGCCATTGCCCAGTCGCAAGTCAGAAGCGAAGCCCACTTGCCTGACCTGAAGTAGCCAACGACGTGGAGCAGACCGCCGTGAGCCACATGGAACCGCTGAACCCGGGGGGCGACCCGCGCCAGAGCTTTGATGATCCATTGCTCGACGGCCTGCTGATCCTGTGCAAGCTGCACGGCTGTACCGTCAGCCGCGCCAGCCTGAGCGCCGGCCTGCCCCTGGCGCAACAGCGCCTGAGCCTGGACTTGCTGCCACGGGCAGCCGCCCGGGCCAGCTTGCAGGCACGGGTACTGCGTCGGGAGCTGCAGGCGATCTCGGGGCTTAACCTGCCGGTGCTGCTGCTGCTCAACGAAGGCCGCTGCGCGGTGCTGCGGCGCTGGAGCGAGGATGGCCAGGCGCTGATCCTGCCCAGCGAAGCCGAAGGTGGAGAACAGTGGGTCAGCCGCAAGGAGCTCGCCGCCGCCTACAGCGGCCAGGCCTTGTTCGCCCGGCCACGGCATGAGATCGAAGACCTGCGCGCGCCGCTGGTGCCGCGGATCGAGGCGTGGTTTCGCGACACCTTGAAGCTGTCACGCTGGCTGTACAGCGACGCGATTCTCGCCAGCCTGTTGATCAACCTGCTGGGCCTGATGGTGCCGCTGTTCGTCATGCAGACCTACGACCGCGTGGTACCCAACCAGGCCACCTCGACCTTGTGGGTACTGGTGATCGGCCTGTTGATCGGCACCGCGTTTGAACTGGTGTTGCGGGTAGTGCGCGCCCACCTGCTGGACACTGCGGGCAAGAAAACCGACGTGATTCTTTCCGCGACCCTGTTCGAGCGCATCACCGGTATGTCGATGAAAGCGCGCCCCGCCACCATCGGCGGCTTCGCCCAGAGCATCCATGACTTCCAGGGCCTGCGCGAATTCCTCACCGCCGTGACCCTTACCAGCCTGATCGACCTGCCCTTCGCCGTACTGATGCTGATGGTGATCGGTCTGCTCGGCGGCTGGCTGGTGATCATCCCCTTGTGTGCGTTCCCGTTGACCATCGGTTTTGCGATGCTGATCCAGGCACGCCTGCGCGACACCGTGCAAAAAAGCCTGAGCCTGGGCGCCGAACGTCAGGCGCTGTTGATCGAAACCCTCGGCGGCCTGGAAACCCTCAAGGCCTGCAGTGCCGAAAGCGAGCGCCAGCACCAGTGGGAAAGCACCCACGGTGCCCTCACACGCCTCGACAGCCATGCGCGCAACCTCTCGGCGCTGGCCACCAACGGCACACTGTTCATCCAGCAGTTTTCCGGGATGGCGACCATTGTCGCCGGCGTCTACAGCATCATCGCCGGCAGCCTCAGTGTCGGCGCGCTGGTGGCCACCTACATGCTCGGCAGTCGGGTGCTGGCGCCGCTGGGGCAGATCGCCGGGTTGATCACTCGCTACCAGCAGGCGCAATTGACCATGCGCAGCACCGACGCGCTGATGGCCCTGCCCCAGGAGCGCGACCCGCAGCAGCGTCCACTGGAACGCACGCAGTTGAGCGGCGCCCTGCAAGTCAGCCAGGTGACCTTCCGTTACGCCGGGCAAAATGCACCGGCCCTGAGCCAGGTCAGCTTCCAGCTCAAGGCCGGCGAACGCGTGGGGATTATCGGACGCAGCGGCTCGGGCAAAAGTACCCTGGGCCGGCTGGTGATGGGTTTTTACGCGCCCGAAGAAGGCCAACTACTGCTCGATGGCCTCGACCTGCGGCAATTGGACGTAGCCGACCTGCGCCAGCAAGTGGGTTATGTGGCCCACGACCTGCCGCTGTTGGCCGGCAGCCTGCGCGACAACCTGACACTCGGGGCCCGCTATGTCAGCGATGCGCGGATGCTCGAAGTGGCCGAGTTGACCGGTGTCAGTGAACTGGCCCGCCAACACCCGCAAGGCTTCGACCGGCCAGTGGGCGAGCGCGGGCAACTGCTGTCCGGCGGCCAACGCCAGGCCGTGCTGCTGGCCCGCGCGCTGTTGCTCGACCCGCCGATCCTGCTGCTTGACGAGCCCACCAGCGCCATGGACAACAGCAGTGAAGAAACCCTGCGTCAGCGCCTGGAGCTGTGGGTCAAGGGCAAGACATTGCTGTTGGTCACGCACCGCACTTCGATGCTCAGCCTGGTTGACCGCTTGATCGTGCTGGACAACGGCCGCATCGTTGCCGACGGCCCCAAAGACAGTGTGATCGATGCCCTGCGCAAGGGCCGTGTCGGCTCGGCCGCCGTCTAGGAGCCCCACCATGCCAACCCCTCCTGCGACACCGGGCTACTTCAAGAGCTTTGGCAAAACTGCCGACAGCGAGTTCATGCCCGAACTGGCGGGCGCTGCACTGCAGGACTCGCCGCGCCGCTCGCGGATTGTCGTATGGCTGACCGCCGGCCTGATCATCTGTGCCCTGCTGTGGGCCAACTTTGCCGTACTCGATGAAGTGACCATGGGCGAAGGCAAGGCCATCCCGTCGAGCAAGGTGCAAGTGATCCAGAACCTGGAAGGCGGCATTGTCACCCAGATCTACGTGCGCGAAGGGCAAATGGTGGACAAGGGTGACAAGCTGTTGCAACTGGACGACACGCGGTTTCGCTCGAACAAAGGCGAAAGCGAAGTCGACCGTTATGCCCTCACCGCCCAGGTCGAACGCCTGTCCGCCGAAGCCGACGGACGCCCGTTCAAATTGTCCGATGAGGTGATCGCCAAGGCTCCCCAGGTGGCCGAAGACGAACGCGCGCTGTTCGAACAACGCCAGCGGCGCCTGAGCAGCGAGCAACGGACCCTGAGCGAACAACTGCGGCAGAAAACCCAGGAGCTGGCGGAGTTTCGCTCCAAGCAGGGCCAATTCAGCTCCAGCCTGGCGTTGTTGCAACAAGAGATGAACATGTCGGCGCCGCTGGTCGGCACCGGTGCGGTATCGCCGGTGGAAATCCTGCGCCTCAAACGCAGCGCCGTGGAGATCCGTGGTTCATTGAACGCCACCACCCTGGCGATTCCACGGGCGGAGTCGGCGATCAACGAGATCAAGAGCAAGATCGACGAATCGGTGCAGACCTTCCGCTCGGAAGCAGCCAAGGAACTCAACGAAAAACGCACTGACCTGTCAAAAATCACCGCATCGAGCATCGCCATCGATGACCGTGTCAGCCGCACCACCGTGGTCTCCCCCGTGCATGGCGTGATCAAGCAACTGAAGGTCAACACCATCGGCGGCGTGGTCCAGCCGGGCAGCGATATGGTGGAAATCGTACCGCTGGAAGACAACCTGCTGATCGAGGCCAGAGTGCGGCCCCAGGACGTGGCGTTTTTGCATCCGGGGCAAAAGGCGATGGTCAAGTTCAGCGCCTATGACTACACCATCTACGGTGGGCTGGCGGCGAAACTGGAGCTGATCGGCGCCGATACGATTACCGATGACAAGGGCAACAGCTTCTACCTGATCCAGGTGCGCACCGATAAGAACCATCTGGGCGCAGAGAAGAAACCGCTGCTGATCATCCCGGGGATGGTGGCGACGGTGGACATCATTACCGGGGAGAAAAGCGTACTGGATTACTTGCTCAAGCCGGTGTTGAAGGCAAGGACGGAGGCGATGCGCGAGCGTTAGCGGTGTGTGGGCGGGCGCCTTCGCCGGCAAGCCGGCTCCTGCATTGACCGCGTCGTTCAAGGCATGCGCGATCAATGTGGGAACTGGCTGGCCAGCGATGGCCTCCCCTCGGTGAACCGGCTAATCACCCCCATGATTGCGCTGAAAAACCGCCTCCCCCATCGCCGCAATCTGCCCCTCGATCAACGCCTCGAACGGCCGCAACAACGGCTCGAATGAGTGCGGCGCCTCCAGCACCTGCAGTGCCTGCACGATCGCCTCCACCGTCGACAAAGCCCCCGGCCCTGGCGCCTTGCGCAACCGATAGCGGGACACCGCGCCCGCCGCCAGCGTCACCCGTGGCAACGCCGCCAGCAGCGGGTTGAGGTGTAGCAACTTGCGCGCCTTGCGCCAGGTGCCGTCGGGCACCACCAGCAGCAGCGGCTCGTCAGATGGGCGATAAGCCTGCAGCGGCTGGGCACCTTCAGCGGGGAATAACAGGCGTGCCTGGTAGCCCGGCGCGTTCAGCAGCGCAGGTAAATTCTCGAAAACCTCGCCCACCACCAGCTGCGCATTCACCAACCCCAACGCCGCCAGCCGCGCGGTATTGAGGGCATGGTTGACCTCGCTGGGATGCTGCAACAGCAACACCCGGGTGCGGCTGTCCAGGCTGGGGATCAACGCGCACAGGCAGTGGGTGGTTGGCCGCAGGCAGCGGGGGCATTGGGGTCGGGACATATTCAGGCCTGATTGAGCTGTGCTTTGAGTAAATCACGGAAGGTCTGGATCAACGGTTCACGGCTGCGTCCGCGGCGCATGATCAGCGAAAACGGCGCCTGGTAGCCAAAGGTCGCTGGCAGCAGCACCCGCAAGTCGCCCTTGTCGGCCCAGGCCTGGGCATAGTGTTCGGGTAAATACCCGATGTAGGCGCCTGACAGCACCAAAATCAACTGTGCCTCCATGCTTTCCACAGTGGCGGCGCTGTGTTTGAAGCCATGGCGAGCCAGTTCCGCCTGGCTCCAATACCCGCGCCCGACCATGCGCTGCTGGGTGATCACCTGCTCCGGGATCCGCCGCTCGCTGAACAGCGGATGCCGCGAGCTGCAATAGAGCCAGTGCTGTTCGCGGTACAGCGGCATGTAGATCAAGCCGCTCATGCGGTTGGAGAAGGCGCCGATGGCCAGGTCCAGACGATTATCCTGCACCCCCAGTTGCAACTCGTAGGGGCTCATGACCGACAGATGCAAATGCACCGCCGGGTGCTCGAGGCTATAGGCGCCGATGACTTCGGCAAATGGCAGGGCCTTGTCGCTGACGGTGGAGTCGAGCACCCCCAGTTTGAGCGTGCCGCGCAGTTCGCCCTTGAGCGCCGCGGCATATTGCTCGAAGCCCTCCAACTCACCCAGCAGGCGCAAGGTTTCCTGATGAAACAACTCGCCCTTGCTGGTCAGGCTGAAGCCGCCACGCCCGCGATGGCACAGCACCAGGCCCAACGCGCCTTCCAGCTGGCTCATGTAAGTGCTGATGGCCGACGTCGACAGGTTGAGTTCGTGCTGGGCATTGGCAAAGCCCTGGTGGCGCACCACGCTGACGAAGATGCGCAGCAGTTTCAGGTCGGGCAAGGCATTGGCCATCGGCTCTCCAAAAATACCGTCACTGTAGGAGCCGGCTTGCCGGCGATAGCGGTCTATCTGCTCAAACACTGGTGCCTGACATTCCGTCATCGCCGGCAAGCCGGCTCCTACGATAACGGCAACCTGCGCCAGTCTACCCCAGGCATTAGTTCAGAAAAATCTAAACTAAGTATTTCCCCACAGCGATTCTTCCCCGGCCTCGCATTTCGCAGAATCGACCTCTGATAATCACAACAACGATGAGGCACTGCCGTGGACAAGATCTTTCATCAACCACTGGGCGGCAACGAAATGCCGCGCTTTGCCGGCATCGCCACCATGATGCGCCTGCCCCACCTGCAAACCGCCGCCGGCCTGGATGCAGCCTTTGTCGGCGTGCCCCTGGACATCGGCACCTCGCTGCGCGCCGGCACCCGCTTCGGCCCTCGGGAGATCCGTGCCGAGTCCGTGATGATCCGCCCCTACAACATGGCTACTGGCGCCGCGCCGTTCGACTCGCTGTCGGTGGCCGACATCGGCGATGTGGCGATCAACACCTTCAACCTGCTGGACGCCGTGCGCATCATCGAACAGGCCTACGATGAGATCCTCAAGCACGACGTGATCCCGCTGACCCTGGGTGGCGACCACACCATCACCCTGCCGATCCTGCGGGCTATCCACAAGAAGCACGGCAAGGTCGGGCTGGTGCATATCGATGCCCACGCCGACGTCAACGACCATATGTTCGGCGAGAAAATCGCCCATGGCACCACGTTCCGCCGCGCCGTCGAAGAGGGCCTGCTCGATTGCGACCGCGTGGTGCAAATCGGCCTGCGTGCCCAGGGCTATACCGCCGAAGACTTCAACTGGAGCCGCAAACAGGGGTTTCGCGTGGTCCAGGCGGAAGAATGCTGGCACCACTCCCTCGCGCCGTTGATGGCCGAAGTGCGGGAAAAGGTCGGCGGCGGCCCGGTGTACCTGAGTTTCGACATCGACGGTATCGACCCGGCCTGGGCACCCGGCACCGGCACCCCGGAAATCGGCGGGCTGACCACCATCCAGGCGATCGAAATCATCCGTGGTTGCCAGGGCCTGGACCTGATTGGTTGTGACCTGGTGGAAGTTTCGCCGCCCTACGACACCACCGGTAACACCTCATTGCTGGGCGCCAACCTGCTGTACGAAATGCTCTGCGTGCTGCCTGGCGTCACGCACCGTTGATGCCGCGCGGGGCCATATGCCCTGCGCCTGAACCTTTATAAAAATAATAATCGGAGACTTGCCACCATGGCTCTGGATCTATTCGTCGTACTTATCTACGCCGCTGGCATGCTGGTGCTCGGCTATTACGGCATGCGCCGGGCCAAGACCCATGAAGACTACCTGGTCGCCGGGCGCAACCTGGGGCCGACGCTGTACATGGGCACCATGGCCGCGACGGTACTGGGCGGCGCGTCCACGGTGGGCAGCGTGCGCCTGGGATATGTGCATGGCATTTCCGGCTTCTGGCTATGCGCGGCGCTGGGCACGGGGATCATCGTGCTGAACCTGTTTCTCGCCAAGCCCTTGCTCAAACTCAAGATCTTCACCGTGACCCAGGTCCTGGAGCAGCGCTACAACCCTGCCGCCCGCCAGGCCAGCGGGCTGATCATGCTGGCGTATGCGCTGATGCTTTCCGTGACCTCGATCCTTGGGATCGGCACCGTCATGCAAGTGATGTTCGACCTGCCATTCTGGGCAGCGGTACTGCTGGGCGGCGTGGTGGTGGTGATCTATTCGGCCATTGGCGGCATGTGGTCGCTGACCTTGACCGATATCGTGCAGTTCGTGATCAAGACCGTCGGCCTGATGTTTATCCTGCTGCCGATCTGCCTGTATCGCGTGGGCGGCTGGGATGAACTGGTGGCCAAGCTGCCGGCGGCCAGCTTCAACTTCACCAGCATCGGCTGGGACACCATCATCACTTACTTCATGATCTACTCGTTTGGCATCCTGATCGGCCAGGATATCTGGCAACGCGTATTCACTGCCCGTGACGAAAAGGTCGCCCAGTACGCAGGCACTTTCGCCGGGTTCTATTGCATTCTCTACGGCCTGGCCTGTGCCCTGATCGGCATGGCGGCCCACGTGCTGATCCCGGACCTGGACAACGTCAACAACGCCTTCGCCGCCATTGTCAAACTGTCATTGCCCGACGGCATCCGTGGCCTGGTGATTGCGGCGGCTCTGGCGGCCATGATGTCCACCGCCAGTGCCGGCCTGCTCGCCGCATCCACCGTACTGACCGAAGACCTGCTGCCACGCCTGCGCGGCGGCAAGCAGTCGAGCCTTGGCATCAACCGCCTGTTCACGATGCTCACCGGCATTGCCGTACTGGGTATCGCCCTGGTGGTGAGCGATGTGATCAGCGCACTGACCCTGGCCTATAACCTGTTGGTGGGCGGCATGCTCATCCCGCTGATCGGCGCCATCTACTGGAAACGTGCCACCACCTCGGGCGCAATCAGCGCCATGGCACTGGGAATTACCACGGCCCTGGTGTTCATGATCAAGGATGGCCTGGAGGCCAACACCCCGATCTACTACAGCCTGGGCGTGAGCATGGTGAGTTTTGTGCTGGTAAGTGTGCTGTCGCGGCGGCCGCAGGTCGCGGCGGTCGACCCTGCCTGAGCAAGGCAGGCTTGAGCGGATGCGACGTTGGTTGTCGCATCCGTTTTTATCTGTAATACAAAAAAATGCGGGAGCGGGCTGGCTCGCGATAGCAGTGGGCCAGCCAGTTACAGGTTGACTGACACACCACTATCGCGAGCAAGCCCGCTCCCACTTTAAATCGACTGCGCTCTAAAGAACGCTGTTCAGGGCCTACCTGCGACGCGGACGGCGCTGTTCGTCGTCGGTGCGGATAGGCACCGGTTGCAGCGGTGGCTCGATCAAGCCGAGTGCGACGCCGAGGTCGTGCAGCCAGTTTTGCAATTTCTCTTTCATGGTGCCCCCTTTGAGGGTAGTGCCGAGCAGCTGGAATTCTGTGGCTGCTTCCTACAGATAGTAGTACTAAGTCCTACACAATGCTTGCCTGAAACCGCAACGAACCCTTACTGAATTGATACAAATCCTGACGGCGCGGTCAGGCAATCGCCCGGGCCTCTTGTGCAGGCCGCGTCCTGCCCTCTTGCAGCAGGTCAATCCACCAGCGCCGCGTCCAGACACCCCGGTGATCAAGCCTTCGAGCAGCTCACCGCGGAGTGCCGACTGCACTTGCAGGTTCACCATCGGGTAAGCCTTGTGATACCGCGCCAGCAGTTTCGGCAAATGGATCGCGGCAGTGCTGTACATGCTGCCCAGCACAAAGTCCCCGGCGCGCGCTGTAGTCGAGCAGCACCTTGCCGGCGGGCGACAGTTGCAGACGCTGGCGTGCCGGCTCCTACAACAAGGCCTGCCGTAATCAGCTCAATTCGATGCGATCGGCATGAATCACAATCTGCCCCTGCTTGTACAGCGCACCAATGGCCTTCTTGAAGTTACCCTTGCTGACGCCAAACAAGTTGCTGATCACCGTCGGGTCGCTCTTGTCGCTGACCGGCAAGCTGCCGTTGTTTTCACGCAACTTGGCGAGGATCTTCGAGTTCAGGCTCGACGCCGCTTGTTCACCAACCGGTTGCAGGCTCAGGCTGATATTGCCGTCGGCACGGATTTCCTTGATGAACCCCTTTTCTTCCTTGCCCGGACGCAGGAACTTGAACACTTCGTTCTTGTGGATCAGGCCCCAGTGCTTGTTGTTGATGATTGCCTTGAACCCCATGTCAGTGGCTTCGGCAACCAGCAAGTCAACTTCCTGGCCCACGGTGTAGTTGGCCGGGGTCTTGTCCAGGTAACGATCCAGGCGCGCGGTGGCGGTGATGCGCTTGGTGTGCTTGTCGAGGTAGACGTGCACCACGCAGTATTCACCGGCGGTCAGTTGGCGCTTCTCTTCGGAATACGGCAGCAACAGATCCTTGGGCAGGCCCCAGTCGAGGAACACCCCGATGCTGTTGACTTCCACCACTTTCAGGCTGGCAAACTCGCCCACCTGCACTTTTGGTTTTTCAGTGGTGGCGATAAGTTTGTCATCGCTGTCCAGATAAATAAAAACGTTAAGCCAGTCTTCATCTTCACTGGGAATATCTTTGGGAATATAACGATTGGGCAAGAGGATTTCGCCATCTTGCGCACCGTCCAGATACAAACCAAAGTTAGTGTGTTTAACCACTTGCAAACTGTTGTAGCGCCCGACTAAAGCCATTTCCAATACCCTCATTGCGTGGGCGGCATTCTACCCGAGTTGAAGGCGGCGGTCCCGTGCCCCGGCGCGCAACCCTGAAAAATCGCGGGTTTGCCAAGGGATTTGAACCAATCGCCCCGCTCGTCAGGTCAACCCCCAGGCAGGCCACGATGGCCAGGCGCTATTTTTCCCTGGGGTTTCTATTTAAAACAGCGAGTTAGGACCCTCAGCCAAAGATCAACTTAGGTATTTATAATAACGCAGCTTATTCCTGGGAGATATTTACCAAGCAATTGTCAAGCATTTCATGTACGATGCCTGGCCAAGTTAATTTTCTACAGGTTAGTGGCCGCCATGCGCGTAAAAGCATCCAACAGCAAAGCAAAGCCAGCTCCCGCCGTTGAAACCAGCGAATCGATCAACAACCAAATCGCCGCGTTCCTCAAGTCCGGTGGTGAAATCCAGCAGATCGCCAAGGGCGTGAGCGGCCAGACTTTCGGCCCGTCCAAGCAGATCACCCTGGGTAAGAAGTAAGCGCACAAAGCCGCCTGTCTACCCCGCCTGGTCCCTAAGCGCCTTGCCTATCAAGGCGCTAGGACTCGAGCCAGCCATATCCCCCCGCCCCACATTCAACCACGCCAATCGACGAACGGGCCTCTGCCCCTGACTTTCGCCGGTATGCTTGCACACGTCTAGAACGGGCGTTTTCCCGATTCCCTCTGTTACTGCTCCTCGCTTTTCATGGAGTGACGCATGCTCAAGCCGTGCATTTTCCTGGTCAGTGCCCTGCTCGCCAGCCCTCTCGCCCAAGCGCAGGTTTTCCAGCGTGAACTGGGCGACTTCGACTTGAAACTGGGGACCACACCCAGCCGCAGCATGGCCCAGGGTCTGGTCAAACCTACCTCGCCGGGCAGCAACTCGTTCCACGGCGGCCTTGACCTGAGCCACACCAGTGGCCTGTATTTCGGCCAGTTTTCACCGAGCATGGGCCTGTCGCCCGCCAGCAACCTGGAGGTCGACTCCTACATGGGCTTCAAGCGCCCGTTCGACCAGACCCTGGGCTACGAACTGGGGATGATTCACTACAGCTACCCCAAGCTGAGCCCCCTCGATAGCCAGGAGTTCTACGGCGGCCTGAACGTACTGGGCAATCGGTTTGGCGTGTCACTGGGCAACGACCCCGATCGCCGCGACAGCACCCTGTTTGCCGACCTGGGCGGGACCCAGCCGTTTGGCATTGGCGTGAGCATGAAGTACACCACCCATCAGTTGGGCGCCCCGGCATCGGTCGAGGGCGGCTCGATTCGCAGTTTCAGCGACTGGTCGGTGAAATTCTCACGGCCCTGGATGGGCATCGACCTGGACTTGATCTACAGCGACTCCAGCCTCAGCGGCAGCGACTGCTCGGCCTACTCCGGACACAATTCGCAATGTGACGGGCTGTTGACCTTGAAGGCCGAGCGGTCGTTTTATTGATGGGCTGAACTGTCACGCTCCCGGCGGGTTCAGATGAACATCTGCGGTCTGCGCAAGGAGTTTTGCCCATGCTGCGTCGGTTAAGAATCCTGGTGGCCCTGCTGGCCTTGAGCGTTCTGCTTGCGGGTTGCAACCGCGTGGGCCTGGCCTATCGCAACCTCGATGTGATCATCCCCTGGACCCTCAACGACTACCTGGACATGAATGCCGGGCAGAAAAGCTGGTTCAACGACACCCTCAAAGAACACCTGGCCTGGCACTGCACCACCCAATTGCCCGGCTACCTGGACTGGCTCGACCGCCTGCAGCAGATGGTCGACAACCAGCAAGTCAGCGATGCCGCCCTGCAAGCCCGCACCCTGGAAGCCAAACAGGCCATTGCCGACATCGCCCGACAGATCACCCCCTCAGCCATCGAGTTGCTGCGCGGGCTGGACGAGCAGCAGGTGCGGGAGATGGATCAAGCGCTGGCCAAAGACCTGCGCACACGCCAGGACGAATACCTCAAGCCGCCCCTGGCACAACAGATCAAGGAGCGCAGCGAGCGCATGAGCAAGCGCCTGGATGCCTGGCTCGGCCCGTTGAGCCTCAGCCAGCAGGAGCGTGTGCGGGCCTGGTCCACCAGCCTCGGTGCGCAGAACCAGCAATGGATCGGCAACCGCGCCCATTGGCAGGCGCAGTTCATCGCGGCAGTCAATCAGCGGGCCAACAGCGACTTCCCACGCAAGATGGAGCAACTGCTGGTAGACCGTGAAAGCCTGTGGACCGCCGACTATCGCCAGGCCTACACCCAGACCGAAGCGGCCGCCCGCCGCCTGCTGGTGGACTTGATGGCCGAAAGCACGGTGCAACAGCGTCAGAACCTGGCGCAGAGAATCGATAAAATGCGCAGCGACTTCCAGTCACTCAAATGCCTTAAAGGCAACCAGGCCTAGTCGGATGCCATCGGGCCCAATGTGCCCAGCCACGCCACCAGCCCCAGGATCAGCAGCACCGCGCCGCACTCCACTTGCATGCTGCGGCGCAGGGCACGGCGGGCCATCGTGTAGTCGCCAGCGTCCACCGCCCGTTGCAGAAGCGGTCCCAGGCGCCAGCGATTGAGTGCCGCCATGGCCAGCATCCCGCCAAACAATGCCAGCTTCAGGCTGAACAAGAGGCCGTAGGTACTGCTGGCGATTCCCTGCAAAGTCGGCCCGACAATAAACAGATAATTCACCACGCCAGTCACGATCAGCACCACGACCACCACCGTGCCAACCACCTCGAAGCCGGCCACTGCCCGGGTCAACACCCTGACGCGTTGAGCGTCGCCCATGTTGCATGGCAGCAACAGCAACCCAAACGCCGCCAGCGCCCCGACCCACGCGCCGGCCGCCAACAGATGCACGCTGGCACTGCCCAGGTGCCAGAGCCGTAGCGCTCCGTCATCCATCGCGCCATGGCCGGCCCAGGCCAGTGTCGACAGCGCAATAGCGCCGCCCAGGGTCGGCAGCCACAGACTGCCGGCTGACAGGAAAACCGCCACAGCCGCCACCAGCAACGCGCCGATGCGCAGCATCCAGGTCAAGCCCAACTCGGTCTGCCACAGCATCATTTGCAGGTGCGGCCCCAGTGCCTGCCATTGCTCCACGCCGCTCATGGCCCAGGTCATCCACAACAACGAAAGCACCGACAACAGCACACCAACGGCTGCCGTACCTGCCAGCCAGCCCTTGAAATTCAACACGACACCGGGCTGTCGTTCTGCTGCCTTCAACCCGTACAACCCGAACAAGCCCAGGCCGAACAACAGCATCAGGTCCAGGTACAACGCAAACCGCAAGGCAATGCCCAATGAGTCACTCATGGCTGGACGCTGAACACCACATCACCGGTGATGGGGTGGGTGTCCGACGACACCGCGCGCCAGTCCACCCGGTAGGTCCCGGCGGGCAACGGCGTCGCAGGCTTGATCAGCATTACCTTGGGGTCGCTGCTGCCCGACACGCTGGCCTTGATCGGCATGGGCGAATGGGCCATGCCGGGCATCGCGGTCATGATCAACTTGGCGCCGGAAAACTGTGTCATCAGGTTTTCCGAAAAATGCAGCTCGATGGTCGCCGGGGCTGGCCCGCTTGCACCGGCCGCCGGCAGGGACGACAGCAACTTCGGATGCGCCATTGCCTGCCCACTGATCAACAATCCAGAACACAGCGCAACCGCCACCCAGGTGGGTTTAAACACAGACATGCAAGGCTCCTGGCCGCTCATGACGGCAGGTTATTAGGAAATGGGGGTTTGAATCAGAACCACAGGCGCACGCCCAAGACCCAGCGCACTTCGCTACGGTCCTCGCCCTCATCCCGGGCGTACTCGGCCGTCTGGCCATAGGCACGATTCCAGGTCACACCGACGTAAGGCGCGAACTCGCGGCGGATTTCATAGCGCAGCCGCACGCCGACTTCGGTTTCAGCAAGGCCTGCACCGATACCGCGCCCGGGGTCGTTTTTCCCGTAGAAGTTGGCCTCGGCGGTCGGCTGCAACACCAGCCGATTGGTCAGCAAAATATCGTAGTCGCCTTCCAGGCGCGCGGCGCTCTGCCCGCCCTCGCCGACAAACAGCGTAGCCTCGGCCTCAAAGTTGTACAGGGCCATGCCTTGCAAGCCAAAGGCCGCCCACGTCTCGCTGTCGCCCGGCTTGAAGTCCTGGCGCAGACCGGCCACCACATCCCACCACGGGCTGATAGCGTGACCCCATAACGCCTGGACCTCGGCCTTTTCGGTCTTGCCCTTGGCACGCTCACCTTCGGTGCGTAGCCACAAGCGGTCGATATCACCGCCGACCCAACCCTTGGCGTCCCAACCCACGGCGCGGCCATCGTCAGAGCCTTGCCATTCCAGTTGATTGATCACAAACAGCGAGTTGATCCCACTGTCATGCACCACATGCCCGCCCGGGGCGTCGTACACCGCGGCACGGTCAGCATCGGTAAGCACCGGGATCGGTGTGCGGCTCTGGGTGGTTGCCGCCGGCTTGGCGGGCGCCATGCCCTGCATCTGGCTGTGATCCATGGTTTCGGCAGTGGCCAGCGCCACCGGTGCAAAGGTTGCGATCAGCAGCGCAACGGGACGAAAAATCTGGCTCATGTTCGGCTCCTCATTCTTGCACCCGCACTTCACGGAACATGCCCATTTCCATGTGGTACAACAGATGGCAGTGATAGGCCCAGCGCCCCAGGGCATCGGCCGTCACCCGGTAGCTGCGGCGCGCTCCCGGCGGCATGTCGATGGTGTGTTTGCGCACCATGAACTGGCCGTTTTCGTCCTCTAGGTCACTCCACATGCCATGCAGGTGAATCGGGTGGGTCATCATGGTGTCGTTGACCAGCACCACCCGTACCCGCTCGCCATAGGTCAGCTTGAGCGGCTCGGCATCGGAGAACTTCACCCCGTCGAAGGACCAGGCAAACTTCTCCATGTGCCCCGTGAGGTGCAGCTCAATCGTGCGGCTGGGCTCGCGACCGTCGGGGTCTTCAAAGGTGCTACGCAAATCGGCATAGACCAGGACCTTGCGCCCGTTGTTGCGCAGGCCAATACCCGGGTCATCGAGCTTGGGTGAAGTGCTCATGGCTTGCATATCCACCAGCGGGTTGTTGTTTTCGCTGGCCGGATGGCTTTGCATCTGTGTCGCCATGCCCGCCATCCCGCTGTGATCCATGCCCGGCATCGCACTGTGATCCATGCTCGCCATGCTCTGGCCATCCATGCCGGACATCCCCTGCATCCCCCCACCATCCATCCCGGCCATTTGCCCATGATCCATGCCAGGCATATCGCCCATGGCGCCGTGGTCCATGCCGCCCATGCCCATATCGTCCATAGTCAACCACGGCCGCGGGTCCACCGGTGGTACCGGCGCCAGCAAACCCGGCTCACGGCTGAGGGTTCCGCGGGCGTAGCCGGTGCGGTCCATGGATTGGGCGAACAGGGTGTAGGCGCCTTCAGTCGGCTCGACAACCACGTCATAGGTCTCGGCCACGGCGATACGGAACTCGTCCACACTGACCGGCTTCACCGGTTGGCCGTCGGCAGCCACCACGGTCATCTTCAGGCCCGGGATACGGACGTCGAAATAGGTCATGGCCGAGCCGTTGATAAACCGCAGGCGGATCTTCTCACCGGCGCGGAACAGCCCCGTCCAGTTTTGCGCAGGGGCCTGGCCGTTCATCAGGAAGGTGTAGGTCGCGCCGCTGACATCCGCCAGATCCGTGGGGTTCATCTTCATCTGCGCCCACATCAGGCGGTCGGCGGCGGTGGCCGACCAACCCTTGTCAGCCACATCCTGGATGAAATCGCCGACCGTGGGCTTATGAAAGTTGTAGTAATCCGACTGTTTTTTCAGGGTTTTCATCAGGCTGGCGGGATCCTCGTCGGTCCAGTCCGTCAGCATCACGACGTAATCGCGCTGGTACGTGAAAGGTTCAGGCTCGCGCGGATCGATCACCAGCGGGCCGTAGACCCCTTGTTGCTCCTGGAACCCGGAGTGGCTGTGGTACCAGTAGGTGCCGTGCTGGTTAAGTTTGAACTGGTAGACATACACCCCACCCGGCTCGATCCCCTTGAAACTCAGCCCCGGTACGCCGTCCATATTGGCCGGCAGGATAATCCCGTGCCAATGGATCGACGTCGGCTCGGCCAGGCGGTTACGCACGCGCAGGGTCACGGTATCGCCTTCACGCCAGCGCAGCAGCGGGCCCGGCAAACTGCCGTTGATCGTCAGTGCGGTGCGCACATTACCGGTGATATTGACCGGGGTCTGCCCGATAAACAGCTCGAACTCACTGCCCGCCAATACACCCGGCTGCCCAGGGCTGGCCAGGGCCCAGACCGGTGGCCGCCACAGGCCTGTGCCGCCCAGCAGGCCGGCCGCAGCCAAGCCTTTGACGAAGGTTCGTCGAGAAGTGTTGGAGTACATGCCGATTCCATTCCCGTCAATTGAATGACCGCAGAGTAGGGATCGGCGCCTGTCAGTTGGCTTAGTGCCAGATTACCGATTTGACAGTTTCAGGCAGCTCAGGCGATGTGCGCCTTGGCGGCCAAAACCTCGAACGTCGCTGGGTCCAGCGCGTCGGCCTGCTCGTCCAGCACCTGGCGCGGGTGATTGTTACCCGGGATCGAACTGTCAATCAGCGCCAGCAGCCGGGCACCCAGGGGCGTCAAAATGAAGTTCTCGCCATTGCCACCCTCGTCCTCGGGCCGAGACTCGATAAAGCCGCGCTTGAACAACAGCGCTTCGTAATCGGCAGCGGTCTTTTTCAGTGCATCGAGGTCGCCGCTGAACTCGCCCGCCGTGGCCTTCTCGGCGGCTTCCTGCTCGGCATACTTGCGTGGGGCAAAGCTGCCCTCGCCGTTTTGCACCTCATGCAACAGACGCTCGATCAGATCCCAATTGTAAGTACTCATCCTGAATCCTCCTGCAGGCACACCGATGGGTTGCCTTCAAAGGTTGTGACCTGCAGGTGTTGGCGCCGTTCAGGTGGGCAGACGAGCGTGATTGCACCGAGCTTTTCACCGGCCATTGTCCACAGGCCGGTCAGCCTGCGTTTTTGTAGGAGCCGACGAAGAACCTGAGCGCAGCGCATCAGGCCCCCCGAGTCATCGTTGTCGATTTTCGCTGGCAAGCCAGCTCCTACAAGGTGGAGTGCCCGGTTTAACTATTCGCCAGCCGGTGCTTCTGGCTTGCGGCGCTTGAGGGGGGCCATGCCGTCCTTGCTGACCAACGACAGGTTGTCGGTCTTCGGACGGTTGGCGATCTTGCGCTTGGTCGGCGACTTGGCGCCGGTTTTCTTCTTGTCGCCCTTGGCGTCGACCTTTTTCTTCTTCACGCCCACGGCCTTGCCCGAAGCCTTGACCTTCTTCGGCCCGCTGTAGGTGCCTTTGACTTCCTTGATGGTACGGCGCTCGAACGACTGCTTGAGGTAGCGCTCGATGCTCGACATCAGGTTCCAGTCGCCATGGCAGATCAGCGAGATGGCCAGGCCATCGTTGCCGGCACGCCCGGTACGGCCGATACGGTGCACATACTCGTCACCGCTGCGCGGCATATCGAAGTTGATCACCATGTCCAGGCCTTCCACGTCGAGGCCGCGGGCGGCAACGTCGGTGGCGACCAGGATCTTCACGCCGCCCTGCTTGAGGCGGTCGATGGCCAGCTTGCGGTCCTTCTGGTCCTTTTCACCGTGCAAGACAAACGCCTTGTACTCCTGAGCCACCAGGCGCCCGTAGATACGGTCGGCCATGGCCCGGGTGTTGGTGAACACGATGGCCTTCTGATAGGTCTCGTTGGCCAGCAGCCAGTTGAGAATCTGCTCTTTGTGCACATTGTGGTCAGCGGTGATGATCTGCTGACGGGTAGTCGAGTTCAGGTCGCTGACGTTATTGACCTGCAGGTGCTCAGGGTTGTTCAGGACCTTGGCGACCATCTCGCGCAGGGTCGAGCCACCGGTGGTGGCGGAGAACAACATGGTCTGCTGGCGGTTGACACATTCGTCCACCAGGCGCTGCACGTCATCGGCAAAGCCCATGTCGAGCATGCGGTCGGCTTCGTCCAGTACCAGCACTTCGACTTCCTTGAGGTCCAGGTTGCCGGCGTTCAACTGCTCGATCATCCGCCCGGGGGTGCCGATCAGGATATCCGGCACCTTGCGCAGCATCGCGGCCTGCACCTTGAAATCCTCGCCACCGGTGATCAGGCCGGACTTGATGAAGGTGAACTGCGAGAAGCGTTCCACTTCCTTCAAGGTCTGCTGGGCCAACTCGCGGGTTGGCAGCAGGATCAGGGTCTTGATGCTGACACGGATCTTGGCCGGGCCGATCAGACGGTTGAGGATCGGCAGGACGAAAGCGGCAGTCTTGCCACTCCCGGTTTGAGCCGTCACCCGCAGGTCACGCCCTTCGAGCGCGAGCGGGATGGCCGCTGCTTGCACAGGCGTAGGCTCGACAAATTTAAGCTCGGCCACGGCTTTGAGCAGGCGTTCGTGCAGGGCGAATTGGGAAAACACGGGTGCTACCTCGAAGAAATACTAAAAATCAGCTGCATAGGGTAACGGTTTCGGGCGCTCAGGCCGAGTTTCTTTACGCGAAGTAGGCCAATCAGATGGTTTTTTGTCAGGTGATTTGTCTGCCTGCACAACTTTGCAGCACTTAAATGCTCTAATCGCCCCGTCATGTCTTACAGAAGAATCGCGTTTAACCATGGATATCAAACAGCTCTGGCTCAACGTCCAGGACCTCTGGGGTGCCCTGGACCAACATCCGCTACTGCATTCAAGCCTGGCCTTGCTGGTGCTCCTGGTGGTGGCCCTGCTGGTCGGACGGGTGGCACGCTACCTGATCCTGCATGCCGTCAAATTGCTCGGCCGCCAACCCGCATTGCACTGGCTCAATGACCTGCGGCATAACAAGGTCTTCCATCGCCTGGCACAGATGACGCCGTCGCTGGTGATTCAGTTCGGCCTGCACCTGGTGCCGGAGTTGAGCAAGACCAGCGCGCTGTTCATCGGCAATGTGGCGTTGGCGTTCACCATCCTGTTCCAGGTCCTGGCCATGAGCGCCCTGCTCAACGCCCTGCTGGATATCTACGCACGCACCGAACATGCCCGCACGCGTTCGATCAAGGGCTATGTGCAACTGGCAAAAATGGTGTTGTTCGTGTTTGGCGCGATCATCATCGTCGCCACATTGATCGACCGCTCACCGCTGCTGCTGCTATCCGGCCTGGGTGCGATGTCGGCCGTGATCCTGTTGGTGTACAAGGACACCCTGTTGTCGTTTGTCGCCAGCGTGCAACTGACCAGCAACGATATGCTGCGGGTCGGCGACTGGATCGAAATGCCCCAGGTCGGCGCCGATGGCGACGTGGTGGACATCACCTTGCATACGGTCAAGGTGCAGAACTTCGACAAGACCATCGTCTCGATCCCCACGTGGCGCCTGATGTCCGAATCGTTCAAGAACTGGCGCGGCATGCAGGCTTCGGGCGGGCGGCGGATCAAGCGCAGCCTGTTTATCGACGCGGCGGGCGTGCGCTTCCTGCGCGACGATGAAGAAATGCGGATGACCCAGGTCCACCTGCTGACCGACTACATCAGCCGCAAACAGGCGGAATTGAAGGCCTGGAACGAAGCCCAGGGCCACAGCGCGCAGTTGTCGGCCAACCGCCGGCGGATGACCAACCTGGGGACTTTCCGTGCCTACGCGCTGGCGTACCTCAAGAGCCATCCGGATATCCAGCCGAACATGACCTGCATGGTGCGCCAGATGCAGACCACCTCCCAGGGTGTGCCCCTGGAAATCTACTGCTTTACCCGCACCACGGCCTGGGCCGATTACGAGCGGATCCAGGGGGATATCTTTGACTACCTGTTGGCAGTGCTGCCGGAGTTTGGCTTGAGCCTTTACCAGCAACCCAGTGGCAATGACCTGCGGGCCGGAGTGCTACCGGCGGTGCTGGGTGCCAGCCACCTGCCAGCCCCTGAAAAAGCTGCGCTATAAGCTGAACCCTTGTGGGAGCGGGCTTGCTCGCGAATGCGGCATGTCAGTCAGCATATCTGGCTCTGACCCACCGCATTCGCGAGCAAGCCCGCTCCCACAACACTCATCACCGGTTGGCAAGCCCTAAAGCCGGGCGCACGCCCAACCGACTGATCCACACCGCCGCCACTAACACCGCCCCACCCAGGAACAATCGCCCCAACGGTTCATGCTGGTTCCAGATCAGCAGGTTGAGCAACAGCCCCACCGGCACATGCAGGTTGTTCATCACCGCCAGGGTGCCACCATTGACCAGGCACGCGCCCTTGTTCCACCAGTACAAGCCCAACGCCGTACTGACCAGCCCAAGAAACACCAGGACTCCCCACTGCAACGGCGCTTCAGGCAGGTAGTTGGCCTTGCCGAACAACAAGAACGCCGGCAATACCACCGCCAGTGCCCCCAGGTAGAAATAGCCAAAGCGCCGATAGTGCGGCAGATCGCTCGGATGCCTGGCCACCAGGCGCCGGTACAGCACTTGCCCGGCAGCGTAGGTGAAGTTGGCCAGTTGCAGCAGCAAGAAGCCCATGAAGAAGTCCGGGTTGACCTGGTCAAAACGGATCACCGCCGCGCCCGCTACCGCCACCAGTGCCGCCACCAACGCCCAGGGGTTGAAGCGTCGGTTCAGCGCATCTTCGATCAAGGTCACATGCAACGGCGTGAGGATGGTGAACAGCAGCACCTCCGGCACCGTCAGCACGCGAAAGCTCAAATACAGGCACACGTACGTCACGCCGAACTGCAACGCACCGATCAATAGCATGCCGCGCATGAACCCAGGCTCCACCGACCGCCAGCGGGTCAGCGGGATAAACACCAGCCCCGCCAGCAGCACACGCACCAGCACGGCGAAATAGCTGTCGACGTGACCGGCCAGGTATTCGCCGATCAGGCTGAAGGAAAACGCCTGGATCAGCGTGACAATCAGTAAATAGCCCATGTTCGCCTCATGTTTGAATGGGCGCGACATTAGCGTCTTTCGCGGCGGGGCGAAACTTCGGGCAAAAAAAACCCGACCTCGCTAAAGCGGCAGTCGGGCAGAGCACTCAGGAGCAACAAGTGCAAAGGGAGGTTCGGTACGCATACTTGAAGGGTTGCGTGGGGTTATAAAAACACCGCGCGATTATCTGGCGATTAACGCTTCAGGCAACCTGTGCCAACAGGGCCTTGGCATGGTTCACACCCTTTTCCTGGAATTCGCCACCCAGGTTCACCCCTTCGGCATGAATGCAGGTGACGTCATGAATGCCGATGAAAGCCATGACCTGGCGCAGATAAGGTTCCTGATGATCGGACGTCGCTCCGGTGTGAATCCCCCCACGCGCGGTGAGCACAATGGCCCGCTTGCCATGCAATAGACCCTGAGGGCCGGTGGCGGTGTACTTGAAGGTCACACCAGCGCGCAATACATGATCGAGCCACGCCTTGAGGGTGCTGGGGATGGCAAAGTTGTACATCGGCGCGGCCATCACCAGCACGTCGGCGGCCAGCAGCTCTTCGGTCAGCTCGTTGGAGCGGTCCAGGGAAGCCTGCTCATCGGCGTTGCGCTGTTGCGCCGGTTTCATCCAGCCACCCAACAGGTTGGCGTCCAGGTGCGGCACCGGGCTAATGGCCAGGTCGCGCACGGTGATCTGATCGGCCGGATGGGCAGCCTGCCATTGGCTGATGAACTGCTGGGTCAGTTGGCGGGAGATGGAGTCCCGCTGGCGGGCGCTGCTTTCGATGATCAGAATATGGGACATGGCTTTGTAAGCTCCATCGGTAATGGCTGTAAGTCGATGGAGTGAAGATTAAACAGAGTCAATTCGATAAAAAAGCGTAAAAAACTGCTGTAAACCATCTATAAATTTGGTTATAAGCGGAGCGTGGTCAGGGCTCCGCAGCGCGTTACTTGGGTTCGCAGGTCAGCTTGATCCGCATCTTGATAATCGCGCGGCTGAACTTGACCGTGGTGTTGGTGCTTTTCCCGGCGGGAACCGTAACCTTGCGCACCCGCGCAGGCTCCGGGCCATTGGTGAACGCCACCGTACACGCAGCGTCATTGCTGCCGAAGTTACTGAGCTGGATGGAGCTGATATCGCCGTCAACATCCGACGCGCTGTAATCGATGCTGACCCCCTGGATCGATTTTGACACGTCGATCGGATAGGCAAACGCGCTCAACGGCAACAGTGCCAGCATCACACAACAGAATTTTCTCATTCGGCAGTCTCCAATAAGGACCGCCAGCTTAGGACAAGAGGAGCTCATCTTGAAAGCGCCCCGCGTGACCCTTGATCAATGGCGCACGTTGCAAGCCGTGGTTGACCATGGCGGCTTCGCCCAGGCAGCCGAAGTGCTGCACCGCTCGCAATCCTCGGTGAGCTACACCGTAGCCCGCATGCAAGACCAGTTGGGCGTGCCCCTGTTGCGCATCGATGGGCGCAAGGCCGTGCTCACCGAAGCCGGCGAAGTGCTGTTGCGCCGCTCCCGGCAATTGGTGAAGAACGCCAGCCAGTTGGAAGACCTGGCCCATCATATGGAACAAGGTTGGGAGGCCGAAGTGCGCCTGGTGGTCGATGCCGCCTACCCCAACGCCCGCCTGGTGCGCGCCCTCACCGCCTTTATGCCGCAAAGCCGTGGCTGCCGCGTGCGCCTGCGTGAAGAAGTGCTGTCGGGCGTCGAGGAGTTGCTGATTGAGGGCGTGGCAGACCTGGCGATCAGCGGCTTCAGTATCCCCGGCTACCTGGGCACGGAAATGAGCGACGTGGAATTTGTCGCCGTGGCCCACCCCGAGCACTCGCTGCACCGGCTAAACCGAGAGTTGAGCTTCCAGGACCTGGAAAGCCAGATGCAAGTGGTGATCCGTGACTCCGGTCGCCAGCAACCGCGGGACGTCGGCTGGCTCGGCGCCGAGCAGCGCTGGACCGTGGGTAGCCTGGCCACCGCCGCCGCCTTCGTCGGCAGCGGCCTGGGGTTTGCCTGGCTGCCCCGGCACATGATCGAGCGCGAACTCAAGGAAGGCGTGCTCAAGCAACTGCCCCTGGAACAAGGCGCCAGCCGCCATCCGACGTTCTACCTGTACTCGAACAAGGACAAGCCCCTGGGCCCGGCCACGCAGATTCTCGTCGAACTGCTGCGCACCTTTGACACCGCACCGCTGGACGCACCCTTTGCCGCCCCCCGGCAAGCCTGAAACGGAGCTCACCCATGGCCTATTTCGAACATGAAGGTTGCACTCTGCATTACGAGGAATATGGCCATGGCGAGCCGCTGATCCTGATCCACGGCCTGGGCTCCAGTTGCCAGGATTGGGAATTGCAGGTGCCGGTACTGGCCCGTCATTACCGTTTGATTGTGGTAGATGTACGCGGCCACGGCCGCTCCGACAAACCCCGGGAGCGCTACAGCATCACCGGCTTTACCGCCGACCTGGCGGCATTGATCGAACACCTGCAATTGCCCGCTGCCCATGTGGTGGGCCTGTCGATGGGGGGGATGATCGCCTTTCAACTGGCGGTCGACCAACCGCAGATGCTCAGGAGCCTGTGCATCGTCAACAGCGCGCCCGAGGTCAAGGTGCGCAGCGCAGACGACTACTGGCAATGGGCCAAGCGCTGGAGCCTGGCGCGCCTCCTCAGCTTGAACACCATCGGCAAGGCGCTCGGCGACAGGTTGTTCCCCAAACCTGAACAGGCCGACCTGCGGCGCAAGATGACCGAACGCTGGGCAAGAAACGACAAACGTGCTTACCTCGCCAGCTTCGATGCGATTGTGGGCTGGGGGGTGCAGGAACGACTTTCGAGGATCACCTGTCCAACCCTGGTCATCAGCGCCGACCACGACTACACCCCTGTGGCGCACAAAGAAATCTATGTAAAACTGCTGCCCGATGCGCGGTTGGTGGTGATCGAGGACTCGCGTCACGCCACGCCGCTGGACCAACCCGAAACGTTCAACGCAATCCTGCTCGACTTTCTAAAGACCGTTCCAACCACTACCCAGGATCACTGACCCATGCTGAAAAAAATCGCCCTCTTTGCCGGTTCTGTTCTGTTTGCTGCCAACCTGATGGCGGCTGACGCCAAGGCACCGCATGTCGTGTTGGACACCAGCTTTGGCAAAATCGAAATCGAACTGGACCCGGTCAAGGCACCCATCTCCAGCAAGAACTTCCTGGAGTATGTGAAGAGTGGCTTCTATACCAACACCATCTTCCACCGTGTGATTCCAGGCTTCATGGTCCAGGGCGGTGGCTTCACTGCACAAATGATCCAGAAAGACACCAAGGACCCGATCCGCAACGAAGCCAGCAACGGCTTGCATAACGTGCGCGGCACCCTGTCGATGGCACGTACCTCCAACCCCAACTCGGCTACCAGCCAGTTCTTCATCAACGTTGCCGACAATGCCTTCCTCGATCCAGGTCGCGATGCTGGCTACGCGGTTTTCGCCAAAGTGGTCAGCGGCATGGACGTGGTCGACCAGATCGTCAACTCACAGACCACTACCAAGCAAGGCATGCAAAACGTGCCCATCGATCCTGTGCTCATCAAGTCGGCCAAAATCATCGACTGATCGACAGGGAGTCTCGCGCGCCGCTCACCAGGCCGCGCGCGTTTATAACAAGGAGAGCCCGCCCCGCGGGCGTCATACCTAATGCTCTATCGTCGTTTTGAACAACTGATCGATATCTTCCGCGATGCTCCCAGCGCGGCACCTCCCGATAAAGTCCTGCCCTTCTACCTCTATTACCTGCGCCAGGTGTGGCCGTGTTTCGCCGCGCTGCTGGTGGTGGGCCTGATTGGTGCGCTGATCGAGGTGGCGCTGTTCAGCTACCTGAGCCGCATCATCGACCTGGCCCAGGGCACGCCGCCGGCCAATTTCTTCCAGATCCACGCCACCGAGCTGATCTGGATGGCGGTGGTCGCCCTGCTGCTGCGCCCGATCTTCGGCGCCCTGCACGACCTGCTGGTACACCAGACCATCAGCCCCGGCATGACCAGCCTGATCCGCTGGCAGAACCACAGCTATGTGCTCAAGCAAAGCCTGAACTTCTTCCAGAACGATTTTGCCGGGCGCATTGCCCAGCGCATCATGCAGACCGGCAACTCGCTACGCGACTCGGCGGTGGCTGCCGTCGATGCCATCTGGCACGTGGCGATCTATGCCATCAGTTCCCTGGTGCTGTTTGCCGAGGCCGACTGGCGCCTGATGATCCCACTGGTCACGTGGATCATCGCCTACAGCCTGACGCTGCGTTACTTCGTGCCGCGGGTCAAGGAACGCTCGGTGATTTCCTCCGAGGCGCGCTCCAAACTGATGGGCCGTATCGTCGATGGCTACACCAACATCACCACCTTGAAGCTGTTCGCTCACACTCAGTCCGAGCAGGAATACGCCAAGGAAGCGATGATCGAGCAGACCGAAAAAACCCAGCTGGCCAGCCGCGTGGTCACCAGCATGGACGTGGTCATCACCAGCATGAACGGCCTGCTGATCGTCACCACCACCGGCCTGGCCCTGTGGTTATGGACACAGTCGCTGATTTCGGTGGGGGCCATTGCCCTGGCTACCGGCCTGGTGATCCGCATCGTCAACATGTCTGGCTGGATCATGTGGGTGGTCAACGGCATTTTCGAGAACATCGGCATGGTCCAGGACGGCCTGAAAACCATCGCCCAGCCGCTGGCGGTGATCGACCGCGAAAACGCCCCGCGCCTGAACGTGCCCCACGGCGAAGTGCGCTTCGAGCAGGTGGATTTCCACTACGGCAAGCGCAGCGGCATCATCAGTGGCCTGAACCTGGTCATTGAACCTGGGGAAAAGATCGGCCTGATCGGCCCCTCCGGTGCCGGCAAGTCGACCCTGGTCAACCTGCTGCTGCGCCTCTACGACCTGCAAGGCGGGCGCATCCTGATCGACGGCCAGAACATCGCCGAAGTGGCCCAGGAAAGCCTGCGCGAACGCATCGGCATGATTACCCAGGACACCTCGCTGCTGCACCGCTCGATCCGCGACAACCTGCTGTATGGCAAGCCCGACGCCACCGACCAGGAACTCTGGGAAGCGATCCGCAAGGCGCGTGCCGATGAATTTATCCCATTGCTGTCGGATGCCGAGGGCCGCACTGGCCTGGACGCCCATGTCGGTGAGCGTGGGGTGAAACTCTCCGGCGGGCAACGCCAGCGCATCGCTATCGCCCGGGTGCTGCTCAAGGACGCACCGATCCTGATCATGGACGAGGCCACTTCGGCCCTGGACTCGGAAGTGGAAGCGGCGATCCAGGAAAGCCTGGAAACCCTGATGCAAGGCAAGACGGTCATTGCCATCGCTCACCGCCTGTCCACCATTGCGCGAATGGACAGGCTGGTGGTCCTGGAAAAAGGCCAGATCGCCGAGAGTGGCAGCCATGCCCAGTTGCTGGCACATGGCGGCCTGTACTCGCGACTGTGGCAGCACCAGACCGGAGGATTCGTCGGTATCGACTGACTCTGCCCGACCCGCTACACCGTCAATTCCGAACAATTCTGACAGTTTTTCTCTATCTCACTGGCCGTCTATCACAATCCTGCTGTACTGCACTCAGGGCCCAGGAGGGCCCTGACATCAAGGTGCAGGGAAGCATCACCGACCAGTTGATTTAGAAGGACGCATTCATGTCTCTGTTCAAACGTTCCGTTACAGAAGGGTTAGGTACGTTTTGGCTGGTATTGGGAGGTTGCGGGAGTGCGGTTCTGGCCGCAGCGTTCCCCGATGTCGGAATCGGCCTGCTGGGTGTCTCCCTGGCATTCGGGCTTACCGTACTGACCATGGCCTTTGCCATTGGCCATATCAGCGGCTGTCACCTCAACCCGGCCGTCACCGTGGGTCTGGTGGTCGGCGGCAGGTTCCCGGGCAAGGAAATGCCAGCGTATATCGTCGCGCAAGTCATTGGTGGCGTCGTGGCAGCAGCCTTGCTGTACTTCATTGCCAGTGGCAAACCCGGCTTCGAACTGGCTTCAGGGTTGGCGTCCAATGGCTACGGTGAACATTCGCCAGGTGGGTATTCGATGGCGGCGGGGTTTGTCACTGAACTGGTGATGACCGCGATGTTCGTGCTGATCATCCTCGGTGCCACCGACCGTCGTGCCCCTGCTGGCCTGGCGCCAATCGCCATTGGCCTGGGGCTGACGCTGATTCACCTGATCTCGATCCCGGTCACCAACACCTCGGTCAACCCGGCCCGCAGCACCGGCCCTGCACTGATTGTCGGCGGTTGGGCGATCCAACAACTGTGGCTGTTCTGGCTGGCGCCGATCCTTGGCGCAGTGATCGGTGGCATCACCTACCGTTGGTTGGGCAAGGAAGAAACTGCCTGATCCAACAGCGATGCCCCTTGTAGGCGCTGGCTTGCCAGCGATAGCGGACTATCTGCCAGCACCTCATTGGCAGACACACCGCCATCGCCGGCAAGCCGGCTCCTACACCTGTCGATACGGCAGGGCTGAGCGCGCCTCTTCGGCATACGCCAGAATCCCCACGCGCTCGCGCTCCAGGAAATCCTCCACCGCACTCTTCAAGCCCGGATGGCGCAAGTAATGCCAGGAATGGGTAATCACCGGCTCAAACCCACGAATCAACTTGTGCTCACCCTGGGCACCAGCGTCGAAACGTTGCAGGCCATTGGCAATCGCGTAATCCATGCCTTGATAGAAACAGGTTTCGAAATGTAGCCGGTCGAATTCGCCCAGGCAGCCCCAATAACGGCCGTACAGGCTATCGCCGCCGACCAGGCTGAACGCCATGGCCACCGGCCGCGCCCCTTGCTTGGCCAGCACCACCCGTATCGCTTGCGGCATGCGTTCGGCCAGCAGGCTGAAGAACGCGCGGGTCAGGTACGGTGACTGCCGGCGCACGGCATAGGTATTGGCATAACAGGCGTAGACAAAATCCCACTGGGCCTCACTCAATTCATGGCCTTGCAGCCACTCGAATTCGATCCCCTGCCCCGCCACTTGCTCGCGCTCCTTGCGCATCTGTTTGCGCTTGCGCGAGCTCAAGGCGTCGAGGAAATCCGGAAAGTCCCGGTACCCGCGATTCTGCCAATGAAACTGGCAACCCAGGCGCGCAAGCCACCCCGGTTGCTGGCCTAGCGCGGCATCGGCCATGGTATCGGTAAAGTTGATATGGGCGCTGGAGAGCCCTTCGATTTCCAGGTAACCCGGCAGGCTCTGGAGCAGTTCCAGGCCGTCCGCGCCATTGGCCACCAGCAGGCGCGGCCCGCTGACCGGGCTGAAAGGCACCGCTGTCAGCAGCTTGGGGTAGTAATCGATGCCTGCGCGCGCGCAGGCGTCGGCCCAACCATGGTCAAACACGTATTCGCCATAGGAGTGCCATTTGCGATAGCTGGGCAGTGCCGCAACCAACCGCTCACCCTCGTAATGCAGCAAGTGCTCCGGCTGCCAGCCAGAGTGCCGGCCAAGGCTGGCACTGTCTTCCAGTGCACTGAGGAAAGCATGGCGTAGAAACGGCTGATCCTCGGGGACCAACGCGTTCCACTCATCAGGCGCTATTTCGGACAGGCTATTCAAACGTTTCAACGGCATGCCATTCCCCGACGGTAAACGCTCGCTCACGATATTCGGGCCATTCTGACAGAAGCCGCCGCCTACGCGGGCAGCAAAAAAAAACCCCGCCAATCGGCGGGGTAAAAAAGAGGATCGCGCTTTAACGGATGAAGAAAGAGCGCGGTGGAGCGGTATTACAGTTGCTTAGAACACGTACTGCACACGGCCGACGATGGAGTCGCCGCTGTCATCGCCATTGGCGTTGGTGATCTTGTCGGTGCTGACCTTGCTGTAGTTCAGGGACAGCTTGACCGCTTCGTTGGCGTACCAGTTCACACCCAGGGTGTTCACGTTGGCCTTGGCGTCGCCGGTTTCGCGGGTCGCGCTGCTGACGACGATGTTCTTGTCGTCAACCTTGATGCTGTCGTAGCGGTAGAACACTTCCCAGGCGCCGTACTGCTTGTTCTCGGGCTTGATGGCATCGAACTTGCCGCCGTCGAGTTTGTAGGCACGGGACTCGCCAGTCAGGGTGTAGGCCAGTTGGCCGTAGAAACCGCTGGTCTTCACGTCCTGGTAGGCATTGCTATCGGCTTTCATCTTGCGGCTCAGGGCTTCGGCCTGTACCGAGAATGGGCCCGTTGCAAAAGCAAATTCACCACCGAACACGGTGTCGGTGTCATAGGCGCCA
This sequence comes from Pseudomonas fluorescens, assembly GCF_000730425.1. Taxonomy (NCBI): domain Bacteria; kingdom Pseudomonadati; phylum Pseudomonadota; class Gammaproteobacteria; order Pseudomonadales; family Pseudomonadaceae; genus Pseudomonas; species Pseudomonas fluorescens. The sequence goes on along the minus strand of NZ_CP008896.1, from coordinate 5,532,209 downwards.
ACGGCCGTCAGGTTGCTGGCGTTCAAGCCGACACCACCACCGAAGGTCGCACGGTTGCCGTTGGAGCCGGCATCGTTACCACCCATGGTAGCCACGCCTCGGGCGCCAAGACGCGGACGGATCCGGGAATCGAAGGCGGCATCGTTCAGGTCACGTGCTGCCACGTTCAAACCGAAGTGCAGGACGTCGCCGCCTTTGCTCATCGGTGCCAGCACGATACGGCCGTTGAATTGCTTCACGCCCTTGCCGTCTTCGTCGTTGATGTCCTTGGAGGCCAGGCTGGCAGAGCCGTAGAACATGTCAGCCGCCGTGCCGCTGACCTGGATGCCCATGCCGTTTTCGTGGAGGTTGACCCAATCCGCAACCTCGTAAGCCGAGTTACGCTCCATGGCAGTGATCCACTTGGAGCTGGTGGCTTTTTCCAGACCGAAATCCGGGTCAAAACGACCAACGCGGATCGTGACCGGCTTGAAGCCCACATACGACATGGACGCTTCATCGAAGTAACCGTCGTCGGACGTACCCGTGTTGTGGGAGAAGTCGTAGTTGAGCTGGTATTTGAAATCCTTGTAGACGGTACCACCCAGTTCCAGGAAGGCGCGACGGAAGTAAGCGGCGTCGCCCGAGTCACCATTCCTGGTGTAGAAACCGTCAAATGAGCCGTAATCGGCTTGCAAGCGACCACCCAGCTTGAAGCTGAAGTTCTGGTCGGTAGTAGCAACCTCAAGGCCGCCCTTGGTTTTGACAACGATATCGGCGCCGTCAGTAGTGACAGTACCAGCGAAAGCCTGGGCGGTAACGGCCAGGGCCAGGGCGCTGGCCGCGAAACCGGCGAAGTGCTTACGGATCATCGAAGAATTCCCCTAATTGGTGGTCTTTAGCGTTGGAAAACACACGGGTTCTGGCCCGCTGGTGTTGGGAGGGGATCTTGGCGAGGGGATATTTCAGCCAAGTTGCTGGAAGATAAATATTTTATTACAGGGGAACTTTCTTACAACCAGACGGAATAAGCGCAAAGCTACAGCTGGCGCGGGTTTGAGCGAAAAAAATTACGGAAAATGCCAGATGAAAAAAAGGTGAAAAAAATTACAAACCTGCAATGTTTTCATCTCAAAGCTTTTCACCGGCATAAAAAAAGCCCGTGACGCATAGGTCACAGGCCGTGGGAACCGCAGACGGTTCAGGGGTCAGGAGTTGCGTTTAAGCTCCGCGGCCAAGCGTTCGGCCTGCGCCTGGGCATCAGCCACCTCGGGTTCGGGCAGGATGCGCAAGGCGGCTTGTACCAAACGCATCTGGCGCATGAAGCGCCGGCAATGGCCGCAAAACAGCAAGTGCTGGCGCATGAACAGACGCTCACGAAAGGTCAGTTGCCCATCGAGATAGTCGCTGGAACGCGCCACTTGTTCCTTGCAGGTCAACATTCGCCGGTCTCCTCGAAATGCTCCACCGTAGCGAAGACTTTAAGCCGCGCCCGATGCAGCAGCACACGGACATTGGAGAGCGAGATCTCCAGAAGATTACAGATCTCCTCCAGCTCCAGGCCCTGGCGCTCGCGCAGCAACAGCACGCTGCTTTGCAGTTCGGAAAGACTCAGCAGCGTGTGCTCCAGGCACTCGCGCAACTCGCTTTCGGTGAGTAACGCTTCCGGGGTGTCTTCATGCCAGGCAAATGGCGCGACCAGCCAATGCCCATCATCGGCGGCAAACCGCTCATCACCAATGGTCCCGTGGGGCGACGGCAGGTCGTCGAGCAACACTTCCCGCCGGTTCTGTTTGTAGCGCCCCTTGGCCGAATTGGCGGTAATGGTCAACAGCCAGGTCTTGAGACTGGAGCGCCCTTCAAACCTGGCGAGGCTGCGCACCACCGAGAGCCAGGCGTCCTGGACCACTTCATCGGCATGGCGTTGGCCAACGATGGCATAGGCCACGGCACGCATAGCGCTCTGATACTGGGTGACCAATTCCTTATAGGCCCGCTGCTCGCCCTTGAGCAGGCGTTCAAGCAGGTGCGCGTCGTCGGCTGCTGCCATTCAAAACCTCATTCAATCGCCTGCAGGCGCCGGCTTGCCGGCGATACGGGCACCTCGGTGTTTCAAACAAACCGAGGTGATGCTATCGCGGGCAAGCCCGACTCCCACATCGACCGTGCCACGGGTCTATTCAGCGCTTGCGCAGGATCACGCTGCCAATCGAATACCCGGCGCCAAACGAGCTGAGTACCGCCAGCGCGCCCTTGGGCAGGTCGTCCTGGTAGGTGTGGAAGGCAATCACCGAACCCGCCGAGCTGGTGTTGGCGTAGGTATCGAGAATCACCGGTGCCTCCTCGATCTCGGCTTCGCGCCCCAACAGCTTCTTGACGATCAGGTGGTTCATGCTCAGGTTGGCCTGGTGCAGCCAGAAGCGCTTCACATCAGCCACGCTCAACTGGTTTTCAGCCAGATGCTGGCCAATCAACTCGGCAACCATCGGGCAGACATCACGGAAGACTTTGCGGCCTTCCTGCACGAAAAGCTTATCTGGCGCACCCACGCCCTCTTCTGCTGCGCGGTTGAGAAAGCCGAAATTGTTGCGGATGTTATTGGAGAACTTGGTCAGCAACTTGGTGCTGACAACGTCGAACTGGTGCTCGGAAGTGGCCAGGTCGGCGCGCTCCAGAATCACGGCCGTCGCCGCATCGCCAAAGATGAAGTGGCTGTCTCGGTCACGGAAGTTCAGGTGGCCGGTGCAGATCTCCGGATTGACCATCAGGATCGCCCGGGCCTGGCCCAGTTGGATGCTGTTGCACGCATTCTGGATGCCGAAGGTCGCCGAGGAACACGCCACGTTCATATCAAAGCCAAAACCCTGGATGCCCAAGGCTTCCTGGACTTCGATGGCAATGGCCGGATAGGCGCGTTGCAGGTTGGAACAGGCGACGATCACCCCGTCGATATCGGCGGCAGTCTTGCCGGCACGCAGCAGGGCTTGCTCGGCGGCTCCCACGGCCATCTGGCAGAGGACCGACCACTCATCGTTGGGGCGCTCGGGCAAGCGCGGGGTCATGCGCGTGGGGTCAAGAATGCCTTCCTTGTCCATGACAAAGCGGCTCTTGATGCCCGAAGCCTTTTCAATAAAGGCGGCGCTGGATTCGGTCAACGCCTGAACGTCACCCTGCTCGATGGCCACGGCGTTGTCGGCATTGAACTGTTGAACGTAAGCATTGAAAGACTGCACCAGCTCTTCGTTGGAGATGCTGTTGGCCGGGGTGTACAGGCCTGTGCCGCTGATGACGACGTTATGCACGGTCGTTCCTCTAAATCTGTTCAGGCAGAAGGGATTGGTACCTTCGTACCAAACCGTAAGTCGCTCTAGTCCGCCGCGCGGACATCAAACGGGGAAAAGCTTTGTCCCGGCGCGTCGAGGCTGATACAGCCAATCTAGACGATCCTGGCATTTGTAACGGCGAAGTTTGCCATAAACCGCGGGAGTTTGGCGCCTGTTGCACGTGCACCCACCCCCCGCCATTGCAGGTCAAGGTTCGACCTGGCTCCACTGTTTGCTCAAACGCTTGTCGGAAATCGGCACCTTGGTGCCCAACTGCTGGGCAAACAACGACACCCGGTATTCCTCCAGCCACCAGCGGTAAAGCGCCAACTGCGGATCGCGCTTGCCTTCCTGGGTGTGCTTGTTCAGGCGCGTTTGGTATTGGCTCCACAGGCCGCTCAACTCGCTGCTCCAAACCCGATCCTTCTGCACCTGGCTGGGTAGTTTTTCCAGGCGCAGTTCGATGGCCTTGAGGTAGCGCGGCAGTTCCTTGAACCACTGCGCCGGGGTTTCGCGCACGAAGCCTGGGTACACCAGGTTGTTCAGTTGCTGCTTGATATCGTTGAGTGCGACGGCCTGGGCCAGGTCGATCTTGCCCTTGAAACGCTTTTGCAGGCCGTGCCACAGCTTCAGTATTTCAAGGGTCAGGCGCGCCAGGCGTTCGGCATGTTCGGTCCAACTGCCGCGCTTGCGCTCGGCCAGGGCTGCCAGGCCCGCGCCATCCCTCGGCAAGTTGGCCTCGCCCTCCAGCACGCAGCTGTCGAGGCTGGCCAGCAGGATATCTTCCACCAAGGCGTCGATACGCCCCAACTCGCGGTACATCAGCCCCAGCTCCGTCAGGCCGGGCAGTTTGCCGCGCAGGAATTTTGCCGGTTCGGCCAATTGCTGCATCAACAGGCGCTGCAAGCCTCGCCGGTGCTGGAACTCGGCTTCGGCGGCAGTAGAGAAACGCCCTTCCTTGACCGTGCCGTTTTCCTCCACCAGCGCCGGATACACCGTCATCGATAGCCCGGCGATCTGCTGTTGGGTGGTCTCGGCCACGGCGGCGAAGACCTTGGCCTCCACCGGTTGCTGGCTTTTGGCCGTTTGCGGCACCGCCAGGGCGGCCTGGCTGGCCTCGACAAACCGCGCGGTCAACGCTGCCAGGTCGCGGCCCTCGCCCAGGAACTTGCCTTGGGCGTCGACCACTTCCAGGTTCATCTTCAGATGGCTGTCCACCTGCTGCGCAGCTTCAGCCCACGCGTCATCGCTGACCCGCACGCCGGTCATGCGCAACAGTTCGCGCCCCAGCGCCTGGGGCAACGAGCCCTGGGCGAATTCGATACGTTGCAGCGCGGCCTTGACGAAGTCCGGTACCGGCACGAAGTTCTTGCGCAGGGCCTTGGGCAGGTTGCGCACCAGGGCGATGCACTTGGCCTCGATCAGCCCGGGCACCAGCCACTCCAGGCGTTCGGCGGGCAAGGCCGGCAACAACGGCGCCGGCACGCGCAAGGTCACGCCGTCGCGGGGGTGGTTGGGTTCAAAGTGATAACTCAAGGCCAGGGCCAGGTCGCCCAGGTGCAGGGTGTCGGGGTAATGGGCGGCAGTGACTTCACTGGCCTCCCGGGCCAGCACGTCTTCCTCGCGCATGATCAGCAGTTGCGGGTCTTTCTGGCTGGTGACCTTGTACCAACTGTCGAAGGTCGCCGTCTGGTGGATTTGCGCCGGCAGGCGCGCGTCATAGAAGGCGTACAAGGTTTCTTCGTCGGCCAGTATATCGCGGCGCCGGGCCTTGGCTTCCAGTTCGTCCAGTTGCTCCAGTAACTGTTGATTGGCGCCCAGGCACTTGGCCCGGGACTGGATCTCGCCACGCACCAGGCCTTCACGGATAAACAGCTCGCGGGACACCACCGGGTCCACCGGCCCGTAATGCACCGGCCGGCGCCCCACCACAATCAGGCCGAACAGGGTGATCTGCTCGAAGGCCACGACCTGGCCGCGCTTCTTCTCCCAGTGGGGTTCGAAGTGGTTTTTCTTGATCAAGTGCCCGGCCAGGGGCTCGATCCAGTCGGCATCGATCTTGGCCACCATGCGCGCATACAGCTTGGTGGTTTCCACCAACTCGGCGGTCATCAGCCATTGCGGGCGCTTCTTGCCGATCCCCGATGAGGGGTGGATCCAGAAGCGTCGCTGGCGGGCACCGAGGTAGTCGCCCTCTTCGGTTTTCTGGCCGATCTGGCTGAGCAGGCCAGACAACACGGCCTTGTGCAGTTTCGGGAAGTCCGCCGGCTCCTTGTTGACCGCCAACTGCATATCGCGGCAGATCAGGCTCAACTGGCGATGGGAGTCACGCCATTCACGCAGTCGCAGGTAGTTGAGGAAATGCTTGCGACACCAGTTGCGCAGCGGGCTGGCGGTCAATGCCTGGCGTTGCTCTTCAAAGCCGCGCCACAGGTTGACCAGCCCGGCGAAGTCCGAATCGGGATCCTTCCATTGCGCGTGGGCCTGGTCGGCGGCCTGTTGGCGCTCCGGCGGACGCTCGCGCGGGTCCTGGATCGACATGGCACTGGCGACGATCAGCACTTCCTGCAAGCTGCCGAGCTTGGCCGCTTCCAGCAACATGCGGCCCATCCGCGGGTCCACCGGCAGGCGCGCCAGTTGCCGGCCCAGGGGTGTCAACTGGCTGTTGCGATCCACCGCCGAGAGTTCCTGCAGCAGGTTGAAGCCATCGCTGATGGCCTTGCCATCCGGCGGCTCGATAAACGGGAAATCGGTGATTTCGCCCAGGCGCAGATGCAGCATCTGCAGGATCACCGCCGCCAGGTTGGTCCGCAGGATCTCCGGGTCAGTGAATTCCGGGCGCCCGATAAAATCTTCTTCGCTGTACAGACGCACGCAAATGCCCGGCTCGACCCGACCACAGCGGCCTTTGCGCTGGTTGGCGCTGGCCTGGGAAATCGCTTCGATGGGCAGGCGCTGGACCTTGGCGCGGTAGCTGTAGCGGCTGATGCGCGCGGTGCCGCTGTCGATCACGTAGCGGATGCCCGGCACGGTCAGCGAGGTTTCCGCGACGTTGGTCGCCAGCACCACGCGCCGCCCCGGATGGGACTGGAAAATGCGCTGCTGTTCGGCCGGTGACAGGCGCGCGTACAACGGCAGGATTTCGGTGTGCTTGAGCTGGGCCTTGCGCAACATGTCGGCGGCATCGCGAATCTCGCGCTCACCCGGCAGGAACACCAGCACATCGCCAGGGCTCTTGCGCTCGCTGCGCTCAAAGGCGGCGATTTCATCGAGGGTGGCGAGGATCGCCTGGTCCACCGTCAAGTCATCCTCGACGCGGTTGCCTTCTTCGTCCTGTTCCAGGGTCAGCGGGCGATACCAGGTTTGCACCGGGAATGTACGCCCCGAGACCTCGACAATCGGCGCATCGTCGAAGTGCTTGGAAAAGCGCTCCAGGTCGATGGTCGCCGAGGTGATGATCACTTTCAGGTCGGGACGGCGCGGCAGCAGGGTCTTCAGGTAGCCGAGCAGGAAGTCGATGTTCAGGCTGCGTTCGTGGGCTTCGTCGACGATGATCGTGTCGTAGCGTTCGAGGTAGCGATCGTTCTGGGTTTCGGCCAGCAGGATGCCGTCGGTCATCAACTTGATCAGTGTGTTGGAATCGCTCTGGTCCTCGAACCGCACCTGGTAGCCGACCAACGCCCCCAGCGGCGTGGCCAGTTCTTCCGCGACCCGGCTCGCCACACTGCGCGCGGCGATACGCCGGGGCTGGGTATGGCCGATCAAGCCGTACTGGCCGCGGCCAATTTCCAGGCAGATCTTCGGCAATTGCGTGGTTTTACCCGAGCCGGTCTCGCCCGCAATAATGAGAACCTGATGTTTGAGCAGCGCAGCCTTGATCTCGTCGCGCTTGGCGGCGATGGGCAGGCTGTCGTCATAGCGGATCTGCGGCACGCTGGCACCACGCGCCGTGACCTGGGCACAAGACGCCTGCATGCGCGCCACCCACTGCGCCAGCTTCTCCTCATCGGGTTTCTTGCGCAGCTCAAGCAACTGCCGGCGCAAGCGCTGGCGGTCGGCGAGCATGGCGTGATCGAGAGTTTTCAGGAGTTGGTCGATAGCGGGCGCTTGGTCAGTCATCAGGTACTTTGAAGGTCGTCTATTTATGCACGGCCGGCAATTGTGGCAGAAAAGCACACACAACGTTAAAGGCCGCGTAAATCACGTGTGGGAGCTGTCGAGCCCCAGCGAGGCTGCGATGACGGCGGCACTGCCTGCATCAATGTTGCCTGCCCCACCGCTATCGCGGGCAAGCCCGCTCCTACAGGGATTAGTGCGCTTATTCGTTATCCAGGCCCTTGCGCCGATACGGGAACACGTCGATCACCTTCCCCGCCAGAATCGCCGCTTGCAGGCCTTTCCAGTAATCGGCGTTGTACAGCTCGCCGTGCAACTGATCGAACAAGCGCCGTTGCCCGGCATCGGCAAACAGGAACGGCGGGAACTCCTCGGGAAACACGTCCAGCGGGCCAATGGAATACCAGGGCTCGGAGGCCATTTCGTCTTCCGGGGTACGCGGCGCCGGGATGTGGCGGAAGTTGGCTTCGGTCAGGAAGCAGATTTCGTCATAGTCATAAAACACCACGCGACCATGGCGGGTGACGCCAAAGTTTTTCAGCAGCATGTCGCCGGGAAAGATATTCGCCGCCGCCAGTTGCTTGATTGCCAGGCCGTAGTCTTCAAGGGCCTCGCGCACCTGGGCCTCGTTGGCGTTTTCCAGGTAGAGGTTGAGCGGGGTCATGCGGCGCTCGGTCCAGCAGTGGCGAATCAACACCGTGTCGCCCTCGACTTCGACCGTGCCGGCGGCCACTTCCAGCAACTCTGCCAGGCATTGCGGCTCGAACTTGCTCAAGGGGAAACGGAAGTCGGCAAACTCCTGGGTATCGGCCATGCGCCCGACCCGGTCGACACTTTTGACCAGCCGGTACTTCTCGATCACCGTGGCACGGTTGACGTTTTTCGACGGTGAGAAACGGTCCTTGATGATTTTGAACACGGTGTTGAACCCCGGCAGTGTAAACACACTCATGACCATCCCGCGCACGCCCGGGGCCATGATGAACTGGTCGTCGGTACTGGCCAGGTGGTTGATCAGCGCCCGGTAGAACTCCGATTTGCCGTGCTTGTAGAAGCCGATGGAGGTGTACAACTCGGCGATGTGCTTGCCCGGCAGGATGCGCTTGAGAAAGCCGATGAATTCTGCCGGCACCGGCACATCCACCATGAAATAGGAGCGGGTGAACGAAAAGATGATCGACACGTCGGCTTCGTCGGTGATCAGCGCGTCAATGCGGATGCCCTGCCCTTCGCGGTGCAGCAGCGGGATCACCAGCGGCCATTGCTCATCGCGGGTGTAGAGGCGGCCCACCAGGTACGCGCCTTTGTTGCGATAGAGCACCGAGGAAAACAGCTCGACGTTGAGGTCCGGGTCCTTGCATACCCAATCCGGCAGGTTTTCCCGCAATTGCGCTTCCAGGCGCTGCAAGTCGGCGTGCAAGTCCGCATAGGGTTCGCTGAAACGGTAGTCGCTGAACATCTGCAAAAGCATGCCCGCCAGTTGCCCCTGGGGCTTGTAGATACGGGTTTGCGCAGCACGGGCGCGGCGCAGGCTGGGGCGGGTGGTATGGATGAACATGCAGCCGTCGCTGATCAGGTCATGGCTGAACAGCCCGCAAAAGATCGAGTTGTACCAGGTCTCGGACAGTTCATCGTCAAACCGCAGGTCGATCAGGCTGATATAGGCGCTCTTGACCAGGGGCCAGGCCTGGATATCCAGCAACGCGTCTTCGTCAAAGGTTGCCCGCAGGCGTGTGGTGACTTCACCGACCTTCTCTTCATACAGGTTGATCCGCGCTGCCGAAGCGGTTTGCGCCTCTTGCCACTGGGCCTTTTCAAAACGCTCGCGGGCCCCATCGGTGATCTGGCGAAAGTGCTCGCGGTAATCGTCGAAGCCATCGAGGATCATCTGTGCGATGGACTGCGCGGTGTCGATGGCAGACGTTTGCTGCGGCATGTCGGAGACCTCTGCGGGCATTCGGAAGACCTGAGATTAGCCAGAGTCCGCAATCAGGAGAAGTACAATTTTTGCCGGGCGCAAAGCCTCATGGGCAGGGTGATGCACTTTCCTGTGTCGTTGATACGTAAAAGATTGTGTCAAGCAGGCCCCTGGGCAACACTCTCGCCCTTGTTGAAAAGGAGTTGCCCGTGAGACCTGTCGACACCCTGTACCTGCTGGTACTGGCCGCCATCTGGGGCGCGAGTTTTCTGTTCATGCGGATTATCGCACCGGAGATCGGCACTCTGCCGACGGCATTTTTCCGCGTTTCGATTGCCGCTGCCGGCCTGCTGGTGATCCTCGCGATGCTGCGGGTGCGCTGGGACTTCCAGGGCAAGTTCAAGACCGTGTTGCTGCTGGGGGTGATCAACTCGGGGATTCCCGCGACCCTGTATTCAGTGGCGGCCCAGGTCTTGCCGGCAGGTTACTCGGCAATATTCAACGCGACCACACCCTTGATGGGCGTGTTGATCGGCGGGCTGTTTTTCCATGAGCGGCTGACTCCCTCGAAGATCGCCGGGGTGTGCCTGGGTCTGTTCGGTGTGGGCATCCTCACGCGCGCCGGGCCGGTGGCGTTTGACCTGGAACTGCTGATGGGCGCCCTTGCCTGCTTGCTGGCAACCACCTGCTACGGCTTCGCCGGCTTCCTGGCGCGCCGCTGGCTAGATCAACAGGGAGGCCTGGACAGCCGCCTTTCGGCATTGGGCAGCATGCTCGGCGCTACATTGTTTCTGTTGCCGTGGTTTGGCTGGAGTGCCATCAGCCATCCGCCCGCCAGTTGGGGCGGCTGGAATGTGTGGTTGTCGTTACTGGGCCTGGGGCTGTTGTGCACAGCGTTTGCCTACATCTTGTACTTTCGTCTGCTGACATCCATCGGGCCAGTGAAGTCGATGACCGTCACCTTCATGATTCCGCCATTCGGCGTGTTGTGGGGCGCATTGCTGCTGGATGAACCGTTGTCCATGGCCCATCTGTATGGAGGGATGCTGATCGCGGGAGCACTGTGGCTGGTGCTACGCCCTGGAAAACTGGCCAAAACACTGGAGGAGCCGGCTTGCCGGCGATAAGGCCCTTGAGTCTTGCGCTGATCTTTCGGGCGTCATCGCCGGCAAGCCGGCTCCTGCAGGGGGTATCACGCTTTACGGAAGACAAACACCAACCCGATGATAATCAACCCCATCCCCAGCACACTCAGCAACGCCAGGCGATTGCCAAAGATCAGGTAGTCCATCACCGCAGTGACTGCCGGAACCAGGTAGAACAGGCTGGTGACATTCACCAGGTTGCCCCGTGCAATCAGGCGGTACAGCAACAGCGTCGCCAGCAGTGACACCACCAGTCCCATCCACAGCACTGGCACGTAAAAGCCGCTGTTGTGCTCGAAATGAAAGGGTTGGAACGGCACAAACACCGCGCACAGCAACAAGCCCGCCAGGTATTGCACCGGCAAGGTGCCCAATGGGTTATCGGTGATGCGCTTCTGCATGATCGAGCCCAGGGTCATGCTCGCCAGCGCCAGCAAGCCGAACAGCATGCCCGCCAGGGACATGCCGGCCAGACCGATGCCCTGGTACACCACCATGATCAGGCCCACCAACCCCAGCACCAGGCCAAACATCCGGCGCCATGAGCGCTGGCGTTCCATCAGCACCACCGTGAGGATCGGTTGCACCCCCATGATGGTCGCCATCACGCCGGGGGTGACCTTCAGGTCCAGGGCCAGCAGATAAAAAATCTGATAGGCCCCCAGCAACACTAGCCCGGTGGCCACCGCATACCACAGCGGTTTGCCCGGGCGTGGCAGCTTGAGCTTGAGGATCGGTACCAGTACCACCAGGCCGGCCAGGGCGATGGCAAAGCGGATCAACAAAAAGGCAAAGGGTGATGCATGGGCCAGGCCCAGCTTGGAGAAAATCGCCCCGCTGCTCCACAGCAGGACAAACAGGCTCGTCGAAGCCGCCGCGGCCACGGATTGTTTCGATAAAACAGACATGATGAACACCTGTAGTCAGGCAAAAAGCCAACTCAGCCAAGGCTGAAATTCAGTAGGTTCGGTACAGGCGGGCAACGGGGAACAGCGGTGCTGATCAGCCCGAAATGCCAACGCCCGGCGGTGATACGCCTGCGTACACCGGCGTGCTACTGACAGGTGGGGGGTAATGGCTGATCTGCGCAGGCTGCTGGTTCCCACAGGGCACGACCGCAGCGTTGACCGCTGAATCGACTACCGCTATGCGTGGGGAAGCAGGCATGGGCTGATCTTTTTTGAAGGGATTAAAGGTGCTTTGAAACACCTGGCGTCGACTATAGCCAGCCGGTGACACACTTTGCAATGGCTTTGCCAAAAGGCCAGTAAGGACAAGTTGAAAAACCACCTCTGGCCTTGGAAAAAACCAATGCACTCCTCTTCAGGAGTGCTTTCGACTCACGACCGCCAATCAGCGCCGTTTTCTAAATGCGGCTATGGCCGGCAACGGTGGAGAGCCAGGCCTGTTGGCGGGCCGCCCGGAAAAATAAAAGATATAAAAAACCGCTCATTAAGAGCGGTTTTTTTCTGAACCCATCAGCCAAACAACCAATACACCAACGCCACGACTACCACCGCCGCCAGCACCGGTCGCATGATGCGATAGGCTTTGGGGTGCTTGCGCTTCCACTGCTTGACCACGCCACTGAAACGATCGCTGAAGCGTTTGCTCCAGGCATAGGCCTGGTTGATCCCGCCCACGCGCTCGTCATCCAGGTTCTGTGGCGCCGTTGCGCGACCCAATTGGGCACTGACCCAGCGATTGATGCGGGTCATCAAGCGGTTGCTCAGCGGCCGCTCGATATCGCAGAACAGAATCACCCGGGTCTTTTCGGTTTCGTTCTTCACCCAATGCACATAGGTTTCGTCGAACATCACGTCTTCGCCATCGCGCCAGGCGTAGATCTGGCCATCGACAAAAATCCGGCAGTCGTCGGAATTGGGCGTCGACAGCCCCAAGTGATAACGCAGGGACCCGGCAAACGGGTCGCGATGGGGGTTGAGATGGCTGCCGCCCGGCAACAGGGCAAACATGGCGCCCTTGACGTTGGGGATGCTACTGACCAGAGCCACGGTTTTCGGGCACAGCAACTCGGCCGACGGCAGCGGTTTGTCGTACCACTTGAGGTAGAAGCGTTTCCAGCCTTTCTTGAAGAACGAGCCAAAACCGGCATCGTTGTTCTTCTCGGCGGCGCGGATATAGCCTTCGTCGAACAGGTGCATGGCCTCGTCGCGGATCACTTCCCAGTTGTCCTTGAGCACATCCAGTTCCGGGAACTTGCTGCGGTCCAGGTAGGGTTTGGACGGCACACCCGAAAAGATGTACATCAAGGCGTTATACGGGGCGAACAGCGCCGAATGGTTGACGAACTGACGCAGCACCGGCAAACGCGCCTTGCCGCGCAGGTGCACGTAAAGCGTACTGCCGATAAACAGCAGCAGCACCGACAGTTTGGCGGCCAAAGAAAAGGTCATGCAGCAACTCCTGGAAATAGCCTCCCGGCAGCGGGAAACCCGACATAGCAGCCGGCCATGATAAACACTCCGGGCCGGAGGAAAAACCCGCGTGACCCAACAATCCGTTTTAAGGGGCGCGCGGCGAGCAATCAATTATGCATAAGAGGCATAAAACCGGGCTGATATGGATCAACCCGATTTCGCCCGGAGCCGGCTTACTGGCGATGGCGACTTATCGGTCACGGCGCCATCGCGCTCAAGCCTGGGCCTACAAGGCTCAGGCCTGGTTTTCCTGGTCGGTGAACAGATCGCTGAACAGCATGCTCGACAGGTAGCGCTCGCCGGAGTCCGGCAGGATCACCACGATGGTCTTGCCCTGCATTTCCGGCTTCTCGGCCAGGCGCACGGCCACGGCCATCGCCGCGCCACAGGAAATCCCGCACAGGATGCCTTCTTCCTGCATCAGGCGCAGGGCCATGGCCTTGGACTCCTCATCACTGACCAACTCCACCCGGTCCACCATCGACAAGTCGAGGTTCTTCGGCACAAAGCCTGCGCCAATGCCCTGAATCTTGTGGGGGCTGGGCTTGATTTCTTCGCCCGCCAGCGCCTGGGTAATCACCGGGGAACTGATGGGCTCCACCGCCACCGAGAGGATCGGCTTGCCCGCCGTGTTCTTGATATAGCGCGACACGCCGCTGATGGTCCCCCCCGTGCCGACACCCGCTACCAGCACATCCACCGCGCCGTCGGTGTCATTCCAGATTTCCGGGCCGGTGGTTTTCTCATGGATGGCCGGGTTGGCCGGGTTGTCGAACTGGGCCGGCATGAAATAGGTCGCCGGGTCGCTGGCAAGGATTTCGCCGGCTTTCTCGATGGCGCCTTTCATGCCCTTGGCCGGCTCCGTCAGCACCAGTTCGGCGCCCAGCGCCTTGAGCACCTTGCGCCGCTCGATGCTCATGGATGCCGGCATGGTCAGTAGCAACTTGTAGCCACGGGCGGCGGCAACGAAGGCCAGGCCAATCCCTGTGTTGCCCGAGGTCGGTTCGACGATGGTCATGCCCGGCTTGAGTTTGCCGCTGCTTTCCGCGTCCCAGATCATGTTCGCGCCAATCCGGCACTTCACCGAATACCCAGGGTTACGCCCTTCGATCTTGGCCAGGATAGTCACGCCACGGGGCGCGATACGGTTGATCTGAACCAGGGGCGTGTTACCGATGGAGTGCGCGTTGTCTGCAAAAATGCGGCTCATGGCGGGGTCCTTTAGGCGGTTTCAAGAAGGCAACAAGGGTATGCCTCGTGTTCCAAGGCGTCCAGTCGAGGAACGTTGCCGCTGTCTGCGTAGTCAACCGCCTATACACAGGGAGCCAAAACCTATGAAGCGTCGCTACCGTTGGCCGCTCTGGACGCTCGCCACGCTGGTGGTCGTCCTCGCGGCAGTGCATATCGCCCTCCCCTACCTGGTGCGCAACTACCTCAATGAAAAACTCGCCGACATGGGCGACTACCGCGGCCAGGTGACGGATGTCGACCTGGCCCTGTGGCGCGGCGCGTACCGGATCAATGGCCTGCAGATCGTCAAGGTCGATGGCAAGGTGCCTGTACCCTTCGTCAAAGCGCCGGTGATCGACCTGTCGGTGAGCTGGCACTCCTTGTGGTACGACCACGCGGTGGTAGCCCAAGTGCAATTTATCCAGCCGGAGCTCAACTTCGTCGACGGCGGCGCCAACAAACAGGCGTCCCAGACCGGTCGCGGCACCGATTGGCGGGCGCAACTGGGCAAACTCCTGCCCATCACCCTCAACGAAGTGCGCATCGACGACGGCAAAGTCGCCTTCCGCAACTTCAATTCCAAACCGCCGGTCAATATGAGCGCCACCCAGGTCAACGCCAGCTTCTACAACCTGACCAATGTGGTGGATGTGCAAGGCAAGCGCGATGCGCGCTTTGATGGCAAGGCTCTGTTGCTGGGGCATGCGCCGCTGGAAGCCAGCGCGACCTTCGACCCGCTGAGCAATTTTGAAGACTTCGAGTTCCGCTTTCGCGCCCGTGATATCCAGCTCAAACGCCTGAACGACTTCGCCTCGGCCTACGGCAAGTTCGATTTCAATGCCGGCACCGGCGACGTAGTCATCGAGGCCCAGGCCGAAAAGGCCCAATTGACCGGCTATATCAAGCCGCTGCTGCGGGATGTGGAAGTGTTCGACTGGCAGCAGGATGTGGAGAACAAGGACAAGGGGATTTTCCGCTCGATCTGGGAAGCCGTAGTCGGTGCCGGCGAAACCGTGCTGAAGAACCAGAGCAAAAACCAGTTCGCCACCCGGGTGGAACTGAGTGGCAGCGTTCATCAGCAGGATATCAGCGCATTCCAGGCGTTTTTGCAGATTTTGCGCAATGGTTTTGTCCACGCGTTCAATGCCCGCTACGAACAACCCAAACCCCTGTAGGAACCGGCTTGCCGGCGATAGCGTCCTCAAGGGCCCCATCGTCGGCAAGCCGGCTCCCACAAGGCGTGACCGGTCATTCAGAGACTGAATAACCCGTCTGCGTTCACAGTCACCGGGGCTGCGCGCTATAGTCGCAGGCATGCTGACTACCGGCGTCATGTTCGAGGATTGAGAAATGAAGTTCGAAGGCACCCAGGCCTACGTTGCCACCGATGACCTGAAACTGGCCGTCAACGCTGCCATCACGCTGGAGCGGCCGCTGCTGGTCAAGGGCGAGCCGGGCACCGGCAAGACCATGCTCGCCGAACAACTGGCTGAATCGTTCGGGGCCCGGTTGATCACCTGGCACATCAAGTCCACGACCAAGGCGCACCAGGGCCTGTATGAATACGATGCGGTCAGCCGCCTGCGCGATTCGCAGTTGGGCGTGGACAAGGTCCACGACGTGCGCAACTACCTGAAGAAGGGCAAGTTGTGGGAGGCGTTCGAGTCTGAAGAGCGGGTGATCCTGCTGATCGACGAGATCGACAAGGCCGATATCGAGTTCCCCAACGACCTGTTGCAAGAACTCGACAAGATGGAGTTCTACGTCTACGAAATCGACGAGACCATCAAGGCCAAGAAACGCCCGATCATCATCATTACCTCCAACAACGAGAAAGAGCTGCCGGATGCCTTCCTGCGTCGCTGCTTCTTCCACTACATCGCCTTCCCCGACCGCACCACCCTGCAGAAAATCGTCGACGTGCACTACCCGCACATCAAGAAAGACCTGGTCAGCGAGGCGCTGGACGTGTTCTTCGACGTACGCAAGGTACCGGGCCTGAAGAAAAAGCCCTCCACCTCCGAACTGGTGGACTGGCTCAAACTGCTGATGGCCGACAATATCGGCGAAGCCGTACTGCGCGAGCGTGATCCGACCAAGGCTATCCCGCCACTGGCCGGCGCCCTGGTGAAAAACGAGCAGGACGTACAACTGCTTGAGCGCTTGGCGTTCATGAGCCGTCGCGGCACTCGATAAGGGCTTTTGCCATGCTGCTCAACCTGTTCAATGAAATGCGTGCAGCCAAGGTGCCGGTCTCGGTGCGTGAGCTGCTGGACCTGATCAATGCCCTGAAACAGCGGGTGACCTTCGCTGACATGGACGAGTTCTATTACTTGTCCCGGGCGATCCTGGTAAAGGACGAGCGCCATTTCGACAAGTTTGACCGGGCCTTCGGCGCCTACTTCAACGGCCTGGAAAAACTCGACGATCACTTGCAGGCGCTGATTCCCGAAGACTGGCTGCGCAAGGAGTTCGAGCGCTCGCTGACCGATGAGGAGCGCGCGCAGATCCAGTCCCTGGGTGGCCTGGACAAGCTGATCGAAGAGTTCAAGAAACGCCTGGAAGAACAGAAGGAACGCCACGCCGGCGGCAACAAATGGATCGGTACCGGCGGCACCAGCCCGTTCGGTTCCGGCGGTTTCAACCCCGAGGGCATTCGCGTGGGCGATGCCGGCAAGCGCCAGGGCAAGGCGGTCAAGGTCTGGGACCAGCGCGAGTACAAGAACCTCGATGACTCGGTGGAACTGGGCACGCGCAATATCAAGGTGGCCCTGCGTCGCCTGCGCAAGTTCGCGCGCCAGGGTGCGGCCGAAGAGCTGGATATCGATGGCACCATCGACCACACCGCCCGTGACGCCGGCCTGCTGAATATCCAGATGCGTCCGGAACGGCGCAACACGGTCAAGCTGCTGTTGCTGTTCGACATCGGCGGTTCGATGGATGCCCATGTGAAGATCTGCGAGGAATTGTTCTCGGCCTGCAAGACCGAGTTCAAGCACCTGGAGTACTTCTACTTCCACAACTTCATTTATGAATCGGTGTGGAAGAACAACATGCGCCGCACCTCCGAACGCACCTCGACCCAGGATTTGCTGCACAAGTACGGCGCCGACTACAAGGTGATATTCATCGGCGACGCGGCCATGGCCCCCTACGAAATCACCCAGGCCGGTGGCAGCGTAGAGCACTGGAACGAGGAGCCCGGCTATGTGTGGATGCAACGGTTCATGGAGAAGTACAAGAAGCTGATCTGGATCAATCCGTACCCGAAAGATACCTGGGGCTATACCTCGTCGACCAACATCGTGCGGGATTTGATTGAGGACCAGATGTATCCGCTGACCTTGCGGGGATTGGAAGAAGGGATGCGTTTTCTTTCCAAATAGGTGGGCAATTCACTGACGCTATCGCCGGCAAGCCAGCTCCCACATGGAGCGCATTCACATATTTTACTGTGTGAACGCAGTCCACATGTGGGAGCGGGCTTGCCGGCGATGCTTTTAGCGGTTCGTAAATCGCTGCAAATAGCTCAGGTGCTCACGATGTGCCGTCTCCTGCATCACCGGCGCCAACCGCACCGTCTCCCCCGGCAGGCACTGGGCCAGGCGCGCCAATGACAACGGCGTCAACGCGCCCAATCGCGGGTAGCCGCCAATGGTCTGCCGGTCATTGAGCAGCACAATCGGCTGCCCATCCGGCGGCACCTGGATCGCGCCCAATGGAATGCCTTCCGAGATCAGCGACGGCCCCTGATACTGCAACGGCGTGCCCAACAGGCGCACACCCATGCGGTCGGCCCGGCTGTCCAGGGCCCATTCGGTATTGAAGGCATCGAACAGGCTCTGGCCGCTGAACTGGCCGATCTGCGCGCCGAGGATCACGTCGAGGGGCGTCGCAGGCTGCAACCGCTCAACCGGCAGCTCACGCAAGTGACTGCCCATACCGGAATACCCCAGCGAGGCGCCTTCGGCCAAGGCCCGACCAAACCCATCCAGCCCGCCCAAGGCTTCGCGCCCGACACTGGCACAACTGCCCAGCACCTTGGGCGCATCAAAACCGCCCGGCGCCGCCAGGTAAGCCCGCGCACCCCGGTGTGGCTGGGTGAAGCGCAAGCGCTGGCCTTTTTGCAGAATGAAACTGCGACCCGGGCTGATGGCGCGCTCGTCGATATACGCCCCCAGGTCCGCGCCGGCCAGGGCCAACATGCAATAGTCCTCAGCCTGGACGGTAAAACCGCCCAGGGTGACTTCCACCACCGGCGCATCCAGCGGATTGCCCAGCAGCCAGTTGGCCCAGGACATCGACACCCAATCCAACGCGCCGCCCTGGGTCACGCCCAGGTGCCGCACACCAAAGCGTCCGGCATCCTGCAACAGGCACAGCGCGGTGCTGGCCTCGATCAACAAGCGACTCATGCCTGGGCCTCCAAGGGCGTGTCGTCGCCACCCAGGTTGATAAATTCAGCGCGCCCGATGCTTTCGAAACGCACACTGTCGCCTGGCTGCACCAGGCTGTAGCCGTCGCGCTCACGGTCAAACAGTTTGGCCGGGGTGCGACCGATCAGGTTCCAGCCCCCCGGGGACTCCACCGGATAGGCGGCAGTCTGCCGCTCGGCGATGCCGACGCTGCCCGGCGCCACGCGTTTGCGCGGGGTGCCCAGGCGCGGGGCGGCAAGTTGCTCTTCCACCAGGCCCATAAAGGCAAAACCTGGGGCGAACCCAAGGGCAAAGACCTGGTAATGATGCTGGCTGTGGCGCCGGATCACCTCGTTGACCTCAAGCCCGCTGCGCTGTGCGAGCAAGCTCAGCTCAGGCCCGACGCTCAGGTCGTACCACACCGGCAATACATGACATTGCCCGCTGCCCTGGGCCTGCGGCTGCAAATCCGTCAGGGCCTGATCAATCAGTTCCCGTGCCTGTGCCGGGCTCAGCGCCAGCAGGTCGTAATGCACCATCAAGGTTGTGTAGGACGGCACCAGGTCCACCAGCGCCGCGCCAAAACCCTCACGCAGCCGGCGCGTGGCGGCGAGCATCCAGGGCATGTTGTGTTCGGCGATCACGTCAAACAGGCGCACCATCAGGCAGTCAATGGCCACTACTTCGATCCGTGGTTTCATTGGAGCGTCAACGCCTGGCGAATGCGCTGCACCGCCGCCACCGAGCTGGCGTTGTCGCCATGCACGCAGAGGGTGTGGGCCTGCAACAGCACTGGGCTGCCATCGCTGGCGACCAGGGTTTCACCACGGGCAATGCTCAGGGCCTGCTGGAGGATGACCTGTGCATCGTGATGCACCGCCCCGGGTAACTGACGCGAGACCAGGTGCCCGGCGTTGTCGTAGGCGCGGTCGGCAAAGGCTTCGAACCACAGGGTCACGCCATATTCATCACCCAGGGCCTGGGCGGCGCTGTTGTCACGGGTGGCCATCAGCATCAACGGCAGGCTGGCGTCATACGCCGCCACGGCCTGGATCACCGCGCGCAATTGCACAGGCTTGGCCATCATGTCGTTGTACATCGCGCCATGGGGCTTGACGTAGCTGACCCGGCCACCCTGGGCCCGGCAAATGCCCTCGAGCGCACCGATCTGGTAATGCAGCAGGTCCTGGAGTTCCTGGGGCGCATAGGCCATGGAGCGGCGGCCAAAGCCTGCCAGGTCCTGATAGGCCGGGTGCGCACCGATCTGCACGCCATGCTGCAATGCCAGGGCGACGGTCTTGCGCATGATGCTCGGGTCGCCGGCGTGAAAACCGCAGGCGATGTTGGCGCAATCAATAAATGGCATGACCTCGGCATCCAGACCCATGGTCCAGGCGCCAAAACTTTCGCCGATGTCGCAATTCAGTAGCAGGCGGCTCACGCTGAGGACTCCTGTAGGTTTTATTTTTTTGTAGTGTGGGATCTTTTACCAAGATCCCGCAACGATGTTGTCCTGAGCCTCGACGACGCTTATCGTGAGACGGCCCGATTTTTGGCGCGCAGCCACTGCTGCGTCCAACTAATAAAAACCGATCCATGCATAAGAAAAAGTTGATCCCATGAATTTGAAGTTCCTCGAAACCTTCGTCTGGGTGGCCCGGCTCAAGAGTTTCCGGCTGACGGCAGAGAAGCTGTTCACCACCCAGGCCTCGATCTCCAGCCGCATTGCCGTGCTGGAAAGCGAGCTGGGGGTGAAGCTGTTTTTGCGTGACTCGCGAGGTGTGAGCCTGACCCCGGATGGGATGAAGGTGCTCGATTATGCCGAGCAGATGATGGTCACCCTGCAGGGGCTCAAGCAGTCGCTGGAAACCACCAGCAGCAAGATCGGACGTATCCGCATCGGCGCGATGGACACGGTGATCCATACCTGGCTCAGCCCGTTGGTGACCGAATTGATGGACCATTTCCCCCTGGTGGAAATCGAATTGGTCGCCGATACCGCGTTGAACCTCTGCGATCAACTGCAAAAAGGCTTTCTCGACCTGATCCTGCAAACCGACCTGCTGCGCCAGGAGTCGGTACGCAGCCTGGAACTGGCCAGCCACCCCATGGGCTGGATCGTCGCCAGCCATTCGATCTACAACCGCGACTATGCCTCCCTGGCCGAACTGGCCCAGGAACGGATCATCACCTACTCGAAAAACTCCCATCCGCATCAGGACGTGTTGAGCCTGATGCAGGCCCATGGCGTGGCGGCGCCGCGCATGAACTGCGTGAACTCAGTGTCGGCCATCACCCGTTTGCTACGGGACGGCTTCGGTATCGGCGCGTTGCCACCGGTGCTGGTCAGCGAAGAGTTGGCACGGGGCGAGTTGATCATGCTGCCCATGGCACAGCGCTTGCCCAACCTGCCGGTGGTGGTGTCGTGGCGGGTGGGGGTGGAGTTGGTGGAGGAGATTGTTGCACTGTGCCAGCGCGTAGTGGCGCGGTATGCCGAAGAAGTGGGCGAAGAGCGCATGGTGCTCAGTCAACCCCCCTCACTGAAGAAACCCGATTGAAACTGACTTGTGTGTGTAGGAGCTGGCTTGCCTGCGATGGCATCAACGCGGTGCAACTGATGTACCGAGGTGTTGCCATCGCAGGCAAGCCAGCTCCTACATACGCAAGCCCTACCTATGCCCTACAGGCCCTTGAGGTCCCGTTCTTCAATCGGCCGGCTCTGGCGCAGGCGCTTGCCACCCAGCACCACCCAGTCGATCAGGCGGAACAGGCACTCCAGGCCGAACGACAGCAGCATCGCCCCGCCCAGTCCCCAGCCCATCGCTTCAGGGGTCAGGAGGATCTGGTAGCTGTAGCCGTTCCAGGTTTCCCGACGAATGTCCGGGTCGGCGGCCACCGCCACCTGCAGGGCGCGGATGTACCACGGCCCCTGCATGGCCTGGAATTGCTTGTCCAATGCCACCTGGCGATCAAGCAAGGTGCCCAGGCTGTTGGCATCGCTGCGGAACACCGGGTCATCGCTGGCGCGGTAATGGGCGACCAGGGCCTGCAAATCGCCATTGAAGAAATGTTGTGCAGTGCTTTCAAAACCGCGCAGGCCGGTCTGGGCCTCGATCAGATGCGCTTCGACACGCTTGGCGTAGTCGTTGATAAACCCCGGGACTTGCACCCCGACCAACAAACCGACGGCAAACAACACCAGGCGCAGATAGCTGAGCAACATAATCGACGTCCTTATGCAGTTGTGCCCTGACTGACGCATTCGCCACGCCGCCACAGGCTCCACTGGCCCGGTTCGTAGCGGGTCCAGGTCTCGTTTTCGGTCAAGGGTTCGGTGGCAATCACCGTTACTACATCGTTTGGCGTTGTTTCGGCCTGAAAATCGACGATCACGTCGACATCTTTCAGGCGCGCCGGGCCAAATGGCGCGCGACGGGTGATCTGCGCCAATTTGGTCGAACAGTAGCAAAACAGCCAATCGCCATCACTGAGCAGGCAGTTGAACACGCCCTTGCTGCGGTACTCGGCGCAGGCGGCGATCAGGTCCGGCAACACCTGCTCGATGTCCACCGGCTCGGGAAACGCCTCGCGGACACGATTGAGCAGGTCACAGAACGCCGCTTCACTGTCGGTATCCCCTACCGGACGGTAGAACGTGGCCTGGGGCATGAAGTCAGCCAATTGGCCGTTGTGGGCGAAACACCAGTTGCGGCCCCACAATTCGCGCACGAACGGATGGGTGTTGGACAGGCTCACCTTGCCCACATTGGCCTGGCGGATATGGCCAATCACCACCTCACTCTTGATCGGATAACGCTGCACCAGCAATGCCACTTCCGACTCGCTGCTGGCCGCCGGGTCCTGGAACAGCCGCAGGCCACGGCCCTCGTAGAAGGCAATGCCCCAGCCATCGCGGTGCGGGCCGGTGCGCCCACCGCGCTGCATCAGCCCGGTGAAGCTGAACACGATATCGGTCGGTACGTTGGCACTCATGCCCAATAATTCACACATGCCAGGACTCTCGATGCTGGGCGTACAACGTTAAAGACGCGGCTCGACCCGCATGCCACTGACAGGGGCCGGCGCACGCCCATAGGGCTCGTCGTCCTCCGGCTCGGCCGCGACGGCAGCCGCCGTGGCAGCCTTCTGTTCACGCCGGGCTTTGGCAGCACGCTCGATGGGCCAACGGATCAGCACAAGGATCAGGTACAGGCCAAAGGCGATCATCGCGTACATCAGCAAATCGGAAATCGCCCGCCAGGCGTTATTGCCCACTTTGAGCAACAGATCCAGGGCCGTGATGGCCACGGCGGGGGCAAATTGCTCCTTGACCGGGTCGACAATGGTCGGGCTCAGCAGCAACACCGCCATCAGCAGCCGCAACGGTTCGCGCAGCCAGCGCCACATCCAGCGGGTCAGGCGAAACCACACCAGCAGGCAGCCCAAAGCAGCGAAGGCGTAGAGGCCCCAAGCAGTCAGATAGTCGTTCTCGGTCATGGTGTCCATGGCAAGGTAGGCAAACAGGCCCGTATGATAACGGCTTTTCCGTGCCACGGCTGCAATGCCGTCAGCCCACTGCCAGACAGAGAGTGATCCATGCCTCCATCGACCCACATCACTGCCGCCCCGATTGCCCGCAGCGCCCCAGGCCAGGACCCGTACGCCTGGTTGCAGGAACGCGACAGCAGCGAGGTGCTCGACTACCTCAAGGCCGAGAATGCCTGGCAAGAAGCGCAGCTCGAGGATCAAAAAGCGCTGCGCGAAAGTCTCTTTCAAGAAATCAAGGGCCGTATCCTCGAGACCGACCTGTCATTGCCCTCGCCCTGGGGGCCGTACCTGTATTACACGCGTACCACCGCCGGTGACGAATACGCACGCCATTACCGCTGCCCACGCCCGGCCGATGACAGCCAGCAGATCGACGAAAGCGCCGAAGAATTGCTGCTGGACCCGAATGTGCTGGCCAATGGCGGGTTTTTCTCCCTCGGTGCCTTCAGCATCAGCCCGGACCATAAGCGCCTGGCCTACAGCCTGGACACCAATGGCGAAGAGATCTACACCCTGTACGTGAAGGAATTGTCCTCGGGCACAGTCCGCGAACTGGGCTTTGAAGACTGCGACGGCAGCATGACCTGGGCCAACGACAGCCTGACGCTGTTCTTTGGCGAACTGGACGAGACCCATCGCCCGCACAAGCTGTATCGCTATCGCCTGGACGCTAGCGCCGCCGAAGAAGTGTTCCACGAACCCGACGGTCGTTTCTTCCTGCATTGCTACCGCTCCAGTTCCGAGCGTCAATTGCTGTTGTCCCTGGGCAGCAAGACCACCAGTGAAATCTGGGCCCTGGACGCCGCGCAGCCACAGCAGGCGTTTGTCTGCCTGGCGCCGCGGGTTGAAGGCCATGAATACGATGTCGATCACGGCAAGCTGGACGACCAGTGGACCTGGTTTATCCGCAGCAACCGCGATGGCATCAACTTTGCGCTGTTCCAGGCGGCAGACAACGGCAGCGTGCCCAGCGAAGACCAATGGCACAACCTGATTGCCCACGACGACGCAGTGATGCTCGATGGCGTGACCCTCAACGCCCGGGCCATGACCCTGAGCCTGCGCATCGGCGGCCTGCCGGTGATCGACGTGCATCCACAAGGTCTGCCGAGCTATCGCGTGGAACTGCCAGACGCAGCCTACAGCCTGTATGTGCAAAACAGCCTGGAGTTCGACAGCGACAAGATCCGCCTGCGCTATGAAGCCCTGAACCGCCCGGCCCAGGTTCGCCAGTTGGAACTGGCCAGCGGCGCACAGCAGGTACTTAAGGAAACCCCGGTGCTGGGTGAGTTCAACGCTGACGACTACGTCAGCCAGCGACTGTGGGCAACGTCTGCCGATGGTACCCAGGTGCCGATCAGCCTGGTGGTCAAGCGCGACCAGATAGGCCAGCCAACGCCGCTGTACCTGTATGGCTACGGGGCTTACGGCTCAAGCCTCGACCCGTGGTTCTCCCATGCACGCCTGAGCCTGCTGGACCGGGGTGTCGCGTTCGCCATTGCCCATGTGCGCGGTGGTGGCGAACTGGGCGAGGCCTGGTACCGCGCCGGCAAGCAGGAACACAAGCAAAACACCTTCAGCGACTTTATTGCCTGCGCCGAGCACTTGATCGCCCAGGGCCTGACCACGTCCAAGCAACTGGCCATCAGCGGCGGCAGCGCCGGCGGGCTGCTGATCGGTGCCGTGCTCAACCAGCGCCCGGAGCTGTTCCAGGCGGCGATTGCCGAAGTGCCATTTGTCGATGTGCTCAACACCATGCTCGACCCGGACCTGCCATTGACCGTCACCGAATATGACGAGTGGGGCAACCCACAGGAACCTGAGGTGTACGAGCGGATCAAGGCCTACGCGCCCTACGAAAACGTCAAGGCCCAGGCCTACCCGGCGATGCTGGTGATCGCCGGCTATAACGACAGCCGCGTGCAGTACTGGGAAGCCGCCAAGTGGGTCGCCAAGCTGCGCGCGACCAAGACCGACGACAACCTGCTGTTGCTCAAGACCGAACTGGGCGCCGGTCATGGCGGCATGAGCGGGCGGTATCAGGGCTTGCGTGACGTGGCCCTGGAATATGCCTTTGTGTTCAAGGCCCTGGGGCTGGTTTAAGAACCCGCTGCCGATGGCTTCGGCTTGCTGTCGTTTTGCTGCAGGCCCGGCAGAGTCTGGTCCTTGGGCGGCTTGGGCATTTCGATCGGCGGCAACAAAGGCGCCCCGGTCCCTTGAGGCTTGGGCGCCGTCGGTGGTGTGACCTGCGGATAGGGCGTGGGCGTTGCTGTACCCGGCACCCCCGTGGTGGTCGCCGGTGTGTTCGGCACGGGTTGCAACTGCTGGGCGTGTGCGGCACCCAATGTGAGCACGCTCCCTACAATGACCGCTAGAATGCTGCACTTCATCGATGGCTCCATGGCCTGACTGTTAACCAGTCCCAAGGCTACTCCCAACCGCGCAAGAATGCCCTTCCCAATGAGATTTCCATGAAACGTTTCGTGCTGCTCGACACCACCCCGATCCCCGATAACGGCGGCGCCCTGTGCCTGTTCGAGTACGGCGAGGATTTTGTGATCAAGATCCAGGGCGGTGACGGCGGGCAATTGATGAACACCCGCATGCACGGTTCCGAAGACGCCCTGGCAGAGATTCCTTGCCGCAAGGTCGCCGGGCGCCCCGGTTCGCGGGTGTTGATTGGCGGCCTGGGCATGGGGTTCACCCTGGCCTCGGCGCTCAAACACCTGGGCAAGACCGCTGAAGTGGTGGTGGCAGAACTGGTGCCAGGCGTAGTGGAGTGGAATCGCGGCCCCCTTGGGGAGAAGTCCGGCAACCCGCTGCAGGACCCGCGCACCGTGATCCGCCTGGAAGACGTGGCCAAGGTGCTGCAAACCGAGCCCCAGGGCTTTGATGCAATCATGCTCGACGTCGACAACGGCCCCGAGGGCCTGACGCAAAAGGCCAATAGCTGGCTGTATTCGGCCGGCGGCCTCAGCGCCTGCGCCAAGGCCCTGCGCCCCAAGGGCGTGCTGGCCGTGTGGTCGGCCAGCGCCGACAAGCAATTTAGCGACAAACTGCGCAAGGCCGGCTTCAAGGCCGAGGAAGTGCAAGTCTTTGCCCACGGCAACAAGGGCACCCGGCATACCATCTGGATTGCCGAGAAGCTCAAGGGCTGAGGAAAATTGCCAGGCAAACGGCTAGAATCCACGTTATCCGTGACCCATCCAATAAATGAACAGGCGCCATGATGAGCTCGAGCAACCCGCCCTCCCACACCGCCAAGCTGGACCGTATCCTCGCCGATGCCCAGCGCGACCGGGAAATGGGCTACCGCGACAAAGCCCTGAAAATGTACCCCCACGTGTGTGGTCGCTGCGCCCGCGAATTCGCCGGCAAACGCCTCAGCGAACTGACCGTGCACCACCGCAACCACAACCATGACGACAATCCCCAGGACGGTTCCAACTGGGAATTGCTCTGCCTGTACTGCCACGACAACGAACACTCGCGCTACACCGACCAACAGTATTTCGGCGAAGGCTCCACCAGCAGCCCGACCATTGCCAAGGCTACGCACAACCCATTTGCAGCGTTGGCGGGGTTGATGAAGAAGGACGACTGACGGTCGTCGCTGAACGTTACGACGCCATCGCTGGCAAGCCAGCTCCTACAGGGAAATGCACTCCAAGTGCAGGAGCTGGCTTGCCAGCGATAGCCCCCCAAGCAACACCGCGCCTGATAGCGCCCCCTGGTCGAACAATCCCCGTATAATCGCGCTTTTTCTCGAAGGCACCCTCTCCCGTGGGCAATAAACGCTACAGCTGCATCGGTCTGTACAACCCCAAATCCCCCGAAAATGTCGGCTCGGTCATGCGTGCTGCCGGCTGCTATGGCGTGGCTTCGGTGTTCTACACCGGTAAACGCTATGAGCGGGCCCGGGACTTTATTACCGATACCAAGAAGGTCCATCACGACATCCCGCTGATCGGCATCGACGACCTGAAAAAGATCCTGCCCCTGGGCTGCATTCCGGTCGCCGTGGAGCTGGTGGACGGCGCCCGACCGCTGCCCGAATACACCCATCCTGACCGTGCGCTGTATATCTTCGGCCCCGAAGACGGCTCCCTCGACAAAGAGATCCGCGACTGGTGCGAAGACGTGATCTACATCCCGACCACCGGTTGCATGAACCTGGCAGCCACCGTCAACGTGGTGCTCTACGACCGCCTGGCCAAGGGCAATAACACCCGCTCGGGCCCCAAGTACTGATCTTTCGGGAACATCCCCGAGCTGCCGGCAGTCAGTTGCATATCAATGGCCCTTTGTTGGAGACAGACCATGAGCGACCGCAAACCCCTCAACCCTGTGATTGAATCGACGCCATTCCAGACCCAGCCGACCCAGAACGTCCAGGGCTGGGAGCGCATTGGCTCCCTGGCCGGTGGTGTGGTGATGATGGGCAAGGGTATTCGCCGGGGTGGTTTTTTCGGCCTGATCCAGGTGGCGATTGGCGGCGTGGCGCTGGCTCGCGGGATCAGCGGCCACAGCTCGGCCAAGGCAATGCTGGAAAAAAGCCGCCAGGACATCAATAGCGTGCGGACCCGGATTGAGCGGGCCGGCGAGGAATTGAAGAGTCTCAAGACCCGGGCTGAAGTGGCGGCCGAAAAAACCACCCACTGACCCCAATCAAAATGTAGGAACTGGCTTGCCAGCGATGCAGGCACCTCGGTCCATCAGCTACACAGAGGTGATGCTATCGCTGGCAAGCCAGCGCCTACACGGTCCTATGGGTCAGTGCAGCAGCTTGCTGTCGAGCACCACCGAGGATTCGCCGATCACGCTTTCGGCCAACTGCACAAACGCCTGGGTAGTGATGCGGTCCAGGCGCATCAGCGCTTGGGTCAGGTCATCCAGTGAACGCTTGTTGTGGGTTTTCAGGCGAATTTCGCGATCCAGCTCCTGCAGTACCACCACCGCCCGCGCCACCGTAGCACCGCTGACGTGCTCCCCGCGTAGCGTCGTCACGCCCTTGCCGTCCTTGCCCAAGCGCGCCTGTATCGCCACGTACCGCTCGTCGCTGATACCTCCTGCACGACGCAGCAGTTCAATGGCGTAGTACTCCGAGAGGCCCTCGCTGATCCAGTCGCTGCCCTGGTGGTCGTTGAACCGAGCAATGGCCTGCACCACTTCGCGGATCAACGGACTGCTGCCATTTTCGCTGACCAGCGGCGTGCGACTGTTGAGGTACACCGAATCGCGCCCGGCGAATGCGCCACGGCGCATCGGGTCGCTGGCGCCGACGATCAGCAGCTTGGCGGGATGGCGTGGGAACGCCGCTTGCACCTGAGGCCAGACGAACGTGAGCAGCGTCAGCACATCCATGCGGCGCATGGCCTGGCCCTTGGGCGAGGTCACGGTGATTTCAGTCTCGCCCAGGCGTACCCGGCGGCTGCCCAGGGTGCCAGCGAGCATCCAGCCAGTGGGCCGGTCGAACAGACGGGACACATTGTCGATACGGAATTTATGCTTGCCGATCCGCGGCCAGGGGGTTTCGACACTTTTCCACCCCGCCGGCAGCTCAAAGGTCAGCCGCGATACCAACTCCACGCCGTCCTGCTGGTCAAGACGGGCGGCGGGCACCAGGTCTTCCCCACGAAACAGCGCCCAACTGGGGGTCATGCGCGATTCGTAGATGCCGGCCTTGCGCGCATGGCTCAGGCGCACGCGGTAAGTCAGGCTGGCCTTGTCGGCGCCCGGCTGCCACAGACCGCGACTGGCTCCCGCTTGCGGGGTGACTTGCCACTGGCCATCGGCCTTGAAGTCGCTGTAGTCACCCTCGCGCCCCAGGTCGAAGTTCAGGCTGCGCACCGCCGAGCCCTGGGACAGGCTCAAGCGCACCTCGGCCTGATCGCTCTGGGGCAACAGTTTGATGTGATAATCCAGGTCGACTTTTTTCGCCGACCACGCCGGCGCACTCAACCCCAGCAACAGCAGGCTCACCGCCAGCTTGGCTTGGACCGTCATACGCTCTCCTTTTCAGCCTGCACGGAATATCAGGTAGTCCTCCCAATCGTCCTCGGGCACGCTGCCTTCGCTGAGCATGCGACCGGACTGGGAAATGCGTTCATGGTGCACGGCATCGCGATCACCGCAGACCAGGTGGTGCCAGAGCGGCAAGTCCTTGCGCTCACTGACCAGGCGATAGCCGCAGGTCGGCGGCAGCCATTTGAACTGATCGGCCTGGCCCGGCGTGAGCTGGATGCAATCGGGCACCGAGTCCCGACGGTTGGGGTAGTCGCTGCACTGGCAGGTTTTCAGGTCCAGCAGTTTGCAGGCGATACGCGTGTAATAAACGCTGTTGTCGTCTTCATCTTCGAGCTTTTGCAGGCAGCACAGGCCGCAGCCGTCGCACAGCGACTCCCATTCCTCCTGGTCGAGGTGCTCAAGGGTTTTGCGTATCCAGAAAGGTTCGACTTTGGCGGCCATGGCTCTACATCAGTTTCGGTATGTTAAAAGGCCGCCAGTCTAGTGCCCAAGCCCCCTGGGGCCAAGCGCTTACGACTGCCGGTAGGGCCAGACTTGTCAGGTACGCAGTGGCGCAGTAGTTTTGAAGACCGTTTTTTCATCAGGATGCGTTTATGAGCACTGAAGCACGCGTTGCCGATTATCCGATCCACCCGCAATTCACCGAGCGTTGGTCGCCGCGCGCGTTTACCGCAGAAAACATCCCGGAAGAAACCCTGCTGAGCTTTTTCGAAGCGGCGCGCTGGGCGCCTTCGGCCTACAACTCGCAGCCTTGGCGCTTTCTCTACGCCCGTCGCGACACCCCGGACTGGCCGCGTTTCCTGGGCCTGCTGAACGAATTCAACCGTGGTTGGGCGCAACACGCCTCGGCGCTGGTGATCGTCATCTCGAAAACCGATTTCACGGTGCCCGGCGCCAGTGAAGAAACCCCCGCTCTGTGGCACACCTTTGACACCGGTTCAGCCTGGGGCCACCTGGCGCTGCAAGCCAGCATCAGCGGCTGGCACACCCACGGCATGGCCGGTTTCGATCAGGAACTGTCCCGCAAGGAACTGAAAATCCCCGAAGGCTATGCCCTGCACGCAGCAGTCGCCGTGGGCAAGCTGGGGGACAAGTCGACCCTGGCAGACTACCTGCAAGCCCGGGAAGCCCCAAGCCCGCGCCGGCCGTTGAGCGAGTTGGTATCGGCAGGCGATTTCAGCTTGTAACACCTTGTAGGAGCTGGCTTGCCAGCGGCCTGCTTGCACCGCTATCGCCGGCAAGCCGGCTCCTACAGGGTCAGTAACCGCGTTCGAAGCTCACTTCGCCCCGCAGCACGTCCTTGGCCTGGTACGCCCGCAGGTTCTCGACAAACAGCGCCACCATCCGCCGCGGGCACGTCGGCGCCGAGCTATGGCCCGTCAGCAGCAAGCCCCAGGCGGTCCAGAACGGATGGCGCTGGGGCAGTGGCTCCTGGCGGCAAACGTCGATCACCGCACCGGCCAGGTGCCCTTCTTTCAAGGCCTCGACCAGATCGGCATCCACCACCGCCACGCCACGGCCAACGTTGATAAACAGGCCGGTGGGCTTGAACTGCTTGAACAGCACAGCATCGTACAAATCGTGGGTATTGGGCGTGTTGGGCAGCAGGTTGACCACGTAGTCCACCTCCCCCACCAGGCGACCCAGTTGATCCGGCCCGGCCACCTCGATAAACGGCGCCTGTTCCCGGGCTTCGCTGGCAATGCCGTACAACTCCACACCAAAGGGCAGCAGGAACTGCGCCACGCTCTGGCCGATATCGCCGGTGCCGACGATCAGCACCTTGCGCCCCGCCAGGCTCTGGCCCATGCGGTTGTCCCACTTGCGCTCGACCTGGCTGACCAGGCGCGCCAGCACCTCACGCTCGTGGCCGAGCATGTAGGTGAGCACGTACTCGGCCATCACCTGGCCAAAAATGCCCACGGCGCGGGTCAGCCGATAATCCCGCGGCAAGCCCTCGGCCAACAGCGGCGTGATGCCGGCCCAGGTCGACTGCAGCCATTGCGGGTGATGGCCCTGGCGCAACAGGGTTGCCAGCAGGTCCGGCTGGCCCAGCCACACCGGGCAATCGGCAGCCAGGCGCGACAATTGGGCCGAATCTCCGCTGGTGAGGACTTCAAGGTCCGGTGCCGCTTCGCGCAGCAGCCGGGCGTACAGCGGGTGGTCCTGTTCTGCTATCAGAACGCGCATGGTTCAAACCTTTCAAAAACAGTACAGGCGGCCACCGGCAGCACACTGACTGCTGGGCTCGGGGCTCGCCGGGTCATTCGATTCAAACGTGTCCCGAACGGGACACGGGCCGATCACATCGGGTCGTTGCGGCGTAGCAATTCTTCGGGCAGGTGTTCGATGTACTCGTCGTCAGGAGGTGGCATTTGCAGGTGGTAGCCCTGCTTTTCGAGGTTAGCCAGGACCGCCACGATGTCTTCCTGTTGCAGCTTGCGTTCCGGCGTCAGCACCAGGTTGAACGCATGTACCGGCTTGCCGAACACCGTCAGCAGGCCTTCGGGCACACGCTCCAGGGCATCGCTCTTGAGCACATAGAGGTACATGCCAACGCGTTTCGGGCTGCGGTAGATGGAGCAAATATATTTCAAGGCTGTTCTCCGGCAGTGGCCAGGCTGTCCAGCAGCGCCTGGCCCATCAGCTCGCGGCGCCAGCCACGCAGCGAGTCAGGCAATTGGTAAGGCCCATCGGGGTAGCCACTCTTGACCAGGGCCTCAAGGGTTTTCTTGCGCAGCATCAGCTCCGGCGCCATGTCCAGGCGTTCGGCGAAGGTCTGGCCCAGGGCGCGCAGCTGCTTGATCAGCACGGCGGCATCCACTGGCAA
Source organism: Pseudomonas fluorescens (assembly GCF_000730425.1). Lineage (NCBI taxonomy): Bacteria > Pseudomonadati > Pseudomonadota > Gammaproteobacteria > Pseudomonadales > Pseudomonadaceae > Pseudomonas > Pseudomonas fluorescens. The sequence goes on along the minus strand of NZ_CP008896.1, from coordinate 5,500,237 downwards.
CGGCTCAGGGATAGCCGGTGGCCATTGGTCCATCGACACCCCGGCGGCACGCTTGATCAGGTCCAGCAGGAACTCACCGTCCTGGCGCACAGTGCGCGGGTGCATATCTTCGATTTTGCCCAGGGCAGCGAGGTTATCCGGCTGCGACTTGGCCAGGGGCCATAGCGAGTGCTCGCGGATGACGCGGTTGCGTGGCAGGTCGCGGGCACGGGCTTGCTGCTCGCGCCAGGCGCACAGCTCGCGCAGTACGGCGAGCTGGGCACGGGAGAGTTTCCAGGCCAGCTTGGCGTCGCGGTAGACCTCGTAGGGGTCGATTTCCCGGCGCAGGTTAGCCACCAGTTCGGCGCCGTCTTCCAGGACCCAGGCGTATTTCTCGTCGGACAGTTGCGGGCGCAGGCGTGTGTAGACCTGTGCCAGGTGCACCGCGTCTTCGGCGGCGTAACTGACCTGGGTATCGGACAATGGCCGCTGCAGCCAGTCCGAGCGGGTCTCACCCTTGGGCAACTCGATGTCGAGCACCGCTTGCACCAGCCGCGAGTAGCCCATGGAGAAACCGAGGTTCAAGTAGGCGGCGGCCAGTTGGGTGTCGAACAATGGCACTGGCAGGCTGCCGGTCAGGCGCAACAACACTTCCAGGTCTTCACTGCAGGCATGCACCACCTTGATCACCGCCGGGTTTTCCAGCAGGGCGGCCAAAGGTTGCCAGTTATCGATGGTCAGGGGATCGATCAGATAAGCGCTGATACCGTCCCCGATCTGGATCAACCCGGCGATGGGATAGAAGGTATCGACCCGCATGAATTCGGTGTCGAGGGCGACGAATGGCAACTGCTGCCATTTGGCGCAATGCTGGCCGAGGCTATCGTTGTCGCAGATCCAGTGAATATCGATGGCCACACGGCTCTCCCTTGAAGAATGGCGCGCAGTATATATCGCCAGAGGGACTTTCGAGCACCCGCAGTGTGCCAGCCATCATGAAAACTCTGACAGAAGACAGAGAATAGCCTGACAGTTGAAGGTTATCCCCGCTTACGCAGCACATAAACCCGCCACAAGGCCGAGCCAGGCATGAACTCCTGCTGGTTCAGCACAGTGAAGCCCGCCTGGCGGAACTCCGCTTCCACCTCGATACGGTGAGACCGCACGGGTTGTCCTGCTCCTGCGGGGCTGCGTTCACGATGACGGCTGTCGCTGTCTACCGAGACAATCACCGTATCGCGGCTGACCCGGTGGAACTCGCGCAACAACGCCAGTCGCGCCTCGGCCGTGGGGACGTGGCGAAACAGTTCCAGGCAAAAAATGCAGTCCACCGCATTGGCCGACAGGCCGATGGAGAAGGCTGACCCCTGGAACGTCTTGATCCGCCGCAAAAATGCCGCGCCATGGTGGCTCATGGCGTGGTCGAGCATGGCCTGGGAAGGGTCCGAGGCCAGGATCACGCGGTTGCTGTGTTCGGCCAGCACCGGCCAGAAACGCCCCGCCCCACAGGCAAGATCCAGCAGCAGCCCAGGCTCCCCCGCCACTTTCAGGGCGTGGCGCACCAGGCGCTCGTCGCGCCATGACCACAAGCGCCGCCGCAAACCGGGCGGTCGCGTGTCGCCGCAGACTAAAGCGTGGTCACGATCACAGTGCGCGGCAAATTCAGCCTCGATGGACGATGGGGGTTGCGACGACATCACGGTACTCATGTAGATGAACCGGTCTCTACGGACACTGGATTTTCAGCTTAACCACCCCCGCGTGAAAAAAAGGTCGAAAGATTCACCCTCATGCCTGATGCAGGTACCAACGCCAGTCCTGCTCGCCCACCTCGCCCATGAACTGCCGGTACTCGGCCCGCTTGACTGCCAGGTACACGCCGAGAAACGCCTCGCCGAACGCCTCACGCGCCCAGGCCGAACCTTCCAAGGCGCGCAGGGTGGTCAGCCAATCGGTGGGCAACAGCGCCTTGGCCTGGGCATAACCGTTGCCCGTCACCGGCGCGCCGGGGTCGCGCTGCTCGCGGATCCCTCGGTGAATCCCCGCGAGAATGGCCGCTGCGGCCAGGTACGGGTTGGCATCGGCACCGCAGATGCGGTGTTCGATATGTCGCGAAAACGCCGGGCCGCCAGGCACACGCAGGCTCACGGTGCGGTTGTCGACGCCCCAGGTGGCCGCCAGCGGCGCATAACTATTGCTCTGGAAGCGGCGGTAAGAGTTGGCGTTGGGGCAGAACAACAGCAAAGAGTCGAGCAAGGTACTGAGCATCCCGCCGACCGCCTGGCGCAGCAGCGGCGTGCCGTCGGGCGCCTCGCTGGCAAACAGGTTGTTGCCCTCGGCGTCCGCCAGGCTGACATGCATATGCATGCCGGTGCCGGCCAGGTCATCGAACGGTTTGGCCATGAAACAGGCGGTCATCCCGTGCTTGTGGGCCACGCCCTTGACCAGGCGCTTGTAACGCACCGCCTCATCCATCGCCTGTAGCGCATCGTTGCGATGCTCCAGGGTGATTTCCACCTGGCCCGGGGCGTATTCAGAGATCGCGGTGCGCGCGGGAATGCCTTGCAGCTTGCACGCGCTGTACAGGTCAGCCAGGAATGGCTCGATCTGCTCCAGTTCGCGCAGGCCATAGACCTGGGTCGAGCGTGGGCGAGCGCCATCCATATCCCGCGCCGGTTGCGGGCGGCCATTGCTGTCGGGCTTCTGGTCCAGCAGGTAGAACTCCAGCTCCGCCGCCATCACCGGGTAGTAACCGTCGGCCTGGAGCCCGTCGATGACCCTGGCCAGCAGATGCCGGGGATCGGCAATTGTCGCCGGCAAGCCCTCCTCAGGGTGCATGCTGACCTGCACCGCCGCCGTGGGAATCAACCGCCACGGCATGCGTTGCAGGCTGCCGCTGACCGGATAGGCACGGCAATCGATATCGCCCACGTCCCACACCAGGCCGGAGTTTTCCACGTCATCGCCATTGAGGGTCAGGCCCAGGATGGTACTGGGCAGTGGCCGGCCACTGACGTAGACCGCCAGCAATTCATCACGGTGCAGCAACTTGCCCCGGGGCACGCCATTGCTGTCGAGGATGAACAACTCGAACATCTCGATATCGGGGTTGTGGTCAAGAAAGGATTGGGCTTCGTGCAGGCTGGCAAAGACGGTACTCATGGCAACTCTCTTACGTTTGCGTTCGGCAGGCGCACACGACGGCGCACCCGGAATGGGGGCAATCAGCGTAGTAAGGGAGCGGTATCCGGCGGGCGCGCATGGCGGCAATGCCACAGCGCCCAAAAGGCCAGTTCAGAAGGCAGTGCATCAACCTCCAGCCGACATCCCGGGCGGCTGGGCGCAATGGCTCCCGGCAAGGCCTCGGGGTGAGTGTCGGGGGAACCGTCCATGCAGTGATCACAATGAAGAGATGGGCAGCAGCGTCACACGGCGTAACAAGGCGTTAAATTCACCCTTTATGGAGTTTGGATGCGATCGCACTAAACATTCGACGCAACTTACACCGTTTGCTGAATATTCATACATGGCTCACAGCCGTCTACGCTGTTGGGACATTCACGAGAACGAGGGACGGGTCAATGAAGGGAATGCTCCGCGCCACCTGGCTGCTGCTGTTGTTGTGTGTCAGCCAGGCCCACGCCGCAACTACCCAGGAACAGGACGCCAAGGCCGCCGTGGCCTTGCTGGAGAAAGCCCTGGCCTATTATCACGACAATGGTGACAAGGCCTTCGCCGCCTTCAGCCGCCAGGGTGAGTTTGTCGACAAGGACCGCTACGTGTTCGTGGTCGATACCAAGGGCGTGCTACTGGCCAGCGGCGGCCCTTCGGCGGCGCTGATCGGGCGCGACGTGTCCGAAGTGCTCGGCCCGGACCTGCGCCAGTCGTTCAAGGACGCGTTGAAGATCCCGGAAGGCAATGGCATCCAACAGGCCGAATACCGCTGGCAGAACTGGAACGACGGCAAGGTGGAACGCAAGCATGTGTTCTACCAGCGTATCGGCCAGCGCATCCTCGCCGTCGGCTATTACCTGCCCCGAGCCACGCCCGAACAGGCCAAGGCCCTGCGGGACAAGGCAGTCAAGGAACTGGAAAAAAACGAAGCCGGCACGCTGAAGGCGATCAACGCGCTGCAAGGCGGTTTCCTGCAGGACGACCTGTATGTGTTCGTGGTCGACCTCGATACCGGCCGCTACGTGGCCCACGGGACCAACCTGCGCCTGATCAATACCGACTTCGCCAAGATCAAGGACCCGGACGGCAAGCCCGTGGGCGAGCCGATCCTGCAATTGATGAAGGAACAAGACCAGGGCGAATACGAGTACCGCTGGAAAAACCCGGTGACCGGCAAGGTAGAAAACAAGCATGCCTACCTGCGCAAGAGCGGGCGGTTCCTGGTGGCGGTGGGTTACTACAGCCCGTAAAGCTGCATCCCTTGTAGGAGCCGGCTTGCCGGCAATGGCGCCAGCAAAAACAGTGCGGGGTGTCAGGCACCCAATCGCCGGCAAGCCGGCGCCTACACTACTGCGCCTTGTCTTCGCGCCCACGCAACAGCTTGTCAGGCATGACAATCGCTGCCGCCAGCCCCAGCAGCGACACCGCCGCACTGACCATCAATAAATGCCGGAAGGTGCTCAGCAACTCGGCGCGCAAGGCGTCCTGCGCCGGGCCGGCAGCGGCGTTGAGGCCATCGAGCAAGACATTGCCGGAGCTGCCTTCAGCCATCATCGAGCCATTGGCCAGGTGGGCAACACTCGAATCCTGCAACAACGCCAGCAGCAAGGCCGACATGCACGCCACGCCAACCGCGCCCCCCAGCGAGCGAAACAGGTTGGTCGTGCTGGTGGCGACGCCGATGTCGTGTTGCGCCACCGAGTTTTGCGTGCCCACCAGGGAGGTCGGGAACTGCATGCCGCAGGCAATGCCGCCGAGCACCATAAACAGGCTGCTGAGGATCAGGGACTGGGGCGCGCTGAAGGCCATGCCCAGGATCGCCACCGGCATGAGCATCGCCCCGGTAAGGATCATCGGTTTATAGCGCCCGGTCACCGAAGTCATGCGCCCGGCGAAGAACGCCCCCATGGGCAAGCCGATCGCCAGTGGCAGCAGATGCAGGGCGGCGCTGTCAGCCCCGGCGCCAGTAACGCTCTGGTAGCGCAGGGGCATCAGCACAATCAGCGAGATGGCCTGGAAGCTGGTGAAGAAAATCGTGCACCAGCACAGCACCGCGCTGCGGTTGGCGAACAGGTGCATGGGCAACAACGGCTCCCGTGCCCGACGCTCATGCCAGACAAACACGGTCAGCGCCACCAGGGCACAGGCCAGCAGGCCCAGCACCTGATCGTCACGCCAATGATGGCCCTGGCCGATTTCAGTGATGCCCAGCAACAGCGCCGTCAGGCCCATGATCAGCAGCAGCGTGCCAAGGTAGTCGATGATCGGCTTGCGCTGCGGCACCGGCAACCCGACCAGGGTGCGGTGGGCCACCCACCAGGCGCCCGCGCCCAAGGGCAGGTTGATCAAAAACACCCAGCGCCAGGACAGGTACTCGGTCATATAGCCGCCCAGCACCGGCCCGGCCACGCTGGCGACTGCGTACATGCTGCTGAAATACCCCTGGTATCGCCCACGTTCACGGGGCGCGATGATGTCGCCAATAATCGCCTGGCTCACCGAAATCATCCCGCCGGCCCCAATGCCCTGGAGAATGCGCGCCAGCACCAGTTGCTCCATGCTTTGCGCCATGCCACAAAACAGTGAGGCCACGGTAAACAGGCCCATGCCGATCAGCATCATGGGGCGGCGCCCATACAAGTCGCCGAGCTTGCCGTAGATCGGCACCGCCACGGTCATCGCGACCATGTAGCCGGAGATGACCCAGGCCAGCAGATTGACGTCGTTGAATTGCGCGGAAATGGCCGGCATCGACACGGCGACGATGGTCTGGTCCAGCGCACCGAGGAAAATCGCCAGCATCAGCGCGGCGAGGACACTGCGTACGGAAGGTGTGGGTTGAGTCACGACAGAACCTGCAGGCAAGGCCACGGAAAAAAAGGCCCGTGGCAATGCCCGTCATGTTACTCGATAGCCGGCTATTCGATAGCCTCATAAGGAAGTCCGACGTAATTTTCTGCAATAGTTTTGCGCCCAGCCTGCGACTCGACAAAATACTCCAGCTCACTCTGGGCGATGCGCTGGCTAAAGCCATCCGCCTCGGGAAACGAGTGCAGCATCGAGGTCATCCACCAGGAAAACCGCTCGGCCTTCCAGATACGCCGCAGGCAGATCGGTGAGTATTGCTCCAGCAACTCCACACGCCCTTCCCGGTACACCTTGTTCAGGATCGTGAACAACGTGCTGACATCACTGGCCGCCAGGTTCAGGCCCTTGGCGCCGGTGGGCGGCACGATGTGGGCGGCGTCGCCCAGCAGGAACAGGCGCCCGTACTGCATGGGCTCCACCACGAAACTGCGCAGCGGGGCGATGCTTTTTTCGATCGACGGCCCGGTTACCAATTGCCCCGCCAGATCGCAAGGCAGGCGTGCCTTGAGTTCCTCCCAGAAACGCTGGTCGGACCATGCCTCAACCCCCTCATCAGCCGGCACCTGCAGGTAATAGCGACTGCGGCTGGGCGAACGCATGCTGCACAGGGCAAACCCACGCGGGTGCTTGGCGTACACCAGCTCTTCGTGGACCGGCGGGGTGTCGGCAAGCAAGCCCAGCCAGCCGAACGGATAAACTCGCTCGAAGGTCTTGAGCGCATCACTGGGGATCGACTGGCGCGCCACGCCATGGAAACCATCGCAACCGGCGATGTAGTCACAATCCAGGCGCACCGGTTGGCCCTGATGCTCGAAGGTCAGCCAGGGCCGTTCACCCTTGAGGTCATGGGGTTGTACATCCCGTGCTTCATACAGGGTCATCGCACCGGCCTGCTCGCGGGCGGCCATCAGGTCGCGGGTGACTTCGGTCTGGCCATAGATCATCACGGTCTGGCCGCCGGTCAACGCCTTCAGGTCGATACGTTGCAAACGCCCATTCAAGGCCAGCTCGAAGCCGTCATGCACCAGACCCTCGGCGTCCATCCGCCGGCTGACGCCCGCCTGGCGCAACAGATCGACCATACCCTGCTCCAGCACCCCGGCACGAATACGTCCAAGGACATAGTCCGGGGCCTGACGCTCAACAATCAGGGTTTCAATTCCCGCGTTGTGCAGTAACTGGCCGAGCAGCAGCCCCGAAGGACCGGCGCCGATGATGGCGACTTGGGTTTTTAGGGTTTTCATTATTTTTATGACCCGCCTGCTTCCTCCGAACGTTATCGGTGAAAGCGTTGTCAGTGGTTTTGGTGCAGGCATTTTTCCCTTGAGTGCCCACCACTAGAAGGTGAAAACTGAGCCAAAGCCTGCGCTTTTCGCCAATTGGGGCGATTACCGAACCACTGTCCAGAGTATCGGATTGAAACCATGACCAAAAACGCCAGTCCTGCGATTCCAGTGTTCAAGCTCTATGGGGAAAGCCAACAGTGGCCGACCCCGGATTTGTTGCACTGTGAAACCATCTCCCGGCGCAGCCGCGAGTACCAGTGGGAGATCCACCCCCACCGGCATGCGGACCTGTGCCAATTGCTCTATGTGTACAAGGGCCAGGCGCAACTGGAGATCGAGGGCCAGCGCACGACGCTGACGCAATCGACCCTGCAAGTGCTGCCGCCGCTGTGCGTGCATGGGTTTCGGTTTGCCGAGGATGTCGAAGGCTTTGTCGTGACCCTGGCCGCGCCACTGGTGGCGCACCTGCAAGGCCAACTGGGCTCGGCGGTGGATGGTTTGAGCGCCCTGGGCAGTTACCCGGCGGGCCAGGACAGTGACTACCTCAACGGCCTGTTTACCCGGCTGCAAGACGAGTACAGCGACGACTTCCCGGCCCGGGACATGATGATGCATGCCCTGGTCAGCGTACTGCTGGTATGGATCAGCCGCCAGGCCATCCAGAGCCGCCATCCGCGGGCACCACGGGGCCGTGAGTATTTCCGGCGCTTCACCCAGTTGGTGGAACAGCACTACCGCGAGCACCCGAAGATCGAAGACCTGGCGCACAAGCTGGGGATCTCGGTCTCGCACCTCAACGGCACCTGCCGTGAGCTGGGCGGGCAGCCGGCCCTGCAGATCATGCATGACCGTCAATTGCTGGAGGCCAAGCGCCTGCTGACCTACACCAGCATGACCATCAATGAAATGTCAGAGGTGCTGGGGTTTTCTGATCCGACAAACTTTTCGCGCCTGTTCCGACGCCGCGTGGGGTTTTCACCCAAGGCGTTTCGTGAACAACTGACGACGGCTTGACCTGCCCCACATCCTGTAGGAGCCGGCTTGCCGGCGATGCTCGTCAACGATGACCCTGACGAGCTGGCACCCCGCAGTGTTTTTTGGACGCTATCGCCGGCACGGGCTACGTGTCAGCGCAGCGCACTCAAGGTCGCGGAGTAGGTGCATTGCCCATGGTTGCAGGCAGCGGCCATGCCGGGTTGCAGGCGGGCCTGTTCGGCGCGGTAGGCGGCGGTGCCATAGAGGGCCGTGGCAAAGGCGCAGAGGGCAAAAATCATCAGGTACTTTCTGGTTTTGATCGTCATGGCGGTGACCTCCGGACCGATCAAGAAGGTGCTGTTTCAAGCATAGGTCAGCCAAGGCAAGTTGCCAGTATTGACCGGTATTCAGGCGCCTTATCGGGCCTACAGCCCGACATCCCATTGCGCCTCAGGCGGGAACCTCAACACCAGAAAATCCAGGAGGCTGCGCATCGCCTGGGGCATGTGCTTGCGCGAGGCATACACCGCGTACATGGGCATCTGCCGGGGTTCGGCATGGGGCAGCAAGCGGATCAACTGGCCGCTGCGGATATAGTCGCCGGCCTGGTAGGTCGGCAACATCGCGACCCCTGCCCCGGCCAGGGTCGCGCGCAGCAAGGTGCTGGCTTCATTGGCGCTGATAGTGCCGTGCACGGGCACCGATACGGGTTCGCCGTGCTCCTCGAAATGCCACAGGCTTTTACCGAAATAGGAGTGAGTCAGGCAGTTGTGCCCAGCCAACTCTTCTACCCGCTGGGGTTGCGGGTGTTCCTGCATATAGGCAGGCGAGGCGCACACCACTGAGCGACAAATCGTCAGTTGACGCGCAATCAGGTTGGGGTCCAGGTCGTTGCTGGCGCGGATCGCCAGGTCGATCCGCTCATCCACCAGGTTCACCGTGCGGTCGAGCAATTGCAGGTCAATGCTGACTTGCGGGTAGCGCCTGACGTACTCGGCCACGGCCTCGGCCAATTGCGCCTGGCCAAACGACGTGCTCGCGCTCAAGCGCACCAGGCCGCGGGGCGCGTCGTCCGGCTCGCTGACGGCGGCCTGCATGTCGCAGGACAAGTCCAGCATCTGCCGGCAGCGTGGCAGGGTTTCGCTGCCCGCAGCGGTCAGGCTGAGCTTGCGCGTGGTGCGGTGCAACAGGCGCGCACCTACCCAGTCCTCCAGCTCCGCCAGGTAGCGCGACACCACCGGGCGCGACAAATCCAGATGATCGGCGGCCGCTGATTGGCTGCCCAGGTCGACCACAGTGACAAACACCCGCATTGCTTGAAGACGATCCATGATTTGCCCGGTTTCAGAAACAAACTATGTTCCAGCATCGCATTTTTTGCTGTGTTCAGTGCAACTAAGCTCTGTCCATCGCCTGCCAAGGCACCTCCGACCTGGACCTGAACATGCTCACCACCCTCAAGCGCTTTGTATTGGCCACCAGCGTTCTCGGCTTCGCCGCCCACGCCACCGCCGCCGACCTCACCCTTGACGTGTACAACCCGGGCGAATCGGCGATCTTCCCCGTCAGCTCGGTGCTGGTCAGTGGCGAGAAAGACGCAATCCTGGTGGACGCACAGTTCGGCAAAAGCCAGGCCGAGCAACTGGTACAGAAGATCCGTGCCAGCGGCAAGCAACTGACCACCATCTACATCAGCCATGGCGACCCCGATTACTACTTCGGCCTCGACACCCTGGCCAGTGCCTTCCCACACGCCAAGATCCTCGCACCACAACCGGTGGTCGACCATATCAAGGCCACCGTTGCCGGAAAAATCGAATACTGGGGTCCGAAAATGGGCGCCGACAAGCCGGCCAAAACCATCATTCCCCAAGTCCTCGAAGGCCATCAGCTGACGCTCGAAGGCCAGCCGCTGGACGTCATCGGCCTGGACGGCCCGCAGCCGGATCGCAGCTTCGTCTGGATCCCCTCGATCAAGGCCGTGGTCGGCGGCGTGGTGGTCTCGCAAAACATCCACCTGTGGATGGCCGACACCCAGGGCGCGCAATCCCATGCCGATTGGCTGGGCACCCTGCAACGTATCGAGAAACTCCAACCGGTCACCGTGGTACCCGGTCACTACCTGGGCACGCCTTCGCTCAAATCTGTCGCCTTCACGGCCGACTACATCAAGGCTTTCGACGTAGAAGCGGCCAAGGCCAAGGATTCCGCCGCCCTGATCGGCGCCATGAAAAAACGCTACCCGAACCTGGCCGATGAAAGCTCCCTGGAGCTGAGCGCCAAAGTCGCCAAGGGCGAAATGAAGTGGTGAATTGATCCAACCCTTACCCACCCTGGAGAACGTCATGAGCAAGATTGCAATCATTGGTGCCACCGGCCGTGCCGGTAGCCAACTGCTGGAAGAAGCCCTGCGTCGCGGCCACACGGTCACCGCCATTGCCCGCAACACTGGCGCTATCGCAGCGCGCCCCGGCCTGACCGTCAAACAGCTCGATGCCCTGGACGCTGCCGCCCTGCAGCAGGCCATCAGCGGCAGTGACGTGGTGATCAGCGCCGCGCACTTCACCACCCTGCCTGCTGGTGCGGTGATCGGGCCGGTAAAACTGGCCGGCGTGAAGCGCCTGCTGGTGGTGGGTGGCGCAGGCTCGCTGCTGCTGCCGGGCGGTGGGCGGGTCATCGACAGCGAAGGCTTCCCTGCCGAATACAAGACCGAGGCCAGTGCTGGCGCGGCGTTCCTCGACACCTTGCGCCAGGAAAAGCAGTTGGACTGGACCTTCCTTTCGCCCTCGGCGGAGTTTGTCGAGACCGAACGTACCGGCGCATTCCGCCTGGGCCAGGATGACCTGCTGGTGAGCAGCGAAGGCCGTAGCTGGATCAGCTTTGCCGACTACGCCATTGCCCTGATTGACGAAGTGGAAACACCGAAGCATTCCCGCCAGCGCTTCACCGTAGGCTACTAAGCACACACCCTGCAGGAGCCGGCTTGCCGGCGATAGCGGTCGAGCAGATAGGCCGCTATCGCCGTGGGGGTGGTGATGTTGCTGATAGTCCTGCGCTTCGACCCGCGCCACTATGCACGGCATATCCGCTAGGGCGTCGTGTTCCAAACAGTATCTGTCCCACTATGAACATAGAAACGTCCGACAGACCTTTCTATTGGTACGAACGTTCCGTTAACATTTTGCCTTGTTTGCGCTGCAGTCGCGCAACAGGTCACGGACGGAACGCATGCTAAACAGCAACTTGCTTAGAAAGCTCGATATGCAGGACCTGATGGTGTTTATCGCTGTGTACGAGCAAAGCAGTGTCACCGATGTGTCCGAAACCCTGTTTGTCAGCCAGTCCACCGTCAGTTACAGCCTCAAGAAGCTGCGCACCAGCTTCGAGGACGACCTGTTTATCAATACCCGTGCCGGCATGCGCCCGACCTACAAAGCCAGCACCATGTACGGGCATGTGCAGAAAATCCTCGAAAGCATCAACCTGTGCCACGCAGGCGCACAGACGTTCGACCCCACGCAAAAAGCCGTCACCTTCAACCTCTGTGCGCCCGAATACTTCGAGCAACTGATCCTGCCCAGACTGTTGAAACACTTCGACCATGCCGACCTGCCGGTGATCGTCAACGTGCAGAAGCTGGAAACCGAGATTCCTGTCGAGGCGCTGCGTGACGGGCGCCTGGACCTGGTGATCTGCTTCGGCCCGCACTTTCATCGCGAGCACAAGGATCTGAGGACCCAGATGCTGCTGGAAGACGATCTGGTCTGTGTCTTCGACAAACGCGCCGCCCCCCGGGAGCCGGCGTTCAGCCTGCAGTCCTTTGTGGCCCGCCGCCATGTGTTCCCCACACACTGGACCTCGGACACCAACATGATCGACGGTTGGCTGGCCCACCAGGCCCACAAGCGCCAGGTCATCGCCCGGGCCAACAGCTACAGCGCGGCGCTGAAGATGATTGCCGGTACCGACTTCATCGTCACCCTGCCCCGGCGCGTGCAACAGTTGCTGGCCGTGGAGCCGCAGTTTGGTCACTGCGAAGCCCCCAATGGCCTGCCAGGGTTTACGCTGGAGATGCAGTGGAACGACGCCAGCGAGCAGGAAAGCGCCAACGCGTGGTTTCGCGAGCAGGTGGCGGGGGTAGCGGCCAGCTGCAAGCAGGACGCGGCCTGAGAGGCAATGTCTTGGCTGGCCGTGCTCATGCCCCCATGAACGCTTCCAGCCGCGAGCGCATCCAGCGTTCGGCCGGGTCACTGTCAACGTGGCTGAGCCAGACCATGGACAGGTCCAGGGTCGGCGTCTCGAACGGGAACGGCTCACAAAACAGCTTGCCCGCCGCCGCCATGGCCTGGGCCGTGTAGTCCGGCAGGCTGGCGATCATATCGGTGCCCGCCAGCAGCGCCGGCAACGAGCTGTATTGCGGCACGGATAACACCACATGCCGCTTGCGGCCGATCTCCGCCAGCCACTCATCGGCAAAGCCCGCAACATTGGCGGTGTGGGACACCAGCACATGGGGCCGTGAGCAATATTCATCGAGGGTCAGGGGCTGGTCCGAGGCATCGGCGCGCAACACACTGGGGCGGATATGGCGCAACAACTTGCGCTTGGCGTTGGCCGGCAAGCCACGGGTCTGGGTGATCCCGACGGTGATATCGCCAGAGGCCAGCAAATCGGGGATGCGCCAGTAATCGACGTGCTGCACCACAAACACCACCTGGGGCGCTTCGGTACGCAGGGCACGTAGCAGCGGCGGCAGCAGGCCGAACTCGACGTCATCGGACAGGCCGATGCGAAACGTCATGGTGCTGACAGACGGGTCGAAATCATGGGTAAGGCTCAACGCCGCCGACAGCGAGTCCAGGGCCGGTGACAGGTGCAGGATAAGTTCCTCGGCACGCGCCGTGGGTTCCATGCGATGGCCGACGCGGATAAACAGCGGGTCATTGAACAACGTGCGCAGGCGGTTGAGGGCCGAGCTGATCGTCGGCTGGCCGAGAAACAGCTTCTCTGCCGCGCGCGTCACGTTGCGCTCCAGCATCAGTGTTTCAAACACCACCATCAGGTTGATATCGGCCTTGCGTAATTCATTGCGATTCATGGCAAGCGCACCACCACAGCCCAGGACAGCCGGCAGTTTAGGAACACCGCGGGGCCTGCGTCTATGCGCCGACTATCCAACCTACCGGTTTGGGACTATAAGTCAGCTTCCATGGCAACCGAGAACACCCCCGTGCCGGTCATTCTTGCCCTGGCCATCCTGATGGCCGGGCTGTGTCTCTGGAGCATCAGGTTCATCGCCCACCCGACCGCCAGGACGCTGCTGCGGGTATTTGTCGGGCTGTGCCTGGCCGCCATCGTCGCGTACCTGGTGCTGGCAGCGGGGTTTCCTACCGCCTTGTTGGTATCGGCCGGTTGACGAGAGCAGCAACGCGCCCCCTAATAGCCACCTTCTTCAAGCACGGAGCGCTTAGCCATGAAATTCGCCTACACCATCGTCTACGTCCCGGACGTCGCCGCGTCGCTGTATTTTTTTGAAAATGCCTTTGGTTTCAACCGTCGTTTCCTGCATGAGTCAGGCACCTATGGCGAGTTGGAAACCGGTGGCACCACCTTGTCCTTCGCCGCCCATGAGCTGGGGGAATTGAATTTCAAGGGTGGGCACGTTGCCGCGCATAGCTCCAAGCAGCCACTGGGTATGGAGCTGGGGTTAGTGACCGATGACGTGCCGGCCGCCCACGCCAAGGCACTGGCCGCAGGGGCAACCGAGCTTTGTGCACCGAGCAGCAAGCCCTGGGGCCAGGTGGTGTCTTATGTGCGCTGCCCGGATGGGACGCTGGTGGAGTTGTGTACGCCGATCCAAAACTGACGTGCCCCTTGCCTGCGATAGTGGCCGATAAAATGCCGACGGGTGCCCGGTACCCAGCGTCATCGTTGACCACCATCGCCAGCAAGCGGGCTCCTGCAGTCAGGGTTTGAGTGGGCGTTCCTGATCGAGCTCGGACAATTCCGTACCGTCGTCCGGGTGCTTCCAGGTCTGTGGCTTCTCTTCCTCACGACGCTGCCGGGCGCGCTTCTGCTGCGCGTCATCGTTCGGCTTGGGTTCATTGCTCATACCTACCTCCAATCCATAAGAATAAGTCCCGCTGAACAAGCTTAGAACAGCCTACCCATTTCTTGCGGACAGCGACCGGCGCCCCCAAATATGCAACTGGTTGCATATTAAAATTCACCCTGCTAATTTCTCCTCGCCGGGTACCCGACACCCGATCCGATTGGAGCCGCCATGTCTCTGCCAGCTGTCCTGCAAGGCCGTCTTTCGATTCCAGTGGTGTGTTCGCCGCTGTTTATTATTTCCAGCCCTGAGTTGGTGATCGCCCAATGCAAGGCGGGCGTGGTGGGTTCGTTCCCGGCGCTGAACGCGCGACCGGCACCGGTACTGGAGCAGTGGCTCACACAAATCACCACCGAACTGGCCGCGTACGATGCCCTGCATCCAGACAAGCCCTCTGCGCCGTTTGCGGTCAACCAAATCGTGCACAAGTCCAATGATCGGCTCGAACATGACCTGGCACTGTGCGCCAAGTACAAAGTCCCGATCATCATCACCTCCCTGGGCGCGCGGGTGGATGTGAATGATGCGGTACACGCCTACGGCGGCATCGTGCTGCACGACGTGATCAACAATACCTTCGCCAGAAAAGCCATCGAGAAAGGCGCCGACGGCCTGATTGCCGTGGCTGCCGGTGCCGGGGGGCATGCGGGGAAGATTTCACCCTTTGCGCTTATCCAGGAAATTCGTGAATGGTTCGACGGCCCACTGCTGCTTTCGGGGGCGATTTCACACGGCAATGGGATTCTCGCGGCCCAGGCGGCAGGCGCCGACCTGGCCTACATCGGCTCGGCGTTTATCGCCACTGAAGAAGCCCATGCCCTGGCCGCCTACAAACAAATGATTGTCGACAGTTCGGCCGACGACATTGTCTACTCCAACCTGTTTACCGGCGTGCATGGCAACTACCTGCGTCAAAGCATCGCCAACAGCGGCCTGGACCCGGATGAACTGCCGGCGTCCGATCCCTCGAAAATGAATTTCGGCACCGGCGAAGGCGCCAAGGCCAAGGCCTGGAAAGATATCTGGGGCGCGGGCCAAGGCGTAGGCGCCGTCAAGTCGGTGCTCCCGGCAGGCCGGCTGATCGAACGACTCAAGGGCGAATATCACGCCTCACGCAAACGCCTGGACCTGGGCATCACTCATTAAAGGCCCAAGGCACCGAAGATCAAATGTAGGCGCTGGCTTGCCTGCGATAGCGGTGCGCCGGTCAATAGAGGTGGTGTCTGAACAGCCCCTATCGCGGGCAAGCCCGCTCCCACAGGGGATCTCTGTTGCGCACGGAATTTTGGCCACACCACAATTCAAATGTGGAAGTTATCGAGCCCTCGCAGGGGTTCCACTTCGTTTGGCCAAAAGCGCCTGGGTCTCAGGCCTCGATCAACGGCAACAACTCGTCCGCCCAGGCCAGCCAGCTTTCTTCGATCATGATTCCACGCCGCAGCACCTGGTATTGCAGGCGCTGTGCGCGGGTTAGAGAAGTGGCTGAAAAATCACGCTGTTCAATCTGCCGGTACGTCTCAAGCATGGCCTGGTGTTGCTTGATCAGGCGCAGCACTTCCTCCCCCAGGCCCAACGGCCCGATGACCGCCTCGGCACGCAGCTTGACCAGCAGTGCCTGGCTCTGATCCCCCGACTCCTGCGGCTCGCCGGCCCAACGCTGCAACGCTTCACGCCCGGCAGGCAGCACCTGGTAGATCTTTTTTCGCCGTTTGTCAGCCTCGGGGCCGTCCTGCGCCACCACCCAGCCGGCAGTGACCATACGGCCCAGTTCGCGATAGATCTGCTGATGGGTGGCTTGCCAGAAGTAACCAATGGAGCGGTCGAACCGATTGGCCAACTCATACCCCGTCGAGGGTTTTTCCAGGAGCGAGGTCAGGAGTGCGTGTTGGATGGACATGGGGCGCAATCTATCTCCGTGGTTCTGGCCCGGGCGAGCATGAAGTCGATGAAGGTCGATGTCGCGCGGGTGTGATGGTGGTCAGGCATGTAGAGCATATACATGTTGGTGCCGAAGATACTCAGCCGCCAGGCGTCCAGTGCACTGACCAGCGTGCCCTGGCGCACGTCATCCTGCACCAGGTAATCCGGCACCAGCCCTACGCCCAGCCCGGCCAACACGGCCTGGCGCAAGAACAGGAAGTTCTCTGAAATCAGGGTGGGCTCCAGCAAGACCTCATGGCGCTCCTCGTCCAGGTAAGCAGCAACCCGCAATTGTCGGCCAACCACCGCCGCTGTAATCAGCGGCGCGGTGCGCAAGTCGCTGAGTTGTTCAGGCACGCCATGCTCCCGGGCATAGGCCGCAGAAACGCACGCCACGTAGCGCAACACGCCCATGTCCCGCGCCACCAGGTTTTGCGGTGGTTCGGACATGACCCGTACTGCGATATCCACCTCATCGCGCATCAGGTCTTCAACGCGATTTTCAAACATCACATCCAGCACGATCCCCGGATACAGCCGCTTGAAGTCGAGCAGCCAGTCGGCCATCACCCATTGGCCATAACCGCTGGGCACACTCAACCGGACCCTGCCTTGCAGGCTCTGCCCCAGGGATGAGATCGACTCCTGCGCCGCCAGCAGTTCATTGCGAATGGCGCGCCCGTGCTCATACAGGCGCAGGCCGATCTCGGTAGGCTCAATGCGGCGCGTGGTGCGCCGCACCAGTTGCAGACCGATCGACTGTTCCAGGCGACTGAGGTGGTAGCTGATGTTGGCCCGGCTGACTTTGAGTCGCCGGGCGGCTTCACTGAGGTTGCCTGCATCGATGATTTCGACCAGCAAGGTCAGCGACTTGAGGTCCATGGGCGGTCACTGTCAAAGAATTTTGAACAGCCTGTCAATCATGGCTGTGATTGTCAACAAAGCTTTGCCTTCCGATAATCCTTGGGATAACCCGCTACTGAGCACAACAGGTGAAACCATGCGTGAGCCGATTCTTGTACACCGTGAAGGCGCTGTCCTGGTGCTGTCCAACAACAACCCCGCCGCCCGTAATGCCCTCACGCCCGAGTTTTATGACGCACTGCGCCAGGCCCTGGCCCAGGCCGAAGTGGATCCGACGATTGGCGCCGTGGTGTTGACCGGTGTCGGCGGGCATTTCTGCGCCGGCGGCGACCTGCATCGGCTGGCCTTGCGCCGGGCCATGACGCCGGCAGCGCGGCGGGTCAACCTTGAAGGGCTGCATGACCTGATCCGCGCGATCCAACACTGCAGCAAGCCGGTGATTGCCGCCGTCGAAGGCGCCGCCGCCGGCGCAGGCCTGTCCATTGCGTTGGCGTGCGACATGCTGGTGGCTGCACGCAACGCGTCGTTTTCGGTGGCCTACGTCAAGGTCGGCCTCACGCCGGATGGTGGCGCCACGGCGTTCCTCGCCGAGTTTGTCTCGCGCCAGGTCCTGACACAGCTGTGCCTGACCGGTGAACGTATCAGCGGTGAGCGCCTGCATGCCTTGGGCGCAGTGAATGCGTTGACCGAACCCGATGAGGCGCTCTCGGCAGCCATCACCCTGGCAACCCGGGTTGCCGCAGGCCCGCAGCGTGCAATGGGGCGAATCAAGACCTTGTGCCGTCAGGCCAGCAGCACGACCCTGGAGCAGCAGTTGGCGTTGGAGGCCACCCATATGGTGGAGTCCATGGGGGACGACGAAGCCGCTTTGGGCATCGCAGCGTTCTTCGACAAACGACCTGCAGACTTCGACAGCCTACGAACAATCAATCATTAGTTCCGCATAGCGAAACCATATTCCGTATATTTGACACCAAGCCGCATTGCGTGCAAATCTCCAGCGAGATGGCACCGCCACACCGCCCGCATATCGATTAACCCAGACTCATAACAATAGGGTTTTAGAATGTTCAACCGTCACCTGCCCCATTGGCCGGAGGGTGCCCCCCACCACCTGACACTGCCGGCTACCAGTCTGTTCTGTAACCTGGAGATCGCTGCCCGGCGTTATCCGCAAAAGACTGCGATCATCTACTACGACACCCTCATCACCTACGCCCAGTTGCTCGATGAGGTAGAACGCCTGGCCGGGTATTTCCAATCCCAGGGGATCAAGCGTGGCGACCGGGTTCTGCTGTTCATGCAGAACTCGCCGCAATTCATCATCACCTACTACGCCGCCCTGCGCGCCGATGCCATGGTGGTGCCGCTCAACCCCATGAGCCGCGCCAGCGAACTGGAACACTACCTGCACGATACGGATGGCGAGATCGTCGTCTGCGCCCAGGATCTCGCACCGTTTGTCACTCCGCTGCTCGGGCGCTTCAAGCTGCGCCACGTGTTGACGACGGCTTACTCCGAGTACCTGCGCACCCCCACCGACCTGCCCCTGCCGCCCGAGCTGCTTGCCCCGGTTGAAACGCCAGCGCTGCCTGGCGTGACGTGCTGGCAGGCCGCACTCGATTGCGGGCAACGTCCTGGCCCACACCTGAGTGGCGCCGACGACCACTGCGTGATGCCTTACAGCTCAGGCACGACCGGGGTGCCCAAGGGGTGCCTGCATACACACGCATCGGTAATGGCAACGACGGTGCACCGCCAGGCCTGGACCAACCGCAATTGCGAAGACGTGGTGCTGACCACGTTGCCACTGTTCCATGTCGCCGGCATGCAGTCGTCCATGAACGGGCCGATTTTCAGTGGGGCCTGTGTGGTGGTCATGACCCGCTGGAACCGCGAAGTCGCCGCGCAGTTGAT
The DNA here is from genome assembly GCF_000730425.1 of Pseudomonas fluorescens. Lineage (NCBI taxonomy): Bacteria > Pseudomonadati > Pseudomonadota > Gammaproteobacteria > Pseudomonadales > Pseudomonadaceae > Pseudomonas > Pseudomonas fluorescens. The sequence continues at coordinate 5,481,142 of NZ_CP008896.1, read as the reverse complement.
GCAGCGTTATCGCGTCAGCAACTGGTCCAATATCGTCACCATGGCCGTGGACTTCCTGACCCAGGACGGGCTTGGTCGCTATGACCTGTCGAGCCTGAACTACATTGGCGGCGGCGGCGCGGCGATGCCCGGCCCGGTCAAGGACAAGCTCAAGCAGTTATTGGGCCTGGACTACATCGAAGGTTATGGCATGACCGAAACCATGGCCGCGACCCATATGAACCCCAAGGCGCGCAGCAAATCCCAATGCCTGGGGATTCCGGCGTTCGACGTGGACTCACGCGTCATCGACAGTACGACCGGGCTGGAGTTGGCGCCCCACGAGGTGGGAGAAATCATCTGCCGGGGCCCGCAGATTTTCAAAGGCTACTGGCGGCTCCCCCAGGACACCGAAAAAGCCTTTATCGAACTGGAAGGCAAACGCTTCCTACGCACCGGCGATCTGGGTTACTACGACGAAGATGGCTATTTCTTCATGGTCGACCGCATCAAACGCATGATCAACGCCTCCGGCTACAAGGTCTGGCCTTCGGAGGTCGAAAGCCTGATGTACCGCCATCCAGCGATCAAACAATGCTGCGTCATCTCTTCACCCGACGCGCGCCGCGGTGAAGCGGTCAAAGCCCTGGTGACCCTGCATCCCGGGCGGCAGGACACCACCGCCAGCGACATCATCGAATGGTGCAAGGCCAATATGTCGGCCTACAAAGTCCCGGCCACCCTCGAGTTTCGCGAGCATCTGCCGCAGTCAGGTGCCGGCAAACTGCTGTGGCGTCAATTGCAGGATGAAGAATGGGCCGCCCACGCCCCCACTATTTCTGGCACAGGAAGCTGATTGATGTCTGACGCCGTTATTGTCTCCACCGCGCGTACCGCCCTGGGCAAATCCTACCGGGGCGCCCTGAACAACACCCATAGCATCGACCTGGCCGGGCATGTGATCCAGGAAGCCGTGGCCCGTGCCGGGATTGATCCGGGCTTGATTGAAGATGTGATCCTCGGTGCAACGTTTCATGAGGGCGCCCAGGGCAAGAACATGGCGCGCCTGGCAGCCATCCGTGGCGGGCTGTCCACTGCAACGGCAGGGTTGTCGATCAACCGCTTTTGCAGCTCGGGGCTGCAAGCCATTGCCCTCGCGGCACAGCGTATCGTGTCGGAGAAAGTCCCGGCGATGATCGCCGGCGGCGTGGAATCCATCAGCCTGCTGCAAAACGACAAGCTCAATACCTATCGCAGCCAGAACCCGTGGTTGCAGGAACACAAACCCGAGCTGTACCTGTCGATGATTGAAACCGCCGACATCGTTGCCCGCCGCTACAACATCAGCCGCGAAGCCCAGGACGAATACGCCCTACTCAGCCAGCAGCGCACCGCCGCTGCCCAGGCGGCAGGTCTGTTCGACGCTGAAATTGTCCCTTTCACCACACAAATGCTGGTCAAGGATAAACACAGTGGCGAGGTCAGCGAGCAGGCCGTCACCCTCACTCGGGACGAGTGCAACCGCCCGTCTACCACCCTGCAAAACCTGGCCTTGCTGGAGCCGGTGCGCGGTGCCGGGCAATTCGTCACAGCGGGCAATGCCAGCCAGTTGTCCGACGGGGCGTCGGTGTGCCTGGTCATGGACAGCCTGTATGCCGAACGCAACAATCTGGAGCCGCTGGGGATTTTCCGTGGGTTTGCGGTGGCCGGTTGCGAGCCGGACGAGATGGGTATCGGCCCGGTCTACGCCATCCCGCGCCTGCTCAAGCGCAACGGCCTGACGATCGACGATATCGACGTGTGGGAGCTCAATGAAGCCTTCGCCTCGCAGGTGATCTACTGCCGCGAAAAACTGGGCATTCCCCTGGAAAAAATGAACGTCAATGGCGGCTCCATCGCCATCGGCCATCCTTATGGCGTCACCGGCTCACGCCTGACCGGTCATGCCCTGATCGAAGGCAAGCGGCGCGGCGCCCGCTATGTGGTGGTGACCATGTGCATCGGCGGCGGGCAAGGGGCTGCCGGCCTGTTCGAGGTCGTCTGACCCCCGGTAGGAGCTGGCAAGCCGGCTCCTACCGGGGGCGTGGGGCTTCAGTCGAGGCGCTCGATCACACAGGCGATGCCCTGGCCAATCCCGATACACAGGCTCACCAAGGCGTAGCGCCCTTGCTGGCGCTCCAGGCTACGCAAGGCCGTCAGGACCAGGCGGGCCCCCGAAGCACCCAGCGGATGGCCAATGGCAATCGCACCGCCCTGGGCATTCAAGCGGGGGTCGTCAAAGGCCAGGCCCAACTCTTTGGCGCACCCCAATACCTGGGTGGCAAAGGCCTCATTGATTTCAATCACGTCCATCTGCGCCAGGCTCAGCCCGGCACGCGCCAATACCTTGCGGATCGCGGGAACCGGCCCCAAGCCCATCACCCGAGGTGCAACGCCTGCAACCGCACCGGCCACAATCCGTGCCCGTGGCTTGACGTCATGACGCTCACCGATTGCACGGTTGCCCATGATCAGTGCCGCCGCGCCATCGTTGATGCCCGAGGCATTACCCGCGGTGACCACGCCCCCCTCAAACAGTGCGCCTAATCGGGCCAGCGCTGGCTCATCGGTGGACGGGCGTGGGTGCTCATCAGCCGCCATGTCCTTGGGCGGCAACTTGCGCCCTTGCGGCACCGGGACCGACATCAGCTCCCCAACATAGAAACCTTCGGCCAACGCCTTGGCATACAACGCCTGGCTGCGTGCCGCGAACGCATCACTGTCGGCACGGCTGATACCCAGATCAGACGCAATGTTATCGGCGGTCTGCGGCATGCTGTCGGCGCCAAACCCGGCCTCGATACGTGGGTTGGGAAAGCGTGCACCGATGCTGCTGTCGAACACCTGGAAGGCTCGGGAGAATGCAGCCTCACTCTTGCCGACCACAAACGGCGCACGACTCATGCTCTCGGTGCCACCGGCGATGAACAACTGACCTTCATCGCAACGAATCATCCGATTGACATCCAGCACCGCCGCCAGCCCCGAACCGCACAGGCGGTTGACGGTCAGGCCACCCGTGGTCAGTGGCAGCCCCGCGAGCAATGCCGCATTGCGGGCCACGTTGCGCGCATCTTCACCGGCCTGGCAGGCGCAGCCTGCCACGACGTCTTCATAGTCCGCACCGGCGAACGGGCTGCGCGCCACCAGGGCACGGATAACCTCGCCCAGCAAGTCATCCGGGCGCACGCTGGCCAAGCCCCCGGCGCTGCGGCCAAAGGGGGTACGCAGGCCATCATAGATATAAGCAGACATGGTCATTGCTCCAGCACGGCAGAGGGTTGATCGGGAGTTTGCAGGCTCAGCCCCAACTGAACCCGGCGGCGCAGCCAGGGGCTGGGACGATAGCGCGGCTCCTCATAGCACCCTTGAAGGCCACGCAGCACCGCAAGGATTTTGTCTGCGCCATAGAACTCGGCGAAGGCCAGTGGGCCGTGCGGATAACCCAGCGCCAGCCTCACCGCGCGGTCGAGGGTGGCCGGGGTGGCGATGCCACGCTGGACGATTTCCGCCCCCAGGTTGGCCACGCTTGCCACAACCCGCTGAATGATGAAACCGGGCGAGTCATTGATCACTTCAATGGGCACCCCGCTGCTGCCCAGGGCCTGCACCGCCTGGGCTTCCAGCCCTGGGTCAAGCGCCGGTTGGCGCATCAGCACCAGGCGCTTGGAAAAATCACAGAAGGTATCCAGCGCAAGGGTGCGCTCAGCGGGTAAACCCTGGCGCGCGATCACACTGCTGGCGTCTTCGCCCAACGGGGTAATCAGGCAGATCGCGTTGGCCGGTGGTTGAGCGGCCTCTTCAAGCGTCGCCCCGCCCGCCGCGAGCAAGGCTGCCACTTCAGCGCGCACCTGCCGATCCTGGCTGTCGAGCCAGAAGGAACGTTCAACCGATACCACCGCGCGCGCCGGCTGCGGCGAACGCAGCGGCTGGCCGTCGACGTAGCGGTAGAAACCCTGCCCGTCACTCTTGCGCCCCAGCAAACCGGCGGCCACGCGTTGGGCGGCCAGGTAAGACGGGGTATAACGCGGGTCACCATAAAACTGCGCGTAGATCGACTCCATCACCCCGTGGGAAATATCCAGGCCCGTCAGGTCAAACAACTCGAACGGCCCCATGCGAAACCCCGGGCCGTCGCGCAGAATGCGGTCGATCTGCTCGAAACCGGCAATGTTCTCGCCCAGGATACGCAAGGCTTCAGTGCCATAGGCACGCCCGGCATGGTTGACCAGAAAGCCCGGCGTGTCCGGGGTTTGCGCGGCAAAGTGGCCAGCCGCCTCGGCCAGCGCACACAGGCGCTCGACCACCTGCACCTGGGTACGCTCGCCGCGCACCACCTCGACGATCTTCATCAGCGGCACCGGGTTGAAGAAGTGAAAGCCGGCAACCCGCTCAGGGTGTTGGCAACCGCTGGCGATCCGTGTGACGGACAGCGACGACGTGTTGGTGGCCAATACCGCGCTCGGCGCAACGATGGCCTCCAACTCACGGAACAACCCTTGCTTGGCTTCCAGGTTCTCCACGATCGCTTCGATCAACAGATCGCAGCCGGCCAACGCCTGCAGGCTGGCGGCGGGCTGCATGCGCGCCAGGGTCTGCTCCAGTTGGGCGGGGCTGAGTTTGCCCTTGGCCACCTGGCGTTCCAACAGTTCCCGGTTAAAGCTCAGCGCCTGCTCGACGGCCTCGGGACGCACGTCATACAGCAACACTTCGCAGCCCGACGTCGCAAACACTTGAACAATGCCACGGCCCATGGCGCCGCTGCCAATCACACCGATACGTGAAAACATGACTTCTCCGAATTAATGTTTCGCTGTGCAGAACCTAATTCCATATTGACTAGAATACTAATTATTGTCAGGCTCAACTTCAATCTAAAAACGGCTCTTTGCGGAACATACCGTGCATAGCAAGTGCCGCCGTTGAAAAACACGTCACCCATAACAAGAAGAGAACACACCATGACCGTCTCACCCCCCGCCGACCTGACAGGCCTGTTCAGTGGATTCGCCGCGTACCTGGGCCTTGAGCTGGTTGAGTACGGCCAGGCGCAGACCATCATCGCGTTGCAGATCAACCCCGAGCACCTGAACCAGGCCGGCAACCTGCACGGCGGTGTGATCGCAGCCATGGCCGACTCGGCACTGGGCATGTGCGGAACCTGGAACATCGACCCGGACCTGTGGCGCCTGTCCCTGACCCTGTCACTGAACATCAATTACATGGCACCTGCCCCCGCAGGCAGCCGGGTACGGGCAGTCGCCCGGGTGCGCGGCGGCGGGCCGAAAATCTACATGGCCGCCTGTGACGTACTCGATGCCGAAGACAACCTGCTGGCCAGCGCCGAAGGCGTGTTCAAACGCAGCCGCCTGCGCCGCCTGCCCGCGTGAAGCTGACACGCCTGCTGCCACTGGCCCTGCTGTGTGAGCTGATCGCCCTGGGCACGCGTACCAGTGCGTTCAGCCTGATCGCGGCGCTGCTGTTCGGTTTGTTCTTTATCCGTCACTGGCAGTCACTCATGCCCTACCCCAGGCGCCTGGGCCTGGCGACGCTGGGGTTGTTCGCTCTCTGGCTGGTCAAGGCCCCCCTGGATCTGCCCGCCGCCCAGCGCATGAGCAGCGCCGCCGCGTATTACGCAGCGTTCATTGCCGGGTTGGGGCTGATGGGGTGCCTGGTCAAGCGCTTGCCGACGCTTGGGGAGGTGCACCGTGTTCTGTTGCGCGGGCCACGCGTGCTGCTCTACCCGCGCTACGTGCTGGCGGCGCTGGGGCTGGGGTCAATTCTCAGTTTCGGCATGCTCAACCTGATGTGCTCGACCTTGCACAGCTACCTGCAACCTTTTGCCCCCGATCACCTCGGCCGGCGTGATGGCCAGCGAGGTGTACTGACCGCCGCCATTCGCGGTTTTGCCCTGGTGCCCCTGGTCGCGCCAACCAGCATTGTCGTGGCGATCATCACTCGTGAGGTGCCAAGCCTGGCGTGGACCGACCTGCTGCCTTATGGAGTGATCGCCACCGTGTTGCTGATGTTCATTGGCGCACGCAGCGAAAACCGCCACTTGCAGACGCTGGTGGACAAATCTCCCGAGGTCCCTGTCGCCTCTCTCACCCCTCTTGCGCTCGGCACGGCCGTGGGCATCGCTGCGATCGTGGCGTTGGCCAGCTTCAGTGGGTTGAACATCACCCAGGCCTCGCTGATGGTGGTGCCGCTGCTGGTCAGTGCCTGGCTGTTCCTGGAAAGCCCGCGCAAGGCCTACGATGAATTGGCCGAGCACCTGGCGGGCATGCGCAACGAGGTCTTTATCTTTGGCTGCTCCGCGCTGTTCGGCGCGCTGTTCAATCAACTGGTGCCCCTGGAGCAACTGGTGCCGCTGCTGGGCGGCGCCTCGCAGGTGTTCTGGCTGCAATGCGTGGCGCTGCTGGGTGTGGTCGGGCTCGCCCTGGTTGGCATCGCGCCGATTATTACCCTGAGCATGTGTGCCGGCCTGCTGGCCCAATTGCAGGTGGCCGGAATCAACCCATTGGGGCCCGCCGTCAGTCTGGTCTGCGCCTTTTCCCTGGCGATGCTGCTCTCACCCTTCGGGCCCGCCGTGCTGATCCTGGCGCGCACCGCTGGCACCTCGCCCTGGACGATTGTCCTCACCTGGAATGGCCGTTTCGCCCTGATCGCCATTCCGCTATTGCTGGCCCTGTCCTGGGTCGTGCAATGGCTGCACTAGCGGAACAGGATTCCGCTCTGCTGCCATTTCGCGCGACTATATGGGCCGCCGCATTGAAATCACGACAGTTACTGCCCACACTGCCCGGCATTATCGGCTAACCTCTTCCACTGCCTGTCCGCTGCCCAAACGAGCCTCCATGACTGAAGAAATCGAAACGCCCGAGAACGACCCCAAGGACCGGAAATTCGTCGAAGCCCTGAGTCGGGGCCTTGAAGTGTTGCGCGCGTTCACCCACGGCAACGTCACCCGCGGCAACCAGGACATCGCCCGGATTACCGGCCTGCCCAAGCCCACGGTTTCGCGCCTGACCTACACCCTGACGCAGCTGGGCTACCTGAGCTACAACCAGGACGTGGAAAAGTACCAGCTCGATTCCGGAGTGCTGGCCCTGGGTTATGCCTACGTCAACAACCTGCGGGTGCGCCAGCTCGGCAAGCCGCTGATGGACGAGTTCGCACGGCGCACCAACACCACCGTTGGCCTCACCTGCCGCGATCGCCTGTCGATGATCTACGTGGAAAGCTGTCGCCCACCCGATGTGGCCAGCCTGCGGATGGAAGCCGGCGTGCGCCTGCCGTTGAGCACCACTGCCGCAGGTCGCGCCTACCTGGCCGCGACGCCGGAAAACGAGCGGGCCCATCTGATCGGCGAAATAGCCAAGAAAGCCGGTGACGAATGGCCGGCCCTGGAGATCTCGTTGAACGAGTCGTTCCGCGAGTATGAAGAGTTCGGTTTTTGCCTGTCCCTCGGCGAATGGGACCGCAACGTCAACGCCGCTGGCGTTCCGCTGCGCCTGGCCGACGGCAGCATCATGGCACTGACCTGTGGCGCGCCGAAATTCCAACTGCCCACTGACACCCTGCAAAGCTCCCTGGCTCACCAGTTGGTGATGTTGGCCAGGGATATCGAAAGCCTGGGCGCCTGACTGCAGGCGCTGGCTTGCCAGCGAAAATCGTCAGCGATAACGCGGGGAGCTTGCTGGCCCCCGTGTTGTGTTTGGGTTCTTCGCCGGCAAGCCGGCTCCTGCCTCTCCCATTACAGGCTGGCGCTCAACTCCGGCACAGCCTCGAACAAGTCCGCAACCAGGCCGTAATCAGCCACCTGGAAGATCGGCGCTTCTTCGTCCTTGTTGATCGCAACGATCACCTTGGAGTCTTTCATACCCGCCAAGTGCTGGATCGCGCCGGAGATACCGACCGCGATGTACAGCTGTGGCGCCACGATCTTGCCGGTCTGGCCGACCTGCATGTCGTTGGGGACGAAACCTGCGTCGACCGCCGCGCGCGACGCGCCCACCGCAGCACCCAGCTTGTCGGCCAGGGCATACAGGTGCTTGAAGTTGTCACCGTTCTGCATGCCACGACCGCCGGAAACGACGATCTTGGCAGCGGTCAGTTCAGGACGGTCCGACTTGGCCAGCTCTTCGCCCACAAAGCTGGAGGTGCCAGCATCGTGAGCAGCAGCAACTGCTTCAACGACAGCCGAACCACCTTCGGCTGCTACCGGGTCGAAGCCGGTGGCACGCACGGTGATGACTTTGACGCCAGCCGTCGATTGCACAGTGGCAATGGCGTTACCGGCGTAGATCGGGCGCTTGAAGGTGTCGGCGCTTTCGACCGAAACGATCTCGGAGATCTGGTCAACGTCCAACTGCGCAGCAACGCGCGGCAGGATGTTTTTGCCGTTGGAGGTCGCGGCCGCCAGGATGTGGCTGTAGGCGGCGCCCAGTTCTGCAACCAAAGGAGCGACGTTTTCCGGCAACTGGTGAGCGTAAGCGGCGTTGTCGGCCAGCAGTACCTTGCTCACGCCCGCGATTTTCGCAGCGGCTTCAGCCACGGCGCCAGCGCCCTGGCCGGCTACCAGCACGTGAATCTCACCACCGATTTTGGCGGCAGCGGCCACGGTGTTCAGGGTGGCCGGGGCCAGCACCTTGTTGTCGTGTTCAGCGATTACCAAGATAGTCATGTTTAGATTACCTTCGCTTCGTTTTTCAGTTTCTCGACCAGTTCGGCCACCGACTTGACCTTGATGCCCGCGCTGCGTGCAGCCGGTGCTTCAACTTTGACGGTCTTGTTGGTGGAGGCGGTGGAAACGCCCAAAGCCTCTGGAGTCACCGACTCAAGCGGCTTCTTCTTGGCTTTCATGATGTTTGGCAGGGACGCATAACGCGGCTCGTTCAAACGCAGGTCAGTGGTGACAATGGCCGGCAGTTTCAAGGAAACAGTCTGCGCGCCGCCATCGATTTCACGGGTCACGGCAACGCTGTCGCCACTGACTTCGACTTTCGAGGCGAAAGTGCCCTGGCCGTAACCGGTCAGGGCAGCCAGCATCTGGCCAGTCTGGTTGTTGTCGCTGTCGATGGCCTGTTTGCCGAGGATCACCAGCTGCGGCTGCTCCTTGTCGACAACGGCTTTGAGCAGCTTGGCAACGGCCAGGGAGGTCAGGTCTTCAGCGGATTCGACCAGGATGGCACGGTCGGCGCCTAGGGCCAGGGCGGTGCGCAGCTGCTCTTGAGCCGTGGATGGTCCTACGGAAACCACGACGATTTCAGTCGCGACACGCCCTTCTTTTATAGAGAGCTCTTTCAGGCGTACGGCTTCTTCCACGGCGATTTCGCAGAAGGGGTTCATCGACATTTTGACGTTAGCCAGATCGACGCCGCAATTGTCCGCCTTGACGCGAACTTTCACGTTGTAGTCGACCACTCGTTTGACTGCGACGAGGACTTTCATGATTGCTCCCTCAGAATGAAAAATGGGCGGTTCATGCGGCATCGAGCAAGGCGGCATAGGCCTTGAGGTGATGGTCGTCATCTCCGAACTGATGGCTGAGCATCACCAGGCGCTTGGCGTGATGCGCCAGGGTGTATTCCCAGGTCATGCCGATACCGCCGTGCAGCTGGATCGCCTGCTCGGCGATGCTGCGCGCGGCGCGGGTGACGATGAACTTGGCCGCGGCCAAGGTCCTGGTGCGTTCCAGGCTATCGCCTTCATCGCAGCAGCACGCGGCCAGGATGGCCATGCTGGTGGCCTGTTCCAGGTCGGTGCGCATGTCCACCATGCGGTGCTGCAGCACCTGGAACTGACCAATCGCCACCCCGAACTGTTGCCGGGTCTTCAGGTATTCCAGGGTCAGGCGACACGCTTCCTGCATGCTGCCCAGGGCATCCGCGCACTGTGCGGCAATGGCCCGCCCTTGCTGATAACGCATGGCTGCCAATGCCTGGCCCGGCTCACCCACGACGTGATCGGCAGAGACCTTTACCTTGTCCAGGTAAAGGTCGCAGGCTTTGCGACCATCAACCGTAGGGTAGGTACGACGCTCGACGCCAGCGGCCTGCGGATCGATCAGGAACAGGCCGATGCCGTGCTCATCGCGACTCTCACCGCTGATCCGCGCGCTGACCAGAATCAAGCCGGCCTGATGCCCCCCCATCACCACCGCTTTGCGCCCGGTCAGTGTCCAGCCCTCGGCGCTGTGTTCGGCACGGGTCTGCACATCGTTCAAATGGTAGTGGCTGTGTTGCTCCTCAAAGGCTGTGGCAAGCAGCAATTGCCCGCTGGCCACTGGCGCCAGCAGCTCTTGCTGCTGGGCCGGGCTGGCGAGCTGCATCAGCAAGCCACCGGCATAAATCACCGACTCCACGTAAGGTTCCAGGCACAAGCCGCGGCCGAACTCGGTCATCAGCAGCATCGTATCGACGCCACCCCCACCAAAACCGCCCAGGGCCTCGGGGAATGGCACCGCCGTCAGCCCCAGTTCACCGAGCTGCTGCCAGAACGCACGGCTGAAGCCCTCCTCGCTCCGGGCGTACTGCTCACGTGCCTCGAAGCTGTAGGCGTCGCGCACCAGGCGGGTGGCGGTATCTTGCAGCATCTGCTGCTCTTCGGTCAGTTTGAAGTCCATGATCAGAGCCCCTTACAGTTCGAGAATCATCTTGGCGACGATGTTTTTCTGAATTTCGTTGGAGCCGCCGAAAATCGACAGCTTGCGCAGGTTGAAATACTGGCTGGCCAACGCCACGCTGTAGTCGGCGAGCAGGGGATCGCCCGGATGATCCAGGCCCAGTTCTTCTTCCAGATAGGGCAGCGCGTAAGGCCCGATCACTTTGCGCAGCAAGTGGCTGATGGCCTGACGGACTTCGGTGCCCTTGACCTTGAGGATCGAACTTTCCGCACCGGGCACCCCGCCGTCCTTGGCCGCAGCCAGGGTGCGCAGGGTGCTCATTTCGGTGGCCATCAATTGCATTTCCAACTCCGCGACCTGGGCCCTGAACAGTGGGTCGTCGAAGATCGGTCGGCCTTCGCTCATCTGTTTGCGGGCAATGCGCTTGAGATGGGCCAGCGCCGCCTTCGATGCGCCGATTCCCGCAAGGCCGGTACGCTCGTAGGTGAGCAGGTATTTGGCGCACGTCCAGCCTTGGTTTTCTTCGCCTACCAGGTTCTCGACCGGCACCTTGACGTTGTCGAAGAACACCTCGTTGACCTCGTGTTCGCCGTCCAGGGTGATGATCGGCCGCACGCTGATACCCGGGCTGGCCATATCGATCAACAGGAAGGAAATACCCCGTTGCTTCTGCGCCTGCGGGTCAGTGCGCACCAGGCAGAAAATCATGTTGGCGTGCTGGCCCAGGGTGGTCCAGGTCTTCTGGCCATTGACGATGTAAGAGTCGCCCTCGCGCACCGCACGGGTTTTCAACGAGGCCAGGTCAGAGCCGGCACCGGGCTCGGAGTAGCCCTGGCACCACCAGTGCGCACCGTTGAGGATGCGTGGCAAGTAGTAGTCTTGTTGCTGTGGCGTGCCGAACTTGATCAGCACCGGTGCCACCATGTTGACCCCAAACGGAATACTGCGCGGAGCGCCCACCAGCGCGCATTCCTCTTCATAGATATGCTTTTGCACGGCGCCCCAGCCAGTACCGCCAAAGGCCACCGGCCAATGGGTGGCGTACCAACCCTGAGCATTCTGGATGGCCTGCCAACGCAGGTGGTCATCCTTGGACAAGGGCTTGCCCAGGCGTACCTTGTCGGCCAGGTCCTGGGGCAGTTTGTGCTTCAAGAAGGCCCTGACTTCATCACGAAACGCCAGTTCTTCAGCGGTAAAATGAATATCCATGTTGTTTCTCCAAGCCATTGATAGACCGTGAAGCAGGCCGTTATGCATCCAGTTTCCAGTCAGCGAAGCGCCGCCCTTCTGCCGCCAGTTTTTCCAGCAGCGGCGCGGGTTCCCACCAGGCGCCGAAGCGTTGGTGGAACTCGCGAATACGGGCCAGCACCTTGTCCAGGCCCAGGCTGTCGGCATAAAACATCGGGCCGCCTCGCCAGGCGGCAAAACCGTAGCCGTTGAGGTAGATCACATCGATGTCACTGCTACGCCGGGCAATGCCTTCCTGAAGGATTTTTGCGCCCTCGTTGATCAAGGCGAACAGGCAGCGCTCGACGATGTATTCATCGCTCAGGGCGCGGCGCTCGATACCTTTGTCGCGGGAGACGGCTTCGAGCAACGGCAGCAGTTCAGGGTTCGGCTCGGGACGGCGGGAACCGGCGGCATAGCAATAGAAGCCCTTGCCGGTCTTCTGGCCGAGCATGCCGGCGGCGTACAGCTTGTCGAGCACGCCCGGCAGCGGGTAGTTCGCTGGCAGCGTGGTGCGCTGACGCTGGCGGATGCTCCAGCCGATATCCAGCCCCGACAGGTCGCGCATGGCATTGGGCCCCATGGCCATACCGAAGGTACGCAAGGCCGCGTCCACTTGCTCCGGGGTGGCCCCTTCCTCCAGCAGGAACTCGGCCTCGCGGCCATATTGGAAGATCATCCGGTTACCGACGAAACCGTCACAGACGCCCACCACCACGGCAATCTTGTTCAGCTTTTTGCTCAGTTGCATGACGGTGGCCAACACGTCGAAAGCGGTGTGCCGCCCGCGCACGACTTCAAGCAGGCGCATGACATTGGCCGGGCTGAAAAAGTGCAGGCCCACCACATCCTGGGCCCGTGAAGTGAAGCCGGCGATGACGTCCAGGTCCAGCGACGACGTATTGCTGGCGAGGATCGCGCCGGGTTTGCAGACGTGGTCCAGGCGCTCAAACACCTGGCGCTTGACCTCCAGGCTTTCAAACACTGCCTCGATGACCAGGTCGGCGCTGGCCAGTTCGCTGTAGTCCACCCCGCCGTGCAGCAGCGCCAGGCGTTGCTCCATCACCACTGGGCTCAAGCTGCCACGAGCCACGCTGGCTTCGCAGGTCTGGCGGGCACGTTGCAGTGCCCGCTGCAAGGCTGGCTCGTCGACTTCCAGCAGCAGCACAGCAATGCCGGCGCTGACAAAACTCAAGGCAATGCCCACGCCCATGGTGCCGCCACCGATCACCCCGACGCGCTCAACGGTGCGTACGGGCGTGTCCCTGGGCAGGTCGTCGATCAGGGCGCACTGGCGCTCGGCAAAAAAACCATGCACCAGCGCCGCGCGTTGCTCAGACGCCAGGCATTCCTGGAACAGCGCGCGCTCGCGCTGCAAGCCTTCGGCCAGTGGCAGCAGGGTTGCCGCCTCGACCGCCGTGACGCAGCGCGGTGGGGAAAAGAACCCTGGCAAACGCTTGGCGACCTCGGCGCGCTTGGCGGCAATCAACGCTGCATTGTCCACGCCCTTGAGGGCGGCAGTTTGCTCACCGGTGCGCCGCACAGCCAGGCCGTTGTCCAGCATCCGCTGGGCAAAGGCGATGGCGGCGGTGCGGGGATCGCCATCGAACAGTTCATCGACAATGTGCTGTTCCCGGGCTTGAGTGGCGCTGATGGGCTGGCCTGAGACAATCATCTCCAGGGCCTTGGCCACGCCTGCCAGGCGGGGCAAGCGTTGAGTACCACCGGCTCCCGGCAGCAGCCCGAGTTTGACCTCCGGCAGGCCGACCCTGGCATCGCGGCGGGCGATCCGATAATGGCAACCCAGGGCCATTTCCAGGCCACCGCCCAGGGCCGTGCCGTGAATCACCGCCACACAGGGTTTGTCGCTGTGTTCATAAGCGTTGACCACTTCCGGCAGGCTCGGCGCCAGAGGCGGCTTGCCGAACTCCTTGATATCAGCCCCGGCAATAAAGGTGCGACCCGCGCACAGCAACACCAGCACCTTGGCCTGCGTGTCGACCTGTGCCTGGCGCAAGGCTTGCAGCAGGCCTTCACGCTGGGCCTGGCCGAGGGCGTTGACCGGCGGGTTGTTCAGGGTGATCAGTGCAATCTCGCCTTGGCGCTCGTAGCTCACGCTGGAATTCATCTGAACCTCGGTATTTTGTTTTTATTGAAACCATATTCCGCATTGCGGAACATGCTACTAAATATTATCAAAGCATCATGTTTTGGCAAACGATTTGTGGAGCGATTGCCGACGAAAAAAAAGCTGACACCCAAGGGGTGTCAGCTTGATCAGGCCAGAAAAATAGAGGGCTCAAGCGTCAGCCGCAGGCACCTGCCGGCCAGGTATCGCCACCGTAGGATCCTTGGGCGCCCAGCTTTTGAGACGCTCCAGGCTTTCGCGATACGAACGCAGGCCGCTCATCAGAATCACCACGGCCAGCACCAGCGAAACCCCCGTCACCACCGCCAGCGAATAGCGCAGCGCCGAGTCACTGCCAAAGACATAATCGGTGCCCAAGGCCACGGCGGTCGGGCCGATCCCCAGGCCGATCAACGTCACTGCAAACTGATAAAGAGCCGATGCCTGGCCACGCATCGGGCTGGGCACGACTTCTTGCACGGCCAAGGGACCGACGCCGAATGGCATGCTCACAGTGAAGACGTGCAAAGCCATCATCACCAGAGCAAGGTTCTTATCATCGACCAGATAGCCCAGGTTCGACGGCAGGGTCAGCACGGCGGCCAGGATTGCGATACGCAAGGGCGCGTCACGGTGACCACGCTTGATCAGCCAGTCGCACAACCGGCCGCCCACCAGCAAGCCAAGGGAGCCACAGATCGCCAGCATGCTGCCGTAGATCACCCCGACCTCAGGTACGCTCATGTCGAACGAACGCACAAAAAATGTCGGGATCCAGGCACTGCTGCCGTAGGCCGTAAACGTCAGGCAAGCAAAGCCCAGGTTATGGCAAAGCATGGTGCGCCGGTTTTTACGCAGGTAATCGACGAACTCCGAAAACGGCAGTTCCAACCCCGCCCCCACGCCATGACGCACCGGCTCGCGCAACAACAGCAAGCACAGGGAAAAGACCACGCCAACAGCGCCGAGAATCAGGAACACCATTTGCCACGGGCGCACCGTGCCAATCAGCGGCAATGTCATATCGCCCTGACTGGTAGCAAAGTGCACTGCGACTCCGCCCAGCAACAGGGCAACGCCCGAGCCCAGGTAAATCGCCGTCGAATACACGCTGAAGGCCGTACCGCGACGCTCGGGGGTGAAGCTGTCGGAGATCATCGAATACGCACAAGGCGCCAGCGAGGCCTCGCCAGCCGCCACGCCGATCCGGCAAAAAAGAAACTGCCAGTAGCCTTTGACCATGCCGCAGGCAGCCGTCATACCGCTCCACACCAGGATCCCGCACATCAACAGGTTACGTCGGCTCTTGCTGTCGGCAATGCGCCCCAGCGGGATGCCACAGAGCGTGTAGAAAATCGCGAACGACAGCCCCATCAACAGGCTCATCTGCGTGTCGCTGATATCCATGTCGTGACGGATCGGCCCCACCAGAAGGTTGAGAATCTGCCGGTCAACGAAGGACAGGACATAGGCCAGCATCAGTATGCTGACGGTAAACCAGGCGCGTACACGTGATGGGTAAAGTGCGTTCTTCATAGCCGCTACGACCTCATTGTTGTTATAGACCCGCCCGGCGGGCTGTTACCGACTCGACTACAGCAGTGGCAGGGTGTAACTGACGATCAGGCGGTTATCGTCCAGATCACTGCCAAAGTGGTTCATGCGCAAAGAAGAGTTACGCCATTTCACCCCCAGGTTTTTCAACGCCCCTTCCTGGAACACGTAGGCAATGTCCGTATCGCGCTCCCATTCCGAGCCCGTCGGCTTGCCGGCTCCCAACTCGATCTCACTGCCGTAGACATAGCGGGTCATGAAGCTCAGGCCCGGAATACCGACAGCGGCGAAGTTGAAGTCGTAACGCGCCTGCCAGGACTTTTCATCCCGGTTGGCAAAGTCATTGTTGGAGATAAAGTTGGGCAGGAAGGCATCGGCGCCATGGATATAGGCGTAGCCAGTGTCGCCACTCATCTTCTGGTAGGCCAGGCCAAAGGCGTGACCGCCCACGCTGTACGTGAACATCGCCGACACTGCAGTGTTATCGATATTGCTCTGGCCTTCGTTGTAGGACCTGGCATAACGCAGGTCACTCTTGAGCGACTGCCCTTCCCCAAGCGGCAGCACATGCAACAGGCTGAAATTGTGCTGGCGGTAAAACCGGTCGAGTTCGCCGTAGAAGTAGCTGCCACTTAACTGGTTACTCCACTTGTAACCGACACCGGCAAAGTTGAACTCATCGCTGGTGGCGCCCTTGCTGACCCGAATGCCCTTGGCATTGGCCACTGAGGGCGCCAGGTCTTCACGGTTCGTGGAGTCGCGCTGGGTCACTTGGCGGATCTGCCCGGCATCAAGGGTCACGTTGGCGAACTCCTGGGCGTTCAAATGCACGCCCTCGAACGTCTGCGGCAGCAAGCGGGTGTCGTTGAACTGCACCACCGGCAGGCGCGGATGCAAGGTCCCGATCCGAAGCAGGCTCTTGGACGCCCGCACCTTGGCAGTCAGGCCAAGAGAGCCACTTTCATCGACCGCATGGCCATCTCGCCGGCGAGGCAACAAACCGGAACCGGCACGGTCCAGGCTGGAGTCGAGCTTCAAGCCAACCAAGCCGATGGCATCCAGCCCAAACCCCACAGGGCCGGCAGTAAAGCCAGATGCGTAGCGCAGCAAAAAGCCCTGGGCCCATTCTTCCTGCTTGGACTGGGTGGTGCTGGCCTGGCTGTAGTCGCGATTGATGTAAAAGTTGCGCAGTTCGACGCTGGCCTTGCTGTCTACGAAAAAGTCCGCCTGCGCCGAGGCGCACAGGCCTATCTGCCCAATGGAAACCAGCAGACACGTAGCAATGACGCGGGAATGGCACTCCATGATGCAGCCCTATTTTTGTTGTTATGTGTGAAGCCCCTCGCCCCTCGCCAATGACGAAGGAACGCTACAGCTTTTACAATTCAATATATTTCGCTGTGCGGAACTATATTTTGAATTAACGACAAAATATAAGCATTAGGCAAATTTTAAGTAAATAGGCAACGGGAAAACAAAATCAAAAAATAAATAAGCCATTGTTTTTTATTGATTTATTTAAATAAATATAAGCGCACTCCTTCTAGGTGAATTTCGCCAGGCAAAACTCCCCCTCAAAACTTCCAAGGCATGACAGCCAAACGTGGCGGCCTTAGGGCATGCCAGAAGCCATATCGCGCACGCTGCTGCCCCATACACCTCGCGGGTCGGGCGCCCGTTCACTGCAAAGCGAACCGTCCGTGCCTGAAAATATCGCAGCGTGGTTGGGGTGATAGGTGCGGCCAATGCCGTGTTGTGGGCTGTCGTCCGGCACAAAACCGGCGTCCCTGAAGAAGCATTTTGAAGTAACTCCCTCGCCAGGGGTGCATCAACCAGCGCCGAGTAAGTGGTAGTTTTTCTGCGGTCAACTCTCACAGTGAGTTATAAAAAATGAGAAAAACACTGCTCGCAATATCCCTGCTCACCACAGCACCAGCCGCACTGGCTGAGGCCTTGCCGGTGACGGTAGACGTTATCGGTGACTCCGTTCATTACACCGGCGACCTGAATGCCGATGCAGTCGCCAAACTGGCAGACCAAGTAAAAGCGTCGAACGGGAGCGTCGCCAAGCTGGTAATCGATTCCGGTGGCGGTGATGTCAACGTCGGAATGGATCTCGCCGAGATCGTCCTGGCCGCTGAACTTGATGTGATCGTCAAACGGCTCTGCGCCTCTTCTTGCGCCAACTACGTTTTCCCGGCAGGCAAACGTAAACAGATCAACCCTGGCGCTGTCGTGATCTGGCACGGATCAGCCATTCAGGAAAGCCTGATGGCAGGTCCTACCCTTGAAGACATCAAATTCGAGGACGGCGCGGCGTTGTCTGGGCCAGACAAAATGGCCTTGTTCGAGAGCTGGCGAGGCGACGCGATTCGCTATGTCGAAGACGCCAAAGTGAGGCAAAACGCGCTTTTCAAGAAAATCGGCATAGATGATCGCATCACCGTCATGGGGCAACAGCTCAAAGCCGCGCAGGAATGGACCGTGTCGATCAAAGACATGGAGCGCTTTGGAATTCGCAATGTTTCTGCTGCTGATAACTATGGTCTAAACGTACCCGCCGAAGTGGCTGAGCGCGGTGTTAAGCTTCTTCGCCTGGATGACTTTCCAGACTATGCCGCGGCGCTGAGTTCGCAAACGCCAGGGTAACGTAGTTCAGTTGCGCGAATTGCTGGGCGCCCGGGCGACCAGAAGATGCGTCAAGTCAACTACTGGATCGTCTACGGGCAGATTGAGATGGGCCTTATGGCACGCGGGTCAGCATCGACGAGGCAGAAGACCTCTCCCCAGCCGCACGGCTGGCCATGACCCGGCGCCCCAGGAAGCGGCAGCATGAACACCGCCGAGAGATTGGAGTAAGAGAATAAAACCGCGGAATGCAAAAAGGCCCCGTAAACGGGGCCTTTTTGTACTGATATGGCGGAGAGATAGGGATTCGAACCCTAGGTACCGGTGAAGGTACAACGGATTTCGAATCCGTCCCATTCGGCCACTCTGGCATCTCTCCAACGGCGCGCATCATAACAGCCTGTTACTGGGAAGCAAAGCTCTCAGTGGATTTTTTTCCGTGCTATCAGATGCTTGCGTCGATTACAGCGGTACGCCGAGGCGGTTGGCGACCTCTTCGTAGGCTTCGATAACGTCACCGAGGCCCTGGCGGAAGCGGTCTTTGTCCATCTTCTTGCGCGTGTCCTTGTCCCACAGCCGGCAACCATCCGGGCTGAACTCGTCGCCCAGGACGATGGAGCCGTCGTGGAACACACCGAATTCCAGTTTGAAGTCCACCAGCAGCAGGCCGGCGTCGTCGAACAGTTTACTCAGGACGTCGTTGACCTTGAGCGACAGTTCCTTCATGCGCGCCAGTTGCTCAGCAGTGCCCCAACCGAATGCCACGACGTGAGATTCGTTGATGAACGGGTCGCCCTTGGCGTCGTCCTTGAGAAACAATTCGAACGTGTAAGGGTTGAGCTTGAGGCCCTCTTCCACGCCCAGGCGCTTGACCAGGCTGCCGGCGGCGTAGTTACGCACCACGCACTCCACCGGAATCATGTCGAGTTTTTTTACCAGGCATTCGTTGTCGCCCAGCAGCTTGTCGAATTGGGTCGGGATACCGGCCGCTTCGAGTTTCTGCATGATGAAGGCGTTGAACTTGTTGTTCACCATGCCCTTGCGGTCGAGCTGTTCGATGCGCTTGCCGTCGAACGCCGAGGTGTCGTTGCGAAACAGCAGGATCAAGCGGTTGGCGTCGTCGGTCTTGTAAACCGACTTGGCTTTGCCGCGGTAGAGTTCTTCACGTTTTTCCATGATGGGCTCCGCTTGGTAAGTAGATGGGCTAGGCGATATGTCGCCAGTCGAGCCCTGAATCTTGATCGGCCAGTTGCAGCCAGTCCGGGTCGCACCCAAGGGTGTCGACAAAACATTGCCGGGCAAGCTGCGGCAGGTTGTTCTTGCTGCTCAGGTGGGCCAGGACCAGGTGTTGCAGGTCTTGCCAGCCCAACTCGTACACCAGGTATGCCGCCTGGTGGTTGTTCAAATGTCCCAGTTCACCGCCGACCCGCTGTTTGAGAAAGTACGGGTAATGACCACGCGCCAACAGGTCACGGCAATGGTTGGACTCGATCATCAGCGCATCGAGGTCCCGATAGCCTTCCAGCACCTTGGCACAGTAGGAACCCAGGTCGGTAAGCAGGCCGAAGCGGCGCTCGCCGTCACTGAATACATATTGCGTAGGCTCATGGGCATCGTGGGCAACGGCAATCACATCGATGCTCAAGGCGCCGATCTGCAGTTGCTCGCCATCGGCCAGGAAACCTGCCGGCTCAACGGGTTTGCGCATCCCGCGCAAGGTGCCGCGACTCAAATACACCGGAAGATTGTAGCGCCGAGACAGCAAACCCACGCCATGCACGTGGTCGGCATGCTCGTGGGTCACTAGGATCGCGCTCAACTGCGCTGGATGAACCCCCAGGCGCAGCAGGCGGCGCTCGGTTTCCCGCAAGGAGAAACCACAATCTACCAGGACGTACGTGTCGTCATGGGCTACAAGCGTGCCGTTCCCTTGGCTACCGCTGCCGAGAACAGCAAAACGCATCGGATCAGCCCAGGTTGTCCTGAATCACACCCAACACTTTGCGCGCCGTTTCTGCTGGCGCCACAGTATTGATGTTTTTCTCGACGGTGACTTGCACGTTGTCGCCAACCTTGCTCAAGCGCACTTGATAACGCTCGGCGCGGGTCTCGATCTCTTCCTTGGTCGGCTCGCTGCCGAACAACTTGCTGAAGAAACCACGCTCGTCGTCTTTCTTCTCGGCCTTTTCAGCCACGTTGATGTAATACAGGCCCAGGCTGCGGTTGATGTCCTCGACACGCCATGGCCCCTGCTCCAAGGCACGGCCAACGCTGGCCCAGGCACGATCCAGGTCTTCACCCAGGTTGAGTACGACGTTGCCGCTGCCATCTTCGGTGAGGCTGACACGGCTAGGGGTGTCGTAATCACGCGCGGCGAGCAGGGACACGGAACCGCCCTTCTCGGAGATGCGGCTCATGCTGGCAAGCATCTCGTCGACCAGCGCAGCATCAACACCGCTATTGACCGAGCGATTGGTGAATTCGACGTTGGAGGTGCTGCCGGCAGGACGCTCGGCGCTGACTACGTAGACTTCGCTGGTATTGCGTTGCACGCCTGGCTCGATGCGCACGCGGATGCGGCTTTCGCCATCAGCGGCGACACCACCAGCCTGCAAGCGCTTGGCCATGTTGGCCGACAGCTCGCTCGGCTGCTGCCATGCCGTGGTGAATTCACCGGTCTGCGGACGCTGCTCGTCGATACGAAAGCCATTGTCCTGGAAGAACTGCACCGCCACCGGCCAGACTTCGGCAGGCGGGCGCTGGGCCATGATCCAGCGCGAGTCGCCGCTTTTCTGCAGGCTGTAGTCGCTGGCATCGGCCGTGGCCGAAATCGGCTGTGGACGGGGCACCTCGTACTCGCCCTTGACCGTATCGTCGGCCACGTTGCGCGGGATCGGCAGCAGTGGGTCAAGGCGCTTGGCGACGTTGACGTCCGGCGGTAATTGCATCGGTGCGGTTTGTTGTGCTTCCAGGTAATCGCTGCCGCGGTCACGGAAGTAGCCTTCCGGGCCCCAGATCCAACCGCAGCCACTGGTGCTGGAGATAATCAAGGCAAGTGCGGAAAGTCCGGCCAATCGCTTCATGCGTAGTGCTTCCTCAATTAAACCAGGACGCCGGACTGGCGCAGGGCCTGTCGCAGCGGTTCGTGACAGGCTGGGCTGAGTTGGGTGAGCGGCAGACGGATACCGTCCGGCATCAGGCCCATTTCATGCAGCGCCCATTTCACGGGAATAGGATTGGATTCGATAAACAAGGTCTTGTTGAGCGGCATCAGTTGCTCATGGATCGCCCGGGCCTTGACGGCATCACCGGCGATGGCTGCGGCACACAGCTCGCTCATGGCGCGCGGGGCCACATTGGCGGTTACCGAGATATTGCCTTTGCCACCCAGCAGGATCAGTTCCACGGCCGTGGCGTCGTCGCCGGAGTACAACAGGAAGTCGCTGCTCACGCCGGCCAGGATGTCCTTGGCGCGCTGCAGGTCGCCCGTGGCTTCCTTGATACCGATGATATTCGGCACGGTAGACAGGCGGATCACAGTCGCGGCCTGCATGTCGCATGCCGTGCGACCCGGCACGTTGTAGAGGATCTGCGGGATGTCGACGGCTTCGGCGATGGCCTTGAAGTGCTGGTACAAGCCTTCCTGGGTCGGCTTGTTGTAATACGGCGTCACCAGCAGGCAGGCATCGGCGCCGGCTTTCTTGGCGTTCTTGGTCAGCTCGATCGCTTCGCGCGTCGAGTTGGCGCCCGTCCCGGCGATCACCGCGATACGCCCTGCAACGCGCTTGACCACAAACTCGATCACCTCGATGTGCTCTTCCACATCAAGCGTGGCCGACTCACCCGTGGTGCCTACGGCCACAATGGCGTTGGTGCCTTCTTGCAGGTGAAAGTCCACCAGTTTGCCCAGGCTGTCCCAGTCGAGATTACCTTGTGCATCCATGGGTGTGACCAGTGCCACCATACTGCCCGCAATCATGCAACCGCTCCTGCCGGAAAAAGAGAGCCGTAATGGTACTGGCGCCAAGATGCTTGCACAAGCGAAGTACCCTCCGAGGATGCGTTCTGGATCAACTTAGTTGCGAGCAATGCCATCATTGGGCCAAAGCACGGCCAACGGCCATTGAATATGCAATGAAAACGCCACGTCCTAGCCCTTGGCGGCACTTTTCGCTACCCTTGATCCTTTGATCGGTACCGCACGTTCGTATCGACCGCTCATCGCTTTAGGAATGCTGCATGTCCACCCCCACAGTCCGCGAACAATTCCTTGTTATCAGTGCCCTTGGCGCCAACCCCATGGAGCTGACTAACGTCCTGTGCCGTGCCAGCCATGAGAACCGCTGCGCCGTCGTGACCTCACGCCTGACTCGCCATGGCGAGTGCAGTGCGCTGGTCCTGCAGATTTCCGGGAGCTGGGATGCCCTGGCGCGCCTGGAGGCCGGCTTGCCGACCCTGGCCAAGAAGCACGACTTCACTGTCAACGTGGTGCGCAGTGCGGCGCTGGAAAACCGCCCCCAGGCATTGCCGTATGTGGCCTACGTCAGCTCGGCCTACCGTTCGGACATCGTCAATGAACTGTGCCAGTTCTTTATCGACCATAACGTCGAGCTGGAAAACCTGACCTGCGATACCTACCAGGCCCCGCAGACTGGTGGCACGATGCTTAACGCCACCTTTACCGTGACCTTGCCGGCCGGTGTGCAGATCAGTTGGCTGCGTGACCAGTTCCTGGATTTCGCCGATGCACTGAACCTGGATGCACTGATCGAACCGTGGCGCCCACAGAATCCAATGTAAGGAAGTTCTTCATGGCGGTAGTCATCGACAAACCGGTCGCCGATTTCCAAGCCCAGGCGACCAGCGGGCAGACGTTCAGCCTCGCGGGACTCAAGGGCAAGCAAGTGGTGATCTACTTCTACCCTAAAGACAGCACGCCCGGCTGCACCACCGAAGGCCAGGGTTTTCGCGATCAACATGCCGCGTTCCAGGCTGCGAACACCGAGGTATTCGGGGTGTCCCGGGACAGCGTGAAGTCCCACGAGAACTTCAAGGCCAAGCAGGCCTTCCCCTTCGAGCTGATCAGCGACAAGGATGAAGCGGTTTGCCAGCTGTTTGATGTGATCAAGCTGAAGAAACTGTACGGCAAGGAATATATGGGGGTGGATCGCAGCACCTTCCTGATCGACAAGAAGGGTGTGCTGCGCCAGGAATGGCGCGGTGTGAAGGTGCCGGGGCATGTGGATGCGGTATTGGCTGCGGCGCAGGCGCTGGACAAGGCTTGATGAGGCTGGTGGCCGTTAGATAGCTATCGCTGGCAAGCCAGCTCCTACATCAGATCGGTGCCCGGCAAGACAACCCGGTCAATGTGGGAGCGGGCTTGCCCGCGATGGGGGTACTCCTCGCAGCTCAGGCCTTACGCAACCAGTAGCGATAGACGCCGTTATCGGCCTCCTCGTGCAACAGCACGTGCCCCGCCAACCTGGCAAACGTGCGAAAGTCCCGCTGGGAACCCGCATCCGTAGCGATCACCTTGAGCACCGCACCGCTGGCCAGCCGATTGAGTTCCATCTTGGCCTTGAGCAGTGGCAACGGGCAGTTCAGGCCGCTGGCATCGAGCTCGGCGTCGTGGTTTACAGCATCGGTCATGGTTTTGCTCCAGGCGGCATCAGGGGGCGCTTAGAATATCTGGTCCCAGGCTCAGTGTCCGGCTACAGTAAGGTCTTTGTCGAAAGGCTTTGTGCATGACTTTATTGCGCCCTACCCTGCTGACGCTGGCTTGCCTGCTTGCCTCTCCAGGCTTCGCTGACGATCTGCCGTCACTTGGCGACGCCAGTTCTGCCATTGTCTCGCCACAGCAGGAACATCAACTGGGCCGGGCCTGGCTGGCATTCCTGCGCGGCCAGGTGTCGGTCCTCAACGACCCGCAGCTCAAGGATTACGTCGAAACCAGCGTTTACAAGCTGGTAGAGACCAGCCAGGTCAATGACCGGCGCCTGGAGTTCATCCTGATCAACAGCCCGCAACTCAACGCGTTTGCCGCGCCGGGCGGGATTGTCGGGGTCAACGGCGGCCTGTTCCTCAACGCTCAGACCGAAGGCGAATATGCCTCGGTCATGGCCCACGAATTGGCGCACTTGTCCCAGCGTCACTTCGCCCGTGGTGTGGAAGCCCAGCAACGGATGCAGATCCCGATGATGGCCGCCCTGCTCGGCGGGATTATTGCCGCCGCCGCCGGCGCCGGGGATGCCGGGATTGCCGCGATTGCCGGCAGCCAGGCCGCTGCAATCCAGGAACAGCGGCGCTTTTCCCGACAAAACGAGCAAGAGGCCGACCGCATCGGCATCCTCAATATGGTCAAGGCCGGCTACGATCCGCGCTCCATGCCGACCATGTTCGAGCGCCTGATGCGCCAGTACCGCTTCGATGCCAAGCCACCGGAGTTCTTGCTGACACACCCGGTCACCGAATCGCGGATCGCCGACACCCGCAACCGCGCCGAACAGGCCAAGACTGGCGGTACAGAAGACAGCCTTCGCTATCAACTGATACGCGCCCGGGTCCAGTTGTTTTACGAAGACACGCCCGGGTTGGCCGCCAAGCGCTTCCGTGCCCAGTTGGATGAGAACCCAAAAAGCGATGTAGCACGCTATGGCCTGGCCATCGCCCAGATCAAGGGTACCCAGCTCAATGAGGCGCGGGAAACCCTCAAGCCGCTGCTGGTCAAGGCCCCCAACGACATCACCTACAACCTGGCGCAGATCGAACTGGATATCACCAACAACCGCATGCCCGACGCACAGCAACGCACCGACCGCATGCTGACCCAGTACCCCGGCAACTACCCGTTGAACCAGGTGCGCGTGGACCTGCTACTCAAGCAGAACCGCACCGCTGACGCAGAAAAAGCCCTGGAAGGCTTGCTCAAGTCGCGCTCCGACGATCCGGATGTGTGGTATCAGGTGGCCGAGACCCGCGGTCTGTCCGGCAATATTATCGGCCTGCATCAAGCCCGCGCAGAATACTTCGCGCTGGTCGGCGACTTCCAGCAGGCCATCCAGCAATTGGACTTTGCCAAGCGCCGGGCCGGCAGCAATTTCCCGCTGTCTTCACGCATCGATGCCCGCCAGCGTGAGTTGATCGAACAGGAACGCATCGTCAAAGGCATGATGAGCTAAATCCGCCGCCCACAAAAAACCCCGCCCTCGATTATCGAGAGCGGGGTTTTTATTGACCCGCAGCTAACGTTTTACTCAGCCAGCTTGAAGGTGATGAAGCTGGCACGCCCTTGACGCAGGACTCGCATCGACACCGAGCGATTCTTCGGCAGCGCCTTGGCGATGTCGGTGAATTCCTTGGTGGAGTTGATGGCCTGGTTGTTCAAGTGGGTAATCACGTCACCCGGCTGCAGGCCGATCAGGGCAGCTGGACCGTCCTGGACTTCCTTGATTACCACACCGCTCTTGAGGTCGAAGCTCTTCTTCTGCTCGTCAGTCAACTCGACCACGGCGATGCCCAGGCGATTACTGCTGCGCTCGGCACCGGACTTGCCACCCAGCGCGCCCAGCTCCTGGCCTTCCTCTGGGATGGCACCCACGGTCAACTCGACATTCTGGCGCTTGCCCTCGCGGATCACTTCCAGCTTGGCCTTGCTGCCAGCCTTGAGCGCACCGACCAAGTGCGGCAGATCGGCCGACATGACAATCGGCTGGCCGTTCATGCTCAGGATCACATCGCCAACCTGCAGGCCGCCTTTGGCAGCCGGGCCGTCATCCTGAATCTGCGCGACCAGGGCACCGGCTGGCTTGTCGAGACCAAAAGATTCGGCCAGGTCTTTGTTCACTTCCTGAATCACCACGCCCAACCAGCCACGGCTGACCTTGCCACCTGCTTTCAACTGGTTGGAAACATCCATGGCCACATCAATCGGGATAGCGAAGGAGACACCCATGAAACCACCGGAACGGGTGTAGATCTGCGAGTTGATCCCCACCACCTCACCCGCCAGGTTGAACAGCGGACCGCCCGAGTTACCCGGGTTGATCGGCACGTCGGTCTGGATGAACGGCACGTAGTTCTCGTTCGGCAGGCTGCGGCCGATGGCGCTGACGATACCTTGGGTCACGGTATGGTCGAAGCCAAACGGCGAGCCGATAGCCACCACCCATTGCCCAGCCTTCAGGTCCTGGGATTTGCCCAGTTTCAACACGGGCAGATCCTTGCCTTCGATCTTCAGCAAGGCCACGTCAGAGCGTGGATCGGTGCCGACCAGCTTGGCCTTGAGCTCACTGCGATCAGCCAGGCGCACGAGGATTTCGTCGGCGTCGGCGATCACATGATTATTGGTCAGGATGTAGCCGTCAGGCGAAATGATAAAGCCCGAGCCCAGGGATTGGGCTTCACGCTGACCGCCACCGCCACGGGGCGAACGTGGCTGGGGCATGCCACGCTCGAAGAACTCCCGCAGCATTGGCGGCAGGCCTTCAAGGTCAGGCATCTGCTGGTTCGAGACTTTACGATCCGGCAGCTTCTGGGTGGTACTGATGTTCACCACGGCAGGAGAAGCCTGCTCCACCAGTTGGGTGAAGTCAGGCAACTCCGCCGCTTGCGCGGAAACGGCCTGACCCAGCACCAGCACCGTGGCGACTATGGATAGGTAAGATTTCAAACGTGGTATCGACATACAGCTCCCGTTACGACGAGCAGGGTTGGGCGACAGGGTTCAATAAACGCCGAAGACTACTATTCCCGGCGTCAATATTCCGTAAACAACACAAGGCCAGAGCCGAGGAGTTCTGACCTATAAAAAACATAGGGAGATTTTGCAAGTGAAAATACTCTCCAGGCATTTCATGTTCTCGACAAAAGAACAAGGCAGTCATCGCCTGTCTCCTGCAGCACTGTGAACGATCTGGATGAGCATAGGATTAACGACTCACGGTTTTTCGGGCGCCGGACCGCTGCGAACAGAGAGGGCTATCCGCTCAGCGGTGCCCATCGGAATCTCACCGACAACCGTCACGACAATATCGCCTTGAGGCGTGCTCATGCGGCGCGACACCGCAACCGTAGGCCCAAGCTGAACACGGCTTTCGGGCGCAACCTCGCCCGTTACAGGCTCAAGGAACAGTGAAAAGCGTGCGAGCCCGTCCTCATACATCAAACTGTTTACAACCACCCGGGTCTTGGGATCCTTGCGCGCGTCACTGCGGGTCAACTCGAACCCTGGCGGCAACCATTGCGGGTACCAAGGCTGGACCGGGTCCGCCACCTCTGAAGTCTTGTTGCTGGACGGTGCCAATGGCTTGCAGTCGCTGCCCGGCTGCAGATCACGCTCATCAGGGATTGTGGTCTTCAGTTGAGTGAACTGGAACCGCTCCAGCAATTGCCCCTTATCGTTAATCAGCAGCGACTTGAGCGGCAGTGCGGTTTCACGGTCCAGGTGCAACTCAAATCCGTAGCGATACTGGTCTCGCGGGGTCAACGATACAATCACCGCACTACGACCGGCCACAAGCGATTTTCCGCTGACGGCAATCTCGTAAAAAGCATTGAGTTTTTGTGGGTCGAATTTGGGGGCGGAAGCGCCTGGGGAGTTATCGACGCCGGTCGCGAAGCTGCCGGTGGCACATTGGATGCGCCCATCGATACGGACAAATTCCTGGGCCGATCCATCGAGCTGTAGCAAGCGCTCATGAACCTGACCATTCTGGACCCTATGCCAGATTTCATGGGTAGAAAAACTACCGTTACGCTCGTAGATAAACGTGCCTTGGTAGCTCTGCTGCTCTGCCCGCCCTAGACGTTTCAGCCAATCCTGGCCTTCATCGGCTTGGGCAGGAACTACAAACCAGCCACTGAGCAAAAGCGTAAGGAGCGGTATGGCACGCATAAGGCTCCTTAGCGGTTTAGCGGTTTTCCAGGTTTGCAGCACGAGCGTAAGGCAATGCAGTTTCAGTGCCTTTTACCGCCGACTCCTGAGCGTGCTGGCGCAGATAACCTGGCAGACGCTGGTCCTGCCAGCCAGATTGCCCTTGAAGCACACCATTGGCCATCGGACCGGTTGCGTCGGAGCCTTCCTTATAGCCAGCCAGAACGGCTGGGCCCTTGACCTGCGGACCGGCCATGACCGGCTGTTGGGTCTGCTGAGCCAGTTCAGCACCGGCGATCTCGTCCTGGTTGTACAGGCGAACACCAGCCAACACCGCCACAGTCACCGAGGCAGCCACTGCCAGGCGTCCCAGGCTGCGCCATGGGCCACGCGCAGCTTTTGCCGGAACGGCTTCATCGGCCAGCGCAGCAGAAACGGCCGCAGCAATATCCAGACGAGGGATTAGTAGATCCTTGTGCATCACCGCCCGAGCGACTTGGTAACGAGACCAGGTATCACGGGTTTCGGCGTCATCAAATGCGTTGAGCACTCGACGAAGTTCCAGTTCATCCGCTTCGTTATCCATCACTGCGGACAGCGATTCCTGCAGGGCATCACGACTCATGGCGGTTCCTCTCTTGGCTGTCGCCGCTGTCTTTAGTTTTCCTGCAACAACGGTTGCAGGGCTTTATCGATGGCTTCCCGAGCCCGGAAAATCCGGGAGCGTACGGTCCCCACCGGACATTGCATGACACTGGCAATGTCCTCGTAACTCAGACCATCGAATTCACGTAAAGTTAACGCCGTACGCAAATCTTCTGGCAGTTGCTGAATAGTGCGGTGAACAGTGCCTTCGATCTCGTCGCGCAGCAATGCACGCTCCGGCGACTCGAGATCCTTGAGGCCGTGATCACCATCGTAAAATTCTGCATCTTCCGAACTCACATCACTATCTGGCGGGCGGCGCCCGCGAGACACCAGATAGTTCTTCGCCGTGTTGATGGCGATCCGGTACAGCCACGTGTAGAACGCACTGTCACCGCGAAAATTACCGAGAGCACGGTAAGCCTTGATAAAGGCTTCCTGTGCAACGTCCTGCGCTTCATGGGTGTCGTGCACAAACCGCACGATCAACCCGAGAATTTTGTGCTGGTATTTCAGCACTAGCAGATCAAATGCGCGCTTGTCACCGCGCTGAACGCGCTCGACCAGCTGCTGATCCTCTTCCTGGGTTAGCATGAACACTCCTCGTTGTACTTGAAGGAGGCTTGCATAACTAAACGATCAGGCTTGCAAACATAGACTAGGACTTTTCGCAAAAGTTCTCCCCCTTCAAGCAAGTTTCCGGTGGGCTCTGTTTTGGCACACACGAAAAACGCAGCGCGGGCATAGCCGGCTGCGTGAATAATCTTGTCGCCGGTTTTCTGACGCTCCCATGCTCCAGGCCAATCAGTAAAACCAACGCTTTCCCAGCTTTCGGGCATCCTGTTATGGAGTCGGGGGTGATGCAAAAGTTCCCATCTCGATACCGGAGCGCCTCATCAAAGCCGTGCAGTTCGTTCACCGTAGTCTCACAATGCCACGAATGCCCGACTATTGTGCCGATAGCCCCCTCTATATACTAGTGGGCCGTGTGCCCCCTTTGATTCGCCGATCCAGGCGTCCTGTTTGCGCCACTCCTTCGGATCGCTTGTTGCGGAATCCCATAAATGAGCCAACAGTTTCAACACGATGTCCTGGTGATTGGTAGCGGCGCCGCAGGCTTGAGCCTTGCACTGACCCTGCCGAGCCATCTGCGCATAGCCGTACTGAGCAAGGGCGACCTGGCCAACGGGTCGACGTTCTGGGCCCAGGGTGGAGTTGCCGCCGTACTGGATGACACTGACACGGTGCAATCCCACGTTGAAGACACCCTCAACGCCGGCGGCGGCCTGTGCAATGAAGAAGCGGTGCGCTTCACCGTCGAACACAGCCGCGAAGCCATCCAGTGGCTGATCGACCAGGGCGTGCCATTCACCCGCGATGAACATGCCGGCAGTGATGACGGTGGCTTCGAGTTCCACCTGACCCGCGAAGGCGGCCATAGCCACCGACGTATCATTCATGCCGCCGACGCGACTGGCGCCGCAATCTTCAAGACCCTGCTTGCACAGGCCCGGCAACGGCCAAATATCGAATTGCTGGAACAACGGGTCGCCGTCGACCTGATCACCGAAAAACGCCTGGGCCTGGCCGGCGAGCGTTGCCTGGGGGCTTATGTCCTCAACCGCACCAGCGGCGAAGTCGATACCTACGGCGCACGCTTCACCATCCTGGCCTCAGGTGGTGCCGCTAAAGTCTACCTCTACACCAGCAACCCCGATGGCGCCTGCGGGGATGGGATCGCCATGGCCTGGCGTTCGGGTTGCCGGGTGGCGAACCTGGAGTTCAACCAGTTCCACCCCACCTGCCTGTATCACCCCCAGGCCAAGAGTTTCCTGATCACTGAAGCGCTGCGGGGCGAAGGCGCGCACCTGAAACTGCCCAATGGCGAGCGCTTCATGCAGCGCTTCGACCCGCGCGCCGAGCTGGCACCACGGGATATCGTCGCCCGCGCCATCGACCATGAAATGAAGCGCCTGGGCATCGATTGCGTCTACCTCGACATCAGCCACAAGCCCGCCGACTTCATCAAGACCCACTTCCCGACGGTCTACGAACGCTGCCTGGCCTTCAATATCGATATCACCAAAGGGCCGATCCCGGTGGTCCCGGCGGCGCATTACACCTGTGGCGGGGTGATGGTCGACCAGCATGGCCGCACTGACGTACCTGGCCTGTATGCCATCGGCGAGACCAGCTTCACCGGCCTGCACGGCGCCAACCGCATGGCCAGCAACTCGCTGCTCGAATGTTTCGTCTACGCCCGCTCTGCCGCCGCCGACATCCTGGAACAACTGCCGCGCACCCCGGTGCCCGCTGCCCTGCCCCGCTGGGATGCCAGCCAGGTCACCGACTCGGACGAAGACGTGATCATCGCCCACAACTGGGACGAGCTACGGCGCTTCATGTGGGACTACGTGGGGATCGTGCGTACCAACAAGCGCTTGGCGCGAGCACAGCACCGGGTTCGATTGCTGCTCGACGAAATCGATGAGTTCTACAGCAACTACAAGGTTAGCCGCGATCTGATCGAGCTGCGCAACCTGGCCCAGGTTGCCGAGTTGATGATCCGCTCGGCCATGGAACGCAAGGAAAGCCGGGGTTTGCATTACACCCTCGACTACCCGCAAATGCTGCCAGAGGCTCTCGACACTATATTGGTGCCAGCCACCTACGGCGGCTGAACTTCAAGCGCACCCGCAGGCGCCGATGCATATCGGCAGCCTGCGAATCACGCGGCACGCACACTGATCGCACCCACCACTCCCCCGGCAACCGGTAGCGCAGCACTACGATCAATGGCAATGCCAGGCTGTCGGGACGCAACTGTACGGCGTGCCAGCCCCGAGCCACACTCCACAATTGCCAGCCATCGGCATTGCGCCGCAAGCCACGAACCGACGAAGGGTGAGTCAAGCGAATATGGCGCGGCAGCGTCCACAGGGCATGGGCCAGGCACACCAGGATAGCGAGTGCAGCCATCGAAAAAGGTACAGCCAGCAGGCATAGCGCCCCGAGGGCGAGCACCAGGGCGAGGAGATACGCCGCCAGCAACAGCCCGCAGGCCTGCCAGCGGCATTCGAAGCTGTTACTTGGGCTGGACACGATCCAGGATCATCCGGACCATGCGCTGCAGCTCTGGGTCCTGTGACTCGGCACGCTCCATGAACCAGCCGAACATGTCCTGGTCTTCGCAGGTCAGCAGCCTGACGTAGAGGTCGCGATCCACCTTATTGAGTGTCGCGTACACCTCCTTGGTGAACGGCACCAGCAACACATCCAACTCCAGCATGCCGCGACGGCTGTGCCAGTACAGGCGATTGATTTCTACATCTTCGACCATGGAGCGCTCCTCAAATAGGGCGCAAGTATACAGGCCCGCGCCCCTTGGAACAGTCGGCTTTGGTCGGGCTTATGAAACTACCCATTTGCCGGGCGCCCCTCTATGATGCACCCACGACTTTCCAACTGCGATGACCCATGGCTGACTCTGCTTTCTTCTGCCCCCTGTCCCACGAAGGCATCCTGGCCGTTCGCGGCGCTGACGCGGCCAAGTTCCTTCAGGGGCAACTGACCTGCAATCTCAACTACCTCAACGACACCCACGCCAGCCTCGGCGCGCGCTGTACCCAAAAGGGGCGCATGCAGTCGAGCTTTCGCATCGTGCTACAAGGTGACGGCGTGCTGCTGGCCATGGCCAGCGAACTGCTGGAGCCACAGCTGGCGGACCTGAAGAAATACGCCGTGTTTTCCAAGTCCAAGTTGACTGACGAAAGCCCCGCCTGGGCCCGCTTCGGCCTGGCTGGCGCCGATCAGGCAATCGCCAGCCTGGGCCTGGATCTGCCGGCCGAGACCGACAGCGTGGCACGCCATGAAGAACTGATCGCCATTCGCGTCTCCCCCGGCCGCGCCGAACTCTGGGCGCCCGCCGCGCAAGCCGACAGCCTGCGCAGTCAACTGACTGCGACACTCGCTGAAGGCGACCTCAATGACTGGCTGCTCGGGCAGGTCCGCGCTGGCATCGGCCAGGTCATGGCCCAGACTCGCGAGCTATTCATCCCGCAGATGCTCAACCTGCAAGCGGTCGGCGGTGTGAGCTTCAAGAAAGGCTGCTACACCGGCCAGGAAATCGTCGCCCGCATGCAATACCTGGGCAAACTCAAGCGGCGCCTATACCGCCTGAGCCTGGAGGGCACTGAGTTGCCCGAGCCTGGCACCCCCCTGTTTGCCCCCAGCCACAACAGTGCCATCGGTGAGGTGGTAATTGCCGCCCGGGCCGACGAGGGGATTGAACTTCTGGCGGTACTGCAAGCCGAAGCTGCCGACAGTGGCGATATACATCTAGGTACGCTGGAAGGCCCAGGCCTCAAGTTGCTGGAGCTGCCCTACCAACTGGATCGTGATCGCGAGATCCAGCGTTAATCGCCACACCCTTGTGCAGCACCCTAGAGAGCATGAATGAACAAACTGGCGGAGAAAGTCCAACAGGCGTTGGTGATGGCCATCGACAACGATGACCTGGTTCTGCCCACGTTACCGGAAGTGGCCCTGAAAATTCGTCAGGCCGCCGAAGACCCAGAAGTCAGTATCAGCCATTTGAGCAAAGTCATCAGTCGCGACACCGCCCTGACGGCGCGGCTGATCAAGGTCGTCAACAGCCCGCTGTTGCGGGCATCCCAGGAAGTGACTGACCTGCACACCGCCATCACCCGCCTGGGCACCAACTACAGCAGCAACCTGGCGATTGGCCTGGTGATGGAGCAGATATTCCACGCCCGCTCCGATGTCGTCGAACAAAAAATGCGCGAAGTCTGGCGCCGCAGCCTTGAAGTCGCGGGTGTCTGCTATGTCTTGTGCCGCAACCACAGTCAGCTCAAACCCGACCAGGCGGCGCTCGGCGGGCTGGTCCATCAGATCGGCGTGCTGCCAATCCTGACCTATGCCGAGGATCACTATGAACTGCTCTCCGATCCGGTCAGCCTCAACCACGTGATCGATAGCATCCACCCGTTGCTGGGGGACAAACTGCTGCGGGGCTGGGACTTCCCGGAAATGCTGGTGAATGTACCGGCGCATTACCAGAATCTTGAGCGCCATTCGGCCAGCCTGGACTACGTCGACCTGGTGCAAATAGCCGTGTTGTACTGCCACAAGAACACCCGCCATCCGCTGGCCAACGCTGCGCTGTCGAACTTGCCGGCGTTCAAAAAGCTGCGTCTCGACGAGCTCAATGAAGCAGTGCGCACCGAGCTGGACGAAGCACGCTCGATGTTCTATTAACGCCTCTTGTAGGAGCCCGCTTGCGGGCGATAGCAAGCTCAGCTACCGACGCAAGGCCAGCCAGGCCGCCATCGCTGGCAAGCCAGCGCCCACATTTAGCCGGCGATAAAGCTCACCCGCACCTTGAGCCCTCTCAACTCGCCGTCGTGCAGGCTGATCTGGGCCAGGTGTGCGCGGCAGATTTCGCCGACAATCGCCAAGCCAAGGCCTGAACCCGCACCCTGCTGGTTGCGCCGATAGAAGCGCTCGAACACCCGGTCCCGCTCGTCCTGGGGAATGCCCGGGCCATCATCTTCCACTTCCAACACCGCCGGCGCCGTGACCCGCAGGATCACATTGCCGCCCGACGGCGTGTGTGCCAGGGCGTTATCCACCAGGTTGCTCAACAGCTCGTTCAGCAACGTCGGTTCGCCCCGCAACCACACCGGCTCATCCGCCTCCAATGCCAGCGCCACGCCCCGCGCATGCGCCAAAGGCGCCATGGCCATGCCCAACTCGCGGGCCAACTGACTAAGGTCCAGCAACTGCGCGCCACCTTCGGCAATCGCTCGTGCGCCGTTTTCGATGCGCGCCAGGGACAGCAATTGATTGGCCAGGTGCGTCAAGCGATCCGTGCCTTGCGCCGCCGTTTCCAGGGTACTGCGCCAGATCGCCGGCTCTTCGGCGCGCAGGCCCAACTCCAGTCGAGCCTTGAGTGCGGCCAGCGGGGTGCGCAGTTCGTGGGAAGCGTCGGCAATAAACTGGGCCTGGCGCTCGAACTGCCCACGCAAGCGTTCGGTAAAGTGGTTTAACGCCCGTACCAGCGGCCCGAATTCGTGCTGCACTTCAACCAGCGGCAGCGGCCGCAGATCATCCGGCTGGCGCTCTTCCACCGCGGTGCGCAAACGCTCCAGTGGGCGCAGCGCCGCGCTCACCGCAAACCACACCAGCAGCAAAGCACCAATCGCCAGCATTCCCAGGCGCAGCAGGGTGTCGGCCATCAGGCTGCGAGCCATGCTGACGCGGGCTTCGTCGGTTTCTGCGACGCGGATTTCTGCCATGCCATTCATGTTCGGCTCCGACACCGCCTTGAGCAGGCTCACCACCCGCACATTCTGGCCCTGGTAATTGGCATTATAAAAACGCGCCAGGGCCGGGTAATCGTCAGTGCGCGGCGTGCCGGGCGGCGGGCCCGGCAGGTGTTCGTAGCCGGAGATCAGCTTCTGGTGAATGTCATTGACCTGGTAGTAGATCCGCCCGGCACTGTCATAGGCGAAGGTATCCAATGCCACATAGGGCACATCGGCGCTGAGAGTGCCATCGCGCTGGGACAGGCCGGCGGCGATGGTCCGCGCCGAGGCCAGCAAGGTGCGGTCGTAGGCGGTGTCTGCTGCCTCGCGACCGTTCCAATAGGCGCTCAAGCCGCTGGCCAGCATCAGCACCACCAGCAACAACGCCAGGTTCCACAGCAGGCGCCAGCGCAGGCTGCTGTGCTTACGCATCGCGGGCTTCCAGCAGGTAGCCAAGGCCGCGGAAGGTGACAATGGCGACCGGCTGGCCATCGAGCTTCTTGCGCAAGCGGTGCACATAAATTTCGATGGCATCGGGGCTGGCCTCTTCATCCAAGCCAAACACCTGGGACGCCAACTGCTCCTTGCTCATGACCCGGCCAGGGCGGGCGATCAGCGCTTCGAGCACTGCCTGTTCGCGGGAAGTCAGTGTCAGCAACTCATTGCCGAGAGTGAAACGCCGGGTTTCCACGTCATACACCAGCACGCCACAGGTCTGCTGCCGTTCACCACCCAGTACGCTGCGGCGCAACAGGGCCTTGACCCTGGCCTCCAGCTCAGTCAGTTCAAAGGGTTTGGCCAGATAGTCATCGGCGCCCAGGTTAAGGCCATGGACCCGGTCCTTTACATCGCTGCGGGCGGTGAGCATCAACACCGGCAGGTTTTTCCCACGGGCCCGCAAGCGCGCCAGCACCTCGAAACCATCCATACGCGGCAACCCCACATCAAGGATCGCCACCGCGTACTCCTCGCTGCTCAAGGCCAGGTCCGCCGCCACGCCATCGTGCAAGACATCCACCGTCAACCCCGTGCTCTTGAGCGCCTGGGCAACACTCTCGGCCAGTTGCAGATGGTCTTCGACGAGCAGGACACGCATGGATTTTTACCTCGTTAATGGGAAGCCGATGCCGCCCTGTGTTTACCAACCCGCGGCGCAGTTTACAGCCGCCACCTGTGCTGTGAAGCCCGAAAACATTGAAAGGGCGTTGAAAGGTTAGTGAAAGGTTCGCCCATTAGCATCCAGAAACGGACGGTTACACCTTCCGAGCTATTTGACCCATAGCGCCCGAAAAACGCCTCGAAGCGTTTTCGCCCCATAAGAACAATAACGGAGTGCATCACGATGCTGTCGACACAGCCCCAGGCCTGCCCGCCTGTTCGTTTTTCTCGCCTGACCCAGACCGCCCTCGCCAGTGCCGCTGCCCTTGCCGGCTTTTCGCCGCTCAGCCAGGCTGCCTTCTTCGAAGACAGTAGCGCGACCCTGGAAACCCGCAACATGTACTTCAACCGCGACTTTCGCGACGGCACCAGCGCGCAGCAATCCAAGCGCGATGAGTGGGCCCAGGGCTTCATGCTCAACCTGCAATCAGGCTACACCGACGGCACCGTCGGCTTTGGCGTGGATGCGCTGGGCATGCTCGGGGTCAAGCTCGACTCCAGCCCCGACCGCACCGGCAGCGGCCTGTTGCCGACCCACGATGACGGCCGCGCCGCTGACGAATACTCCAAGCTGGGCCTGACCGGCAAAGTGAAAATCTCTGCCACCGAGTTGAAAATCGGTGCGCTGATCCCTGAATTGCCCATCCTCAAGCCCAACGACGGGCGTATCCTGCCGCAGACCTTCAACGGCGGCCTGCTGACCTCCAAGGAATTCAAGAACCTGACGTTCACCGGCGGGCGCCTGGACAAGGCCAAGGATCGCGACGACAGCAACTACGAGGACATCGCCCTCAACAACAAGAACAGTCGCTTCCTCAGCGGGGCCACCGGCAAGCACTTCAACTTCGGCGGCGTTGACTATAAGTTCGCCGAGAAGGTCACCGGCAGCTACCACTTCGCCCAACTCGACGACGTATACCGCCAACACTTCCTCGGCCTGGTTGCCTCGCGCCCGATGGGGCCCGGCACCTTTGCCACCGACCTGCGCCTGGCCATCAGTGATGACACCGGCAGCGCGCGCGGCGGCAAAATTGATAACAAATCCCTCAACGGCATTTTCAGCTACGCCCTCAATGGCCATAAACTGAGCGCCGGCTACCAGCACATGTCTGGCGACAGCGCATTCCCGTATGTGGATGGCAGCGACCCCTACCTGGTCAACTTTGTGCAGATCAACGACTTTGCCGGTGCCGAAGAACGCTCCTGGCAGGCCCGCTACGACTACGACTTTGCCAAGCTGGGGATTCCCGGCCTGAGCTTCATGAGCCGCTACCTGTCCGGTGACAATATCCAGCTCAAGAACGGCGACACGGGCAAAGAATGGGAACGCAACACCGAAATCAAGTACGTGGTGCAGAGCGGCACGTTCAAGGACGTGGCCGTGCGCGTGCGTAACGCCACCTACCGCTCCAACTACTCGGCCCGGGACGCAGATGAAGTGCGCGTGCTGGTCAGTTACAGCGTCGCGCTGTGGTAACCCTGAAAGTCATATCCCCAATAACAACAATGACGGAGTTCCCCATGTCCTCACCCCTGCGTAAATTTGCCCTGGCCGCCGGCTGCATGCTGTTTGCCGGCCAACTGTTGGCTGCCGACGAACCCAAGCGCCCGGAATGCATCGCCCCAGCCTCGCCCGGCGGCGGTTTTGACCTGACCTGCAAGCTGGTGCAAAGCGCACTGGTCAACGAGAAACTGCTGAGCAAACCGATGCGCGTGACCTATATGCCAGGCGGCGTGGGTGCGGTGGCCTATAACGCAGTCGTGGCCCAGCGCCCAGCCGATGCCGGTACGCTGGTGGCCTGGTCCAGTGGTTCGCTGTTGAACCTGGCCCAGGGCAAGTTCGGGCGTTTTGATGAGACCAACGTGCGCTGGTTGGCCGCAGTCGGCACCAGCTACGGGGCCATTGCCGTGAAAACCGACTCGCCCTACAAAACCCTCGATGATCTGGTCCAGGCACTGAAGAAAGATCCGAGCAAAGTGGTGATTGGTTCCGGTGGCACCGTCGGCAGCCAGGACTGGATGCAAACCGCACTGATCGCCAAGGCCGCCGGGATCAACCCCCGTGACCTGCGTTACGTGGCGCTCGAAGGTGGCGGCGAAATCGCCACGGCCCTGCTGGGGGGTCATATTCAGGTAGGCAGTACCGACATCTCCGACTCCATGCCACACATCCAGAGCGGCGACATGCGCCTGTTGGCCGTGTTCGCCGAAAACCGCCTGGACGAGCCGGAAATGAAAGGTATTCCGACCGCCAGAGAGCAAGGCTACGACATCGTCTGGCCAGTGGTGCGCGGCTTCTACCTCGGGCCAAAGGTCAGCGATGAAGACTACGCCTGGTGGAAAGCCGCCTTCGACAAGCTGCTGGCCTCCGAGGACTTCGCCAAGCTGCGTGACCAGCGCGAACTGTTCCCGTTCGCCATGACTGGCCAGGAGCTGGACACCTACGTGAAGAAACAGGTGGCTGACTACAAAGTGCTGGCCAAAGAGTTCGGCCTGATCCAGTAACTGCCCCTCTGTCGCGCGGCCACGCCTTTGCTTGCAACAGGCGTGGCCCAGGAGTTTGCAATGCTCTTACAACGCATTTTCGCAGCCGTGCTGTTGCTGGCCTGTATCGGCCTGGCGCTGATGGCTTGGCCGTATCACGCGGCATTTTCCTACGAGCCTGTAGGGCCTCGGGCTTTCCCGCTGCTGTTGCTCGGGCTAATGGGCCTGGCGCTGGTCTACATGCTGATTCGCCCGCAGCCTACCAAGCATACGGACGATGAACCGGCGCTGGACCGCCCTACCCTGATCAAGATCGGTCTCTGCGTAGCCTTGCTGCTGGTGTTTGCCGGCACTTTCGAATCCCTGGGTTTCATTCTCAGCAGCATGCTGATCGGCATTCCGATGGCACGGCTGTATGGCGGCCGCTGGTTGCCTAGCGCGGTGATCATCACCTTGATGAGCGTCGGTCTTTATCTGCTGTTCGATAAAACCATGGACGTACCGTTGCCCCTCGGTCTGCTCGACGTTCTGGAGAACTGATATGGATACTTTTGGCTATTTGGGCCAGGGTTTCGGCGTCGCGCTGAGTCCCTATAACCTGGTGACCGCACTGTGCGGCACCCTGATCGGCACCGTGGTCGGCCTGTTGCCGGGCCTGGGCCCGATCAACGGCGTGGCGCTGTTGATCCCCATCGCCTTCGCCCTGGGACTGCCGCCGGAGTCGGCGCTGATCCTGCTCGCCGCCGTGTACCTGGGCTGCGAATATGGCGGGCGGATCAGCTCGATCCTGCTGAACATCCCGGGCGAAGCCTCCACCGTGATGACCACCCTCGACGGTTATCCGATGGCCCGTAAAGGCCTGGCTGGCGTGGCATTGTCACTGTCGGCCTGGAGCTCGTTCATCGGCGCGTTTATCGCCACCTGCGGCATGGTGCTGTTTGCACCGATGCTGGCCAAATGGGCGATTGCCTTCGGCCCCGCGGAATACTTCGTCCTGATGGTGTTTGCGATTGTCTGTCTGGGCGGTATGGCCGGTGATAAACCACTGAAAACCTTTGTCGCCGCATTGATTGGCCTGTTTCTGTCAGCGGTGGGCATCGATGCCAACAGTGGCGTGTACCGCTTTACTGGCGACAACATCCACCTGACCGACGGCATCCAGTTCGTGGTCCTGGTCCTGGGCCTGTTCTCCATCAGTGAAATCCTGCTGCTCCTGGAAAAAACCCACCGTGGCCAGGAAGCGGTGAAAGCCACCGGGCGCATGATGTTCAACGTCAAGGAAGCCTTGTCGGTGTTGACCGTGAACATCCGTTGCGGCATATCGGGCTTCATCATCGGTGTCTTGCCAGGTGCCGGCGCGACCATGGCATCGGCCGTGGCCTACATGACCGAGAAACGTATCGCGGGCAGCAGCGGCAAGTTCGGCCAAGGCGACATGCGCGGCCTGGCCGCTCCGGAAACGGCCATCGGCGCGTCGGTCTGCGGTGCCCTGGTGCCCATGCTGACGCTTGGCGTACCCGGCTCAGGCACCACGGCGGTGATGATCGGCGCCCTGTCGCTGTACAACATCACCCCTGGTCCACTGCTGTTCCAACAGCAGCCGGACATTGTCTGGGGCCTGATCGCCTCGCTGTTTATTGCCAACGTCATGCTGATCATCCTCAACATCCCGATGATCCGTATCTTCACCCGTATCCTCGCCGTGCCGAACTGGGCGCTGGTACCGGTGATCGCCATTATCACCGCCATTGGCGTCTACGCGGTCCACGCCACGACCTTCGACCTGTTCCTGATGATCGGCATCGGCATCTTCGGCTATATCCTGCGCAAGTTGGATTTCCCACTGTCGCCCTTGCTGCTGGGCTTTATCCTGGGCGGCTTGATGGAGCAGAACCTGCGCCGGGCGCTGTCGATTTCCAACGGTGCACTGGACATTCTGTGGTCGAGCCCGATCACCTTCGGTGTCTGGGTACTGACCGTCATCATGTTGCTCGTGCCATTGCTGCGCATCTGGCGCAAGCGCTCCCTGCAGCGTCGTGCTGTAGCCGATGTCTGAGGTCACCCTCAGACACTGGTGGGCAACACCGCTGGTCGGCCTGGCCGGCGGTTACCTGGCCAGCCTCGTCGGCTGGCCTTTGCCGTATATGGTCGGTTCGTTGCTGGCGATTATCCTGGTGCGCTGCCTGACGCCTTGGCAGTTGGCCGAGATTCCCGGCGGGCGCAAATGCGGCCAGTGGGTGGTGGGTATCGGCATCGGCCTGCACTTCACCCCGGTGGTGATCGAGCAGGTGATGAGCCACTTCGGCCTGATCTTCTTCGGTGCCCTGGTCACCAGCCTGTCGAGCATCGTCGGGGTGTGGTTGATGCGCCGCAGCGGTGAAGACCGCGCCACCGCGTTTTTCTCGAGCATGCCGGGAGGCTCCGGGGAGATGGTCAACCTGGGCGCGCGCAATGGTGCGGTGCTCAGTCGCGTGGCCGCCGGCCAGAGTCTGCGGGTGTTGCTGGTGGTGCTGTGCGTACCGGCGATCTTCAAGTATTTGCTGGGAGGCGGCGCGCCGCAGTTTCACCCGGCGCCCGTGAATTGGGCGTGGCTGGCCCTGCTGTTTCCCATCGGTGCCTTGGTCGCCTGGGGCTGGCAGCGCCTGCGCCAACCCAACCCCTGGCTGTTCGGGCCGTTGCTGGTCAGCGCCATCGCCAGCATCACCTGGGACCTGCACATCGGCCTGCCCGACGGCGGCAGCCAGATCGGCCAATGGTTGATCGGCAGCGGCCTGGGTTGCCACTTCAACCGGCAGTTTTTTCGCCGGGCGCCATCGTTCATGGGGCGCACCGTGATTGGCACGCTGCTGACCATGCTGATCGCCACGCTGGCGGCGGTGGGCTTGAGTGCGTTGACGCAGCTGGATCTACGCTCGCTGACGTTGGGCATGATGCCCGGTGGGATTGCGGAGATGAGCCTGACGGCTGAGACCCTGCAACTGTCCGTGCCGTTGGTGACGGCGATGCAGGTGATGCGGCTGCTGTTCGTGCTGTTTCTGGCAGAGCCATTATTCCGCCACTGGAACCGCCAGCCGGACACGGTCTAACTGTAGGAGCTGGCTTGCCTGCGATAGCGGGGTGTCAGTCAACAGAGATGTCAGCGGACAGTCAGTCATCGCAGGCAAGCCAGCTCCTACCGTGTGTTGAGCCTTAGATCGGCGGTAACCGCCACTCGATCGGCATCTCGCCATTTTGCTCAAGAAACTTGTTGGTGCGGCTGAAATGCCCGCAGCCCAAGAACCCGCGATACGCCGACAACGGCGACGGGTGCACCGAAGTCAGTACCAAATGTTTGGTCGCATCGATCAGCTTCTGCTTGCCCTGGGCATGGGCGCCCCACAGCAGGAACACCAGGTGCGGTTGGTGCTGGCTGACCACCTCGATAATCCTATCGGTAAAGAACTGCCAGCCCTTGCCCGCATGAGCATTGGCATTCGCACGCTCCACGGTCATGGTGGTGTTGAGCAGCAACACGCCCTGGTCGGCCCAGCTTTGCAGGCAGCCGTGGCTGGGGATGTCGATGTTGAGGTCGCGCTTGAGTTCTTTATAGATATTGACCAGCGACGGCGGTGTCGGCACGCCCGGTTGCACCGAGAAGCACAGGCCATGGGCCTGGCCCGGGCCGTGGTACGGGTCCTGGCCGAGGATCACCACCTTGACCTTGTCCAGCGGCGTGGAGTTGAGCGCATTGAAGATCAGCGGCCCCGGCGGGTAGATTTCCTTGCCCGCCGCATGCTCCTGGCGCAGGAACTCGCGCAGTTCAGTCATGTACGGCTGCTCGAACTCCTCGCGCAGGGCGTGTTTCCAGCTCGGTTCGAGTTTGATACGGTCGTCGGAAGTCATCAGAAAAACATCATGTAAAAAAAGAATGGGCGAACCCTAGGAAAGCCTACCCAACTTGTCAATTGATCTGACGCAGAACCGCCACTTTCCCACGAAGGGATCATACTCAACGTTCAAGTTACCGATTGAGGCCATGATGAACCTGCACTTCGAAGAGCTCACCGGCACAGGCGGCGCCCGTATTGGCATCGCCAGCCTGGACGCGGAAAAGTCCCTCAATGCCCTCTCCTTGCCGATGATCCTGGCCCTGGGCGAGCGCCTGGAGAGTTGGGCCAGAGATCCACAAATCGTCTGCGTGCTGCTGCGCGGCAACGGCCCCAAGGCATTTTGCGCCGGGGGTGAAGTGCGCAGTCTGGCGCAGGCCTGCCGTGAACACCCGGGTGAAGTGCCGGTGCTGGCCGCACAGTTTTTTGCCGCTGAATATCGTCTCGACTATCGCCTGCATACATACCCCAAACCGTTGATCTGCTGGGGCCACGGCTATGTGCTGGGCGGCGGTATGGGTTTGCTGCAAAGCGCCGCCATCCGCATCGTCACACCCAGCAGCCGCCTGGCCATGCCGGAAATCAGCATCGGCCTGTACCCGGATGTCGGCGCCAGTTGGTTCCTCTCGCGCCTGCCCGGCAAGCTCGGCCTGTTCCTGGGCCTCACCGGCGCCCATATGAATGGTCGTGACGCCCTGGACCTGGGCCTGGCCGACCGTTTCCTGCGGGATGAACAACAGGACGAAATGCTCGAAGGCCTGCTGCAGTTGAACTGGCAGGAGCAGACAGCGATGCAGCTAAACAGCTTGTTCAAGGCCCTGGCCCAGGAAGCCGTCAGCCAGCAGCCCGAGCCGCAGTGGGAACCGCGACGCCAGCAAATCGACGAATGGCTGGATGTAGGCGATGTACGCTGCGCCTGGCGTGCCTTGAGCCAACTGCGCGAGCATGACGACCCGCTGTTCAGTCGGGCCGGTAAGACCTTGAGTGAAGGTTCCCCGCTGAGCGCGTACCTGGTCTGGGAACAGATCCGACGGGCACGGCACTTGTCGCTGTCAGAGGTATTCCAGATGGAGTACACCTTGAGCCTCAATTGCTGCCGGCATCCGGAGTTCAGCGAAGGGGTCCGGGCACGCCTGATCGACAAGGATCAACAACCGCATTGGCATTGGCCGGACATCCACCGCATTCCCGAGGCCGTGGTCGAGGCGCACTTTCACAAGGCCTGGGAAGGGCGGCATCCGCTGGCAGACCTGTCCGATTTATGACAGGTCTAAGCCAACCGCGCCGGCTAGGATTTCGGGCTATCGAGGGTGAACGAGCAGTTGTCGGGCTGGCTGTCGGTACACACGTAGATGGCCTGGTCAAACGGCCCGCGGGCGGGCTCCCAATGGGTGGAATCGGTCAGCGACATACTGGACAACGCCTTGGACGCCTGGAACCTGAGGTTGACCCACTGGTTGTTGGCCGCCTTGTACGTGCAGTATTCCAAATGGCCTCGTTTGCGCTCCCCACCCTCGGGCGGAATGAAAACCGCGCCGACAAAGGTGTCGACAAAGCCTGGAAACTCGACTTTTGGGCTTTTCCAGTAGCCATTGTCACTTTGAAAGTGGCCGGCCTTGCGCTTGATCGACGAGGGGTACGGACAACCGAACTCTACGTTGGCATGAGCGATGGAAAAAACTCCGAGTAAAAATAGAATAAATGCCCGGCTGATCATGTGTCATTCCGATGGGTTACTGAGGTATTGCCACTCAGTAAAGTCCTTAAAAGGCACTTAATATAGCTGTTAAATATGACAGCATCGACAGACGGTCACCCACAAAAAACGGCGCATTACGCGCCGTTTCAAAAAAACCATGATTATCGGTGTCCGCCTCGGCCGCCTCCATGACCACCACCCCGGCCTTCTCCTCGGCCATGCCCACCATAGCCTCGATGATCACCCCAGCCCTGATTGGGATAG
This sequence comes from Pseudomonas fluorescens, assembly GCF_000730425.1. Classification (NCBI taxonomy): domain Bacteria; kingdom Pseudomonadati; phylum Pseudomonadota; class Gammaproteobacteria; order Pseudomonadales; family Pseudomonadaceae; genus Pseudomonas; species Pseudomonas fluorescens. The sequence continues at coordinate 5,436,647 of NZ_CP008896.1, read as the reverse complement.
GGACGGTACCCCGCCCGTGGTCCGGCCTGATAGTAACGGGGCGCCGGCTGGTAATAACGCGGCGCCGGGTAGTAGCGTGGTGGCGGTGCGTAATAGCCGCGCCGGTACTGGTAAGACGGACCGCCGCCGTAGTAATAGACCGGCGCGGGCGCGGTATAGACTTCGGATCGGTAGTAGCTGGAACCTCCATCGTAGTAAGGCACGCAGGCAGAAAGGGTCAAACCGAGTACAGCGGTAAGGAGCAATCGACGATACATGGCGGCCTCCTGGACCGCGGAAGAGCACACACCAGCGACGCTGGGAGGCGTCAGACAGCTTTCACTGAATGACAGAGAATCAGACCTCAAAAACCGAATCTGGTGCGTTTCTGACATAGCTTGATACATGTACATCAAACAACCTTTCGCGCCATCACAGTGCAGTCGCGCACCACGACCACGCACAACACCCCCCTGACACCCCACTCCCCCGCCACGCGCCCCTTTAAAACGGCCCTTGCCTGACTTGGCACGACTCTCGCTTTACCTCTTCCCGTGCAGGAGTCATCACAGGTTCGCGGCACCACAATTTGCAATGGCTGACTAGGGTTCCGGCTCGCATGTGCGAGTGGCTGGTCCGAGAGTTGGCGACCTCCAGTTGAGGTTACACGGCGGGATAAAAGCCCGGGAGACAAGCCACCGTTCACGGTGCCGCGTTGTTCCTGTCCGCCCTTGACCAACTGGAGAAACATCCATGCCTTCGATACGTCTACCCGCCTTGCTCGCCGCTGCCTTCACTGTCCTGATGAGTGTGCAGGCTCCGGCTGCCTCCAAAGACCACTTCAGCGTGTGCTGGACCATTTACGCCGGCTGGATGCCCTGGGAGTACGCCGGCAGCCAAGGCATCCTCGACAAGTGGGCAAAGAAATACGCCATCAGCATCGAGATGGTGCAACTCAACGACTACGTCGAATCCATCAACCAATACACCGCCGGCCAGTTCGACGGTTGCACCATGACCAACATGGATGCCCTGACCATCCCCGCTGCCGGCGGTGTCGAGAGCACCGCGCTGGTGGTCAGCGACTTCTCCAACGGCAACGATGGCGTGGTGATCAAAGGCCAAGGCAAAACCGTCGCCGACCTCAAGGGCATGCACGTCAACCTGGTGGAGCTCTCCGTCTCCCACTACCTGCTGGCCCGGGCCCTGGACTCGGCCGGCCTGAGCGAAAAAGAGCTGAAAGTGGTGAACACCTCCGACGCTGATATTGCCGCGGCCTTCAACACCGATCAGGTACAAGCCGTCACCACCTGGAACCCGATGTTGTCTGAAATCAAGGCCAAGCCCGGGACCAGCCAAGTCTTCGACTCCAGCAAAGTGCCTGGCGAAATCATGGACATGATGGTGGTCAACACCCAGGTCCTCAAAGACAACCCCGCCCTGGGCAAGGCGCTGACCGGTGCCTGGTTCGAAGTAGTGGCGCTGATGAACGCCCAGACCGCAGCCGGCACCCGCGCCCTTGAGCACATGGCCAAGGCGTCCGGTACCGACCTCAAGGGGTTCCAGGCACAACTGGGCACTACCAAACTGTTCGCCACTCCCAGGGAAGCGCTCGACTTCGCCACCAGTGCGCAGTTGCCAGAGACCATGGGCAAAGTCGCCGAGTTTTCCTTTGCACACGGCCTGCTCGGCGAAGGTGCCCGGGACACCAATGCCGTGGGCATGACCTTCGCCAACGGCGTGACCCGCGGCGACACTGCCAACCTCAAGCTGCATTTCGACCCCGGCTACGTGCAGATGGCCGCCGACGGCACGCTGTAAGAGGACACCGCCATGCGCCTGATCAATCGTCATCCGGATCGTTCCAGCCGTCTGCTGTTGGTGCTGTTGCCGTTCGCCCTGCTGTTGCTTGCCTATTTCGTGGGCTCGGCCGAGCGCCTGAGCGAAAACCCCAACGACAAATTGCTGCCCAGTGCCGGGCAAATGAGCGATGCGGTGAAGCGCCTGGCCTTCAGCGCCGACACCCGCACCGGCGAATACCTGCTGTGGCAAGACAGCGCTGCAAGCCTGCGCCGCCTGGCCATCGGCCTGGGCATCAGCGCCCTCGCCGGCCTGTGCCTGGGTATGGCCGCCGGCACCCTGCCGTTGTTCGGGGCGCCGCTGTCTCCCTTGCTGACGGTGCTGTCGATGGTGCCGCCATTGGCGATCCTGCCAATTCTATTCATCGTGTTTGGCCTCGGGGAGCTGTCGAAAGTGATGCTGATCGTGATCGGCATTACCCCATGCCTGGCCCGTGACCTGGAGCAACGAGCGCGGGAAATACCTGTCGAGTTGCTGATCAAGGCACAAACCCTCGGCGCTTCGACCTGGACCCTGATGCTGCGAGTGGTGCTGCCGCAGTTGCTGCCTCGCCTGCTGATCTCCTTGCGCCTGATGCTGGGTTCGGCGTGGCTATTTCTGATCGCCGCCGAGGCCATCGCTTCCACCGACGGCTTGGGCTATCGGATCTTCCTGGTACGCCGCTATCTGGCTATGGATGTGATTCTGCCGTACGTGGTGTGGATCACCCTGTTGGCATGGCTGATGGACTGGGGTCTCAAGGCCCTGACCCGGCGTGCGTTTCCCTGGTATGAAGGAGCGCGGGCATGAGCTTTATCAGCGTCAACAACGTGTGGCAGCGCTACGGCGATCAGGTGGTGCTCGAAGGCCTCAATCTGCAGGTTGCCGAAGGGGAGTTCTGCACTTTGGTCGGCACTTCGGGCTGCGGCAAATCAACCTTTTTGCGCTTGTTGCTCGGACAGGAAACCGCCAGCCGAGGCGAGATCCTGTTGGACGGCCAACCTCTCGCCGCCGAGCCCGATGCCAGCCGTGGCGTGGTGTTTCAACGCTACTCGGTGTTTGCCCATTTGAGCGTGCTCGACAATGTCACCCTGGGCCTCGAACTACCGAAGTCCGCATGGCTGGGGCGGCTCTTTGGCAACGCCAAAAAAGCCGCCCGCGAACAGGCCGCCGCGTTGCTGCACAAAGTCGGTCTCGGCCACTCTCTGGACATGTATCCGGCACAGCTGTCTGGCGGCATGCAACAACGCCTGGCCATTGCCCAGGCCTTGATCATGAAGCCCCGTGTGTTGCTGTTGGATGAACCCTTCGGCGCTCTCGACCCTGGCATTCGCAAAGACATGCATCAGTTGCTGCTGGAGCTGTGGCATGAAACCCGGCTGACGGTGTTCATGGTCACCCACGACCTCAGCGAGGGCTTCAGCCTCGGCACACGCCTTCTGGTCTTCGACAAGGTGCGCGTCGACCCCCACACCCCCGGCGCCTATGGCGCCCGTATCACCTATGACATTCCCTTGAACAGCGAGCGTCGCAAGGCACTCGCCACCGAACTCGGAGCGACTTGCCAATGATCGATGCCACTCAATTGTTTCCACCGTTCGCCGAAGAAATGCTGCCCGGCGGTGGCCACCGCTCCTTCGTGCTCAAGCGTGGCCAACTGTTGCGCCTCACCGATATTCGCGGTGGCGCCAATGTCAGCCTGACCCTGCTTAATGCCAATGAAAAAACCGAACGGCTGAACCTGCCCGACAGCCTCAAATGCCAACACACCGCCAAGCTCACGGCCGGCCACTGCCTGTACTCGGACATGGGCCGCGTACTGGCCGCCATCACCGCCGACACCTGCGGCTGGAGCGACAGCATCGGCGGCGTGCTCTGCGCCTCGGAAGTGGCCGAAAAGTATGGCCAGGGCCGCTTCCAGGAACTGCGTAACGGCTTCTTGCGCAACGGCACCGACAACCTGCTGGTGGAATTGGGCAAATGGGACCTGGGGCTTTGCGACCTGTTGATGAATCTCAACCTGTTCAGCAAGGTCCACGTGGACGGCGACGGTGGCCTGCACTTTGTACCGGGCAACTCCAAGGCTGGCGACTACATCGAACTCTACGCGCCGATGGACACCCTGGTGGTGCTCACCGCCCTGCAACATCCGATGGACCCCAACCCTGACTACGCACCACAACCGCTGAAACTGAGCTGGATGAACGCCGACAAAAGCGTCGCCGAGCACTGCCGCACTTCGCGTCCGGAAAACGAACGCGGTTTTATCAACACTGACCGTCTGTTCGCCTGAGGCCCTGCCATGTCTATTGCACTTGCCAAACAACCGGACACCGCGATCTACCGTGCAACCATTCCCGCCGGCGAACCCTGGCTGATGGAGGTCAAGGCCGGACAGACCTTGCGCATCCTTGACCTGGAGGGCAACCAGGCGGTCGACACCCTGTTCTACAGCCTGAAAAACCCCAGGGAACGCTATGACGTGCAACGCACCCTGCGCCGGCAAAACAACATCTACCTGGGCACCGGCAGCGTGCTGTATTCCAACCTCGGCCAGCCCATGCTGACTATCGTCGATGACACCTGCGGGCGCCACGACACCCTCGGCGGCGCCTGCGCCCAGGAGAGCAACACCGTGCGCTACGCCCTGGAAAAACGCTACATGCACAGTTGTCGCGACAACTACCTGCGCGCCTGTGCCCATGACGGGCGCCTGGGCAAAAAAGACATTGGGCCAAACATCAATTTCTTCATGAATGTGCCGGTTACCGCCGACGGCGGCCTGACCTTCGAAGACGGTATCAGCGCCCCAGGCAAATACGTCGACCTGCGCGCAGAAATGGACGTGATTGTGCTGATCTCCAACTGCCCACAACTGAACAACCCCTGCAACGCCTACAACCCCACCCCTGCGGAGCTACTGGTATGGAACTGAAATTCAAGCGCCTGCGTAGATGGTTGTTTGCCCTGTGCCAGTCCCGAAGCGGGCAGTGCCTGCAAAAACACTGAAGCCCTGGAATCTGCGCCATGGACGACCCTGGCGCCACGCCCATTGTGCGGGACGGCCCGCATCCCAGGACAAGGCTGAGCCGTTGTCAGCCTGTGGGGTTTAGCCATGTTCAAAAAACTCTTGATCGCCAACCGTGGCGCTATCGCCTGCCGTATCCTGCGCACCTTGCGTGACCTGCAGGTCGAAGGCATCGCCGTGTATTCCCAAGCCGATGCCGCCAGCCTGCATATCCAGCAGGCTGATGAGGCTTATAGCCTGGGCGACGGTGCCGCACCAGGCACCTACCTGTCGGTAGAGAAGATCCTCGCCGCCGCCAAGGCCTGCGGGGCCACCGCGATTCATCCGGGCTACGGTTTTCTTGCAGAAAATGCCGCCTTTGCCGAAGCCTGCGAAAACGCTGGTATTGCCTTTGTCGGGCCAACCCCACAGCAACTGCGTGTGTTCGGTCTCAAGCACACGGCCCGCGCCCTGGCCAAGCAACACGGTGTCCCGCTGCTGGAAGGCACTGAGCTGCTAGCCAGCCTGGAAGCCGCGCTGCAGGCCGGTGAGCGCGTGGGCTATCCGGTCATGCTCAAGAGCACCGCCGGCGGCGGTGGCATCGGCATGCGGGTATGTCGCGATGCCGCTGAGTTGAGCGAGTCCTTTGACGCGGTCAAGCGGCTGGGGCAGAACAACTTCAGCGACGCCGGCGTGTTTATCGAGAAGTACATCCAGCAGGCTCGACATCTGGAAGTACAGGTATTTGGTGACGGCGCGGGTGAGGTGATCGCCCTTGGCGTGCGCGACTGCTCCGTACAACGGCGCAACCAGAAAGTCCTCGAAGAAACCCCGGCGCCGAATCTGCCCGAGGGCATGGCCGACGCTTTGTGTTCGGCGGCCATCAGCCTGGCCAAAGCCGTGAATTACCGCAGCGCCGGCACTGTGGAGTTTATCTTTGATCGCGCCGACGGGCGTTTCTACTTCCTGGAAGTGAACACCCGCTTGCAGGTAGAACATGGCGTCACCGAACAAGTGTGGGGGGTGGATCTGGTGCGCTGGATGGTGCAATTGGCGGCGGGAGAATTACCCCCCCTGCACACACTGGTGCTCAAACCCCAGGGGCATGCGATTCAGGCCCGCCTGTACGCAGAAGATCCCGGTCGGGATTTCCAACCGAGCCCGGGGCTCTTGACCCAAGTCGATTTCCCCTGCGCCGAAGGTCTGCGGATCGACACCTGGGTCGAAGCCGGTTGTGAGATCCCGCCTTATTTCGATCCCATGATCGCCAAGCTCATTGCCTGGGCACCGACCCGTGAACAGGCACGCCTGGATCTGCACCAGGCCCTGGGCGACAGCCAACTGTACGGCGTGGAAACCAACCGCGATTACCTGCGCCAGATTCTCTTGGCAGCCCCTTTTGTCAGCGGCCAGCCATGGACCCGCTGCCTGGAAGACCTGGTCTACCACGCCGATACCTTTGAGGTGCTAAGCCCCGGTACGCAAACCAGTGTCCAGGACTATCCCGGCCGCCTCGGCTACTGGGCCGTCGGTGTGCCACCGTCAGGCCCGATGGACAGCCGCGCACTGCGCCTGGGCAATCGCTTGCTGGGCAACGGAGACGGTGCCGCCGCGCTGGAAATCACCATGAGCGGGCCGCTGTTGCGCTTTAACTGCGCGGCGGTGGTGGCCGTGACCGGGGCTCCCATCACGCTGTTGCTGAACGATCAAAACGTGCCGATGAACACCGCATTGTTGATCCCCGCAGGTGCCACCCTGAGCCTGGGCATGCTCACGGGTACAGGTGCCCGCAGCTATCTGTGCCTGCGTGGTGGCCTGCAAGTGCCCGATTACCTGGGCAGTAAAAGCACGTTTACCCTTGGGCAGTTCGGCGGTCATGGCGGGCGGGCGTTGCGCGCTGGCGATGTGTTGCACCTGTCACCGCTGCTCGATACCAGTGCCGGCCAGACGTTGCAGCCACAACCACTTGCCCAAGTCCGCACATTGCGGGTGATCTACGGCCCCCATGGTGCACCGGAATACTTCAAGCCGGAGTACATCGACACCTTCTTCGCCACCCGCTGGGAGGTGCACTTCAACTCCAGCCGCACCGGCGTGCGGCTGATCGGGCCCAAGCCGCAGTGGGCGCGTACCGATGGCGGTGAAGCGGGTTTGCATCCCTCCAACATCCACGACAACCCCTACGCCATCGGGGCCGTGGACTTTACGGGAGACATGCCTGTGATCCTGGGGCCGGATGGCCCGAGCCTGGGTGGGTTCGTATGCCCGGTGACGGTGATCGAAGCGGACCTTTGGCAATTGGGCCAGCTCAAGGCCGGTGACACACTCCAGTTCACCCCAATCGATCTCAAGACCGCCCGCGATCTCGCCCGGGACTGGGATCAACCGTGGGAACCGAACGTACTCCCACACTTGATCGCATCACCTGTGGTCTTGGAGGTTGGCAAAGACGATACCCAGCTCGTCGCCCGTCTCGCCGGCGACACGCACCTGCTCCTGGAAATCGGTGCGCCCGAGCTCGATCTGGTCCTGCGCTTTCGTGCCCACGCGCTGATGCAAGCGCTGCAAGCGCTATCCCTGCCCGGCGTGATCGACCTGACACCGGGCATTCGCTCCCTGCAGATCCACTACCAGCCTGAGCAACTGCCTCTGGCCGACCTGCTGCCCCTGATCACTCGCCAATGGCATGCCGTGTGCGCCACACCCAACCTGCAGGTACCCTCGCGCATCGTTCATCTGCCCTTGTCGTGGGACGATCCGGCCTGCCAACTGGCCATCGAGAAATACATGACTACCGTGCGCAAGGACGCGCCCTGGTGCCCAAGCAACCTGGAGTTCATCCGCCGGATCAACGACCTGGCCAACCTGGATGAAGTGCGCCACACCGTGTTCGACGCCAGCTATCTGGTGATGGGCCTGGGCGACGTTTACCTCGGCGCACCGGTCGCCACTCCCCTGGATCCGCGCCATCGCCTGGTGACCACCAAATACAACCCGGCGCGCACCTGGACCGCCGAAAACTGCGTGGGCATCGGCGGCGCCTACCTGTGCGTCTACGGTATGGAAGGCCCCGGGGGTTATCAGTTTGTCGGGCGTACCTTGCAGATGTGGAACCGCTACCGCGAAGTGGCAGCGTTCGACGGCAAGCCCTGGTTGCTGCGTTTCTTCGACCAGATCCGCTTTTATCCGGTCAGTGGCGAAGAACTGCTGAGGATTCGTCGGGACTTCCCGCTTGGGCGTTTTGAACTGAACATCGAACACAGCCAGTTGAACCTGGCGGATTACCAGGCCTTTCTGGCGCAGCAGGCCCAGAGTATCGGTGCGTTTCGTGAACAACAACAGCATGCCTTCAATGCCGAGCGCGAGCGCTGGATCGCCAGTGGCCAGGCGCATTTCGACAGCGAGGAACTCCCCGCCCCACGGGAAGAAGACACGCCGCTTGAAGCCAAGCAATCGAGTATCGACAGCCCTATCGCCGGCAACCTCTGGCAGGTCCAGGTGACACCGGGCGAGCACGTCGCGGCCGGTGCGGTGCTGGTCGTGCTGGAATCAATGAAGATGGAAATCCCCGTGCTCGCGCCATTCGCCGGCACAGTGCGGGAAATCCCCGTGCAACCTGGCAGTGGCATCGGCGCCGGACAACGCGTGGTGGTGCTGGAGCGTGACTGATCTCTACTTTTCTACAGGCGGACAAGCCATGAATTTGCAACTTGATAACCTGCGCAGCGCTTACCTGAGTGGCGACATCACCCCGCGCCAATTGCTGCTGCAACTGCGGGAAAAAGCCGCACAGTTGAACCCGGACTACCACCTGTTTATCCACCTACTCAGCGTTGCAGAGCTCGAACCTTATCTGCGAACACTGGAGGGCCAGGCGATAGCTGACCTGCCGCTGTTCGGTGTGCCATTTGCGATCAAGGACAATATCGACCTGGCGGGTGTGCCCACCACGGCGGCGTGCCCGGCATTCGCCTATACACCGTCGCGCTCGGCGACCATCGTCGAGCAGTTGATCGCCCTCGGTGCGGTGCCACTGGGCAAGACCAATCTTGATCAGTTCGCCACAGGGCTCAACGGCAGCCGCTCACCCTATGGCGCCTGCCCCAACAGTGTGCTGGCGCAGTATCCGTCGGGCGGCTCCAGTGCCGGGTCTTCGCTGGCCGTCGCGCTGGGCGTGGCAAGTTTTGCCTTGGGCACCGACACTGCCGGCTCCGGTCGTGTACCGGCAGCCTTGAACAATCTGCTGGGACTCAAAGCCACCAAAGGGCTGATCTCCACAGCCGGGGTGGTGCCGGCGTGTCGCACGCTGGACTGCGTCACCACGTTTACCCACACGGCGCAGGAAGCCAGCCACCTGTTGGCGCTGACCGCAAGGCTTGACCCTCTGGACGCCTACAGTCGCCATAACCCTGCCTGGAATGATGCCTCGGCATTTGGGGCGCCACGGCCTTTTCGTTTCGGTGTGCCACGGGATCAGGACCTTGAGTTCTTCGGCTGCGAGCAAGGCCCGCGCTTGTTTCGCCAGACCATTTCCCGCCTGATCGCCTTGGGCGGCGAGCCGGTCAGCCTCGACCTGTCGCCTTTCCTGGAAGCCGCCCGCCTGCTGTATGAAGGCCCATGGGTCGCGGAGCGCTACAGCGTCGCGGGCGATTTGATGGAGTGCCAGCCTGAAGCAGTCCTGCCGGTGATTCGCGCAGTATTGGCCAAGGCACCTGCCGTCACAGGTGTCGACACCTTCCGCGCCCAATACCGCCTGCAAACGCTCAAGGCCCTGTGCGACCAGGCACTGCAAGCCCTTGATTGCGTATTGACGCCGACCATCGGCCGCCCCGTGACTCTCGAGGAGTTGCACGAAGAGCCCGTGCTGCGTAACGCCGAGCTGGGCTACTACACCAACTTCATGAACCTGCTGGATTATGCCGCCGTCGCCGTGCCCGGCGGTTTTATGGAAAACGGCTTGCCTTGGGGCGTGACACTGTTTGGTCGGGCGTTTACCGATCAGTACCTGCTCAGTGTGGCGCACGCGCTGCAGCACCAGCAGGGCTTGGCTGCACCAGCAACCGGCACCGCCAGCCATGACCGTACGCGCCTGGTGGTCTGCGGTGCGCACCTGGAAGGCCTGGCACTCAACGGTCAACTGACCCGACGTGGCGCACGCCTGTTGGAGCGTACCCACAGTGCAGCCCACTACCAACTCTTTGCCCTCGCCGGCGGCCCGCCCTACCGGCCCGGCATGCTACGAGTGGCGCAAGGCGGCGTGGCGATAGCAGTAGAGGTCTGGGATCTGCCCAGCAGCGAACTGGGCTCCTTTGTCCACGGCATCCCCGCGCCCCTGGGCCTGGGCAAGGTGCAACTGGCCGATGGGCGCTGGGAAAGCGGCTTTATCTGCGAACCTTACGGGCTCGCCGGTGCACTCGACATCAGCCACTTCGGCGGCTGGCGCCAGTACCTGGGCAGTTTGCAATAGCGGGCCTTGGCTGTATCGTGCAAGGCACACCGGGTTCCACCGGGACTTGTCCGATACCGCCTGAACCGACCGATGACCACACCTCAACTTTGTCCTGCCTGTGGCGCCCGCAACGACTGCACCCTGGCCGACCCACGTACCGTCGACCAGGCCTGCTGGTGCTACAACGTCAATATCGACCCGGCGGTGCTTGAGGCGTTGCCCGAGGCACTGCGCAACAAGGCCTGCCTGTGCCCACGCTGTGCCCAGGTCGATGAGCAATTGCGCAGGGCCCAGCCGTAATGCGCGTCGACCGCTTCCTCAGCAACCTGCCCCGCTTCAATCGCCAGCAAGTGCGCATGCTACTGGTGGAACGACGGGTCAAGGTCGACGGCCAAGTGGTTAGAGACCCGCATCATGAGGTGCGCGAGTTCAGCCACGTCGTGGTGGACGACGACGTCCTGCAAGCGGGCAAACCGGCGCGCTACTTCATGCTGCACAAGCCGCCAGGCTGCGTGAGCGCCACCGTCGACCCACAACACCCCACCGTCCTCGACCTGCTGGATGAGCCGCACAAGGACGACCTGCATATCGCCGGCCGCCTGGACTTCAACACCACGGGCCTGTTGCTGATCACCAATGATGGCCAGTGGTCGCGACGCCTGACCCAGCCCCAGACCAAGCTGCCCAAGGTCTACTACGTCGAGACCGAGCAGGAGATTGGCCCGGACTATGCGGCAACGTTTAGCGCCGGCCTGTATTTCGCCTTCGAGGGCCTGACCACCCAACCCGCCGACCTGCAGGTGCTGAGCCCCAAAAGTGCGCGCCTGAGCATCATTGAAGGGCGTTATCACCAGGTCAAGCGCATGTTCGGGCACTTCGACAACAAGGTGACCCGTCTGCATCGCGAGCGCATGGGACCGCTGGCGCTCGATGAACGGCTCGCCCCCGGCCAATATCGACCATTGACCGAGGCTGAAGTCCGCCAGATCTGACCGTTCAGCCGGTGATAGCCAAAACCCCAGGGTGAAACTTGCGACCTGGCCCGCCTCCTGCTTGAATCAAAACGCCAGCCACCATATGACTGGCAAGTTACAACCTCTTCCAAGAAACACATTGCCAGCCCGCATTGCTTGACCTGCGGGCCTTACAGGCAAGTTGCCCGCCATAACAATACCCGTCGGCCAGCCTTAGCGGATCGACATGGGCCTCCCTTCCAGGCGTATGCCTACCTGTCACAAAGCTCGTGCAGAGTGATCTGCGCGCACCACCCGCTTGCCAGGAGTCTTACGACATGAGGCCAGAAATCGCTGTGCTGGATATACAGGGTCAATATCGGGTTTACACGGAGTTCTATCGTGCGGACGCAGCTCAAAAGACCATCATTCTGGTCAACGGCTCCATGGCCACCACCGCGTCTTTTGCCCAGACCGTGAAAAGCCTGTACCCGCAGTTCAATGTGGTTTTGTACGATCAGCCCTACGCTGGCCGCTCAAAAGCCCACAATCGCCATGAGCAAATGCTGACGAAGGACATTGAAGGCCAGATCCTCCTGGAACTCATCGACCACTTCGCCGCCGAACATGTGCTGTCGTTTTCCTGGGGCGGTGTCGCCACCCTCGTCGCCCTTGCCCAGCGGCCCCGGCGAGTAGAAAAGGCGGTCATCAGTTCGTTCTCCCCGGTGATCAACACACCGATGCGCGACTACCTGGAACGCGGTGTCGACTACCTCGGCAACCTCGACCGCCACAGCGTTGGGCATCTGGTCAACAGCACCATCGGCAAGCACCTGCCACCGCTGTTCAAGCGCTTCAACTATCGGCACGTCAGCACCCTGAGCGAGCACGAGTACGGGCAGATGCACTACCACATCAGCCAGGTCCTCAACAGCGACCGCCAGTGCTACCTCAAGGCCGCACGGCAGATCGATATTCCGGTGCTGTTCTTGAATGGCGAATGGGACGAATACACCAGCGCCCAGGATGCCCAGCTGTTTGGGCAACACGTCGCAAACAGCAGCTTCGGCACCATCCAGGCCACCGGGCACTTCCTGGATATGGAGCACAAGGCCGCCTGCAATGACAGCCGGCAGGCATTGATGGGCTTTTTGAAACCGGAACAGTCGATGAATCGACTGCGGTATCACCAGGGCCAGACCCTGCATGCACTTGCGATTTGAACGCCGAACCCTGGGCGGGCACGATGCACAATCACTGCCCAGGGTTGGCTAGAGGCTTGGGCTGACGCTCGCAACTTGCACATTTTTCAAAGAAAAACTTCAAATCGCCGCGCACATCTGGTACAAAGTCAGCCGCTCTGAGCGGGTATAGTTTAGTGGCAAAACGAAAGCTTCCCAAGCTTTAGTTGAGGGTTCGATTCCCTCTACCCGCTCCACTCAGATTGTTCTCCTACACCCGCTTCATCGGGATAGGGGATGAATAAAAAACCGGCTCCTGTGGCCGGTTTTTTTATACCTGGGATTTGCTCAACCCCATTGATGAGTACGTGGGGCTTTCTGGCTTCGGCAGCGCTGAAGGTGCTGCAACAAGCGCAGTGACACTGCCGAATTTGACCGCAAGAAACGTAGTTCATCCACTCGCAATGAGCGCTAAAGTGCAGTCATATCCACTAGATGACCCACCCAACAAGGAGCCCGCTCATGTCGTGTGAATACAAACTCATGCCCTCTCCCGTCGGCCAATTGACCCTGGTCGCCCGCAACGGCAAGCTCGCCGCCATCCTGTGGGAAACCGAACGCGCCAACCGGGTGCGCCTGGGTGAGTTGGTACAGGCCGACCACAGCCCGGTGCTGCAGGAGACCGAGCGGCAACTGAAAGAATATTTCGCTGGCACCCGCGATCGCTTCGAGCTTGAACTGGACTTTGACGGCACCGAGTTCCAGAAAAAAGTCTGGGGCGCGCTACTGACCATTCCCTTCGGCGAAACCCGCAGCTACAGCCAGATCGCCCAGCAGATCGGCAACCCGAAAGCCGTGCGTGCGGTAGGCGCAGCGAACGGGCGCAATCCTATTTCGATCATTGCACCCTGCCACCGAGTCATTGGCGCATCGGGGGGGCTGACCGGATTTGCCGGTGGCCTTGAAGCCAAGCAGTACTTGCTCACGCTGGAGGATGGCGAGCCAACCCGATCGCTGTTTTGATGACCCCGTGACGTTATGGCGGGTCAGCCTTGGTTTGCACCGATGATTTGCTGCCATCGGCATTGTCCTGCAACAGCACCAGGCAGCAGGCCAGGCAAAGAGTACGGGTAAGGCCCATGATCGCGCTTGCATTACAAGGCCCGCGATCAACCGTCGCCGTTGCGGCTCTTGCCGTAGGACGAAGCCAGCGCCCGGGCTTTTTCCAGGCGGGTTTCCAGCTTAGGCAGGGTTTCATCGACCAATGCCTTTATTTCGGGGATATCCGACGCCGCGCCTTCCTGCTTGAACAGCGCGATTGCATCCTCGTTGGCCTTGACCTGCTGGGCCGTGTAGGCGGCGTCGAAGGAGTCGCCATCGGTCAGTTCAGGCATCAGGGTTTCGGCCTTGTCGGCGATCTGGTCGCGAGGCGCCACCGGCAGGTCGAGCTTTTTCGCAATGGCAGCCAAATGTTGATTGGCCTGGGTGCGCTCGTTAATGACCTCGATGGTGTAGTCCTTGATTTCCTGGGACGAGGTTTTGGCGTGGGCCATGCGGCTGGTTTCGATATCGGCCATGCCTTTGGCCGAGGCTTGCTCGATGAATTCGGCGGGGCCTTGGGCAAAAGCATTGCTGGCGCCGAGGCCCAGCAGCATCGCGAAAGTGGCGGTGCGTAACCGGGTAGCCATGCGGCTCATGATGGGTTCCTCCAAGTAATAAATACATATCGGGGAACGAGCCCCGCCCTGAATCTGAATTTTCAGGGCGGCAAAGGTTTAGAAAAAACTGGCTGGTGCGACGAACGGTCGTCCGGATTCAGGAGGTTTTACTGCCCAACAAACCCGGCAACGCATGGGCCAGGGCATTGATCGCAAAACCGATAAACATCACGCCACACAACTTGGTGATCAGCACTTCATGACGCTGATACACCGTGCGCACCTGCCGCGCGCCCACAATGCCGATCAGGATCCCATAGGCCAGCAGGCCACCGAAAAAGCTCAGGACAATCAACCACGGCAACATGCTCCAGGTCAGCAGCTCGGCCCGGCTCGACAGCAGCGCGGTGAACGTGGCCACGGCCACCGGGTATGCCTTGGGGTTGGTCAGGCCAAACAGGATGCCGTGCCAGAACGGCTGGCGCGCCGCGCCCTGGGGGGCCTCGCCGCTGCGGCTGCGGGTGCGAATGGCACGAACGCCCAGCCAGAACAGATACAGGGCGCTGAGCACACCCAGCACATCAAACGCACTGCTGCCGATTTCCCGCGCCCCGACAATTGCGATCAACGCGGTACTGCACCACACCACGTCACCCAACAGGTGCCCGCACAGAAATCCGGCGCCGGCCCGACGGCCACGGGCCGCACCAATGCCAAATACCGCCAGCACCCCGGGGCCCGGCGTAATGCCATAGATAAAGCCCGAGGCAATGACGGCAAACAGCAATGATGAAGTCATGGGTAACACGCTCAGAAAAATAAGGGAGGCGCGTCGATTGTGCACAATCCATCCGGCACTGCAATGTCAGGCCGTACGTTTGGCCAGCACGTCCTGCACTTGGGCAATCAACCACTGCAAGGCGCCATCCCCACCACGGCGTTTATGCCAGGCCAGTACAAAACCGAAGGACGGGATATGAAACGGCGGCGGCACCACCAGCAGGTGCTGGGGGTCGATGTTCAGCAGCCCTTGCGACGAAACGGTAAGAATCAGGTCGGTGCCCTGGATCAACTGCGGGGCGATACCCCAGTGTGGCAGGCTGATTGCCACATGGCGCCGCTCACGGATCGCAGTCAGGGCCCGCTCGATTTCCGGGGTACCGCTGCCGCGCATTTCCAATAGCACATGGGGGCGTGCCAGGTAGGTGGGCAAATCGAGTACACCGCCTGCGGGCAGGCTGTCGCGGTCCACCAGGCAGGCGTAGTGCTCCTCGAACAACGAGGTGCTGCGCAATTCGGCCGGCAGGTCTGGAAACACTCCCGCCGCCAGGTCGATCTCGCCACTGAGCACCCCTTCCTGCATGCCCTCGCGACTGGCGTGGGTGATGGCCAGATCGATCCCCGGCGCCTGCTCGCGCAACGCCCGCACCAGCCCTGGCAACAGCAGCGCCGCGCCGTAATCAGACATGGCCAGGCGAAAGGTGCGCCTGGCCGACGCGGGGTCGAAGCGGTTCGGCGCCAACAACGACTGCAACTGGGCCAGCGCATCGGCCAGCGGCGCCGCCAGCTCCAATGCCCGCGCAGTGGCGACCAGCCCGCCGCCCTGGCGCACCAGCAACGGGTCGCCAAGCAAATCCCGCAACCGTGCCAGCGCATGGCTCACCGCCGGCTGGCTCAGGTGCAGGCGCTCGGCAGCGCGGGTGACGTGCTGCTCGCTGAGCAACGCGTCAAGGATCACCAGCAGGTTAAGGTCAATGCGGCGCAGATCATTCATGGCATGCATGTTCAGCATAAGAACTTGGAATTTTAATCTGCAGGACGAATACCGTAGAGTCCAGTAAAACCTTCAGGAGATGGATCATGACCACGTTGCATTGGCTGGGCTTGTTGCTGCTGGCGGTGATTGCCGGGGCGGTGGTGCCGTTTCAAAGTGCAATCAATGCCAACCTCGGGCGCGGCCTCGGGCATCCGTTGTGGGCGACGCTGGCCTCACTGCTGGTAAGCATTCTGGTGTTGTTGCCCGTCATCCTGGCCCTGCGCTTGCCACTGCCCAGCCTTGGTTTTATCGGCAAGGCGCCGCTGTGGATGTGGACCGGTGGCGCATTCGGCGTGTGCTTTATCTCCCTGGCCCTGGTTTTACTGCCAAAGCTTGGCGCCTCGGGGTTTATCGCCCTGGCCATGGCCGGGCAGATTCTCGCGTCTGTGGTACTCGATCACTTTGGCCTGTTTGGCCTGGTGGAGCGGCAACTGACAGCACCCCGGTTGCTCGGGGTGCTGATGTTGATCGGCGGGGTCGCGTTGATTCAGTTCAGTGCCGCACCCGCCAAGGCGTTGGCAACCGCGGGATAATCCCTCAGCGTTTATCCGACGTGCGCAGCACCTGTGGCAAGCCCCAGAGCAACAACGCCGCCGCAACCAACGCGCACACGCCAATCACATACAGCGCCGGGGTGGTGCTGCCGCTGATGTCCTGGATACGCCCGACCATTAGCGGGCTGACGATACCGCCCAGTTGCCCCAGGGTATTGATCAAGGCAATCCCGCCCGCAGCGCCCGCACCGGCACCGGCCAGCAGCTTGGGAGGCAAGGTCCAGAAGGTCGGGATCGAGGCAATAATACCGGCGCCCAACAGGCCCAGGGCGATGATCAGGAATGTCGTGTGGTCATCAAAGATCCCGGCGCAGAAGAAGCCCACCGCCCCCAACACCACCAGGCCGCTGACAAACTTGCGCCGCTCACCCGTGGCGTCTGACCAGCGTCCGATCACCACCATGCTGATCGCCCCACAGACGTATGGAACCGCCGTCAGAAAGCCAATGGTGACCGAGCTCTGGATGCCGGTGCTGCGGATCAATTGCGGCGCCCAGAAATTCAGGCCATAGGAGGCCACCTGGATCAGGAAGTAGATCAACCCCAACGTGAGGAACCCGGGAATTTTCAGGGCCTGGAGCAACGAGCCTTTCTTGTGTACTTCATGCACCGCAATGCGACTCGACAGCAGGGCTTTCTCTTGAGCACTCAGCCAGGGCGCGTCTTCGATGCGATCCTTGAACTGGGTCAAAACCATCCACGCCAGCACCACGCACGGCAAACCACCGAGCAGGAACAACCAGTGCCAGCCGCGCATTTGCAGCACGCCGTCCATGTGCTCCAACACCAGGCCGGAAAACGGCGCCCCCACCAAACCGGCAAATGCCGAGGCAAGGAACAGCAATGAGGTAATCCGCCCGCGGAAATCCTGGGGGAACCACAAGGTCAGGTAATACAGCACACCCGGCGCAAAACCTGCCTCCATGGCGCCGATCAGAAAGCGCAAGATGTAGAACTGCCACTCGGCGGTCACAAACACCATCGCCGCCGTGGCAAGGCCCCAGGACACCATGATCCGGGCTATCCAGCGCCGGGCACCGACCCGGTACAACATCATGTTGCTTGGCACCTCGAAGATCACATAGCCAATCACAAACAACCCCGCGCCCAAGCCATAGGCGGTGTTGCTCAAACCCAGATCGGCCTGTAACTGGAACTTGGCGAAGCTGATGTTGATACGGTCAAAAAACGCGAACAGGTAACACACCATGATCAATGGCATCAGGCGCCAGGCGACCTTATTGACCAGGGCTTTTATTTCATCGCGCTCAGCGGCCGGGCGCACGCCGGCCTCCAGGGTATTTGGGTTCATTGCTTTCTCCAGGCGGACTGCCCACAGGCGTCCAGATTGTTTTTGTTGTCTGGTTGAGGCCTACAGCGTGGCGATAAACGCCGGGGGTGGATGCACGTCACGGTTGCGGCCGGCCTTGACCACTTGGCCAGGCAGTTCATGACCGAGCAGGGCCGGCAATTGCGTGGACATCTGTAGCAGATGTGGCAAGTCGATCCCGGTGGGGATGCCCACTTCTTCACACAGGTTGACCAGGTCTTCGGTGCAGATATTCCCCGACGCCCCGGGCGCAAACGGGCAGCCGCCGAGCCCCCCCAGGGCTGCGTCAAAACGCCGGGCGCCGGCCTCGTAGGCCGCCAGGACATTGCACAACCCCAAGCCACGGGTGTTGTGAAAATGCAATGTCAGGGCACTGACAGGTACACCCCGCAACACCCGAGTGACCAGGCGCCAGACCTGACGCGGGTTGGCCATGCCGGTGGTGTCGGCCAGGGTGATGCCCTGCACGCCCAGTTCCAGATAGGCGTCCACCAGGCGCAGCACACGCTCCTCGTCGATCTTGCCCTCGAACGGGCAACCGAAGGCGGTGGCAATGCTGCCATTGAGGCGTACCGGGTACCCGCTGGCAAAACTCACCACCTCGCCGAAGGCCGCCAGCGAGGCTTCGCAGCGCATCCGCATGTTGGCCAGGTTATGGGTCTGGCTGGCGGACAGCACCAGGTTCAGCTCATCCGCGCCAGATGCAACCGCCCGCTGGGCGCCCCTGAGGTTGGGGATCAGTGCCACATAGATCACCCCGGTGCGACGGCGAATCCCCTGGAACACCTGTTCACCATCCCGTAGCGCGGGAATCGCCTTGGGCGAGACAAAGGAGCCGGCCTCGATGCGCGAAAAACCGGCCAGGGACAATTGGTCGATCAGGCGAATTTTATCGGCGGTCTCGACCCAGGTCGGCTCGATCTGCAAGCCGTCCCGGGGCGAGACTTCCTGCACAATCAGCGGGTCGGAGTAATCAACGATCATTGCACGACTCCAGAGTCTTTCAGGCGCTGAATATCACGCTCTACAAGGCCCATGCCGCCGAGGATTTCGTCGGTGTGCTGGCCCAGGCTGGGACCTTGCCAGTTCACCGTCCCGGGGGTTTGCGAGAGCTTGGGCACAATGCCCGGCATCTTCACTGTCACCCCGCCAGGCAGTTGGGCATTGAGCAGCATGCCCCGGGCCTGGTAGTGCGGGTCGGCAACGATATCGGCCACCGAATAGATACGACCGGCGGGCACCTCGGCTGCCTGCAAGGTATCGAGCACCTGTTCGATGGGCAGGCTGCTGGTCCAGTGGGTGATGGCCGCGTCCAGCAGGCTGCTTTTTGCCGCACGCCCGTCGTTGTGGGCGAACTCTTCGGCGTCGGCCAGATCGACGCGGCCAATGGCAGTCATCAACCGTTTGTAGATGGGGTCACTGTTGCCAGCGATCACCACATAGGCGCCGTCGGCAGTCAGGTAAGTATTGGACGGCGCAATACCGGGCAAGGCGCCGCCGCTGCGTTCACGGACATGGCCGAGCATGTCGTATTCCGGCACCAGGCTTTCCATCAGGTTGAACACACTTTCGGCCAGGGAGACGTCCACCACCTGCCCATCGCCCTGCCCGGTCTTGACCCGCAGCAGCGATATCAAGGCGCCGATCACCGCATGCAGCGATGCCAGTGAATCTCCAAGGCTGACACCCACCCGGGCCGGCGCCGAATCAGGGTTACCGGTGGTGTAGCGGATCCCTCCCATGGCCTCGCCGATGGCCCCGAACCCCGGACGGTCGCGATAAGGTCCGGTCTGGCCGTAACCGGAAATGCGTACCAGGGTCAGCTTGGGGTTCAGGGCATGCAGCACGTCCCAGCCCAGGCCGAGTTTTTCCAGGCCGCCGGGGCGCAGGTTTTCGATCAGTACATCGGCATCGCCCAGCAACTGCTTGACCAGGGCAACGCCATCAGCAGACTTGAGATTCAGGGCCAGGGATTTTTTGTTGCGCGATTGCAGGTACCACCACAGTGAAGTACCCCGGTGCAGCTTTCGCCATTTACGAAGTGGGTCGCCCTGGCCCATGGCTTCGATCTTGATCACCTCGGCACCAAACTCAGCCAGCAGTCGCGCAGCGAACGGTGCAGCAATCAGCGTACCAATCTCGATCACCTTGATGCCATTCAGGGGAGCCGTCATAGGGTCTACCTCTTGTTCTTGGAATGTGAACCAAGGCTAGAGGAGGCCGACGGGGTAAATCCAACCTTCAGTTGGCAACGAGCGTTCGCGAAACACGAACACTTATCGAATATTCCTACAAGAAAATCTGTCAGATATCAGATTCAGAGGCTTGCAAGTATTCAAACAGTAAACGACTGACCGGTGACAACGATGCCTCATCGCGTACCACCAGAATCAGCCGTCGAGCCGCCCATTCATCGGTCAGCGGCACCGCCCGCAAGCCCAATGTCCGGCCGAACAACTCATAGGCTTTCTGCGGCAGGATACCGATCCCCATATTGGCCTGGACCATGCGGCACATTGCATCAAAACCCGGCACATGGATGCGCAGGTGCAGCATCTTGCCTGCCTCCCGTGCAGCCGCATGGGTACGCATATTGATCGAACTGGCCGAATGCAGCCCGACATAATCGCAGCCCAAGGTCTCGGTAAACGACAGCCCTTTGCGATCGGCCAACGGGTGGTCCATTGGCATCAACACCATCAGGTTGTCCCGTCGATAAGTCACACTGAACAGGCCCTTGGTATCGGTATCACAAGAGCAAATCCCCAGGTCCGCCACACCGTCGAGCACGCCCTGGACCACGCCACTGCTGGGGCGTTCTTCCAGATCGGTCTTGAGTTGCGGATACCGTGCGGTAAAGTCACGCAAGTCTTCAGGCAGGAACTGAATGATCGCCGACAGGTTGGCCAGCATGCGCACATACCCACGCACGCCATCGCTATGCTCACCCAGCTCCAGGCCCATTTTCTGCACGTTGAACAGCATTTGCCGGCCATGGTGCAACAGTGTTTCACCGGCGGCAGTGAGACTCATGCCCTTGGCCTGGCGTACAAACAGGGTCAAGCCGAGCATTTTCTCCAGATCCACCAGGCGCTTGCTGGCGGCCGATACCGCGATGGATTCACGCGCTGCGGCGCGGGTCAGCGTGCCTTCCTCGTACACAGCGACGAACAACTGCAAGGTAATCAGATCCAGGCGACGAATCAGGCTTTTGGACAACATCACACACGCTCAGCGGCCAGACGGTGGATGTCGGCAGGCTCGATCACCGCTTGCGGCGCACCATGGCGGGCCACGGCCAGCATTGCCCGGCCCACAGCCTCGGTACTGACCACCCAGGCCGGGCGCACGCGACGCACCAGCGACAGCAGCGGCCCGATCAAGTTGTAGATCGTCTGGTAAAGCGCGGTTTTCGAGCGCACGCCATGCAACGGCTGGATAATCCCCGGTCGGAACAGGTAAACCGCCTTGAACGGCAGGCGCAGCAAGGCATTCTCGGTCTTGCCCTTGACCCGCGCCCACATCACCTTGCCCTGTTCGGAACTGTCGGTACCGGCGCCGGACACGTACACAAACGTCATCTGCGGATTGAGCCGCGCCAGGGTGCTGGCGGCGACCAGTGTCAGGTCATAGGTCTGGCGGGTGTAGGTGGCTTCATCCATGCCCACCGACGACACCCCCAGGCAAAACAGACAGGCATCAAAACCTTGCAGCAAATGCTCCAGGGGTTGGAAGTCGAACATATCGGCATGCAGCACCTGATGCAGCTTGCCGTGCTCCTGGGTCAACGCCGTGCGCCCCACCGCCACCACTTCCTGCACATCAGCGGCCAGCAGACATTCACGCAACACGCCCTGGCCGACCATGCCGGTGGCGCCGAATAGTAGAACTCTCATAGGGGTGGGCCTCAGTGGCAAGCTTCAAGTTTTAAGAGCAGTACGAGGTGCCCAGATTAACAGCTTGTCGCTTGAAGCTTGCTACTGCCCAACCTAAAACGCGCTGCGGAAAATTTCCTCGATCTGGCGCTGATCCGCCCGCCGTGGGTTGGTCAGGCCGCACGCATCCTTGAGGGCGTTGGCGGCCAGCAGCGGGATGTCTTGCAGCTTGGCGCCCAGCTCGCGCAGGCCGGCCGGGATGTCGACATCCTGGGACAGGCAGCGGATCGCCGCGATGGCCGCCTGGGCGCCCTCTTCGGGGCTGGCATGCTTGTCGGTCACCCCCAGGGCGCGGCCGACGTCGTTCAGGCGCGCCGCGCTGACACTGGCGTTAAAGCTCTGGACGTGGGGCAGCAACACTGCGTTGCACACGCCGTGGGGCAAGTCGTAGAGGCCACCCAACTGGTGGGCCATGGCGTGGACAAACCCCAGGGAAGCGTTGTTGAAGGCCATGCCGGCGAGAAATTGCGCGTAGGCCATGTTTTCCCGGGCGGCCATGTCGCTGCCATCGCGCACGGCCAGGCGCAGGTTGGCGCTGATCAATTCAATAGCCTTGATCGCGCACGCATCGGTGATCGGGTTGGCGGCAGTGGACACATAGGCTTCGATGGCGTGGGTCAGCGCGTCCATACCAGTGGCGGCGGTCAGGCCCTTGGGCATGGCGACCATCAGCGCCGGGTCGTTGACCGACAGCAGTGGCGTGACGTTACGGTCGACGATCGCCATTTTCACATGGCGGGTTTCGTCGGTGATGATGCAAAAACGGGTCATTTCGCTGGCAGTACCGGCGGTGGTGTTGATCGCTACCAGGGGCAACTGTGGCTTGCTCGATTGGTCGACACCTTCGTAGTCGCCGATATGCCCGCCATTGGTGGCACACAGCGCGATGCCCTTGGCGCAGTCATGGGGCGAGCCACCGCCCAGCGACACCACAAAATCACAACCACTGGCCTGCAGCAACGCCAGGCCATTTTCGACGTTCTCCACGTTGGGGTTGGGCTTGGCGCCGTCGTAGAGCACCGAGTCGATGTCCTGCATCGCCAGCTTCTCGGCAATCATGCTGGCCACGCCCGCCTTGGCCAGGCCAGCGTCGGTGACGATCAATGCCTTGCCAAAGCCGTAGTTACGGATCGCGCTCATGGCTTCGTCGAGGCAATCGATGCCCATGATATTGACGGCGGGAATGAAGAACGTGCTGCTCATGGTGAACCCTCGGGGATACGTTGATGCCTACAGCATCGACCGCACAGGCCTGCGGCATCTTGACCAGGATCAACGCCCGCCCGTGATAAAGTCATCGCCCAGCCGTTTTTGAGTAGACCCGCCGCAATGAAGGATTTCCAGGATATCGACGCCGCCCTTGAAGACTGGAACGCACTGCGCAGCAGCACCACCTTTGCCGCCATCCTGATCGGCAACGGTGCCAGTCGCGCGGTGTGGGAAGACTTTGCCTACGATTCACTGTTTGAAAACGCACGCACGGTGGAAGAAAAGCCCTTGAGCGCTTCCGAACTGAGTGTGTTTGACGCGATGCAGACCCGCAGCTTCGAGCAGGTGCTGGGTGCCCTGAAAACCACCAGCCGCGTCAACAAGGCCCTGGCCGTCAGTTCCGCCGCGCCACGTAATCGCTACTACGCGATCAAGGAAGCGCTGATCAACACCATCCACGCCGTCCATATCCCATGGCGCTTGGTGCAGCCATCGACCCTGGCCACGATCCATCAGGAACTGGCGAGTTACAAGACGGTGTTCACCAGCAATTACGACCTGCTCAACTACTGGTCGATCCTGCATACACCGGGCATCGACGACCTGTTTCGCGGCGCCGACTCACGCTTTGACCTGTGCGATAGCGCAACCACCGCGACGCGTATTCTTTACCTGCATGGTGGCCTGCATCTGGTGCGCAACCTGGATGGTTCGGCGCGCAAATTGCCGTCCACCGACAGCACCTTGCTCAGCAGCTTTGCCATCAACAACACCCTCAAGACCCTCGACGACGTGCCGCTGTTTATCAACGAAGGCGCCAGCAGCGAGAAGCTCAAGAGCATTCGCGGTTCGGATTACCTGTCGTTCTGCTATGGGCAGTTGCTGGGACAGGAAGGCGCGCTGTGCATTTTCGGCCATCACCTGGGCAAACAGGATGGGCACTTGGTAGAAGCTATTCGCCGCTCGAGGATCAAGACCCTGGCGATCTCGGTATTTGGCCGCAGCGAAGGGTTTATCCAGCAGCAGAAGCGCCGCTACGCGGGCCTGTTTGAAGACATGGAGGTGCAGTTGCGGTTCTTTGCGGCGCGCAGTCATGCGCTGGGCAATCCGGCGCTGTCGGTGCCGGTCGAGCACTGATCCCAGCCTAACTGGAGACCCTATGTGGGAGCGGGCTTGCTCGCGATAGCGATGGGTCAGACGCTGGATGTGTTGAATGACACTCCGCTTTCGCGAGCAAGCCCGCTCCCACACAAGCCAGCTCCTACATTGACCGCATTCCAGGCCTATTCTTCGGCGCTGTGTACCACCACCAGCAACTGTGCCTGCACTTCGCCCACCGAGCGGATCCGGTGGGGCTTTTGCGCATTGAAGTGCAATGCGTCGCCGCGCTCGAGCAGCACCCGCTCGTTCATGAAGTCCACTTCCACCCGGCCTTCGTGCACAAACAGAAATTCCTCCCCCACGTGTTCCTTGAAGGTCTTGTCACTGAATTCGGCCGGCGGGTAGATGATGAACGGCAGCAGGCTGCGTTCGCTGACCTGGTGGGCAAGCACCGCATAACCTGGCGAGGTGTCAGGCCGCTCATGGCTGCGCACCAGGCTGTAGCTGTCGAGGCTGACGTTGTCTTCGCTGAACAGCTCTTCGACCTTGACGTTCAACGCCTTGGCCAGTTTCAGCGCGGCGGCAATCGACGGCGTGTTCAGGCCACGCTCGATTTTCGACAGGTAACTCTTGGTCATCCCGGATTTTTCGGCCAAGGCCTCCAAGGTGACACCGAGTTTTTTTCTCAATAATTTCAAACGGATAGACATGCGAAGCGATCAATCCAAACAAGTTTCGATGATTATAGCTTGTCAATGACACAAAGTGTCATATAGCATCTTTCGTGTCATTTGCAGAACCCAACGACCTTGCGAGCAGCGGGAACCAGCAAATCGACGTCCATTGAACCACCCAAAGGACACCGATATGGCCAAGACATTAGCACTCTCCAAAGAACAACTGGTCAAGCAAGCGCTGACCCAGATGCAAAGTACCCTGGCGGATAATACGTGGACCGACCGGCAAAAGCTGGCCCTGACCTGCCGCATTCTGTTCGAGAACGGCCACGACTCCGGCCTGGCCGGGCAGATCACTGCCCGTGGCCCGACGCCTGGCACCTACTACACCCAGCAACTGGGCCTGGGTTTCGATGAAATCACCGCCAGCAACCTGCTGCTGGTCAACGAAGACCTGGAAGTGTTGGAAGGCCACGGCATGCCCAACCCGGCCAACCGTTTTCACAGCTGGGTGTACCGTGGCCGGCCGGATGTGAACTGCATCATCCACACCCACCCGACCCACATCGCCGCGCTGTCGATGCTGGAAGTGCCGCTGGAGGTGTCGCACATGGACCTGTGCCCGTTGTATGAAGACTGCGCATTCCTCGAAGCCTGGCCGGGTGTGCCGGTGGGTAACGAAGAGGGCGAAATCATCACCTGCGCCCTGGGCGACAAGCGCGCCATCCTGCTGTCCCACCACGGCCAGCTGTCTACCGGAAGCACCATCGAAGAAGCCTGCGTGATCGCACTATTGATCGAACGGGCGGCCAAACTGCAACTACTGGCCATGGCCGCCGGAACCGTCAAGCCGATCCTGCCGCAGTTGGGACGCGAGGCCCATGACTGGATCTCCAAGCCCAAGCGCCACGGCGCCGCGTTCAACTACTACGCTCGGCAGAACCTGCGCCAACACGCCGATTGCCTGAACTGAAGCCTTTTTCGACCGGAGACATTCCATGTCCAGCCCTACTATTCACGGCATCATCGGCTACACCATCACCCCGTTCAGCGCCGACGGCAGTATTGTCGACCTCGACGCCCTGGGCCACTCGATCGACCGCTTGATCGACAGCGGCGTGCACGCCATTGCGCCATTGGGCAGCACCGGTGAAGGCGCTTACTTGAGCGATGCGCAATGGGAGGAAGTCAGCGCCTACAGCATTCAAAAAGTCGCCAAGCGCGTGCCGACCATCGTCAGCGTCTCCGACCTGACCACCGCCAATGCCGTACGCCGTGCGCGCTTCGCCGAAGCCCACGGCGCCGATGTGGTCATGGTGCTGCCGGCGTCGTACTGGAAACTCAGTGACGCCCAGATCCTCAAGCACTACGCCACCATCGGCGACAGCATCGGTGTGCCGATCATGCTCTACAACAACCCGGCCACCAGCGGCACGGATATGTCGGTGGAGTTGATCATGCGCATTGTCGACAGCGTCGACAACGTCACGATGGTCAAGGAAAGCACTGGCGATATCCAGCGCATGCACCAGTTGTATCGTCTGAGTGAAGGCCAGCTACCGTTCTACAACGGCTGCAACCCGCTGGCCCTGGAAGCCTTTGCTGCGGGTGCCAGGGGCTGGTGCACCGCCGCACCGAACTTGATCCCGCAACTCAATCTGGACCTGTACCAGGCGATCTTGGCCAATGACCTGAATCGGGCACGCGACGTGTTTTATCGCCAGTTGCCGTTGCTGGACTTCATCCTCAAGGGTGGCTTGCCAGCAACGATCAAGGCTGGCCTGCGCATGTCCGGGCTGGAAGTAGGTAATCCACGCTTGCCGGTGTTCCCGCTGGATGCAGAAGGCTGCACCCGTCTGCAGGAGCTTCTGAAAACCCTGGGTTAACCCTCCCCCTGTAGGAGCCGGCTTGCCGGCGATGGCGTCCTTGAAAACCACGTATGACTCAAGGGCCCCATCGCCGGCAAGCCGGCTCCTGCATGTGATATACGCATTTTCATGGAGACAAATAGCAATAATTCTCGATATCATTCGCGACTTTTCTGCAGCGTGCTGCGTCAAGAAGGATATCCATGCCTCGTTTCAAGCCCGACCCGTTGTCGGCCGATGCCTGTCGCGGGTTCTATGCAGATATCCTGCATTACCTGCGCAAACGCACGGACAACGCCAGCGACGCGGCGGACATGACCCAGGATGTCTTTACCCAATGGCTGGACTACCGCGACCGGGGCAAGGTCGAGCAGCCACGGGCCTTTCTGTTTCAGATGGCACGCAATCTGCTGCGTGATCATTGGCGCAAACAGAAGGTGCGGCACAGCGTCCATCATGAACAGGCCGAATGGGATGCCGAGCCTGTCACCGACGAGCAAAACGATCCCATGGCCGCCGCTCAACGCCTCCAACGCCTGGCACAGTTGAAAGAAGTCCTCGCCGAACTCTCGCCCCGCAGGCGAGAAGCCCTTATGCTGCACCGCTTCGAAGGCCTGAGCCAGGCGCAGATTGCCGAGCGCATGGGCATTTCGATCAGCATGGTGGAAAAGCACATCGCCTTTGCCCTGCTGCACTGCAAGCAGCGACTTCAAAAAGACCCGGGCAAGGAGCAGCCAGAATGACCCGCTTGAGCAACCGCGACGGCCACGAAATGGATGAGCACGACACCATCGATGCCCAGGCTGCCAGTTGGTTTGCGCGCAATCGCGACGAAGTCGGCACGCTGGACCGCAAGGCCTTCGCCACCTGGCACGCCGTGCCGGCCCATGCACGCGCCTACGCCGAATTCGAACAGTTGTGGGCCGACCTGGGTGAGTTGCAACAACTGAACAAACCCGTGCCCTTGCCTACACGCAAAGCGGCTCCCTGGCGCCCGGCGCTGGCGGTGGCAGCCGCACTGGTCTGCGCCTTGCTCGCCAGTAACCTGGGCGCCCCGCGCGGGCTCTATCACACCGAGGTCGCGGCGCAGGACAAAGGCATGCGCACCCTGGACCTGCCGGACGGCAGCACCTTGTACGTCAACGCCAGCACGCAGTTGCAGGTGGACTTCGATGCCCATCGCCGCGTGATCCATCTGGACCAGGGCCAGTTATACGTGGAGGTAGCCCCCGACAAGGAGCGACCACTGTTCGTGCGCGCTGGCGAAGCCGATGTGCGGGTGGTGGGTACCGCGTTTGATGTGCGTCGCAGCCAGCAGCAACTGGTGGTCAGTGTGGCCCACGGGCGGGTCGCCTTCGCCCCCGACCCTAAAGCCAGCGCCGTCATGCTCGGTGCCCAACAGCGGGCGACCTACAGCTACGCCAAGGGCTCCGTTCAGCAACAGACCCTGGCCGCTGGCGAAGTTGCCGACTGGCGCAGCGGGCACTTGTCCTTTCGCAACCGCGAACTGGCCAGCCTGTTGGATGAGCTGAGCCTGTACCGGTCCAAGGCCGTGGTGTTGGCTGATGGCCCGGTGGCGCAATTGAAAATTTCCGGCAACCTTGATGTGAATGACCCGGACGCACTGCTCAATGCCCTGCCTGCCCTGCTACCCGTGAAAACCGTGCCCCTGGATGACGGCAACCTGCGTATCGAAGCGCGCAAGTAGCATTACTTGAGAATATTTTGCATTCGCATGTGAGGATTTTTTTCCCTGCCGCGTCTTCCTCCGGTCTGCGTTTGATACGCATGCCTTTTTTGGCTATTGAGCCGCCTTGGGGGATTTCATGTTTCGCGCGCCTTGCCTTGCCCAGCACCTGTTTCTTCGACCGACACTCATCGCCGCCTGCCTGGCCGTCAGCCTCACGGCCCAGGCCGACGCGTTCAAACTGCAACTGCCTGCCCAACCCCTGGCCACGTCCCTGAGCCAGGTCGCGCAGCAGGCAAAAATCCAGCTGCTGTTCGATGAAAACCTGTTGAAGAATATCCAGGCGCCCGCGATCAACGGCGAGTTCACCCCCGAAGCGGCGATCCGTACCCTGCTCAAGACCGGCGAGTTCACCCTGATCAAAATAGGCAGCACCTATGTCGTGCGCCCCGAGGAAAGCCGCACCACCAACAGCGCCAGCGTGCAGCTGGACGCCTTGAGCGTGATCGGTACCGGCAACGAAGTCGACGCCAGCACCGTCGGCCGCTCCACCCTGTCCCAGGCCGACATCGACCGCCTGCAGCCCAACAACATCGCCAGCCTGGTGCAGACGCTGCCGGGAGTGACCATGGGCGGCTCGATGAAACCGGGCGGCCAGATCATCAACATTCGCGGGATGGGCGAAGCCGAAGATGTGCCAATGACCGTCGATGGCGCGACCAAAAGCGGTTTCGAGCGCTATCAGCAGGGCACCGTGTTTATCGAGCCCGAGATGATCAAGAGCGTCGAGGTGGAAAAAGGCCCGCACTCGGCCTTCACCGGTAACGGCGGGTTTGGCGGTACGGTCAACATGATCGCCAAGGATGCGCCAGACCTGCTCAAGGACGGGCGCAACAGCGGTGCGATGCTCAAGTACGGGTATGCCAGCAACGACCATGAACAGGTCTACAGCGGCGCCGTGTATGGCCGCACCGAAGATGGCCGCATCGATGCCCTGGCCTACCTGACCAAGCGCGACGGCGGCGATATGAAGCTGGCCGCAGCCCGTGACTACGACAGCAAGGAATACCCGATCAACCCCCAGCGCCTGCCCAACAGTGCCCAGGATGTGAACGGCCAACTGTTCAAACTGAACATGTACCTCACCGATGAGCACAGCCTCGGTTTCTCCTACTCCCGGGCCAACAGCGAACGCTGGACACCTTTTTCGGCCAGAAGCTATCCATCGCCACCGCGCAAGGCCGAGATCGACCGCTATGGCTACGACGCTGCCGTAAGGCGCTTCCTGGCCAACCGCCAAACCGTCGATACCACCTGGTCGGGCAAGTACGAATACCAGCCCCTGGACAACCCGCTGATCGACATGAAACTCAGCTACTCGGAGTCCAACACCGACCAGACCGACGAGCGCGACGCCACGGCCGTCATCGGCCTGTCCTCTGGCGGGCGCAAGATGGATACCGCCTACACCGACAAGATCCTTGAGCTGCGCAACATCAGCCGCTTCAACAGCGGCCCGCTGGACCATGCCTTGACCACCGGGGTGCAGATCCGCAAGCACATTCGCGACACCGAAAGCTGGATGCCCGGCGCCACCTACAACACGCCCAAGTACAACTACGGGCACTTCCAGCCAGCCTTCATGCCCCACGGCAAGGTCGATACCCATGCGTTTTATATCCAGGACGCCGTGACCCTGGGCGACGTGACCATCACCCCGTCGCTGCGTTATGACCATGTGGTCAACCGTGGCAAAGCCAACGATGCGCCGTACTACAGCAACCCCGACCCGGCCTTCGGCCACGACTATAGCGACCGCACTTATGCCGGCTGGTCGCCACGCCTGGCGGCGTTCTGGAAAGTCACCCCGGACGTGGTGCTGTTCGCCAACTGGAGCCGCACCTGGCGCGCGCCGGTCATCGACGAACAATACGAAGTCCAGGGCCTGGGCAGCCGCACCTCCACCAGCCGCAACCTCGACCCGGAGCGCATCACCGCCATCACCGTGGGCAACATCACCAGCTTCGCCAACGTGATTGCCGGCGGCGACAGCCTGCAACTGCGCACGACGCTGTTCCACAACAAAATCGAGGACGAGATCTTCAAGGCCACCGGCCTCGGCTGCCGGGAACAGAACTACGTAAAAGGCTCCATCGCCGACGTCTGCACCGACATGGCGTCGAAAACCAACTACCGCAACATCGGCAGCATGACCATCAAGGGCTTCGAGCTCGAGGGCTACTACGACTCGACCTATCTGTTCGGCTCCCTGAGCTACTCGTGGGCCACCGGCAAACGCGAAAACCCTTACACCAACCCGTGGGCCAGCGACATTCACGTCTGGGCCCGTGACATTCCACCGGCCAAGTGGGTCGCCGTGCTGGGTACCAAGATTCCCGCGTGGGACGCACAAGTGGGCTGGCAAGGACAGTTCGTGCGCAAGACCGATCGCCTGCCCAGTGACAAATACTCAAGTGGCCTGAACAGTAGCTTCGGCGACCGGTTTTACGACCAATACGCCAACGCCAGCTACGACACCCAGGGCCTGTTCGCCAAATGGACGCCGCAACAGGCGTACCTCAAGGGCACCGAAGTCAACTTCACCGTCGATAACCTGTTCAACCGCAGCTACATGCCAGCCTTGAGTGGCGACAGCGCCACCAGCGTCGGACGCAACGCCAAGATCAGCGTGACCCGGTTCTTCTGACCCTGTAGGAGCCGGCTTGCCGGCGATGAGGCCCTTGAGCCAGCGTTGTTTTTAAGGACGCCATCGCCGGCAAGCCGGCGCCTACAGGAACTGTACGGTTCAATCTGCACCCAGCTGTAAGCCCGCGCCCTGCGGGCTTTGTGGCTAGATGGGCAGCCTCTTCCAGCCCATTCGATCCGGTTGTGCCCATGAACTCGCGCGAAAACACCGGCATGGCCCTCGGCCTGCTCGGCGTCATCATCTTCAGCCTGACCCTGCCCTTCACTCGCATCGTGGTGCAGGAAATCCATCCCTTGCTCAATGGCCTGGGGCGCGCCCTGTTCGCGGCGGTACCAGCGGCCTTGCTGTTGCTGTGGCGCCGCGAAGCCTGGCCGACCTGGCGCCAGGTTCGCGGCCTGACACTGGTGATTGCCGGGGTGATCCTCGGCTTCCCGGTGTTGTCGGCCTGGGCCATGCAAACCCTGCCCGCCTCCCACGGCGCCCTGGTCAACGGCCTGCAGCCGCTGTGCGTCGCGTTGTATGCGGCGTGGTTGTCCCATGAGCGACCGTCAAAAGCCTTCTGGGCCTGCGCGGCGCTGGGCAGTGCGCTGGTGCTCGGTTATGCGTTGATCACGGGGGCCGGCAGCATCCAGGCCGGCGACCTTCTGATGCTCGGGGCGATTGCCGTGGGCGGTTTGGGTTATGCCGAGGGTGGCCGCCTGGCCAAGGAAATGGGCGGCTGGCAGGTGATCTGCTGGGCGCTGGTGCTGTCGACACCGCTGTTGATCGGGCCGGTGACGTATCTTGCGCTGCAACATGAAGGCGCCATCTCGGCCCGCACCTGGTGGGCGTTTGGCTACGTCTCGTTGTTCTCGCAGTTCCTGGGATTCTTTGCCTGGTATGCCGGGCTGGCCATGGGCGGGATCGCACGGGTCAGCCAGATCCAACTGCTGCAGATCTTTTTCACCATTGCCTTTTCCGCGCTGTTTTTTGGCGAGCACATTGAGCCGATTACCTGGCTGTTTGCCTGCGGGGTGATCGTGACGGTGATGCTGGGGCGCAAGACAGCCGTGCAGGCTGCGCCCGTTCCCAAGCCGCATACACTCTAAATGTGGGAGCGGGCTTGCTCGCGAAAGCGGTGGGTCAGTCGCCGTATGTATTGGCTGATCCACCGCTTTCGCGGGCAAGCCCGCTCCCACATTGTCTTCAGGGCAGGTAATTATCGGCCCGCAGCAGGGTTTCCAGGCAGTGCTCGCTGATCTGGTAGAACGCCTTCAATTCGCGGATTTTCTCCAGCAACTGCGCGTTATCCGAAGGCTCGGCACGCTTGACCGCCAAAATCATCTTGTTCTTGTTGGTGTGGTCCAGGGAGATGAACTCGAACACCTTGGTCTCATAGCCACAGGCTTCCAGGAATAGCGCGCGCAAGCTGTCGGTGAGCATTTCTGCCTGCTGGCCCAGGTGCAGGCCGTATTGCAGCATCGGCTTGAGCAGTGCCGGGCTCTGGATCTGCAAGCGGATCTGTTTGTGACAGCACGGCGAGCACATGATGATCGACGCCCCGGAGCGGATGCCGGTGTGGATCGCGTAGTCGGTGGCGATGTCGCAGGCATGCAGGGCGATCATCACGTCCAGTTCGCTGGGTGCCACGCTGCGCACGTCACCGCACTTGAACACCAGCCCCGGGTGTTCCAGGCGGGCGGCAGCGGTGTTGCACAGGCTCACCATGTCTTCACGCAACTCCACGCCCGTCACCTGGCCCTCGGCCTTGAGGGTGTTGCGCAGGTAGTCGTGGATAGCGAACGTGAGGTAGCCCTTGCCCGAACCAAAATCCGCGACCTGCACCGGCCGGTCCAGTTGCAAGGGGGATGAGGTCAGCGCATGGCTGAACACCTCGATGAACTTGTTGATCTGCTTCCACTTGCGCGACATCGCCGGGATCAACTCGTGCTTGGCGTTGGTTACACCCAGGTCGGCGAGAAAGGGTCGGTTCAGGTCGAGGAAGCGGTGCTTCTCGCGGTTGTGCTCGGCGGACGGTGCTTCACGCAGCTGCTGGGGCTTGCTCTTGAACAGCGAGCTTTTGTTCTTCTTGCTGTATTCCAACTGCGCTTCGTCGTCCAGGGACAACAAATGGGCGTTCTTGAACGAGGCCGGCAACAGCGCGGCAATGGTCGCGACGCCCTCTGCCAGGGAGAAGTTCTTGGTGATGTCACGGGTCTTGTAGCGATAGACGAAGGACAGGCACGCCTGCTCCTTGACCGCCACGGGCTTGATGATCAAGCGCTGCAGATCTGCCTCATCGCCCACGTACTTGGCCAGCACCAGCTTGATAAAGGCGTTCTGCTCAAGGCTTGCGCGCAGCAGCTCGATGAACTGGGCATGGTGATCCGGCGCGGGGCTGGCAGGTTTAGCGGTGACAGACATGAACAAAAACGCCTCGGGCAGGGAATGCCGGGCATTTTAGGGGGGATGAGGGCTCAGGGCACGGAGTTATTTGCCCAACGGTCAGCGCCATTCAAAATGATGCAGCCCCACCATCTGTAGGAGCTGGCTTGCCAGCGATAGCATCAACTCAGTGTGACTGATACACCGAGGTGCCTGCATCGCTGGCAAGCCAGCTCCTACAGAAGGTGGTGGCCACAGGTTACTTGAGGACGATCAGGCGGTTGGGCAACTCGTTACGGGTGTGGGTCTGCGGCACATGCACCTTGAGCAGTTCGCCACAGGCCTCGATACACGCGATAAACCCAGCCAACGTCTGCCCCTGCTTCACCTGCTGGGTAAACGTCCTGACGATGGCATCCCAACGGCTGTCATCCAGCCGCTGGGAAATTCCGTCATCCACCAGGATCTCCACATAACGCTCGGCCTCGCTGACAAAAATCAACATCCCGGTGCTGCCCAGGGTGTGGTGCAGGTTCTGCTCCAGGAACTGCCGGCGTGCCAGGTTCGACGCGCGCCAATGCCGTACCGAGCGCGGGATCAGGCGGGTGGTGATCGCCGGCAGGCGGAACACCAGGCACAGCACGATAAACGTCGCCCATTGCGCCAGCAGCAAGGTGTGCATGGTCAACCAGCCCGACAGGTAATGCACGATCCCCGGTACCACCAACGCCACCACACTGGCCCACAACAGCGGTATGTAGGCGTAGTCGTCGGCGCGGGCGGCCAGTACGGTCACCAGTTCGGCGTCGGTCTGTTGCTCGACCCTGGCGATCGCTTCGGCGACCTGGCGCTGCTCGTGTTCTGTCAGTAAAGCCATGGTTGTAGATGCTCTTTAGTTATTGTCATTACCAGCCACCCGAAGCCCCGCCGCCGCCAAAACCGCCACCGCCGCCCCTGAAGCCACCACCCCCGCCGCCTCCGCCGCCACGCCCACTGCTGCTGAGAATGGCCAGCAAAATGGCGCCCACCGGCAGGCCCATGCGGTTACACAGCCACAACACCACCAGCAACAGAATGAACAGGCCGATGGAGAACGCCGGGTTGTCCTTGGCGAAGTTAGGGTCTGCCACATGGGCCGGCACGGCCAACGGCTCACCGCCGACCACCTGGATCATGGCCGCCACGCCGTCGCTGATGCCCTGGGTGAAATTGCCCGCCTTGAACTTGGGCGCGATCACCTGGTTGATGATCACCCACGACTGCGCATCCGTGAGCACGCCTTCCAGGCCATAGCCCACTTCGATGCGCAACTGGCGCTCGTCCCGGGCCACGATCAACAGCGCGCCGTTGTCCTTGCCCTTTTGGCCAATGCCCCAGTGCCGGCCCAGTTGATAACCGAAGTCTTCAATGGGCAGGCCTTGCAGGTCGGGCACCGTGACCACCACGATCTGATCGCCGCTGGTTTGCTCCAGCGCCTGCAATTGCTGGCTCAGTTGCGCACGCACCGGCGGGTCGATCATCTGCGCGTTGTCGACCACACGCCCAGTCAGCGCCGGAAAGTCCGGAGCCGCCTGAGCAGTCAGGCTCACGGCCAGCAGCAGCGCCGCCAGCCACCCTGCACGCCAGGTCATCAGAATTTCACTTGCGGCGCTTTATCGGCATCGGCACTGGTGGCCTCGAAGTTGGCGCGCACCGGCAGGTCGCTGTACATCACGCTGTGCCACAGGCGGCCAGGGAAGGTACGGATCTCGGTGTTGAAGGCCTGCACAGCGGCGATAAAGTCACGACGGGCCACGCTGATGCGGTTTTCCGTACCTTCGAGCTGCGATTGCAGGGCCAGGAAGTTCTGGTTGGCCTTGAGGTCCGGATAGCGCTCGGACACCACCATCAGGCGGCTGAGGGCACCGCTCAGGCCTTCCTGGGCCTGCTGGAACTGCTTGAGTTTTTCTGGGTTATCGAGGGTGCTGGCATCGACCTGG
Source organism: Pseudomonas fluorescens (assembly GCF_000730425.1). Lineage (NCBI taxonomy): Bacteria > Pseudomonadati > Pseudomonadota > Gammaproteobacteria > Pseudomonadales > Pseudomonadaceae > Pseudomonas > Pseudomonas fluorescens. The sequence continues at coordinate 5,401,354 of NZ_CP008896.1, read as the reverse complement.
ATCGAGGTCGCCTTGGCCCGCGCTTCGATCACGGCAGTGAGCGTGTCTTGCTCATGGGCTGCGTAGCCCTTGACCACTTCCACCAGGTTGGGGATCAGGTCGGCACGCCGTTGATACTGGTTCTGCACCTGGGCCCAGGCCGCCTTGACCTGTTCGTCCAGGGTCGGGATCTTGTTGATGCCGCAACCGCTCAGCACGCTGCTGATCAGTAGCAGGGCCGCGGCTTTCCAGCCCCATCGAATAGTCTGTGCTGCTTGCATGGTGTTTCTCCTGACCGACCTTATGGAATTTGACGACTGACCCTATACAACTCGCGCTTGGGGCATAATCCGCCACCACTGGATTACATCGAGCCAATCAGCTAAAAGATGCCCTTCTTTATGGATAGTTCATAAAGAGCCCAGAAGTGTGCGGTATTTATCCACACAACACCCGAACAACAATAGACGCTCCCCACATTTTGGCCGCTCAGCATACCCGTGATGCTGTGTAGCACGCCGAAAAAGGATATTCATGAAAAAGCTGTGTTTGCTGGGCCTTGTTGCCACTCTGGCCAGTCACTCCGTCGTTGCCGAGACCAAGCCCGCTGCGCTTAAAGACAAGGACGCGTTCGTCAGCGACCTGCTCAAGCAGATGACCCTCGATGAAAAGATCGGCCAATTGCGCCTGATCAGCATCGGCCCGGAAATGCCCCGCGAGATGATCCGCAAGGAAATCGCCGCCGGGCGCATTGGCGGCACGTTCAACTCCATCACCCGCCCGGAAAACCGTCCGATGCAGGACGCGGCCATGCGCAGCCGCTTGAAGATCCCGATGTTCTTCGCCTACGACGTGATCCACGGCCACCGCACCATTTTCCCGATCAGCCTGGCCCTCGCATCGAGCTGGGACATGGACGCCATCGCTCGCTCCGGGCGCATTGCCGCCAAGGAAGCGGCGGCGGACAGCCTCGACATCACTTTCGCCCCCATGGTCGATATCTCCCGCGACGCGCGCTGGGGCCGCACCTCCGAAGGCTTCGGCGAAGACACCTACCTGGTGTCGCGCATCAGCGAAGTGATGGTCAAGGCCTTCCAGGGCCCCAGCCCGGCCCAGGCCGACAGCCTCATGGCCAGCGTCAAGCACTTCGCCCTGTACGGCGCGGTGGAAGGCGGGCGCGACTACAACGTGGTCGACATGAGCCCGGTCAAGATGTATCAGGACTACCTGCCGCCCTACCATGCAGCGATCAAGGCCGGCGCCGGCGGGGTGATGGTGGCGTTGAACTCGATCAACGGCGTGCCCGCCACCGCCAACACCTGGCTGATGAATGACCTGCTGCGCAAGGAATGGGGCTTCAAGGGCCTGACCGTGAGTGACCATGGCGCGATCTTCGAGCTGATCAAGCACGGCGTGGCCAAGGACGGTCGCGAAGCGGCCAAGCTGGCGATCAAGGCCGGCATCGACATGAGCATGAACGACCAGCTCTACGGCAAGGAATTGCCAGGGCTGCTCAAGTCCGGCGAGATCGAGCAAAAAGACATCGACAATGCCGTGCGTGAAGTGCTCGGTGCCAAGTACGACATGGGCCTGTTTGCCGACCCGTACCTGCGTATCGGCAAGGCCGAGGATGACCCGGTCGACACCTATGCCGAAAGCCGCCTGCACCGCAGCGAAGCCCGCGACATCGCGCGGCGCAGCCTGGTGTTGCTGAAGAACCAGAACGACACCCTGCCCCTGAAGAAATCCGCGACCATCGCCCTGGTCGGCCCGCTGGCCAAGGCCCCCATCGACATGATGGGCAGTTGGGCCGCCGCCGGTAAACCAGAGCAATCGGTGACCCTGCTGGACGGCATGAATGCGGTGATCGGCGAAAAGGGCAAGGTGATCTACGCGCGCGGTGCCAACATCACCAGCGACAAGGCGGTGGTGGACTACCTGAACTTCCTCAACTTCGATGCCCCGGAAGTGGTGGATGACCCGCGTCCAGCCCAGGTCCTGATCGACGAGGCGGTCAAGGCCGCGAAAAACGCCGATGTGGTGGTGGCCGCCGTGGGCGAGTCCCGTGGCATGTCCCATGAATCATCGAGCCGTACCGACCTGAACATCCCGCAAAGCCAGCGCGACCTGATCAAGGCCCTCAAGGCTACGGGCAAGCCATTGGTGCTGGTGCTGATGAATGGCCGGCCACTGTCGATCCTCGAAGAGAGCCAGCAAGCCGATGCGATCCTCGAAACCTGGTTCGCCGGCACCGAAGGCGGCAACGCGATTGCCGATGTGTTGTTCGGTGACTACAACCCTTCGGGCAAGCTGCCAATCACCTTCCCACGCTCCGTGGGGCAGATTCCGACCTACTACAACCACCTGACCATTGGCCGGCCGTTCACGCCAGGCAAACCCGGCAACTACACCTCGCAGTACTTCGACGACACCACCGGCCCCCTGTATCCGTTCGGTTATGGCCTGAGCTACACCCGCTTCAGCCTGTCGGACATGGCACTGTCGTCCACTACCCTGAACAAGACCGGCAAGCTCGACGCCAGCGTCACCCTGAAAAACACCGGCAAGCTCGACGGCGAGACCGTGGTGCAGCTATACATCCAGGACGTGGCCGGCTCGATGATCCGCCCGATCAAGGAGCTGAAGAACTTCCAGAAGATCCAGCTCAAGGCTGGTGAATCGAAGGTGGTGCACTTCAGCATTACCGAGGATGACTTGAAGTTCTACAACACCCAGCTCAAGTTCGCGGCCGAACCCGGCCAGTTCAATGTGCAGATCGGCCTGGACTCCCAGGATGTGCAGCAACAGAGCTTCGAACTGCTCTGATTCAAGGCTGTATGTAGGCGCTGGCTTGCCGGCGATGCAGACACCTCGGTCTATCCGTTGCACCAAGGTGCCTGCATCGCAGACAAGCCAGCGCTGTTCAGGTAGAACAGGTTATCGCTTGTCTGTATTACGTGAGATAAGCCTGCTTGAACGCTGAGTAGGTCATGTTTTCAAGACTGACGTTATCTTTGACTCGAGCAGCCTTTTCAATGACGTTCTCCCACTTGGAGTCGGCTGTAATGAGGTCGGCAGGAATCTCTTTGAGCAGGAGTTCCGGAGCCTCTTCTCTCAGTTTTTCCTTGATCAAATCATGAGCTTCGTCATAACTGATGTCCTGTTTTTGCGCGAAGTCCCTCGTCAAGTCATCGAATCGGTTGCGGGCAGAATCGTTCAACCACATGCCCGGAGGGTTGTAGATCTGCACCTGTCCCAGCGCTGTAGTCAAACGCTGTTGTCTTTCTTGAGTCGGAGAACTGGCCAGGTCGTTGAACAACCTGTTGGCCTCATCAGCACTTTCCGTATCACGGCGCACTCGGCCATACGTTGCCTGATGGGTAGGGAGTGAGGATAAATTGATGGGTGACGTCATTATTGATTACTCATTGGTCTTAATGAGTGCCGGCTCATCAGCACTCGTCGGTAGGAACTAAAATTGAGCATTTTTCTGTGGTGTGATGAGCACCGACAGTTCCACCATCGAGTTCCTTGAAATCGAGCGCTTACTAACCGCGCCGATCCAACAGGTTGACCACCAACCGATCAATCCAGCCCCACACCCGCTGCTTCACCCGCCGCCACAACGGCCGGGCCTTCCATGCCTCCAGGCTGACCGCCTGGCTCTGGGCAAAATCGCGCTCGAAACTGCCCGCCACCGCCTGGGTCAACGCCGGGTCCAGCGCTTCCAGGTTGGCCTCCAGGTTGAAGCGCAGGTTCCAGTGATCGAAATTGCACGAGCCGACGCTGACCCACTCGTCCACCAGCACCATCTTCAGGTGCAGGAAACACGGCTGGTACTCAAAGATCTTCACCCCCGACTTGAGCAAGCGCGGGTAATAGCGGTGCCCGGCGTAACGCACCGAAGGGTGGTCGGTGCGCGGCCCGGTCAGCAGCAGGCGCACGTCCACACCGCGCCCGGCTGCCCGGCGCAGGGCCCGGCGCACGCCCCAAGTGGGCAAGAAGTACGGCGTGGCCAGCCAGATACGGCGCTGGCCGCTGTTCAAGGCGCGGATCAGCGACTGCAAAATGTCACGATGCTGGCCGGCGTCGGCATACGCCACCCGCCCCAGGCCTGGGCCAGTTGCCGGCAGTTTGGGCAGGCGCGGCAAACCAAAGTGTGTGGCTGGCTTCCAGGCACGGCGGTGGTCGTTGACCTGCCACTGGCGATCGAACAGGGCTTGCCAATCAAGCACCAGCGGACCGCTGATTTGCACCATGACTTCGTGCCACTCACAGGTGTCCTGCCCTGGGGTCCAGAACTCATCGGTGACCCCGGTACCGCCCACCACGGCGATGGTCTGGTCGACCAACAGCAGTTTGCGGTGGTCGCGGTAGAGGTTGCGCATCCAGCGGCGCCAGCGCAGGCGATTGTAGAAGCGCAACTGCACTCCGGCGTCGAGCAAACGGCGCCGCAGGCTGAGGGTAAACGCCAGGCTGCCGTAGTCATCGAACAGGCAACGCACCTGCACCCCACGCTCGGCCGCCTGCACCAGGGCCTTGACCATCTCCTCGGCACAGGCGCCCGCCTCCACCAGATACAGCTCAAGCTCTACCTGACGTTCCGCACGGGCGATCGCCACAAGCATCTGCGGAAAGAAATTAGGGCCGTCGATCAACAATTCGAAGCGGTTGGCGCTGCGCCAGGGGAACACCGCGCCACTCATATCAGCGCGCCGTGAAAATCAGCACCGCACCCACCGGCACCGACAGGCTGATCGCGTCAAGGCCAGCAGCCTTGCGCAAGGTCTCTACACCGGGGAGCAAGTCAAAATCCCTGGCATGCAGCACCAGCGGCTCCAGGGTCACCACCTGGAAGCGCCGGTCGTCCAGGCGCGTTGCCAGCAGTTCGGCGTTGTAGGTCTGGGTCTTGCCGTGCAGGGTGACCGACAGCGGCAGGCGCAATTCCAGTTGCGCGCCGGTAGCCAGGTCGCTGATGGGTTGCAGGTTGATTTGCGCGTTGATCAGCGCATCAGGGTGGCTCTTGATCTGGAACAGGTCGTTGCGCATGCGCTCATCGCGCAGCGGGATGCCACTGTTGATCGACTCCAGCTCAACCTCCAACTGCGCCGCACCGCTCTCTTCGACCTTGCCGTGCAGCACCAAAAAGCGCTGGACTTCGGAAATATCGGTGTTTTTGGTGGTGACGAACGACAACCGTGAGGATTCGTTATCCAGGTACCAGGCGGCCTGCGCGGGCATGGCGGCGGCCACTAGCAGGAAGGCCAGGGGCTTGAAGACGGATGTGTTGAACATTAAACACTCACGCGAAGAAAAACCTGCTCGAACCTTAACTGGCCGGCCAGCCGCGCGCAATGTAACGGCCCCGGCAATTTAAATATGGGAGCGGGCAAGCCCGCTCCCACACAAGCCCGATCCGGCGTCAGGCCAAAGCGTGCTGCACACCTTGCACGGTCGCCTCCAGGCTGGCCAGGTGCAGGCTCAACACCCGCTCCACCGGCGCCTGGTGCATCGGCCAATGCAACGCCATGCTTCCCACCAGGCGTCCATTGGCCCGCACCGGCAACGCCACCGCGCGGATCAGGAACGGCAAGCGCACCGGGTATTCCCAATACCCTTCGGTACGCTGGCCAAACCCTTGATGCTGGGATTGTTCGCAGGCGCGGTACTGATCGTCGGCCGGCACATGCTCGCGACTGGCCAGGCGCTGTACTTCATCGGCCGCCAGTTCAGCCAGGCACGCCTTGCCCATGGCCGAGTGGAACAGGCTGGCATGCTGGCCGACGATCTGGCAGTTGTTCGGGTACAGCTTGCGCAACACCGTGGGGATCGCGCTTTCCATGACTTCCAGGCGCTCGCCGTCGAAATTCGACAAATCGGCCACCAGCCCGGTGCGCTCGCTGAGTTCCAGCAGCCAGGGCGCTGCACATTCCACCAGGCGCCGCTTGAAGCGTTGCTGGGTGTCGCCAAACAAGCGCCGGGCACTGAGGCGATAACGCCGGTCGCTCAGGCCGCGATAGATCCAGCCCTGTTCCTGCAACGTCAACAGCATCCGCGACACCGTGGCCTTGGGCAGGCGCGTCAGATAATGCAGTTCCTCAAGCCCCAGGGCCTGGTGCTCACCCAGCAATTCGATGATGGCCAGTGCCCGCTCCACTGAGCGCACAGTCCCTGTGTCGGCGTTGCTGCCCATGGCGTGATCTCCCGGTTGCTGATGGATGATCGAATTTCACAGCAAGATACAGGCCGCCGCTCGCTCAGGTGTTCGCTCTCAGGCATTGCGCAGGGTAGCGCTGCACCCAATGCGTCAGTTGTTCATGGGCATAGGCCAGTTGCAGCACGGCGCGATCAGCCTGGGCCGGGCCGATGATTTGCAGGCCCATGGGCAAGCCTTGCGGGTTGAAGCCCACCGGTACACTCATGCTCGGCAGGCCAGCCAATGTCGGGCCGATGACCACCTCCATCCAGCGGTGGTAGGTATCCATGGCCTGCCCTCCAACAACCCGCGGCCAAGGCTGTTGTGCATCGAAAGGGAACACTTGGGCGCTGGGCAATAGCAGAAAATCGTAACGCTCGAACAACCTGGCCAGGGCGCGGTACCAATCGCTACGTGCCAACGAGGCCTGATACACATCCGCAGCGCTCAAGCCCAGGCCGCCCTCCACTTCCCACTGCGCTTCAGGCTTGAGCAGCGCCCGCTTTTGCGGGTCGGCATACGCCGCGCCCAGCGAGCCCTGCACCAGCCAATGGCGATGGACCAACCAGCATTGCCACAAGCGCTCCATGGGAAAGTCCGGCTGGCAGCTTTGTACTTCGCAGCCCAACGCGCTGAAATCACCGAGGGCTGATTCACACAAGGCCAGCACGCCGTTGTCCATCGGCAGATAGCCGTTGTAGTCCCCCAGCCAGCCCAGGCGCGCGCCCTTGAAGTCACGGGCCAACGGTGCACCGAATACGCTGGGATCGTCCTTGAGTGACAACGGCACCCGCGGGTCATAACCGGCCTGGATGCTCAACAACTGCGCCACGTCCGCCACGCTGCGGCCCATCGGCCCTTCAGTGGCCAGTTGCTGGACAAACACCTCCGGCGCCGGCCCATGGGGCACCCGCCCCTGGGACGGGCGCAGGCCGAATACATTGTTGAACGCCGCCGGGTTGCGCAGCGAGCCCATCATGTCGCTGCCATCGGCCACCGGCAGCATGCGCAGTGCCAGGGCCACTGCCGCCCCGCCGCTGCTGCCGCCCGCGACCAAGGCCGGGTCATAGGCATTGCCTGTGGTACCGAACACGCTGTTGTAGGTCTGCGAACCGAGGCCAAATTCCGGCACGTTGCTCTTGCCGATGATAATTGCGCCGCTGGCCCGCACCCGCGCCACGGCGATAGCGTCTTCAGCGGGAACCTGTTCGGCGAACAGGGGCGAGCCCAGGGTGGTGCGCAGGCCCTTGGTTGCCGCCAGATCCTTGATCGCCTGGGGCATGCCGTGCATCCAGCCACGGGAGCGGCCCTGATCCAGCTCCCGGTCACAGGCCCGGGCCTCGGCCAGGACGTGCTCTTCGTCGCGCAACGACACCAGGGCATTGACCGAGGGGTTGAAACGCGCGATCTGCGCCAGATAAGCCTGCATCACGTCGTGACACGACACCTGCCGGGCATGGATCGCCTGGGACAACGCAATTGCATCGAGCTCAACAATCTTCAAGGCTTCACTCCCTTGGTAAAACGCGCCGGCGCTGCAGCCCTCGGCGCTTCATGCATGCAGTAAGTGCCCAGCAGCGTCAGGACGCAAGCAAACAGCACATAAAACGCCGGGGCCACCGGCGTCTCCAACACCTTGCTCAGCCACGTCACAATCAGCGGCGCAAAACCGCCGAACAGCATCACCGCCACGTTGTAGGCCACCGACACCCCGGTGGAACGCACTTCGATGGGAAACTGTTCGGCCAGGGCCGTCGGCGCCGGGCCGAAGAAGCCGCCGATGGCGATGCACAGCATCACTTGCATCACCAGCAAGCGCTCGATGGACGGCGCCGCCGCGACCCACACATACAGTGGGTAAACCATCACAAAAAACGCCAGGGTGAAGGCCATCAGGACTGGTCGCCGCCCCAATCGGTCGGAGAGCAGGCCAGACAAGGGAATGACGACGGTCATCAGCGCCACGGCGAACATCTGCACCATCAATACCTGGTCCAGGGGCAGGCCGAGGTTTTTGTGGGCGAAGGTCGGCATATTCACCAGCACTACGTAGAACGATACCGTCGCGCCGCAGGCCAGGCCCATGCTGACCAAGATGCTGCGCCGATGCTCACGCAACACCGTCATCAGGCTTGGCGCCGGGCCGGTGGCCTGTTTGCGGGCTTCGATAAATTCCTCGGGGTCTTCCATGTGCCGGCGAATCCACAGGCCCACCGGGCCAATCAGCAAGCCGAACACAAACGGCAGGCGCCAACCCCATAGGTCGAGGGTCTGCGGGGAAAAGAAGTGGGTGACCAGCGCCACCATTGCCGCGCCGCCAAACACCGCCAGGCATTGCCCGACCAGTTGCCAGGAGCCGTACAGGCCTTTGCGATGGGCCGGTGCGCTTTCCACCAGGAATGCCGTGGCGCTGGCATATTCACCGCCGGTGGCAAAGCCCTGGAGCATCCGCGCCACCACGATCAACAGCGGCGCGCCCATGCCGATGGCGGCGTAGTTGGGGGCAAACACGATGAGCGCGATAGACACGGTCATCAAACGGATAATCAGCTGCATGGCGGCCTTGCGGCCTTTGCGGTCGGCGTACATCCCCAGCAGGATGCCGCCCACCGGGCGCATGAAGAAGCCGACGCCGAAGGTGGCCAGGGCCATCAGCAGCGACGCATATTCATCGTCCGAGGGGAAAAACTGCCGGGCGATGATGCTGGCCAGAAAGCCGTAGACGATGAAGTCGTACCACTCCAGCGCGTTGCCGACCACCGCCGCCACCACTTGCCGGGTGCGGGACACGCCTTTTATTGAAGTCTGCATGGGAACACTCCATTCAACCTGTTGAGGAAAGGTCCAGCGGCAGAAAATTTGTAGGAGCAAACTTGCTCGCAAAGATCGTTAACGATGACGTAGCGCTTTCAGATAGCCCGCGTCGCCTTGGGGGCGCGCGCGAGCAAGCTCGCGCCTACAGCCAGCTCTCAGCCAGGGCGCACCAGTAGGCGGCACCAGTCAGCAGAATCTCGTCGTTGAAGTCATAGGCGGGGTTGTGGACCATCGGCCCCGACACGCCGTTGCCGATAAACAGATAGCTGCCGGGGCAGCGTTGGAGCATCCAGGCAAAGTCTTCGCTGCCCATCAACGTGGGCGTATGGGCGTCGACCGCCGTCTCACCGAGCAAGGCAATGCCGACCTGGCGGGCGAACTCGGTTTCGGCGCCATGGTTGACCAGCACCGGGTAGGCCGGGCGGTGTTCGATCTGCGCGCTACAGCCAAAGCTGGCCGCCTGGGTCTGGATGATCGCCTTGACCCGTTCCAGCATCTGCTCGCGCACCGGCGCATTGAGGGCACGCAGGCTCAGGCGCAACACGGCTTGCTGGGGAATCACATTGGCGGCCTGCCCCGCTTGCAGGGCGCCGACCGTGACCACCGCCGCTTCCTGGGCATTGATGTTGCGCGCCACCACCGTCTGCAAGGCCATCACCGTACTGGCGGCCGCCACCAGCGGGTCCACGGTCAGATGCGGCATGGAACCGTGGCCACCGACCCCTTCGAGGGTCACGGTGAGCAGGTCCTGGGAAGCCATCATCGGCCCAGTCCGCAAGCCCAGGTGGCCGGCGGGCAAGCCGGGCATATTGTGCATGCCGAACAGAGCGTCGCAGGGAAAGCGCTCCAGCAAGCCATCGGCGAGCATCGCTTCGGCGCCGCCCTGACCTTCTTCGGCGGGCTGGAAGATCAGGTTGAGGGTGCCGTCGAACTGACGCGTCGCCGCCAGGTAGCGCGCGGCGCCCAGCAGCATCGCGGTGTGACCGTCGTGGCCGCAGGCATGCATGCAGCCGGCGTGCTGGCTGCTGTAGGCGACGCCGGTGTTTTCGATGATCGGCAAGGCATCCATATCGGCCCGGATCCCCAGGGTGCGCGTGCTGCTGCCATTGCGCAGCACGCCGACCACGCCGGTGTGGCCGATGCCGGTATGCACTTCATAACCCCAGCTTTCAAGGGATCGGGCCACCAGGGCCGAGGTGCGGCTTTCTTCAAACCCCAGTTCGGGGTGGGCGTGGATATCCTGACGCACGGCATGCAGGTCGCTGGCGACATCGCTCAGCCAATCCAGGATGTGCTGGTGTGGGTTCATCGTGGCGCTCCTCGCAGGCGGGTATTCCCGTTCTTTTTTGTGGCACCGCCACAGATAACCGCGAAGGACGTGCGAGGACAATCAAAGGTGGTTCCACCCTGTGGAACCTTAGGGCGGTACGGCCAGAAGACTGACACGCAGAGATCACGTCGGAAATCTCTAGGGAAACTCTGAAAAAGACTTCCAAATCTGGTGAGATACGGCTGTCCCACGAACTGAACGGTTGAGCCCCGATGAAGCAAATGTCTTTCGCTGATGCCGAGTACGCAGGCAAACGTAAGCAGACCCGCCGTGAGCGTTTCCTGATTGAGATGGATCAGGTCGTGCCCTGGAAAGGCCTGATTGCGTTGATCGAGCCGCATTATCCGAAGGGTGAAGGCGGTCGTCCGGCGTATCCGTTGATGGCCATGCTGCGGGTTCATCTGATGCAAAACTGGTTCGGCTACAGCGATCCGGCGATGGAAGAGTCCCTCTACGAAACCACGATTCTGCGCCAGTTTGCCGGGCTGCATTTGGATCGGATTCCGGATGAAACCACGATCCTCAACTTCCGCCGGCTGTTGGAAAAACATGAGCTGGCCGGTGGGATTTTGCAGGTCATCAACGGCTATTTGGGCGACCGAGGTTTGCTGCTGCGTCAGGGAACTGTGGTCGATGCGACGATCATTCATGCGCCCAGTTCGACCAAGAACAAGGACGGTAAACGCGACCCCGAAATGCACCAGACAAAGAAAGGAAATCAGTACTATTTCGGGATGAAATCGCACATCGGTGTCGATGTTGAATCCGGTCTGGTACATAGCGTGGTGGGCACGGCGGCGAATGTGGCGGACGTGACTCAGGTCGATCAGTTGCTGCATGGCGAGGAAACTTACGTCTCTGGCGATGCCGGTTACACCGGCGTGGAGAAGCGTGCGGAGCATCAACATCGCCAGATGATCTGGTCGATCGCAGCGCGCCCCAGCAGCTATAAGAAGCATGCAAAAAAGAGCCTGATCGGTCGCATGCGCCGCAAAATCGAATACGCGAAAGCTCAAGTCCGGGCCAAGGTTGAGCATCCATTCAGGGTGATCAAGCGCCAGTTTGGTTATACGAAAGTCCGCTTCCGAGGCTTGGTGAAAAACACCGCGCAGCAGACCACACTGTTTGCCTTATCGAACCTGTGGATGATGCGAAAACGACTGTTGAATGCAGGCGAGGTGCGCCTGTGATGTGGACAATGAGCCCTGAAAAGGTGCTATTCCGCAAAAAACAGTGAACTGACAGGAGGAAAGGTCTGATTTTCGATTAAGTCGGTGTTTTTTGAACCTCAGACAGCGAGGCCGTTAAAAACGGCTGCTTACTTCAGACCTTCCCTAGAGCCCGTCAATCAGATTCACCCTAAGTAACTTTCGGAAATATCCGACTGTACGATTAGCAACCCCAACTTCAGGGTACTGAAACGCAAGACAACTTACTGACTACTCAGCTAGTTGCCTAACCAAACAAGCAAATTTTGGTAGTGGCGAATGAGGCTTTTCGAACTTGGCTGTTTCCTCCTCCCCACTCAAGGCAACTTAACTCTGAACTCTGAAAAGCGGGATAACGAATGAACAAAGGCTACTTTATCGGTTTAGGCGACAAGACAACGTGTGGCGGCGAAGTGCTGGAGGGTGACAAGAGAATAAACCTGTATGGCCTCCTGCATGCTTGCGAAGGCGATCGGGTTACTTGCGGAAAAGACGGGAATACTTATCGGATTGTCGGTGGCATCTCGCACATGAACAGCCACGGCCGACTTATGGCGGGCACGCTAGACAGCCACAGCAATTGCCCGTGTAAAGCCCGATTGATTCCTTCGGTATTGACGGCGACCTACAAAGGCGCTTCAGCGCATGCTGCCAAATCCACCCCAGCGACCACCGCCAACCGCTCTGCAGCGCCCCATCAAGCTGCATATGCGCCATCGCACAATGCTGCTGTAAGCGAACTCAATGGCCTGGCGAGCCAAGAGCCGGGCTTCTATATCGTCCCTGAAAGCATGAGTCGCCAAGCATTGGAAAGCACGTTGTTCCCTACACCTGATCCCGCCGTGATGAGCAAATTCAACGCGCTCAATCCTTATCGAGGTGAGGTTAAAGCCGGGTCAATGATCGTGCTTAGCGATCCGAGCAACACTTCTTGTACCTACCAAGAAGCACAACTGATACAGGTAGCTCAGCAGGTAGCATTGCTCTTGGACCCCATGACTCCGGTCGAGGCCGACTTTCTGTTTCGGCACCGCTCTGAAATTGCCAGTTTTATTGGTCACACCTCAACTTGGGGAGGTGTCAGTGCGGTAGTGATGGAAGCCCACTTGACCAGTCTGAGCCACACACTCCAAGCCATCGAGCACTTGCATCAGGAAAGTTATCGCCAGTACGGCCACCTTAAATCACCGCAATTTTTCACTGATCGCAAGCACCTGATGGCTCAGTTGGATGCCCATCTACTGAACTCCACCCGTTTGCGTGGCCAGACAAGCCTGGGCGATCACCCCAAGTTGAAAACCGCGCTCGGCATTTCCAGCAAAAGCCTGGTACATCACTGGAACAGGGCCGGCACGCCGGGACAGATTCCGGGGTATGCCAACCATGTGGAAGTGACCAGTCGTGCTGCCAAGTACATGAAGACCGGTGGTTACATCGCAATTGGCCTTGGTGGTGTGTCTTCCTTACTGGCTATTGAGCAGGTGTGCGGAGGGAGTTCCAGGGTGGCTTGTGAGAAGGTCAAGCTTACTGAAGGAGGGAAATTTGGCTTGTCCACCCTCGGAGGTGCCGCGGGTGGGGAAATAGGTAAATTGGCCGCTGCACCGATCTGCCTAGCGCTTGGCGCCTCTACAGGTATCGGTGGTGTTGCCTGTGTCGCGGCGCTGGTCGGAACTGGCGCATGGGTGGGCACGACGTACGGGGGCCTGGCTGGAGAATACATGGGGGCGAAAGTGTATGAGGCTATACAACCATGAGCATTATCGACACTTGGTCCCCCTGGATTGCGATCATTATTACTGGTGGCTGGGGCCTGCTTGCCGCAGCAGGGCTTACATTCAGTCTTTACCTGAGTCGCCGTCATCTGGACGCTATCAAGGAAGCCTTGAAGAACAGCCGTTATATTTATCTATGGGGCCCAAGACTGGGAAAGCGAGGGCTGATTTGGTCCATCTTTGAGATCGTAAAAATCACCCAGATGATCTTGCTTCCGAAGGCATCACTCATCATTGGTGAACTGGACCCCATCGATCTTGAAAACTTCCCGCCTCACCTTAAACGGCTATTGAAGATTAAATTAGTGATGCTTCTGGGTTGTGTTGCCTGGCTTGTGGTCGCATCTGCGTTTCTGGGACTTAAATAACTTGATGGACGATCACCCACGTTGAAAGTAGTGCTCGGCATATTTAGGGAAGGTCTGAAGTAAGCAGCCGTTTTTAACGGCCTCGCTGTCTGAGGTTCAAAAAACACCGACTTAATCGAAAATCAGACCTTTCCTCCTGTCAGTTCACTGTTTTTTGCGGAATAGCACCTTTTCAGGGCTCATTGTCCACATCACAGGCGCACCTCGCCTGCATTCAACAGTCGTTTTCGCATCATCCACAGGTTCGATAAGGCAAACAGTGTGGTCTGCTGCGCGGTGTTTTTCACCAAGCCTCGGAAGCGGACTTTCGTATAACCAAACTGGCGCTTGATCACCCTGAATGGATGCTCAACCTTGGCCCGGACTTGAGCTTTCGCGTATTCGATTTTGCGGCGCATGCGACCGATCAGGCTCTTTTTTGCATGCTTCTTATAGCTGCTGGGGCGCGCTGCGATCGACCAGATCATCTGGCGATGTTGATGCTCCGCACGCTTCTCCACGCCGGTGTAACCGGCATCGCCAGAGACGTAAGTTTCCTCGCCATGCAGCAACTGATCGACCTGAGTCACGTCCGCCACATTCGCCGCCGTGCCCACCACGCTATGTACCAGACCGGATTCAACATCGACACCGATGTGCGATTTCATCCCGAAATAGTACTGATTTCCTTTCTTTGTCTGGTGCATTTCGGGGTCGCGTTTACCGTCCTTGTTCTTGGTCGAACTGGGCGCATGAATGATCGTCGCATCGACCACAGTTCCCTGACGCAGCAGCAAACCTCGGTCGCCCAAATAGCCGTTGATGACCTGCAAAATCCCACCGGCCAGCTCATGTTTTTCCAACAGCCGGCGGAAGTTGAGGATCGTGGTTTCATCCGGAATCCGATCCAAATGCAGCCCGGCAAACTGGCGCAGAATCGTGGTTTCGTAGAGGGACTCTTCCATCGCCGGATCGCTGTAGCCGAACCAGTTTTGCATCAGATGAACCCGCAGCATGGCCATCAACGGATACGCCGGACGACCGCCTTCACCCTTCGGATAATGCGGCTCGATCAACGCAATCAGGCCTTTCCAGGGCACGACCTGATCCATCTCAATCAGGAAACGCTCACGGCGGGTCTGCTTACGTTTGCCTGCGTACTCGGCATCAGCGAAAGACATTTGCTTCATCGGGGCTCAACCGTTCAGTTCGTGGGACAGCCGTATCTCACCAGATTTGGAAGTCTTTTTCAGAGTTTCCTTAGAGACGACACTTGGTGCATGCTCTCTCCCGCTCGCCACCGCATCTCAAGGCAGCAATCGACACCCCTGGCGCTCGCCCAACCATTGGGCGCTGTGGCTGCGACCCAGGCCGCTGGCGGTGACCAGGCGGGTGTCCGGGTGATCGGCAAACGCGCTGGTGGGGATGTATTGCTTCACGTAGCCCAGGCAATAGTCAGCCGGGTTACCCGCCACATACCGACAGGAGCAATACTCCTTGGCGGTGTAGGCGGCGATGATGTCGGGGAAGGCTTGCAGGTTGACGCGTTCGTGCCAGATCCACCCCAGCAACGCGAGCAACAGCAGGAGAAACAGGCTGATAAACGGACGGCGACGGATCATGGCTGCACCGCCGCGAGCACGCGCTTGAGCAGTTCGTTGTGGCGATAGCTACCGTCGCGGTCGTCGCCGTAGCGCACGATCACCAGCTTCTCTTCGGGCATGACATACAACGCCTGGCCCCAGTGCCCCAGGGCGGCGAATGTCTCGGCGGGCGCATCCGGCCAGGGTCGTGGTGCGCCCTGTACTTCGCGGTTGAGCCACCAATGGCCGCCCGGGACGGCAATGTCCTGGCCGGCCTGGTATTGCGCAGCAGGTTGCCGGTTGAACGCGACCCAATCCCTGGGCAACAGCTGCCGCTCGCCCCAGCGCCCGTCCCGCGCCATCAACAAGCCTATCCGCGCCAGATCGCGGGCGGTCATATAGGCATAGGACGAAGCGACAAAGGTTTCATTGGCATCACTTTCCCAGGTGACGCTGCGAATCCCCAAAGGCCTGAACAGTGCGGTCCACGGGTAATCGACATAGGCCTTGTGGCCGAGCATGCCCTTGAGGGCGGCGGACAATAGATTACTGTCGCCGCTGGAGTAGCGAAATGCCTGGCCCGGGACGGCGAAGGGGGTGGTATCGGCGGCAAACTCCGCCATATCGGCGCGGCCACGGGTGTAGAGCATCGCCACCACCGAGGATTTCAGCGGCGCGTATTCGTAGTCTTCCTGCCAGTCCAGGCCCGAGGTCCAGTTCAGCAGGTGCGCCAGGGTGATGCTCGGGTGCTGTTTCATCGGCGGATAAAAGCGCGCGGCCGGGTCGCTCAGCTTGAAGCGGTTTTCGCCGTAGGCAACGCCCAATACCGTGGCCATCAGGCTTTTGCTGATGGACCAGGTCAGGTGCGGCGTAGTGGCGGTAGTGGGCGCGGCGTAACGCTCATAAATGACTTCGCCGTCGCGGATCACCAGCAGCGCGTCGGTACGGATACCTTCGCGGGTGATGTCATTGCGGGCCGCAAAAGCATAGTCCTCCAGCGCCTTGACGGCGGGGCCGGCCAATTGCGCGCCCTGGGGCCAATCCTTCGCCGGCCAGGCCTGGGCATGTGCGGTAGCAGTGAACAGCAACAAGGCGACGCACAGCAGGCCTTTGACCATGGACAAGCACTCGGGGGCATTCAAGCCCGCGAGCCTAATGCAGATAAATGACGGTTTGGCGACAAACCTACCTTGCCTCCTGTAGGTGCCGGCTTGCCGGCGATGGCACCCGCAAGATCAGCGCAGCACTCAATGGCCTCATCGCCCGCAAGCCGGCTCCTACAAGGGTTGCAAGGCTTTTTCCAGGCGCTTGGCCCGGGCGCTGGCAGCGAGGTCCAATACAGCTTGGTCGCGCTGCCACATCGCAGCCCATGGTCCCATCCCCATCGCTTGATTGACCTGCGGCTTCAGCGCCTCGAACTGAGCAAACAATCCACCCAACAGCACATGCCCCGCCGCTGAGGCACTGGGTTGGCGAGCAACCTCGGCGCAGCCGGCCAACAGCGCCAGTAACTGCAGGCGCAGCGGCTGGAGCCAGCCACACTCCTGACCGATGCCATGCAGCCAGGCGGTCATCGCGCTGAGTACATAGGTGTCCTCCAGGGTGCGAAAGGGTTTGACGTAATCGTCCCAGCCATCCCCCGGCAGGCGCTCGCAGGCAGCGTGGTCGAGGTAGACGCGACCGTGGCTGATGTCGGGCATCAAGGGAATCGCGGGCAAGGGCTCCACGCGTACACCGGGCTCACCGGCCAACACCACTGCCAGGCTCAGGCGCGGTTTTTCGTCGGCAGCCTCGCAGCGGGCGGCGATCAACAGCCAGTCGGCCGCATCGCCGGCGGTGACGAAGTCCTTGCGTCCGCTCAAGCGCAGGTCGTCCAGACGCGTTTGCATGTCCAGCGGGCGCAGGCTGCGCTGTTCGGTCGCACACAAGGCGCCCAGGCTGTGGGGTGCGCTGGGCCATAACGCGCGCAAAGCAGCTTGATACCCCACCAGAAACGCCAGGCCGGGTGTGGCCATCAGACGCGCGCCCTGGGTCGCCAGCTCAAAGGGCGTCACCTGCCCCAGGCGCTGCAATAAAACGCTGTAGCCCTCGGCCAGGTTGGCGTGGATGGGCAATCGGTCAGGTCGATCGAGCAAAGCGTGCCAGGGCATGGAAGGCTCCTTGGGGGCTGTCATCTAAGCGTCACCGTAGATTCATGGAGATGACACCGGGGGTACATAGCCTGACTTTGCACAACAAAGTCGACTGGCCGCAACCCTGGCCGGCACCTGGAGACTCGCCATGACTCAGATCGCCCGCATCAGTGACACCGGCAATGAACGCCGTCTGCAAGCCGAACGCCTGATCGGTGCCCAGGCTTTGCAGGAAGCTCAGGCCCTGCGTTTCACCGTATTCAGCGGCGAGTTCAATGCCAAGCTCAAAGGCGCAGAGCTGGGCCTGGACATGGATGACTACGATGTTCACTGCAGCCACATTGGCGTACGGGACTTGAATACCGGGCGACTGGTTGCCACCACCCGGCTGCTGGATCACCAGGCAGCCAGCACCCTGGGCCGGTTTTACAGCGAAGAAGAGTTCAGCCTCCACGGCCTGTTGCATTTGCAGGGGCCGATCCTGGAAATCGGCCGTACCTGTGTCGACCCGGCCTACCGCAACGGCGGCACTATCGCGGTGTTGTGGGGCGAGTTGGCCGAAGTCCTCAACCAGGGCGGCTACAGCTACCTGATGGGCTGCGCGAGCATCCCGATGCACGACGGCGGCATCCAGGCCCATGCGATCATGCAGCGCCTGCGCGAACGCTACCTGTGCAACGAACACCTGCGGGCCGAGCCGAAAAAACCACTGCCGAGCCTGGACCTGCCGTCCAACGTCATCGCCGAAATGCCACCGCTACTCAAGGCCTACATGCGCCTGGGCGCGAAGATCTGCGGTGAGCCGTGCTGGGACGAGGACTTCCAGGTGGCCGATGTGTTCATCCTGCTCAAGCGCGACGAGTTGTGCCCGCGCTATGCCCGCCACTTCAAGGCGGCCATGTGATGGGCCGCCTGCGGGTCTACGGGCGGATCGCCCGCGTGCTGCTGGTGGTGGCCCTGGGCTTGAGCATGGCCGGTGTGTTTGGCCTGTTCGAGCGCCTGGGGATCGCCAACTCCATGGTGCGGCGCCAACGCTGGTCGCGCTTTTTCATGGCACGCCTGAGCAATGCCCTGCCCTTTCGCGTGAGCGTGCACGGCGAGCTGCCGCAACAGCCCATGCTGTGGGTCAGCAACCATGTGTCATGGACTGACATCCCGCTGCTGGGCATGGTGGCGCCGCTGTCGTTCCTGTCCAAGGCCGAAGTGCGCACCTGGCCGGTGGCCGGCTGGCTGGCGGCCAAGGCCGGCAGCCTGTTTATCCGCCGTGGCTCGGGGGACAGCCAATTGATCCGCAAGCAGATGACCCGCCATCTGCAGCAAAAACACCCGCTGCTGATGTTCCCCGAAGGCACCACCACCGATGGCCGCAGCCTGCGCACCTTCCATGGCCGGCTGCTGGCCAGTGCGATTGATGCCGACGTGGCGCTGCAACCGGTGGCCATCCGTTATCTGCGCGATGGGCAGATTGATCCACTCGCACCGTTCATTGGTGACGATGACCTGCTCTCGCACCTGATGCGTCTGTTTGGCAATGATCAGGGCGACGTTGAGATTCATTTGCTCAAGCCGATTGCCTGCGCCGGGCAGGAGCGCGCAGCGCTGGCGTATCAGGCGCAGCAGGCGGTGCACAAGGCGTTGTTCGGGCCGGTGCCGCAAAGCGAGCAGATGCCGGTTCGTCCCGCGTACGCCGCCTGAAGCACACACGCAAAAAACGTAGGAGCCGGCTTGCCGGCGAGAGCGGTGTATCTGTCGCCACCGCTATCGCCGGCAAGCCGGCTCCTACATTAGATCGGTGTCGATAGCTGACTGTGTGCAAACCCCTGCAACTGGGGATAGAACGCCCGAAAATCCTCGCTCAACGGCTCATACAGCACCCGCAATTCCTGCATCGCCTGCCCCAGTTCCCGGGGTTGGCTCAAGCGCCGGGAAATCCCCCGCAGCACTTGCTCCATGACCGCGAACTCTCGGTAGGAGCCCAGCCAGTCATCAGCCGCCATATGCGGTGCAATCTGCGCCAGGCGCCCCGGCAGCTGCGGTTCGGCCGCCAGCACCCGGTACACCTGGGAGGTAAAGCGCTCCAGCGGCTGGTCGGCATACAGCGCCCAATCCCGCGCCAGGCAGTGGTCAAAAAACACGTCGAGGACGATCCCCGCATAGCGGCGCCGGGTCAGGGTAAACCGTGACAACGCCTGCCCTACCAACGGGTGACTGTCGGTGAAGCGGTCGATGGCGCGATGCAACTGGATCGCCGCCTCGATTTGCGGGCTGTACTGGCCTTGCAGGCGGCCTTTGACGAAATCGCCATAGAGACTGCCCAGCAGTTGTGCAGGAAGTTGGCCGCCGAGGTGCAGATGTGCGAGATAATTCATGGCGCGCAGTTTAGCACTGCCACCAACGCATCGTTATAACCCGATATACCGATTTATCTGGTAACAAGATCAAAATCTTATTGGTATATCGGGATGTAGCGATTTAAAGTTCGCCTCATCGCGATATAACGTTTTACTCACACCGAGCCCTGCCATGTCCATTGACCTCGACGAAATAATAAAAGCCCTGGCACACCCAGTACGGCGAGACATTCTCAACTGGCTGAAAGACCCGAAAGTGCAATTCCCCGAACAAGTGCACAACCACGAATACGGTATCTGCGCCGGCCAGATCGATCAACGCTGCGGCCTGTCGCAGTCCACCGTCTCGGCACACCTGGCCACCCTGCAACGGGCAGGCTTGATCAGCAGCCAGAAAGCCGGGCAGTGGCACTTTTTCCGACGCAATGAAGACGTGATCCAGGCGTTTATCCAAGCCATCACCGAAGAACTCAGCCTCCCGCAGTAAAGGACCCCACAATGCCTCTCTCGCTACTCATACTGGCCTTAAGCGCCTTCGCCATCGGCACCACCGAATTCGTCATCATGGGCCTGCTGCCCGATGTGGCGGCCGACCTCGGTGTATCGATTCCCGGCGCCGGCTGGCTGGTGACCGGCTACGCCCTGGGCGTGGCCATTGGTGCACCCTTCATGGCACTGGCCACCGCCAAGCTGCCGCGCAAGGCTGCCCTGGTAGCGCTGATGGGCATTTTCATCATCGGCAACCTGCTCTGCGCCCTGGCCAGTGACTACAACGTGCTGATGTTTGCCCGAGTAGTCACCGCCCTGTGCCACGGTGCGTTCTTTGGGATCGGCTCGGTGGTGGCGGCCAACCTGGTGCCGGCCAACAAGCGTGCGTCGGCGGTGGCCCTGATGTTTACCGGCCTGACCCTGGCCAACGTGCTCGGTGTGCCCCTGGGCACCGCGCTGGGCCAGGAAGCCGGCTGGCGCTCGACCTTCTGGGCCGTGACGGTCATTGGCGTGATTGCGCTGATTGGCCTGATCCGCTTCCTGCCGGCCAAGCGTGATGAAGAGAAACTCGACATGCGCGCCGAACTGGCGGCCCTCAAGGGTGCTGGGATCTGGCTGTCGCTGAGCATGACCGCGCTGTTTGCCGCGTCGATGTTCACCCTCTTCACCTACGTCGCACCGCTGCTCGGTGATGTCACCGGTATCTCGCCCAAAGGCGTGACCTGGACCCTGCTGTTGATCGGCCTGGGCCTGACCGTCGGCAACATCATCGGCGGCAAGCTGGCGGACAAGCGCCTGGCGGCCACCCTGATCGGTGTGTTTGTCAGCATGGCCGTGGTGTCCACCGCACTGACCTGGACCAGCGTCGCCATCATCCCTACCGAAATCACCCTGTTCCTCTGGGCCACCGCGTCGTTTGCCGCCGTGCCGGCGCTGCAGATCAACGTGGTGACCTTCGGCAAGGCCGCGCCCAACCTGGTCTCGACCCTGAATATCGGCGCTTTCAACATTGGCAACGCCTTGGGCGCCTGGGTCGGCGGCAGTGTGATTGCCCACGGCTTCGGCCTGACCAGCGTACCGCTGGCGGCTGCGGCCCTGGCAATCCTGGCGCTGCTGGTCACGCTGATCACGTTCCGCCAGAGCGGCAATGCCGACCTGGCTCCTGCTACCCACTAATCACTTAGAACAGACGAGTGCTTGCGATGACGACTATTTTCGATCCGATCAAACTGGGTGATGTGCAGCTGTCGAACCGCATCATCATGGCGCCGCTGACCCGCTGCCGTGCCGATGCCGGCCGCGTGCCCAATGCGCTGATGGCTGAATACTACGTACAGCGGGCCTCCGCCGGGCTGATCCTCAGCGAGGCCACCTCGGTGACCCCCATGGGCGTGGGCTACCCGGACACGCCGGGCATCTGGTCCAACGACCAGGTGCGTGGCTGGACCAACATCACCAAGGCCGTACACGGCGCCGGGGGCAAGATTTTCCTGCAACTGTGGCATGTCGGGCGGATCTCCCACGAGATGTACCTGAACGGCGAGGCCCCGGTAGCACCGAGCGCCGTCCAGCCGGCAGGTCATGTCAGCCTGGTGCGCCCGCTGGCCGATTACCCGACGCCACGCGCCCTGGAAACCGCGGAAATCGCCGATATCGTCGACGCCTACCGCGTGGGCGCCGAGAATGCCAAGGCTGCGGGCTTTGACGGCGTGGAAGTGCATGGCGCCAACGGCTACCTGCTCGACCAGTTCCTGCAAAGCAGCACCAACCAGCGCACTGACGAATACGGCGGATCCGTGGAAAACCGCGCACGACTGTTGCTGGAAGTGACCGACGCGGTGATCGAAGTCTGGGGTGCTGGCCGCGTGGGGATGCACTTGTCACCAAGGGCCGACCTCCATGACATGGGCGATGACAACCTGGCAGAGACGTTTACCTACGTCGCCCGTGAACTGGGCAAGCGTGGCATCGCCTTTATCTGTGCCCGCGAGAAAGAGGCCAGTGACAGTCTGGGCCCGCAATTGCGAGCAGCGTTCGGTGGGCCGTACATCGCCAACGAGCGCTTTACCAAGGACAGCGCCAACGCCTGGCTGGCTTCGGGCAAGGCGGATGCCGTGGCCTTTGGTGTGCCGTTCATCGCCAACCCGGATCTGCCGGCGCGCCTCAAGGCCGATGCGCCGCTGAATGACGCGAACCCGCAGACGTTCTATGGCCAAGGCCCGGTCGGCTATATCGACTACCCGACCCTGGCACTCTGAGACACTGAAACACAAAAGCCCCGGATCGCGAGAACCGGGGCTTTTTTATGCATGCTGCCCTGTAGGAGCCGGCTCCTACAGAAACATCCCTTCACAGCAATGCAACAATATCGCTACAAAATACTTAGCCGGCTACCTTTCAACCCAGCGATGGCGCGTATATAAAGTCACCCCACAAATAAGCCGGAAGGACGATTGATGATCCTTGGGCTTTACTGTTGACACAGGCGGGCTCAATTACGCATTTTGTATCAATTGCGTAGGCTGGGGCTCAAACGGAGCATGTCCAGCCCTATATCAACCAAGCGCTCGGCCTCCTGATACAGCTCAAAGCTGTCAGGCACCAATAGCCACTGGCCAATAAGCCCGTTGATGTAGGCATGAATGCACACCGCCCCGCGAGCGGTGTCGAAGTTTTCCGGGAGTTGCCCGCGGTGAACTGCATTGCGCAGCGACAGGCCAATGCGTAGGTTGCACTCAAGGCTGTGAGTCTGGCGCTGACGGCGCATGTCGCACATTTCATCGGTAAATTCGCACTTATGAAACAGGATCTCATTAATGCGCCGGGTTTTCGGGTCCAGGGCCACCTGATGAAAAAGATGGATCAGCAGCTTGCGCATGCAGCCCAGCGGATCTACCTCATCCTCGCTTTCACTGGCCCTGGCCAATTCGTCCAGGGGTTCGTGCAGCGTGTCGAGCAGTGCCTGCAACAGGTCCGACTTGTTGCTGAAATGCCAGTAGATCGCGCCCCGCGTCACCCCTGCCCGTGCGGCGATATCGGCCAGCGTTGTGCGCGCAACGCCGCGTTCATAAAAGGCTTGCTCGGCGGCCTCAAGTATTTGGCTGCGCGTTTCCTGAGCTTCCTCTTTGGTACGACGAACCATGGCAGTAACACCTCAATCAGGACACGATTAGTGGCTTATAGCCACCTTCTGAATAATTATGGGACGACACCTTCATGGGCGCCGAACGTAATAGAATCGAGGCTTTCAGCGCCGCCTTGTAAGGAATCCGCGAAGCCTGTCAAGAGTTTACAAACAACCATGAACGTAAGTATATTGCCTAGCAAGCTACTTATCTACTCAATGCCTGTTTTTTACCCTTCCACACTTCTTGTGCGTAACAAGCGCGCCTGACCCGAGGATCTTCATGCAACTTAAGCCAGCTGTTACCGCTCTGGTCACTGCCGTCGCCCTGGCATCGCTGCTCAGCGGATGTAAAAAGGAAGAAGCGGCGCCGCCCGCTCAAACCCCTCAGGTCGGCGTGGTCACCCTTCAACCTCAAGCCTATACCCTGACCTCCGAATTGCCGGGCCGCACCACTGCGTTCCGCATCGCGGAAGTACGCCCCCAGGTCAATGGCATCATTCTCAAGCGCCTGTTCAAGGAAGGCGGCGACGTCAAGGAAGGCCAACAGCTCTATCAGATCGATCCGTCGGTCTATGAGGCCACCCTGAAAAGCGCCCAGGCCAACCTGCAACAGACCAAGTCGATTGCCGACCGCTACAAGCAACTGGTCAACGAGCAGGCGGTCAGCCGCCAGGAATACGACACCGCCGTCTCCAACCGCATGACCTCGGAGGCCAACCTGCAGACCGCCCAGATCAACGTGCGCTACACCAAAGTGTTCGCCCCGATCTCCGGGCGTATCGGTCGTTCCTCGGTCACCGAAGGCGCACTGGTCAGCAACGGCCAGACCGACGCCATGGCGGTGATCCAGCAACTGGACCCGATCTACGTCGACGTCACGCAATCCTCCGCCGAGATGCTGAAGCTGCGTCGCGACCTGGAAAGCGGTCAATTGCAGAAAGCCGGCGAAAACGCCGCCATGGTCAAGCTGACCCTGGAAGACGGCAGCGAGTACAACCAGCAAGGCCGCCTGGAATTCTCCGAAGTATCGGTCGACCAGACCACCGGTTCCGTAACCCTGCGTGCCGTGTTCCCCAACCCTGATCACACCCTGCTGCCGGGCATGTTTGTCCATGCGCAATTGCAGGCCGGTGTGAACAGCAAGGCGATCCTCGCGCCACAACAGGGTGTGACCCGCGATATCAAGGGCATTCCGACTGCATTGGTCGTTACCGCCGACAACAAGGTCGAACAGCGCGTGCTGGTGGCCAACCGTACCTCCGGCGCCTACTGGCTGGTGGAAAAGGGCCTGAATGCCGGTGACCGTGTCATCACCGAAGGCTTGCAGTTCATCAAGCCGGGCATCACGGTTGAAGCGAAGGAAGCCACCAACGCCAAGCCCGCCGGTACTGCTCCTGCCGCCACTGCTGGCAAAGGGGAGTAATACATGTCGAAATTTTTTATCGACCGTCCCATTTTCGCCTGGGTAATTGCCCTGGTGATCATGTTGGTCGGGGCACTGTCGATCCTGAAGTTGCCCATCAACCAATACCCGGCCATCGCGCCAACCGCCATTGATATCCAGGTGACCTACCCAGGCGCATCCGCACAAACCGTGCAGGACACCGTGGTACAGGTCATCGAGCAGCAGCTCAACGGTATCGACAACCTGCGTTATGTGGCCTCGGACAGTAACTCCGACGGCAGCATGACCATCACCGCGACGTTCAACCAGGGTACCAACCCGGACATCGCCCAGGTGCAGGTGCAGAACAAGCTGAACCTGGCGACCCCATTGCTGCCGCAAGAAGTGCAGCAGCAGGGGATCCGTGTGACCAAGTCGGTGAAGAACTTCCTGATGGTGATCGGCCTGGTGTCCGAAGACGGCACCATGACCAAGGATGACCTGTCCAACTACATCGTCTCCAACATCCAGGACCCGATTTCCCGGACTTCTGGCGTGGGCGACTTCCAGGTCTTCGGTTCCCAGTACGCCATGCGTATCTGGCTGGACCCGGCCAAGTTGAACAACTTCCAGATGACCCCGGTGGATGTCAGCACCGCCGTACAGGCACAGAACGTACAGGTGGCCACTGGCCAACTGGGCGGCCTGCCCGCCCTGCCCGGTACTCAGCTGAACGCCACGATCATTGGCAAGACCCGCCTGCAAACCGCCGAGCAGTTTGAAAAAATCCTGCTGCGCGTGAATGCCGACGGCTCCCAAGTGCGCCTGGGCGATGTCGCCCGTGTCGAACTGGGCGGCCAGAACTACAGCATCAGTGCACAGTTCAACGGCAAGCCGGCTTCCGGCATGGCGATCAAGCTGGCATCCGGCGCCAACGCCCTGGACACCGCCAAGGCCATCCGTGCCACGGTCGCGTCCCTGGAGCCGTTCTTCCCGCCGGGCATGAAAGCCGTGGTCCCGTATGACACCACGCCGGTGGTGACCGAATCGATCTCCGGGGTAGTCGATACCCTGGTCGAGGCGATCATCCTGGTGTTCCTGGTGATGTACCTGTTCCTGCAGAACTTCCGCGCCACCATCATTACCACCATGACGGTACCGGTGGTATTGCTGGGTACATTCGGCATCCTCGCGGCCTTCGGCTTCACCATCAACACCCTGACCATGTTCGGCATGATCCTGGCCATCGGCTTGCTGGTAGACGACGCCATCGTGGTGGTAGAAAACGTCGAACGGGTAATGGCCGAGGAACACCTGTCGCCCAAGGAGGCGACGGTCAAGTCCATGGAGCAAATCCAGGGGGCCCTGGTGGGTATCGCCCTGGTGCTGTCGGCGGTTCTGCTGCCGATGGCATTCTTCGGCGGTTCCACAGGGGTGATCTATAAACAGTTCTCCATCACCATTGTGTCGGCAATGGCGCTTTCGGTACTGGTTGCACTGATCTTCACCCCGGCGCTGTGCGCTACCATGCTCAAGCCAATCGACCCTGAGAAGCACGGCCAGCCCAAGCGCGGTTTCTTCGGCTGGTTCAACCGCACCTTCGACCGTAGCGTACTGAGCTACGAGCGCGGCGTGGGCAACATGATCAAGCACAAGGCGCCTTCATTCCTGGTGTACCTGATCATCTTCGCCGGCATGATCTGGTTGTTCACCCGCATTCCAAGTGCGTTCCTGCCCGAGGAAGACCAGGGCGTGATCTTCGCCCAGGTGCAGACGCCGGTTGGCTCTTCGGCAGAACGAACCCAAGTGGTCATCGACGACATGCGTGCGTTCCTGTTGAACGACAAGGAAGGCGAGCCGGGCGAAGGCAAGGCCGTGAAGTCGGTATTTACCGTGAACGGCTTCAACTTCGCCGGTCGTGGCCAAAGCTCGGGCCTGGCGTTCGTCATGCTCAAGCCGTGGGGTGAGCGCGATGCCTCGATGTCGGTATTCGAGGTGGCCAAGCGAGCCCAGGGTTACTTCTTCCAGACCTTCAAGGACGCCATGGTATTTGCCATCGTGCCACCTTCGGTGCTGGAACTGGGTAATGCCACCGGTTTCGACGTATTCCTGCAGGATCAGGGCGGTGTGGGTCACGACGCGTTGATGAACGCACGCAACCAGTTCCTCGGTATGGCCGCGCAAAGCAAGATCCTGGCCGGGGTGCGTCCCAACGGCGTGAACGACGAGCCGCAGTATGAACTGACCATCGATGACGAGAAGGCCAGTGCCCAGGGCATCAGCCTGTCGAGCATCAACCAGACCCTGGCAATTGCCCTGGGTGGCAGCTATATCAACGACTTCATCGACCGCGGTCGGGTGAAGAAGGTCTATATCCAGGGCGATGCGGCTGGCCGTATGTCCCCTGAAGACCTGAACAAGTGGTTCGTACGCGCCAACGACGGGAAGATGGTGCCCTTGTCGGCGATTGCCTCTGGCAGCTGGATATTCGGCTCGCCGAAACTGTCGCGGTACAACGGTGTAGCGGCGATGGAAATCCTGGGTACGCCGGCTCCGGGCTACAGTACCGGTGATGCCATGGCGGAAGTCGAGCGCATCGCCAAGCAACTGCCTGCAGGTGTGGGTTATGCCTGGACCGGCCTGTCATATGAAGAACGCTTGTCGGGATCCCAGGCACCTGCGTTGTACGCCCTGTCGTTGCTGGTAGTATTCCTCTGTCTGGCAGCGTTGTACGAAAGCTGGTCGATCCCGATTGCGGTGGTATTGGTTGTACCGCTGGGCGTGATCGGTGCGCTGATGGCAACCAGCCTGCGAGGACTGTCCAACGACGTGTTCTTCCAGGTGGGGCTGTTGGTGACCGTGGGCCTGGCCTCGAAGAACGCCATCCTGATCGTGGAGTTCGCCAAGGAGCTGCATGAACAGGGCAAGGGCATCGTCGAGGCGGCCATCGAGGCGTCCCGCATGCGTCTGCGTCCGATCATCATGACGTCCATGGCATTCGTCCTCGGCGTACTGCCGCTGGCGATCTCCTCGGGCGCAGGCTCAGGCAGCCAACACGCAATCGGTACCGGGGTAATTGGCGGTATGATCACCGCCACCGTCCTGGCGATCTTCTGGGTGCCACTGTTCTTTGTGACTGTGTCGGCCATAGGCAGCCGGAAAAAAACTGACAAGTCCGATACACCGCAAACTCCTAAAGAGGCTGGCTAATGCGCAAGTCGCTACTTTCCCTGACAGTCACAGCATTTGTGCTCAGTGGCTGCTCGCTGATCCCTGACTATCAGCGTCCCGAAGCGCCAGTCGCCGCCCAGTTCCCACAAGGGCCGGCGTACTCGGCGGCCCAGGCACCGAGCCAGGCCGCTGCCGAGCAGGGCTGGAAGCAGTTTTTCCACGACCCTGCCCTGCAACAGCTGATCCAGGTCGCGCTGGAGAACAACCGTGACCTGCGTGTCGCGGCCTTGAACATCGACGCCTTTGCCGCGCAGTACCGCATCCAGCGTGCCGATCTGTTCCCGGCCGTCGGTGCCAACGGCAGCGGCAGCCGCCAGCGAGTTCCGGCGCGGGCCTCGCAAACCGGCGAATCGAGCATCACCAGCTCCTACTCGGCGACCCTCGGGATCAACGCCTATGAGCTGGACTTGTTCGGCCGGGTGCGCAGCCTGAGCGAAGAAGCGTTGCAGAGGTACTTCGCGACCGAAGAAGCACGCCGCAGCACGCAGATCAGCCTGGTGGCCAGCGTGGCCAATGCCTACCTGACCTGGCAAGCGGACAAGGAACTGCTCAAGCTGACCCAGGAGACGCTGGCGGCCTACGAGCAGAGCTACAAGCTCACTTCGCGCAGCAACGAAGTCGGCGTGGCCTCGGCCCTGGACTTGAGCCAGGCGCGCACCTCGGTTGAAAGCGCCCGTGTGCAACTGGCACGCTACACCCGCCAGGTGGCCCAGGACGAAAACAACCTGACCCTGTTGCTGGGCACCGGCCTGCCGGCGAATCTGGCCACACAGCCACTGTCCGACGACCTGTTGAGCGAAGTACCCGCAGGCCTGCCTTCGGACCTGCTGCAACGTCGTCCCGACATCCTGCAGGCCGAGCACAACCTCAAGGCTGCCAACGCCAACATCGGCGCCGCGCGGGCGGCGTTCTTCCCGAGCATCAGCCTGACCGCCAATGCCGGGACCCTGAGCCCGGACCTCGGTGGCCTGTTCAAGGGCGGCTCGGGCACCTGGTCGTTCGCGCCGCAGATCAACATCCCGATCTTCAACGCCGGTAGCCTGCGCGCAAGCCTGGACTACTCGAAGATCCAGAAAGAGATCAACGTCGCGACCTACGAGAAGTCGATCCAGACCGCGTTCCAGGAAGTCTCCGACGGCCTGGCGGCACGTGCGACCTACAACCAGCAGTTGCAGGCCCAGCGTGATTTCGTCGCGGCCAACCAGGACTACTACCGTCTGGCCGAACGCCGCTACCGTATCGGGGTCGACAGCAACCTGACCTTCCTCGATGCCCAGCGCCAGCTGTTCGGTGCCCAGCAAACGCTGATCACCGACCGCCTGGCCCAACTGACCAGCGAAGTGACCTTGTACAAGGCCCTCGGCGGCGGTTGGAACCAACAGACGGCGAAGAATGAACCCGTGAAAGAAGAAGCGCCAAAGCTCAAGTTGTTCTGATCGGCGTAGCGACACATGAAGCCCACCTTTTGGTGGGCTTTTTCATGGGTGTACAGTTGCGTTCGATCACCGCCCAGAACCCGCCCTCCCCCAATTGAATCACCCCGGCAACGCCACGCACCATGGCCCGCACCTGAAAACCACCAATAACAACAGGTCCCACGCCATGAGCACGTTGCCCCCTCGCCGGCTATTGCTGGCTATCGCTGTCGCCAACCTTGCCCTCCCCGTTATCGCCGAGGAACATGGTTTTCTGGAGGATGCCAGCGCCAACCTCAACCTGCGTAACTTCTTCTTCAACCGCAATTTCACCCACCCAACCAAGGCCCAGGGCGGCGCGCAGGAGTGGACGCAGAGCTTTATCCTCGACGCCAAGTCCGGCTTCACCCAGGGCACCATGGGTTTCGGGGTGGATGTGCTGGGCCTGTACGCGCAAAAGCTCGACGGCGGCGGCGGCTCCGGCGGCACCCAGTTACTGCCCCTGGATCACGATGGCCGACCGGCCGACCACTTCGGCCGCCTGGGTGTGGCGTTCAAGGCGCGGTTTTCCAGGACCGAATTGAAAGTCGGCGAGTGGATGCCGGTGTTGCCGATCCTGCGTGCGGACGATGGCCGTTCCCTGCCGCAAACCCTGCGCGGCGGGCAGGTCACCGCCAAGGAAATCGACGGCCTGACCCTGTATGGCGGCCAGTTCCGCGCCAACAGCCCGCGTGACGACAGCAGCATGACGGACATGTCGATGTTCGGTAAAACCGCCTTCACGTCCGATCGCTTCAACTTCCAGGGCGCCGAATATGCCTTCAACGACAAGCGCACCCAGGTCGGCGTGTGGAATGCCCAGCTCAAGGACATCTACCGCCAGCAATTCCTGAACCTGATCCACAGCCAGCCTGTGGGCGACTGGACCCTGGGCGCCAACCTGGGTTTCTTCTACGGCAAGGATGACGGCGGCGCCCGTGCCGGCAAGCTGGACAACAAGACCTGGTCCGGCCTGTTCTCTGCCAGGTATGGCGGCAGCACCTTCTACATCGGCCTGCAAAAACTCAGCGGCAACAGCGCGTGGATGCGGGTCAATGGCACCAGCGGCGGCACCCTGGCCAACGATAGCTTTAACGCCAGCTATGACAACGCCCGGGAAAAATCCTGGCAGGTGCGCCATGACTACAACTTCGCCACACTCGGCGTGCCGGGGCTGACCCTGATGAACCGCTACATCAGTGGCAGTAATGTCCACACCGCCACCGTCAGCGACGGCAAGGAATGGGGTCGGGAAAGCGAAGTAGGCTACACCGTGCAAAGCGGCAGCCTGAAGAACCTCACCCTGCGCTGGCGCAATTCCAGCCTGCGCCGGGACTACAACAATAACGAGTTCGATGAAAACCGGCTGATCGTCAGTTACCCGATAAGTCTGCTGTAGCCCCGCGACACTCTTACTGTATGGTGCGCGCCTGCCGCTGCTGATCCCACTCGGCAGCGGCCTTTACTTGAGCCCGCGAACACCATGAAGCTCCCTGCCCTCGCTACCACCCTGCTCGTCCTGGCACTTTGCCTCAGCGGCTGCATCGGCGCACCCGTGGCGTTGACGCCACTGACCGAACAACGCCTGCAAACCCAGGCACCGATCCGCTTCCTGCTGACTTTCGACGACGGCCCCAGCGCCTCGGGCTACGCCAACCCCAGCCGCTCGGTCATCAAGGACTTGGCCGACAACCCTGTGCAGCCGGGAATCAAGGCGATTTTCTTTTTGCAAACTGACGCCTGGCGCGCCGGCGGCAGCCCGCGCGGGCGCAAAACCATGGTGCGTGAGCATGCCAGCGGGCATATCCTGGCCTTTCACACCGCCACCCGCTGGCACAGCAACCATCGCCTGATGAATGACACTGACCTGGCCAACACCCTGAGCCAGGGCGCCACGACGATTGCCTCGATCACCGGCACTGCGCCGAGCCTGGTACGCCCGCCCTTCTGGAACTACGACAAGCGCACCTTCGCCGCCTATCAGCGCCAGGGCCTGCATATCCTGCTCACCGACTTGAGTGCCAATGACGGCAAGATCTGGGGTTTCAATGCCAGCCCCCGGCGCCGGGCCAACCTGCTGCGCCAGTTGTCGCTGGTACGCGAGCGCATTGCCCTTGGCGAACTGCCAACCGTGGACGGGGTCATTCCAGTGGTGGTGACCTTTCACGACATCAACCGCTACACCGCCCGACACCTGCAGGAATACCTGCAAATCCTGATGGACAGCGCCCAGGCCAGTGGCCTGAAGACCGCCACCGAGCCGTTCTACACCGACCGTGCCGCACTGGCACGCGCGGCCCAGGCGCGTACGGTGAAAGACGCCAACGAAGTGGTGCACCTGCCGGGAGTCTGGAACTGGGTGTGGGATGCCGACGCCCACTGAACAACCTGGGACATCCAGGCTTTCATGGGGGAATTTTCGAGCTTCAGCGAGGCTGTGGTGCTACAGCAGCACCATATCGCCTGCCTCGCCGGCAAGCCAGCTCCCGCATGGGATCAGTCTTTTTGTCGGGACTCCACGCCCAGCTCGTCCCATACCGACTCCGCCAGGTGAAACGTCGCATTGGCCGCCGGGATCCCACAATAGATCGCGCTCTGCATCAGCACTTCCTTGATCTCGGCGCGCGTCACGCCATTGCTGGCGGCAGCGCGCAGGTGCAGTTTCAGTTCCTCGCTGCGGTTCATGCCGATCAGCATGGCAATGGTGATCAGGCTGCGGGTATGCCGGGACAGGCCCGGGCGGGTCCAGATATCACCCCAGGCGTGACGGGTGATCATCTCCTGAAACTCGCTGTTGAACTCGGTCAGGGTATTGAGGCTGCGCTCGACATGAGCATCGCCCAACACTTCACGGCGGACCTTGAGGCCCTCGGCATAACGTTGTTTCTCGTCCACAAAAACGCCCTCAGCGAGCCAGCAGGAAGGTCAGCACCCGGTCGCTGAACGCAGCCCCGGCTTGTACGTTGGACAGATGCGCAGCGTAGAACTCGGCGTACTCGGCGCCCGCGACATGCTCCTGGATAAAGTGCCCGCCAGCCGGTGGGGTGACGGCATCTTCAGTGCCGGCAATCACCAACGTCGGTACCTTGATAGATGCCAGTTGCTCACGCAGATCCGCATCGCGCACCGCGCCACAGTTGGCGGCATAGCCCTGGGGCGATGTGGCCGCGAGCATGTCGGTAATGCGTTTGGCCTGGTCGGGATGAGCCTCGGCAAAGTCGGCCGTAAACCAGCGTGCAATCGAGGCATCGCGCAAACCCACCATGGCCGCCTGGCCATCGCGCAGGACCATTTCGATCCGTGGGTTCCAGATTTGCGGGGTGCCGATCTTGGCCGCCGTGTTGCACACCACCAGCTTGTGCAAGCGCTCACCGGCATTGATACCCAGCCACTGGCCAATCAACCCGCCCATGGACAGGCCGCAGAAATGCGCACGCGGGATAGCCAATGCATCCAGCAGCGCCAGCACATCACGGCCCAGTTGCTCAATACTGTAGGGCCCTTCGGTGACCAGGGATTTGCCGTGGCCACGGGTGTCCAGGCGCAGTACCCGAAAATGCTCGGTAAAGGCCGGCATCTGGGTATCCCACATATGTAAGTCGGTGCCCAGCGAGTTGGACAGCACCAGGACCGGCGCGCCTTCAGGGCCTTCCAGTTGGTAGTTCAGTTCGCCATCGGCGAGTCGTACAAATCCCACAGCAGCCTCCTCAGGCAGACAATGCATCGTGTTCAGCCACGGCGCGGCGGACCCAGGTCTGTGCCTGGCCCAGGTAATGCGCCGGGTCCAGCAGGCGATCCAATTCCACCGCCGACAGCTCAGCGGTGACTTGCGGCTCATCGGCCAATACCGCGCGCAAATGGCGCTGCTCGGCGACCGCGCGTCTACAGCACTGCTCCAGCAAGTGATGAGCGGTTTCACGGCCCAGGCGTTGGGCAAGCACGATGCTGACGGCTTCGGCCAATACCAGGCCGTGGGTCAGGTCGAGATTGTTGCCCATACGCTGCGGGTTCACTTCCAGCCCTTCACTCAGCAGCAGCGCCTGATGCAAGGCACCGGACACCAGGCGGCAGATCTCGGGCAGGGTTTCCCATTCGGCGTGCCACAGGCCCAGGCTGCGTTCATGCTCCTGGGGCATGGCAGTGAACATCGTCGCCACCAACCCCGGCACCCGCGTGGCGGCACTGATCAGCACTGCAGCGCCGACCGGGTTGCGCTTGTGCGGCATGGTCGAGGAACCGCCCTTGCCCGGTGCGCAAGGCTCGAACACTTCCGCCGCCTCCGTCTGCATCAGCAGGCTGATATCCCGCCCCAGCTTGCCCAGGCTGCCGGCGATCAGGCCCAGGGTGCTGGCGAACTCCACCAGGCGGTCGCGCTGGGTGTGCCAGGGTTGTTCGGGCAGCGTCAGTTGCAATTCCGCCGCCAGGGCGTGCGCCACTGGCATGGCCTGTTCGCCCAGTGCGGCCAATGTGCCGGACGCCCCCCCAAATTGCAGGACCAGCAGGCGCGGCTTCAGCTCCACCAGCCGTTGACGGCTACGGGTTACCGCCCCCAGCCAACCGGCGATTTTCATCCCCAGGGTGACCGGCGTTGCATGTTGCAACCAAGTGCGCCCGGCCATTGGCACGTCGGCATAGCGCTGCGCCTGGGTGGCAAGCACGGCGCCCAGCCGGGCCAGGTCCGTGTCGATCAGCTCCAGCGCCCGTCGCAGTTGCAGCACCAGGCCGGTGTCCATTACATCCTGGCTGGTGGCGCCCAGATGCACATAGCGCTCGGCGCCGGCGTCTTCACTGGCAATCAACTTGCCCAGCGCCTTTACCAACGCAATCGCCGAATTGCCCGCCGTGGCAATCGCCACGCCAAGGGCATCCACGTCGTACAACGAGGCCAGGCACGCCTGGGCAATCGGCGCGACGGCTGCCTGCGGGATCAACCCGACCCGGGCCTGGGCCCGGGCCAATCCGGCTTCAAAATCCAGCATGCCCTGCAGGCGGCCCTGGTCACAGAACACCTCGGCCATGCTGTCGGCGGTGAAGTAAGCGTCGAACAATTGGTTGCTCGTGCGCAGCGTCATAACTCATCCCTTACAGATCGTGGTGCAAGTACTCAGCCTGTTTCGGCAGGCGCAGGCTGAACAGGAACGCAATGGCCATCATGCCGGTCACGTACCAGTAGAAGGTGTTTTCCAGGCCGATGGACTTCAGGCCCAGGGCCACGTACTCCGCCGAACCGCCGAAGATTGCGTTGGCCACCGCATAGGCCAGGCCCACACCGAGGGCGCGCACTTGGGGTGGGAACATTTCCGCTTTCACCAGGCCACTGATGGAGGTGTAGAAACTGACAATCGCCAGCGCCAGGGTAATCAGCACAAAGGCCAGGAACGGGCTGGTCACGGTTTTCAGGGTCAGCAGGATCGGCACCGTGCACAACGTGCCGAGGGCACCGAACCAGAGCATCGAGTTGCGGCGGCCGATCTTGTCCGAGAGCATGCCGAACAGTGGCTGCATGCACATATAGAGGAACAGCGCGCCGGTCATGATGTAGCTGGCGGTCTTGGCATGCATGCCGGCGGTGTTCACCAGATACTTCTGCATGTAAGTGGTAAAGGTATAGAAAATCAGCGAGCCGCCGGCGGTGTAGCCGAGCACGGTGATAAACGCGGCCTTGTGATCGCGAAACAGCGCGGCAATGCTGCCGGCGTCCTTGTTTTCACGCATTTCCTTGCTGGTGGTTTCTTTCAGGGAACGGCGCAGCAACAGCGAAATCACCGCCGCCACGGCCCCGATCACAAACGGAATGCGCCAGCCCCAGGCCCGCAGTTCGTCTTCGGTGAGCAGTTGTTGCAGGATCACCACCACCGACACCGCCAGCAGTTGCCCGCCGATCAGGGTCACGTATTGGAATGAGGCAAAGAAGCCGCGCTGGCCCTTGAGTGCGACTTCGCTCATGTAGGTCGCCGTGGTGCCGTACTCGCCCCCCACCGACAGCCCCTGGAACAAGCGCGCCACCAGCAGCAGGGCCGGCGCCCAGGCGCCGATATCCTTGTAGGTCGGCAGAAACGCGATGACCAGCGAGCCGGCACACATCATCAGCACCGAAATCATCATCGAATTCTTGCGCCCGTGCTTGTCGGCCACCCGGCCAAACAGCCAGCCCCCGATGGGGCGCATCAGAAAGCCGGCGGCGAACACGCCTGCGGTGTTGAGCAGTTGCACGGTGGGGTCGTCGGAGGGGAAAAACGCCGGGGCAAAGTAGATGGCGCAGAAGGCGTAGACGTAGAAGTCGAACCATTCGACCAGGTTGCCGGAAGAGGCGCCGACAATCGCAAAAATCCGTTTGCTGCGTTCTTCTCCGGTGTAGTGACTGGTGTTAGTTGTCATGTTGTTTTCACTCGTGGGGAACGGGTTAGAGTCTAGACATACTTTGCAACAACCTCGTTCCGCAAGCAGACCTTGGAATATGTGTTGCCGGTAAGGGCCTCTTCGCGAGCAAGCCCGCTCCCACATGGGAACGCGGCCAGCCTGTGGGAGCGGGCTTGCTCGCGATAAATTTCAAGCCAACTCAGTAATCGAAAAACACCGTCTCTTCATCTGTCCCCTGCAGCACCACGTTCCACTGATAAACCCCCGACGCATCCGCCTTGGCCACCAAGGTCCGCCGCCGCTCCGCCGGCACACACGCCAGCAACGGGTCATCGCCATTGGCCGCCTCGCCCTCGAAATAAATCCGCGTCAGCAAGTGCTTCACCAGGCCGCGGGCAAACACCAGCACCACCAGATGCGGTGCCTGGGTCGTGCCCCGGAGACCCGGCACACTGCCCGGCTTGATGGTGCTGAAGCGAAAACGCCCCTGCGCGTCCACCGGCACCCGGCCAAAGCCTTCGAAGTTGGGGTCCAGGGCTTTGTCCTGGTCATCCTCGGGGTGGTCATATTTGCCGGCAGCGTTGGCTTGCCAGACTTCCAGCATGGCATCGTTGACCACATCGCCGTTGCCATCCACCACCTGCCCGGTGATCGCCACGCGCTCGCCGAGGGCACCAGCATCGGCCAGGTCTTCGCGGTTCAGCCAGGACAGGCCGATGTGATAGTACGGCCCGACGGTGTGGGACGTGGTTGCATTGAGGGTCATGTCATTTCTCCATCGGCGTGGCGTCGCGGCCGCGCAGGACGATGTCCCAGCGGTAGCCGAGGGCGTAGTGCGGCACGGTCTTTTCCAGGTCGAAACGGGCGATCAGGCGTTCCTTGGCCGAGGTGTCGGGCACGCAGTTATAAATCGGGTCGTAGGCCAGCAGCGGGTCGCCGGGGAAGTAC
The DNA here is from genome assembly GCF_000730425.1 of Pseudomonas fluorescens. NCBI lineage: Bacteria > Pseudomonadati > Pseudomonadota > Gammaproteobacteria > Pseudomonadales > Pseudomonadaceae > Pseudomonas > Pseudomonas fluorescens. Next base: position 5,364,649 of record NZ_CP008896.1, on the reverse strand, counting down.
ATCTGGGTCACCAACCGCGTCAGCACACTGGGACCGAACAGCGAGAAGTGGATGTGCGCGGGGCGCCAGGCGTTGTGGTGATTGCCCCACGGATAGGCGCCGGGCTTGATGGTCTGGAACTGGTACCAACCGTCGGCATCGGTCACGGTGCGGCCAGTGCCCGTGAAGTTCGGGTCCAGGGGCGCGTCGTGCTGGTCGCGCTTGTGGTTGTAGCGACCGGCGGCGTTGGCCTGCCAGATCTCGACCAATATGCCCGGCACCGGCAGGCCGTTTTCATCCAGTACCCGACCGTGAATGATGATGCGCTCGCCTTGGGGTTCACCCGCGTGCTGGGCGGTCAAGTCGTTGTCGCGCTCGGCAATGCGTTCGGCGCCAAGGGTCGGGCCGGTGATTTCCGACAGCGAATGGGGCAAAAACACCAGCGGCCTGGACGGCGAACGCAAGTTCGTCGACTGGTACGCCGGGTGCAGGTAATCAGGCTGAGTCCCTGCTTGCGGACGCCGGTATCCGGGCTTGTCACTCATGGAGCAATCCTCTTTGTTCTTGTAGGTCTCAAACGCGTTCAATCGCCAGGGCCAGGCCTTGGCCAACGCCGACACACATAGTCGCCAGCCCTGTGCGACCGCCGGTTTTTTCCAGTTGATGCAGTGCGGTCAGCACCAGTCGCGCACCGCTCATGCCCAACGGATGGCCCAGGGCAATCGCGCCACCGTTGGGATTGACCTGGGGTGCATCGTCCGCCAGGCCCAATTCACGCAGCACCGCCAAGCCCTGGCTGGCGAAGGCTTCGTTGAGCTCGATCACATCAAAGTCGCTGACAGCCAGGCCCAGGCGCTCGGCCAGCTTGCGCACCGCAGGCACTGGACCGATGCCCATCACACGAGGCTCGACCCCGGCGCTGGCCATGCCCAACACGCGGGCGCGGGCGGTCAGGCCGTGCTTTTTTACCGCTTCGGCGCTGGCCAGAATCAAGGCTGCCGCACCATCGTTGACCCCGGACGCATTGCCGGCGGTGACGGTCTTGTCCGGGCCATTGACGGGTTTGAGCCTGGCCAGGGTTTCGAGGGTCGTGTCGGCGCGTGGGTGTTCGTCGTGTTCAACCAGGGTCTCGCCTTTTTTATGGGCAACCCGTACCGGCACGATTTCTTGCGCGAAGAATCCAGCGGCCTGGGCAGCGGCAGTGCGTTGCTGGCTGCGCAAGGCAAAGGCATCCTGGTCGGCGCGGGAAACCTGGTAGTCATCGGCCACGTTGTCGGCGGTCTGCGGCATGGCATCGACGCCGTACTGGGCCTTCATCAAGGGGTTGATAAAACGCCAGCCAATGGTGGTGTCTTCCAGCTTCATTGCGCGCGAGAACGCGGCGTCGGCCTTGCCCATCACGAACGGCGCACGGGACATCGACTCGACGCCACCGGCAATCGCCAGCTCCATTTCGCCACTGGCGATGGCGCGGAATGCGGTGCCGATGGCGTCCATGCCCGAGGCGCACAGGCGATTGAGGGTCACGCCAGGGATGCTCGGCGCCAGGCCAGCCAGCAGCGCGGCCATGCGCGCCACGTTGCGGTTGTCTTCGCCGGCCTGGTTGGCACAACCGAGGAACACTTCGTCGACTGCGCTCCAGTCCACCGACGGGTTGCGCGCCATCAGGGCCTTGATCGGCAAGGCGGCCAGGTCATCGGCGCGCACGGTGGACAGGCCGCCGCCGAAACGGCCGATGGGGGTCCGGATGGCATCACAGATAAACACGTCGCGCATCAGGCTTCTCCTGGGGTTTGGCCGTGGGCCGCAGCCGTACGGGCTTCAAGGTCGCGCAAGGCATTGAGTTCAATCTCGGAGGGCTCGGCGCTGGTGCCGAGTTGATCGGCAAAGCGCACAGCCCAACCGGTAGCCGCGATCACTTGTTCACGAGTAACGCCGGGATGCAGGGCGGTGACCACAAATTCATGGGTGCCCTCTTCCGGCTCCATGATGCACAGGTCGGTAATGATCCCCACTGGGCCAGCACCCGGCAGGCCGAGACGCTTGCGCGAGTCGCCGCCTTCGCCATGGCCGACTGAGGTGATGAAGTCCAGTTTGTCGACAAACGAACGGGACGACTGCTTGAGGATGATCAGCACGCTCTTGGCGGACCCGGCGATTTCCGGCGCGCCACCGGCACCCGGCAGGCGCACCTTGGGCTGGTGATAGTCACCGACCACCGTGGTGTTGATATTGCCGAAACGGTCGACCTGGGCCGCGCCGAGAAAACCCACGTCAATGCGCCCGCCTTGCAGCCAGTAGCGAAAAATCTCACCGGTGGGCACCACGGTATCGGCGGTTTCCGCCAACTCGCCGTCGCCAATGGACAGCGGCAGTACCGACGGCTTGGCGCCAATAGGGCCGGACTCGTAGATCAACACCACATCCGGCGAAGACGTCAGGCGTGCCAGGTTGGCGGCCTTGGACGGCAGGCCGATACCGACGAAGCACACCGAACCATTCTTCAGGCGGCGTGCAGCGGCAACGGTCATCATTTCATTGGTCGAGTAAGTCATTACTTGGCCTCCTGCGCGGCAGCCAGCTTGGCCTGGAATTGACTGAAGTCGGTGGTGCCATGGATGTATTCATCAATCCAGGCAGTAAACGTCCCACGATCCCGAGCGATCGGGTCCCAGGCTTGGTAGAACCGATTGTCACGCTCGGTGTAACCGTGGGCGTAGGACGGGTGCGCACCACCGGGCACATGACACACCCCCGTCAGAGCCCAGGTCGGCAGCACGCAGGCGTTCATCGGTGCATTGAGGTCATCGACGATTTCTTCGACGGTGACAATGCAGCGCTTGGCCGCCAATGCCGCCTCCTTCTGTACCCCGAGAATCCCCCACAACAGCACGTTGCCCTTGCGGTCGGCCTTTTGCGCGTGGATCACGGTGATGTCCGGGCGCACTGACGGCACCGCTGCCAGCACTTCACCCGTGAAGGGGCAGGTCACGGTCTTGATCAACGGGTTGACCTTGGGCAAGTCAGAACCGGCATACGCCCGCAGCACGGCGAACGGCAGGCCGGAAGCGCCAGCCACGTAGGCGTTGGCCAGGTCGGCATGGCTGTGCTCCTCGATCTCCAACGGGTGCGGCCATTGCTTCTCGACCGCATCTCGCAGGCGATGCAGGGAACCCACGCCAGGGTTGCCCCCCCAGGAGAAAATCAACTTGCGCGCACAGCCGGCCCCGATCAATTGGTCGTAGATCAGGTCGGGGGTCATGCGGACCAGCGTCAGGTCTTTCTTGCCCTGACGAATGATTTCATGACCTGCTGCTGTAGGGATCAGGTGGGTAAAGCCTTCGAGCGCGACGGTATCGCCGTCATTGACGAACTGCTTTACCGCATCAGCCAGCGAAAGGATTTCAGCCATGGGGTTGGGCTCCCGATGTAGGTCGAAAAAGGCGCTGGAGGCAGCGCCGACGTGCTTGAAGAGTAAGCCGGGGTCTGGAGCCAAACAATCCGATAATCGACTAATCGTTCGATAATCGAACATATTGTTGCTTGGCTAACATTCCGCTAAACACCCCTGAATTCAATGTGAGCACCGTCCATGTGGGAGCGGGCTTGCTCGCGAAGGCGGCGTGTCAGTCAACACATTTTGTCCTGAGCCACCGCCTTCGCGAGCAAGCCCGCTCCCACACTTTTAAAGCGTGCCGGCTTTAAGTCTCAGGTGGCATCCGCATGACTAACCAGGCCTTTGATCAATACCGCAGTGGTGGCCAATGCAGCCGGAATTACCAACGCCGTCAGCACCTGCTCGAAGTTCCAGCCCAACCCCAGCAGCGTGGCGCCCATCCACGCGCCAAGGATCGCGCCAAAACGCCCGATCCCCAGCATCCACGAAACCCCAGTGGCCCGCCCCTGGGTCGGGTAAAACCGCGCAGCCAGCGAAGGCATGGCCGATTGCGCACCGTTGACGCACATCCCGGCGATCAACACCAGGGTCGCCAGGAGGGTGATATTGCCCAGGCTCTGGCCCACGGCGTAGGCAAACACCCCTGCCAACAGGTAGAACGTGCCGATAACCTTGTGCGGATTGAACCGGTCCATGGCCCAACCCACGCCCACGGCACTGAGTACGCCACCCAACTGGAACAACGCGCCAATGAACGCCGCCTGTTCCATGCTGGCACCGCTGTCGCGCATCAGGGTCGGCAACCAACTGGTCAGCAGGTACACGATCACCAGGCCCATGAAGTAGGTGAGCCACAACAACAGGGTGCCGGCGCTGTAGGTACCGGAAAAGATTACCGCGAACACGTTGCGTGCCTTGACGGTTTTCTGTTCCGGGACGCTGAAGCTCGCGGCCTGGGCGACGGTGGCCGGATCAATGGGTGCCAGAGCCTTGCGCACTTTGTCCGTCCCGCGATTGCGCACCACCAGGTAGCGCGCCGACTCCGGCAACCACAGCACCAGCACGCCCACCAGGATCAAGGGCAGGATGCCGCCGATCATCAGTAGGCTGTGCCAGCCGAACATCGGGATCAGCTTGGCCGAGATAAACCCGCCGCCGGCCATGCCCAGGTTGAAGCCGCAGAACATGCTGGTCACCAGCAACGACTTGTGACGTTCCGGGGTGTATTCGGACAACAGGGTCGTGGCGTTCGGCATACCGGCGCCCAGGCCCAGGCCAGTGAGAAAACGCAGGACCAGCAACTGGTCGACGCTGGTGCTGTAGGCCGACGCCAGACTGAAAGCGCCAAACACCAGCACGGCGCCTACCAGCACCACCTTGCGGCCAAAACGGTCGGCCAAGGGGCCTGAACCCAGGGCACCAAACACCATGCCGATCAACGCCGCACTCATCACCGGGCCAAGGCTGGCACGGTCGATCCCCCAATCCTGGGACAGCGCTGGCGCAATAAAACCCATGGCCGCCGTATCCAGGCCGTCGAGAAAGACAATCAGGAAACACAGGATCACCACCCGCCACTGATAGCGGGACAGCGGTTGCGCATTGATAAAGGACTGCACGTCCAGGCACGTACCAACAGAAGGCGAAGGCTGATTCATTATTTTTTCCACACTGATGGCAGCGGACGACGGCGAGTCGTCAATGCTATGGGGGCGAAACCAGAACGGCGGCAGTAGATGCCATCGCGGCCCGTTACGCTGCCGCGACATTAATAAGCCAGGGGAAACACCGTCAATTCGTCAAACCGGGATCTGTGCGGTCACCGAACAGCTTAGGCAAACAACTGGGCACTCAGCTCCTGGCTGGCGCTCAGCATGCTCGGCAGGAAGCGCTGTTCCAGCTCGCTGCGGCTGACCCGGCCGGCATGGGTACTGACATTGAGCGCGGCCAACACCTGGCCGGACGCGTCATACACCGGCACGGCAATGGAGCGCAGGCCCTGCTCCAGCTCCTGGTCCACGATGCACCAGCCCTGTTGCCGAACCTGTTGCAGGCATTCAAGCAGAGCCTCGGGCGTGGTCAGGGTGCGGCTGGTCTTGGTTTGCAGGTCGGCATGATCGAGGTAGTCCTGCAGCGACGCATCATCCAGGGCAGCCAGCAGGATCCGTCCCATGGAGGTGCAATAGGCTGGCAGCCGGCCACCCACCGAGAGATCCACCGAGATCAGGCGCTGGGTCGTGGCCGAACGGGCGATGTAAAGGATGTCGTCGCCTTCCAGGGTTGCCATGTTGCAGGCCTCGTGAAGCTGCTCGCTCATGCGGTCCAGGTAGGGCTGGGCAGAAACCGCCAGGGGGGTGGAAGACAAATAGGCATGCCCCAGGGTCAGGACCTTGGGCAGCAGGGAGTAGGTGCGCCCGTCCGTGGTGGCGTAGCCGAGTTTGATCAACGTATGCAGGCAACGCCTGACAGCAGCGCGGGGGATTTCTGTGCGATGACTGATCTGGGCGATGGTCAAGTGCCGCTTGCGCTCCTGGAAAGCCTGCACTACGGCCAGCCCACGGGCCAGGGAGGTCATGAAATCCGGATCGCCAGTAAACGCCTGGATGCGCTTGGCCGGTGACGCAACGATCGGCGGCGCCACTGAGGCAAAGGAGTTGCGCAATTGATCGTTCATTTCAGGTCCTTTCTCTTATTGTCGATCACCATTACAAGCCGGCAGGCAACGGATGCACAAGGCAAGGGCGCCAACATTGGGCGATTATCGGACGGTGATTCGGTAATCGCAATTCGTTAATGGAGTAGACCAGGCGCAGCGGCATTGAATTAATTAACGCCAAAACTACTTTCAACTGTCACATACAGGTTATTAACCAAGTGATGCCAAGTTCTCGACACTATTGAACTGCCCTCCACTCGGCAAAGTTGACGATTTTTAACTTGTTGGCGATAGTCTTATTCAAATGCACCGCTATAATGTACCCTGTGATAAGGTCCGGTTGGCCTGGCGTGATCTACGATCCCGCCCAACCTAGCCTTTGCCTTGTCCAGGCCTGGGTCGCAAGTCCCCAGCCCCAAAAAGAAAACTGTTGCTACGACAGCTGTTCTTCCCCGGTGCCGTGGCCGCGTGTAATAAAGAAGTGGTAGAACGTTGCCCCTTCCTGATATCGCGCTTCACCGGAATCAAACTCAACTCAATTAGGTAACAATGTGACGAAAGACGAACTGCGCGCGGAACTTGAGCGCCAGGAACAACGTTACAAGGATGTTTACGGCGGGGAAGTCACCACCTACGCCGCCCAACCGGAGCCGGAGCGCAAACCATGGCGCAAACGAGCCAGCCTGCTCGACCAGGCATTTGCCCAGGAAATCCAAAAGATCGAGAAGGACCTCAAGGCCGACGAGCCATAAGCCCATCGGACTGAGCCTTCCAGGCAAGTCATCGCCCTGCCAGCACCTCCTGGCAGGGGCGCTCCAGCCATGCCCGTCAATCGCCAGTCCGGGCATCCTACGAAATTTCATACAATCATTTCAGACTCATCACCTTAATTGTCGCACCTGGCAAAACCCCTTCTATTCTTTGCAAATCAATGAGTTGCCAAACCACCGAAATATCTGGTAGCCGCACCCCTCCTCCAAACTAATTCGTTGAAGAATGTTACCGGCGAGCAGCTAGTGCATCGATTACCAAGGTTTTCTGGCATAATCGCGCCCCCTTACGACCGGGTCATAAAACCTTCATGATCGATTTATTCAGCGGACTGGATGCCTGGGTTCTTGTGAGCCTGTTGCTCGCCCTTGCCTTTGTCCTCGCATTCGAGTTCATCAATGGCTTTCATGACACCGCTAACGCGGTGGCCACAGTCATCTATACCAAAGCGATGCCGCCGCACCTGGCCGTATTCTTTTCCGGGGTGTTCAACTTCCTTGGCGTGTTGCTCGGCGGGGTAGGCGTTGCCTATGCCATCGTGCATCTGCTGCCGGTGGAGTTGCTGATCAATGTGAACACCGGCCATGGTCTGGCCATGGTGTTTTCATTATTAGCCGCCGCTATCACCTGGAACCTCGGCACCTGGTATTTCGGGATCCCGGCATCCAGCTCCCACACCCTGATCGGTTCGATCCTCGGTGTCGGCCTGGCCAATGCCCTGATCAACGACATTCCACTGGCTGACGGGGTCAACTGGCAGAAGGCCATTGATATCGGCGCCTCGCTGGTGTTCTCGCCCATGGCCGGCTTCCTGGTCGCAGCCTTGGTGTTGATCGGCCTTAAGTGGTGGCGTCCGCTGTCGAAGATGCACAAGACACCGGACCAGCGCCGCAAGCTCGACGACAAGAAACACCCGCCGTTCTGGAACCGCCTGGTACTGGTGATTTCCGCAATGGCCGTGAGTTTCGTGCATGGTTCCAACGACGGCCAGAAAGGTATCGGCCTGATCATGCTGGTGCTGATTGGTATCGTGCCCGCACAGTTCGTACTCGATCTGGGCAGCACCACTTACCAGATCGAGCGAACCCGCGACGCCACCCTGCACCTCAACCAGTTCTACCAGCGCAACCACGAAACCCTCGGCGAATTCCTGGCCCTGGGTAAAAGTGTCAGAGACGACCTGCCAGGCAAGTTCCGTTGCAACCCGCAACAGACCGAGCCCACCATCAACGCCCTCCTCGGCACACTCAAGGGTGTCTCTGACTACCGCTCCTTGACGTCCGACCAGCGCATTGAAGTCCGTCGCTACCTGCTGTGCCTGGACGACACCGCGAAGAAAGTCGGCAAGTTGCCTGGCCTTGATTCTCGCGAGAAGTCGGACCTGGAAAAACTGCGCAAGGACCTGACCGCCACCACCGAATACGCCCCCTTCTGGGTAATCCTTGCCGTGGCCCTGGCCCTCGGCCTGGGCACCATGGTGGGCTGGAAACGTGTGGTACTGACCATTGGCGAGAAAATCGGCAAGCAGGGCATGACCTATGCCCAGGGCATGTCGGCACAAATCACCACCGCCACCATGATTGGCTTTGCCAACATCTTCGCCCTGCCGGTTTCCACCACCCACGTACTGTCGTCGGGTGTGGCCGGGACCATGGTCGCGAACAAAAGCGGCCTGCAAGGCGGCACCGTGAAGACCATCCTGATGGCATGGGTGCTGACCCTGCCGGCCACGGTGAGCTTGTCGGCCGCACTGTTCTGGCTGGCGTCCAAGGCATTGGGCAGTTAACAGCCCGCACGATTAAAAAAGGCGTGACCTGCGAGGGTCACGCCTTTTTTATGCGCTGATTTATTGCCCTCCCCTGTAGGAGCCGGCTTGCCGGCGAAAGACTGGAGGGCAACGCGGGACACCAGGCCCACAGCGTTATCGTTGACGATTTTCGCCGGCAAGCCGGCTCCTACGGGGATTGCATTGAAATCGGGGCAAAAAAAAGGGCGACCGAAGTCGCCCAAAATGCCTTGCGTGCTCATGTAACCCGGAAAAACCTATGGTTTTTTACGCTTGTTCGCGTCTTTCCAGATAAAAAAACCAAACCCTACAAAAAACAGCACCATGAGGCCGACAGTCAGCACCCCGGCGAAAACCACATTATCGAAAAACATGACCGGCCTCCTGCTCTTGCCCTGTTGCGATGGGGCTAAGTTAACCAAGAAGTCGGGGGGAGAAATTGACGGGGATCAATGTCGCCCGCAACGGGGCGTAAAGAAGGGAAATAACTGACCTGAATCAACAGATTCTGGGCATTTCAGCGTTTTTTCGGTTTGTTTTTCGACTTTTTCTTCGCCTTGCCTAACGGCATGGCCTGCTCGAACGCCTGGCGCACGTCATTAAGGCGCTTGTCGTTGAGGTCATGGACCCGTTTGGCCCGTTCGGCATTCAGGTCGATCAGCTTGTCGTCACTCATGGCATGGCTTACGTGGTGGCTGGAGTACCTCAATAATGCGTCCTGGCCCGCCCGGGGGTCAAACCTCGACGTCCACCCACACCCCCTGGCGGGGCGCGTCCTCGATCAGCGGCGCAACCGGCACCGTGTTGTCGGCGTTGAGCTCATCACCAGGAATGGCCAGGTGCTGCTCGGGATCCTCGTCGGCTTCGCGCCGGCGTTTCTGCTGTTCCTGCTGGCGCCGTTGCTCCTCACGCAGCATCAGGGCCGATTGCTCGGCATCGCGGTGCTTGAGGTCGATGGTGCTTTCGTTGGAGCTCGGCTGCGCGGGCACCACCGGTGGAATATCGGGCTTTGGGCGCACGGGGTCGAGTTGCGACGTGACCGGCACAACACTCAAGGGCAAGATCGGTGGCAGCATAATGATGGGTCTCCTGTCAGCAGGCTGTCGGCTGCCGTGCCAGCGACTTGAGCCTGAGGTCTCCAACGTGTGACCCAGTCGTCAGTCAGCCGTGCCCCGCCACCCGTCGAATCGCCCTCTTTCATCCCTGCAAGCGGAGTAGTTTTTGTCAGAGTCCTTTGGCTAAGGGGCTTGTTCCGTTAGAATAGCCGGCTTTTTCACGGCGGGAGTCAGGCAGCATGGCGCAGCAGTATCAACCGGGGCAACGCTGGATTAGTGACAGCGAAGCAGAGCTGGGGTTAGGCACCGTTCTCGCACAGGACGGCCGCTTGTTGACCGTGCTCTATCCGGCCACTGGCGACACCCGCCAGTATGCGCTACGGAATGCGCCCCTCACTCGCGTGAGGTTTTCGCCGGGTGACACCATCACCCACTTCGAAGGCTGGAAAATGACCGTGCGCGAGGTCGACGATGTCGACGGCCTGCTGGTCTACCACGGCCTCAATGGGCAGAACGAACAGGTCACCCTGCCGGAAACCCAACTGTCGAACTTCATCCAGTTCCGCCTCGCCAGCGACCGTCTGTTCGCCGGGCAGATCGACCCGCTGGCCTGGTTCTCGCTGCGCTATCACACCCTGGAACACACCAGCCGCCAATTGCAGTCCTCGCTCTGGGGCCTGGGCGGCGTGCGGGCGCAGCCGATCGCACACCAATTGCACATTGCCCGGGAAGTCGCTGATCGTATCGCGCCACGGGTTCTGCTGGCCGACGAAGTAGGCCTGGGCAAGACCATCGAAGCCGGCCTGGTGATCCATCGCCAGTTGCTGTCCGGCCGCGCCAACCGCGTGCTGATCCTGGTCCCGGAGAACCTGCAGCACCAATGGCTGGTGGAAATGCGCCGGCGTTTCAACCTGCAGGTGGCGCTGTTCGACGAAGAACGTTTTATCGAAAGCGATGCCAGTAACCCGTTCGAAGACACCCAACTGGCGCTGGTAGCCCTGGAATGGCTGGTAGAAGACGAAAAGGCCCAGGACGCGCTGTTTGCCGCTGGCTGGGACTTGATGGTAGTCGACGAAGCGCACCACCTGGTCTGGCATGAAGAAAAGGCCAGCGCGGAGTACCAACTGGTCGAGCAACTGGCCGAGACTATTCCCGGCGTGCTGCTGCTGACCGCGACCCCGGAACAACTGGGCCAGGACAGCCACTTTGCGCGTCTGCGCCTGCTGGACCCGAACCGTTTCCACGACGTCAAAGCCTTCCGCGCCGAGAGCGAAAACTATCGCCCGGTGGCCGAAGCCGTCCAGGAACTGATGGACAAGGGCCGCCTTTCGCCGGCGGCGCACAAGACTATTCTGGGGTTCCTCGGCAACGAAGGCGAAGCCCTGCTGGCCGCCGTCAACGATGGCGACACCGAAGCCAGCGCGCGCCTGGTGCGTGAGCTGCTCGATCGCCACGGCACCGGCCGCGTGCTGTTCCGTAACACTCGCGCCGCCGTGCAAGGCTTCCCCGAGCGCAAGCTGCACGCCTACCCGCTGCCATGCCCGGACGAGTACCTGGAACTGCCGCTGGGCGAACAGGCCGAGCTGTACCCGGAAGTCAGCTTCCAGTCGCAGCCGGATATAGAAGAAGAACAGCGCTGGTGGCGCTTCGACCCGCGCGTCGAGTGGCTGATCGACCAGTTGAAAATGCTCAAGCGCACCAAGGTCCTGGTGATCTGCGCCCATGCCGAAACCGCCATGGACCTGGAAGACGCCCTGCGCGTGCGCTCCGGCATCCCGGCCACGGTGTTCCATGAGGGCATGAACATCCTCGAACGCGACCGCGCCGCCGCCTACTTTGCTGATGAAGAGTTCGGTGCCCAGGTGCTGATCTGTTCGGAAATCGGCAGCGAAGGCCGCAACTTCCAGTTCGCCCACCACCTGGTGCTGTTCGATCTGCCATCGCACCCGGACCTGCTGGAGCAACGTATCGGCCGTCTGGACCGGATCGGCCAGAAGCATGTGATCCAATTGCATGTGCCGTACCTGGAAACCAGCCCGCAAGAGCGGCTGTTCCAGTGGTACCACGAAGCCTTGAACGCCTTCCTTAATACCTGCCCGACCGGTAACGCCTTGCAGCACCAGTTCGGCCCGCGCCTGCTGCCGCTGCTGGAAAATGCCGACGACGGCGAATGGCAAGGCCTGATCGACGAAGCCCGCGGCGAGCGCGAGCGCCTGGAAGCCGATTTGCACACCGGCCGCGACCGCCTGCTGGAGCTCAATTCCGGTGGCGCCGGCGAAGGTGATGCGTTGGTTGAAGACATCCTGGAGCAAGACGATCAGTTCACCCTGCCGATCTACATGGAAACCCTGTTCGACGCATTTGGCATCGACAGCGAAGACCATTCGGAAAATGCACTGATCCTCAAGCCCAGCGAAAAAATGCTCGACGCCAGCTTCCCCCTGGGCGACGACGAAGGCGTAACCATCACCTACGACCGCAACCAGGCGCTGTCTCGCGAAGACATGCAGTTTATTACCTGGGAACACCCGATGGTCCAGGGCGGCATGGACCTGGTGCTGTCCGGCTCCATGGGCAACACCGCCGTGGCCTTGATCAAGAACAAGGCGCTCAAGCCGGGCACCGTGTTGCTCGAACTGCTCTACGTCAGCGAGGTGGTAGCGCCGCGTTCGCTGCAACTGGGGCGCTACCTGCCGCCGGCAGCACTGCGTTGCTTGCTCGATGCCAATGGCAATGACCTGTCGGGCCGGGTGTCCTTCACCACCCTGAACGACCAGTTGGAAAGCGTGCCACGGGCCAGCGCCAACAAATTCGTGCAGGCCCAGCGTGATCAGTTGACCCCACGGATCAATGCCGGCGAAGAGAAAATCGCCCCGCGCCACGCCGAACGTGTGGCGCAGGCGCAACGTCGCCTGGCGGCAGACACCGACGAAGAGCTGGCGCGCCTGACCGCCCTGCAAGCCGTCAACCCGACCGTGCGCGACAGCGAACTGGTCGCCCTGCGCCAACAACGCGAGCAAGGCCTGGCCATGCTCGACAAGGCGGCGCTGCGGCTGGAGGCGATTCGAGTGTTGGTCGCCGGCTGATCCTCGCCCTGTTGAACAAAAAGGCCCGCGCAATGCGGGCTTTTTTATTTGATCTGGCGGGCCTCATCGCAGTCTCAAGCAGGAACCACCGGACCAGGCACCGCCACCACCCCCAGCCCATCCTTCATCCGCTTGGCATCGCGCACAAAACACCGCGAAGCCTGGAACAGAAACAGCATGGTCAGGAACAGTGCCACCGGGATCAGGTACATGGCGTCATGCAGCCCCACCGCCTTGAACGCCTCGGTCATTTGCTCGGCACCCGCTGCGTACATCGCTGCATGGGCGAAGTGATCGGACAACGCCCCCACCACCACAGGGCCCATCCCGCCACCCAGCAGGTACAGGCCGGCAAAGAACAGCGCCATGGCCGTTGCCCGCAGGCGCGGTTCCACCACGTCCTGGATCGCCGTGTACACACAGGTATAGAAGTTATAAGCGAACAACCAGCCCACACTGAACACCGCGACAAACACCCCAATTTCGATACGCCCCGCATGCAGGGCCCAGGCCGTGCATACCGTGGAGACAATCAGGCTGAAAGCGGCAAACAGCAGCCGACCGTTGGCAATGCGCTGGTGAATCTTGTCCGCCACCAGCCCCCCCAAGGTCAGGCCGAACAACCCCGTCACGCCAACAATCACCCCGGTCGCCACGGCAGCTTCTTGCAGCGGCATCAGGAAGTAACGCTGCAGCATTGGCACCAGAAATGAGTTGCAGGCATAGGTCGCAAAATTGAAACACAACCCCGCCAGCACCAGCCACAGGAAGGTTGGCACTGCCAGCACGCGACGGATCGGCCGGTCGACCTTTTCCTGGGAAACTTGCACGGTTTCGGCGGCACCGCGCTTGGGCTCCTTGATGTAGAACATGAACACCGCGAGGATCAGCCCCGGGATCGCCGCAATAAAGAAGGGCGCGCGCCAGCTGTCGAACGCCTTGACCATCGCGCCGATGGTGAAAAATGCCAGCAACAGGCCCAGGGGCAAGCCCAGCATGAAAATCCCCATGGCCCGGGCGCGACGGTGGGCCGGGAACAGGTCGCCGATCAGCGAGTTGGCGGCCGGTGCATAACTGGCCTCGCCAATGCCGATCCCCATGCGCACCAGCAGGAAGGTCCAGAAACTGCCAACCATGCCGTTGACTGCCGTCAGCGCACTCCAACTCGCCAGGCCCCAGCCCATCAGCTTGCTGCGCGAACCGGTATCGGCCAGGCGCCCCAGGGGCAGGCCAGCAATGGCATAAACGATGGTGAATGCAGTGCCGATGATGCCGAGCTGGAAGTCACTGAGGTGCCATTCCATGCGGATCGGTTCGATGATGATCGCCGGGATGGTGCGATCGAAGAAGTTGAACAGGTTCGCCAGGAACAGCAGGAACAGAATGCGCCAGGCATTCGCCGCTTGGGTCGAGTTCTGCATGGGTCCGTCTCTTTATTGTTATAGAGGCTCGATGCCGACGCATCCTGCCCGGAACCTGCAATCTAGTCAGGCACAGCGCGGTTGTCTGTAATGATTCGTAAAGCTGATAGGGCGTAATTTCATCCAGGGCAGCAGGGTTTGCCCGGCAAAAAAATAAGCACGCGCCCCCCTTCCCAAGCGCCTTGGCAGGAATAGAATAGCGAGCCTTCCGCAGTTCCCCCTTACTTCTTATTGATGACGTGCCATGCCCGATGCCAGTCCGTGTCTGAATTGCGGTGCCTGCTGTTCACACTTTCGCGTGTCTTTCTTTTGGGGCGAATGCGCCTCATCAGGCGGTACCGTGCCCGATGAACTGGTGGTGCAGATCAACCCCAGCCGAGTGGCGATGATCGGCACCGACCGAAAACCGGCGCGTTGCTGCAGCCTGGAAGGCGAAGTGGGCAGCGCTACTCGTTGCTCGATCTATGAACAGCGTTCCAGCGTGTGCCGGGAGTTCGAGGCTTCATGGAGCCAGGGGGAAGCGAATGCCGACTGCGACGCGGCACGCGCCGCGTTCGGCCTGGCGCCGCTGGAGCAAGCGCCCTACGAGTACGAGTTGCCCATCAGCGCTTAGCACTATTGGCTATGGCCGGCATGCCAAAATCGAAGCAATCAAAATGCCATTACTGCTTGCGATTCCATTGAGCCTTCTATACTCGACTCCATAGGTCATCGCTGCGCGCCGTGACACGAGATGGCTCAAACGGGACATGCTATGGAATGGCTGGGTCTGCATTTTTTTACCGCCCTTCCCGAGAGCGGGCACTTATTGCTCAATTGCACCCATAACCCGTTCCTGGTGCTACTGGCGTACCTGGTTGCCTGCGCAGCGGGCTTCGGCACCCTGGACATGGCCGAGCGGGTCGGCCACGTTGACAACCTGACGGCACTACGCCGCTGGCGTTGGATCGGCGCCGGTTGCCTGGCTGGCGGCATCTGGTCGACTCACTTCATCAGCATGCTGGCATTCCAGGCGCCCATCGCCATCCATTACGAGCTGTTCATGACCTTTGCCTCATTGCTGATCGCAATGATCGCGTCGTTGTTCGCCATGAAAACCCTCAGTCACGCCCAACTGCGCTTGCCTCAGTATCTGGTGGCGTCCATCTGGATGGGCCTGGGCATCGCCCTGATGCATTACGTGGGCATGTCTGCCATGCGCTCCGAGGCCCAGGTGTATTTTTCCAGCGGGTTGTTCGGGTTGTCGGTGGCAATCGCCATCGGCGCCAGCCTGGCGGCCTTGTTGTTGTCCCGTTACCTGCGCAATGGCAGCGGAATGTTCCACCAACTGCTCAAGTACGCTGCCAGCCTGGTGCTGGGCGCCGGTATTATCAGCATGCACTTCACCGGCATGGCCGCCATGCAATTGCTGGTGCCCACGGGGGCCGTACCGTCATTGCCAATCGACAACAACCCGACGCAACTGGGCCTGTCGGTAGCCGTCATCACCTTGCTGGTGATTGGCAGTAGCATCAGCGCCGCCCTCGCCGACAAGAAACTGCAGCACAAGGAGCGCGACCTGCGTCGGGTCAATGCGTTGCTTAGCGAACTGGACCAGGCGCGGGCATCCCTGCAGCAAGTGGCCCACTTCGATGCCTTGACCAGCCTGCTCAATCGCCGGGGCTTCAACCAGATCTTTGCCGAAAAGCTCGCACAGAAAGCTCAGGTCGGGGGCATGCTGGCGGTCATCTTCCTCGACATCGACCACTTCAAGCGGATCAACGACAGCCTGGGCCATGATGCCGGCGATGAGCTACTGACAGTCCTGGCCGGGCACATCAAGAGTTCGGTACGCAGCCATAACGATGTGGTGGCCCGGTTCGGCGGCGATGAGTTCTGCATCCTGATCAACATCCATCATCGCGACGAAGCGCGACACATGGCCTTGCGTATCATGCAGAAGATGAAAGAGCCCATCGAACTGGCCGGCCGGCGCATGGTGATGACCACCAGCATCGGTATCAGCGTGTTTCCCGAAGATGGCATCACCAGCGAGGAATTGTTGAAAACGGCGGAC
Source organism: Pseudomonas fluorescens (assembly GCF_000730425.1). Classification (NCBI taxonomy): domain Bacteria; kingdom Pseudomonadati; phylum Pseudomonadota; class Gammaproteobacteria; order Pseudomonadales; family Pseudomonadaceae; genus Pseudomonas; species Pseudomonas fluorescens. The sequence continues at coordinate 5,348,442 of NZ_CP008896.1, read as the reverse complement.
CTGGCGCTGTACCAATCCAAAGATGCTGGGCGTAACAGCCTGAACTTCTTCAGCTCCAACCTGAAAACCCGGGCCTCTCTTGAACTGCAGCTGGAAGAGGAACTGCGTAACGCGTTGCGTAACCAAAAAGAGCTGGTCCTGCACTACCAGCCAATCCTTGACCTGCGCAAAGGCAAGGTCACCCGGCTCGAAGCCCTGGTGCGCTGGCAACATCCGCAACATGGGCTGCTGGCACCCGAGCGGTTTATCAGTATTGCTGAAAACAACGGCCTGATCGCCGAGCTGGACAACTGGGTACTGCGCCAGGCCTGCGCCGACCTGGGCTGGCTGTCAGGCCAGGGCCACCCGGAGCTGACCATGGCCGTCAACTGTTCAGCCCTGAACCTGGCCCGTGACGAACTGGCGGATGAAATCGAATACGCCTTGCGCAGCAGCGGCATTGCGGCCAGTCGCCTGGAACTGGAAGTGACCGAAAATGCCTTGATGGGCAACATCAGCAGCACCCTGGTCCTGCTGCGGCAAATCCGCGCGCTGGGGGTTGCACTGTCCATCGACGACTTCGGCACCGGCTATTCTTCCCTTTCCTACCTCAAGCGCCTGCCCCTCAATACCTTGAAGATCGACCGCTCCTTTATCCAGGACATTCCCAAATCCACCAGCGATATGGAGATTGTCCAGGCGATCATCGCGATGGCCCACACCCTGCATCTGCAGGTCATCACCGAAGGGGTGGAGACCCCGCAACAACTGGAGCTTCTGATCAAGCATGGTTGCGACTACGTGCAGGGTTACCTTCTCAGTGCTGCGCTGCCGGCCAGTGAAGTCAGCGCCGCGATCATGGCGCTTGACCAGCACAACCCACTCTCCCCCTTGAGCCTGGCGGGTGGCAAAGACACATCATCGGTTGTACGCCCCATCCGCTGAAGCGCACAGGACTCGGCATATAGCCATCATTTTGATTAAAGAACGCCGACGAACGGCCGATTCATGGGAGTCCGGCGTCGCTTTTCCCTAGAAACACTAGGGTTAAGCCTGAGCGCCGAGGCCTAAACGCACTGTAAAAGTCGCGAACTCTCATTCGGTGATGGCTCTTTGATGCTTTCCAGCCATCCGTCCAGGCACATGGCGCACAATGACTTCTAAAAATAATTCTGTTACTGCGGTATCCGACGTGTTGCTGGCAGCTCCTGCGGAAAAACCCTCAGCTTCGAAGTCATTGAGCAGTCAACGTGCGCTGGCCACCCAGCAATACCTGTACTTCACCGAAACCAACACTGACCGGATCCTCGACAACCTCGACGGCCTGCGTGACATGGTGTTCCCGCGCCCACCGCACCTTGACGGTGACAACGAGTTGCGCAGTGAGCAGGCGTTTCCCTCGGTCTGCCTGATCGGCCTGGGACGCTGTGGGTCCAACATTGCCCTGGACGTAGCGGAGCTGGTGTACAACGCCCGCAAGTTCTACCTGAACGAGTTCAGTGCCGAAGACAAGTCTTACGTTGAAAAGGGCTACGGCCCGGCCCAATGGATCCGCAGCAACTTGCGCCTGGGCGCCAGCAAGGCCAGCAAGCCGGTGTTCCTGGTGGAACCCCTGGTGATGCTCGGTGACCTCGACAAAGATATCGCCGGGCGTATCCGGTTTTCCCGCAAGGGCGAAAAAAGCGGGTTCCTGCGCGACTACAGCAAGATGAAAATCATGGACCTGTCGGAAGTGCATGCCGGCGGCGCGGGTAACGCACCGATCCTCGGCCAGTACCTGGCCAAGATCATCCTCAACAAAGACACCCAGCGCTTTTCCAGCCCTGACTGGAAGATGATCCATTCGTACCTGATCGACTCCTGCGGGATCAAGGCCAACCAGTCGCGCCTGTACTTCTCGATCTTCAGCGCCGGCGGCGGCACCGGCTCGGGCATGGCCTCGGAGTTTGGCCTGGCCCAACAACACTCGTACATGAACAAGACCTTCGACACCAAGCCCGCCGACGAACACGACAGCAAGAGCGGCCATGCCTTTGTCTTCGAGCCGATCTTCACCAGCGGCATTTGCGTGCTGCCGAATATCTCCGATCACCGTAGCGAAATGTCCGAGGCGCTGCACATCAACGCCGGGCGGCTGCTGTGCAAATACCTTTCGGAGGAGTGGGACTTCTCGTACAACTTCGCCAATGAAGACAGTAGCGAGGCCAGCGTCAAAGGCCGCATTCGCCCCTGGAACGCCATGATGCTGATCTCCAACGACATCATGCGTTACGCCGAAGAAAGCGACGATGGCAACATCCAGAACATTGACGTCAATGCCATGGAGAAACACGCCAACCAGTACATCTCACAACAGATCTTCAATATTCTGACGGCTCAAGCGGTCACTACCGACTACGACCAGAACTATTTCCGCCGTGCCGGCATCGATATCGGTGAAACCATTCGTCTGGATGCCAACGACCTGTTCATGAGCCTGGCCGGGCCGGTGGCGATTGCCTACGCCGAATCCGTGGTCCCGGAAACCCCAGCACCATCGAATGACAAGTTCAAGGTGTTCGAAAAAGAACCACAACGCTTGAACATCGACGACCTGTTCTTCCGCTCCATCGACCTACCCCACTTCAACAAGGTGACCCAGGCGATCGAAGGTATCAGCCTGCTACCGATCGAATCCAAGCGTTATCGGGCGTCGCTGGAGCAATACAAGAACTCCGGCTACGACGCAGCGGCCCTGCATGACCTGCACTTCTTCAAGAACTGCTCGTCGGTGGTGTCCATCGTCTCGCTGCCCAAGGACTACAAACTGTCCTATATGGACCTGAACCGGCTCAAGACCCACCTCAACAGCCTGTTCCCCAACACCACCCTCAAACGCTACGCCCTGGTGATCGGCGCCTCGGCCAACCTGTCCCTGACCACCCTGATCGCCAAGAGCCCGTGCCTGTCGGATGATTTCCTGACGTTGATCGTGGCCTTTATCAAACGCTGCTTTGCCCGCAACCCGTACCGTTTCGACGAGACGCTGGACAACTCGATCCTGGATTTCATCATCCACGAAGACTTCGACGAGGACCGTATCGACGAGTTGCTCAACGAATTCGAGAACCCGGCGAAAATCCTCGATACCAACTGGTACGCGATCAAGCCGATGTATGAGAAGAAGTACCGCGAGCTGATCAACGACAAGGAGAAGTTTGTCTCGATCAACGACATTCGCCTGTCGCGTGATTGTGTGAAGAAGGCGATCAAGTACCTGCGCGAAATTTATCGTCACCGGATTGGCAAGACCAAGGTTATTTCCTTGAATAACCATACCGGGAAGACGGCCTAGACCGCGGCGCGGCCTTCGCGAGCAAGCCCGCTCCCAAACTCGACCGAGTTCCACCCTTGGAATGCGATCAACTGTGGGAGCGGGCTTGCTCGCGAAAGCAGTCTACCAGGCAACAAATATCCATAATCTTGCCACACCAAGAAACAATTCCCCGGGCCATTCGCAGCCCGCAAAACTGTTCCCATGACGTTTACGTCACCCTCGCCTGTGACCTTTCTTCACGGCCAGTTGCCATCATGGGGAAAGCGGTTACTCCGCTACACACTTCCCACCGGGAAAAACGCGCACCATTTAAGTGCAAACATTTAATTCGATGCCCTTTCCTGGATCAGAATCCACGGCGAAACCACCACCGCCCACAGGCTCGGATCACGCGCCACCAAGTCCAATGCCCGCGTCGCAGACACTTCGCCAAGGCTCCCCGAGGCCAGCCAGGCAGCCACTTTGTCACGGTTGTCCGCAGCCATTCCCTCGGCGGCTTCGATCAAATCCAGCCCAGCGTCGACCCACAATAGGGCACCCTTGGCAAAGAACGGTTCGAGTTCCTTCCAGGAAATTTCCGCGGTTTCGCCGAGCAGCTTGGCATAGAGGGTGCTAGGTTCTTGCGTCATGGGAACTCACCTGAGGAAAAAATCGGCGCAATCATACCGTCGAGACTTCCCTAGAAAAACCCAGTTGCAATTGAGGCACCGATTGAAAGTGTCAGGAACGCCAAGGATTGCCGAGACTCTGGCATTCACCCGCCGCAATTCTGTCTTTTTCTTTCACTTAAGCGACACCGTCGGCTTTTGCCCCCAGCTGCCAGCTTTTCAAGCGATCAACCGGCGCTCTACACTGTACCGGTACAGTTGCCAGGCCGCTGCCGGGGGATATCCGAGATATCTGATCCGGTTCTGCTGCCCACAAGGCCGCTAGAACTATAAAAAATACAACAGTAAGAGTGGAGCACTATGAATAAGGCTACTAAGCAGATTTCCAAACTGTTTGCCGCTATGGTCCTGGCTGGGGTTGCCGGCCATTCGTTCGCAGCTGACACCATCAAGATCGGTATTGCCGGCCCCAAGACCGGCCCAGTGACCCAGTATGGCGACATGCAGTTCATCGGTGCCAAGCAAGCCATCAAGGACATCAACGCCAAAGGCGGTGTCGACGGCAAGATGCTCGAAGCCAAGGAATACGACGACGCCTGCGACCCTAAACAAGCGGTTGCCGTAGCCAACAAAGTGGTCAACGACGGCGTCAAGTTCGTGGTCGGTCACCTCTGCTCCAGCTCCACTCAGCCAGCGTCCGATATCTATGAAGACGAAGGCGTGATCATGATCACCCCGGCTGCCACCAGCCCGGAAATCACTTCCCGTGGGTACAAGCTGGTCTTCCGTACCATCGGCCTGGACAGCGCCCAGGGCCCGGCGGCCGGCAACTACATCGCCGACCACGTCAAGCCGAAAGTCGTCGCAGTGCTGCACGACAAGCAACAATACGGTGAAGGCATCGCCACTGCGGTCAAGCAAACCCTCGAAAGCAAAGGTACCAAGGTTGCCGTCTTCGAAGGCCTGAACGCCGGCGACAAGGACTTCTCCTCGATCATCCAGAAGCTCAAGCAAGCCAACGTCGACTTCGTCTACTACGGCGGCTACCACCCAGAGCTGGGCCTGATCCTGCGCCAATCCCAGGAAAAAGGCCTGAAAGCCAAGTTCATGGGGCCGGAAGGCGTGGGTAACGACTCCATCTCGCAAATCGCCCAGGGTGCTGCCGAAGGTCTGCTGGTAACACTGCCGAAGTCGTTCGACGCTGAACCTGCCAACAAAGCCATCGTTGACGCGATCAAGGCCGACGGCAAGGACCCAAGCGGCCCGTTCGTATTCCCGGCCTACTCCGCCGTGCAGTTGATTGCCGACGGTGTCAAGGCTGCCGGCACCAGCGACGACGCAACGAAAGTCGCCGCAGCCATCCACGCGGGTACCTTCAAGACCCCAACCGGCGACCTGAGCTTCGATGCCAAGGGCGACCTGAAAGACTTCAAGTTCGTGGTCTACGAATGGCACTTCGGTAAACCAAAAACCGAAGTTTCCCCTCAGTAAGCCAGGCGTTACTGGACAACAAGCCCACTGTGCAAGCAGTGGGTTTTGTTTTACGAGGTTTATGGGCCACGCACCCGCGATCCGGGCGCTGGTTCACCTGAAAATCTTAAAACCGTCACCAGCGGTTCGCTGGCAAATGCTTTGTGCAAATGTGGTCACAGAACACAGCACCAAGCTGGAAGATGACTCCACCAGTGAAATGCGTATCGGGTTTTTAGGAGCGCTGTAATGCCTGAGATCTATCATTTTTTCCAACAGCTGGTTAATGGCCTGACCATTGGCAGCACCTATGCCTTGATAGCCATTGGCTACACAATGGTTTACGGCATCATTGGAATGATCAACTTCGCCCATGGCGAGGTGTACATGATTGGCTCCTACGTGGCCTTCATCGCCCTTGCCGGGCTGGCCATGATGGGTATCCACTCCCTGCCGCTGCTGATGACTGCCGCGTTCCTGGCGTCGATCGTCGTAACCAGTGCCTACGGCTACAGTATCGAACGCGTTGCATACCGCCCCTTGCGTGGCAGCAACCGTCTGATCCCGTTGATTTCGGCCATCGGCATGTCGATTTTCCTGCAGAACACCGTATTGCTGTCCCAGGACTCCAAGGACAAGTCCATTCCCAACCTGATCCCGGGAAGTATTTCCTTTGGCCCGGGCGGTGCAGAAGAAGTCCTGATTTCCTACATGCAGATCCTGGTCTTCGTCGTCACCCTGGTGGCGATGCTGGGCCTGACCCTGTTCATCTCCCGCTCCCGTCTGGGACGTGCCTGCCGGGCCTGTGCCGAAGACATCAAGATGGCCAACCTGTTGGGCATCAACACCAACAACATCATTGCCCTGACCTTCGTCATCGGTGCCGCACTGGCCGCCGTCGCCGCCGTGTTGCTGAGCATGCAGTATGGCGTGATCAACCCCAATGCCGGCTTCCTGGTGGGCCTCAAGGCCTTCACTGCAGCGGTATTGGGCGGCATCGGCAGCATTCCGGGCGCGATGCTCGGCGGGCTGGTGCTGGGTGTGGCCGAAGCCTTTGGCGCCGATATCTTCGGCGACCAGTACAAGGACGTGGTGGCATTCGGTCTATTGGTTCTGGTGCTGTTATTCCGGCCGACCGGCATCCTGGGCCGTCCGGAGGTTGAGAAAGTATGAGCAGATATCTTAAATCGGCGTTTTTCAGCGCCTTGCTGGTATGGGCCGTGGCCTTTCCGGTGCTCGGGCTCAAGTTGAGCATTGTCGGGATCAACCTTGAAGTCCACGGCACCGGGCCGGTAACACTGACCATCATTGCCCTGTGCTCGGTGCTGATGTTCCTGCGGGTGCTGTTCACCCAGCAGGTCGGTGCGCTGCTCAAGTCCAATCGTGGACCGCTGGTCTCGCCCAAGGTCAGCCAGTTCCTGACCCTGCCGCGCACCCAGCGCTACATCATCATCGGCCTGATCGTGGCCGCATTGATCTGGCCGTTCTTCGGCTCCCGTGGTGCGGTGGATATTGCCACCCTGATCCTGATCTACGTGCTGCTCGGCCTGGGCCTGAACATCGTGGTGGGCCTGGCCGGCCTGCTCGACCTGGGCTACGTGGGCTTCTACGCGGTGGGCGCCTACACCTACGCACTGCTCTCGCACTACCTGGGCTGGAGCTTCTGGATCTGCCTGCCGCTGGCTGGCATGGCGGCGGCGACGTTCGGTTTCCTGCTGGGCTTCCCGGTGTTGCGCCTGCGGGGCGACTACCTGGCCATCGTGACCCTGGGCTTCGGTGAGATCATCCGCCTGTTCCTGCGCAACCTCACCGACATCACGGGCGGCCCCAACGGCATCAGCAGCATTCCCAAGCCAACGTTCTTCGGCTTGTCGTTTGATCGCTCCGCCGCCGAGGGCATGCAGACATTCCACGAGTACTTCGGGATTGCCTACAACCCTGTGAGCAAGGTGGTGTTCCTGTACCTGGTCGCCTTGCTGCTGGCCCTGGCCGCGCTGTTCGTGATCAACCGCCTGCTGCGCATGCCCATCGGGCGTGCCTGGGAGGCGTTGCGTGAAGACGAAATCGCCTGCCGTGCACTGGGCCTGAATCCGACGATCATCAAGCTCTCCGCCTTCACCCTGGGTGCAGCGTTCGCCGGTTTTGCCGGTAGCTTCTTCGCCGCTCGCCAAGGCCTGGTGACACCGGAATCGTTCACCTTCATCGAGTCGGCAATCATCCTCGCCATCGTGGTACTGGGCGGCATGGGTTCGCAGTTGGGCGTGATCCTGGCGGCCATCGTGATGATCCTGCTGCCGGAACTGATGCGTGAGTTCAGCGAGTACCGCATGTTGATGTTCGGCGCCATGATGGTGCTGATGATGATCTGGCGCCCTCAAGGCCTGCTGCCCATGCAACGTCCACACATGGAGCTGCGCAAATGAGCCGCGAGATCCTGAAAGTCGAAAACCTGAGCATGCGCTTCGGCGGCTTGCTGGCGGTCAATGGCGTAGCCCTGACCGTGAAAGAAAAACAAGTGGTCGCGCTGATCGGCCCCAACGGTGCCGGCAAGACCACGGTGTTCAACTGCCTGACCGGTTTCTACAAGCCGGCCGGTGGCAGCATCCTGCTGGATGGCCAGCCGATCCAGGGCCTGGCCGGTCACGAGATCGCCCGCAAGGGCGTGGTGCGGACCTTCCAGAACGTGCGGTTGTTCAAGGACATGACAGCAGTGGAAAACCTGCTGATTGCCCAGCACCGGCACCTGAACACCAACTTCTTCGCAGGCCTGTTCAAGACCCCGGCGTTCCGCAAGAGCGAGCGCGAGGCCATGGAGTACGCCGCGTACTGGCTGGACAAGGTCAACCTCACCGAGTTTGCCAACCGGCCGGCCGGCACCCTGGCCTATGGTCAGCAACGTCGCCTGGAAATCGCCCGCTGCATGATGACCCGCCCGCGGATCCTGATGCTCGACGAACCGGCTGCGGGCCTCAACCCCAAGGAAACCGAAGACCTCAAGGCATTGATCGGTGTGCTGCGTGAAGAAAACAACGCCACCGTGCTACTGATCGAACACGACATGAAACTGGTCATGAGCATTTCCGACCATATCGTCGTGATCAACCAGGGCACGCCATTGGCCAACGGGACGCCGGAGCAGATCCGCGACAACCCGGAAGTGATCAAAGCCTATTTGGGGGAAGCGTAAATGCTGCAATTTGAAAACGTTTCCACTTTCTACGGCAAGATCCAGGCCCTGCACGACGTCAACGTGGAAGTGCGCCAGGGCGAGATCGTCACGCTGATCGGCGCCAACGGTGCCGGCAAGTCCACCTTGCTGATGACCCTGTGCGGTTCGCCCCAGGCTCACAGCGGCAGCATCCGCTACATGGGTGAGGAATTGGTGGGCCAGCACTCTGCGGCGATCATGCGCAAAAGCATTGCTGTGGTCCCGGAAGGCCGTCGGGTGTTCGCCCGCCTGACCGTTGAAGAGAACCTTGCCATGGGTGGGTTCTTTACCGACAAGGGCGACTATCAGGAGCAGATGGACAAGGTGCTGCACCTGTTCCCTCGGCTCAAGGAGCGTTTCAGCCAGCGCGGCGGCACCATGTCCGGTGGCGAGCAGCAAATGCTCGCCATCGGTCGCGCGCTGATGAGCAAGCCCAAGTTGCTGTTGTTGGACGAACCCTCCCTGGGCCTGGCACCGATCATCATCCAGCAGATCTTCGACATCATCGAACAACTGCGCAAGGACGGTGTGACGGTGTTTTTGGTGGAGCAGAACGCCAACCAGGCGTTGAAAATTGCCGACCGCGCCTATGTGCTGGAAAACGGCCGGGTGGTGATGCAGGGCAGCGGCGAGCAACTGCTGACCGATCCGAAAGTACGTGAGGCGTACCTGGGCGGCTAAAAACGGGGCAAAACTGTGGGAGCGGGCTTGCCCGCGATGGCGGTGTATCAGGGCCGGATGTATGGGCTGGCACACCTCTATCGCGAGCAAGCCCGCTCCCACAGTTGTTTTGTGTGACGCGTAGATCTGCGTTGTTTTAAGTTATTTTCGATCCACTTGTAACGATCCTCTCCCCCCTTTCTCTAGTGGGGTGAGCAAGCACAAACGCTTGCTTACCCACCCACTGCTGGAGAAATACCATGACCACCCGTTCACTGTCCGCCGCCACCCTCGTCCTGGCCCTGGGTTCCGCCTTGAGCCTGAATGCCCTGACTACTGCCGCCCATGCCGACGAGGCGAAGATGGAGAAATGCTTCGGCGTTGCCCTCAAAGGCAAGAACGACTGCGCGGCAGGCGCCGGCACCACCTGTGCAGGCACCTCGAAAACCGACTACCAGGCCAACGCCTGGAACCTGGTTCCAGAAGGCACCTGTATGAAGATGGAAAGCAAAACCTCGCCGACCGGCTTCGGCCAACTGGAAGCCTACAAAGCCAAGTCCTGAACCCTTCCCACGCCTGAGTATCGACGATGACGCTTTCATCCTTGCCTGATGTCCCTCGGGCTCAGGCACCCGGCCTGCCCCGCCGGGCCGGGCTGGGGCTCAAGAGCGAGCATTTCCAGGAAGTGCTCGCCACCCTGCCCGATATTGGTTTTTTTGAAGTCCACGCCGAAAACTACATGGTGGCCGGCGGGCCTTTTCATCACTACCTGGGATTGATCCGCGAGCAATATCCGCTGTCGCTGCACGGCGTCGGCCTGTCCATCGGCGGCGAAGGCCCGCTGAGCCAGGAGCACCTTGCTCGCCTCGCGGCACTGGTGGCGCGCTATCAACCCCAATCCTTTTCCGAACACCTGGCCTGGTCCAGTCACGGCCCGGTGTTTCTCAACGACCTGCTGCCCCTGGCGTATGACGACGCGGCCCTCAAGCGGGTGTGCGAACACATTGACCAGGTACAAACCATCCTCAAGCGGCGCATGTTGCTGGAAAACCCGTCGACCTATCTGCAGTTCCAGCGTTCCACCCTGGACGAAACCGACTTTATCAGCGAAGTCATCCGGCGTACCGGCTGCGGCTTGCTGCTGGACGTGAACAATGTGTATGTGTCCTGCATCAATCATCAGCAGGATCCGTTGGCCTACCTTAATGCGTTGCCGTTACATGCCGTGGGCGAGATACATCTAGCAGGCTTTTGCGAAGACGCCGACAACCTCGGCGACCGTCTGCTGATTGATGATCATGGCGCGCCTATCGACAACGCCGTCTGGCAGCTGTATCAGCAGGCGCTACACGGTACCGGGCCCGTGCCGACATTGATCGAGCGCGACAACAATGTGCCAGCCTTCAGTGTGTTGCTCGCCGAAGCAAGGCATGCGGACCAGCACCTGCTGGCGGCGGCGGTGCGCCCATGACCCTGCACCGAGCGTTTACCCAGGCCCTGTTGGCACCGGACCTGCCTTGCCCCGAGGGTTTGTTCAGCCGCAATGGCGCCGACCCCGCCAGTCGTTTTGCGGTGTACCGCAACAACGTCCACAACTCGTTGATCAATGCCCTGGCCGACAGCTACCCCGTGACCCGGCAACTGGTGGGCGATAAGTTTTTCAACGCCATGGCCGGCCTGTATGTGCAGGGGTATCCGCCCACCAGCCCCCGGCTCAATGAGTACGGCAGTGACTTGGCTGACTTTATCCAGGGGTTCGCCCCCGCCGCCAAAGTGACGTACCTGGCCGACGTCGCTCGGCTGGAACGCTTGCGGATCGACGCTTATCACGCTGCCGACAGGCCGGTCGCCGATCCACAGGCCGTCATAAACCAACTGCAACAACTGCTCAGCCTGGGCGACGTGCGCCTGCAATTGCATCCCTCCGTTGCCACCCTGCAATCGAACTATGCCGTGGTGGCGTTATGGGCCGCGCATCAAACCAGCGACACCATCGCCAGCCTCGACCCCTGGCAGGGGCAAAGTGCGTTGATCCTGCGCAACGGCCTGGAGGTCGAAGTGTTCTGTATCGACAGCGGCTGCGTGGCGTTTATCAACAGCCTGAACAATGGTTGGCCACTGGAAATGGCGGTGGCGTATGCCCTGGATGCGTCCAGCGAATTTGACCTGCACCACTGCCTGGAGCTGCTGATCAGCCATCGCGCCATCTCTGACCTGTACACCGACACCAAGGAACAGCCATGAACACTGCCGCCCCGAATCTGATGACACGCCTCACTCAAGCCTTTGAAAAAATCCCCTACAGCCTGATCTCCCTTGTCGCACGCTTTTCCATTGCGGCGGTGTTCTGGAAGTCTGGCCAGACCAAAGTCGAGGGCCTGGCCATCGACCTCGTCGAAGGCACCTTCGAACTGGGTATGCCACACCTGGCAAGCTCCACCGTACCGCTGTTTCAAAGTGAATACCGGATACCGCTTGTGCCGGCTGAAGTCGCCGCGTACATGGCCACGTTCGCGGAGCACTTTTTCCCGGTTCTGATTCTGCTGGGGCTTGCCACACGCTTTTCAGCCCTGGCGTTACTGGGCATGACCCTGGTGATCCAGCTGTTTGTCTACCCGGATGCCTACCCGACCCACGGCACCTGGATCGCGTTGCTGCTGGTGCTGATGGCCAAGGGACCAGGACGAGTGTCTATTGATCACTGGATTGCCCGGCGCTGGCGTTAAAGCCGGTCCAACGCCTCGCCGTTGCGCTTGAACCAGCCGACCAGGTAGTCGGCCAGCACTTGGGTACGACGTGGCAGGCCGCCCTGATAGGGATGAACCAGATACATCGGCATACTGCGAGTCTGATATTCACGCAGGAGCCAGCGCAGCCGGCCGTCAGCCAGCTCCATTTGCAACAGATAGGATGGCAGCCGGGCAATACCGGCCCCCACCAGCGCAGCCTTTTTCAGCAGGTTGTAGTGATTGGAGGCAAAGGTGCCATCCACTCGTACCCTCAACAACTCGTGTTGCTGGTGATACAGCCACTCTTCGCGCCCGCTGTAGTGGCTGTTGAGCAAACAGCGGTGGCCAACCAGTTCCGACGGTGTCAGCGGCTCACCGTATTGCTCCAGGTAGGCCGGGCTGGCGCAGGTCATTTCATGCCATGCCAACAGGGGCTTGGCAACCAGACGCTCATCGTTGGCGACCTCTGAGCGCACCGCCAAGTCAAAACCGTCCCTGGCCAGGTCGCGGTAACTATTGCTGAGGTCCAACTCGATCTGCACCTGCGGATACCGCCCGGAAAACTCCAACAAAAGACCGTCGAAGAAGGTTTCTCCCAAAGACACCGGAACCGTCATACGCACTGGCCCAGCCAAATCGTCCTTGAGCCGCGCCAATGCCTGTCGGGCACGCTCGGCCTGGATCACCAGCCCCTGGGCTTGAGGCAATAACGCCGCCCCGGCGGCCGTCAGACTGAGTCGTCGAGTGGTGCGATGCAACAAGACTACCGAAAATTGCGCCTCCAACTGGCTGATGCGCTTGGACAACTGGCCCTTGCTGCATCCCAGCTGCTGGGCCGCCAAGGTAAAGCTACCGGCTTCGATCAACACCGCAAACGCCGCCAAATCATCCATCTCGCTCATGGATTGTTTCCATTTGAAAACCAAAGGTTGCCCATTAGCGCGCTTATCCATAGAAAAAACCACTCTAGACTCAGGGCTCACCCAAACCCTTTGAGGAACCGCACCATGAAAATCCTGTTGATAGGCGCCAACGGCACGGTGGGCTCGGCGGTCAAGACCGAACTATCCCAGCGCCATGAAGTGATCAGCATTGGCCGCAACAGTGGCGACTTTCACGTCGATATCAGCGACAGCGCCTCGATCCGCCGACTGTTTGCGCAAACCGGTAAGTTCGATGCCCTGGTGTGTGCCGCCGGCAGCGTCAACTTCGTGCCCCTGGGAGAAATGGACGCCAGCCACTTCGACCTCGGCCTGCAAGACAAGCTGATGGGCCAGGTCAACCTATTGCTGATTGGCCGCGAGTTTGCCAACGACGGTGCGTCTTTCACCTTCACCAGCGGCATCCTCAACCGCGACCCGATCCGTACCGGCGCCTCGGCGGCGCTGGTCAACGGTGCCATTGATGCTTTTGTGAAAGCCGCAGCGATTGAGCTGCCACGGGGTCTGCGTATCAACTCGGTCAGCCCTAGCGTACTGGTGGAAGCCATGGGCAGCTATGCGCCTTACTTCAGGGGCTTTAAGCCGGTTCCTGCGGCGGATGTAGCACTGGCCTATGCCAAGAGTGTGGAAGGCCTACAGACCGGACAAACCTATATCGTAGGTTGAATGGGGGCTCAGCCAGCTTTATTTGAGCAACGACGGCATCATCTCCAGCAACTGCTCGCGGGGGATGGAGAACCTCAGGCCCGGGGCGTCGAGCACGCCCTGGACCGTCGCAGTATTAAGCTGCCGGCCATTGAGATAGAGCGTCACCGGCTTATGCAGGGCCGCCAGGGTCAACGCTTTCGTGCGCTCCCTGGCCTCGGGCGTCAGCTTCACTTCGACCTCAATCAAATCGGGCTGCAGGTTGTGGGCTTTTTTCAGGGTCAACGTCATCTCAGTGAAGTCGGCCTGTGAGCGGTAGAACAGCTTGGCCGCAGGCTCGGCCCAGGCCAGAGACGCCATCCCGGCCAAGAGGAAAAAGGCCCATCGAATATTCATGCAAATGCTCCTTCGCAAAACAGTAAAAGTTGCATAAGGCTGACACAGGAACCAGGGGAAAAGGCTTGGATCCAGCCTCTTAAAAATGCTGAAACCTATTCAGACTTCCTCACCAGCTTGTGATGCGACGCCAGCCTGCGTAACGTGACGGCACTTATCAGGAGACCCGATAATGCTCGCCGCCCGAATCCTCACTCTGTTTGCCCTGCTGCCCTTGTTCACTGCCTGCCAGATGTTTGAAGGCGACCCGGCCAAACCCTCCACCGCGGGTTTGACTCGCATGCAGGGTGAACTGACAGCCATCGGCGACAAGCTGCTGTTCCAGCCCTGCCATGACCAGCGCAACTATGTGGTCAACGATAGCGGTGGCACCAGCATCCTCCAGGAAGCGGCGTCCCTGGCCGGCCAGCAAGGGGCATTGTTTGCCGACCTGCGCGGCAAATTTTCCGGGGTCGCCAGCGGCACTCAGGGGCAGGTCGACCTGCAACAGCTGTACCGCGTCGAACGCTCGACCTCGGCCTGTGACGACCCGGACTTCAAGCGCATGATCCTGCGCGCCAATGGCCACAAACCGGCCTGGGCGCTGAATGTGACCAACAAGGGCATGGTCTTGCAACGCGAGGGCCAACCTCCGTTGCCGGTACCTTATGTGGAAGAGCAACTGGGTGATGGCCGCTTCAACCTCACCACCGAAGCCAACGGCCAGAAAATCGAACTGTGGGTCGCGCCCCAGCGCTGCATCGATAGCGTCAGCGGCAGCCTGCAACACATGAGCGCCGAACTCCGGATCAACGGTCAGGTGCAGCGTGGCTGTGCTGCGTTTGGCGGATCACGGGACGACTGATTCGACCCTGCGCTGTTTTAGCATGACGGGAAACCGCCGTTGGGGCTTATAATCGCCGGTTTGCAAAACCGCCGGCCTTAACAAACGCCGCATATCGGATCCTGTCATGCTACGAATCACCGAACTCAAGCTGCCCATCGACCATCCCGAAGAAGACCTGCGGCCTGCCATTGTGCAGCGCCTGGGCATCGCCAGTGATGATCTGCTCGATTTCACCCTGTTCAAACGCAGCTACGATGCACGCAAGAAGTCGTCGGAACTGTGCTTCATCTATACCGTGGACCTTGAGGTCAAGGGCGAAGCCGCCCTGCTGCTCAAGTTTGCCGATGATCACAATATCAACGCCGCACCCGATGTCAGCTACAAGGTGGTTGGCCAGGCACCGGCAGACCTGGGCGCGCGGCCTATCGTGGTCGGCTTTGGCCCTTGCGGGATCTTTGCCGGGTTGCTGCTGGCTCAAATGGGCTTCAAGCCGATCATTCTCGAGCGCGGTCGCGAAGTGCGCCAGCGCACCAAAGATACCTGGGGCCTGTGGCGCAAAAGCGTACTCAACCCCGAGTCCAACGTGCAGTTCGGCGAGGGCGGTGCCGGGACCTTTTCCGACGGCAAGCTCTACAGCCAGATCAAGGACCCGAAATTTCACGGACGCAAGGTGTTGCACGAGTTCGTCAAGGCCGGCGCGCCGGACGAAATCCTCTACGTCAGCAAGCCGCACATCGGCACCTTCCGCCTGACCGGCGTGGTGGAAAACATGCGCCAGCAGATCATCGCCCTGGGCGGTGAGGTGCGCTTTGAACAGCGAGTCACCGACGTGCTGATCGAAAACGGCCAGTTGAACGGCGTGGTGGTCGATAGTGGCGAGCAGATCCTCTCCAAACACGTGATCCTTGCCCTTGGCCATAGCGCCCGCGATACCTTCCGCATGCTTCACGGCCGTGGCGTGTACATGGAAGCCAAGCCTTTCTCGGTGGGTTTCCGGATCGAACACCCGCAGTCGCTGATCGACGCCGCGCGCCTGGGCAAATATGCCGGGCACCCGAAACTGGGCGCGGCCGACTACAAGCTGGTACACCACGCCAAGAACGGCCGCTCGGTGTACAGCTTCTGCATGTGCCCGGGCGGTACGGTGGTGGCGGCCACTTCCGAGCCGAACCGGGTTGTGACCAATGGCATGAGCCAGTATTCGCGTAACGAACGCAACGCCAACTCCGGGATCGTGGTCGGCATCACCCCTGAAGTGGACTACCCAGGTGGCCCACTGGCCGGGATCGAGTTGCAGGAGCGCCTGGAGTCCCACGCGTTCATCCTCGGCGGCAGCAACTACGAAGCGCCGGCGCAACTGGTGGGTGATTTCATCGCCGGCAAGCCATCCACGAGCATCGGCAGCGTGGAGCCTTCCTACAAGCCAGGCGTAGCCCTGGGCGACTTGGCCCTGGCCTTGCCAGACTTCGCCATCGAGGCCATCCGCGAAGCGTTGCCGGCCTTTGAGAAGCAGATCAAGGGCTACTCGCTGCATGACGCGGTCCTGACCGGGATCGAAACCCGCACCTCGTCGCCGCTGCGGATCACCCGCGATGCGTCGATGCAGAGCTTGAATGTCAAAGGCCTGTTCCCGGCCGGCGAAGGCGCAGGTTATGCCGGTGGCATCTTGTCGGCGGGCGTTGACGGGATCCGGATCGCCGAAGCCGTAGCGCGGGACATGTTGGGCCTGGAAGCCTGACACGACCCTCTGTAGGAGCCGGCTTGCCGGCGATGGTGGTCTCAGGGACGCCATCGCCGGCAAGCCGGCTCCTACAGTTTTAGATGTTTGCGCGCAGGATGCTGTCCGGCAACGATTCACCCCGTTCGGCGCAGGCTGCAACAGCGTCGATCAGTTCCTCCAACTGATAGCCCTGCCCGACCAACCACGCATCATCGTAATACGTCGTGGCATAACGCTCGCCACCGTCACACAGAATCGCCACGATAGACCCCGACTCCCCTGCCGCCTGCATCCGCTGCGCGGCAATCAATGCGCCTATCAGGTTCGTGCCGCTGGAACCCCCGACCCGCCGTCCCAAGCGTTGCGCCAGGTAATGCATGGCCGCCAACGACAAGGCATCAGGCACCTTGACCATCGCATCGATCACCCTGGGCAGGAACGATGCCTCCACCCGTGGCCGACCGATGCCCTCGATCCGCGAACCGCAATCCAGGCGCAAACGGGTATCACCGGTCTGGTAGTACTCGAAGAACACCGAACGCTCGGCGTCGGCACACAACACCCGGGTGCAATGCTGGCGATAACGCACATAACGTCCCAGGGTCGCCGTGGTACCGCCGGTGCCCGGGCTGGAAATCAACCAGCTCGGCTCTGGATGCCGCTCGAAGCGCAGCTGTTGGAAGATCGATTCGGCAATATTGTTGTTCGCCCGCCAGTCGGTGGCTCGCTCGGCGTAAGTGAACTGGTCCATGAAGTGCCCGCCACTTTCCTGTGCCAGGCGCTCGGATTCGGCGTAGATCTGCGTGGGATCCTGCACCAGGTGGCTCTTGCCGCCGTAAAAGGCGATCTGTGCAATCTTTTCCTGGGACGTGGTCGCTGGCATCACCGCAATGAACGGCAGGCCCAGCAAGCGCGCGAAGTACGCCTCGGAGATCGCTGTCGAACCGCTGGAAGCCTCGATCACCGGTGCGCCGGGTTTGAGCCAACCGTTGCACAGGGCATACAGGAACAAGGAGCGGGCCAACCGGTGCTTCAGGCTACCGGTGGGGTGGCTGGACTCATCCTTGAAATACAACTCGATCCCCGGCAAGCCTGGCAACGGCAGCGGAATCAGGTGGGTGTCGGCGCTGCGCTGGAAGTCCGCTTCAATAATGCGGATGGCCTCTCGGGCCCACGGACGGTGGTCGCTCATGCTCAGGTTCCATTAGGTTTTCAAGCTGAATGTTAGGGCGTTTCCTACACTGCACACAGATACAGTCATGACTCAATTCGACACACAATTGCTAGGCTTTGGCGCAATCCATACCCAGGCACTTTTATATAACAAAAAAGAATATAACTTTTGTTTTAACAACTAACAGTACGGGTTAGGGTACCCCCCTATTGAACTTTGATTGGAGAGCATCCCTTGCCTCTGCGTAGCACGTTTACTCGTTTCTTCCAGCTTGAAGCGGCCAGCGGTCTGTTACTGATCGCTGCAGCCGCCCTGGCCCTGATCATCAACAACTCACCGCTGTCGTATCTGTACAACAGCTTTCTCGATGTGCCCGTGGCGGTACAGATCGGCGCCCTGCAAATCGCCAAGCCGTCGCTGCTATGGATCAACGACGGCCTGATGGCCTTGTTCTTCCTGCTGATCGGACTGGAGGTCAAGCGCGAATTGCTCGACGGCCATTTGTCCAAGCCTTCCCAGGTCGTGCTGCCAGGCGCTGCGGCCATTGGCGGCATGGTGGTACCGGCGCTGATCTACTGGGCGCTGAACAAAGATAACCCAGCCGCCCTGGGTGGCTGGGCCATCCCGATGGCCACCGATATTGCCTTTGCCCTTGGGGTCCTGGCGCTGCTGGGCAAGCGTGTGCCAGTGTCGCTGAAGCTGTTCCTGATGACCCTGGCGATCATCGATGACCTGGGCGCCATCATCGTCATCGCTATTTTTTACTCCAGCGAACTGTCCACCGCGTCACTGGCAGGTGCAGGCGCCTGTCTTGTCGCACTGATAGCCATGAACCGCCTGGGGGTGGTGAAACTGGGGCCGTATCTGATCGTTGGCCTGATCCTGTGGGTCTGCGTACTCAAAAGTGGTGTGCATGCCACCCTGGCTGGCGTCACCCTGGCGTTCTGCATCCCTCTGCGCACCAAGAACGCCGAACCCTCGCCGCTGCTGGGCCTGGAACACGCCCTGCACCCTTGGGTGGCCTACGGCATCCTGCCGCTGTTCGCCTTTGCCAATGCCGGCGTGTCCCTGGCCGGGGTCAACCTGGAGAGCTTCACCCACCATGTGCCAATGGGGATCGCCGCAGGCCTGCTGGTGGGCAAGACGATCGGTGTGTTTGGCCTGACCTGGCTCGCGGTGAAAACCGGGCTGGCCGCCCTGCCGACCGGCGCCAATTGGGGCCAGGTCATGGGCGTGGCCATCCTGTGCGGCATCGGCTTTACCATGAGCCTGTTTGTCGGCTCGCTGGCGTTCGTGCCGGGCAGTAGCGAATACGCCGGAATGGACCGGATGGGCATCCTCACCGGCTCGATCCTTGCGGCGTTGATTGGTTATGCCGTGACGGCAATGGCCAGTCGCAAGCCAGTGGGTACCAGCACTTAACGTTGCTGGCACGCTCAATGATGAGGCTCAATTGAGCGCCCAATAAAAAACCCCGACCAGCCACCTGGTCGGGGTTTTTCGTTTACCGCCTAGCCCTTAACGGGTAACGCGGCTGGTCCCATCGACAGTCATGATGCGCACGCGGTCGCCGATGCGGAAGATCTCGTTTTCCTGCACCGCCTGGACGTAGGCGCGCATGCTGCCGTCGTCTTCGCGTACGGTGATTTCAACACCCTGGGTGCGGGTCAAGCCCTCTTCGGTGGCCGAGCCCAGCAGGCCACCGGCCACGGCACCGATAACGGCCGTCACAATACTGCCGCGACCACCACCGATGGCGCTACCGCCAACACCGCCGATGACTGCACCTGCTGCGCCGCCGATCGGGGTCTTGGTGCCTTCGATCTTGACCGGACGCAGGGATTCAATGGTCCCCATGCGCACGCTCTGCACACGGCGGGCTTCGTCACGGGAATACGAGTCGCCGGTCAGACTGGAGGCGCAGCCACCCAGCAACAACGACATGGTGGTAAAACAGGCAACCAGCAGAACAGACTTACGCATAGCATCAACTCCAAAGGACATATCTTTATTAGACTCCGCTGCTTGACGCCTGTCACGGCACGGCCCGCAGAAAATTGCTTTCATTCAGCCCCAGTACAGACAGGCTGTACCACGAAAATCGACGAACGGTAGCGGCTGCACCCAGACAAGGAATTTCATGGACTACTTCATCATTGTAGCGACCACCGCCGCCGGCCTGTATTTCCACTGGTGGCTTTACCGACGGATCAAGCGTTGGATCGATCGCGACTTGGCGCTTTCGCTGGCTGGGGACGATCAGCACAAGCGTGTCTTTATGCTGCAACAGTTAGACCGCGCCAAGGCGGAGAAGGTCAAGCGTAGGGATTTGCCGCAGTGGCTGCAGGATGCAGCCCGGCAATATGTGGTCAACCCCACGGAGTAGAGGCTGTAGGAGCCGGCTTTAGGGTGCCAATCGTTCACGGGTCCAATCTGCACCCTGCAAACGATAGTTCAAGCGATCATGCAATCGGCTCGCCCGGCCCTGCCAGAACTCGATGCGTTCGGGCAGCAGGCGATAACCGCCCCAGTGTTCCGGGCAATCCGGCTGGGTCTTGCTAAAACGCTGTTCGGTCAGCGTGAGCAGGTCTTGCAATTGCTGGCGATCACGGATCACTCGGCTTTGCGGGGAAGCCCAGGCGCCAATGCGGCTACCCAGTGGGCGCACCTGATAGTAAGCGTCCGACTCCTCGGGCGTGACTTTGACCACCCGGCCCTCGATGCGTACCTGGCGCTCCAAGGTCGGCCAGAAGAAGGTCATGGCAGCAAAGGGCCGTACCGCCAATTGCTCGCCCTTGGCGCTCTGGTAGTTGGTAAAGAAGGTAAAGCCCTGGGCATCCAGGCCCTTGAGCAGCAGGACGCGGCAATGAGGCCGGCCCTCTTCATCCACGGTCGCCAGCGTCATTGCGTTGGCCTCCACCGGCGGTTGCTCGGTCTTGACCGCATCGCTGAACCACTGGTGGAACAAGGCAAACGGCTCGTCCGGGGCCTGGGCCTCGCTCAAACCGTCCCGTGTATAGTCACGGCGCATATCAGCCAGTGCCTGAGTCATGCGGCTTTATCCTTCTCGTTCAACTGCTCAGTTTTTCGCCTGGTCGTTTGCCGCCACTTTTTTTACTGGCGCTGCATCCTTGGCGGCAGCTGGCTTTTTGGCAGCCGGCTTGGCGGCCACTTTTTTCGCGGCAGGCTTGGCGACGGCCTTCTTGGCAGGCGCTTTTTTGGCGGCAACGGCTTTCTTGGCGACCGGCGCTGGCGCCACTACGTCCTGTACCGCAACCAGTTCGGGCTTCGGCGGGTTTGGCGAGTTGTACTTGCTCAACAGTGCCAGCATGGTAGTGCGCTGGGTGAACATGATTTCCATACGGCGGTTCAGGGCGCGGCCCTGGGTGCTGTCGTTGGCGGCGCGAGGCATCAGGTCACCCATGCCACGCAACATCAGGCGGTCCTGCTTCAAGCCGCTGAGGCTGAAGATCGAAGCAATGGACTGGGCACGCTCCTTGGTCAGGGGCTGGTTCTGTACGGTGTCGATGTGGCCCAGGACCAGCACGGCGGTCTTGGGATCGCTTTCAACGGCCTTGGCCACACGGGTGAACGGACCCAGCGTCACAGGCAGCAACATTGCCGGACGCTTGGGGTTGTAGGAACCATCGACCGGGGCAATCACCACCAGCACGTTGTCACGACGTTCAAGTTGCAGGTTGCTGTCCTTGATCGCGGCGCGCAGGCGCGGCTCGTAGTCGTCCAACCAGGCCTGGGTGATTTTCGGGTCTGGCATCGGGATGTTGGTCACATCGACTTTGTTCAGGGGTTTTGGCTTGCTTTCAAACGGCCACCACCATTTGGTGCCGGTTTCAGCCTTGGCGACCACCGGGGCGGTAGCCGGAGCTGGCGTTGCCGCTTTCAGGTCGGCCTTGAGATCGGCCTTGGCGTCCGCCACCTTGGCATCGGCCTTCGCATCGGCCTTGGCGGTAACGTCCTTGGCCGCCGACTTGTCGGGCCAGAATGACCACCAATGCTCACCAGACGCATCATTTTGTGGAGTTTGTGCACAGCCAGTAATAGTGAGGCAGAGCGCCAGTGCCAAGGACTTGTTCGATAACATGAGATATCCACAAAATGAGAAAACACAGGGGCCTGAATGACCCGTTAAACAGACGCTTCACGAAGTTTAAAGTAACAATACTTTTCAAGCGCCTTTTGTAGGTGCCTTTTTAACAAAAAAACGCCAGACAGCAAGCTATTTACAGACAACCGGCCAATATTCTTACCAACTTTTGCGCGCGCGGGTCCATAAGTACATACGGCCCCAGAGTATTGGTCACGAAACCAAATGCTACATCATGTTCCGGATCGGCAAAGCCCACGGAACCGCCGGCACCAGGGTGCCCAAATGCACGTGGGCCAAGGCCAAACGTGGCATTGGGCACATCTGGCTGGTCCAGCATGCAGCCCAGGCCAAAGCGGGTTTGCGTCAATAAGGTTTTATCCAGCCCGATACTGTGCTCGCGGGTCAGTTGTTCAAGCATATCGGCTTCCAACAAACTTCCGTCCAACAAACCACTATAAAACCCGGCCAAACTGCGCGCATTGCCATGTCCGTTTGCCGCAGGCTGCTGCATACGACGCCACTCGGGCTTGTTAGTGCTGGTTAGTATGGAAGGCGGATTGGTAAACGCGCGGGTGGTCATTGCCGCAGGTTCGCGCAGGGTGACCTGTAATAGTCGTTGGGCTGCCTCATCCCCCATATTGCCTTTGCTCCTGGCAATGTGGGCCACACGATAAAACTCTTCGTCCGCCAGCCCGACATGGAAGTCCAGGCCTAGAGGGCGGGCAACCCGGGCCACAATCGACTCCCCCGGCCCACGGCCATCGGCGCGACGCAGCAGTTCACCGATCAGCCAGCCATAGGTGATAGCAGCGTAGCCATGGCCCTCACCGGGCGTCCACCAGGGCGCCTCGGCGGCCAGGGCCGCCGTCATCATGGGCCAGTCATACAGGGCTTCGGCGGGCAATGTCTCACGCAACGCTGGCAACCCGGCCTTATGGCACAGCAGTTGACGCAGGGTGATGCCTTCCTTGCCTGCCGCGGCGAACGCCGGCCAGTAGTTGGCAACCGGGACGTCCAGTTGCAGTTTGCCTTCGGCAACCAGTTGCAAGGCCGTGACGGCGGTGAATGTCTTGGTGCAGGAGAACAGGTTGGCAATGGTGTCGCTGTGCCAGGCCTCGGCACCGTCCTTGTCGGCGGTGCCGGCCCACAGGTCGAGGACGGTTTCGCCACCCACCTGCACACACAGCGCCGCACCGCGCTCCTGAGGGTCGTCAAACAGCGCGGCGAAGGCTTCACGCACCGCTTCAAATTGAAGCTCGTAATGACCCTGAATCTGCACCTGAATCCCCCTCGGAAAAGACCTGCGTTAAATGGCGCCCATTGTTCCAGTCATTACTGGGTTTGGGAACCCGTTGCCCCATGGGCGATCTTGGCTTTTTCGGCCTCCAAGCCCAATTGCTGGATCGCCGCCAGGTTGCTTTTACGCACGCTGTCGATAAAGCCCGTGAACGGCACATCGGTGATCCCCACCAGACCGAAATGACCATTTTCACCGTCCAGCAAACGCCCGGCCACCGGTTGATCGAGGTACTGGAACCAGTGCACGCCGACAATCGACGGCTCGGCCATGGCCTGCTTGAGGAAGGTCGCATAGGCTGGCCCGCGCGCCTCTTCCCTGGCCAATGGCGCCAAGCCGCCCCAGAACGGGCCACGGTCGGCCGAGCCGAAGTTGAACTCGCTGATCAGCACCGGTTTGTCCAATGCGCGCAGGGCCGCGAAATCGTAGCCATCCTGAGGCTTGAGGGTGTACATGTTGAAGCTCAACACATCGCAATACTGGGCGCAGGACGCCACAGCCTCCGGGGTACTGACCGCGTAGCGACCGCCCAGCAGCAACTGGTTGGGCGCATGCCATTTCAGCGCATCGGAGATGGTCTTGAAGTAGGCGTCGGCGAAGGTCTTCTGGAAGTACTGAAAATCAGCCTCGATTTCCGGATGCTCGGCACTGGGAACCGGCGGCTCGAAGCCTGGGTCTTCCATCAACTCCCAGCCAGCCAGGTGAATACCCCAGGCCTTGGAAAGGCCATCTTCGTTGCGGTATTTGTCGCGCAGTTGCTTGAGGAACGCACGTTTTGCCGGTACATCGGTGGTCATGCGCAGGGTGCCATAGGCCAGGGCATAGCGGGATTTTGCGTCATTGCCAGGACCGGCCCACGCCAGTTCGTTATCGGCAAAGAAGCCGATCAACCAGGGGTCGTCGCGATGGTCACGGGTGGCAATCGCCACGGCCCGCTCAGTGGCCATGGCAAAGCGCGGGTCGAAGGGATCGGGCATACCGCCCCACCAGTCGATACCGGTGCTGATACTGGTGTAGTCACCAATAATCGACAGAGGCAAGGTGTAAGGCACACGATCAGCGCCGACCAGTTGCGGGGCGCTCCAGTTGCCGACAGTGTTGAAACCCCAGCCCTGCAGGCGATCCAGGGTGTGGCCGACCCAACGGGCCTGGTCGAATCCTTCGGTGCCATAAGTGCGTTGCAGGTTCGCTCCGTAGAAATCGTACCAACGCCCCATATTGAATCCGCGCCCTGCATCGGCGCCATTGCCGCCACGGTTGTCGCCACTGCCGTAATACTTGTCCAAGGGCTCACCCGCCTTGGGCAGTGCGCCAAACATCCACTCGCGCCCGGCGACATAGGTCTGGCTGTTGGCCGGGCTCACAGTGTTGACGCCCAGGGAGTAGAACGGATGCCCCAACGGTGTCACCAGGTACCAGCGCCCGTCGCGCTTTTCGGTGCGAAAGAAGCCGCTGGCATCAAAAGCCGGACCCTTGGTGCTGCCGCCAAACTTGTCCAGAGCGCTTTTGTCACGCTCTGCGAGCCAGCCCTTGAGCTGTTGTTGCTCTTTGGCGGCAGCCGCTTTCAATTGCTCGTCGCTGCTGACTTTTTCCGGCCAACGCGCGCGGTTGGACTGCCCATAGGCATCCACCAGCTCACTGTAGGCAGCCTTGAGCACCGGCTCGCTGTCCTGCACGCCAAAGCGCTCCAGCAAGATGCTTTGCGCTGCAGCCGGCTTGATCATCGACAGGGTGACCGAGACCACCTGGCTGCGATCGATTTCGCCAGCACTTGCAGCCAGCATGACGCGCTGGCCGTCCACGGTGATCGGCATCGGCGGCCCGGCCTTCATCCCCTGGCTCAAGGACGAGTTGGCCAGCAGGGGCACCAGCAGGGTTTGCGCAGGCCCCGCCGGCAAATCGATACGACTGACCAGGGTCTTGCCGTCGCTGCTCTGCACCTTGACGTACAACGTCAACGCCCAGTCCATGGCGCTCTGGATGCGCAGGCTCATGGCGCTCGACTGCGACCAGTCCCACACACCGTTCTGCGGGCTGAGCACCAGGCTCGGTTCTGCCGCCGGGTTGAAGGTGATGCGGCGCAGCACCTCGCCTTCCGGGGTCTGTTCAGCGTTGTATTGCGGCAGGCTGGCGTCCTGGGTCGCCACCTTGACCACATCAGCCGGCCGGACAAAGTTGAACAGCGTCTGTTGTCCGGCCGGCGCAGCCAGCAATGGCGTGGCGAACAGCAGGGCAAAAAGAGCAGGCAGCGTGCGAATCATACGAACAAGGTTCTCCCAATCGGCCGGTGAATGGCCTGATGACATACATGAGATTGACCACGAAGTGGGCGAGTTCGCCCACAGTGGCTTAGGAAATTTCGCGCCGGAAAGGCGGCAAGGCATTAAGGATAGCCTTGCCATAGCGTTGGGTGACCAAACGACGGTCGAGCAGGGTGATCGTGCCCCGGTCCTCTTCAGTACGCAGCAAGCGACCACAGGCCTGGACCAGCTTCAACGAGGCATCCGGCACCGAGATCTCCATGAACGGATTGCCGCCACGGGCTTCGATCCACTCGGCCAGTGCAGCCTCGACCGGATCATCCGGCACCGAGAACGGGATCTTGGCGATCACCACGTGTTCACAGTAGGCACCGGGCAAGTCCACCCCTTCGGCAAAGCTCGCCAGGCCGAACAGTACACTGGAATCCCCGCCATCGACCCGCGCCTTGTGCTTGTTCAGGGTCTCCTGTTTTGACAGGTTGCCCTGAATAAACACCTGCTTGCGCCAGTCGCGATCGAGGCCGTCGAACACGTCCTGCATCTGTTTGCGCGATGAAAACAGTACCAGTGTGCCCTTGGAACCTTCGACCAGCGACGGCAGGTCACGAATGATTGCCGCTGTATGAGCCGCTGCATCCCGTGGATCGGCCCTGAGGTCCGGCACCCGCAGCACACCGGCATCGGCGTGATGGAACGGGCTAGGGACCACGGCAGTGACCGCCTTTTTCGGCAGGCCGGCACGCATGCGGAACCGGTCGAAGGTGCCCAGGGCGGTCAGGGTGGCCGAGGTCACCAGGGCGCCGTAGGCCACGTTCCACAGGTTGCGCCGGAGCATTTCCGCCGCGAGGATCGGGCTGGCGTTGACTTCGATATCGAACAACGCGCCACTCTCCGACAGCGTCAGCCAGCGAGCCATGGGCGGATTATCTTCCGGATCTTCGACGGTGAAGGCGGTCCACAACTCCCAGTTGCCCTGGGCGCGCGATAGCAGGCTGCCAAACAGCGGGTACCATTCTTCGGCCTGGTTGCTGGCAATGCCGATATTGACCTCGCCATCCATGCCTTCCTTGAGCAGGTCGGTCAGGCGGGTGAACAAATCGGTAAGGCGCGAAAAGCCCTTCTTCAACTCGACGCCCATCTCGCGCATATGCTCGGGAATCAGCCCGCCAACAAAGCGATGGCGCGGCCGTTCGCGACCTTCAACGTCTTCGCCGGGCTTGAAGTCTGCCACCTGCTCACAGGCACTGAACATGAACTGTTGCTGGGTCTTGATCTCCCGCGCCAGCTCCGGCACCTGCTCGATCAGCTTGCCCAGGTCCCCCGGTAGCGGGTGCTGGGCCAGCAGCTTGGTGAGGTTCTTGGCCGTGGTTTCCAGCCAGTCGGCAGTGGAACGCAGGCGCGTGTAGTGGGCGAAGTGGCCAATGGCCTTGTCCGGCAAGTGGTGGCCTTCGTCAAACACGTACAGGGTGTCGCGCGGGTCGGGCAGCACAGCACCGCCGCCCAGGGCCAGGTCGGCGAGGACCATGTCGTGGTTGGTGACAATCACGTCAACCTTGCCCATGCCTTCGCGGGCCTTGTAGAAGGCGCACTGGCCGAAGTTGGGGCAATGACGGTTGGTGCACTGGCTATGATCGGTGGTCAGGCGCGCCCAGTCGGCGTCTTCCAGGGCATTGGGCCAGCTATCGCGATCGCCATCCCATTTATTGCCGGCCAGTTTCTCGATCATGCTGGTAAACAGCTTCTGACTGGCTTCATCGACTTCGATCTTGAAGCCTTCTTCTTCAAACAGCGAAGCCGTGGCGGTTTGGGCATGCCCTTCCTGCAGCAGCACATCGAGCTTGGACAGGCACATATAGCGGCCACGGCCCTTGGCCAAGGCGAAGGTGAAGTTCAGGCCGCTGTTGCGCATCAGGTCCGGCAGGTCTTTGTAGACGATCTGCTCTTGCAGGGCCACGGTGGCGGTGGCAATCACCAGGCGCTTGCCAGCGGCCTTGGCGGTGGGAATCGCCGCCAGGCTGTAGGCCACGGTCTTGCCGGTACCGGTGCCGGCCTCGACAGCCACGACCGCAGGGTCGCCACTGCGCCGGCCTTCGTCGTCGGTGTCGATATCCCCGAGGACCTTGGCCACTTCGGCGATCATCAGGCGCTGGCCGTAGCGCGGTTTCAAGCTCTTGGCTTCGAGAAAACGCGAGTAGGCGCCCTGGATCGTGGTTTTGAGTTCAGTGCTGATCATGGATAGTCGGGCGCAAAAAACGCTGGATAAATTTTCAGTGGTTCGGATCGGCCGCTATCATACCCCGCTAATTAATCCCGCGCAGAACGGAGTACCTCAATGACAGTCTTTAGCCTGACCTACACCTTGCATGTATTGGCCGCCCTGGTATGGGTCGGTGGTATGTTTTTCGCCTGGATGATCCTGCGCCCGGCCGCTGGGGCAGTGCTTGAGGGGCCGGCACGGCTGAAACTGTGGATAAATGTGTTTCAGCGTTTTTTCGTGTGGGTCTGGGTCGCGGTGCTGATCTTGCCGATCAGTGGCGTCGGCTTGCTGCAATTGCGCTTCAGCGGGTTTGAAACCGCGCCGCGTTATGTGCAGGTGATGATGGGCTTGTATGTGGTGATGACGGCGCTTTTCATCCGCATCCAGGCGCTGAAGTTGCCCGAACTGCGGGCGGCGCTGGTGGCTGAGGATTGGCCGGCGGGTGCGGCGGCGTTGGGGCAGATTCGGCGATTGGTGGGGGTTAATCTGATTGTGGGGTTGGTCGTGGTAGCGGTGGCTTCGGCCAGGCCGATGTTCTGAGGCGACAAATCGCCCTGTAGGAGCCGGCTCGCCGGCGATGGTGTCCTTAGAGTAATCGCTGAATCAAGGGCCTCATCGCCGGAAAGCCGGCTCCTACAGTGTTTACAGCCGCTGAATGGTCACCGTGCCGGCAGGCCCAGCCGGCCCGGCCTGCCCTTCCAACCCTGGCCGGCCCTTCTCGCCCCCATCGGCGCGGTACACCAGGCACCCCTTGGACGCCCCTCCCTTGCCCGGTTTGCCGGCAACACCCGGCAAGCCGCCAGCACCGCCATCGACCCAGACCTTGATCTGCGCGCTCGGATAATCCTGCGGCAATTCGATACGCACCGCCGCACCCGCAGCCCCAGGCAGCCCGTCGCCACCGTTGTCGCCATTGGCGCCACGCCCGGCCGAACCCCACGCGCAACCCGGGTCTTCACCATTGGCCCCATCGAGCCCGGCATAGCCCTGGGCGCCGGTGCCACCACGGGCATCGACGGACAGTTCATCCGCGCTCAGTTGGGTGATCCGCAAGGTCAGGTCACGCCCCGGCCTGGCCGGTTTTTCATGGGTACCGGGCGCGCCACGGGAAGTGATCTGGCTGCCCTGCTCCAACTGTGCATGCCGTACCTGCAATTGCAGGGCCGAGGCGCTGGGCACAATGGCGATGCGCGCTTCGTGGCCCAGGTGCAGTTCGTCGACGGTCACCTGGGTGATATTCGCCGGAATCAACAAGGTGCCATAGTCGGCCACGTCCAGGCGCTCCAACTGCAGCACGCTGGTGCTGTTGGGCAAGCGCAGCAACGAATTGGTCTCGACACTGACGCTTTGGGCCAGGGCAATGGGGCTGACCAGCAGGGCCAGGAAAAAAACCTTACGCATGATTGCCATCCTTGTTGTCTTGGTCAGCCGTAGGCGCAGGCAGGCTCTTTATATGGAACATCCCCAGCAACAGGATCAGCAGGCGGTCACGCCAGGGGTGGGCACGATGTTTGACGCTGGCGTTGAACAACACCAACTCCAGAAGATGGATCAGCAACAACAGGCTGCCAACCAGGTTGACCAACAGATGAAATGGATTGGTCAGCGGTTTGAACAGATTGACTAGCGCAACTCCCCAGAACAGCAACGCCAGCAACTTCCCCAATCGCAAAAACAGCTTCATGCCCTACGCCCCCTGCACATTATTCTTTGGGCGCACAGTAACGAGTTCTACAGGCGATTTGCCAGTGAAGGATTAAAAAACTTGAGAAGGCGGCGACTTGGCGGCCAGATCGCCGAGGATTGTCGGAAGCTGCCGCCAGAAATGCCCCTGGAATCCCCTGGGGCATGGCGAGGCGCATTAGCGGTTGATCTGGATTTCCACGCGACGGTTCAGGGCGCGGCCGTCGGCGGTTTTATTGTCGGCCACCGGATGGGTTTCACCGGCGCCGGTCACCGACACAACGCTGCTGCGGGGCACGCCGGAGCTGACCAGATAGTCGGTCACCGAATGGGCGCGTTTTTCCGAGAGCTTCTGGTTGTAAGCATCTTTGCCGACATTGTCGGTATGCCCACTGACCCGCAATTGAGCACTCGGTGCTTCCTGCTTCAGGCGCGCGGCGACAGTGTCGAGCGTGGTTTTATCCGCCGCCGTCAGCCGGGCCGAGTCGAACTGGAAGTGCACATCACGAATCACGATGGTCTCTTCCTTGACCACCACCACTTCTTCGACGACGACCACCTCAGGTACTGGCGGGCAGCCATTGGCATCGACCTGCACGCCCTTGGGAGTGCCCGGGCACTGATCGCGGCTGTCAGGCACGCCATCGCCATCCTCATCACCGTCGCCATGCACCCAGCAATAGGCGCCGGCCATGCCGCCGATCAACAACGCACCGCCGCCGGCCCATGAGGAGCTCTCGGTAGCGCCCAGCGCGGCACCGGTTACACCGCCAAGGGCTGCACAGGTGGGCCAGTCGGTTTTCTGCAAGCCTGCGCAACCTGTCAATACTCCGGTTAGCAGAACCAAAGGTAGAGCTGTCCGCATGATGCTCATTTGATTTCTCCTGAGGGGTCGGCTGCAAGCCGATGGGTGGAGTAAAGACCGCTCTTTTCATCTGCGCCAGCGCGCCATACCCCCGTATTCATTGAGCGAATCCGCTTTTCCCGGCCGACAGGCCACCGCCGCTCTAGGCCCGCACGCTCAAGCAGGCTAGTCTTCACGGTTCTGATGTGAGGATCTTCGATGACCGCCGGTAATTCTTCCCGTACGCCGCAGCAATCACTGGCTGCCCTGCTTGATCGCCAAGCGCCCAAACGCCTGCTGGTATTGGGTACCGGCAACTTCCCGGCGCTGGATGCGTTCAAGCTGGCACACCCTGGTACCGTTGTCTGCGCGGCAGGGCCCGGGCCATTGCCCGCCGAACTGGCCGCCCAGCGATTTGACCTGGCCCTGGTGGTCGACTGCCTGGAGCACCTGTCAAAACGTGCAGGCCTGGAGTTGCTTGGCGGCGCGCGCAACCTCAACGCCAGCCGCATCGCTGTCCTCGCCGACCTGGCTGCCTGTGGCTGGAAAGACACCGACTTTTTCTCCCTGGCCCTGCAAACCAGCGAGCAGTTTTGCCGCGACAATCAGGTACTGACGCTGTTTACCTATGATCTGCTTGAATACAAACAAGTGCCGGACTGGCTGAACGCCCGATTCTGGGCCAACCCGGAAAATTTCGGAAAGTATTGGTGGTAACCATGAGTACATCCATTTGCCCTTGTGGCAGCGGCAACCTGTTGGATGCCTGTTGCGGCCATTACCACACTGGCCACCCCGCACCCTGCGCCACTGCATTGATGCGCTCACGCTACAGCGCCTATGTGCTGGGGCTGGTGGACTATCTGGTGGCGACCACGCTACCGGCACAACAGAGCGGCCTGGACCGTGACGCCATCGGGGCCTGGAGCGCGCAAAGCACCTGGCTGGGCCTGGAAGTGGAAAGTTCGGAAGTGTTTGGTGGGCAACCGGAACATGCCTTCGTCACCTTTACCGCGCGCTGGCATGACAGCACCGGTGAACACAGCCACCGGGAACAGTCTTCCTTCGTACAGAACGATGGACGCTGGTACTTTATTGATCCTACGGTGGAGGTGAAAGCCGGGCGTAATGACATTTGCTTGTGTGGCAGCGGGCAAAAGTTCAAGAAGTGCTGTTCCGGCTATCTGTAAAAATCCGCTTCTTTGCAGGAGCGAGCTTGCTCGCAAAGAAGGCAAGAGCACCGTATTTATCCAGACTGCCCTCGTCATCGTTGACGACCATCGCCGGCAAGCCGGCTCCTACAAGGGATTACGTCATGGTCAGCCGATTACGAACCTATAGCTGTTTACTGGCCCTGACCGTTGGTCTCTCGGGCTGTGCGTCCTGGTTCGCCGATGACACCCCGCCCCCGCAAACCCATCTGGTCAAGGTCGAACTGGTGCGCGCCAAACTGCTGGAGCAGAAATTCAAGCTGCACTTTCGTGTGGATAACCCCGGCGACTCGGACCTCACCGTGCGCGGCCTGATCTACAAGATCAGCCTGGCTGACGTGGAACTGACCGAGGGCGAGTCCGACGAGTGGCTGACGATTGCGCCCCATGGCCGGGGATTTTTCAAGGTCACGGTGCGCACCAACCTGTGGCCACAGGTGCGGGAAATCGCCGACCTGCTGAAAAACCCGGACCGCCCCATCCCCTATCGTCTGGAGGGAGAGTTGAAAACCGGATTATTCATCGGTAACGACGTGCACGTGATGCGCAATGGCGAGATAATCCCCGGCGATTTTATTCCGGAGCGACACCAATGACCCAGCAACCCCATGTCCATGGTCCTGACTGCAACCACGATCACGATCACCATGATCACGACCATGGTCATGTCCACGGCCCTAACTGCGGCCATGCCCACCAGGAGCCGGTGCGCAATGCCTTGAAAGACGTTGGCCGCAACGATCCATGCCCATGCGGCAGTGAGAAAAAGTTCAAGAAGTGCCACGGCGCCTGATACGCCTCATGTAGACGTCGGCCTGTCGGTTTTTCAGGCACACCGCCATGCCAACAAGCCGGCGCCTACGGTTCTATCGATAGAGCCAAATATTTCATTGAATTTTCCCTAATCGACCGTTACCTATACCTACAGGCATCTCAGCGGGCGTCCTACCCGTTCAAGCATCACCAATCCTGGAGAGCTTCATGATCGACCTGTATTACTGGACCACCCCCAACGGTCACAAGATTTCGTTGTTCCTGGAAGAAGCCGGCCTGCCCTACGAGGTGCATCCGATCAATATCGGCCAGGGCGACCAGTTCAAGCCAGACTTCCTGAAGATCGCTCCCAACAACCGCATTCCCGCCATTGTCGATCAGCAACCGAGCGACGGCGGCGCGCCCATTTCCCTGTTTGAATCCGGTGCCATCCTGCTGTACCTCGCAGAAAAAACCGGCCAGTTCCTGCCCACGGACCTGCGCGGCCGCCAGGAGGCGCTGCAATGGCTGTTCTGGCAAATGGGCGGCCTGGGGCCGATGGCCGGGCAGAATCACCATTTCAGCCAGTTCGCCCCGGAAAAAATCCCCTACGCCATCAAACGCTATGTCGATGAAACCGCGCGCCTCTATGGCGTGCTGGACCGGCGCCTGGCCGACCGCAGCTTCGTGGCCGGCGAGGCCTATAGCATTGCCGACATGGCGATCTACCCGTGGATCGTGTCCCACAAATGGCAGAGCCAGCGCCTGGAAGACTTCCCCCATCTGCATCGCTGGTTCAACCTGGTCAAGGAACGCCCCGCGACTGTGCGGGCCTATGACTTGGTACAGAAGGTCAACCCACCGAAATCCTGACCGTACCCGGTAGGAACCGGCTTGCCGGCGAAGATCGTTAACGAAAACGCTGAGTGCCTGGATAAGCGTGGCGCCTGGTAGTTTTTCGCCGGCAAGCCGGCTCCTGCAGGGGTTTGTGAGTGTTTGAAAAAATTAGCATCGCCTCCCGCTTGCGTCGGTTCGCCGCGCTCACTAACGTAGCGCCTTTACTGACGCTACCCCCCGCAGGAGCTTTGCCATGGCCTCGCCAGCCCTCTCACGTTTACTTCCCCGGTTCGGCGTTGCCGCGGCAGTGGCCAGTGCCTTGGGCCTGGCCGGTTGCCAGTCCCTGAACAGCCAGGACACTCTGCCTCCCGTCTCCGGTGTACAGCCGCTCAAGGGCCTGGCGCAAAATGTCTCTGTACGGCGCAACAGCCAGGGTATGCCGCTGATTGAAAGCAACACCTTCCACGACGCGTTGTTCACCCTCGGTTATGTGCACGCCAGCGACCGGATCAACCAGATGGTCACCCTGCGCCTGCTGGCCCAGGGCCGCCTGGCAGAAATGTCCGGGCCGGACATGCTGGATGTCGACCGCTTCATGCGCGCCGTCAACCTGAAGAAAAGCGCCAGCGAGCTGTACAACGCTTCGTCGCCACGCCTCAAGCGCTTCTTCGAAGTGTATGCGCGCGGGGTCAATGCCTACCTGTTCCGCTACCGTGACAAACTGCCGACGGACCTGGCCCAGACTGGCTACAAGCCCGAGTACTGGAAGCCGGAAGATTCGGCGCTGCTGTTCTGCCTGCTCAATTTCAGTGAGTCGGCCAACCTGCAGGAAGAGTTGTCTGCCCTGGTACTGGCGCAAAAAGTCGGCGCCGACAAACTCGCCTGGCTGACCCCAAGCTACCCGGACGAGCCGCTGCCTGCGGCGGAGTCCGACAAGCTTAAGGGCGTCAACCTCGGGCAGATTCCCGGCCTTGCCACGCTCAACAGCATCAACGAGCGCCTGGGTAGCCTCAATACCCTTGGGGTTTCCATCTCCAGCAACTGGGCCATCGCCCCACAACGCAGTCGCAGCGGTCGCAGCCTGCTGGCGAATGACCTGTCGACGCCGATGCAGGTACCCTCCCTGTGGAATTTCGTACAAATCCGCGCGCCAAAATACCAGGCGGTCGGGGTGTCGATCGCCGGGATTCCTACGCTGTTGTCAGGCTTCAACGGCAAGGTGGCCTGGAGCATGAGCCAGGTGTCCGGCGATACTCAGGACCTGTTCCTGGAGAAGGTCAGGCGCCAGGGCAGTGCGCTGTACTACGAGCACAACGGCAAATGGCTGCCGGCCATCGTGCGTAACGAAACCTTCTTCGCCAAGGGCCAGCGGCCAATTCGCGAAGCGGTGTACGAAACCCGCCACGGGCCGTTGCTCAACACCGCCCAGTCGCTGACCAGCGGCTACGGCCTAGCCCTGCAAACCGCCGATTTCAAGGACGACAAGAGCCTTGATGCGTTTTTCGACCTGTCCCGGGCACAGAACGTGGAAAAAGCCTCGGACGCCAGCCGCGAAATTCGTGCCATCCCCCTGAACATGGTATTTGCCGACGCCAGCAACATCGGCTGGCAGGTCACCGGGCGTTTCCCCAACCGCCGCGAAGGTGAAGGCCTGCTGCCATCGCTAGGCTGGGACGGGCGCTTTGACTGGGACGGCTACGCCGACGCGATGTTGCACCCCTATGATCAGGACCCGCCTCAGGGTTGGGTCGGCACCGCCAACCAGCGCAGCGTGCCCCACGGCTACGGTATGCAACTGTCCAACTCCTGGGCCGCGCCGGAACGCAGCGAACGCCTGGCGCAACTGGCCGGCAACGGCAAGCACGACAGCCGCAGCGTGATCGCCATGCAGTACGACCAGACCACACTGTTCGCCGCCAAACTCAAAGGCATGTTCCAGGCACCGGGCATGGCCCAGCCTCTGAAACAGGCGATAGATGCCCTGCCGGCCGCCGAACGGGGCAAGGCCCGGGAGGCCCTGGGCCGCCTGATGGCATTCGATGGGCGCCTGGCAGCCACCTCAGCCGACGCCGCGATCTACCAGTTGTTCCTTCAGGAAAGCGCCAAGCAGATTTTCCTCGACGAACTGGGCCCGGAAACCAGCCCCACCTGGAAGGCCTTTGTTAGCAACGCCAACCTGTCCTACGCGGCCCAGGCCGATCACCTGTTGGCCCGTGAAGACAGCCCTTTCTGGGATGACCTGCGCACCCCCGTCAAAGAAGACAAGCCGGCGATTCTCGCCCGCAGCCTGGCCGCCGCGATCACCGCTGGCGACAGCCAATTGGGCGCAGATCATAAAGCCTGGCAATGGGGCAAACTGCACAGCTACACCTGGAAGAACACCCGTGGCCAGGCCCTGCGTGGCCCGGTAGCGGCAGGTGGCGATCACACCACCTTGAACGCAGCGCCCTACAACTGGGGGCAGGATTTCGCCACCACCCAAGTCCAGGCCCTGCGCTTGATTGTGGATTTCGGCCAGGTTGAGCCGATGATGGGCCAGGGCGGGATCGGCCAATCCGGCAACCCTGCCAGCCCAAACTATGCCAATGGCATCGAGCCATGGCTCAAGGCACAGTACCTGAGCTTCCCGATGCAGCCGCAGAACTTTGACAAGGTGTATGGCAAGACCCGTCTGACCCTGATCCCTGGGAAATAACCCGATGCAGGAACTGCCAGCGATCGCGGTGTACCCACCAGCACTTCGGTGCCTGGTGCATTGTTATCGCCGGCAAGGGTTCCTACACGGGGCGTGGAGGCGTCAGGCCACAGGCGCGGGTGGGGGCTCGTCCGGCAGGGTGGGTACGCCAGGCTCGATGGGTTGTTCGGGGGTATCGGGGTCAGGCTGGCCAGGAATGCCGCCGGCGGCGGGGTCGGCCATCAGGGACCAGGCCAGAACACCAATCTGATTGGGTTCCAGCCGGGCAAGTTCGGCGCTGATTCGCGGGTCGATCTTCATAGGGTACTCCTCAAGCGTGGCTCGGCGCGCTGTGCACGCACCGAGGCAGTACACCCAATAGAGTGCCTGCCCGCTGACAAATTCCCTTGCCCTGTAAGACGTTTCGATCAGGTACGTGGCAGGGTGACGCCGCGCTGGCCCTGGTACTTGCCGCCACGGTCCTTATAGGACACTTCGCACTCTTCATCGGATTCAAAGAACAACATCTGCGCCACGCCTTCATTGGCGTAGATCTTGGCTGGCAAGGTGGTGGTGTTGGAGAACTCCAGGGTCACATGACCTTCCCATTCCGGCTCAAGCGGCGTCACGTTGACGATAATGCCGCAGCGCGCGTAGGTGCTCTTGCCCAGGCAGATGGTCAGGACATTGCGCGGGATACGGAAGAACTCGACGGTGCGCGCCAGGGCGAAGGAGTTTGGCGGGATGATGCACACGTCACTCTTCACATCGACGAAGCTCTTTTCATCGAAGTTTTTCGGATCGACGGTAGCCGAGTTGATGTTGGTGAAGACCTTGAACTCATCGGCGCAACGCACATCGTAGCCGTAGCTGGAAACCCCGAACGAAATCAGGCGTTCGGCGCCCTCACCGCGCATCTGGCGCTCGACGAAGGGTTCGATCATGCCGTGCTCTTGCGCCATGCGGCGAATCCACTTGTCCGATTTGATGCTCATGGCGGGTGTCCTGAATAGCGAGGTGGAAAATTCTGTTGGGCATCTTACCGGGGCTGGCCTTGCGGTTCAAAGGACGCGGGGGATTTTCTTGATTAAGTTGCCCCCAGCCACTGCCAGCCACATGAACCGGGCCCTGCCCCTGAATTGACGGGGCGCAGGCCTGTAAAGGGCACCGCCAGTCACGAAAATAGAGAAACCTTCGGAAATACCATTGGCACGTTCCGGAAAAAGGGTTAAGGTGGCGCCACTGTGCTGCTTGTGTCACTGAGAATCTCTACACGATGTTGAATTTCGATCCAACCATCTCCAAGAATTTTTCCTGCTCTTTGCACTCAGTCTCGGCCAGGGCTTTTCCTGAGTCGCAGTTAACTTTGTCCAAGGAGATACACCATGTCTAATCGCCAAACTGGTACCGTTAAGTGGTTCAACGATGAAAAAGGCTTCGGCTTCATCACTCCACAATCCGGTGACGACCTGTTCGTTCACTTCAAAGCTATCCAATCCGACGGCTTCAAAAGCCTGAAAGAAGGCCAACAGGTTTCTTTCATCGCTACTCGCGGTCAGAAAGGCATGCAAGCTGAAGAAGTTCAAGTTATCTAACTTGTACTGACTTAGTCGAAAGAACCCCGCCCTTAAAAGCGGGGTTTTTTTATGCCTGCCATTCGGTCGGTATGGTCGAGCACAAAAAATGTGGGAGCGGGCTTGCCCGCGAATGCGGTGGATCAGTCAGTACATCTGTCGACTGATACTGCGCATTCGCGAGCAAGCCCGCTCCCACATTGGCTCAAGCGTCTTATTGAAACAACGACTCACTCGACAAACCATTCTTCTCCAGGATCTCCCGCAAGCGCTTGAGACCCTCTACCTGGATCTGCCGCACCCGCTCACGGGTCAAGCCGATCTCCAGACCAACATCTTCCAAAGTGCTGCTTTCATGGCCACGCAAGCCGAAGCGGCGAATCACCACCTCGCGCTGCTTGTCCGTCAGCTCCGAAAGCCATTGGTCGATGCTTTGTGACAAGTCATCGTCCTGCAACAGCTCGCACGGATCCGTTGGACGGTCATCCGTAAGGGTGTCCAGCAGGGTTTTATCCGAATCCGGACCCAGCGAGACATCGACCGAAGACACACGCTCATTGAGACCCAGCATGCGCTTGACCTCTCCCACCGGTTTTTCCAGCAGGTTGGCGATCTCTTCAGGCGAAGGTTCATGATCAAGTTTCTGGGTGAGCTCACGTGCTGCCCGCAGGTAGACGTTCAGCTCCTTGACGACATGAATCGGCAACCGGATGGTCCGGGTCTGATTCATGATTGCCCGTTCGATAGTCTGGCGAATCCACCACGTAGCGTAGGTCGAGAAGCGAAAACCCCGCTCGGGGTCAAACTTCTCTACTGCCCGGATCAGGCCGAGGTTGCCCTCTTCGATCAGGTCCAACAGGGACAGCCCACGATTGACGTAGCGCCGGGCGATTTTCACCACCAGGCGCAGGTTGCTTTCAATCATGCGCTTGCGCCCAGCCGGATCGCCCTTTTGCGACAATCGCGCAAAATGGACTTCTTCTTCGGGAGTGAGCAAGGGGGAAAAGCCGATTTCATTGAGGTACAACTGGGTCGCATCAAGCGCCCGGGTGTAATCAATATACTTATGCTGTTTTAACGCTGTGGAGTTTTTGGACTTGGTACGAACTGAAGGTACAGCGGGTCCCTCATTCGACATCGATTCCGTACCGATGCCGGTCTCCATAAGGAGAACCTCATCGTCGATGTCAAACTCCGGCGCTTCTTTACTGAGAGCCATTGTTATAGTCCTTTGGTGAGTTCGACCTCAAGCTCAAGCGACGCCTTTATCCTTGGCAACGCTGGAGCCTGTTCCTTCTACGTGAGGGAACAGGCTGGCAACACATCAACGCCGGGGCAGGAATTGCAGTGGATCTACAGGTTTACCCTGGCGGCGAATCTCAAAATGCAGTTTCACCCGGTCTGTACCAGTCGACCCCATTTCGGCAATTGTCTGTCCGACTTTGACCTGCTGCCCCTCCCGAACCAACAACCTGCGGTTATGACCGTAGGCACTGACGTAGGTATCGCTGTGTTTGATGATGACCAACTCGCCGTAGCCCCGTAAACCACTCCCGGCGTATACAACAGTCCCATCAGACGCAGCTAAAACAGGCTGTCCCAAATCCCCGGCGATATCAATGCCTTTATTCAAACTACCGTTTGAAGAGAATTTTCCAATGAGGATGCCATTTGAGGGCCATCCCCAACCGGTCGGCGCAGGGCCAGCAGGTGGTAACGGCGCGGGTGCCGGCTTGCTGGCAACCTTAGGTGCAACGGTGCCTGCAGGCCGGGTGAAGACCGTAGTCTTGCTGGAAGAAGAGGCCGATGAACCGGATTTTGTCACAACTGCCGTGGGCGCCGAACCGGTGCGGCCATCGAAACGGATGGTTTGCCCCGGACGTATCGTATATGGCACAGGAATGTTGTTACGCGCGGCCAGCGCCTTGTAATCCCAGCCATAACGGAAGGCGATGGAGAACAGGGTATCGCCCTTGCGCACGACGTACTGCCCGGTGGTTACCGTAGGCCGTTGCGGTGCCGCACTGTTGCGGTCGACGACCCGCGCCCCGCTGCCTGTGCTGGAGCAGGCAGCCAACAAGGAACTCAAGACAAGGCCAATCACCAGTCGCTGAAAGCTCGTTTTACTCATACGCTGCGCAATGACTGTGAGACTCACCCGCCGCTCCCTTTGTGATGGCTGAAACATGAACGCCTGTATCAGGCTTGAAATATGTCGCAAGTATAACTGGCTGCCAGACTTTAACCGGCAACAAGGCAGAAACGAAAAATTCATCTCGTTTAATAACTACCTAACTTGATGTTGACTCAATGAACCCCGCTGTAAGACACATACCCGGCAATAGAATTCAGTATGCCGTCATAAATGATCAGGCCAGTGGACCATTGAGCAAGGGAACAAAACGCACTGCCCCGAGGACATGCCGGGAAAAACCCTCTTCTTCGCGCACGATCAACATCAGTTGCTGCACTTCGCCAGAACCCACCGGAATCACCAGGCGCCCGCCCGGAGCCAATTGGTCAAGCAGCGCCTGGGGCACATCGGTAGCCACCGCAGTCACGATGATGCCGTTGTAGGGCGCCAATGCTGGCCAGCCTTCCCAACCGTCACCCCAGCGAAAGACCACGTTGCGCAGGTTCAACTCCACCAGGCGCTCCTTGGCCCGGTCCTGCAGGACCTTGATCCGCTCGACAGAAAACACCCGCTCCACCAATTGCGAGAGTACTGCGGTCTGGTAGCCAGAGCCGGTACCGATCTCCAGCACCTTGTCCAACGGGCCCGCTGCCAGCAGCAACTCGCTCATCCGCGCCACCATATAGGGCTGGGAGATAGTCTGGTTGTGCCCAATAGGCAGCGCGGTGTCTTCGTAGGCACGATGGGCCAGGGCCTCATCGACAAACAGATGGCGCGGAGTACGGCGGATGACTTCCAGCACCTGGGCGTTGGACAATCCCTCCTCATAAAGCCGCTGGATCAAACGCTCACGGGTGCGTTGGGAGGTCATGCCAATGCCCCGGCGCAACAGGTCGTCCTGTTCACGAGCCATCAGCGCAGCCCCTCCAGCCAGGGTTCGAGACCCCCGAAAGCATCATTGAAGGTGCGATCAAGTTGCAGCGGGGTAATCGAAACATAACCTTGCATCACCGCATGAAAGTCAGTGCCCGGCCCGCCATCTTCGGCATCGCCCGCCGCAGCAATCCAGTAGCCTTCCCTGCCACGGGGATCGACCACTTTCAGGGGGGCTGCGGCGCGAGAGCGGTGGCCCAGGCGGGTCAACTGGATACCGCGAATATGGTCCAGGGGCAGATTGGGGATATTGACGTTGAGCACCGTGCGCGGCGGCAGGACCAGACTGCCGTGGGCCTCCACCAGCCGGCGCGCGAAATACGCGGCGCTCGCCAGGTTATCCACCTGCCGCGACGCCAGTGAAAAGGCGAATGCCGTGCGTCCCAGGAAGCGCCCTTCAAGGGCCGCCGCCACAGTACCGGAATACAGCACGTCATCGCCCAGGTTGGCGCCCAGGTTGATCCCGGAAACCACCAGGTCCGGCTCATCGGCCAGCAAGCTGTTGATTGCCAGGTGCACGCAATCGGTCGGCGTGCCATTGACGCTGATAAAGCCGTTGGCCAGCGTCTGCGGGTGCAAGGGACGGTCGAGCGTCAGCGAACTGCTGGCGCCGCTTTTGTCCTGGTCCGGGGCAACCACCACGCACTCGGCGTAATCTGCCAGCGCAGCATGAAGCGCGGCAAGGCCGGGTGCGGTGACCCCGTCGTCGTTAGATATCAGAATACGCATGGGCTGTCCGTCTGCCCCACCGGCACCAGATCAACAAGCTCGCGCACCAAGACAGTGGCGAAGCATCCGGCCGGCAGGACGAATTCCAATTGCAGAATGTCAGTCTCGGGATAATGCCACGTCAACCCGCCAATGGGCAGTCGCAGAATGCGACGTTCCTGGCTCATGCCGGCTTTGGCCAGCCAATCGCACAGATCTGCCTCGCTCGCTGCGACAGCCTGCTCCAGCTCATGGGTGGCGCCAGTGGCGGGAGAATCGCCTTCACCCCATTGCGGGCCGGTGGGATGCAGGTCGAGGATCGCCAGGCGTGGGTCACTGCACTGCGCCTCACCGGCCGGGAAAAAACTGCGGCTATCGGTGAATGCCAGCAGGTCACCGACCTGGGCGCGCTGCCACGAACCGTCGACAACCCGCGCCGCCAGCACTTTATTGAACAAGAAGCTACGTGCACTCGACAGCAGGCGCGAACGCACATTGCGCTGCTCCGGCAAGGCCTTGCGGGCCGCCCAGTCACGGGCATCGACGACGTTGCCACCGTCATGGCCAAATCGCTGGGAGCCGAAATAGTTGGGGATACCGTGCTTGGCAATCAATTGCAGGCGCGCATCGATAGCGGCCTGATCGCCAGCCAGTTGGGTCAGACGCAGGGTAAAACCGTTGGCCGCATGCGCGCCACGCTGCAACTTGCGCTTGTGGCGGGCGGTCTTGAGGATCTTAAGGGTGTCGTTTTGCGCCGCACTCAGGTCGGGATCGGCCTTGCCCGGCAGTTGCACGCTGAACCACTGGCGCGTCAGCGCCTGGCGGTCCTTGAGGCCGGCATAGCTGACGGTGCGCAACGGCACACCAGCGGCCTTGGCAATGCGCCGCGCGGCCTCTTCGGTGTTCAGGCCACGCTTTTCCACCCACAGCCAGAGGTGCTCACCCTCGCCGGTCAGCGGGATATCCAGCACCTCGTCCACCTGGAAATCTTCGGCAGTCGCCTTGAGCACAGCACTGCCCAGCGCGTCGCCATAAGCCCGCGGGCCCAACAGTTGCAGTTCGTTCATGCGCGCAGCAACAAGGCAACAGAGTGCACCGCGATGCCCTCTTCACGACCGGTAAACCCGAGCTTTTCGGTAGTGGTGGCTTTCACGTTCACTTGATCCAGTTCTATCTGCAGGTCAGCGGCAATCGCTGCACGCATCGATTCGATATGCGGAACCATTTTGGGTGCCTGGGCAACGATGGTGTTATCGACATTGCCGACCTTCCAGCCTTTGGCATGGATCAGGCCGACCACATGCCGCAGCAGTACGCGGCTGTCCGCGCCCTTGAACGTGGGATCGGTGTCTGGAAAGTGTTTGCCGATATCACCCAACGCCGCTGCGCCGAGCAAGGCATCGCTCAAGGCATGCAGCACAACGTCGCCGTCGGAATGAGCCAGCAACCCATGGTGGTGCGCAATGCGCACGCCGCCCAGAGTGATGAAGTCGCCTTCGGCGAAACGGTGCACATCATAGCCGTGGCCAATACGCATAAAAAAACGCCCCGATTTAATTCAG
Source organism: Pseudomonas fluorescens (assembly GCF_000730425.1). Lineage (NCBI taxonomy): Bacteria > Pseudomonadati > Pseudomonadota > Gammaproteobacteria > Pseudomonadales > Pseudomonadaceae > Pseudomonas > Pseudomonas fluorescens. The sequence goes on along the minus strand of NZ_CP008896.1, from coordinate 5,305,934 downwards.
GGCGTGATTCTACCTACTTTTGCCGGACATTAACCGAGCAAAGCACGTCCATGATGACGCAAGTGGTCCTCGATGAAGCTGGCGATAAAGAAGTAGCTGTGGTCGTAGCCCGGTTGCAGGCGCAACTCCAACGCATGGCCGGCGGCCTTGGCCGCTTGCTGCAAGGCCTCGGGCTTGAGCTGGGTGGCCAGGAAGTCGTCGCGATCGCCCTGATCCACCAGCAGCGGGAGTTTTTCCGAGGCGTCACTGATCAGCACACAGGCGTCCCATTCACGCCACTTGGAGCGTTCCTCTCCCAAGTAGCGAGAAAAAGCTTTTTGGCCCCAAGGGCAATCCATCGGATTATTGATCGGCGAAAACGCCGACACCGACCGATAGCGCCCCGGGTTGCGCAGGGCGCACACCAGTGCGCCATGCCCCCCCATGGAGTGCCCACTGATGCCACGCTTATCGGACGCTGGGAAATGCGCTTCAACCAACGCAGGCAATTCCTGCACTACATAGTCATGCATCCGATAATGCCGGGCCCAAGGCTCCTGGGTGGCATTGAGGTAGAAACCCGCCCCCAGGCCAAAGTCCCAGGCATTGTCCGGATCGCCCGGCACACCCGGGCCACGGGGGCTGGTGTCCGGCGCGACGATGATCAACCCCAGTTCGGCCGCCACGCGCTGCGCGCCAGCCTTCTGCATGAAGTTCTCATCGGTACAGGTCAGCCCCGACAGCCAGTACAACACTGGCAACTTGCCACCTTGCTCCGCCTGGGGCGGCAGGTACACGGCAAAGGTCATGTCGCAATCCAGCGCAGCGGAATGATGTTTATAACGCTTATGCCAGCCGCCGAAGCTCTTCTGGCATGACAGGTTTTCCAGACTCATGGCCGACCTCAGAAATGGATGACGGTACGAATGCTCTTGCCTTCATGCATCAGGTCGAATGCCTTATTGATATCTTCCAGGCCCATGGTGTGGGTGATGAAGGTATCCAGGGGAATTTCGCCGGTCTGGGCCATGTCCACATAACTTGGCAGCTCGCTGCGGCCACGCACGCCACCGAATGCCGAACCACGCCAGACGCGACCGGTCACCAACTGGAACGGACGTGTGGCGATTTCCTGGCCAGCACCGGCGACACCGATGATCACCGACTCGCCCCAGCCCTTGTGGCAGCACTCAAGGGCTGCACGCATCAGTTGGACATTGCCGATGCACTCGAAGGAAAAGTCCACGCCGCCATCGGTCAAATCGACAATCACATCCTGGATCGGGCGGTCGTAGTCTTTCGGATTGATGCAGTCGGTGGCGCCCAGTTGCTTGGCGATCTCGAACTTGGCCGGGTTGATATCGATAGCGATGATGCGACCGGCCTTGGCCTTCACCGCACCAATCACCGCCGACAAGCCAATCCCGCCCAGGCCGAAGATGGCCACGGTATCGCCTGGCTTGACCTTGGCGGTGTTGATCACCGCACCGATCCCGGTGGTGACACCACAGCCCAACAGACAGACTTTTTCCAGCGGGGCTTCTTTGGGAATCCTGGCCACGGAGATTTCCGGCAACACGGTGTACTCGGAAAAGGTCGAAGTCCCCATGTAGTGGAAAATCGGCTGGCCCTTGTAGGAAAAACGCGTGGTACCGTCCGGCATCAGACCTTTGCCCTGGGTTGCGCGAATGGCCTGGCACAGGTTGGTCTTGCCCGACAGGCAGAATTTGCACTTGCCGCATTCCGGGGTGTACAGCGGGATCACGTGATCGCCCACCGCAACCGAGGTCACGCCCTCGCCAATCGCTTCAACTACCGCGCCACCCTCGTGACCAAGGATCGACGGGAAGATACCTTCCGGATCGGCGCCCGACAGGGTGTAGGCATCAGTATGGCAAACCCCGGAAGCGACCACGCGCAACAGGACTTCACCGGCCTTGGGCATGGCCACATCCACTTCCACAATCTCCAGTGGTTTCTTGGCCTCGAAGGCGACAGCGGCGCGCGACTTGATCATCCGGGTTTCTCCAGGAACTTTAAAAGTGAGACGGGCAGTGTAAAACATGGCTCATTGATGAATAATCCAGTCAAAAGCAAAACATTATTGCTGTACAGGGACAATCACCATGCTGGAAAACCGCTGGGAAGGCATCGATGAGTTCGTTGCCGTGGCCGAATGCAGCCAGTTCACGGCCGCCGCCGAACGCCTTGGTGTGTCTTCGTCCCATATCAGCCGCCAGGTGGCACGCCTGGAAGAGCGCCTGCAGACCCGCCTGCTCTACCGCAGCACCCGGCGCGTTACGCTGACCGAGGCCGGGCAAACCTTCCTGCAACATTGTCAACGCCTGCAAGACGGACGCGAAGAAGCCCTGCGCGCCGTGGGCGACCTGACCAGCGAACCCAAGGGCATGTTGCGCATGACTTGCGCCGTGGCCTATGGCGAACGCTTTATCGTGCCGCTGGTCACGCGCTTCATGGGGCTGTATCCGCAATTGCGGGTGGATATCGAACTGAGCAACCGCCCCCTCGACCTGGTGCATGAAGGCCTGGACCTGGCAATTCGCCTGGGTCGCCTGCAAGACTCACGGATGGTCGCCAGCCGCCTTGCCCCCCGGCGCATGTATCTGTGCGCGTCACCGTCCTACCTGGAGCGGTATGGGCGCCCACATAGCTTGTCGGAACTGAGCCGGCATAACTGCCTGATCGGCAGTTCGGATATTTGGCAGTTGGCCCAGGATGGGCGCGAGTTTTCCCAGAGGGTGCAGGGAAACTGGCGCTGCAACAGTGGGCAAGCGGTACTGGATGCGGCGCTACAGGGCGTAGGGCTGTGCCAGCTGCCGGATTACTACGTACTGGAGCACTTGCACAGCGGCGCGCTGGTTTCACTGCTTGAGGCCCATCAACCGCCAAATACGGCGGTGTGGGCGCTCTATCCGCAGCAGCGGCATTTATCGCCGAAGGTGCGCAAGTTGGTAGAGTTCTTGAAGGAGGGGTTGGCTGGGCGGCCGGAGTACGGTGGGTGATCTGCGGTATCAGGCCTGCGATGAAGTCACCTCGATCCAGAGCCTAGCGGCGATTAGCCCACCGCAACCTGAGCCACTCCAGGTCCTCCGGCCGGGTCACCTTGATATTGTCCGAGCGCCCTTCGATCAGGCGCGGCGCCTGGCCGGACCATTCCATGGCCGAGGCTTCATCGGTGATGACCGCATCGGCCACCAGGCTATCGGCCAAGGCACGATGCAAGGCGCCCAGGCGGAACATTTGCGGTGTGTAGGCTTGCCAGATCGGGCTGCGGTCAATGGTTTCCACCACCCGTCCGTGCCTGTCGACACGCTTGAGGGTGTCGCGGGCCGGAACAGCCAGCAAGCCGCCCACCGGGTCATCCGCCAGCTGCGCCAATAACGTGTCGAGATCTTCGCGGCTCAGGTTCGGCCGTGCGGCATCGTGCACCAGTACCCAGTCGTCATCGCTGGCGCCCAGGGCATTGAGTTGCAGCAACGCATTGAGCACTGAACCTGAGCGCTCCGAGCCACCCTCTGCGCGCTGGATACGCGGATCCCCAGCACACGCCAGGCTGGGCCAGTAGGGATCATCCACAGCCAGGCTGACCACCAGCCCCTTGAGGCTCGGATGGTCGAGGAAACAGCCTAGGCTGTGTTCGAGAATAGTGCGCCCGCCCAACAGCAGATATTGCTTGGGACGGTCCGCAGCCATGCGGGCACCCACGCCCGCGGCAGGAATCACGGCCCAGAAGGCCGGCAAACAGGAATTCATTGGGCCAACTGGTAGAGGGTTTCGCCCTCCTTGACCATGCCCAACTCATGGCGAGCCCGTTCTTCAACGGTCTCCATGCCTTTTTTCAACTCAAGCACTTCGGCATCGAGCACACGGTTACGCTCCAGCAACACCTCGTTCTCGGCGTGCTGCGCGGCAATTTGCTGGGTCAGGTCGGTTACCTGCGCCAAGCTGCCATTGCCCACCCAAAGGCGGTACTGCAGGCCAGCCAGCAGCAAGAGCAAGACGAGGAACAACCAATTGGGACTGCGCATCGAATATCGGGTATCCAGTGAAAAAAGACAGCCATGCAAAACTTTTGAAGCAACTGATAGCACGAAGCCTGGAAGAACCAGGCTTGTGCTTGATAGGCATCAGATTAGTGCGCAAATTCACTCTAAAGCGAGTTTTCCGACACAATCCGTTGTCTTTTTACCATCAACTACTCAGCCGCGAAACTCACCACGACCGTTGTATTTGGCTTTACCGCCCAATTGCTCTTCGATACGCAGCAGTTGGTTGTACTTGGAAACACGGTCGGAACGGCACAGGGAGCCGGTTTTGATCTGGCCCGCCGAGGTGCCCACAGCCAAGTCGGCAATGGTCGAATCTTCGGTTTCGCCGGAGCGGTGCGAGATCACGGCAGTGTAGCCCGCAGCCTTGGCCATCTGGATGGCTTCCAGGGTTTCGGTCAGGGTGCCGATCTGGTTGAACTTGATCAGGATCGAGTTGGCGATCTTCTTGTCGATGCCCTCTTTCAGGATCTTGGTGTTGGTCACGAACAGGTCGTCGCCTACCAGTTGGATCTTCTCGCCGATCTTGTCGGTGAGGATTTTCCAACCGCCCCAGTCAGACTCGTCCAGGCCGTCTTCGATCGAAATGATCGGGTAGCGCTGGGTCAGGCCCTTCAGGTATTCAGCGAAACCTTCGGAGTTGAACACCTGGCCTTCGCCAGACAGGTTGTACTTGCCGTCTTCAAAGAACTCGCTGGCCGCGCAGTCCAGGGCCAGGGTCACGTCGGTACCCAACTTGTAGCCAGCGTTGGCCACGGCTTCGGAGATCACTTTCAGTGCATCTTCGTTGGACGCCAGGTTCGGTGCGAATCCCCCTTCATCGCCCACCGCGGTGCTCAGGCCACGGGCCTTCAGCACAGCTTTCAGGTGATGGAAAATCTCGGTGCCCATGCGCAGGCCTTCGGAGAAGGACTTGGCACCCACCGGCTGCACCATGAATTCCTGGATATCGACGTTATTGTCTGCGTGTTCGCCACCGTTGATGATATTCATCATCGGCACCGGCATCGAGTAGACGCCTGGGGTACCGTTCAGGTTGGCAATGTGCGCGTACAACGGCAGGTCTTGGTCCTGGGCAGCAGCCTTGGCAGCAGCCAGGGATACGGCGAGGATCGCATTGGCGCCGAGGCTGCCTTTGTTTTCAGTGCCGTCGAGCTTGATCATTGCGTGGTCCAGGGCTTTCTGGTCCAGCGGATCCTTGCCCAGCAACAGGTCACGGATCGGGCCATTGATGTTGGCTACGGCCTTGAGGACACCCTTGCCCAGGTAACGGCTCTTGTCGCCATCACGCAGCTCCAGCGCTTCGCGCGAACCGGTGGAAGCACCGGACGGCGCGCAGGCGCTGCCGATGATGCCGTTATCGAGAAGCACGTCGGCTTCGACGGTGGGGTTGCCACGGGAGTCGAGAACTTCACGACCTTTGATGTCGACGATTTTTGCCATTGTTGTAAACACTCCAAAGTTGACGAAAACGACGCAGCTGAAGGAAATCTTTTGACCGACCGCAAGGGTGGAACAACGGGGCAGGCTTGCAGGCGACAAGGCCCAGGCCCTGGGACCTGAGCATAAAACGCGGAAAGTTTACCGGAGAAACGCGGGTTACGCGGTCTCTACTGTCGGAAAACGCTTGACCAGTTCGTCCAATTGCTTGAGTTGGGCCAGGAATGGCTCCAGCTTGTCCAGGCGCAGGGCACAAGGACCGTCGCACTTGGCGTTGTCCGGGTCCGGGTGGGCTTCCAGGAACAGGCCAGCCAGGGACTGGCTGATACCGGCCTTGGCCAGGTCCAGCACCTGGGCACGTCGCCCACCGGCAGAATCTGCGCGACCACCGGGCATTTGCAGCGCGTGGGTCACGTCGAAGAATACCGGGTATTCGAACTGTTTCATGATGCCGAAACCGAGCATGTCCACCACGAGGTTGTTGTAGCCGAAGCTCGAACCACGCTCGCAGAGGATCAACTGGTCGTTACCCGCTTCCACGCACTTGTTCAGGATGTGTTTCATTTCCTGGGGCGCAAGGAACTGGGCTTTCTTGATATTGATCACAGCGCCGGTCTTGGCCATCGCGACCACCAGGTCGGTCTGGCGCGACAGGAAGGCCGGCAACTGGATGATGTCGCACACCTCGGCGACCACGGCCGCCTGTTCAGGCTCGTGGACGTCGGTGATGATCGGCACGCCGAAGGCTTGCTTGATGTCCTGGAAGATCCGCATGCCTTCTTCAAGGCCCGGGCCGCGATAGGAGGTCACGGACGAACGGTTGGCCTTGTCGAAGCTGGCCTTGAATACATAAGGGATACCCAGTTTCTCGGTAACCTTTACGTACGCTTCACAGACCTGCATCGCCATGTCGCGGCTTTCCAGCACGTTCATGCCGCCAAACAGCACCATGGGCTTGTCGTTGGCGATCTCGATGTCGCCTACGCGAATGATCTTCTGGGCCATCAGGTTTACGCCTTCTTCTGATGTTGCGTCAGTGCAGCCTTGACGAAACCGCTGAACAACGGGTGACCGTCGCGCGGGGTCGACGTGAACTCAGGGTGGAACTGGCAAGCGACGAACCATGGATGATCCGGCGCTTCGACCACTTCAACCAGCTTGCCGTCACCGGAGCGCCCGGAGATTTTCAGGCCGGCTTCCTTGATCTGCGGCAGCAGGTTGTTGTTCACCTCATAACGGTGACGGTGACGCTCGACAATCACGTCCTTGCCATAGCAGTCGTGCACCAGCGAACCGGACTCCAGCAGGCAATCCTGTGCGCCTAGACGCATGGTGCCGCCCAGGTCGGAGGTTTCGGTACGGGTTTCGACAGCGCCGGTGGCATCTTCCCACTCGGTGATCAGGCCCACGACCGGGTGGCCGCTGGTGTGATCGAACTCGGTGGAGTTGGCGTCTTTCCAGCCCAGCACGTTACGGGCGAACTCGATGACGGCCACTTGCATGCCCAGGCAGATACCCAGGTACGGCACCTTGTTCTCGCGAGCGTACTGCACGGCAGTGATCTTGCCTTCCACGCCACGCAGGCCGAAACCGCCGGGCACGAGGATCGCGTCAACCCCTTCGAGCAGGGCGGTGCCCTGATTCTCGATGTCTTCGGAATCGATATAGCGCAGGTTGACCTTGGTACGGTTGCTGATGCCCGCGTGGCTCATCGCTTCGATCAGCGACTTGTACGCGTCCAACAGTTCCATGTACTTGCCGACCATGGCGATAGTGACTTCGTGCTCAGGGTTGAGCTTGGCGTCGACCACGGCGTCCCACTCGGACAGGTCCGCTCCACCGCATTGCAGGCCGAAACGCTCGACCACAAAATCATCCAGGCCTTGGGAATGCAGGATGCCCGGGATCTTGTAGATGGTATCGGCGTCTTCCAGGGCAATCACCGCACGTTCTTCAACGTTGGTGAACTGCGCGATCTTGCGACGCGAGGAAATGTCGATCGGGTGATCGGAGCGGCACACCAGCACATCCGGCTGCAGGCCGATGGAGCGCAGCTCCTTGACCGAGTGCTGGGTTGGCTTGGTTTTGGTTTCGCCGGCGGTGGCGATGTACGGCACCAGCGTCAGGTGCATCAGCATCGCGCGCTTGGCGCCGACTTCGAAACGCAGTTGGCGGATGGCTTCGAGGAACGGTTGGGATTCGATGTCACCCACGGTGCCACCGATCTCGACCATCGCTACGTCGGCATCGCCTGCACCCTTGATGATGCGGCGCTTGATTTCGTCGGTGATGTGCGGGATCACCTGGATGGTTGCACCCAGGTAGTCACCACGGCGCTCCTTGCGCAAGACGTGCTCGTAGACACGGCCAGTGGTGAAGTTGTTGTTCTGGGTCATGGTCGTGCGGATGAACCGCTCGTAGTGGCCCAGGTCCAGGTCGGTCTCGGCGCCGTCGTGGGTGACGAACACTTCGCCGTGCTGGAACGGGCTCATGGTGCCCGGGTCGACGTTGATGTACGGGTCCAGCTTGAGCATGGTGACCTTAAGTCCCCGCGCCTCCAGGATGGCCGCCAATGAAGCGGAGGCAATGCCTTTCCCCAATGAAGAAACAACACCGCCCGTGACGAATATGTAGCGCGTCATGAAAAACCCTAGAAGTCTGCGTTAAAGCGGTCGGAGCCGCCGGGGAAAGCGAAGGAAGGCCGAAGCCCCCGATCACCTGCATTAATCACAGTGCACCTTTCAAAAAAACCGCCGCGTTGTGACAGACCGGCAATGGAGCACCGGTACGTTGATCGCTACACATTTTTTGGAATCGCCCAGCAAAGACTGCTTGGTAATCGGCAACGACTGTGTTTCAGGAGAATCCACAGAAGTTGTATCAAGAAGGGAGCGTAGTCTACCGGAAAGGCGCTATCAGCTCAAACCTTGATCGCAGGTTGGTGGCACCCAATGTAATTGCCAGTCATCCCCCTGCCCTGTCGAGGCCCTTGCCAGGTTGGCCACGGCCAGCAGCCGGGAGTCCTGATACAGCAGCGGCAATCTGCCACGGATCAAGCCCGGCACAGCACTTTCGTTGAGCAAACGCTTGAGGTCGCGCCGGCCACGGCCCGGCACTTCCATGACTTCACCACCCTGGCGGTAGCGGATGCTCAAAGGGCCTTCAGGGATAGGCCCGCTGAAATACAACTGGCCGTTGCCAGGTAACTGTAGTGGGTTTTGCGGGTGCGACCAGTTCATTGACCTGCCGGAAAACTCCCACCATTCGGCAGGCATCCACCAGATGCGATCGTTGCAACGGTGCAATTGGCCATCCGCCAAACGCCACACGGGCTGTGCATCGGCCTTGGCATCACGCAGGGTATCCCAGCCGATCCAATGCTCGCTGTCGGGCAAGGGCGTCAGCGGCCCCAGCCAGTACCGCAGGGCGTTGCGTTGCCGAGCGTCGGAAAGATCACGCAGCGGCGCAAGCGCTAACGATGGCAGCGCCAACCAGGGAAACGCCGATGGCAGCTGGGCGGCCTGCACATCCAATTGCGCCAACTCATCGAGTAGCCCTTGGGCTTCATTCAAATGCCCGGCAGTACGAGCAAGAGTGTTGATAGCCCGAGGCCATCGCTCGGTGAGCAGCGGGAATAATTGATGGCGCAGATAATTGCGGGAGAAACGTGAGTCGCTATTGGAGGGGTCTTCGATCCAATTCAACTGGTGCTCGCGGGCGTAGGCTTCCAATTCGGCTCGCGAGACGTCCAGCAGTGGCCGCGCCAGACGCCCCTCGCCCAAGGGACGCTGCACTGGCATTGCGGCCAGGCCCCGCACCCCAGCGCCCCGCAATAGGCGGAACAACAGGGTCTCGGCCTGATCGTCACGGTGCTGGCCAGTGAAGAGCAATTCCCCCGGGCCGATCGCCTCGGCGAACGCCTGGTAGCGCGCATCCCGGGCTGCGCGCTCAAGGCTTGCACCCGCTTGCACTTGCACATGCATGACTCGCAGCGGCACAGCTGCAGCATCACAGACCCCCTGACAATGAGCCGGCCACGCGTCGGCCACTACTTGGAGACCATGGTGAACGTGGACTGCGTAAAGGGGCGGTAGGGGTTGGTTTTTTGCCAGACCGACGAGAAGGTGCAGCAGGACCGTGGAGTCGAGCCCACCGGAGAAAGCGATATGCCAGGCCGAGGCGTTGCGCCAGGGGGCGAGGGTTTGCAGGAGTTTGGCGGCAAGATCCTGCTTGAAGGGCTTCATCAAGGATTACCGTCCGAACAGAATCAAAACTGTAGGAGCCGGCTTGCCGGCGATGAGGCCCGAGAAGGCACCAAAAGGCTTGAAGCAGCCGTCGCCGGCAAGCCGGCTCCTACAGGGTATCGCGCTTACAGGCCGTAGCTCATCAGACGCTCGTAACGACGAGCCAACAGCGCCTCGTTGTCAAACGTCTTGAGCATGTCCAACTGCGCGCAAAGCTCGGCGCGGATAGTGGCCGATGCAGCAGCCGGGTCGCGGTGGGCGCCGCCCAGCGGTTCGGCGATCACCTTGTCGACGATGCCCAGGCCTTTGAGGCGATCAGCGGTGATACCCATGGCTTCGGCAGCATCCGGGGCCTTTTCTGCGGTTTTCCACAAGATCGAGGCACAACCTTCCGGCGAGATTACCGCGTAGGTGGAATACTGCAGCATGTTCAGTTGGTCGCAGACGCCAATGGCCAGCGCACCGCCGGAGCCACCCTCACCGATCACGGTCGCGATGATCGGGGTTTTCAGGCGCGCCATCACCCGCAGGTTCCAGGCAATCGCTTCGCTCTGGTTGCGCTCTTCAGCGTCGATGCCAGGGTAGGCGCCAGGGGTGTCGATAAAGGTCAGGATCGGCATCTTGAAGCGTTCAGCCATTTCCATCAGGCGGCAGGCCTTGCGGTAACCTTCCGGGCGCGGCATGCCGAAGTTGCGACGGACTTTCTCGCGTACTTCACGACCTTTCTGGTGACCGATCACCATCACTGGCTGGTCGTCCAGGCGGGCAATACCGCCGACAATCGCCGCATCATCGGAGAAGTGACGGTCGCCATGCAGCTCGTCGAACTCGGTGAAGATATGATCGATGTAGTCCAGGGTGTACGGACGACGCGGGTGGCGGGCCAGACGCGCGATCTGCCAACTGGTCAGCTTGCCGAAGATGTCTTCGGTGAGCGTCTTGCTCTTGTCTTGCAGGCGGGAGATTTCATCGCCGATATTCAGCGAATTGTCATTGCCGACCAGGCGCAGCTCTTCGATCTTGGCTTGCAGGTCAGCGATCGGCTGTTCGAAATCAAGAAAATTCGGGTTCATAAGCGTCCGTCTTGGGTCGACGGCCAGGGAGTGCCCGGCCAGCCGGTTGTCTATTCGCGCCCTACCTTAAGGGAGAGGCGCGTCAAGGTCGAGATTAAATGTCGAGTCGAGGTCAGGGGTACAAGGACAGCCCTGACCGTCAACGGTATTGGAGGAAGACGTTGTCACGCCCGAACTGGTCACGCAATGCTTGAATCAAGCCATCGGCCGGGTCAATTCGCCACGTCTCACCGAACTGCAACATCGCCTTGGCATCGCTGCCGGTGTACTCCATGGTCACCGGGCACGCGCCACGGTGACGCTTGAGCAAATCCCCCAACCAGCGTAGCTGATCGCCCTTGAGCGCTTCGGTTTTCACCTTCAGGCGCAGGCTTTCGGCCAGGTTGGTGCGGGCATCTTCCATGCTCATTACGCGTTTGATCCGCAGGCGCAGGCCGCCGGAGAAGTCATCGTTGCTCACCTCCCCCTCCACCACCACCATCGCATCGGTCTGCAACAGCGACTGCGCAGAATGGAAGGCGTCGGCAAACAGTGACGCTTCGATACGCCCGGAGCGGTCGTCGAGGGTGATGAAACCCATCTTGTCGCCCTTTTTGTTCTTCATTACCCGCAGGGCAATGATCATCCCGGCGACCGTCTGGGTATCGCGTGCCGGTTTCAGGTCGATGATGCGCTGGCGGGCGAAACGGCGGATCTCGCCTTCATATTCATCAATCGGATGCCCGGTGAGGTACAGGCCCAGGGTGTCTTTTTCACCCTTGAGACGTTCCTTGAGGGTCAGTTCCTTGGCCTTGCGGTGGTTGGCGTATACATCGGCGTCTTCTTCGACGAACAGCCCGCCAAACAGGTCGGCATGCCCGCTGTCGTGGGTGCGGGCGGTCTGCTCGGCGGCCTTGATCGCTTCTTCCATGGCGGCCAGCAGCACCGCGCGGTTACGGTCGATATTGGCCTGGTAAGCCTTCGGCTCGTCATGAAAGTACGGGCCGAGACGGTCAAGTGCGCCGCTGCGGATCAGGCCATCCAGGGTACGTTTGTTGATGCGCTTGAGGTCGACCCGGGCGCAGAAGTCGAACAGATCCTTGAACGGCCCCTCCTGGCGCGCCTCGGTGATCGCCTCAACCGGGCCTTCGCCCACCCCCTTGATCGCACCCAGGCCGTAAATGATGCGGCCTTCGTCGTTCACGGTGAATTTGAATTCCGAGGCGTTCACGTCCGGCGCGTCAAGGCGCAGCTTCATGGTCCGCACTTCTTCGATCAAGGTCACGACCTTGTCGGTGTTGTGCATATCCGCCGAAAGCACCGCCGCCATGAACGGCGCCGGATAGTGGGCCTTCAGCCAGGCGGTCTGGTACGACACCAGGCCGTAGGCGGCGGAGTGGGATTTGTTGAAGCCGTAACCGGCGAATTTTTCCACCAGGTCAAAGATGTTACCGGCCAGGTCGGCGTCGATATTGTTGGTGGCGCAACCTTCAATGAAACCACCGCGCTGCTTGGCCATTTCCTCTGGCTTTTTCTTACCCATGGCTCGACGGAGCATGTCCGCGCCACCTAGGGTATAGCCGGCCATGACCTGGGCAATCTGCATCACCTGCTCTTGATACAGAATGATGCCGTAGGTCGGCGCCAGTACCGGCTTGAGGCCTTCGTACTGGTAATCGGAGTGCGGGTAAGCCAGCTCGGCGCGCCCGTGCTTACGGTTGATAAAGTCGTCAACCATGCCCGATTGCAGTGGGCCCGGACGGAACAGGGCCACCAATGCGATCAAGTCTTCCAGGCAGTCGGGCTTGAGCTTTTTGATCAGCTCCTTCATGCCGCGCGATTCAAGTTGGAATACCGCGGTGGTTTCGGCCTTTTGCAGCAGGGCGTAGGTCGGCTTGTCGTCCAGCGGGATAAACGCGATATCCAGCGGTTCTTCGCCCACCTTGGCGCGGTCGCGGTTGATGGTCTTGAGCGCCCAATCGATGATCGTCAGGGTACGCAGGCCGAGGAAGTCGAACTTCACCAGGCCGGCTGCTTCCACGTCATCCTTGTCGAACTGGGTTACCAGGCCATCGCCTTCTTCGTCGCAGTAGATCGGCGAAAAGTCTGTCAGCTTGGTCGGAGCGATTACCACGCCACCGGCGTGCTTACCGACGTTACGCACCACGCCTTCAAGTTTGCGGGCCATGTCCCAGATTTCGGCGGCTTCTTCATCGACCTTGATGAAGTCACGCAGGATTTCTTCTTGCTCGTAGGCTTTTTCCAGGGTCATGCCGACTTCGAAGGGAATCATCTTCGACAGTCGATCCGCCAGGCCGTAGGACTTGCCCTGCACCCGCGCCACGTCGCGAATTACCGCCTTGGCCGCCATGGAACCAAAGGTAATGATCTGGCTTACCGCGTTACGGCCATATTTCTCGGCCACATACTCGATCACCCGGTCGCGACCATCCATGCAGAAGTCGACGTCGAAGTCGGGCATCGATACCCGCTCGGGGTTCAGGAACCGCTCGAACAGCAGGTCATATTCCAGCGGGTCAAGGTCGGTGATCTTCTGTACATAAGCCACCAGCGAGCCAGCACCCGACCCCCGGCCAGGCCCTACCGGCACGCCGTTGCTTTTGGCCCACTGGATAAAATCCATTACGATCAGGAAGTAACCGGGGAAGCCCATCTGGATAATGATATCCAGCTCGAAATTCAGCCGGTCGACATACACTTGGCGCTTGGCGTCGTAGTCTTCGGTGGTGTCCTTGGGCAGCAGGACAACAAGACGCTCCTCCAGGCCATCGAAGGACACCTTGCGAAAATATTCATCGATGGTCATGCCATCGGGAATCGGGAAGTTGGGCAAGAAGTGTTTGCCCAGCTTCACTTCGATATTGCAGCGCTTGGCAATTTCGACGGAGTTTTCCAGCGCCTCAGGCAAGTCGCTGAACAGCTCAGCCATTTCCTCGGCACTTTTGAGGTATTGCTCTTCGCTGTAGTTCTTCGAGCGCCGCGGATCGTCCAGCGCCCGGCCTTCGCCGATGCACACGCGGGTTTCGTGAGCCTCGAAATCTTCCTTCTTTATAAAACGTACATCGTTGGTGGCTACCAGTGGCGCGCCCAGCTTTTCGGCCAGGGCCACGGCGGCGTGCAGATGCTCTTCGTCGTTGGGGCGATTGGTACGCTGGATTTCCAGGTAAAAGCGGTCGGGAAAGACCTTCATCCACTCACTGGCCAGCACTTGGGCCTCATGCGGGTTGCCGCCCAGTAACGCGATACCGATCTCGCCCTCTTTGGCGGCCGATAACATGATCAACCCTTCGCTGGCCTGCGCCACCCATTCGCGCTCGATGATGATCGAGCCATTGCGCTGGCCGTCGATAAAACCACGGGAAATCAATTCGGTCAGGTTGCGATAGCCCACACCGTTCATCGCCAACAGGCTGATACGGCTCAAGGCGTTATCCGGATCCTTGTTGGACAGCCACAAGTCGGCGCCGCAGATCGGCTTGATACCGGCGCCCATGGTGCTCTTATAGAACTTGACCAGGGAGCACATGTTGTTCTGATCGGTCACCGCAACGGCAGGCATATTCATGCCCACCAGGGTTTTGACCAGTGGTTTGATCCGTACCAGGCCGTCGACCAGGGAGTATTCAGTGTGCAGGCGCAGGTGAACGAATGAAGCCGGCATAGTGATCCTGTCTAGATACGTGTGAAAACAACAAGGCCCGGATTGTACCGGGCCTTGAGTAAAACATCAGCCTGCGCCTAAATCTCGACGAGGTTTGCGCGCGCCTCGTAAGCCTGGCGTACCGGGGCAAACGAACGTCGATGGATCGGCGTCGGACCCAATCGGGCCAGGGCTTGCAGATGAACGGGCGTTGGGTAGCCTTTATGGCCACCGATGCCATAGCCCGGATAGATCAACTCGAACGCCGCCATTTCACGGTCGCGGCTGACCTTGGCCAGGATCGAGGCGGCGGCAATCGCCGGAACCTTGCTATCACCCTTGACCACTGCTTCGGCCGGCATCGCCAGCTTCGGGCAGCGATTACCGTCGATCATCGCCAGCTTCGGGGTAATGTGCAGGCCCTCGACAGCACGCTGCATGGCCAGCATCGTGGCATGGAGAATATTCAGCTCGTCGATTTCCTCGACTTCAGCCCTGGCGATATGCCAGCTGAGGGCCTTTTCGCAAATTTCATCAAACAGTTTTTCACGGCGGGCCTCGGTGAGTTTCTTCGAGTCGTTGAGGCCAAGAATCGGACGATTCGGGTCAAGAATCACCGCCGCCGTGACCACCGCGCCGCACAGTGGGCCGCGTCCTACTTCATCGACACCGGCGACCAGTTCGTGGGTTTGGGCGACCAGGCTGAAGTCCAGGCCCATTTGCGTCTTCATAGGGTTTCCTGCTGGCGGCCGATCAAGGTCAACACGGCATCTGCGGCCTGGTTCGACGCATCACGGCGCAAGGTACGGTGAATTTCGTCAAACCCGCGGGTCTGCTCTTCGCCACCGTCGATCAACGGCAGAATAGTCTGGGCCAATGCCTCGGGCGTTGCAGCATCCTGCAGCAACTCCGGCACCAACAAACGCTGGGCAAGCAGGTTGGGCAAAGAGATGTAGGGGCTTTTGACCATGCGCTTGAGAATCCAATAGGTCAGCGGCGCCAGGCGATAGGCCACGACCATCGGGCGCTTGTAGAGCAAGGCCTCCAGCGTGGCAGTACCGGAGGCGATCAGCACCGCATCACAGGCAGCCAGGGCCAGATGCGAACTGCCGTCGAGCAACGTCAGCGGCAGGTCTCGCCCCACCAGCAGGGTCTCGATCTGTGCACGCCGCTGCGGACTGGCGCACGGCAGCACAAAACGCACCCCAGGCTTCAACGCCAACAGGCGCTCGGCAGCATCGAAAAACAGTGCTCCCAGGCGACCGACTTCACCACCACGACTGCCGGGCATCAATGCCACCAGCGGCCCGTCGGGCAGGCCCAGCTCGGCGCGTGCAGCGGGACGATCAGCCTGTAGCGGGATGGTATCGGCCAGGGTATGGCCGACAAATCTTACCGGCACGCCCTTCTCTTCGTAGAACCGCGCCTCAAAGGGCAGCAGGGTCAGCATCAGGTCGCAGCCTTCGCGGATCTTCAAGACACGCTTCTGCCGCCACGCCCACACGGACGGACTGACGTAATGCACGGTCTTGATCCCGGCCTGACGCAGTTTGAGTTCGATATTGAGGGTGAAGTCCGGCGCGTCGATACCGATAAAGACGTCTGGCTTCTCTTCAATCAGGGTCTGGATCAGCAGCTTGCGCCGAGCCAGTAGCTCGCGCAGGCGTCCCAACACTTCGACCAGCCCCATGACCGATAAACGCTCCATGGGAAAGTAGGAAGTCAGGCCTTCGGCCTGCATCAGCGGGCCCCCGACCCCAATAAATTCAACCGCTGGATGCCGCGCCTTGATGGCTCGCATCAGGCCAGCGCCCAGGATATCGCCAGAAGCCTCTCCGGCCACCAATGCAATACGCAGCGTGGCCATGATCAGCGGGTGATGCCGCGAGTCGATGCCTGGATCGAATCACGGAATATGGCAACTTCTGGAAATAATGCTGCCGGCTCCGCCAACTCGGCCAGTGCCTGCTCAACCGTCAGGCCCTGGCGGTACACCACCTTGTAGGCACGACGCAGCGCATGGATTGCGTCTTCGCTGAAACCACGTCGGCGCATGCCTTCGAAGTTCATGCTGCGAGCTTCGGCGGGGTTGCCAAATACCGTGACAAACGCCGGTACATCCTTGCCGATAGCCGTTCCCATGCCGGAAAAACTGTGGGCACCGATATGGCAGTACTGATGCACCAGGGTGAAACCGGACAGGATCGCCCAGTCATCAACGTGCACATGGCCGGCCAGCGCCGTGTTGTTGACCAGGATGCAGTGGTTGCCAATCACACTGTCGTGGCCGATGTGCGCGTAGGCCATCACTAGGTTGTGATCACCCAGGGTGGTTTCTGCCCGGTCCTGCACAGTGCCGCGATGAATGGTCACACCTTCACGAATGATGTTGTGATCACCGATTACCAGGCGGGTTTCTTCACCCTTGTACTTCATGTCCGGCGTGTCTTCACCTACCGAGGAAAACTGGTAGATGCGGTTGTGTTTGCCAATGCGAGTCGGACCCTTGAGGATCACATGCGGCCCGATGACTGTCCCCTCGCCGATTTCCACACCTGCGCCGATGATCGACCAAGGGCCGACCTCAACGTCGGCGGCCAGCACGGCCGTCGGATCGATGATTGCGCGAGGGTCAATCAAACTCATAGTTTGCGTTCCGCGCAGATGATTTCGGCGGAACACACAGGCTTGCCGTCAACGGACGCCTGGCATTCGAATTTCCAGATCTGGCGCTTGCAGCTCACGAACTTGGCTTCCAGGATCAACTGGTCGCCCGGGGTGACCGGGTTGCGGAAACGCAGCTTGTCGGAGCCCACGAAATAGTAAAGCGTGCCATCGGCAGGCTTCAGGTCGAGCATTTTAAAACCCAGGATACCAGCGGCCTGCGCCATCGCTTCGATGATCAGCACGCCCGGCATGATTGGATGCGCAGGGAAGTGACCATTGAAGAATGGTTCGTTGATGCTGACATTCTTGTAGGCACGAATGCGCTTTTCCTCAACATTCAGCTCCACTACACGGTCCACCAGCAGGAACGGGTAACGGTGAGGCAGGTATTCGCGAATCTCGTTGATGTCCATCATTTCGGGGGGAAGCCTGTAATAAAGATTGGGAGCGCGCGGACTAAGGCACGCCCCTCTAGCAAATCAAGAAGGCAGTCTAGCTGCTGTGCACACTTGATATGGAAATGGTATCAGCCATCTGATGAAACATTACTGCCAGGGGTCACGTCCCCAACACGCTTTTCCAGATGTTTCAGGCGCCGCGCCATGTCGTCGAGCTGCCTTAAACGGGCCGCGCTCTTGCGCCACTCGGCTGCGGGCTGCATCGCCGTACCGGAAGAATAGGCCCCAGGCTCGGTAATCGAATGGGTCACCATGGTCATGCCGGTAATGAATACGTTGTCGCACACGTCAATATGGCCCACCAGCCCGACACCGCCGGCCAGCATGCAATGCTTGCCGATCTTGGTGCTGCCGGAAATGCCGACACACGCGGCCATGGCCGTGTGATCGCCAATCTGTACGTTGTGGGCGATCTGGATCTGGTTGTCGAGCTTCACACCATTGCCAATCACGGTATCGGCCAGGGCCCCGCGATCAACGGCGGTGTTGACGCCAATCTCCACGTCGTCACCGATCAGCACACCGCCAACCTGGGCAATCTTCTGCCATATGCCCTTCTCATTGGCGAAGCCGAAGCCTTCGCCGCCGATCACGGCACCCGACTGAATCACCACCCGCTGCCCGATACGCACATCGTGGTACAGGGTCACACGCGGCGCGAGCCAGCCGCCTGCTGCAACTTCACTGCGGGCACCGATAAAACAATGGGCACCGACAGTCACGCCGGCACCGATTCGCGCACCACTCTCGATCACCGCAAAAGCACCAATGCTCGCCGCAGGATCAACCTGGGCGTCATCAGCGACCACGGCAGAAGGATGAATGCCCGGGGAAGCCTTGGGTTTGGGGTCGAACAGGTGGGACACCCGCGCGTAAGCCGCGTAAGGGTCGGCCACCACCAGCGCATCCCCGGCAAACGTCTCGGCGTCAGCGGCCTTCAGCAATACTGCTGCAGCCTGGCTGTCGCCCAGGTATTTACGGTATTGAGGATTTGCGAGGAAGCTCAACTGAGCTGGGCCAGCCTCCTGCAAGGTGGCTAGCCCAGTGATTTCCTTCTCCGGGGAGCCACGCAAGGCGGCCCCCAGGAACTCGGCCAACTCGCCGAGTTTGATAGTCGCGGTCATGGCTTACTTCAGCTGGTTCATGCGCTCGATCACCTGGCGGGTGATGTCGTATTGAGGCTTGACGTCAATGACGGCGCCACGCTCGAAGACCAAGTCAAAAGCACCTTTCTTGATGACTTCTTCCACGGCGCTGTCGAGTTTTGGCTTCAATTGCTTGAGCATCTCACGGTCAGCAACAGCCTTGGCTTCGTTCAGCTCCTTGGACTGGAACTGATAGTCACGGGCCTTTTGCTTGAATTCAAGCTCCAGACGCTCGCGCTCGCCTTGCTGCATTTTATCGCCACCGGCGACCAGGCGGTCCTGGATGCCCTTGGCGCTACTTTCCAGGGTCTTGAGTTTGGTCAGTTGCGGACCGAATTTTTTCTCGGCATCCACGGCGTATTTCTTGGCCGCGTCGGATTCCAGCAGGGCCATCTGATAGTTCAGGACGGCGATTTTCATTTCGGCAAACGCCGGGGTTGCGACCAGCACGGTTGCCAGAAGAACCAATTGAGTCAACTTACGCACGATGCACTCCTACAGAATCCGTTGTCGTTATCTTGGGTCGGACGCTTAGAACGTCTGGCCGAGGGAAAATTGGAAAATCTGGGTTTCAGCGTTATCCGGTTTCTTCACTGGCATCGCCAAGGCGAAGCTCAACGGGCCAAGGGCGGTAATCCAGGTCACACCTACACCCACGGAACTGGCCAGATTGCTCAGGCTTACGTCGTTGCACTGGGTGTTGGACTTCAGGCCACTCGGGTTACGGATCTGCTCGCACTTGGAGTCGAATACGTTACCCACATCCCAGAAGACCGAAGTCCGCAGGGAACGCTGATCCTTGACGAACGGCAGCGGGAAGAGAATTTCCGCACCACCTTGAATCAGCACGTTACCACCGAATGGCAGCGGGTCATTGTCCGAGTCACGCACAGTACCGACGTTACCGGTTTCGGCGACACCACGGCTTGGCGTGCCGCGAGGACCCAGGGTGCTGTCCTTGAAGCCACGTACCGAGTTGAAACCACCGGCGTAGTAGTTCTCGTAGAACGGCAGGCCATCGGTCGAACCGTAGCCATCACCATAGCCCAATTCCGTGTGCAGGCGCATGGTGTAGTTATCGCTCAACGGTGTGAACAGCTGACCACGGTAGTCGAGTTTGAAGAACGACAGGTCGCTACCTGGGGTGGTGGCTTCCAGGGTCAGGCTCTGGGAGTGGCCACGAGTGGCCAGCACGCCCTTGTTCAGGGTGGACTCGGACCAACCGGCCGAGGCCTTGAAGTTGAGGAACTTGTCACCTTCGCGGCGGGTGAAATCGAAGATCTCATCCACGGTATAGACGCCGGTCTTGATCTCATCCTGCTGCGCGGTCAGGCCGAAGGTCAGACGCGAGGTCTCACTGATCGGGTAGCCCACGTTGGCACCGATACCCAGGCTGTCGATCGCATAGCTTGCAACGTCGACATCGAGGTCCTTGTAGTCGGTGGTGCGGTAGAAGGCGTTGTAGCCAAGGCTCACACCGTCAGCCGTCCAGTAGGGGTCCACATAACCGAAGTTGTATCGGCTCTGGTATTCGCTGCGGGTCAGGCCGATGGAAACCTTGTTGCCGGTACCCAGGAAGTTGTTCTGGGTAATCGAGCCACCAAGGATCAGGCCGGCACTCTGGGCGAAACCGACACTGGCGGTGATCGAGCCGGACGCTTGCTCTTCAACGGCATAGTTCACGTCAACCTGGTCGTCCACACCCGGTACGGCCGGGGTTTCGACGTTGACTTCCTTGAAGAAGCCCAGGCGCTCAAGACGGGTCTTGGACTGGTCGATCAGGTAGGTAGAAGCCCAGCCGCCTTCCATCTGGCGCATTTCACGACGCAGCACTTCGTCCTCGGACTTGGTGTTGCCACGGAAGTTGATGCGGTTGACGTAGGCACGCTTGCCTGGATCGACGACAAAGGTGATGTCCACGGTGTGGTCATCATCATGGGGAGTCGGCACGCCGTTGACGTTGGCGAAGGTATAGCCTTCGTTACCCAGGCGACGGGTGATCAGTTCGGAAGTGGTGGTCATCAGCTTGCGTGAGAACACCTGGTCCTTCTGGACCAGCAGCAGGGACTTGACCTGGTCTTCAGGCACTTTCAGGTCGCCGCTGAGCTTCACGTCACGAACACGGTATTTCTCGCCTTCGTTGACGTTGACCGTGATGTACACGTGCTTCTTGTCCGGGGTGATGGACACCTGGGTCGAAGCGATATCCATGTTGATATAGCCACGGTCCAGGTAATAGGAGCGCAGGCGCTCCAAGTCACCGGAGAGTTTTTCACGGGCGTACTTGTCGTCGTTCTTGAAGAACGACAGCCAGTTGGTAGTCTTGAGCTCGAACAGGTCGATCAGGTCTTCGTCGGCGAACTTGGTGTTGCCCACCACGTTGATGTGCTGGATCGCCGCCACGGTACCTTCGTTGATGTTGACCTTCAGGCCGACACGGTTACGCGGCTGTGGAACCACTTCGGTTTCCACGGAAGCGGAGTAACGGCCCTGGGCAACGTACTGGCGCTGCAACTCGTTACGCACGCCTTCGAGGGTGGCACGTTGGAAGATCTCGCCTTCGGCCAGGCCGGACTGCTTGAGACCTTTCATCAAGTCTTCAGTGGAGATCGCCTTGTTGCCTTCGATCTCGATACTGGCGACAGAAGGCCGCTCAACGACAGTGATGACCAGGACGTTGCCTTCACGACCCAGTTGGATATCTTGAAAGAAACCGGTTTTGAACAGCGCACGAGTGGATTCCACCAGGCGACGGTCGTCAGCCTGTTCCCCAACGTTCAACGGCAAGGCGCCAAAGACGCTACCCGCGGAAACCCGCTGGAGGCCGTTGACGCGAATATCGGAGATGGTGAAGGACTCGGCGTGAACTTCGGCGATCATCAATACGGTGAGAACCGCAGTTAGCAGCAGACGTTTCATGAAGTCCTTTCTTATTCCAACTGGCAATAAACAAACTGCCGCAAAATGCGGCAGATTCGCAATTCAGCGAAGCGTTACAGACGTCCCAGGTCGTTGACCAGGGCTAACAACATCACCCCGACCACCAAACTGATACCGATCTGTATCCCCCAACCCTGCACCCGATCCGACAAGGGGCGACCACGCACCCACTCGACGAGATAAAACAACAGATGCCCCCCATCCAGTACTGGAATGGGCAACAAATTCAGAACCCCGAGGCTAATACTCAGATAAGCCAGGAAATTCAGGAAATCAGCAACGCCCGACTGGGCAGAAGCGCCCGCCACTTTAGCAATGGTTATCGGTCCACTCAAGTTTTTTACCGAGAGCTCGCCGAACAACATTTTCTTCAGGGAATCGAGGGTCAGTACACTCATGGTCCAAGTGCGTCGCGCCCCCTCGCCAATGGCCGCCAGAGGCCCGAAACTGATCTCCCGCATCATCGATGGCGGCCATTCGACACCTTTGACCCCGGCCCCCAGATACCCACCGGCCGCCTTGGCCTCCCCGCGTACCGCAAGGGTCACAGGGACGTCGATTTGAGCACCGTCGCGCTCAACTTTCAGCACAATTTTCGTATCAGGACGTACACGAACCAGATCGACCACTTGCTGCCAATCGCCCAGTGCCTGCCCATCAAGGGCCAGCAACCGGTCGCCAGTCTTCAGGCCGGCAGCCTGGGCCGGGCCCTTGGGGTCAAGCTCTGCCAATACAGGTGGCAGTGCCGGGCGCCATGGGCGAATCCCCAGGGACTTGATCGGGTCAGGCTCGTCGGCGCCCTTGAGCCACTTGTCCAGCACCAGTTCGCGCGGTGTCTCGGCTGTCGAGTCCTGCTCGCGCACGACCAGCTTCACCGTACCGCTTTCACCCAGGCGTCGAACCAACTGCAGGTTGACCGCGCCCCAACCAGTGGTTGGCTCACCATCAATGGCAACGATTTCCTGGCCAGCGCTCAATCCGGCCTTGGCGGCGATACTGCCCGTTTCGACCGCACCGATGACCGGACGCACCTGCTGGCTACCCAGCATTGCCAGAACCCAGAAAAACACCATGGCCAACAGGAAGTTGGCAATTGGGCCAGCAGCCACAATGGCAATACGCTGACGGACGGTCTTGCGATTGAAGGATTGATCCAATTGATCAGCCGGCACGTCGCCTTCGCGCTCATCGAGCATCTTGACGTAGCCGCCCAGGGGAATGGCAGCAATCACGAACTCAGTGCCGCGCCGATCGTGCCAGCGCAGCAGCGGCATGCCAAACCCCACGGAAAAACGCAGGACCTTGACGCCACAACGGCGCGCCACCCAAAAATGACCAAATTCGTGGAAAGTGACCAGCACACCCAGAGCAACCAGGGTGCCGACAATCATGTAGAGCGCACTCATCTAAACTCTCCGCATTCCAATCCCGCGCCTGCCGACTAACCTGCGTGGCGTTTCAACCATTGCTCGGCCAGAACCCGTGCCTTGGCATCTGCCTCGAACACGGCGCCCAAATCATTCACGGCAACCACCGGTTCAAGGCTCAAAATTTCCTCGATGATACTCGCGATCTGTGGAAAACGGATGCGCCGCTCAAGAAACGCAGCAACCGCAACCTCATTGGCCGCATTCAGCATCGCCGGCGCGCTGTTGCCCGCTTCTGCCGCCTCACGCGCCAGGCGCAGGCAGGGGAAGCGCTGATCATCGGGCGCTTCAAAATCCAGGCGCGCGATGGCAAACAGGTCCAGTGGCGCAACCCCCGAGTCGATACGCTCGGGCCATGCCAGGGCATTGGCAATCGGCGTACGCATGTCCGGGTTACCCAACTGGGCCAGCACCGAGCCATCAACATAGTCGACCAGGGAATGAATCACGCTTTGAGGATGGATCACCACCTCGACTTGATCAGCCCGGGCGTCAAACAACCAACAAGCCTCGATCAGCTCCAGCCCCTTGTTCATCATGCTCGCCGAATCCACCGAGATCTTGCGCCCCATCGACCAATTGGGATGAGCGCAAGCCTGATCAGGAGAAACGTGCTCCAGCTCGGCCAAAGGCGTCTGACGGAACGGGCCGCCGGAGGCGGTCAGCAAAATACGCCGCACGCCAACCTGGCTCAGGCCGCGGGCGAAATCGCCCGGCATGCACTGAAAAATTGCGTTGTGCTCGCTGTCCAGCGGCAACAGCACCGCACCGCTCTTGCGCACGGCCTGCATAAACAGCGCGCCGGACATGACCAGCGCTTCTTTATTGGCCAACAGAATCTTTTTGCCGGCATCGACCGCCGCAAGCGTTGGCCGCAAACCTGCAGCCCCCACAATGGCGGCGACCACGGTATCCACGTCAGAAGCAGCAGACACCTGGCACAAGCCCTCCTCGCCAACCAACACCTCGGTCGACAGGCCCGCAGCCCGCAGGTCGTCCTGCAAGCCACGGGCGGCAGTCGCATCCGGCACCACGACGAACTGCGGCTTATGCCGCACGCACAGCGCCAACAGATCGCTCAAGCGACTGAAGCCGGTCAGGGCGAACACCTGGTAGCGCTCAGGGTGACGGGCAATGACATCCAGCGTGCTCAACCCGACCGAGCCGGTTGCCCCCAGCACAGTCACCTGCTGCAAGCGGCTCACGATGCGGCCATCCACAACAGTACGGCAAACACCGGGATCGCCGCCGTCAGGCTGTCGATGCGGTCCAACACGCCACCATGGCCCGGCAGCAGGTTGCTGCTGTCCTTGATGCCAGCCTGGCGTTTGAACATGCTTTCGGTCAGATCGCCAACCACCGAGATCAATACGACCACTGCCGCACCAACCAAGGCCAGGAGGATTTGCTTGAAGCCCCAATCACGCACAATGCCTACGACCAGGGTAATCAACAACGTCAACGCCAGCCCACCGTACACCCCTTCCCAGCTCTTGCCGGGACTGACCGCCGGGGCCAGCTTGCGCTTGCCAAAGGCCCGACCGGAGAAGTACGCACCGATGTCCGCCCCCCAGACCAATACCATGACCGCCATGATCAACCAGTTGCCCAGGGCCATATGCTTGATATAGACCAGACCCTGCCAGGCCGGCAGCAGGATCAGCAGACCGATCACCAGCTTGCAGGCGACGCTGGACCACTGGCCGCTGGTACGCGGATAGGTCAATACGAGGAATGTCGCCAACGCCCACCACAGCACCGCCGCCCCGAGCACCCAGGGTGCGACATCCGGCAGGATGTACATCAGGAACAGCAGCAACGCCACAACGGCGGCGTACAGCACGCGCGGCAACTGCTCGGCAAACCCTGCCAGGCGCGCCCACTCCCAGGCACCCAGGGTCACGACCAGGCCAATGAACAGCGCAAAGCCTGAGCCTTCGAGCAGGAAAAACCCGCACAGGGCGATCGGCAGCAGGATCAGTGCCGTGATGATTCGTTGTTTAAGCATTAAACCCGGGCTCCAGCTTCGATCTGCTCACTCGTTTTACCGAAGCGACGCTGACGGGAAGCGAAATCGGCCAGCGCATTGCGCATGGCATCGTGTTTGAAGTCCGGCCAGAACAGGTCGGAGAAGTACAGCTCGGTATAGGCCAACTGCCACAACAGGAAGTTGCTGATGCGGTGCTCACCACCGGTACGGATGCACAGGTCCGGCAACGGCAGGTCACCGGTTACCAGGCAGGTTTGCAACAACTCGGGCGTAATGTCTTCCGGCCGCAGATGGCCGGCCTGCACTTCACGCGCCAAACGCTGTGCAGCCTGGGCGATATCCCATTGGCCACCATAATTGGCGGCGATTTGCAGGACGAAGCGATTGCTGCCAGCAGTGATCGCTTCGGCTTCCCGCATGGCCGCCTGCAGCTCCGGATGAAACCGCGAACGATCGCCGATGATGCGCAGGCTGATGTTGTTGTCGTTCAGGCGCTTGGCCTCACGACGCAGGGCCTTGAAGAACAGGTCCATCAGGGCGCTGACTTCGTCGGCCGGGCGCTGCCAGTTCTCACTGGAGAAGGCAAACAAGGTCAGCACCTCGACCTTGGCTTCGGCACACACCTCGATCACGGCCCGTACCGCATCGACACCCGCCTTATGCCCGGCAACACCCGGCATAAAGCGTTTCTTCGCCCAGCGATTATTCCCATCCATGATGATCGCGACATGGCGCGGCACCACAGAGGGTACAGTCTGCTTGGTCTTTTCCATGAAGGCGTCCTGACCCCTTATACGGCCATCAGGTCCTTTTCTTTTTCTTCCGTGGCCTTGGTGATCTGGGCCTCGGCATCCTTGGTCAGCTTGTCGATATCCGCGACGGCGCGACGCTCTTCGTCTTCACTGATTTCCTTGTCCTTGACCAGTTTCTTAAGGTCACCCAAGGCATCGCGACGAATGTTGCGCACTGCAACGCGGGCATCTTCCGCTGCACTGCGCGCCTGCTTGGTGAAGCCCTTGCGGGTTTCTTCGGTCAGGGCTGGCATGGAGATCAGCAGCAGCTCACCCAGGTTGGTTGGGTTGAGATTCAGGCCTGCGCTCTGGATCGCCTTGTCGACAGCAGCCAGCATGTTGCGCTCGAACGCCACGACCTGCAGGGTGCGCGAGTCTTTCACGGTCACGTTGGCCACGCCGCTCAGCGGAGTATCGGTGCCGTAGTAAGGCACCATCACGCTGCCCAGAATGCTTGGGTGAGCCTTGCCGGTACGAATCTGGCCAAATGCATGACTCAGAGACTCCAGGGATTTTTGCATACGCGCCTGGGCGTCTTTCTTGATTTCGTTGATCATTGTTCGCCTTCCTCGATCAGAGTCCCTTCTGCGCCGCCGTGTACGATATTCAGCAGGGCGCCGGGCTTGTTCATGTTAAATACGCGCAGCGGCATCTTGTGGTCGCGGCACAGGCAGATTGCCGTCAGGTCCATCACACCCAGCTTGCGATCCAGCACTTCATCATAAGTCAGATGATCGAACTTCTCGGCATGCGGGTCCTTGAATGGATCGGCAGTGTAGACGCCATCAACCTTGGTGGCCTTGAGCACTACGTCAGCATCGATTTCGATGGCACGCAGGCAGGCAGCCGAGTCGGTGGTAAAGAACGGGTTGCCGGTACCGGCGGCAAAGATCACCACCTCTTTGGCATTCAGGTGGCGCATGGCTTTGCGACGGTCATAGTGGTCGGTCACACCCACCATGGAAATGGCCGACATCACGATAGCCGAGATATTGGCACGCTCCAGGGCGTCGCGCATGGCCAGGGCATTCATCACAGTGGCCAGCATCCCCATGTGATCGCCGGTGACCCGGTCCATGCCGGCAGCACTGAGCGCGGCGCCACGGAACAGGTTGCCACCACCAATCACCAGGCCGACCTGGACGCCGATACCAACCAACTGGCCGACTTCCAGTGCCATGCGGTCAAGCACCTTGGGATCGATCCCGAACTCTTCCGAGCCCATCAGGGCCTCGCCGCTAAGCTTGAGTAGAATGCGTTTATAGCGAGCCTGATAACCACTGCCCTGCTGAGCCATTGCGAATCTCTCCTGCGGCGTATTTTAAAAATTCTTGGCGAGCCGTTTACGGCTTGCGTTCACTCTAGCTGGACGCTGTCACAGCGCCATCGGAACACGGCTTTGTAAGCCAGTTCCAAAGGGAAGCCAAATAAAATTGTGCATCCCATTTGAAAAGAGGCTGCGCGCGTGAGCGGGCAGCCTCTCTTGGGCGACAGTTGAAAACTGTCTTATTGCTTGGCGGCAGCCAGCTGGGCAGCAACTTCTTCAGCGAAGTTGTCGACCGGCTTCTCGATGCCGTCGCCTACTTTGAAGTAGGTGAAGGAAACGATTTCAGCACCGGCTTTCTTGGCCAGTTCGCCAACCTTGATTTCAGGGTTCTTGACGAACGCCTGCTCAACCAGGCTTGCTTCGGCCAGGAACTTGCTGATACGGCCCTTGACCATGTTCTCAACAATGTTTTCTGGCTTGCCTTTGATTTTTTCTTCGTTTAGCTGCAGGAACACAGCCTTTTCGCGCTCGATCGCTTCGGCAGAAACTTCCGAAGGCAGCAGGAACTCAGGGTTGCTGGCCGCTACGTGCATAGCGATGTCTTTGGCCAACTCAACGTTGCCGCCCTTGAGGACAACTGCAACACCGATCTTGTTGCCGTGCAGGTAACCACCCACAACGTCACCCTCGACGCGCACCAGGCGACGGATGTTGACGTTTTCGCCAACCTTGCCGACCAGTACCAGACGATCCGCTTCTTGAGCCGCGATCAGGGGAGCGGCGTCAGTCAGTTTTTCGGCGAACGCTTTTTCAACGCTAGCAGCAACAAATGCCTTGAAGTCGTCCTGCAGGGCCAGGAAGTCGGTCTGCGAGTTCACTTCCAGCAGAACGGCGGACTTGCCGTCTTCTTTCAGAGCGATAGCGCCTTCAGCAGCGACGTTGCCTGCTTTCTTGGCAGCCTTGATCGCGCCCGAAGCACGCATGTCATCAATGGCTTTTTCGATGTCGCCGTCAGCCTTTTCCAGGGCTTTCTTGCAATCCATCATGCCTTCGCCAGTACGCTCACGCAGTTCTTTAACCAACGCTGCAGTAATTGCTGCCATTTTCAAATTCCTCTTGGATAGGTTTTCAACCATTCCACCCGACTTGTACGGGCGTTCAATTCTTCCCGAACCACCTTTGTTAACCGCTGCACGTTACAGATGCTGTAGCTGTGCCGCTCACAAATGGTTTTCGAGGTGGCAAAAAGGGGGCCAAGCCCCCTTTTTGCTTACTGAGTCAACGCCAGGGCGTCAATTACTCAGCTGCAGCGACCGGTGCTTCTTCAGCAGCGAACTCTACGGTGCCGCCGCCAACATTGTTGCGACCACGGATTACAGCGTCAGCCATCGAACCCATGTACAGCTGGATAGCGCGGATTGCGTCATCGTTGCCTGGGATGATGTAGTCAACGCCTTCCGGGCTGCTGTTGGTATCGACTACGCCGATAACCGGGATACCCAGCTTGTTGGCTTCGGTGATCGCGATGCGCTCGTGATCAACGTCGATAACGAACAGTGCGTCAGGCAGACCGCCCATGTCCTTGATACCACCCAGGGAACGATCGAGCTTTTCCAGGTCACGGGAGCGCATCAGCGCTTCTTTCTTGGTCAGCTTGGCGAACGTACCGTCTTCGGCTTGCACTTCAAGGTCACGCAGACGCTTGATCGAAGCACGGATGGTTTTGAAGTTGGTCAGCATGCCGCCCAACCAGCGGTGATCGACGTACGGCGAACCGCAACGTGCTGCTTCTTCAGCAACGATCTTGCCAGCGGAACGCTTGGTGCCGACGAACAGAATCTTGTTTTTGCCCTGGGCCAGGCGCTCTACGAAAGTCAGAGCTTCGTTGAACATTGGCAGGGTTTTTTCAAGGTTGATAATGTGGATCTTGTTACGCGCGCCGAAAATGTACTTGCCCATTTTCGGGTTCCAGTAACGGGTCTGGTGACCGAAGTGCACACCGGCCTTCAGCATATCGCGCATGTTGACTTGGGACATGATAGTTCCTTAATAAGTCGGGTTTGGCCTCCACGTATCCCAATGACCAACCAGTGGCTTCAAGGCCTCCGGCACCCAGGTCATCGTGTCGACACGTGTGTGGATTTAAGCTTTGCGGGGTATCCCCGGAAAGCGGCGCATTTTATACCATAGCAACGACAAAAACGAAACCCGCAATCGCATTTGCTTCCCGCCACCGCCAGCCAAGCCATTGAATCGGGTGAAAATACCCACACCTTATAGAGAGAAGCGATAGCCAGACACTCATGGTTTGCACCTTGCGTCTGCTAGAATCGCGTTTTTTGGGCTTGTGCGAGTGCCGCACCTTTTTGTCGCACGCCCGTAAACCGTATTGATTTCAGCGCGTCGCGCTAGAGAGAGCCTGTATGACCGTTACCCTGAAAACCGCCGAAGATATCGCAGGCATGCGCGTTGCCGGCAAACTGGCGGCCGACGTGCTGGAAATGATTGCCGAACACGTCAAGCCGGGCATCACCACTGAAGCCCTGGACCGCATCTGCCATGACTATATCGTCGATGTGCAAAAAGCTATCCCCGCACCGCTGAACTACAAAGGCTTCCCCAAGTCGATCTGCACCTCGATCAACCACGTGGTCTGCCACGGCATTCCGGGCGACAAGCCACTCAAGGACGGCGACACCCTGAACATCGACGTCACCGTGATCAAGGACGGCTATCACGGCGACACCAGCCGCATGTTCCACGTCGGCAACGTCCCGGTCTGGGCCGAGCGCCTGTCCCAGGTCACCCAGGAATGCATGTACAAGGCGATTGAACTGGTCAAGCCCGGCTGCCGCCTGGGCGACATCGGCGAAGTGATCCAGAAGCACGCTGAAAAGAACGGTTTCTCGGTCGTCCGTGAATTCTGCGGCCACGGTATCGGCAAGGTGTTCCACGAAGAGCCGCAGATCCTGCACTACGGCCGTGCAGGCACCGGCATGGAACTCAAGGCGGGCATGACCTTTACCATCGAACCGATGATCAACCAGGGCAAGGCCGACACCAAGGTGCTGGGCGACGGCTGGACCGCCATCACCAAAGACCGCAAGCTCTCGGCACAGTGGGAACACACCCTGCTGGTCACCGAGACGGGCTACGAGATCTTCACCCTGCGTGCCGATGACACGATTCCCCGCGTTTCGGCCTGATGCTTGCAGCGGGCTTTCCAGATAGCAACGTTGTGACCTACACATAGATAGAAAGGAAAGCCGATCGATGCCCCAGGTGGATCCCGAACTCTTCGACCGTGGCCAGTTCCAGGCGGAACTGGCGCTGAAGGCCAGCCCGATTGCCGCCTTCAAAAAGGCCATCCGCCAGGCCCGCGAGGTGCTCGACGAGCGTTTTCGCAGCGGCCGGGAGATTCGCCGGTTGATCGAGGATCGTGCCTGGTTCGTCGATAACATCCTGAAAAAGGCCTGGGAACAGTTCGATTGGAGCGAGGACGCCGATATTGCCCTGGTGGCCGTCGGCGGCTATGGCCGGGGCGAACTGCACCCCTACTCCGATATCGACCTGCTGATCCTGCTGGACAGCGCCGACCATGAGATTTTCCGCGACTCCATTGAACGTTTTCTGACGCTGTTGTGGGACATCGGCCTGGAAGTCGGCCAGAGCGTGCGCTCGGTAGACGAATGCGCCGAAGAGGCCCGCGCCGACCTGACCGTGGTCACCAACCTGATGGAAAGCCGCACGATCTGCGGCCCCGAGCGCCTGCGCCAACGCATGCTGGAAGTCACCAGCACCGCGCATATGTGGCCGAGCAAGGAATTCTTCCTGGCCAAGCGCGCCGAGCAGAAAGCCCGGCATCACAAGTACAACGACACCGAGTACAACCTGGAACCCAACGTCAAAGGTTCGCCTGGCGGGCTGCGGGACATCCAGACCATTTTGTGGGTCGCCCGTCGCCAGTACGGCACCCTGAACCTGCGGGCCCTGGCCGGCGAAGGTTTTCTGGTGGAGAGCGAAAACGCCCTGCTGGCCTCGTCCCAGGAATTCTTGTGGAAAGTACGCTACGCCCTGCACATGCTGGCCGGACGCTCCGAAGACCGCCTGCTGTTCGACCACCAACGCTCCATCGCCACCCTGCTGGGCTTCGAGGGTGAAGACGCGAAGACCAGCATCGAAAGCTTCATGCAGCAGTACTACCGGGTGGTCATGAGCATCGCCCAGCTCAGCGACTTGATCATCCAGCATTTTGAAGAAGTGATCCTGGCCCCGGAAGACGAGGCGCCACCGCAACCGATCAACGCACGCTTCCAACTGCACGACGGCTATATCGAGGCGCGCAACGACTACGTGTTCAAGCGCACGCCGTTTGCCATGCTGGAAATCTTCGTACTGATGGCCCAGCAGCCGGAAATCAAGGGCGTACGTGCCGACACCATTCGTTTGCTGCGGGAGAACCGTCACCTGATCGACGACGAGTTCCGCCACGACATCCGCAATACCAGCCTGTTTATCGAGCTGTTCAAGTGCAAGATCGGCATCCACCGCAACCTGCGCCGCATGAACCGCTACGGCATCCTCGGACGCTATCTGCCGGAGTTCGGCTTTATCGTCGGGCAGATGCAACACGACCTGTTCCACATCTATACGGTCGACGCCCACACCCTGAACCTGATCAAACACCTGCGTAAGCTGCAATACACCCAGGTGTCAGAGAAATTCCCGCTAGCCAGCAAGCTCATGGCCAAGTTGCCCAAGCCTGAGCTGATCTACCTGGCCGGCCTGTACCACGATATCGGCAAGGGCCGGCACGGCGATCACTCGGAAATCGGCGCAGTGGATGCCGAAGCCTTCTGCCAGCGCCACCAGTTGCCGCAGTGGGACAGCCGCCTGATCGTCTGGCTGGTGCAGAATCACCTGGTGATGTCCACCACCGCCCAGCGCAAGGACCTGTCCGACCCGCAGGTGATCCATGACTTTGCGCAGATCGTCGGCGACGAAACCCGTCTCGACTACCTATACGTACTGACCGTCTCCGACATCAACGCCACCAACCCGACGTTATGGAACTCGTGGCGCGCCAGCCTGTTGCGCCAGCTCTACACCGAGACCAAGCGTGCGCTGCGCCGCGGCCTGGAAAACCCGGTGGACCGTGAAGAACAGATCCGCCGTACCCAAAGCGCGGCCCTGGACATCCTCGTGCGCGGCGGCAACGACCCGGACGATGTGGAGCAACTCTGGTCGCAGCTGGGCGACGACTATTTCCTGCGCCACACCGCCGGCGACGTGGCCTGGCACACCGATGCGATCCTCCAGCAACCGGCCGACGGCGGCCCGCTGGTGCTGATCAAGGAAACCACCCAGCGCGAATTCGAAGGCGGCACGCAGATCTTTATCTACGCCCCGGACCAGCATGACTTCTTTGCCGTGACCGTGGCCGCGATGGACCAGCTCAACCTCAACATTCATGACGCGCGGGTCATTACCTCCAGCAGCCAGTTCACCCTCGACACCTATATCGTGCTCGACACCGAAGGCGAATCCATCGGCGATAACCCCGAGCGGGTGAAAAAGATCCGCGAAGGCCTGACTGAAGCCCTGCGCAACCCCGACGACTACCCGACCATCATTCAGCGCCGGGTACCGCGCCAGCTCAAGCACTTCGCCTTTGCGCCCCAGGTGACGATCCACAACGATGCCCAGCGCCCAGTGACCGTGCTGGAACTCAGCGCACCGGATCGACCGGGGCTGCTGGCACGGATCGGCGGAATTTTCCTGGAGTTCGACCTGTCATTGCAGAACGCCAAGATTGCCACCCTGGGCGAGCGGGTCGAAGACGTGTTCTTTATTACCGATGCCGATAACCAGCCGCTGTCCGACCCGGAACTGTGCCGCCGCTTGCAGGACGCTATCGTCGCGCAATTGAGTGTGAACCAGGAACCGGGGGCTGAACTGTCCCGACTAACCCTTTGAGTTGAATTTTATTTCCCTGTGGACGCGATCCTTTGTAGGCGCTGGCGTGCCTGCGATGTAGGCTCCGCGGTGTATCTGGTACACCAAGGCGATGCAATCGCAGGCAAGCCAGCTCCTACAGGGGCCGCGCTCAACGATAGAGGTCTCCATGAACAATGCCCTGAACCAACTGCAGCCCTACCCGTTCGAGAAACTGCGTGCCCTGCTGGGCAGTGTCACACCGAACCCGGACAAACGCCCGATCGCCCTGTCCATCGGAGAGCCCAAGCACAAATCCCCGGATTTCGTCGCCCAGGCTCTGGCCAACAATCTGGACCAAATGGCGGTCTATCCGACCACCCTGGGCATTCCCGCATTGCGCGAGGCCATTGGTGCCTGGTGCGAGCGCCGCTTCAACGTGCCCAAGGGCTGGCTGGATCCGGCACGCAATATCCTGCCAGTCAATGGCACCCGCGAAGCGCTGTTCGCCTTCACCCAGACCGTGGTCAACCGTGGTGACGACGCCCTGGTGGTCAGCCCGAACCCGTTCTACCAAATCTACGAAGGTGCCGCTTTCCTGGCCGGGGCCAAACCGCACTACCTGCCGTGCCTGGACGAAAACGGCTTCAATCCGGACTTCGATGCGGTAACGCCGGATATCTGGAAACGCTGCCAGATCCTGTTCCTGTGCTCCCCCGGCAACCCGACCGGCGCGCTGATCCCCGTCGCGACCCTGAAAAAACTGATCGCCCTGGCCGACGAATACGACTTCGTGATTGCCGCCGACGAATGCTACAGCGAGCTGTACTTCGACGAACAAACCCCGCCGCCCGGCCTGCTCAGCGCCTGTGTTGAATTGGGTCGCCAGGACTTCAAGCGCTGCGTGGTGTTCCACAGCCTGTCCAAGCGTTCCAACCTGCCGGGCCTGCGTTCCGGGTTTGTAGCCGGTGATGCCGACCTCCTCAAGGCTTTCCTGCTGTATCGCACGTACCACGGCTGCGCGATGCCGGTACAAACCCAGCTGGCAAGTATTGCTGCCTGGCAGGACGAAGCCCATGTTCAGGCTAACCGCGACCTGTACCGGGAAAAATTCGCTGCCGTGCTGGCAATCCTCAAGCCTGTGCTGGATGTACAAAACCCGGATGGCGGCTTCTATCTATGGCCAAATGTGAAGGGGGACGACGCTGCGTTCTGCCGTGATTTGTTTGAACAGGAACACGTAACCGTGGTGCCTGGGTCGTACCTGTCGCGGGAAGTGGACGGTTTCAATCCAGGTGCCGGGCGGGTGCGCCTGGCACTGGTTGCACCGTTGTCCGAATGCGTTGAAGCCGCCGAACGGATGCGCAACTTCATCCAGCGCCGTCGTTGATGACCGGGGCCGCTCCCACATGGGAGCGGCCCTCCTAGACTTAAACCCCAGCCTTGGGACGGCACACCAACCTGTCCTTTATCCCGCGAACAATCCCCTCCTCGGCAAGCTGCTTAGTACCCTCGTTAGGGCAATACTGAACTTCTGAGCCACATCCAGCCAACACACACCCAGCAATATTTACACTCGGAACTATGTGCGCCAAATCCCCACTCTGCAATAGCAATTAGTCTTACAGAAACCCTTCGTTTCCTCTTACGTTGGCGCCGGAGCTCCCCCATGATTGTAAATACTCATTCAACTCCATTCGCATTCTCCGATTCAAGTTCAAAACATACCGACTCCAATCAGCGGGCCGACACTCAAAAAAACATAGAGCTCCCTGATCCATTTCCAATAAGAAAAAAACGCGGTATTGCTGACACGCAATCTTTATGGCCACAACACTCGACAGTAAAAATTTCACTTATTGACATGTCTGACAAACAAAGAGAACTAACCAAAACAAACATCCTTAAATGGCAGCCTTATATCAACCTGAAACTGGAATTTATCGACACTGCAGATGGCGATATCAGAATAGGCACCAAGCCAGATGGGCTTGGCGGAGGCTGGTCCAGGGTGGGGACAGACGCAAAAAATGAAAAGCCAAGCTGGAACACCATGGCGATTAGTTTTATCAACGACCCCAAGGAGGACGGTAGAATCATACAACATGAATTCGGTCATGCCTTGGGCATAAAGCACGAACACCGACACCCAGATAACCCCTTAATGTATAACCGCCAAAAAATAGAAATGGAATATGGAAAATTCGGCACAAACGAGTTCTTTACAAAAATCCCTGCCGGCGACTCAACCAAACTTACCCCATACGATAGTCGATCCATTATGCACTACCATCTACCAGAAAATTATATGTCCAACGGAATAACCAACACCGAAAACTACACACTCTCAACAGGCGACAAATACTTGGCAGAAAACCTGTACCCGCCCAAAAATAAATCCGATCGGCGTGTATTTCTCACCAAAAACCTAAAGGGGTCGTTCGGTACTTATGAGTGGGCCTTGGCGGAAAAACACGCAGGTGCACCACAAGAATAACCGGAGCCTTTCCCAAGGGGAGCAGGAGGCACCCCACGGCCGTACCCCCCCAAGTTTCCTGGGATGCGTCAACCTGTGTGGCTATTTCTGGGTCCCTAGGTTGGCCTCACTCATGTCCAGGTCCGCCAGCACTTCGCGAAGCACATCATCACCAATCTGGTGGTGACGGCTCAGGCTGTACAACTCCAGGCGCTGAGCCCGTAGGGCCTTGAGCCGCAACTTGCGCTCCAACTGATCCATCTGCAGCGCCAGCGCCTGGGCTTCGGCCGAGTCATTGAACACCTCCAACTGGTGGCGGTACTCCGACATGATCCGTGCCTTGAGCTCCGTCGCCAGTGCGGCCTGCGCCGCGTCCAGGGGCGCCACGTCGGCGGCCTCCTCCGCCTCCAGGGCATGAATCGCAGCCTCGGCGGTTTTCTTCCAGGCATCGCGCACCTCACCGCGACGCTTGTCATCCGGGCTTTTCTCAATCCCCCGTAGCAACAGCGGCAAGGCAATGTAGGCGGCCACCAACGACAGCAGGATCACCCCAGCGGCGATAAAGATCAGCAAGTCGCGCTCAGGAAACGCCTGGCCCGGTGCAAACAGCAACGGCACTGACATGACACCGGCCAGCGTCACCGCCCCGCGCACGCCACCGACGGTCAAAAGCCAGCAAGACCGCGCTGTTGGCACCAGGGTCAGCTCGCTTTTACCACGCAGGCGCCGCAGCAGGCCGGACAGACGCCAAATACTCTGTACCCAGATAAACCGCAACACCAGCAACACCAGGAAGATCGCGATCACGTCCAGGACGCGATAGAACAAGGTCGGCCACATCGTAGCTTCGTGACTGGTCACCGCCTTGATGATGTCGGGCAATTGCAGACCCAGCAGCAGGAAGATCAGCCCGTTGAAGGCAAACTCCAGCAACGACCAGACGCTGCGATTGAGCAGGCGCGTACTGGTCTGCCGTGGCAACAGGTCCAGCCAGCTTTGCATCATGCCCGCCGCTACTGCCGACAGAATCCCCGAAGCGCCCAGGCGTTCAGCCAATACATAAGCAGCGAATGGCAGCAATAACATGAACACCACATGTGTCGCCGGATCATCCCAGCCCCGGGCAATCATCCATGCCCGCAGGCGGCCTACCAGCCAGCTCAACGCCACGCCCACCGCCAGGCCTCCTACCGCCACCAACACAAAGGTCAGGCTGGCATCGGCCAGGGAAAACACCCCAGTCAACGCCGCCGCAAGAGCGAACTTGAAGGTCACCAGGCCCGATGCATCGTTCATCAAGGCCTCACCCTGGAGCATGTGCATCAAGGGCGTGGGCAAGCGGTTCTGGGAAATGGCCGACACCGCCACGGCATCCGTCGGCGACAGCACCGCCGCCAGGGCGAAGGCTACCGGCAAAGGAATTGTCGGCAGCAACCAATGAATGAAGTAACCGGCACCTACCACCGTGAACAGCACCAACCCCACCGCCAGCGTCAGGATCGGCCCGCGTAACCGCCATAGTTCACGCTTGGGCATCCGCCAACCATCGGAGAACAACAGCGGCGGCAGGAACAGGAAAAGAAACAGCTCAGGGTCCAGGGCCACATGCAGCCCCAGGGTTGGCCAGGCCAACAAGGCGCCAGCAGCGATCTGCACCAACGGCAGCGGCAGTGGGATGACGCGCCCGACCAGGCGCGAAACGCTGACCAGCATCAGCAGGATAAGAACGGTATAGGCGGTTTGCATAACGCGGGGTTCCCGGACAATCGACTTGCAATGACACACTTGAGGCAGCAGCACGCCTTTGAAGTGCCATATTAGCCGCCTATGCTGCGTCTGGCGTTTGCACATAAGTCGCAGCTGATCACGTTAAGCGTGACGAGCGGCACCGAAACCCTTCGGTCATGGCATAATCCGTGATCCTACGTCTGCATCAGCCCAAAGGGGGCAGTTCCTTGACCGATTCAAGTAAAACCTTGCACCTTTTTGGCATCAAAGCCTGCGACACCATGAAAAAGGCGCGCACCTGGCTTGATGAACACGCTATCCGCTATGAGTTCCATGACTACAAGACAGCCGGTATCGACCGCGAACACTTGACCCAATGGTGCAATGAGCACGGTTGGCAGGTGGTTTTGAACCGTGCAGGCACGACCTTTCGCAAACTCGAAGACGAACGCAAAGCCGATCTCGACCAGACGAAAGCTATCGAACTGATGCTCGCACAACCCTCGATGATCAAGCGCCCGGTGCTCGATCTCGGTGACAGAACCCTGATTGGCTTCAAGCCAGATAGTTATTCGGCGGCCCTCAAGTAGGCCAGCCACTTCATTTTTGTAGAGGTAACATCATGTCCAATTCCCTGTTCAGCCTGGGCTTCGGCGTCGGCACCCAGAACCGCCAAGGTGCTTGGCTGGAAGTGTTTTACGCCCAACCGCTGCTCAACCCTAGTGCCGAAATCGTTGCCGCCATCGCACCGATCCTCGGCTACACCGAAGGCAACCAGGCAATCACGTTCACCATTGCCCAAGCCTCGCAACTGGTTGACGCCCTGAAAAATGTAGATGCTACCCAAGCCGCACTGCTGACGCGCCTGGCCGAAAGCCACAAGCCGCTGGTCGCCACGCTGTTGGCCGAAGATGCTGCTCTGACCTCCACGCCAGAGGCCTACCTCAAGCTGCATTTGCTCTCCCATCGCCTGGTCAAGCCCCACGGCCTGAGCCTGGCCGGTGTGTTCCCGCAACTGCCGAACGTGGCCTGGACCAGCCAGGGTGCGATCGACATCGGCGAACTGGCCGAGCGCCAGTTGGAAGCACGCCTGCGTGGTGAGTTGCTGGAAGTGTTCTCGGTGGACAAGTTCCCGAAAATGACCGACTACGTGGTCCCGGCGGGTGTGCGTATCGCCGACGCCGCGCGCCTGCGCCTGGGTGCCTATGTGGGCGAAGGCACCACCGTGATGCATGAAGGCTTCATCAACTTCAACGCTGGCACTGAAGGCCCGGGCATGATCGAAGGCCGTGTATCGGCTGGCGTATTCGTCGGCAAAGGCTCGGACCTGGGCGGCGGTTGCTCCACCATGGGCACCCTGTCGGGTGGCGGCAACATTGTGATCAAGGTCGGCGAAGGCTGCCTGATCGGTGCCAACGCCGGTATCGGCATCCCGCTCGGTGATCGCAACACCGTGGAATCTGGCCTGTATGTGACCGCCGGCACTAAAGTGGCACTGCTCGACGAGCAGAACCAACTGGTCAAGGTGGTCAAGGCCCGCGAACTGGCCGGCCAGCCGGACCTGCTGTTCCGCCGTAACTCCGAGACCGGTGCCGTGGAGTGTAAAACCCACAAGTCGGCCATCGAACTGAACGCAGCGCTGCACGCTCACAACTAAGCAGCGACTCGATGCCACCGCAATAGGCCGCGTTCTCGAACGCGGCCTGTTCATATGAGTCTTGAACCCATGCTTGTGCCCTCGCCCTGGCGCGCCGACTTCCCGGCCATCGCTACCTTGCAACGGCAAGACCAGACCTATCTGGACAACGCCGCCACCACGCAAAAACCCCAAGCCCTGTTGGACGCCCTCAGCCATTACTACGCCAATGGCGCAGCCAATGTGCACCGTGCCCAGCATTTGCCGGGCGCCCATGCGACCCAGGCGTTCGAGGACAGTCGCAACAAAGTGGCGCAATGGCTCAACGCAGGTGACAGCGGGCAAGTCGTCTTTACCCACGGCGCGACTTCAGCGTTGAACCTCCTGGCCTATGGCCTTGAGCACCTTTTCAACCCGGGCGACGAGATTGTCATCAGCGCCCTGGAACATCACGCCAACCTGTTGCCCTGGCAGCAGTTGGCCAAACGCCGCGAGCTCACGCTGGTGGTACTGCCCCTCGACGATAGGGGCTTGATCGACCTGCAAGCCGCCGCCGCGCTGATCGGGCCACGCACCCGCCTGCTGGCAGTGAGCCAGTTGTCCAACGTGTTGGGCGTCTGGCAGCCTTTGCCGCAGTTGCTGGCACTGGCCAAGGCCCACGACGCCTTGACGGTGGTGGATGGCGCGCAGGGCATCGTCCATGGGCGTCATGACGTGCAGGCCCTGGACTGCGACTTCTACGTGTTTTCCAGCCACAAGCTCTACGGCCCGGACGGCGTCGGCGTGCTTTTCGGCCGCACTCAGGCCCTGCATCGGCTACGCCATTGGCAGTTTGGCGGCGAGATGGTGCAGCAGGCGGACTACCACAGCGCCAGCTTCCGCCCGGCGCCCCTGGGTTTTGAAGCCGGCACGCCGCCGATTGCCGGGGTGATTGGCCTGGGGGCGACCCTGGACTACCTCAGTTCCCTGGATCAACCGGCGGTACTTGCCCACGAAACGGCGCTGCACGACTACCTGTTGCACGGCTTGCAGGCGCGCAATGGCGTGCGCCTGCTGGGTTCGCCGCAGGTGGCCCTGGCCAGCTTTGTGGTGGAAGGCGTACACAATGCCGACCTCGCCCACCTGCTGACCGAGCAAGGCATCGCGGTACGCGCCGGCCATCACTGTGCGATGCCCCTTCTCAAGAGCCTGCATTTATCCGGCGCGATCCGGGTTTCTTTGGCGCTGTATAACGACTCCGATGACCTGGAGCGTTTTTTTGAAGCGCTTGATCAGGCCCTGGATGTGTTGCGATGAGCTTGCCCGCAGATGCGCTGGCCGCGCTGCAGGCCTTCCAGGCCGTCGGCAGTTGGGAGCAACGCGCCCGGCTGCTGATGCAATGGGGCGAGCGGCTGCCGGCCTTGGCGGCGGAGGACAAAGTCGATGCCAACCTGGTGCAGGGCTGTGAAAGCCTGGTGTGGCTGGTGGGGCGGTTGCACGACGGCCATTGGCAGTTTGCCGCCAGCAGTGATGCACGCTTGATTCGCGGCTTGGTGGCGTTGTTGCTGGCGCGGGTAAACGGGCTATCGGCGGCCGAGTTGCAGGCGGTCGACCTGCCTGACTGGTTCAACCAGTTGGGGCTGTCTCGCCAGTTGTCGCCGTCACGCAGCAATGGCCTGAACGCAGTCCTGCAGCGCATGCGCGACTTGAGCCATACGCAAAACTAACTGTAGGAGCGGGCTTGCCCGCGATAGCGGTGGATCAGTGCCAGATGTATTGCCTGACACACCGCCATCGCGGGTAAGCCCGCTCCCACATTTTGTTTATGCCCAGCAGCGAGATTCAGGTGGGCTTGACCCGCTCGGACGGCCTGCGCACCCCAGCCACAATCTTATCCACGGCCTTGGTCGCCGCGACCATGCCAAAGGTCGCCGTGACCATCATCACCGCGCCAAACCCACCGGCGCAGTCCAGCTTCACGCCATCGCCGACAAAACTCTTCTGCAAACAGATGCTGCCATCGGGCTTGGGATAACGCAGCTGTTCGGTAGAGAACACACAAGGCACGCTGTAGTGCCGGGTCACCGTGCGCGAGAACCCGTAGTCACGGCGCAAGGTGGAACGCACTTTCGACGCCAGCGGGTCGTTGAACGTGCGGTTCAAGTCGCATACCTGGATCAGTGTCGGGTCAATCTGCCCGCCAGCGCCACCGGTGGTGATGATCTGGATCTTGCGCCGCTTGCACCAGGCGATCAGCGCCGCCTTGGCGTTGACCGCATCGATGCAATCGATCACGCAGTCGATCGTCGGCGTGATGTACTCGGCCATGGTGTCGCGGGTCACGAAGTCCGCCACCGCGTGCACGATGCAATCGGGGTTGATCGCGCGCAGGCGCTCGGCCATTACCTCGACCTTGGGCTTGCCTACCGTGCTGTCCAGGGCGTGCAACTGACGATTGCTGTTGCTGACGCACACGTCGTCCAGGTCAAACAGCGAAATCTCGCCCACCCCGCAACGGGCCATGGCTTCCGCCGCCCACGAGCCGACACCGCCCACGCCGACGATGGCCACATGGGCCGCTTTCAAACGTTCCAGGCCTTCAATGCCATACAAACGGGCGACACCGGCAAACCGTGGATCTTCTGTGCTCATGACCATTACCCCAAAAACCGGCGCGCATTATAGGGCTACGCAGCGATAAGTTCTAAGCTACAAGCTATAAGTAAAGAACTTATAGGAGCTTTCGCTGACCAATATCCGGTTTTTCCTGGCTTGCTGTACGCTCAGGGAGCGGCCGGTGTAGGATGCGCGCCGTTCAACACCTCCATTCGTTCCACACCCTTTGGAACCCGAAACAGCTATGTCATCGCGTAAATTTGGACTCAACCTGGTGGTGGTGCTGGCAATTGCCGCGCTGTTCACCGGTTTCTGGGCGCTGATCAACCGCCCGGTCACTACTCCCAACTGGCCCCAGCAGATTTCCGGCTTTTCCTATTCGCCGTTCCAACAGGGCCAGTACCCGCAGAAAGACCAGTACCCAACCGACGAGCAGATGCGTCAGGACCTTGCGATCATGAGCAAGCTGACGGACAACATCCGTACCTATTCGGTCGACGGTCCCCTGGGCAATATCCCCAAGCTAGCGGAAGAGTTCGGCCTGCGTGTGACCCTGGGCATCTGGATCAGCCCGGACCTTGAGCGCAACGAGCGTGAGATCCAGCGTGCCATCGAAATCGCCAACACCTCGCGCAGCGTGGTGCGTGTGGTGGTCGGCAACGAGGCGATCTTCCGCGAGGAAATCACTCCCGAGGATCTGATTGTCCTGCTGGACCGGGTGCGCGCTGCCGTCAAGGTACCGGTGACCACCTCCGAGCAGTGGCACATCTGGGAACACAACCCGCAACTGGGCAAGCACGTCGACCTGATCGCCGCGCACGTCCTGCCGTATTGGGAACATGTACCGATGGCCCAGGCCGGGCAATTCGTCCTCGACCGGGCCAAGGATCTGAAGAAGACCTTCCCGAAAAAGCCGCTGCTGCTGTCAGAAGTCGGCTGGCCGAGCAATGGCCGCATGCGCGGTGGCGCGGACGCCTCCCCGGCCGACCAGGCGATTTACCTGCGTACCCTGGTCAACAAGCTGAACCGCCAGGGCTACAACTACTTCGTGATCGAAGCCTTCGACCAACCCTGGAAAGCCAGTGACGAAGGCTCGGTGGGCGCCTATTGGGGGGTGTTCAACGCCGCACGCCAGCAGAAATTCAATTTTGAAGGCCCGGTAGTGGCGATCCCGCAATGGCGGGTACTGGCCATCGGCTCGGTAGTGTTGGCACTGCTGTCGCTGACCCTGCTGATGATCGACGGCTCAGCCCTGCGCCAGCGTGGCCGTACCTTCCTGACGTTTATCGCGTTCCTGTGTGGCTCGGTGCTGGTATGGATCGGCTACGACTACAGCCAGCAATACAGCACCTGGTTCAGCCTGACCGTGGGTTTCCTCCTGGCACTCGGCGCGCTCGGGGTGTTTATCGTGTTGCTGACCGAGGCCCATGAGCTGGCGGAGGCGGTCTGGACCCACAAGCGCCGGCGTG
This sequence comes from Pseudomonas fluorescens, assembly GCF_000730425.1. Taxonomy (NCBI): domain Bacteria; kingdom Pseudomonadati; phylum Pseudomonadota; class Gammaproteobacteria; order Pseudomonadales; family Pseudomonadaceae; genus Pseudomonas; species Pseudomonas fluorescens. Next base: position 5,262,968 of record NZ_CP008896.1, on the reverse strand, counting down.
AATTCCTGCCGGTTGAAGGGGATTCGGATTACCGCCCGAAAGTGTCGATCCATGTGCCGTGCTACAACGAGCCACCGGAAATGGTCAAACAGACCCTCGACGCCCTGGCCGCCCTCGACTACCCGGACTACGAAGTCCTGGTCATCGACAACAACACCAAGGACCCGGCCGTGTGGGAACCGGTGCGTGACTACTGCGAGACGCTGGGCCCGCGCTTCAAGTTCTTCCACGTCGCGCCCCTGGCCGGTTTCAAGGGCGGCGCGTTGAACTATCTGATCCCGCATACCGCCAAGGATGCCGAAGTGATCGCGGTGATCGACTCGGACTACTGTGTGTCGCCGAACTGGCTCAAGCACATGGTGCCGCACTTCGCCGACCCGAAAATCGCCGTGGTGCAGTCGCCCCAGGATTATCGTGACCAGAACGAAAGCACCTTCAAGAAGCTCTGCTATGCCGAATACAAGGGCTTCTTCCATATCGGTATGGTCACCCGCAACGACCGCGATGCAATTATCCAGCATGGCACCATGACCATGACCCGCCGTTCGGTGCTCGAAGAACTGGGCTGGGCAGACTGGTGCATCTGTGAAGACGCCGAATTGGGCCTACGGGTATTCGAGAAAGGCCTGTCGGCTGCGTACTACCACACCAGTTACGGCAAAGGCCTGATGCCCGATACCTTTATCGACTTCAAGAAACAGCGGTTCCGCTGGGCCTATGGGGCGATCCAGATCATCAAGCGTCACACCGCCAGCCTGTTGCGGGGCAAGGATACCGAACTGACCCGCGGCCAACGCTACCACTTCCTCGCAGGCTGGCTGCCGTGGGTGGCGGACGGCATGAACATCTTCTTCACCGTCGGTGCCCTGTTGTGGTCGGCGGCGATGATCATTGTGCCGACGCGGGTCGACCCGCCGCTGCTGATCTTCGCAATCCCGCCATTGGCGCTGTTCGTGTTCAAGGTCGGCAAGATCATCTTCCTCTACCGTCGCGCCGTCGGCGTGAACCTCAAGGATGCGTTCTGCGCGGCCCTGGCCGGCCTGGCGCTGTCCCATACCATCGCCAAGGCGGTGCTGTATGGATTCTTCACCACCAGCATTCCGTTCTTTCGTACACCGAAAAACGCGGATAACCACGGTTTCTGGGTAGCGATTTCCGAAGCCCGGGAAGAGATGTTCATCATGTTGCTGCTGTGGGGCGCGGCGCTGGGGATTTACCTGGTGCAAGGCCTGCCGAGCAATGACATGCGTTTCTGGGTGGTCATGCTACTGGTGCAATCGCTGCCGTATGTGGCAGCGTTGATCATGGCGTTCCTGTCGTCGCTGCCCAAACCGGCTGCGGTGGCACAGCCCGTGACGGCGACGTAAAAACTTGCGCAATGTACTAAACGGCGGCCTCTGGTCGCCGTTTTGCTATAAGATAACGGCCCTTTGTGGGATCAGGCAGTCGCTGATGCCCCCTGTGGGAGCGGGCTTGCCCGCGATGCAGGCGCCGCGGTGTATCCGTTGCACCGCAGTGATGCCATCGCGGGCAAGCCCGCTCCTGCATTGGATCTATTTCACCCTCGTCTTGCGCCCTGACACACCTTCGGAGTTTTCCCATGACGGTCCATGCCGACCTTTCGCCGACCCTCCAACTCGCTATCGACTTGATCCGCCGTCCGTCGGTGACGCCGATCGACGCCGACTGCCAGAAGCTGATGATGCAGCGCCTGGGCGACGCCGGCTTTGCGCTTGAGCCCATGCGCATCGAGGATGTGGACAACTTCTGGGCCACCCACGGTAAGCATGAAGGCCCGGTGCTGTGTTTTGCCGGCCATACCGACGTGGTCCCGACCGGCCCGGTGCACGCCTGGCAGAATGACCCGTTCGACGCGCTGATCGACGAACACGGCATGTTGTGCGGGCGTGGCGCAGCCGACATGAAAGGCAGCCTGGCCGCCATGCTCGTGGCGGCCGAGCGTTTTGTGAAGGATTACCCGGACCATAAGGGTTCGGTTGCCTTCCTGATCACCAGCGATGAAGAAGGCCCGGCACACCACGGCACCAAGGCCGTGATCGAGCGCCTGGCAGCCCGCAAGGAACGCCTGGACTGGTGCATCGTCGGCGAACCGTCGAGCACCACCCTGGTGGGCGATGTGGTCAAGAATGGCCGGCGTGGCTCCCTCGGTGCGACCCTGACCGTACGCGGCGTGCAAGGCCATGTGGCCTACCCGCACCTGGCAAAGAACCCGATCCACCTGGCTGCCCCGGCCCTGGCCGAACTGGCCGCCGAGCATTGGGACGACGGCAATACCTTCTTCCCACCGACCAGCTTCCAGATTTCCAACCTCAATTCCGGCACCGGCGCCACCAATGTGATCCCCGGTGACCTGACGGCGGTGTTCAACTTCCGCTTCTCCACCGAGTCCACCGTCGAAGGCCTGCAGCAGCGGGTCGCGGCGATTCTCGACAAGCATGGCCTGGACTGGCATGTGGAGTGGGCGCTGTCGGGCCTGCCGTTCCTCACCGAACCGGGCGCGCTGCTTGATGCGGTGTCTGCCAGCATCAAGGCCATCACCGGCCGCGAGACCCGGGCCTCCACCAGCGGCGGCACGTCCGACGGGCGCTTTATCGCGACCCTCGGTACCCAAGTGGTGGAACTGGGCCCGGTCAACGCGACGATCCATCAGGTCAACGAGCGCATCCTCGCCAGCGACCTCGATGTATTGACCGAAATCTACTACCAGACCCTGATCAAGTTGCTCGCCTGATGCTCGCTTGCCCCATTTGCAGCGCACCACTCAATGAAGTGGACAATGGCGTGGTGTGCCCGGCCGGGCACCGTTTCGACCGGGCCCGCCAGGGTTACCTGAACCTGTTGCCGGTGCAGCACAAGAACAGCCGCGACCCGGGCGATAACCTGGCGATGGTGGAGGCGCGCCGCGACTTCCTCAATGCCGGGCACTACGCACCGGTGGCCAGGCGCCTGGCGGCACTGGCAGCGGAACGCAAGCCCCAGCGCTGGCTGGATATCGGCTGCGGCGAAGGCTATTACACCGCACAAATCGCCGATGCCCTGTTGCGTGCCGATGGTTATGCCCTGGATATTTCCAAGGAAGCGGTCAAGCGCGCGTGCAAGCGCAACCCGACACTGACCTGGTTGATCGCCAGCATGGCCCGCGTGCCCCTGGCCGACGGCAGTTGCCAGTTCCTCGCCAGCGTGTTCAGCCCGCTGGACTGGCAGGAAGCCAAGCGCCTGCTCAGCCCTGGCGGCGGCCTGATGAAGGTCGGCCCGACCCGCGGCCACCTGATGGAGTTGCGCGAACGCCTGTACGACGAAGTGCGTGAGTACACCGACGACAAGCACTTGGCCCTGGTGCCGGACGGCATGAGCCTGCAACACAGCGAAGTCCTGGAGTTCCAGCTCAGCCTGGCCGAGCCCAAGGACCGCGCCAACCTGCTGGCGATGACGCCCCACGGCTGGCGCGCCAGTGCCGAGCGGCGCGCCCAGGTGATCGAACAGGCCGAACCGCTGCGGGTCACCGTGTCGATGCGCTACGACTATTTCGTGCTTCAATAACCGACTTTTCCGGGCATCTGCGCCCACCCTGAATCCGCGAATGGATTTTCGAATCCCGCAACGAGGAACATCCATGCGCCAACCCGATATCGAGATTTACCTCAAGGACGCCGACGTCGACCACAAGGCCATCGCTGCCTGGCTCGGCGCCGCCCTGGGCCCGTGTACCGATTGGGTACAAAAGGGCCAGACCTACAAGTGCAAGGCCGGCAATGTGCCAGTGACCTGGCTGCCCAAGGCCGTGGGCAAGTGGAACAGCCTGTACCTGGAAAGCGACCAGACTCCGTGGGAAGACGACATCGCCTGCGCCCGCGCCGCGTTTGCCGCGCTGAACGTCGAAGTGCGCTGCGCACCGGGGACGTGGGTTGAAGAGGAAGGAGAGGAAAGCGCTGATACCTGGATCCGCATCAGCGAAGACGGTGAAGAGCAGATCACCTGGAAAACGGCCTGATCTAAAACTGCCAGCCCAATCCATGTAGGAGCTGGCTTGCCGGCGATGCAAACACCTCGGTTTATCAGACATACCGAGGTGATGCTATCGCAGGCAAGCCTGCTCCTACACAGGGGTTCAGCGGCGTCATCGCAATTGCTTACAGGCCCACGACATCCTCTGCCTGCAAGCCCTTCTCGCCGGTCACCACGGCGTATTCCACCTGTTGGCCCTCGGCCAGGGAGCGGTGGCCTTCACCGCGGATGGCGCGGTAGTGCACAAACACATCCTTGCCGTCTTCCCGCTGGATAAACCCATAGCCCTTGGCGTCGTTGAACCACTTCACATTGCCGGTTTCGCGCGTTGTCATCTGTTTGCTCCCACTGGTTTTTATTGTTGATTCAGTCGCATTGAACTGCCGAGTATAAGACAGGCTCAAAAACGATCAACTCAACTTTACATCGCTGCTTTTTTGCCGATTTTCGGCGAATACGTCACACTACCCGCCCGAGCGCCTGCTCGGTTTTTCCCACTTAAAGCAGCATGCCTATGACCCGCTCCCCGTTCCGCCGTCTGGTATTTGGCACCTTGCGTCGACTGTTGTACCTCTGGGTCCGCTCGGAGACGATCAACCAGTCGTCCCTCACCCTTAACCTGGACCGCAGCCGGCCGGTGTTCTACGTCCTGCAATCGCCCTCCCTGAGCGAATTGGCCGTGGTGGATGCCGAGTGCACCAAGGCCGGCCTGCCCCGCCCGGTGTTGCCAGTCTCCGTCGGCCCATTGATGGAGCCCGCGGCATTCTTCTACCTGACCCCCGAGCCGGACTGGCTCGGCCGCCAGGACAAGCGCGGCGCACCACCGACCCTGACCCGCCTGGTCAACACCCTGACCGAGCACGCCGAGGAAAACGCGCAGATCATCCCGGTGAGCGTGTTCTGGGGCCAGTCGCCGGCCAGCGAGTCCAGCCCCTGGAAACTGCTGTTTGCCGACAGCTGGGCAGTCACCGGGCGCCTGCGCCGGCTGTTGAGCATCCTGATCCTGGGGCGCAAGACCCGGGTGCAATTCTCGGCGCCAATCAACCTGCGCGAATTGATCGAGCACAATAAAGGTCACGAACGTACGGTACGCATGGCACAACGGATCCTGCGGGTACACTTTCGCAACCTCAAGACTGCGGTGATCGGCCCCGACCTGTCTCACCGGCGCAACCTGGTCAAGGGCCTGGTGAACATGCCGCTGGTGCGCCAGGCGATCCTCGACGAGGCCGAGCGCGAGAACATCGCCCCCGAAAAGGCCAAGGCCCTGGCCCTGCGCTATGGCAACGAGATCGCCTCGGACTACACCTACACCGCCATCCGCTTCCTCGAAGTGGTGCTGAGCTGGTTCTGGAACAAGATCTACGACGGGATCAAGGTCAACAACATCGAAGGTGTGCAAAAGGTCGCCCAGGGCTATGAAGTGATCTATGTGCCCTGCCATCGCAGCCATATCGACTACCTTTTACTGTCGTACCTGCTGTTCAAGAACGGCCTGACCCCGCCGCACATCGCCGCCGGGATCAACCTCAATATGCCGGTGATCGGCAGCCTGCTGCGCCGTGGCGGGGCGTTTTTCATGCGGCGCACGTTCAAGGGCAACCCGCTGTACACCTCGGTGTTCAACGAATACCTGCACACCCTGTTCACCAAGGGCTTCCCGGTGGAGTACTTCGTCGAGGGCGGGCGCTCACGGACCGGGCGCATGCTGCAACCCAAGACCGGGATGCTGGCGATTACCCTGCGCAGTTTCCTGCGTTCCTCGCGCATGCCAATCGTATTTGTGCCGGTGTACATCGGCTACGAACGGGTACTGGAGGGCCGCACCTACCTGGGTGAATTGCGCGGCGCGACGAAAAAGAAAGAGTCGATCTTCGATATCTTCAAGGTCATTGGCGCCCTCAAGCAGCGCTTTGGCCAGGTAGCGGTCAACTTTGGCGAGCCGATCAAGCTGGCGGAATTTCTCGACCAGGAACAACCGGACTGGCGGACCCAGGAACTGGCGCCCAACTACAAGCCGGCCTGGCTCAACGAAACCACCAACCGCCTCGGCGAGCGCGTGGCCCAGCACCTCAACGAGGCCGCCGCGATCAACCCGGTGAACCTGGTAGCGCTGGCGCTGCTTTCAACCAGCCGCCTGGCCCTGGACGACCAGGCCATGGCGCGGGTGCTGGACCTGTACCTGGCGCTGCTGCGCCGGGTGCCCTACTCGCCCCATACCACGCTGCCCGAGGGTGACGGCCAGGCCCTGATCAAGCACGTCAAGGACATGAGCCTGCTGTCGGAGCAGAGCGATGCCCTGGGCAAGATCCTGTATCTGGACGAGCAAAACGCGGTCCTGATGACCTATTACCGCAACAATGTGCTGCATATCTTCGCCCTGCCGGCATTGCTGGCCAGCTTCTTCCAGAGCAGTTCGCGCATGAGCCGCGAACAGATCCTGCGCTATACCCGTGCGCTCTATCCGTACCTGCAATCGGAGTTGTTTATCCGCTGGTCCCTGGACGAACTCGACGCGGTGGTCGACCAGTGGCTCGAAGCCCTGGTGGAACAAGGTCTGTTGCGCTTTGAAAACAACATCTACCTGCGCCCGGCGCCCAGTTCGCGCAACTTCGTACTGCTGACCCTGCTGTCCAAGAGCATTGCCCAGACCCTGCAACGCTTCTACATGGCCATTTCCCTACTGCTCAACAGCGGCCAGAACAGTATCAGCGCCGAAGAACTGGAAGACCTGTGCACCGTCATGGCCCAGCGCCTGTCGATCCTGCACGGTCTGAATGCTCCGGAGTTCTTCGACAAGAGCCTTTTCCGACATTTTATTCAGACGTTGCTTGAGCAAGATGTGCTGCGCCGCGATGAAGCCGGCAAGTTGAGTTACCACGACCTGCTCGGCGAGTTGGCCGAAGGTGCAGCCAAACGGGTGTTGCCCGCGGAAATACGCCTGTCGATCCGCCAGGTGGCGTTGCATCGCAACGACGAAGCCCCCACCCCAGGCGCCGAACCGGACGAAACACGCTAGATTTACCAAGGCGCCAGGGTGTTTCTGGCGCCGTTGACAAGGAGCTGTACCATGAAAAAGATCATTCTCCTGGGCCTGACCGCCCTGCTGGGAGCCTGCCACTCGATGAATCCTGCCCCTAAGGCCAGCCTTGATGGCGAAGTGTTCTACCTGCAACGCATCGCCCTGCCGCCTGCCGCCACCTTGAGCGTCAGCCTGCAGGACGTGTCCCTGGCCGATGCGCCCGCCGTCACCCTGGCCGAGCAGAAAGGCCCGGTCAACGGTCAGGTGCCGCTGCCCTTCCACCTGAGCTACGACCCGGCCCAGGTCAAGCCTGGCCACAGCTATTCGGTCAGCGCTCGCATAGAGTTGGATGGCAAGCTAATGTTTATCACCACCGAACGTCATTCGGTGCAGTTGAACGGCCAGGACCCGCAGCCGCTTCGTCTGCGCGTTGACGCCGTTGCCCACTGATCCTGTCGAAAAAAAGGAAGCGCCCATGCTCCGTAACTCTCTTCGCCTCAGCGCCCTGTGCGCTGGCCTGCTGCTCGGTGCCAACGCCATGGCCCTGTCCCTCGGCGACCTGTCACAGGGCGATGCCACGGGAGGTCTCAAAGACGCGCTGACCCAGGGCGCACAGATTGCCGTCAAGCAACTGGGGGCCCCCGGCGGCTTCAGCAATAACCCCGAGGTCAAGATCGGCTTGCCCGGCAAGTTGGAAAAGGCCTCCGGCGCCCTGAAAATGCTCGGCATGGGCGACCAGATCAGCCAACTTGAAGCCAGCATGAACAAAGCCGCCGAATCGGCCGTGATCCAGGCCCAGCCAATTCTGGTCAATGCCGTGAAAAACATGAGTGTGAGCGACGCCAAGGGCATCCTCAGCGGCGGCCAGGATTCGGCAACCCAGTATCTGGATAAGAGCAGCCGCGAGCAGATCCGCGCCAAGTTTCTGCCGATCGTCAAGCAATCCACGGACAAGGTCGGTGTCGCTCAGCAGTACAACGCGCTCGCCAAAAAGGCACCGATGGGCTTACTGGGCGGCAAGGCCGACAGCGTCGAAAACTACGTGACTGAACAAGCGCTGGACGGTTTGTTCAAGATGATTGCCCAACAGGAAGAAAGCATTCGCCAGAATCCGGCAGCCGCCGCCACCAGCCTGGCGAAGAAAGTATTCGGCGCACTGTAAGGCACCTCGTTCACCCAGCGGCACAACAAAAAACGCCCCGAATAATCGGGGCGTTTTTATGACTGGGGCCCCCTGGACAGGCCTGGGCATCAGGCCTCTCACCCTCAGTGGCCGTAGGTTATTTTCCCTTCGAGCTTCACGGTGTTACCCCAAGGCTTGGTATTGCATGGCTCAGGCTGGGCATTGCAAGGTGGTTTCGACGCGAATTGGCCGTTGGCCCCAGACATCAGCGATTTGAGTCCCAGCATCGACAAAGGGCCCAAAAACATCGGAATCGGTATAAACATGGATCAATCCTCATGGTTCAATGAAGCCTTTTCCAGGCAAAGAACCGTTGCACGGAGAAGGCACCTGCACTCCAGGTTTCCCCTGAGTGGCAGGCGCGCCAGAAACAGTTCCTGAACCTTGTAGCCGATTGACTCTGGCTTAAGCCGACTTCGGTTTGACCCGAAACCACGCCGCATAGAGCGCCGGCAAAAACAGTAACGTCAATGCCGTGGCCACAATCAGCCCCCCCATGATCGCCACCGCCATCGGCCCGAAGAACACACTGCGCGACAGCGGGATCATCGCCAGCACCGCCGCCAGCGCCGTCAGCACAATCGGCCGGAAGCGACGCACGGTGGCCTCGATAATCGCCTGCCACGGATCCAGGCCGGCCCTGATGTCCTGCTCGATCTGATCCACCAGGATCACCGAGTTGCGCATGATCATCCCCGACAGCGCGATAGTGCCCAACATGGCCACAAAACCGAACGGCTGGCGAAACACCAGCAGGAACAGCGTCACGCCAATCAACCCCAGCGGCGCGGTCAGGAACACCATGGCCGTGCGCGAGAAACTGCGCAGTTGCAGCATCAGCAAGGTCAGTACGACCACGATGAACAGCGGCACACCGGCCTTCACCGAATTCTGGCCACGGGCCGAATCTTCGACCGTGCCGCCTACGTCCAGCAGATAGCCGTCGGGCAGTTCGGCACGCACCTGCGCCAGGGTCGGCAGGATCTGCTGGACCAGGGTCGCAGGCTGTTCCTTGCCGTAGATGTCGGCGCGTACAGTCACCGTGGGCAGGCGGTTGCGGTGCCAGATGATGCCTTCCTCGAAGCCGTATTCCAAAGTGGCAATCTGCGACAACGCCACGCTGGTACCGTTGTCGGTCGGTACCGCCAGGCTTGGCAGCAGCGACAGTTCCGTGCGCTCATGCACGGTGCCGCGCAAGAGGATTTCGATCAACTCGTTGTCCTCCCGGTATTGACTGACGCTGGAGCCGGTCAGGGAACTCTGGAGGAATTTCGACAGATTGGCCGTGCTCACGCCCAAGGCGCGGGCACGGTCCTGGTCGATGTTGAGGTAAACGATCTTGCTCGGCTCCTCCCAATCCAGATGCACGTTGACCACATGGGTATTCTCGCGCACCTTGGCCGCGACTTTGCGCGCCAGGGCACGGACCTCCTCGATGTGCTCACCCGTCACGCGAAACTGCACCGGATAACCAACCGGCGGGCCATTCTCCAGGCGGGTGACTCGCGAGCGCAGGTCGGGGAATTGCTCGTTGAGGGTTTCGATCAACCAGGTGCGCAGGCTTTCGCGCTCCTCGATGGTCTTGGCCAGTACCACGAACTGGGCAAAGCTGGCCGCCGGCAATTGCTGGTCCAGCGGCAGGTAGAAGCGCGGGGAACCGGTGCCGACATAGGCCACATAGTTTTCGATTCCCGCATGTTCCTTGAGCAAGCCTTCGAGGCGCTTGACCTGCTCGGCAGTGTTGCTCAAGGAAGCGCCTTCGGCCAGTTTCAGGTCGACCATCAACTCCAGGCGCCCGGACGCTGGGAAGAACTGTTGCGGGACAAAACGGAACAGCGCTACCGAGCCGACAAACAGCAACACCGTCAGCACAATCACGGTTTTGCGCCGACGCACGCACCACTCCACCCAGCGTCGTACGCGTTGGTAGAACGGCGTGCCGTAGGGATCCGGCCCATCAACACCGTGCTTGGCCGCATGAATCTTCGCCAGGTCCGGCAAGAGCTTTTCCCCCAGGTATGGCACAAACACCACGGCGGCGACCCACGAGGCCAACAGCGCGATCGTCACCACCTGGAAAATCGAACGGGTGTATTCGCCAGTACTCGATTGCGCGGTGGCAATCGGCAGAAAGCCGGCTGCGGTGATCAACGTACCGGTGAGCATCGGGAACGCCGTACTGGTCCAGGCGAAACTGGCGGCCTTGAGGCGGTCATAGCCCTGCTCCATTTTGATCGCCATCATTTCCACGGCGATGATCGCGTCGTCCACCAACAAGCCCAGGGCCAGGACCAAGGCCCCCAGAGAAATCTTGTGCAAGCCGATGCCCAGGTAATACATGCAGGCAAAGGTCATGGCCAGCACCAGCGGAATCGCCAGGGCCACCACCATGCCGGTGCGCACACCGAGGGAGAAAAAACTCACCAGCAATACAATCGCCAATGCCTCGGCCAACACCTGGACGAATTCGCCCACGCTGGTCTTCACCGCTGCGGGCTGATCCGACACCTTGCGCAGCTCCATGCCTGCTGGAAGATTCTTCTGCAAGCGTGCGAATTCGCCCTCAAGCGCCTTGCCCAGGACCAGGATGTCCCCACCATCGCGCATGGCCACGGCCAGGCCGATCGCATCATCCCCCATATAGCGCATGCGCGGTGCAGGTGGGTCGTTGAAGCCACGGTGAATCTCGGCCACGTCACCGATGCGCAAGGTGCGGTCGCCCACGCGGATCGGGAAACTACGGATCTGCTCCACCGTCTTGAAGTTACCCGACACCCGCAGTTGTACCCGCTCGCTCGGGGTTTCAAAGAAGCCGGCGGTAGACACCGCGTTCTGTTCCTGCAACGCCTGTTGCACTGCCGTCAAAGGCAGGCCGAGGGTGGCAAGCTTGAGGTTGGACAGCTCGATCCAGATCTTCTCGTCCTGCAACCCCAGCAACTCGACCTTGCCCACATCCGGCACCCGTTGCAGTTGGATCTGGATGCGGTCGGCGTAGTCCTTGAGCACCGCGTAGTCAAAACCCTCGCCGGTCAGGGCGTAGATATTGCCAAAGGTGGTGCCGAATTCATCGTTGAAGAACGGGCCCTGGATATCCGGTGGCAGGGTCTGGCGGATGTCACTGATCTTTTTGCGTACCTGGTACCAGAGGTCCGGAATCTGCGCCGAGTGCATCGAGTCCCGCGCCATAAACGTGACCTGGGATTCCCCCGGGCGGGAGAACGAAACAATGCGCTCGTACTCGCCGGTTTCCATCAGTTTCTTTTCAATGCGCTCAGTGACCTGGCGTGAAACTTCCTGGGCCGTGGCGCCTGGCCAGTTGGTCTTGATCACCATGGCTTTGAAGGTGAACGGCGGATCTTCGCTTTGCCCCAGCTTGGTGTAGGACAACGTACCGACAACAGCCAGCAACAGCATCAGGAACAGCACGATCTGGCGATTACGCAACGCCCATTCGGAAAGATTGAAACCCATCGGGGACTACTCCTTGTTGGCCGCCAGATTCACCACCCGGTTGGAACGATCCACCGGACGCACTTGCTGGCCCTCATGGAGCACATGGACACCGGCCGCAATCACCCAGTCGGAGGGGGCAAGGCCTTCGAGCACCGGTACGCTGTTTTCACCAAAGGCACCGATCCGCACCGCTGTACGCTTGAGGGTGTTGTCCGGCTTGACCAACCAGACGTAGGACGCGCCGTTCTCTGCACTGAGGGCAGAAAGCGGCACCGACAGAGGAATCACACCGTCTGCCTGGATAAAGACCCGAGCACTCTGCCCCAGCTCAGCGGGGACTTTGCCGGCGTTGAAAGCCACGCGGGCGGCGAAGGTGCGCGACTTGGGATCTGCCGCCGGTGACAGCTCGCGAATGCGTCCGTCAAAACGCTGGTCGGGCTGGCTCCACAACTCTACGGAGACCGGCTGGCCGACCTTGAAGCGGCCAAAGCTCTGCTCCGGAAAGCTGATCAAGACTTCACGCTCGCCATCGGTGGCCAGGGTGAACACGGTCTGCCCGGCAGACACCACTTGCCCGACTTCCACCGCACGCTTGGCCACCACCCCGTCCTGGGGCGCGCGCAGCACGGCATAGCCGGCCTGGTTGTTGGCCACATCGAACTCAGCCTTGATCTGCTGCAGGCGGGCGACACCTGCACGGTAGAGGTTTTCGGAATTGTCGTACTGGGAGCGGCTGACCATCTGACGGTCCATCAGGGTCTTGTAGCGATCACGCTCAGCCCGTACCAGGCTCAGGTTGGCCTCGGCGGCAGTGACCTGAGCACGCGTGGCTTCCAGCTGCAAGCGCACATCCTGGGGATCAAGTTCAGCCAACGGCTGGTTGGCCTTGACACGCTCGCCCTCTTCCACCAGCCGCCGGCTGACTTTGCCGCCAATGCGAAAGGCCAGGTCCGGCTCATAACGGGCCCGCACCTCGCCGGGATAGCTATCCATTGCCTGCGCCGAGGGCTGGGGCTGTACCACCATGGCCGGGCGGACGGTGGTGGGGGCCGCTTCTTCATGGCCACAGCCAGCCAACAAGAAAGCCAGGCTGACAGGCAACGCGAGGGGCAGGAAAATGCTGCGCATGCTGAAGGACCTTTCGCAAATGGTGCTTGGAGTAATTATACTGGCCGGTATGTTATTAATACCAAACTCACCAGTCCAGTATTAAAGTGAAAATGTCCGACAATCCTGTAAGCACCAATAGCCCCGGGCGTCCCAAGGACATGGCAAAACGCCAGGCAATCCTCGACGCAGCGAAAATCCTGTTCTTGAGCAATGGCTACGCGAGCACCAGCATGGATGCGGTGGCCCTTGAGGCTGGCGTGTCGAAACTGACGGTCTACAGCCACTTCACCGACAAGGAAACGCTGTTCACCGCCGCCGTCGAGGCCAAGTGCGAAGCGCAGCTGCCGGTGATGTATTTCGAACTGCCCGACGACGTGCCAGTGGAGAACGTGCTACTGAACATCGCCCGTGGCTTTCACCTGCTGATCAACAGTGACGAGTCGGTGAACCTGCATCGTTTGATGATGACGTCGGGCAATCAGGATCCGAAGCTGTCGCAGATCTTCTTCGAGGCCGGGCCCATGCGGATGTTGCAGGGGATGGAGCGCTTGCTGGGCAAGATCAACCAGAGTGGAGCGCTACGCATCGACAAGCCGTTTACCGCCGCCGAACATTTTTTTTGCCTGCTCAAGGGCACGGCGAATTTCTGTTTGCTGTATGGCTGCGGCGAACGCTTGAGCGAAGCCGCCGCCGAAGAGCATGTGCAGGACGTGGTGGGGTTGTTTATGCGGGCATATCGGCCTTGAACAGTCGCTGATCGATCTGACGCCATCGCCGGCAAGCCGGCGCCTACAAGATGATTGCGTTTGTTGCGAAGAGGCTCTCAGGCCTTGAGCGCTTTCTTTGGATAAATATCGTATCGGCTGGACTTGCCATCCAGCGCATGGCTCGGCTTGGGCCCCTCAATGCACGGCGCCTTGCGCGGGCGCTTGACCACCACCCGGTGGCTGGCCAGGGCCAAGGCCGCCGCCAGCAGCGCCGGGGCATCCGGATCATCGCCCACCAGCGGGCGAAACAGGCGCATTTCCTTCTTCACCAGGGCCGTTTTCTCACGATGGGGAAACATTGGGTCCAGGTAGATCACCTGCGGCGGCTCACCTGCCCAATGGCGCATCACCTCGATGGAGTTGCCCTTGAGCAAGGTCATCCGCGCGACGATGGGTGCCACTTCAAAATCATCCGCACCGCGCGCCAGGCCATCTTCGAGCAAGGCACCAATCAGCGGTTGACGCTCTATCAGGCTCATCTCGCAGCCCAGGCTGGCCAGCACGAATGCGTCCTTGCCCAGGCCGGCCGTGGCATCCAGCACCCGGGGCCGCACACCCTGGGACACACCCACCGCCTTGGCGATCATCTGCCCGCTGCCACCACCGTAGAGCCGGCGATGGGCCGCGCCACCTTCGACAAAATCCACCCGCACCGGGCCGGGTGCATCAGGCCCTAACTGTTGCAGTTGCAGGCCCTGCTCACCCACTTGCAGGGCAAAGTCGGCGTCTGCCAACTGCAAAGGCAGGCCAAGCTGCTCCGCCCAGTGCTGGGCACGGGCCTGGAAACCGTCGGCCAAGGCTTCGACCCGAATGCGGCTGGCCGCGGGTTGTTCGCTCATCGTTTACTACGCTCAAAAAATATTAAGGATCGGCAAAAAGCGGCCGATAAAAAAGGATCAGGCATTTTGCCAGACCCTGAGCGTCGACCGAGAGAAATGTCAGACATTCATTCCCTGTTCACCGGTGTACTGCCGACCCACAACCACTTCGGCCTGCGCAATACCCAAGCGCTGGCCGGTGTCAGTCATGTGTGGCAGGACTTCTTCGCCCGGGCGCTGGCCGAGCAACTTGGCCAGGAGCCAGGTGCGCAGCTGGCCGCAGATCCGGTGCCGGTGGATGCCTCGGTCGAACCCAGCGCCGGCAGCGACCTGCTGACGCAAATCGTCACCCAGCGTCATTGCGATGTGCGGGACACCGAGGTCGCCCCGCCCGAGCCACTGTTCCTGCCGATTGCCGAGTTCGAACTGGACCTGCTGCCACCGGCAGCCGTGCCATTCCCTGAAGATGAAATTGTCGCCCAGCAACGCCAGCAGAACTTCGACAGTGGTTGGGTACGGCCCATCGTACTGACGGCAGGCCAGCCACTGCCCGAACCTGGCCCGGCGCCGCAACCCAAGCCGTTGTTCCTGCCGATTGCCGAATTCGAACTGGACCTGCTGCCACCCGCAGCCGAGCCGTATTCGGATGAAGCGTTGGTGCAGCAGCAAAAGGCCCTGGACTTCGATTGCGGCTGGGCGCGCCCACTGATCCTCAATAACCTGCGCCTGGCAGCCTGATCGTTAGCGGCACAAGCCCCGGCACGTTGACCAAATCATGGCTCACCCCTTGAACAACTGATTGGCCTGGCTGAACGGCATCGAGCGTTCGGTGAAGGTAAAGGTCCCCAGTTCCTGAACCTCCCGTGCAGCCCTGAAAAACTCGCCATAGGCCGCAAGGGCCATGGCCGAGCCAACGCTGATGCGCTTGACGCCCATCTCGCTCAACTGCGTCACCGAAAGCTTGAGACCACCGGACATCAACACATTCACCGGCTTTGGCGCCACTGCCCGCACCACCGCCAAGACTTCCTCGGCACTGCGCAAGCCGGGGGCATACAACACGTCGGCGCCGGCTTCGGCATAGGCCTGCAAACGGCTAATAGTGTCGGTCAGATCCAGGCGGCCATGCAGGAGGTTTTCCGCGCGGGCCGTCAGCATGAAGGGAAATGGCAGGCTGCGCGCGGCGGCGACAGCGGCCTCGATGCGTTCAACGGACAGATCAAAGGGGTAGATCGGGTCGACCGCAATCCCAGTGGCGTCTTCGATGGAGCCACCGACGATGCCGGTAGCAGCGGCGTGCAACAGGCTCTGGGCGCACCCCTGGGGGGTATCGCTGAAGCCGTTTTCCAAATCTGCTGCCACCGGCAGCGCAGTGGCCTGGACAATCATCCGGGCATTCCCCAGGGTATCTTCCAGTGATAGCGCACCTTCGGCATCCGGACGTCCGAGACTGAAGGCAAAGCCCGCGCTGGTGGTGGCCAGGGCCTCGAAGCCGAGGCTGGCGAGCATCTTGGCGGAGCCGGCATCCCAGGGGTTGGGCATCACGAACGCGCGGTCGCGCTCATGCAGGGCTCTAAAGGATTCGGCGCGAAGGGTTTGGGCATCCATGACTGACTCCAGGCACAAAAGAACCCTAGAGTAACCCCAGTTGCTCCACAGCGGGTTCCCGATGCAGTTGCGCCAACGCCGGCAAACCCGGCAAACGCGCCATCAACTGCTGATGAAAGCGCATGGCCAACTGGGCCGCCAGGCGGTTATCCGAGGTGTGCAGGAACACATAGGGCGTACGTCCTTCTTCGATCCAGCCAGCGACCTTTTCAACCCACGGCACCAGGAATGGATCATTGGCCTCCAGGTCCGGGTGGCCGATAAAGCGCACCTGGGGAAACTGCGTCAGCGCCGCAGGCCGGGTCGGGACCTTGGGTTTTTTCGATTGGGCGTGGAGCACCGCCGCCGAGGTTGAAGTGCAACTGAACAGCGCCCGAGGATCCAGGCAGATGCGCTCGACACCCCGGTCACGCAGCAGGCGGTTGAGGCTGCGCTCGGCGTCACCCTTGGCGAAGAACTCACGGTGACGCACTTCTACCGCCAACGGGCGCTCCAGGCCGTCGATAAATCCGGCCAGCTCCCCCAGTCGCTGTGGGGTGAAGCTGGCCGGCAGTTGCAGCCACAGCGGCGAAACCCGCTCGCCCAGCGGGCTCATCAAGCCGAGGAAGCTTTCGGCCGCGGGCAGTTGCTCATGCAGGTCAGCGCTGTGGCTGATATCCCCGGGGAATTTGGCGGTAAACCGAAAGTGCGCGGGCATGATCTCGGCCCAGCGTTGCACGGTCGCGACCGAGGGCCGCGCGTAGAACGTGGTGTTGCCTTCACAGGCGTTGAAGACCTGGCAATAGAGCCCGAGAAAATCCGTGGCACGGGCGTCCTGCGGATACAGGTACTCGCGCCAGGCGTTTTCACTCCAGGACGGGCAACCGAGGAAATAAGGCAGCAGCATCAGATGTGGATATCGAGGCCCAGCACTTCCATATCCCATTCGACAAAGCCGGCAGTGGTCAGGTAGCTGGCCAGGGCCGTGGCGACGTTCTTGCTCATGGAGCGCGGGAAGATCATGTCTTGCTGGCGGGCCGGAACGCCGCCGATACGCGCGCCGCTGGCACCTTGGGAACGGGCTGAAACTGCAGAGCCCTGGGAGGTTTCGGCCTGGACTTCAATAAAGTCGGGGGATTCTTCGACGCACTCGTCTACCTTCACGTTCGCCTTGCGGGGCTTGCGCTTGAGGGGGTAGGACTGGGAAGAAAAGCCGTCTATACGCATGCATGCAGATCCGCTATCAATAGTGGCAATTTAGCGGCACTTTCCTTGGCGCGCAAATGCTCTGGTGACAACTAGAACACATAAACGGGCAAAGGTTTAAGCCCGGGGGCAAATTCTGACGATTGGCGATGCGCTGCCGCTGTAGGAGCCGGCTCCTACAGGGTCAGGATTGTTGGCGCTCGGCCTTGGTCTGCGCCACTTTATCGCGCAGGTATACCGGCGCGGCCTGGTCGGCGGCGATCGCCTCACCACGCTCCCAGGCAAAACGCGCCAGGGTCAGCAGGTCTTCGGCATGGGGCAGCATCGCGGCATCCTGGCCGACCGTGGGCACGGCGATCCGCTCGCCATAACCCCAACCGGTACCGGCGCCAAACCAGTCACCGCTGGCATCCGCCGGCAAGGCCGCGGCCTCGGGCGGCTGCACGGCTTCGACACCGATCAGGCGCATCTCACCCGCGGTCTCGCGGTAGCAGCCCCAATAGACTTCATCCATCCGCGCATCGATGGCTGCCGCGACCTGGGCCACACCATGCTCGCGCAACGCCCGCTGGGCCAGCACGGCCAGGTTGGACACCGGCAATACCGGCCGTTCCAGGGCGAACGCCAGGCCCTGTACCACGCCTATGGCGATGCGCACCCCCGTGAACGCCCCCGGGCCACGGCCAAAGGCGATGGCATCCACCGCCGATAAGGTGGTGCCAGCATCGAGCAGTAACTGCTTGATCATCGGCAGCAGCTTTTGCGCGTGCAGGCGCGGGATCACCTCATAGTGGCTCGTGACCTTGCCGTCATGCAGCAGGGCAACGGAGCAAGCTTCAGTCGCGGTGTCCAGGGCCAGCAGGGTGCTCATTGGTGTGGGTGTCCAAATCGAAAAAAAGTGCGCCAGTATAAACAACAACGGCCCGCAAGCGGGCCGTTGAACGTCAAGCCGATCATCAGATCAGTTCAGCGCTTCCAGCACCTTGGCGGTGATGGCTTCAACCGAACCGACGCCCGGGATATGGCTGTACTTCGGCTTGCCCTGGGCGGCCGACAGCTTCTGGTAGAAGTCCACCAGCGGCTTGGTCTGGGAGTGGTAGACCGACAGGCGATGACGCACGGTTTCTTCGGTGTCGTCTTTGCGCTGCACCAGGTCGTCACCGGTGACATCATCCTTGCCAGCCACTTTTGGCGGATTGTAGACGATGTGGTACACACGGCCCGACGCCTCGTGAACGCGGCGACCGGCGATACGCTGGACAATCTCTTCATCTTCAACCGCGATTTCGACCACCGCGTCCAACTCGACGCCCGCCTTCACCAGGGCTTCAGCCTGGGGGATGGTGCGTGGGAAACCGTCGAACAGGAAGCCATTCTTGCAGTCGTCCTGGCTGATGCGTTCCTTGACCAGGTTGATGATCAGATCGTCGGACACCAGGCCACCGCTGTCCATCACGCTCTTGGCGATCAGGCCCAGCTCGGTGCCGGCCTTGACGGCTGCGCGCAGCATGTCGCCAGTGGAGATTTGTGGAATGCCGAACTTTTCAGTGATGAACTTTGCCTGAGTACCTTTACCGGCCCCGGGAGCTCCCAGCAGAATGACGCGCATCGATGTGCTCCTCAATTTTTTATAGAGATGACGCTCGGATTCGCCGCGTGGGGCCAATCTCGTAGAATATGCTCGTAAAAATACGAATCCAGGCCGCCCAAACGGCCAAAGGCTGATCAAGATACACAGCGAGCCCTAACCACACAAGCCGCCAAAAGTCGGAAGAACCCGCACCACACAAGCCGTTTGGTCGCGGTTTCCCTTGGTGCAACCCTGACACAAAACCGCAGGCCGAGCCCTTTCGGGTCGGCCGGCGGTTTTGTGTGCAAGCCCTTGAGAACACGCCAGAAATGTCAGCCGGTGTTGCGCAATCCGGCGGCAATACCGGCCACGGACACCAGCAGCGCCTGTTCCAGAGGGCTGTCCTGTGCCGCTTCCTGCTGGCGCGAGCGGGCCAGCAGCTCGGCCTGCAACAGGTGCAACGGGTCGAGGTAGGTGTTGCGCAGGCGGATGAACTCCAGGGTGTCGGGACTGTGGGCCAGCAGCTGCGACTGCCCGGTCAGGCCAAGCACCACGGCACACGCCTGCGACAATAGGTCGCGTAAATGCGCACCCAACGGCAGCAGGTCGGGCTGCACCAGACGCTCGTCATACAGGCGGGCGATATCAGCGTCGGCCTTGGCCAGGACCATTTCCAGCATATCGATACGAGTGCGGAAAAACGGCCATTGTTCACGCATCTGCCCCAGCAACTCACCTTCGCCGCGCTCCAACGCCTTGCTCAAAGCCGCTTCCCAACCCAGCCAGGCCGGCAGCATCAGGCGGGTCTGGGTCCAGCCGAAAATCCACGGGATCGCACGCAGACTCTCAATGCCACCGGCACGGCGCTTGGCCGGTCGACTGCCCAGGGGCAGACGTCCCAGTTCCTGCTCGGGCGTGGACTGGCGGAAGTACTCGACGAATTGCGGATTTTCCCGCACCACCGCGCGATAGGCGCTGACACCATCGGCGGCCAACTCATCCATCAAATGACGCCAGGCCGGTTCCGGTGGTGGCGGTGGCAACAAGGTCGCCTCCAGCACCGCGGCCAGGTACAGGTTGAGGTTCTGCTCGGCGATATCCGGCAAGCCGAACTTGAAGCGAATCATCTCGCCCTGCTCGGTGGTGCGGAAACGCCCGGCCACCGAACCTGGCGGCTGCGACAGAATCGCCGCGTGGGCCGGGCCGCCGCCACGGCCAACAGTGCCGCCACGACCATGGAACAACAACAGTTCCACCTGCTGCTCACGGCAGATATCCACCAGGCGCTCCTGAGCGCGGTATTGCGCCCAGGCCGCGGCGGTGGTGCCGGCGTCCTTGGCCGAGTCCGAGTAGCCGATCATCACTTCCTGCGGGCCTTGCAAGCGCGCGCGATAGCCAGGTAGCAGCAACAGGCGCTCGATCACCGGGCCGGCGTTGTCCAGGTCGGCCAGGGTCTCGAACAGCGGCACCACGCGCATCGGCCGCTGCACCCCGGACTCCTTGAGCAGCAACTGTACCGCCAGCACATCGGATGCCGCACCCGCCATGGAGATGACATAGGAACCAAGGGACGCCGCCGGCGCGGCGGCAATTTCCTTGCAGGTATTGAGCACTTCGGCGGTGTCGGCCGACGGCTTGAAATAGCCTGGCAACAATGGGCGACGGTTAGCCAACTCCTTCATCAGGAAGGTGATGCGTGCGTCTTCGTCCCAGTCCTCATAGCGGCCCAGGCCGAGGTAGTCGGTGATCTCGGTCATCGCCGCCGAATGCCGGCTGGAGTCCTGGCGCACGTCCAGGCGTACCAGGAACAGGCCAAACGTTACCGCACGGCGCAGGCAATCGAGCAGCGGGCCGTCGGCTATCACCCCCATGCCGCAGGCGTGCAGGGACTGATAGCACAGCTCCAGGGGCTCCAGCAGATCGCGATTGTTTTGCAGCACCTCGGCCGGCGCCGGAACGTTGCTAGCCAGCGCCGCATGCGCCCAATTGCGGGTGGCGCGCAGGCGTTCGCGCAGTTGCTTGAGCAGGGCCCGATAAGGCTCGACGCTATCACCGGCCCTGGCTTGCAACTCGGGGCTGGCCCGCTGCATCGACAGCTCCGATGCCAGGTGATCGATATCACGCAAGTACAGATCTGCCGCCATCCACCGCGCCAGCAACAGCACTTCACGGGTAACCGGAGCGGTCACATTGGGATTGCCATCACGGTCGCCGCCCATCCATGAGGCAAAGCGAATCGGTGCAGCCTCCAGGGGCAGGCGCAGGCCGGTGGCGGCGTGCAAGGCTTGGTCAGCCTTGCGCAGGTAGTTGGGGATGGCGTGCCACAGCGAATGCTCGATCACCGCAAAGCCCCACTTGGCCTCGTCCACCGGAGTGGGCCGGGTACGGCGGATTTCTTCGGTGTGCCAGGCTTCGGCGATCAGGCGTTGCAAGCGTTGGCGAATCTGCTCGCGCTCGGCGCCGGTCAAGTCGCGGTGATCCTGCAACGCCAGTTGCGCGGCGATGGCATCGTATTTCTGGATCAGGGTCCGGCGCGCGACTTCGGTCGGGTGGGCGGTGAGCACCAGTTCGATCTCCAGCCGCGCCAACTGCCGGGCCAGGGACTCGCTGCTATGGCCCTCACTCTGCAGGCGCGCCAACAGTTCGGGCAGCACCCGTGACTCGAACGGGGCTGGCTGGGACTCATCGCGCCGGTGAATCAGTTGGTACTGTTCGGCGATGTTGGCCAGGTTGAGGAACTGGTTGAACGCACGCGCCACCGGTAGCAATTCGTCTTCCTGCAACTGGTTGAGACTGGCACTGAGCTCTTCGCCGGCCACTGCCTCCGTGGCCGCACCACGGCGATCGGCCTTGGCGCCTTTACGGATCTGCTCGATCTTGTCGAGGAACTCATCACCGTACTGCTCTCGAATCGTGTTGCCCAGCAGTTCACCCAGCAGGTGAACATCTTCACGCAAACGTGCATCGATATCGCTCATCAGCCAATCTCCAGCCAGGAATCCGGGACGCTTTGATCCTCAAGAGTGCCGATCAAGGCGCGGTCTTACAAGCAATGTTCGGCAGTCAGCGCCCCTTGTAGGAACTGGCTCGCCAGCGAAAAACTTCCAGGCGCCGCATTAATCCGGATCTCCTGCGTCATCGTTAACGATCATCGCCGGTCCTATAACTTTGTGGGTTGCAGCTAGTCTGAAGGGTAAGTCGTGGCGTTACCCACGCCGCGACCGGTCACTCATCACCGCCCGCTACCCCGGGCATTACTGAGGTTGCCATGAAAATCCGAGAACTGGCCCAGCAATGGGAAGAAACCGCCAAGGGTCGCCTGACCAAGACCGAATATGCCATTCACCTGGATGTAGAGGCCGCCGCGCGGCTGGCGGCCATCGGCGAGATGTACCCCAAGCGCAGCACCGAGGAATTGCTCGGTGAACTGATCGGCGCCGCCCTGGAAGAGCTGGAAGCCAGCTTTCCCTACATCCAGGGCCAGCATGTGGTTGCCACCGATGAAGAGGGTGATCCGCTGTATGAAGATGTAGGCCCGACGCCGCGCTTCCTCTCACTGTCGCGGCGTTATCTGCACGACATGTCAGCCATGCCTGACGATCAGAAGCACTGATAAACATCCACCAAAAACCATCAACCCCCTGCATACCGGGCCTTTCATGGGCCCGGCATACCGCTGCGCGTGGCAAAAGTTCCGACTTTTAAACGCTGACCTACTAGTCAGATTTGTTCAGAAGTTTTTTCGGGCAAATCGCCATCTTTGCTGAACTATTCAAAAAAGCCTCGGGTCACAGCCAGTAAGCCATCACTTGGAACAGGCGTTTGAAAAGGCAAACTGAGCTTCACCGCCAGAACGCAAACGCTGAACACCGTAGATGGATTTGATGTTTTTGAGGAGTTATCCAATGGAGTTGAAGACGATGAAGACCAGCACTGCCAAATCCTCGTTTAACCACCTGCGCGGGCTCAAATTGGCCGCGTTGGCAATCGGCACCAGCTTCGTTCTCGCAGGCTGTGCCGGCAACCCGCCGACTGAGCAGTACGCCGTGACCCAATCGGCCGTGAACAGCGCCGTCAGCGCTGGCGGTACCGAATACGCTGCGGTGGAAATGAAAGCTGCCCAGGACAAGCTCAAGCAGGCCGAGCTGGCCATGCATGACAAGAAGTACGACGAAGCCCGTCGCCTGGCCGAACAGGCTGAGTGGGACGCTCGCGTTGCAGAGCGCAAGGCCCAGGCTGCCAAGGCCGATCTGGCGCTGAAGGATTCCCAGAAGGCTGTTCAGGAGCTGCGTAAGGAAGGCATGCGCCCTGCTTTGATCCAGCAGAAGTAAGCAGCGCCTTTGTTTGCATCGCACCCGAAATCGAATTGAAAGGACGACACCACTATGCGTAAACAATTGATGATCCCTGCCCTGCTGGCGATGAGCGTTGCACTGGCGGCTTGCTCCACCCCGCCTAACGCGAACCTGGAAAACGCACGGACCAATTTCTCGGCCCTGCAAGCCAACCCGCAAGCGACCAAAATCGCCGCCCTGGAAACCAAGGACGCCAGCGAATGGCTGGACAAGGCCGACAAGGCCTACCGCGACAATGAAGACGAGAAGAAGGTCGACCAACTGGCCTACCTGACCAACCAGCGGGTTGAAGTGGCCAAGGACACCATCGCCCTGCGCGAGTCCGAATCCAAGCTGAAAAACGCTGGTGACGAACGTGCCCGCGCCCTGCTCGACGCTCGCGATGCACAGATCAAGCAACTGCAAAACAGCTTGAATGCCAAGCAGACCGATCGCGGCACCCTGGTGACGTTCGGTGATGTATTGTTCGCCACCAACAAGTCCGATCTGAAATCCAGCGGCCTGGTCAACATCACCAAGCTGGCGCAGTTCCTGCGCGAAAACCCGGATCGTAAAGTGATTGTCGAAGGCTACACCGACAGCACCGGTTCGGACTCCTACAACCAGAGCCTGTCCGAGCGCCGTGCCGCTTCGGTACAGCGTGCACTGGCCCAGCAAGGCGTGGAAATCTCGCGCATCGTGACCCAGGGCTACGGCAAGGAATACCCGGTTGCCGACAACGGCAGCGCTTCGGGCCGCGCCATGAACCGCCGCGTTGAAGTGACCATCTCCAACGACAACCAGCCGGTCAAGCCACGCTCTTCGGTTCAATAACCGTCTGACGTACACCGGTCTGTAAGCCCTGCCTGAGGTCCAGGCAGGGCTTTTTTTGCAAGATACCGCCAGGGTGAGGCTGATCAGCCGAAGTTGATCGAGTTGTTGTTCTCTTGGGGCATCTGCATGCCTTGCTGCCCTTGGCCACTCATCTGATCGCGCGTAGAGCCTTGATCATCCTCGCCACCGCCACTGCTGCCTTGGGATCCGCCTGCGCCACCCGCAGCGCCCAACAGTTGTGCCAGGAGCCTCTTCAGCGCCTCAGGGTCCATACCGCCCTGCTGCTGACCACCGTCGACCCCCTTGCCAACCATATTGCCGGAATCCCCCATACCGGCGCCGCTGAAGTTACCGAACCCGCTACCAATTCCACCAATACTCATAACGATACTCCACGTAATTAAGGGTCACTTGTCAGCGCTGCCGACAACCCAATCAGTGGCGTCGTACAAAATATGGTTCCAAAAACTACCGGCTGGTTTACTGCTGTAACTGTGGGGTTTCCTGCCCCATGCAGCGCACTGCCTGTTTCTTGCTGTTCACCAGTACGCCGGTCAAACCCTTTTGCTCAGTATCGAACAACACCAGCACGCCATCGACGCATTGCGCCACCTGGGGCGCAGGGGT
The DNA here is from genome assembly GCF_000730425.1 of Pseudomonas fluorescens. Classification (NCBI taxonomy): domain Bacteria; kingdom Pseudomonadati; phylum Pseudomonadota; class Gammaproteobacteria; order Pseudomonadales; family Pseudomonadaceae; genus Pseudomonas; species Pseudomonas fluorescens. Next base: position 5,238,431 of record NZ_CP008896.1, on the reverse strand, counting down.
CAGGGAGACTTTATAGTCCTCGCCGGGCACGGTCTTGAGCATGGTGTAGTCGCTGAGCAGCAACGCATCCTCGGGCTTGGCAAAGTGCAGGTAGCCGTAATACCACAGGCAGCCAACGGTACCGATGATGGTGCCGATGCCAGTGAGGATCAGGGGTATCATGTTGCGTTCTTCGCTCATTGCGGGCTCTCTGATGGTTCAGTTTTGGGATTGGGCGCCGCCGGGTAATTGGGGATTTCCCCCAGGCGACGCAGGCCATTGAAATGCTGCGGGTCGTCAAGATAACGCAACATTACGGTTTGCCAGGTCTTGTCGGCAAAGGTCTGCACATGCCCGCCTCGGGTCAGTTGCAGCACCCTTGGCGGCGGCGCAGCTTGATACAGACGGATGCCATTGGAAAGCGGCACGATCGGGTCATCCAGACTGTGGAACAGCAGTTTCGGCACGCCGGTCAGTTGTGGCATGCCATGGATCGCGCTGTCGGCATCCGGCACCAGCCACGACAACGGCACCTGAAACGGCCATGTTAGCCAGGAAGTGCTCAAGGCGAATTGCCCTACATCACGATAACTGGCGGGCACACCATCCAACACCAGCGCCTTGAGCCGTGGCTGGCGCTCGGGGTGCGCCGCCAAATAATGCACCGCCAACGCCCCGCCCAGGCTTTGGCCAAGGACCACCAGCGGCTGGCCCTGGGTTTCGGGGGCCTGGTCGAGCCACTGGAAGGCGGCGTCCAGGTCCTGGTAGATAGCCGGCAACGATGGCTTGCCTTCGGACACACCATAGCCACGATAGTCCAGCATCAGCACTTGATAGCCTTGGGTCGGCAGCCACCAACTGCCACCCAAGTGCCCGGACAGGTTGCCCCCATTGCCGTGCAGGTGCAGCACCGTGCCCTTGAGCGGTACGCCAGCCTTGGCTGGCAGCCACCAGGCGCGCAGCTTGAGGCCATCGGCGGTGGTCAGGGTGACGTCACGGTACTCCAGGCGTGCCTGTTGCGGGGTGAACGGCAGGCCGGGCTCGGGGTAGAACAGCAGCGAGCTGCAGCCGTTGAGGGTCAGGAGCAGGCATAGAATGCCGAGGAGTCGCATCCGTTGAAACCTCGCAAAGGGTTGAGGATCAACTGTAGGAACCGGCTTGCCGGCGATTGCTAACTGCCAGTTACCACACCAGTGTCTGGCTGATCGCTATCGCCGGCAAGCTCCTAGAGTTGAAGGGGTGGTCAGAGGATATTGGAGTAGTCCGCCTCGATCCGATCCAGGCTCAGGTGATTGAGGAAGTTGGAGAAGCACATCCACGCCGACAGCGCGTTCATATCGCGGAACTGATCCGGCAAGTACTTGGGCGGCACCACCAGGCCCTCGTCCACCAACTGACGCAAGGTGCGCATGTCTTCCAGGGTGGTCTTGCCGCAGAACAACAACGGCACCTGCTCCAGCTTGCCTTTGCGCACCGCCAGCTGGATGTAGTTGTAGACCATGATAAAGCCCTTGAGGTAGGACAAATCCTTGGTAAACGGCAGGCCCGTCGGCGTCGAGCCACGGAAAACCCGGCTGGCGTTGCCGTAGCTCTCGGCCATTTCAAAGCCCTGCTCACGGAAGAACTCGAACACCTGCAGGAAATCGGCGCCCTCTTCCACCATATGGATCGCGCGGGTGCGGTTGGTCAGCTTGCGCAGGCGGCTGGGATAGGAGGCGAAGGTGATGATCTCCATCAGGATCGCCAGGCCTTCCTGGGTCACGGTCGACGACGGCGGCCCCTTGGACAGGAAAGTGCAGATCGGCTGGTTCTGGCCATTGAGGGTCGTGCCGACATGGACCAGCCCCTCATGGACTTCCAGGGCCCGCACATCGCGCTCGTTGAACATCGCATCGGCGCGGATCTTGATGTAGTCGGCGCCCGCCGCCGCATCGGCCACAATGCCATCGGACTCAAAGACGCGGATGGTCTCCTCGGCCTCGCCAAACACCTTGTTCAGGCGACTTTGCAGCAGGCTCACGGCGTCCTTGGCGGTCAGGGTCTTGGCTTCGTCCTTGAGATCGCCGCGACCGTCGATATTGTTCAGGTAATCGGAGAGCATCAGGCCCAGGTCGGCCAGGGTCGGGTCACCGGCATGGAACGCATCGGACGCCGCACCGTAAAGCTCCTGGGAAATCAGGCCGAAATCCTCGGTGCCACGGGCTTCAAGCATGCGCACCACCATGCGGTACTCCTTGCACATGCGCCGCATGATCTGCCCGACCGGATTGAACTGGCCCAATTGGCGAGTGATATCGCGCTCGATGTTCTGGAACTCCAGCTTCACCTTGCTGGAATCGAACGACAATGGCCGGTTCAGGTAATAGTCGCGGTCCACCGCCGGCATGTGCTTGCCTTTGCCCTGGAGGAAGCCCTTGCGAATGTTGTCGTCCCACTTGACGGCGTCGAGGACGCGAATCGGTGTTTGCGCCAGCACAATGCGATCGGACAAGGTGCGTATCGTCTGCTGGTAATCGTCCACCCGGTACTTCCTCTCTAAACGTTATTTGCCCACGCGCTGATAGCGCACGGCTTCGACAAACACATCGGCGTTGGCCGGATCATCCAGGTAAGCCAGGACCTGGTTCATGGGGCTGCCGATCAATATCCCGTCGCCTTCGACGGTTTCCACGCTGCTACCAATCAGGGCTTTCTGCACGATGGCCTGGCTGATCGCCTCAGGGTCGAGGGTGTAGACCACCAGTTCGCGGGCATCATTCAATTCAAAGCCGGCGAGGATAAAGTGCCCGCCCAGCGTGTCCGGCAGCGGTGCCGACAGGTACCAGCGGTTGCCATGGCGCGACACGCTGAACAGATACTCATCACGCTTGACCGGCTGGGCCTGGGAAGTACTCACTGCCTTGTAGCGATGTTGGCCCGCCCGGCTGATCTGCAGGTCGAGCGGCTCGCCCCAGGCGTTGCGGCTGGCCCACTTGCCCAGCAGCGCATCAGGCGCCGCTTCGCGGGCCGGCATGGGCTCCTTGAAGGTCACCAGGCAGCCGCTCAGGAGCAGCAACACCATCGCGGTCATAAGCACACGCCAGGTTTTCATCGATCACTCCACAGCTATTTGGGGTGGCCCTGCTTGTGTAGGAGCCGGCAAGCCAGCTCCCACAAAAGCCAGCGCCTACACGACTAGACCGAGGCCAGTACCAGGTGCATGTAACGCTTGAGAATCTCGAGCATTTCCTCACCGGTCAGGGCCTCGGGCTCGAACAGCAGGCCCTGATATTCCATCCGACTGATAATCGCCGTCAACACTTTGGCATCTTGTTGCGGCTCACGGGAGCCCAGTACTTGGAAAAACTGGCAAGTGCCCTGCAACAGAATCTGCTGGTGGGAGCGCACCAGGTCCGCCAGGCGCGGGTTCAACAGGGCTTCCTGGCGAAAGGCCTGCTCGGCCATCAGGTATTCGCGTCGGCCGAGCAGTTGGCGCAAAACGTAATCGGCCGTCAGCCGCGCAATGTCATCGGCCAGCTGCGAGCGCGATTCGGCACTGCCATCACCATAAGCCACCATCTCCCGCAGCAAGCCTTCGTTACGTACCCACAACTTGCCCATGAAGGCTGCACTGCGCTCCACATACTGGGCAAAGGTATCGGTGAGCAGGTCGTCGATATCCTTGAAATAGTAGGTGGTGGCCGACAGTGGCACACCCGCCTCCGCCGCTACCGCGCGATGGCGCACGGCCCGCACGCCATCGCGCACGACAATGCGCATCGCCGCGTCGAGGATATCCTGGCGACGCTGCTCACTGCCCTGGCGACTGGCCTTGCGGCCCTGGTACTGAACACTTTCAGCCACGGCGGCAGCGATGCCAGCGGCGCCTTCTTGAGCCATTACGCGCTTCACGAAAGATCGTCCTCTCACTCAACAAAAGTCTGGCGCCGTCCGCTTGACGTTAGTCCAGGCCACACAAAAAAGCCGCCTTATAAAAGGCGGCTTCGGGATTCGCGAAGGTTACGCTTGTGGCCGCATATGCGGGAACAAGATCACATCGCGGATCGACGGTGAGTTGGTCAGCAACATCACCAGGCGGTCGATACCGATACCTTCACCGGCCGTCGGCGGCATGCCGTACTCCAGCGCCCGCACGAAATCGGCATCGTAATGCATGGCTTCGTCGTCACCGGCGTCCTTGTCGGCCACCTGGGCCATGAAGCGCTCGGCCTGGTCTTGCGCGTCATTCAGCTCGGAATAGGCGTTGGCGATTTCACGACCACCGATAAACAGCTCGAAACGGTCGGTGACGTTCGGGTTGTCGTCGTTGCGACGGGCCAGCGGCGAGACTTCGAACGGGTACTGGGTAATGAAGTGCGGCTGCTCCAGCTTGTGCTCCACCAGTTCTTCGAAAATCATCACCTGCAATTTGCCCAGGCCTTCGAAACCCAGGACCTTGGCCCCGGCTTTCTTGGCAATGGCGCGGGCCTTGTCGATGTCGTTCAGGTCATCGGCGGTCAGCTCAGGGTTGTACTTGAGGATCGAATCGAACACCGACAAGCGCACGAACGGCTCGCCGAAGTGGAACACCTTGTCGCCATACGGCACATCGGTACTGCCCAAGACCAACTGCGCCAGCTCGCGGAACAGCTCTTCGGTCAGGTCCATGTTGTCTTCGTAGTCGGCGTAGGCCTGGTAGAACTCCAACATGGTGAATTCCGGGTTGTGCCGGGTCGAGACACCTTCGTTACGGAAGTTGCGGTTGATCTCGAACACTTTCTCGAAACCGCCAACAACAAGGCGCTTGAGGTACAGCTCAGGCGCGATACGCAGGAACATTTCCATGTCCAGGGCGTTGTGGTGGGTTTCGAACGGCTTGGCTGCCGCGCCGCCTGGAATGGTCTGCAACATCGGCGTCTCGACTTCGAGGAAGTCACGTGCCATCAGGAAGCTACGGATGTGCGCGATCACTTGCGAACGCACACGGAAAGTCTGGCGCACTTCTTCGTTGACGATCAGGTCGACGTAGCGCTGGCGATAGCGCTGTTCGGTGTCGGTCAGGCCGTGGTGCTTGTCCGGCAACGGGCGCAGCGACTTGGTCAGCAGGCGCACGTTGGTCATTTCCACGTACAGGTCACCCTTGCCGGAACGGGCCAGGGTGCCTTCGGCGGCAATGATGTCGCCCATGTCCCAGGTTTTCACCCAGGCCAGGGTTTCTTCCGAGAGGGTCTTGCGGTTGACGTAGACCTGGATACGACCGGTCATGTCCTGGATCACCATGAACGAGCCACGGTTGAGCATGATGCGACCTGCCACCTTGACCGGGATCGCTGCTTCTGCCAGCTCTTCCTTGGTCTTGTCCGCGTATTGCTTCTGCAAGGCATCGCAGTAGTTGTCGCGGCGGAAGTCGTTGGGGAAGGCGTTGCCCTTGGCGCGCTCGGCAGCAAGCTTTTCCTTGCGCAGGGCGATCAGGGCGTTTTCTTCCTGTTGCAGGGCTTGGTCGAGTTGTTGGTCGCTCATGTCTTTAAATATTCCATCGGGTTCGTTGTCCCCGGCCTGCGGCCGGGGATCGCCGGCAAGCCGGCTCCTACAGGGATCGCGGTTAGTCAGCGTCTTACAGCCCGGATTTCAGGCTGGCTTCCAGGTATTCGTCGATATCGCCGTCGAGTACCTTGTCGCAGTCGCTGCGTTCGATGTTAGTGCGCAGATCCTTGATCCGCGACGCATCGAGCACGTACGAACGGATCTGATGACCCCAGCCGATATCCGACTTGGTATCTTCCAGCGCCTGGGAAGCGGCATTGCGCTTCTGCATTTCCTGCTCGTACAACTTGGCCCGCAGCATTTTCATGGCGGTGTCCTTGTTCGCGTGCTGGGAACGTTCGTTCTGGCAGCTGACCACGGTGTTGGTCGGTACGTGGGTGATACGTACGGCCGAGTCGGTGGTGTTTACGTGCTGACCACCGGCACCGGAAGACCGGTAGGTGTCGATGCGCAGGTCGGCCGGGTTGATCTCGATTTCCACCTTGTCGTCGATCTCTGGCGAGACGAAAACAGCAGAAAACGAGGTGTGGCGACGGTTGCCGGAGTCGAACGGGCTCTTGCGCACCAGACGGTGCACGCCAATTTCGGTACGCAGCCAGCCAAAGGCGTATTCGCCCTTGATATGCACGGTCGCGCCCTTGATACCGGCGACCTCACCGGCGGACAGTTCCATGATGGTTGCTTCGAAACCGCGTTTGTCAGCCCAGCGCAGGTACATGCGCAGCAGGATATTGGCCCAGTCCTGGGCTTCGGTGCCGCCGGAACCGGCCTGGATATCCAGGTAGGCGTTGTTTGGGTCCATCTCGTGGCTGAACATGCGGCGAAATTCAAGCTTGGCGAGGTTTTCCTCAAGACGGGCCAGCTCGGCGACGACATCGCCCACTGCGCCTTCGTCATTTTCTTCGACGGCCATGTCCAGCAGGTCGCGGCAATCGCCCAGACCGGTGTTCAATTCGTCGAGGGTGTCGACGATCTGCGCCAGCGCAGCACGCTCGCGGCCCAGTTCCTGGGCGTATTCAGGTTTGTTCCAGACAGCCGGATCTTCAAGCTCGCGATTGACTTCGGTCAGACGCTCATGCTTTTGATCGTAGTCAAAGATACCCCCGAATAGTTTCGGAGCGCTCGGACAGGTCCTTGATGGTGTTAAGGATCGGGTTGATTTCCATGGCGGGCAGCACTCGTTGGCGAACTTTTGAAAGCCGGCGAGTATAACGGCAAAAGGCCGGAAACGGCAGTCCACCTGGCCGAAAAGGCAGCTTTGAGTGGGATCTGTGCATCAACACGGTGCAGGCTTGCGAGTCCCACGCGGACACGTCTTGTTTCATATGCAACGCTATCATCCCGCCATCAATCAATTTTCCTTACTCATCGAACCCCTTAAGCTATCCGGCATCTGTTTAATGTCCGTTGCGTTTGGCCGAAGGCATGTCCGAACCGTTATTTCTGATCCAGCACGCGCCAGGTACGGCACGGGATTGCTCACCACAGGTTGTATTTATGCACCGCAGGAATTTGCTCAAAGCGTCCATGGCCATCGCGGCCTACACCGGGCTGTCGGCCAGTGGCTTGCTGGCCGCCCAGGCCTGGGCCGGGAATCGTGCAGCCGATGGCGACGCCAAGGCGTTCGACTTCGACTGGCTCAAACAGCAGGCCAAGCAACTGGCCGGCAAACAGTACCAGGACACCCGCCAGGTGCTGCCGCCCACGCTGGCGACCATGACCCCGCAGAACTTCAATGCCATTGGCTACGACGGCAATCATTCACTGTGGAAAGATCTCAACGGCCAACTGGACGTGCAGTTTTTCCACGTCGGCATGGGCTTCAAGACCCCGGTGCGCATGCACAGCGTCGACCCCAAGACGCGCCAGGCGCGGGAGGTGCACTTCCGTCCGTCGCTGTTCAACTATGAAAAAACCACGGTCGATACCACGCAACTCAAGGGCGACCTGGGCTTTTCCGGCTTCAAGCTGTTCAAGGCCCCGGAACTGGACCGTCACGACGTGGTGTCTTTCCTCGGCGCCAGCTATTTCCGTGCGGTGGATAACACCGGCCAATACGGCCTTTCGGCGCGCGGCCTGGCCATCGATACCTACGCCAGCAAACGCGAAGAATTCCCCGATTTCACCCAATTCTGGTTCGAGACACCGGCCAAGGACAGCACGCGCTTTGTGGTCTACGCCCTGCTCGACTCCCCAAGCGCCACCGGCGCCTATCGCTTCGATATCGATTGCCAGGCCACCCAAGTGGTGATGGCCATCGACGCCCATATCAATGCGCGTACCGCTATTCAGCAGATGGGCATCGCACCGATGACCAGCATGTTCAGTTGCGGCACCCATGAGCGACGCATGTGCGACACCATTCACCCACAAATCCACGATTCGGATCGCCTGGCAATGTGGCGCGGTAACGGCGAGTGGATCTGCCGCCCGCTGAACAACCCCGCCACCCTGCAATTCAATGCCTTCGCCGATAAAGACCCGAAGGGTTTTGGCCTGGTGCAGACCGACCATGAATTCGCCAGTTACCAGGACACCGTTGACTGGTACAGCAAGCGCCCGAGCCTGTGGGTGGAGCCGACTACCGCGTGGGGCGAGGGCTCTATTGACCTGTTGGAAATTCCTACCACCGGCGAGACCATGGACAACATCGTCGCCTTCTGGACCCCGAAGAAACCGGTCGCCGCAGGCGACGCCCTGACCTTTGGCTACAAACTGTACTGGAGCGCCCTGCCCCCGGTCAGTACGCCGCTGGCGCAAGTCAACGCCACCCGTTCCGGCATGGGCGGTTTCACCGAAGGTTGGGCACCGGGAGAGCATTACCCGCTGGTCTGGGCCCGCCGCTTTGCCGTGGACTTCAAGGGCGGTGGCCTCGACCGCCTGCCTGAAGGCACCGGGATTGAACCGGTGATCACCTGTTCCCACGGCGAGGTGAAAGACTTCAGTGTGCTGGTGCTCGATGACATCAAGGGCTACCGCATCCTCTTCGACTGGTACCCGACCAGCGACAGCGTAGAGCCGGTGGAAATGCGCCTGTTCATTCGCACCAATGACCGCACCTTGAGCGAAACCTGGTTGTACCAGTACTTCCCGCCTGCACCGGACAAGCGCAAATACAGTTGATGCCCGGCGTTCCCACGCACATTGCGGCGTGGGAACGCCCTTGCCGGTTCAAAAGCGCGAAATACTCTTCATCGCACCAATCAGGTAACGCATGGCAACCTGATCGTTTTCGGTCAATGCACGGTACTGCTCAAGCAGTTGTGTCTCATCCGAGCTCAACCGGCGGCCATGCAACGACAGCTTGCGGCTGAAAAAAAGCGCCAGCACCCCTGCTACACCAATGGACTTGGCCATGGAATGTTTCTCCGTGTAATAAACAACAACGCCCGATGCCCATAACCGTGACCGCGAAGTGCAATGCCTCAGCGAGCAAACAGACTGACTTCCTGGGCCAGAAGTCGCCTTACTTCAAGCGTAGAAACTATCCAGGCGCCTGTGAGATTTTTTTAGAGTATTCACTTAAATAATTGCATTAAGGCAAAAGACTCTCAGAAAAACCTCACACACCGATCATCGTATGTGCGCCGCAGAGTGGCCTGGTCAGGGGAGCGGGCGATACAGGTGGATGTCGTGGGGTTCCCGACGATACAACTCGGTGTCTGGCTGCTTGAGCAAACGGCAGCCGTGATGCAGATAGAACTCCACGGTATTGCGCGACTCGGTGGCCGAGATATAGAGGCCCTGCGCACCCAGTTTTACCCCGTGCTCGCAGGCCAGGGCCAATAACCGCCCGCCCAGCCCACGCCCTCGGCCACCCAGGCTGACGTGCAGGAACTTGAGCTGCTGCAGACGCAGGCCCTGGTTGTGGATAACCCGGTTATCCACAACCGCCGCCGCCAGCAGCGTCGGGCCATCAAACACGCCATGCAACCACCCGCCACGCATCAGGCAGGCGTGCAGGTCCACCGCGTCCTGCTCGGCTTCGCCCTCGGGCCAGCCACGCATGTCGTGGTGAGCGGCATATAGCACCAGTTCACCGTGCTCCAGGCGATAGCATTGGTCGATCCGTTCAGTGCGATCAATCAAGGCCAGCAGGGGAATGTCGCTTTCATTCAAATCACGTTCAACCAGCATCATCGCCTCCAGTGCTCAAGTGCCCAAGGATCGCGACTCCCCTGGCGGCAGGCAAGAAAAAACCCACCGTTATCAGCGGTGGGTTGCAGGGGCAAGCGCAAAAGTCAGTCGCGCAGATCCGACTCATGGATCGGCTGGTCACGGTGGGTCGCCCGCTGGTATTGCGCCGGCCAGATAGCCTTGCGCCCGCCCAGGTCGTCATCGGCGTGCAGCGGCCAATACGGATCACGCAGCAGTTCCCGGGCGAGGAAGATGATATCGGCCTGGCAGGTGCGCAGAATATGCTCGGCCTGGGCCGGCTCGGTAATCATGCCCACTGTGCCCGTGGCCATGGCGGACTCTTTGCGCACACGCTCGGCAAAGCGCGTTTGATAGCCGGGGCCGGTAGGGATTTCGGCATTGGCCGCCGTGCCGCCGGAGGATACGTCGATCAGGTCCACGCCCAGGCCTTTCAGGCGGCGCGCCAGCTCCACGGTCTCGTCCGGGTTCCAGCCATCTTCCACCCAGTCGGTGGCCGAGACACGTACAAACAGCGGCAGCTCTTGCGGCCAGACCTCACGCACCGCTTCGGTGACTTGCAGCACCAGACGAATGCGGTTTTCAAAGGACCCGCCGTATTTGTCCTGGCGCTGATTGCTCAGGGGCGAGAGAAACTGATGCAGCAGATAGCCATGGGCCCCATGGATTTCCACCACTTTGAAACCGGCAACCAGGGCACGCTTGGCAGCGGCCACGAAATCCGCGATCACTTGTTGGATGTGCCCTTCATCAAGCTGGCGAGGCGCGGTGTGCTGCGGATCGAAGGCGATGGGTGAAGGACCTACCGGCACCCAGCCACCGTCTTCGGGCTTGACGCTGCCGTGCTTGCCGATCCACGGCCGATGGGTGCTGGCCTTGCGCCCGGCGTGGGCCAGTTGAATACCTGCCACTGCCCCTTGGGCGCTGATAAAGCGGGTGATGCGCTGCAGCGGTTCAATCTGGGCATCGTTCCAAAGTCCCAGGTCCTGGGCGGTGATGCGACCATCGGCGGTGACGGCGGTGGCTTCGCTGAAAATCAGCCCGGCGCCGCCGACTGCACGGCTGCCCAGGTGCACCAGGTGCCAATCGTTGGCCAGGCCATCGACGGCGGAGTACTGGCACATTGGCGACACGGCAATGCGGTTGAGCAGGGTCAACTGACGCAGGGTATAGGGTTCAAGCAACAGGCTCATGGGGCACCTCTTTTCGTATCCGGTGGGCATTGGCTCCAGGGTTCTGTCTGACCGGTGCGCGTGACGAAAAGATGAAAGGCCCGTCCCCTTCGGGCTAAAAAACAGACGAGGTCACAAGACCAATCACACAGTGCTTAGAGACTAGTCGACAACCGGGGATTGCACAGGGTTCAGCGCGGCTCGATGTGGGCAATCATCAATTGCACGGTTTCCTGGCCACGGAATTCATTGACGTCCAGCTTGTAGGCCAGCTCCACCCAGCGAATGGTCGGGTTCGGCCACACTTCGCGGTCGATACCAAAGGCAATGCCGTCGAGCTTGACCGCACCGCACTCACTCTTGAGCACCACCTTGAGGTGACGCTCGCCCACCACCCGTTGCTCCACCAGTTGAAACACGCCGTGAAACAACGGCTCGGGAAAATGCTGGCCCCAAGGCCCGGCATTGCGCAGGGCGCGAGCCAGTTCCAGGTGAAACTCTTCCACCGCCAGGGTGCCATCGGACAACAGGCGCCCGGTGAGGTCTTCTTCACGCAGTTGCCGGCGTACTTCAGCGTCGAAGGCTTCGGCGAACAGCGGGAAATTATCTTGCGTCAAGGTCAGGCCCGCCGCCATGGCATGGCCGCCGTATTTGGCGATCAGGTTCGGGTGCTGGCTGGCCACTACGGCCAGGGCATCACGGATATGGAAACCCGGCACCGAACGCCCGGAGCCCTTGAGCAGGCCGTCACCGGCATCGGCAAAGGCGATGGTCGGGCGGAAATAGCGCTCTTTCATACGTGAGGCAAGGATCCCGATGACACCCTGGTGCCACTCCGGGTCGAACAGGCACAGACCAAAGGGCATCGACTCCACCGGCAGGTCCTTGAGCTGGGCCAGGGCTTCGCGCTGCATGCCCTGCTCAATGGCCTTGCGGTCCTGGTTCATACCGTCCAGTTGCGCGGCCATTTCCCGGGCCAGGGCGAAGTCGCTGGTGAGCAGGCATTCGATGCCCAGGCTCATGTCATCCAGGCGCCCGGCCGCGTTGAGCCGTGGGCCGAGGATAAAGCCCAGGTCGGTGGAGGTGATACGCGCGTGGTCGCGCTTGGCCACTTCCAGGATCGCCTTGATACCCGGCCGCGCACGCCCGGCGCGAATCCGCTCCAGGCCCTGGTAGACCAGGATGCGGTTGTTGGCATCCAGCGGCACCACGTCGGCCACACTGCCCAGGGCCACCAGGTCGAGCAACTCGCCGATATTCGGCTGCGGCTGCTTGTCGTACCAGCCCAGGCTGCGCAAGCGCGCACGCAAGGCCATCAACACGTAGAAGATTACCCCCACGCCCGCCAGGGCCTTGCTGGGGAAGCCGCAGCCGGGTTGGTTCGGGTTGACAATGGCATCGGCCGCCGGCAGTTCATCGCCGGGCAAGTGATGGTCGGTGACCAGTACCTTGAGGCCTGCGGCCTTCGCCGCCGCCACGCCTTCGACACTGGATATGCCGTTGTCCACGGTGATCAGCAACTGCGGCTCGCGCTGCAAGGCCACGGCAACGATTTCCGGGGTCAGGCCGTAGCCGTACTCGAAGCGGTTGGGCACCAGGTAATCGACATGGGCCGCCCCGAGCAAGCGCAGGCCGAGGGTGCCCACGGTGCTGGCGGTGGCGCCATCAGCGTCGAAGTCGCCGACGATCAGGATGCGCTGGCGCTGCTCCAGGGCCGTCACCAGCAAGTCCACGGCGGCATCGATCCCTTTGAGCTGCTGATACGGAATCAGCCGCGCCAGGCTTTTGTCCAGCTCATCCTGCGAGGTCACGCCACGGGCGGCGTAGAGACGGGTCAGCAACGGTGGCAATTCACCGAGGAACGGCAGGACAGCGGGCAATGGGCGGGGATCGATACGCATGGGGTGACGGGGGCTTCTGTGCAATACAACGGTTAAAAAACACTACAAGGAACGATGAACATCAAATGTGGGAGCGGGCTTGCCCGCTCCCACACGAGCCCGGCTCTACATCATCAGCCGCGCTCGCCAACCAGCCACTGCAGTTGCACTTCGTGCTGGCCGCGATCATCGGTGACGAAGAGCGTGCCTTCGCTGATCATCACATCCCACTTGATCACCCGTGGCATGTCCTTGGCCAGGGTTTCCAGGACTTCCTGGGGCACGGCGGCGATATGCACGTTTTTCAGGTTGTTGGCCACCGGCACCACCTTGCCTTCCCACACCCGCAGGCTGCCGTAGGCCAGCAGGCTGGTACGTTCGGTGCGACGCGAACACCAGGTCAGGCGGTCGGCATCGGGCTGACCGACTTCGATCCAGTGCAGGACCCGATCATCCAGGCTTTTTTCCCACAGGGCTGGTTCGTCTACATCTGACAGTCCACGACCAAACGACAACTGCTCGTTGTACCAAAGGGCGTAGGCCAGCAAACGCACGGTCATGCGCTCTTCGGTTTCCGAGGGGTGGCGGGCGATGGTTTGCTTGACGTTCTCGTACACCGAACGATCGAGGTCGGTCAGGTTGAGTTCAAACTTGTAGGTCGTGGACGGCTGGGCCATGAACGGACTTCTAGAGACAGGGAAAGGCGGCCAGTCTAACCGATGGCGAGGCCATTCAACGAATCCTGCGCTGCATCATCCTTATCCCTGCACCACTCGCCTATGTTAAAAGGCAATACACACCTGCCCTGCGCTTGTAAGGATCCTCATGTCGTTTACCGCCAAACCGCTTGCCGGCCTGAAAGTCATCGAACTGGGCACCCTGATCGCCGGCCCGTTCGCTTCGCGTATCTGCGCCGAGTTCGGGGCCGAAGTGATCAAGGTCGAATCCCCCGACGGCGGCGACCCGCTGCGCAAATGGCGCAAACTGTATGAAGGCACGTCGCTGTGGTGGTTTGTACAGGCACGCAATAAAAAGTCCCTGACCCTCAACCTCAAGCACCCCGACGGCCTGGCGATCCTCAAGCAGTTGCTGGCAGATGCCGACATCCTGATCGAGAACTTCCGCCCCGGCGTCCTCGAAAAACTCGGCCTGGACTGGGACACCCTGCACACCCTGAACCCCAAGCTGGTGATGGTCCGGCTCTCGGGCTTTGGCCAGACAGGGCCGATGAAGGATCAACCGGGCTTCGGTGCGGTCGGTGAGTCCATGGGGGGCCTGCGCTACATCACCGGTTTCGAGGACCGCCCGCCGGTGCGCACCGGGATTTCCATTGGCGACTCCATCGCCGCGCTGTGGGCGGTGATTGGCGCGCTTATGGCCTTGCGCCATCGCGAGGTCAACGGGGGCCTCGGCCAAGTGGTGGATGTGGCGCTCTATGAAGCGATCTTCGCGATGATGGAAAGCATGGTCCCCGAGTTCGATGTATTCGGGTTTATCCGTGAGCGCACCGGCAACATCATGCCGGGCATTACCCCGTCCTCGATCCATACCACCGCCGATGGCAAGCATGTGCAGATCGGCGCCAATGGCGATGCGATTTTCAAGCGCTTCATGCTGATCATCGGCCGTGAGGACCTGGCCAATGACCCACAACTGGCCAGCAACGATGGCCGCGATAGCCGGCGCGACGAGCTGTACGGCGTGATCGACCGCTGGGTCAACCGTTTGCCACTGGAGCAGGTGGTGGAGCAGTTGAACCAGGCCCAGGTGCCTGCCAGCCGGATCTACAGCGCCGAGGATATGCTTGGCGACCCGCAATACCTGGCCCGGGAAATGTTCCTCAAGGCACAGTTGCCTGACGGCAAGGATTTCCAGATGCCCGGCATCGTCCCCAAACTCTCCGACACGCCGGGCAGTTGCGAGTGGGTCGGGCCGCAGTTGGGCGAACACAATGGCGTGATCCTTCAATCCCTGGGTTATGACAGTACCGCCGTGGCCCGTCTGCGCAAGGAGGGCGCAATCTGATGCAGCCTGGAGCATGCTCAAGATAATGGCCCACCGTTTGATCAGGACACTGCGTGGTTTATGGCTCGTTGCCCTGCTGCCCGGGGTCTGGCCGCTATCGGGCCAGGCTCAGGACACCCTGACCTGGGTAGTACGGGACTTGCCGCCAATGACTGTTTTCGAGGGCCCGCAAAAGGGCCGGGGCAGCGTGGACACGTTGCTGGTGCTATTGATCGAGCGCCTGCCGCAGTACTCCCACCAGATCCTGCACCTCAACCGCGCCCGCAGCATGCAAATGCTCCAGGCGCCCTCCTTCACCTGTGATCCATCGTTGGTGTGGACGCCGGCACGGGCCAAAACCATTGTCTTTTCTACGCAGGCGTTCGCCGTGCTGAGCAATGGCATTGCCATTCGCCGCAGCCAGCAGGCTCTCATGGCATCCTATGTGGTTGAGGGCACCTTCGATCTGGCGAAGTTTCTCGATGGGCAACAGACGCGCCTTGGGGTGATTGCCGAGCGCAGCTACGGCTCCGCCACCGATGAGCAATTGAGCCACGCCACGCCGCTCAAGGTAGCGCCCCACTATGGCAACGATGCCCTGGGCAGCCTGTTACAGATGCAGCGTCTGGGGCGGTTGGAAGCCGTGCTGGGATACTGGACGGAAATCCGCTACCAGGCCGCACAACAGGGCATTGATCCCCAGGACCTCGTGTTCTATCCGATCAAGGGCATGCCGCGTTATCAGCGGATCCATATCGGCTGCTCGGACACCCCGTTGGGGCGCCAGGCCATCAGCCATATCAACCGCGAGTTGAAGAATATTCCACAGCAATCGTTGCTTCAGTCCTACGCCAACGGATTGGACCCGATGATGCGCAAGCAATACCTCAAGGACAACCCGAGGTTTTTCAGCGAAACACCGCAGCCTTGATAAATCCCGGGCAAAAAGAAACCCCGAGCAGTGGGGAGACAACTCGGGGTTAAACGTGGCCTACAAAGACCAGTACAACAAGCGACAAGCACCGGAGCACAATGCTTGATCTTGTTGTTACAACGTCTGACTCACCCTCCTGTAGGAAGGTTCCAAAGATAAAAGTTTCTTCATGCCTGGGCGGTGATACGCGTCTGGGCGGCGTTGCGCAAGGCCGCGATCACCGAGGGTTCCAGGCGCCCTTCGGCGATTTTCAGGTCGCGGTGCAGGCAGTCCACCACATCCACCAGGGCGCGCTTGTCGGTCAGTTGTGCGCGATCCACTTCGCGTTCGACCACGATAGCGCCCGTCGGGCTCTTCACCGTCACCAGGCACTCGCCGTGTAAACCCGAGGTAGTCAGCGTGACCTGATAAGGGCTCAGCGCTTCGCCGAGCAATAGGCTGATACTTTCCATCTCGATCACCACTCAATCAGAGAAAACAAAAGACCCACTGTAGGAGCGAGCTTGCTCGCGAAAAACCTGAGGGCGCCGCAGGTATTCAGAACGCTTGCATTATCGTTGACGTTTTTCGCGAGCAAGCTCGCTCCTACAGGTAAATGACCACCGTCCAACGCACAAAGTTCGCCTTTGAGCTGAGCCAATCGAGCATGCATGGCAAAGATGACAGAGAGAAAACAGCCGCCGACAGGCTAGAATCTCTCGATTATTGCCGGAGTACACCGTGAGAGACGCGTCTGAACAGACCTTGCGCATTATCATCGCCGACGATCATCCGATTTTCCTGATCGGTTTGCGTGCGGTGCTGGAACGCGACGAGCAGGTGCGCATCGTCGGTGAGGCCAACTCGCCCCAGGCCCTTGCCGCCCTGCTGCAACACTGCCCCTGCGATGTACTGGTCACCGATTTCATGATGCCCGCCGAACCCCAGGCCGACGGCCTGCGCCTGATCGAACACCTGCGCCGGCATTACCCGCACCTGCCCATCGTGGTGGTGACCATGCTCAATAACGCCGGCCTGTTTCACTCGATCCTCGAACTGGGGGTCATGGGCCTGTTGAGCAAGGCCAGCCTGGCCGATGAATTGCCCGATGCCATCGACCAGGTGCGCCAGCAGCGGCCCTATGTGGCCCGCACCATTGAACAGGCGCTGGCCCTGGCCGGTGCCGTGGGCGCTGATCGCCTGCACTCGCAGCACCAGTTGTCCCCCCGGGAACTGGAAGTGATCCGCCTGCTGGCGAGCGGCAAGACGGTGGGCGAGATTGCCGCGCACCTCAATCGCAGCAAGCAGACGGTCAGCGCACAGAAAGTCAGTGCCATGCGCAAGCTGGGGCTGATCAGCGATGCGGCGTTGTTCATCTATGTGCAGGAACACGGGCTGGCCTAGGTTTTGTAGGCGCCGGCGGAGTCTTGCATCGCCCATTCGACCGCCATCGCTGGCAAGCCAGCGCCTACAAGTCGTGCAGGCCGGTTCCTACAGGGCAATTGCCGCAGATCGCGCCAGCCAGTGTTGCAACACCTGGGCACTCATCGGATGGGCGATCAGGCACCCCTGCAGCCAGGCCGGCCCCAGCGCACGCACCGCATCACGGTCGGCGAGGGTTTCAATCCCGGTCACGACCACGCTGACACCCAGGTGCCGGGCCATGCTCATGGCCCCCGCGACCACCGCACACTTGCGCTCGTCACCCGCCATGCCGCTGGCAAACGCCGGGGGAATCTTCAACTCGGTGAACGGCAGTTCCA
The DNA here is from genome assembly GCF_000730425.1 of Pseudomonas fluorescens. NCBI lineage: Bacteria > Pseudomonadati > Pseudomonadota > Gammaproteobacteria > Pseudomonadales > Pseudomonadaceae > Pseudomonas > Pseudomonas fluorescens. The sequence goes on along the minus strand of NZ_CP008896.1, from coordinate 5,221,042 downwards.
GCAAACGTTGCAGGCTGGTGCCGCCGATGCCGAAATCGCCAATCGACAGCTTGCAACCAATCATCCGCAGGCGCAGCAAACCGGTGACATGGGTGCTGTCGGTCTTCAGGCGCGAAGTTTCCACCAATTCCAGGGTCAGGTTGTGCGCAGGTACCGCAAAGCGCTGCAGCAAGCCTTGCAGGCTCAGCGCGAAGTGCTCCTGCTCCAGCACCCGCCCGGGAATGTTCACCGATACCGGCAGTTCCCGGCCCGTATCCCGGGTCACCTGGGCACAAAGACGCAACACCTGTTCCAACACGTACCAGGTAAAGGCCTGCTCCAGCCCCGCCAACTCCAGCAGCGGCAGGAACTCGCTGGGCATCAACTGCCCCTGCTGCGGGTCTTGCCAGCGGGCCAACGCCTCCACACCTTGCAGATCACCGGTCTGGCTGACGATGGGCTGGTAACAGACGCTGGCGTAACGCTCGATAGCGGCCTCGCCGACCTCGGTGCACAGTGGCTGCACCGTGAACTCACTGACCCCCAGCATCTGATGCACACGTTCCCAGGACAAGGCCTGCGGGCTCGGGCGCAAGCGTTGCCGGCAAGCGTCGAGCATTTGCCCGATGGCGGTGGCGGACGCCGGCTTGGGCATGCACCCCAGCACGTTGAGCCCCGCCTGGCGCGCCATGCTCGCCACACCGTCCAACACATCGGGATCGGCGTCGCTCAGCAGGACCAGTACCTGGGCCTGCCCGTGCTCGGCCATTTCGCGGATCAGCCCCAGCGAGTCGCCGTGTTCCAGGTACAAGTCGCAGATGGCGATATCCACAGGGCCCTTGCTTGCCAGCGACTGGCGGGCGACCTCGACGCTATCGGCCGTGAGTACGTTGAACACGCCGTTGGCATTGAGCATCTGGTGCAGGGCCATCAGCTGGAACGGGTGGTCTTCGAGGATCAGGACTTTGAGTGAGCGCATGGAAAACTCTGGGGCTACGTGCAAGATCGCTCACATTAGCCAAAACCCGGGCAAGACCCCATAGGACGCGTCCTATTCTTGTACCTGCAGATAAGGCCGGATTTGCGCCTGCAACTCCCCCATGGCCCCAGACACTGTTTGCCAGCGCTGCGCTAGTTCATCGGCCCGATGCTCCCGCGCGCTGGTCTCAAGCGCGATACAGGCCCTGGCCAATGGCAGCGCGTCCACCAGGCAACAAATCCCCTTGAGGCGATGCAGGCTGGCCCGCAACTGCACCCGGTCCTGTTCGGCCACGGCGCTGCCCAAGAGGCGATGCTCATGCTCCAGGTTATTCGCCAGTTCCTGCAACATGCTTTGCAGGACCGGTCCGTCGGCCTGGGTCATCTTGCGCAGGGCCTGCAGGTCGAAGGCCGGCTCGGCCGTGACCCGGGCCAGCACCTGGGTCCATTGCTCCAACGTTACCGGCTTGACCAGCAGCAGATCCATGCCTGCCACCTGACTGCGTTGTTCCTGGCCTTCCTGGGCATCGGCGGTGCAGCCGACCACCGCGCAACGCGGACGCTGCTCCTGAGCCTCAATCTGGCGAATGGCCTCGGCCAGGGCATAACCGGACATGCCCGGCATATGACAGTCGGTCACCAGAACGTCGAACGCCTCGCTGCGCCAGCGCTGCAACGCCACCTCGGCACTATTGAGGGCTACCACCTGATGCCCGAGGAATTGCAACTGCTGGGCCAGCACCAGACGGTTGGCCGGCAGGTCGTCGACAATCAGTACCGACAGCGCCCGGGCCCCCGTCAGTAAAGGCATGGCCACGGCGGGCGCGGGCAGATCGTCACTGCCGACCCGGTCCAGGCGCAGGTCGATGCACACCGTGGTGCCCTCGCCCAAAACGCTGTGCAGGGTGATTTGCCCCCCCATCAAGTCCACCAGTTGCTGGCAGATACTCAAGCCCAACCCGGTGCCGCCATGTTCGGCGGCTGTCAGCGGACTGCCCTGGATAAACGGCCTGAACACCCGCGCCTGTTGGTCGACGCTGATACCTGGGCCTGTGTCTTCCACGCACAAGTGCAGGTATTCATGCCCCTCTGCGTCCATCTGGCAGGCGACACGCAGGCGCACTTCTCCGTGCGCCGTGAACTTGAGCGCATTGCCCAGAAGGTTATGCATGACCTGGCGCAGGCGCAGTGGGTCGAACCAGTAAAAGCCCTGGGCCTGTGGGTCGAAAGCCAGGGTCAGGTGCAAGCCCTTTTTTTGCGCGGTGGCTTCAAACAGGCGCTGGATACCCTCGAAGAAACCTTTCAAGTCGGTGGTCTGGGGCGCCAGTTGCAGGTGGCCGGCTTCGATCTTCGCCAGGTCCAGGCTATCGCCCATCAAGGCAATCAGCTCCCGTGCCGAACGGTGGGCCACCTGCAGCGCCTCGGAGACCGGCGCGCCCAGGGCCAGCGCACGCTCCTGCTCCAGTTCCAGCAAGCCGATGATCGCCGTCATCGGTGTACGAATCTCATGGCTGAGGTTCGACACAAAGGCGCTCTTGGCGAAATTCGCTTCATCGGCAGCACGACGGGCGTCCATCAATTGGGTTTCCAGGACCTTGCGCGCGTTGATATCGACCCAGCCACCGAGCAACCCCTGCAACTGGTTCTGGGCATCATAAAACGGCACGGTCCATTGATAGACATGGGCGATGCCGCCATTGAATTCCAGTTGGCGGTCGATAAACACCGACTGCTGCGTGGCCAGTTGTTCCATATGCCCCGCATGCAGGCGCAAAGCGGTGGCGGCAGGCAGTATTCCACTCTCCGGCAAGGTCAGGCCGCGAATCCGCTCAAGCCGGGTGGCCATCTGTTGTTCATAGCTTTTGTTGCAGGTGACCAAGCGCCCCGCAAGGTCGCGCACAAACACCGGGTTGGGGATACCGTCGAGCAAGGCCCGCTTGAACGCCAGTTGATCATTGAGCCGCCGCTCGGCCTCGACCCGCTGGCGAATCTGGCGCTTGAGCCGGTTGTTCCAGGCCAGCGACACCAGCACAAACAGCAAGGCCGTGCCGACCGTCCAATAGGCCCACGGCGGTACACGCTGCCAGGCCGGCACCGGAACCGCCACCGCGCCCATCCAGCGCAGGCGCAGGGCACTCAATTCGGCGACCGGCATCGCTTCCAGGGCCTTGTTCAAAATACTCAGCAACTCGGGATGGTCCTTGCGTACCGACAGACTGTCAGTGGACCACTTGCCATCGACACTGCGCCCGGCCCGCAACTCATCGGCCGGGTAACTCTGCAGTTCCACTTCGCTCTGGATGGTCGCGACTGCGTCTCCCCGGGCCACCAGGGCCCGAGCCTCGGTGTAGTCAGCCACCAGTCGCAGGCGGACTCCAGGGTATTCGCGACGGATATAGGCCTGCAGCACATGCCGTTCTGGCAGCGCCAGGACCTCGCCTGACAGTTGGCTCAGGCTGGTCACTGGCGGTGCCCCGATACGTTCGACAAACACCCAGCCTGCGCCGCCAAACCCATGGCTGAAATCGAGAAACCGCCGGCGCTCGGTGTTTTCCACCAGGGTGGTGCTCATATCCGCTCCGCCCTTTTCCAGGAGCGCCAGGGTCTGCGCGGTGGAAAACACTTCCTCCATGACGAACTGCAAACCGGTCATGCGCGAGAGGCGGTTGAGCAGATCGACATTGAGCCCCACCCACCGGCCGTCCTTGTCCTTGAAGACATAGGGCGAGTATTGCTGGGACGCCACCACGACATGGGAATGCTGCAACACCCAGGCCTGCTCGGCGGCCGACAAGGGGATACGCTCGCCCGCAACGTCCACCCCAAGGCCAGTCGTCCAGCGGGCCAGGATCTCACGGTGTACCGAATCATCGATGCTTTGCAACGCACGCTCCATCATCGTGCCCAGCAGGGGGTCGGCCTGGCGCGTGGCGAAGGCAAAGCCAATCGGCGCCAGGCGGCTTTGCTCCTTGATCTGCATGTTCAGGTAAGGACGCAGGGACTTGTAGGCACGCACGATCACTTCATTGCCGATAAACGCATCCACATCCCCCTGCTCCAGGGCCTCCAGGCCACTGTAGAGGTTGGGGGCCAGCATGATGTGGCTCTGCGGGTAGGCTGCATGCACGTTCTTGACGTTGGCGTAGCCATCGAGCAGCACCACCTTCTTGTCGGGGAGCGCGTCGTTCTGCATGGCGTCATCACCGCGCACAACCACCACCGAACGGTCGGGCATGTAGTCGGCGGTAAAGGCCAGGCCGGGCACATCCCGTTCGTAGCCATTGGCACTGGTGAGGATATCGATGTTGCCGGCGCGCAACGCCTCCACGGCCTGGGCCCGTTCGGCAAAACCCATCACCTGCATCGGCACGCCGAGCCGCGCGCCCACCAGGCTCAAGTAGTCGGCACTGATGCCCTGGTAGCGATTGCGATCGCGGGTGATATCGATTGGCTGGTAATCATCGATGGAAATCCCCACTTTCAAGGTGCGGTGCTGTGCCAACCACTGCCGCTCCGCCGGCACCAGGGTCATGGGAGCCAGGGTGATAAACGCTGGCACCAGGTTGAACGGCAGGCTGACGGCGGCCAGGCTTGCAGGCAGGTGGCCAAGCAGCAGCGCGCTCAGCAGGCACTGGTGCCATCGGGTCGTGAACCACACCGTGAGGGTTTCCTTGTGGGTTATTTTTGGCTCGGTGGCGCGAAGCTGCGCCCCCTTGTAGGCGCTGGCAAGCCAGCACCTACAAGGGATAGGGTGCCCTCCAAGAAAAACGGCGCTTCACCATTTCTGGACAAGCGCCGTTTTGCTTAATCGTGCAGCCCCTCAGAACTCAGAGCGGCTTTCCACGATTGCCATGCTGGCTGACAAACCCCTGGATGGCCTTCAGGTCATTGGGCAACACGGTGCAGCGCTCTTCGCGCTCAAACAAGTCCGCCAGGTGCGGCGGCAACTCCAAGCCCTTGCCAACACCGGCCTTCTGCACCGCCTCAGGGAATTTCACCGGGTGCGCGGTGCCGAGGATGACCATCGGGATATCCAGGCTGCGCCGGCATTCACGCGCGGCCTTGACGCCAATGGCAGTGTGCGGGTCCAGCAACTCGCCGGTCTGGGCATAGACTTCGGCGATGGTCTCGCAGGTCTGGGCATCGTCCACGGCCAGGGAATCGAACAACTTGCGGGTTTCGGTCCAGCGATCCTGTTCGACGCTGAAGCCGCCTTGTTTGAAGCTGTCCATCAGACCGGCCAGGGCTGCGCCATTGCGACCGTGCATGTCAAACAGCAGGCGTTCGAAGTTCGACGAGACCATGATGTCCATCGACGGCGACAGCGTGGCGTGCAGGGTTTCCTTGACGTACTGGTTGCCGCTCATGAAGCGGTGCAGGATGTCGTTGCGGTTGGTGGCGACGATCAACTGGTTGATCGGCAGGCCCATGTTGCGCGCCAGGTAACCGGCGAAGATATCGCCGAAGTTGCCGGTCGGCACCGAGAACGACACCGAGCGCGCCGGCCCGCCCAACTGCAGCGAGGCGTGGAAGTAGTAGACGATCTGGGCCATGATCCGCGCCCAGTTGATCGAGTTCACCGCCACCAGGCGCGTGCCCTTGAGAAAGCTCTGGTCGGCGAAGCTGGCCTTGACCATTTCCTGGCAGTCGTCGAAGTTGCCTTCGACCGCGATGTTATGGATGTTCTGGCCAAAGAGGGTGGTCATCTGCCGGCGCTGCACTTCCGACACCCGATTGTGCGGGTGCAGGATGAAGATATCGACGTTTTCGCAGTGTTTGCAGCCTTCGATGGCCGCCGAGCCGGTATCACCAGAGGTGGCACCGATGATCACCACGCGCTCGCCGCGTTTCTCCAGCACGTAGTCCAGCAGGCGGCCGAGCAGTTGCAGGGCGAAATCCTTGAACGCCAGGGTCGGGCCGTGGAACAGCTCCAGCACCCACTCGTTACCATTCAGTTGGCGCAACGGGGCGATGGCGTTGTGGGAGAACACGCCGTAGGTTTCTTCGAGGATTTTCTTGAAGTCGGCATCGGGAATACTGCCGGCGACGAACGGGCGCATGACCCGGAACGCCAGCTCGTGGTACGGCAGGCCGGCCCAGGAGGCGATTTCTTCCTGGGTGAAACGTGGCAGGTTTTCCGGCACGTACAGGCCGCCATCAGTGGCGAGGCCTGCAAGCAGGACGTCTTCGAAATTCAGGGCCGGTGCCTGGCCGCGGGTGCTGATGTAACGCATGACTGGCTCCTCTACAACATTCTTGGACAGAGGCCGCCGAACCTGCGGGGCCTCTGCAATCTATCGTTAGTTCAGGTGTTCGACGCGGATCCGCACCACCGGCCCGACCACGCCTTGCAGGGCTTGCAGTGCGGCGATGGCATCGTTCATGTGCTGTTCCAGCACGCGGTGGGTCAGCAGGATCATTGGCACCAGGCCGTCGTGTTCTTCGACTTCCTTCTGCATGATCGACTCAATGTTGATGCCCCGCTCCGAGAGGATGCTGGCCACCTGGGCCAGGACGCCCGGATGGTCCTTGGCCTGGATCCGCAGGTAGTAGGAACTTTCGCAGGCTTCGATCGGCAGGATCGGGTGCGCCGACAGCGAATCCGGCTGGAAGGCCAGGTGCGGTACGCGGTTTTCCGGGTCGCTGGTCATGGCGCGGACCACGTCCACCAGGTCGGCGATCACCGACGAAGCGGTCGGTTCCATGCCGGCACCGGCCCCGTAGAACAGAGTGGAGCCGGCGGCGTCACCGTTGACCATCACCGCGTTCATCACGCCATTGACGTTGGCGATCAGGCGGTCGGCCGGGATCAGCGTCGGGTGTACGCGCAATTCGATACCGGCAGCGGTGCTGCGCGCCACGCCCAGGTGCTTGATGCGATAGCCCAGGGCTTCGGCGTAGTTCACATCGGCGGTGGTCAGCTGGGTGATGCCTTCGGTGTAGGCCTTGTCGAACTGCAGCGGGATACCAAAGGCGATGGATGCCAGGATGGTCAGCTTGTGCGCCGCGTCGATGCCTTCGACGTCAAAGGTCGGATCGGCCTCGGCGTAGCCCAGGGCCTGGGCTTCGGCCAGCACGTCTTCGAAGGTACGGCCCTTCTCGCGCATTTCGGTAAGGATGAAGTTACCGGTGCCGTTGATGATGCCGGCCACCCAGTTGATGCGGTTGGCCGACAGGCCTTCACGGATCGCCTTGATCACCGGGATACCGCCGGCCACCGCTGCTTCGAACGCCACGATCACGCCCTTCTCGCGGGCCTTGGCGAAGATTTCGTTGCCGTGCACGGCAATCAGGGCCTTGTTGGCGGTAACGACGTGCTTGCCGTTTTCGATGGCCTTGAGCACCAGCTCGCGGGCGACGGTATAACCGCCGACCAGTTCGATGACGATATCGATTTCAGGGTTGGTGGCCACGTCGAAGACATCGTGGGTAATCGCAATACCGGTCGTTTGGTACTGAGGCTTTGGCGTACGCATGGCAATTTGTGCCACTTCAATCCCACGCCCTGCACGGCGGGAAATTTCCTCGGCATTACGCTGAAGTACGTTCAAGGTGCCGCCACCGACGGTCCCTAACCCACAGATGCCTACTTTGACCGGTTTCACTGAAGAACTCCCCATGAAACGGCCGACTCAAGGTCGGCCGTGAAAAACAGCCGCACGACTGCGGCTCGCTATTGATGACCCGTCGAGATTTCGGCGGGTCTGACCGTCAAAGGCTCGACGATACTGTTTATTTGGCACCCAGCGCCAGTTTGGCGATTTGTGGTGCAGGCTGGTAGCCCGGAATGACCTGGCCGTCAGCCAAAACGATGGCCGGCGTACCGTTCACGCCAATCGACTGGCCCAGGGCGAACTGCTTGGAAACCGGGTTGGCGCAGGCGGCAGCCTTGATGTCCTTGCCGTCGACCATCTTGTCCATGGCGCCCTTTTTGTCAGCCGAGCACCACACCGCTTGCAACTGCTTGTCGCCCGGCGACCCCAGGCCCTGGCGCGGGAACGCAACGTAGCGCACTTCGACGCCCATTTTGTTCAACTCAGGCACTTCGGCGTGCAGCTTGTGGCAGTACGGGCAGGTGGTATCGGTGAACACGGTGATGTGGGTCTTGGTCTCGCCAATGGCCGGGTACACCACGGTTTCGGCAACCGGAATGGCATTGATCAACTTGGACACGCCCAAACGCTCGGCCTTCTCGGTGAGGTTGACCGGCTTGCCGTCTTTCAATTGGAACAGATAGCCCTGGACGATGTACTGGCCGTCGGCACTGGCGTACAACACGCGGCTGCCCTTGAGCTTGACTTCATACAGGCCGGCCATGGGGCTGGCGCTGATGCTTTCGACCGGGGTTTCGAGTTGGAGGCTTTCCAGACTCTTACGGATTGTCTTCTCGGCGGCGTCATCGGCGACGGCAAAGGTTGAGACCAACGCAATGGCTGCGGCGGCAAAAATCTGGGTCAAGCGCATGGGAACTCCTGAAGGCAGATGCAGGGACGAAGGCCAGGGCGCCGATCTGAAAACACGGCTCGGGACCGTCCCCTTTGCAAACCGGCAAAGCCTACCACAAATGGGCGCCAGGGCAGACGCCGGCAGCCCATTTGGGGCCTATCAACCCCTTGGGTGATGTTTGGCATGCAGCTCTTGCAACCTTGCACGCGCTACATGGGTGTAAATCTGTGTAGTGGACAGATCGCTATGGCCCAGCAACATCTGCACCACCCGCAAATCCGCGCCATGGTTGAGCAGATGGGTGGCAAATGCATGGCGCAGGGTGTGGGGGGACAGCGACCTGCCGATCCCGGCCACCCTGGCCTGGTGCTTGATGCGATGCCAGAAGGTCTGGCGGGTCATCTGTTCACCGCGCAGGCTGGGAAACAACACGTCGCTGGGCCGCCCGCCAAGCAGCTCACTGCGGGCATCGCGCATGTAACGCTCAACCCACACAATCGCCTCCTCCCCCATGGGCACCAGGCGCTCCTTGCTGCCTTTGCCCATTACCCGCAATACACCCTGGCGCAGGTTGACCTGCTCCAGGGTCAGGCTGATCAACTCGGTGACACGCAGGCCACAGGCATACAACACCTCAAGCATGGCGCGGTCCCGCTGGCCGATGGCTTCACTTAGGTCAGGCGCGGCCAGCAGGGCTTCGACATCAGCTTCCGACAGGGACTTGGGCAGAGGCCTGCCGAGTTGCGGCATGTCGACTTGCAGGGTCGGGTCGACAGCAATCAGTTTTTCCCGCAGCAAATAGCGATAAAACCCACGCACTCCCGAGAGGAATCGTGCGGTGGAGCGCGGCTTGTAGTTTTGCTCCAGGCGCCAGGCCAGGTGATCGAGGATCAGCTCGCGTCCGGCGTGGCTCAGCTCGAGGTTCTTCTCCAGCAGCCAGCCATTGAACAGGGCCAAGTCGCTGCGGTAGGACTGGCGCGTGTTGTCCGACAGGCCTTTTTCCAGCCAGAGGGCGTCGAGAAAGCGGTCGATCAGGGGGTGGTCAATGGCGGGCATGGGGGCTCGAACAGAGAAAAGAATAGGTAGATCCTAGCGCAGCCGCGCTTTGTGCAGGAGCCGGCTTGCCGGCGATAGCGATTTCACGCACGGCGCTGTTGCTAAGGGCCCCATCGCCGGCAAGCCGGCTCCTACAGGACAGGGATCAATCCGCAAATCCAGGCAGTACCGGTACCGGTCGCTTATCGGCATCAATCGCGACAAAACTGAACACACCCTGGATCGCCTTCTCGCGGCCGTCGGCACTCATGCTTTCGACAAATACTTCCACCTCCACCTTGAGGCTGGTGTTGCCGACCTTGATCACTCGGCCAATCAACTCGACGATTGAGCCCGCCGGAATCGCATGATTAAAGTCGATACGATCAGTAGAAACCGTCACCAGCGGCAAGCGGCAAAAACGTGTGGCGGTAATGAATGACACTTCATCCATCCAGGCCAGGGCGGTGCCGCCAAACAACGTGTTGTGGTGGTTGGTGGTCGGCGGGAATACAGCCTTGGTCACATGGGTCACGGACAGGTCGGTGCGGCGCTGGATTTCTTCGAGGCGGGTGGTCATGAACGGGTTCCGGGCGATGGGCAAATTTCAGGCACAAAAAAGCAGCCCGTAGGCTGCTTTTTTCTGCATCGGGAAGCTGGACTTAAGCCAGTTTTTCCTTGATGCGAGCGGCTTTACCGGACAGGTCACGCAGGTAGTACAGCTTGGCTTTACGTACGTCACCGCGACGCTTAACGGCCATGCTGTCGATTTGCGGGCTGTAGGTCTGGAAAGTACGCTCTACGCCAACACCGTTGGAGATTTTACGAACAGTGAAAGCACTGTTCACACCACGGTTACGCTTGGCGATTACTACGCCCTCGAACGCTTGCAGACGCGAACGGTCGCCTTCCTTCACTTTCACCTGAACGACAATGGTGTCGCCCGGGGCAAAGGTAGGGATCTCTTTGGTCATCTGCTCTGCTTCGAGTGCAAGGATGATTTTGTTAGTCATGCTGTGCTCCTAAGGTAAATCGTCGGATCTACCATCGATACGTTGTTAACTATCGTCCCGCCCGAGGATGTATTCCTCGAGCAGCTTCTTCTCTTCTCCAGAAAGCGAGCGGCTTTCCAGAAGATCGGCGCGTCGTTCATAGGTCCGACCAAGGGACTGCTGTAAACGCCAACGCCGGATATGTGCGTGATTGCCACTTAGCAATACGTCGGGAACACGCTGATCCGCATACACCTCCGGTCGGGTGTAGTGCGGGCAATCCAGCAAACCATCCGTGAAGGAATCTTCCTCCGCGGAGTCCGCATGCCCTAAAGCTCCAGGCAGCAGTCGTGTAACCGCATCTATCAGGACCATCGCCGGCAGCTCGCCGCCAGACAGGACATAGTCCCCAATCGACCACTCTTCATCGACATGAGCTTCAATAAAACGCTCGTCAATGCCTTCATAGCGACCGGCAATCAGGATCAAGCTTGCCTCATTCGCCAGTTCGCGTACCGCAGCCTGTTTCAGCTGGCGGCCTTGAGGGGACAGGTAAATTACCTTCGCCTTCTCCCCGGCTGCAGCCTTGGCCTGAACCAACGCGTCTTCCAGGGGCTTGATCTTCATCACCATGCCCGGGCCACCGCCAAATGGGCGATCGTCCACAGTGTGATGTCGATCCGTCGTGTAGTCTCGCGGGTTCCAACAGGTGAGCTGTAACAGCCCCTGTTTCACCGCCCGACTGGTGATGCCGTACTCGCTGATGGCGGAAAACATCTCGGGAAACAAACTGATCACTTCAATGCGCAAATTAGCCACGCTTAGAAGTCCGCATCCCATTCCACCTTCATCTCGCCCGCTGCCAGGTCGACAGCCAACACGCATTGCTCGGTATAGGGCAACAGGCGTTCGCGATCATCCAGGCTGCCAGCGCAAGGCTTGACCACCATTACATCATTGGCGCCGGTTTCCAGAAGATGATCGATTTTCCCGAGCAATTGCCCGAGTTGATCAATGACCTTCAGACCTTCCAGCTGGTACCAGTAGTACTCGCCGTCGGTCAATTCAGGGAACAGATTGCGCGGCACGCAGATCTCATAACCAGCCAGAAGACGAGCTTCTTCACGATCATCGAGACCCTTGAGCTTTGCGACCAGGAACTTGTCGCTCCCGCGTCCACTGACCAGCTCGACCTGTTTCACACTCCCTTCGCGCTTGAGCGTCCAGGTCTTGTACTGCAACAGGTTTTCAGTCGGATCAGTAAAGGAATACACCTTCACTTCGCCGCGAACGCCATGAACAGAATAAATCTTGCCGATAACGATCAAATCATCAGCAACGGCTGGCGTCGCGTTCATATTGCTCAGGCTGCGGCCTTAGCCGAGTCCTTCAACAACTTGGCAACACGCTCGGAAGGCTGTGCACCAACGCTCAGCCAGTAGGCTACGCGCTCTTGGTTCACGGACAGACGAACTTCTTGACCACGAGCAACAGGGTTGAAGAAACCAACCTGTTCCTTGTGCGAACCGTCACGCGGGTTGCGGCTGTCGGTTACGGTCAAGTGGTAAAACGGGCGCTTTTTGGAGCCGCCAAGGGCAAGACGGATTGTTAGCATGTGAACATCGTTCCTGTAGTCGGTGCTGCAAATCTAAATGCACAGCGGGCATGGGTGCCCGAAAGGCCGCATATTCTAAGGAATATCCGGACTTTTGCAAATGTCTTTTTCCGGCACCTGACCGCGTACCATTCAGATCTGCTATAGAGCCGTCGATTAAAACGGCGAGTCAGCTCCCGCCAACGGCGGGTTTGCTGGAGATCCCACATCCCTGCGGGCCTGCGCAAGAGCGAACTCTTGCGCGAATTCTTTACATCTTCGGCATGCCACGGCCGGGCATCATACCGCCCATGCCGCGCATCATTTTGGCCATGCCGCCTTTGGCCGAGAATTTCTTCATCATTTTCTGCATCTGCTTGTGCTGCTTGATCAAGCGACCGATGTCCTGCACCTGGGTGCCGGAACCCATGGCGATCCGACGCTTGCGCGAACCGCTGATCAGCTCAGGGTCGCGGCGCTCGGCCGGAGTCATGGAGTTGATGATGGCTTCCATCTGCTTGAACTGTTTCTCTGCCGCGCCCTGGGCGTTGCCCATTTGCGCCAGGTTCACACCGCCGATGTTCGGCAGCTTGTCCATCAGGCCGCCGAGGCCGCCCATGTTCTTCATCTGTTGCAACTGGTCACGGAAGTCTTCGAGGTCGAAGCCCTTGCCCTTCTTCAGCTTCTTGGCCAGTTTGTCGGCCTTGTCCTTGTCGAGAGTCTGCTCGGCCTGCTCGATCAGGCTGAGCACGTCGCCCATGCCGAGGATGCGCGAGGCGATACGCTCGGGGTGGAACGGTTCGAGCGCTTCGGTCTTCTCGCCCATGCCGATGAACTTGATCGGCTTGCCGGTGATTGCGCGCACCGACAATGCGGCACCACCACGGGCATCACCATCGACCTTGGTCAGGATCACGCCGGTCAGCGGCAGCGCATCACCAAAGGCCTTGGCGGTGTTGGCCGCATCCTGGCCGGTCATGGCGTCGACCACAAACAGCGTTTCTACCGGGTTGATCGCGGCATGCAACGCCTTGATCTCGCCCATCATCTCTTCATCGATGTGCAGGCGACCGGCGGTATCGACGATCACCACGTCGATAAACTTGAGCCTGGCTTCTTTAATAGCCGCGTTGGCGATATCGACCGGCTTCTGGCTCAGATCGGACGGGAAGAAGGTCACGCCGATTTCACCGGCGAGCATTTCCAGCTGCTTGATCGCGGCCGGACGGTATACGTCGGCCGAGACCACCATCACGGATTTTTTCTTGCGCTCTTTAAGGAAGCGCGCCAGCTTGCCAGCGGTGGTGGTCTTGCCCGCCCCCTGCAAACCGGCCATCAGCACAACGGCCGGCGGTACGGCGCTGAGGTTCAGGTCTTCGTTGGCCGCGCCCATCAGGCTTTCGAGTTCAGCCTGGACGACCTTCACAAAGGCCTGGCCCGGCGTCAGGCTGCGGGACACTTCAGTGCCGACCGCACGCTCCTTGACCGAATTGACGAAATCCTTGACCACAGGCAAGGCAACGTCGGCTTCCAGCAACGCCATGCGCACTTCGCGCAGGGTGTCTTTAATATTGTCCTCGGTCAGCTTGGCCTTGCCGGTGACATGGCGCAGCGTCTGCGAGAGACGGTCAGTCAGATTTTCAAACATGCGCGATCCTTTCAGGCCCTATTCATCGAAATGCATTGGTAGACCGAGGTAATGGCGGCCCAGGCTGTGATAAATCGCTATTAAAAACAGCGCTCGGCGAGCCTGCGGCGTGGGCAGGTCGCGGATTATAGCGAAGACTGCCGCCATGCACACCCGCTGTCTGGCCCGGTGGTCTTTCGTGGAACGCAGGTGTGTGCCAAACTCATCGGCTTTCGGGCTTGCCTAACAGGATTTATGCTCCCTTTGTCACCCAGTTTGCTACCCAGCCTCGCCGCCGCACTCTTGTATGCCGCTGCGACCCTCTATCAAGGCACCCGCCTGGCCCAACGTGCCAGGGCGGACAAACGCCTGCTGGCCGGCCTCGGCGTGCTCGCCCTGGTGGCCCACGCTGCCAGCCTGTTCACCCACCTGATGACGCCGGTGGGCCTGGGCCTGGATTTTTTCAGCGCCGCCAGCCTGATTGCCGCCGCGGTCATTGCCTTGACGCTGCTGGCCTGCGTACGGATCCCGGTGGAGAACCTGCTGTTGCTGCTCTTCCCCCTGGGAATGCTGACGGTGCTGCTGGCGCAATTCGCCCCCACCGGCACGGTGCAGATAATCGATGAGGAGCCAGGCATCCTCGCGCACATCCTGTTGTCGATCCTCGCCTACGGCATGTTCACCATTGCGGTGTTCCAGGCCCTGCTGCTGCTGCTGCAGGACCACCAGCTCAAGCACAAGCACCCGTCCGGGCTGATCAAGAACTTCCCGCCGCTGCAGACCATGGAAAGCCTGCTGTTCGGTTTCCTCTGGGCCGGCTGGACGCTGCTGTCGCTGTCGCTGATTTCCGGCTGGCTGTTCGTCGAGAACCTGTTCGCCCAGCATCTGGTGCACAAGACCCTGCTGGCCTGCCTGGCCTGGGTGGTGTTCAGCGTCCTGCTGTGGGGCCGTAACCGCCTGGGCTGGCGTGGGCACAAGGCCATCCGCTGGACCCTGGCCGGTTTTTGCCTGCTGATGCTGGCGTATTTTGGCAGCAAGCTGGTTCGCGAATTCATCCTGCATATCTGACGGGCAGCGATTATGGACAATTTGCCCCTTGAGCCAATGCTCGCGGTAGTGGCCCTGCTGGTCTTATGGTCGGCGCTGTTCACCGCCATCGAAGCGGCCCAGCACCATTTGCTGGCCTTGCGACCCGGCACGCGCCAGGGTGACAAGGCCGCCGCCCGCCTCAACTTCCCGCGCAACAGCCTGATCCTGTGCAATACCTTGTGCCGCGCAGTGGTGGTGATTCTCTGCACCCTGCTGGCGATCTACGCCTGGGCTGAAAATGGCCCCTGGCTTGGCTGGTTGATCTCCAGTGCACTGCTGCTGGTGCTGGCCGACTACCTTCCGCGCACCCTGGCCACCCGCTATCCGCAAGCGGTGCTGGGGTTTGGCAATACGCTGCTGGGCATACCGCTGAAAATCCTCTACCCCCTGGCCTGGCTGCTCAATGGCATCAGCTTGCTGTTGCTGCGCCCTTTCGCCCGCAAGTCCGGGATCGTCAAGAAAAGCGACGAACCACAGCCCGATCACCCCGACGAGCAGGCCACGGACGACACCGACGACCGCGCACCCGGCATGCCCGGCATCCATGCCCTGGACAACATCACCGTCAATGACATCCTGGTGCCGCGCAGCGAAGTCGATGGCATCAACCTCGACGATCCCATCGAGGACATCATCGAACACCTGCGCACCTCCCAGCGCACGCGGCTGCCGGTGTTCCACAGCGACATCAACCAGGTCGAGGCAGTGCTCAACACCCGGCAGATCCAACACCTGCTGCCGGACGCCAGCCTGACCAAGGACGCCCTGCTTGCCGCCTGCCATGAGCCGTACTTCGTTCCGGAAAGCACGCCTCTGCAACTGCAACTGCTGAACTTCCACAAGCAGCAACGCCGCCTGGGCATGGTGGTGGACGAGTATGGCGAAGTGCTGGGCATCGTCACCCTGGAGGACATCCTGGAAGAAATCGTCGGCGAATTCGAAAGCGAACAGAGTGTGGATAACCCACTGATCCAGGCGCAACCCGACGGGCGCTATGTGATTGATGGGGCGATGTCCATTCGCGAACTGAACAAATGCCTGGGCTGGCACCTGCCCAGCGACGGCCCCAAGACCCTCAATGGCCTGGTGACCGAAGCGCTGGAGACCATTCCCGATTGCGCCGTTTGCCTGAAGATCGGTCGTTATCGCCTGGAAATCCTCGAGACCGAGGACAACAGGGTCAGCAAGGTGCTGATCTGGCATATCGGCTCAAATCCGATTGCCACCTAAATGTAAGAGCAGGCTCGTGTGGGAGCAGCTCTTGTTGTATCCGCGCCCCCCTTCCTATAATCGATCCGGCTTACCCAAGCCCCGCCCGACCGCGTGCTATCCGCACTGAGCGTGTCCAGGCACCGCTGCATCGTGTCTGACCGGTACTCGCTCCCATCCCGAGCCGACTCCGCGCACTGCCCTGATCCATGGGTGCAAGACCAATAATAATCCGCGCCAAAGGCGCAATGACCCTCAGGGATACCTCAATGAGCACCACCTATAACGAGGCCGCTCCCGCCGCCCCGACCAACTCGACCAGCCGCGTCGCCACCGCGAGCATCATCGGCACCGCCATCGAGTTCTACGACTTCTATATCTACGCTACGGCCGCCGCGCTGGTGATCGGCCCGGTGTTCTTCCCGCAGAGTTCCGGCACCGCGCAGATGCTGGCGGCATTCCTGACCTTCGGTATCGCGTTTATCGCCCGGCCACTGGGCTCGGCATTGTTCGGCCATTTCGGTGACCGGATCGGGCGCAAGTCGACGCTGGTGGCCTCGCTGCTGTTGATGGGGGTGTGCACCACGTTGATCGGCCTGCTGCCCGGCTACGACACCATCGGGGCCTGGGCCCCGATCCTGCTGTGTGTGCTGCGTTTCGGCCAAGGCCTGGGCCTGGGCGGGGAATGGGGCGGCGCCGCATTGCTGGCCACCGAGAACGCACCCAAGGGCAAGCGCGCCTGGTTCGGCATGTTCCCGCAACTGGGGCCTTCCATTGGCTTTTTGGCGGCCAATGGGCTGTTTCTGATCCTGGCCATGAACCTGGACGATGAACAATTTCGCAGCTGGGGCTGGCGCATTCCGTTCCTGCTCAGCGCCGCGCTGGTGATGGTTGGCCTGTATGCGCGGCTGAAACTGCACGAAACCCCGGTATTCGCCAACGCCGTGGCCAAGGAAAAACCCGTGAAAGTGCCGCTGGTGGAACTGTTCAGCCAGCATTGGCTGCAGGTATTGCTCGGCGCGGCTGCGATGGTGGTGTGCTATGCGCTGTTCTATATCACCACGGCGTTCTCCCTGAGCTACGGCGTCAGCACCCTGGGCTACAGTCGCGAGACCTTCCTCGCCCTGCTGTGCTTTGCCGTGCTGTTCATGGGCGCGGCCACCCCGTTGGCCGCCCTGGCCAGTGACCGTTACGGGCGCAAGCCGGTGCTGATCGTCGGTGCGGTGCTGGCGATTCTTTCGGGGTTCACCATGGAGCCCTTGCTGACCCACGGCTCGACCTGGGCGGTAGCGTTGTTCCTGTGCCTGGAACTGTTCCTGATGGGCGTGACATTTGCGCCGATGGGGGCGCTGCTGCCGGAATTGTTCCCTACGCGCGTGCGTTATACCGGGGCCTCGGCGGCGTATAACCTGGGCGGGATCGTCGGTGCTTCGGCCGCACCGTTTTTCGCAACCAAACTGGTGGCGATGGGTGGGCTGAGCTATGTCGGCGGGTATGTGTCGGCGGCAGCGTTGCTCAGCTTGATTGCGGTGCTGTGCCTGAAAGAGACGCGGGATAACGACTTGAACAAGGTCGCCTGATAGACCGCTATCGCGGGCAAGCCCGCTCCCACATTGGAAATGTATTCCAAATGTGGGAGCGGGCTTGCCCGCGATGCTTTTACAGCTCTACAACCACTGCTTGAGAGGCACGGGTCGCCTTGGCCCGGGCAGCCTCGATCGACTCATCCCGCGCCAACGCCACGCCCATGCGGCGCTGGCCATTCACTTCTGGCTTGCCGAAAAGGCGCAGGGCTGTGTCCGGTTCGCTCAAGGCAACACCGAGGTTGGCGAATGCCGTCTGGGTCGACTGCCCTTCCACCAGGATCACCGACGATGCCGAAGGCCCGAACTGACGGATCAACGGAATCGGCAAGCCCAGGATGGCCCGCGCATGCAGGGCAAACTGCGACAAGTCCTGGGAAATCAAGGTCACCAGGCCGGTGTCGTGGGGGCGCGGCGAGACTTCGCTGAACCACACCTGATCGCCCTTGATAAACAGCTCGACACCGAACAGGCCACGCCCCCCCAGGGCCTCGGTCACGGCCTTGGCGACGCGCTCGGATTCGGCCAGGGCCACCGGGCTCATGGCCTGGGGCTGCCAGGACTCCTGGTAGTCGCCCTTCTCCTGGCGGTGGCCAACGGGCGCACAGAAGGTGGTGCCGCCGACGTGGCGCACGGTCAGCAGGGTGATTTCGTAGTCGAAGTCGATAAACCCTTCGATAATCACCCGGCCCTTGCCGGCACGCCCGCCTTCCTGGGCGTAGTCCCAGGCTTTTTGCACGTCATCGGCACTGCGCAACAGGCTCTGGCCCTTGCCCGACGAGCTCATCACGGGCTTGACCACACAAGGGAAGCCCAAATCTTCGACAGCCTTGCGGTAGTCTTCCACGGTGTCGGCGAAGTGGTACGGCGAAGTCGGCAAGTCCAGTTCTTCAGCGGCCAGGCGGCGGATGCCTTCACGGTTCATGGTCAACAGCGCCGCACGGGCGGTGGGGATCACGGTAAAGCCTTCAGCCTCCAGTTCCACCAGGGTACCGGTGGCGATGGCTTCGATTTCCGGGACGATGAAATGCGGTTTTTCCGCCTCGATCACCGCACGCAGGGCCGCACCGTCGAGCATGTTGATCACATGGCTGCGATGCGCCACCTGCATGGCCGGGGCGTTCGCGTAGCGATCCACGGCAATCACTTCAACGCCCAGGCGTTGCAGCTCGATTACCACTTCCTTGCCCAGCTCACCGCAGCCACACATCAATACGCGGGTCGCGGTTGGCGACAATGGAGTTCCGATTCGGGTCATCTCAGGTCCTCAGGGGAGCGGATCAGGGGGAGAAAGGCGGGCATTTTACATGAACGGCACGCCTTGGCCTCAGTTGGCGACACGCTGGCGACGCAAACGCCAGGCCATGGCCAGCCACACCACAGTGACCCCGGCAAATTTCGAGGCCAGGGCAGTGCCGACCACGGCCGGCGTCAACGCACCGATCAGGCCGAAAAAGATAAAAGTATCGAGGGGAATACTCAGCGCCGAGCTGATCCACAGACGGTCATGCAACGGGCGCTTGGTGATACTGAAGACCAGCCAGTCGATGCACTCGGACACCGCGAACGCCGTGGCGCTGGCCAGGGCGATGGACGGATCGGAGGTGATATAGGACAGCACCAATGCCGCCAGCATGGCGATGATCGCGCCGTGGCCGAAGCGGGTTTGCACCATGTCACGCAGGATAAAGACCAGGCCACCCCAGGCGGACCAGATGACATCCAGGTGCGGGGCGGTGGAAAAGGCGAAGTTAATCAGCACGACACTGCTGATATAGGCAATCAGGAAGAGCATGGGGCGAGGGACCTGTGGGCAAGGGGCACAGGGTACTGCACATTTAGAAGTATGTCGTCTGGCCGGGCTTCATCGCTGGCAAGCCTGCTCCCTCATTTTGAAATGCATTCCAATGTGGGCGCTGGCTTGCCTGCGATAGCGCCCTTTCAGCCGCCGGATTTACCCGGAATCATCCACAACATCCCACTGGCCTTCGCCCGCTCATGGCATAGCCCCAGCACTACCCGGCGCTCGGCGTTGTCCATGCGGCTCCAACGGGTGATTTCGTCAACATTGCGCTGGCAACCGGTGCAGATATCGTCGTCATCCAACGCACAAATACTCACGCAGGGTGAGGCGACAGGACGTTCAACCGGGTTCATTCTGGCTGCTCGGCCAGATCACGGGCATAGCGCTGTGAGTTATGCACATAGTGCGCGGCGCTGGCTTCAAGCATCTTCTTCTGCTGCTCGGTCAATTCCCGCACCACCTTGCCGGGCGAGCCCATCACCAGCGAACCGTCGGGAATTTCCTTGCCTTCGCCGATCAACGAGTTGGCGCCGATGATGCAGTGCCGGCCGATCCTGGCGCCGTTGAGGATCACCGCATTGATACCGACCAGGCTGTAGTCGCCGACGGTGCAGCCATGCAGCATCGCGTTATGCCCAACCGTCACACCGGTGCCCAATGTCAGCGGGTAGCCCATGTCGGTGTGCATGACGCTGCCATCCTGCACGTTGCTGTTCTTGCCGATCAGGATCAGTTCGTTGTCGCCACGCAACACCGCGTTGAACCAGACATTGGCCCCCTCCTCCAGCTTGACCTTGCCCACCAGCGTGGCATTGGGGGCCACCCAACTGTGTGGATGGGTCTCGACGCGGGCATCGCCCAGGCGGTATTTCATGGTCTTCCCTCACGGCTTGCCATTCAAACGATGGCTTAAGTATTGATAAAGCTTTGTGGCGGATGGTTCAGGCAGATGTCGACATCGTCATAGAGCAGGTTGATCAACTCGACGATCATCATCGCCGTCAGGCCCCAGATCTTGTATTCACCAAACCGATAGCTGGGCACATACCAACTACGCCCCTGGTAATCGATGCGATGGGTGTGCTCGCGCGGGTCCTGGCGGAAAAAATCCAGGGGCACGCTGAACACCGCCGCGATCTCGGCATCGTTGGCCAGGTACTCGACGTAACCGGGGATGACCCCCACATAGGGGGTCACGCGGATACCGTGCAGGGAGATCAAGGGGCTCAAGGGGCCGATCACTTCCACCAGGCCCGGTGGCAGGCCGATTTCCTCTTCGGCCTCGCGCAGCGCCGTGAACACCAGGTCGGGGTCTTCGGGGTCGCGACGTCCACCCGGGAATGCCACTTCGCCGCCATGGGTCGACAGACCGCTGGCACGCAGGGTCAGGATCAGCTCGGGTTCGTCGCTACGGGTAATCGGTACCAGCACCGCGGCCTCAGGGAAACGGCCGTCAGTTTCCAGTGTGCGTGGCGTGTGATTGCTTACCCGGCGAAGTAGCTCGTCCAGCATGAGTCATCTCGATCTGTTGGCTACCTTGCATCATGCACCAAAGCGTACGGGTGCCCAACCCCAAAACCCCGGCGGTGTCGCTAAACGACAACTTGCAGGCCACTGCCCTGCACGCCAAGATAGGCGCAGTCCCCAGGAACCCCAGCATGAACTTCTGCAGCCAGTGCGGTAAACCGGTCACCCAACGCATTCCCGAAGGCGACGCACGCCTGCGTTATGTGTGTGATCACTGTCAGACCATTCACTATCAGAATCCCAATATCGTCGCTGGCACCCTGCCAGTCTGGGGCAACCAGGTGCTGCTGTGCCGACGCGCCATCGAGCCACGCCTGGGCTTCTGGACCCTGCCCGCAGGCTTTATGGAAAACGGCGAGACCGTCGAACAGGGCGCCATGCGCGAAACCCTTGAGGAAGCCTGCGCCAGGGTGCGCAACCTGAACATCTACACGTTGATCGATGTGCCGCACATCAACCAGGTGCATATCTTCTACCGTGCCGAACTGATTGACCTGGGCTTTGCCGCCGGCCCCGAGAGCCTGGAAGTCAGGCTGTTCGATGAAATGGACATCCCTTGGTCCGAGCTGGCTTTTCGCACGGTCAGGCGTACCTTAGAATGCTTTTTCGCCGACCGTCGGCAACAGGTGTTTCCCGTGCGCAGCGAGTCGGTGCCACCGTTGACTCACCCGGCACAATAACAATCGAAGGTCACCTTCAAAGGGATATGGCTTCAATGCGTTGGTTGCTTGCTCTGCTCTGCCTGTCGTTCGCCGCGCTGTCGTCAGCCACCACCCTGCAAACCCTGGGTGGTAAAACCGTCGAGAAAGTCCTGGTGCTCAAGTCCGCGCACCAGTTGCAACTGATCAACGACGGCAAGCCGCTGAAAACCTACCGCATTTCCCTGGGCAAGAACCCCAAGGGCCACAAGCTGATCGAAGGCGACCGCCGCACCCCGGAAGGTTTCTACTGGATCGACTGGCGCAAGACCAGCGACCGCTTCAACCTGTCCATGCATATCTCCTACCCCAATATCAGCGATGCCGCCCGCGCCCGTCGCGACGGGGTCAGCCCCGGCAGCATGATCATGATCCACGGCACGCCAGACAGTGAGGAATACCCCGAACAGTGGCTCCACACCCTGGACTGGACCGACGGCTGCATCGGCATGCGCAATGTCGACATGCGCGAAGTGTGGAACCTGGTCAAGGACGGCACGATGATCGAGATCCGTCCGTAAGCTGCGACCGTTCGTAAAATAATTCAAAAAAAACCTGCCTGCCCCACAGCCCCTGCCGGTGAATACCATTTCACTGGCAGGGGCTGCGTCTTTCTGCGCACGACAAAGACCTCTCTAATACCACTTGAGTCCAACCCCTTAAAAGGCGCCTGAAAACAGGCATCCACGCGCTTTTACCAGCATTGACATGGTATTTAAGTGGTATTAATTTCCGGCCAATACCGGGCGACAACACTCCAATAACCGCATCGGAAACCTACAGATGAATCCTATCCAGGCCCTGCGCCCCGACGACAAACAGTCCACCCCGCTGTACCTGCAACTGGCCCGCAGCCTGGAAGCAGCGATCCATGCCGGGCAATGGAAATCCGAGCAGGCCTTGCCCTCCGAGCGCGTGCTCAGCGAGCAGTTGAGCATTTCCCGGGTGACCGCCCGCAAAGCCCTGGAGGTGTTGTTCGCCCAAGGCCTGATCCGCCGCAACCAAGGCTCGGGGACCTTTATCACACCGCGCCTGGAACAGCCGTTGTCGCGCCTTTCGGGGTTCAGCGAGATGCTGCGGCTCAAGGGCTTTGTCCCCGGTTCCCAGTGGCTGGAGCGGGAAATCACCCCTCCGACCCATGAAGAACTGATCCGCCTGTGCCTGTCGCCCACCGACAAAGTGGCGCGCCTCAAGCGCCTGCGCAAAGCCGATGACACTGTCATGGCCATCGAGATGAGCGCCCTGCCCGCCTCGATCATTCCCAAGCCCCAGGCCATCGGTTGCTCGCTCTATGAACACCTGGAAGCCATCGGTAAACCGGTGGTGCGAGCCCTGCAACATATCCAGGCCATCAACGCCTCGGATGAGTTCGCGGCCCTGGTGGGCATCGCTCCCGGCACCGCCATGCTGCTGATGACCCGGGTCGGCTACACCGCCGACAACACGCCGATCGAAATCACCGACACCTACTGCCGCAACG
Source organism: Pseudomonas fluorescens (assembly GCF_000730425.1). Classification (NCBI taxonomy): domain Bacteria; kingdom Pseudomonadati; phylum Pseudomonadota; class Gammaproteobacteria; order Pseudomonadales; family Pseudomonadaceae; genus Pseudomonas; species Pseudomonas fluorescens. Next base: position 5,198,001 of record NZ_CP008896.1, on the reverse strand, counting down.
ACTACTACGACTTTGTCGCAGAGCTGCGTCGATACGACTTTGCCGCCGAGCTGCGGCCTTAGAGAACTGCCATGTCCGAAGACAATATCCTCACGCCCCACGGCTGGATTCGCGGCCGCCTGGTGCACCACGAAGGCCGGGTCAGCGCCGTCGAAGGCGTGCCTTGCGACCCGGTCGACAACGACCTGCCCTACCTGCTGCCGGGGTTTATCGACCTGCATGTGCACGGCGGCGGCGGCAAGGACATCATGGAAGGTCATAGCGCCTTCGAAACCATCACCCGCACCCATGTGCGCTTTGGCACCACTTCGCTGCTGGCCACCACCATGACTGCGCCGGTCGAGGAGATCTCCCGGGTGCTCGGCGAACTCGGCCAGTTCTGCGAGAAACGCCCGGCAGGCAGCGCCCGCGTGTTGGGGGTGCACCTGGAAGGCCCCTACATCAACCCAGGCAAACTCGGCGCACAGCCCAACTTCGCCCACACCGCATTGATGGCCGAGGTCGAGCACTACCTGCGCCTGGCGCCGATCCGGGTGATCACCATTGCCCCGGAAATCGCCGGCCACGATGGCTTGATCCGCGTCCTCAGCCAGCGCGGCGTGCGCATGCAGATCGGCCACACTCTGGGCAGCTATGAAGAAGGTGTCGCGGCGCTGGCCGCCGGGGCCACCAGTTTTACCCATTTGTACAACGCCATGAGCCCGTTGCATCACCGCGAGCCCGGCATCGTCGGCGCCGCACTGGCCCATGCCCAATACGCCGAGTTAATCCCGGACTTGCTGCATGTACACCCCGGAGCCATGCGCGTGGCCCTGCGTTCGATTCCCTGCCTGTACTGCGTCACCGACTCCACCGCCGCCGCCGGCATGCCCGATGGCGAATACAAGCTGGGCAGCCACACCGTGACCAAATGCCTGGGCGGCGTTCGCCTGGCCGACGGCACCCTGGCCGGCAGCACCCTGACCATGGATCAGGCGTTGCGCAATCTGGTGAAGATCGGCCTGCCCATCAGCGAAGCCTCACAGCGCCTGTCGCAATTTCCTGCGGATTATCTGGGCCTGGAACAACGCGGCCGCCTGCAACCCGGCAGTTTTGCCGACTGTGTGCGCCTGGACCGCTCCCTGCACCTCACCGACGTAATGGTCGAAGGAGAAACCATTGACTTCAAAAATGCTTGAAGAGGCCCTGTCCTCCTGTGAGGCCGTCGCGGCCCAATTGCAATGCCTGGACCCAGTGCTGGCCGAGGTCGCCGGGCGCCTGCGCCGCCAACCGCCGCAAGTGGCGATGACCGTCGCCCGTGGCAGTTCGGACCACGCCGCCAGTTACTTCGCCTACCTGGCCATGCAGCATGTGGGCATCCCGGTGGCATCGTTGCCGATGTCGGTGGTGACCCTGGCGCAAGCGCCGCTGAAAGTCAGCGGCCAGGCGGCGTTTGGCTTTTCCCAGTCGGGGCAGAGCCCGGACCTGGTCAATAGCCTGCGCGTGCTACGCAAGCGTGGCGCATTGAGCGTGTCGATGGTCAATGCCGAAGACTCGCCCCTGGAGGCCGCCTGCGAATTCCATGTGCCGCTGTGCGCCGGCCCTGAGCGCAGCGTGGCCGCGACCAAGAGCTTTATCGCGACCCTGACCGCCAGCGCCCAGTTGATCGGCCACTGGAACCAGGAAGACGGCCTGCTCGAAGCCTGCCATGCCTTGCCGGCCGGCCTGCGCGAAGCGGCGACCCAGGACTGGAGCCTGGCCGTCGACGCCCTGCGCGATTGCCAGCGCCTGATGGTCATCGGCCGTGGTGCCGGGTTTGCCATCGCCCAGGAAGCGGCACTCAAGCTCAAGGAAACCTCGGCGATCCAGGCCGAAGCCTTCAGCAGCGCCGAAGTGCGCCACGGGCCGATGGCCTTGATCGATGACAACTACCCGTTGCTGGTGTTCGCCCCACGCGGCGCCGAACAGCCCGGCCTGCTGACCCTGGCCGCAGAAATGCGCCAGCGCGGCGCACGGGTGCTGCTGGCCGCTCCCGACGATATTGCCGAACGCGACCTGACCTTGAGCCGCGCCGAACACTCGGCCCTGGACCCGATCCTGGCGATCCAGAGCTTCTACGTGATGGCTGCAGGTTTAGCCCAGGCCCGCGGCATGGACCCGGACCAGCCCCGCCACCTGAGCAAAGTCACTCGCACCCACTGAGTTGATTTCCGTCGTTTCCTGATGAGTACCGTGCCCATGCCCGACAATAATAATGACCTCACCCTCAGCGCCCCCCTCAGCGGGCCGGTGCTGACCCTGGGCAACGTGCCTGACGACGTGTTCGCCAGTGGCGCCATGGGCGACGGGATTGCCATCGATCCCCTCAACGACTGCCTGCATGCACCGTGCGCTGGCGTGGTGATCCACGTCGCCCGTACTGGCCATGCCTTGACCCTGCGCGCCGACAATGGTGCCGAGGTGCTGCTGCACGTGGGCATCGACACCGTCGCACTGCAAGGCGAAGGCTTTGCCTTGCTGGTCAAGGAAGGTTCGCGGGTCAGTAACGGGCAAGCCTTGGTGCGCTTTGACCTGGACCGTATTGCCCGCCAGTGCAAAAGCCTGGTCAGCGTGATCATCCTCACCAATGGCGAACAGTTCGAGCTGCGCCCGGTGGCCTTGAATACGGTGAAGGTCGGCGAGGCATTGCTGCGCATCGTGGCGCGTCAACCGCACGCCCAACAGCCCTCGGTGAACGACAGCTCCCAGGCGCATGCCAGCGCACGTATTCGTATCGCCCACCGGGGCGGCCTGCATGCCCGGCCTGCAGCGCTGATCCGCAAGACCGCCCAGGGTTTCAGCAGCCAGTCGCAGCTGCATTTCGCCGGCAAATCGGCGTCGTGCGACAGCCTGGTCGGCCTGATGGGGCTGGGCATTGGTGAGCAGGATGAGGTGCAAGTCACTTGCCGCGGCAAGGATTGCGATGCGGCGTTACAGGCACTGATTGCGGCACTCTCGATCAGCACCGGCGAAGAAGCACACACCCCGGTGACCGTCGCAGCGCGCCCGGTCAACAGCGAGGCGGGCGTATTGCAGGGGGTCTGCGCCGCGCCGGGCCTGGTCTGCGGGCCGCTGTTGCGCCTCAACACCCTCCAATTGCCACAAGACCCGGGCAACCATGTGCGCGATGAGCAATTGCAGCAACTGGACAGCGCCCTGGAACAGGTACGCAGCGAAATCCGCAACACCCTGGAGCACGCCCGTCAGCGCAGGGCCGCCGAGGAAGAAGACATCTTCGCCGCCCACCTGGTGCTGCTGGAGGATCCCACCCTGCTGGAAGCCGCCACCGCCGCTATCGAGCAAGGCAGCGCCGCCACCCATGCCTGGCGCGATGCGATCCAGGCCCAATGCGCGGTGTTGCTGGGCTTGGGCAAGCCGTTGTTCGCCGAGCGCGCCAACGACCTGCGGGACTTGCAGCAACGGGTGCTGCGCGTGCTGCTGGGCGAAACCTGGCAGTTCGAACTGCCGGCCGGCGCCATTGTTGCCGCCCATGAACTGACCCCCTCGGACCTGTTGCAGTTGAGCGCGCAAAACGTCGCAGGCCTGTGCATGGCCGAAGGTGGCGCAACCTCCCATGTGGCGATCCTGGCCCGGGGCAAAGGCTTGCCTTGCGTGGTCGCCCTGGGCGGTGAAGTGTTGGAGGTGCCGCAAGGCCAGCGGGTGGTGCTGGATGCCGCCAACGGGCGCCTGGAACTCACCCCGGACGATGCCCGTCACGCCCAGGTCCACCAGATCCGCGATGCGCAGAAACAGCGGCGCCAGCAGCAACAGGCTCAGGCCCAGGCGGCGGCCAGCACCCGCGATGGTGTAGGCATTGAAGTGGCAGCCAATGTCGCCTCCAGCAGCGAGGCACAGATTGCCTTTGAAAACGGCGCCGATGGCGTGGGCCTGCTGCGCACCGAGTTCCTGTTCGTGGACCGGCGCACCGCTCCCGATGAGCAGGAGCAACGCCAGGCCTATCAAGCGGTACTGGATGCCATGGGCGACAAATCCGTGATCATCCGCACCATCGATGTGGGCGGCGACAAACAACTCGACTACCTGCCGCTGCCGGTCGAGGCCAATCCGGTGCTGGGCCTGCGCGGCATTCGCATGGCCCAGGTGCGCCCGGAACTGCTCGACCAGCAACTGCGCGCCCTGCTCCAGGTCAGCCCGCTGCAACGCTGCCGGATCCTCCTGCCGATGGTCAGCGAGGTCGATGAATTGCTGCACATCCGCCGGCGCCTCGATGAACTGTGCGCCGAACTGGAACTGACCCAGCGCCCGGAGCTGGGGGTGATGATCGAAGTGCCGGCCGCCGCACTGATGGCCGAGCTCCTGGCCGAACATGCCGACTTCCTGTCCATCGGCACCAACGACCTGTCCCAGTACACCCTGGCCATGGACCGCGACCATGCTGGCCTGGCCGCGCGGGTTGACGCCCTGCACCCGGCGTTGCTGCGCCTGATCGCCCAGACCTGCGCGGGTGCGGCGAAACATGGCCGCTGGGTCGGCGTCTGTGGCGCCCTGGCCTCGGACCCACTGGCCACTCCTGTGCTGGTCGGACTGGGCGTGCGCGAGCTGTCCGTGAGCCCGCCGCAAATTGCCGAAATCAAAGACCGCATACGCCACCTGGACGCCACGCAATGCCGGCAACTGAGCCAGGGCCTGCTCAACCTGGGCAGTGCCGGGGCCGTGCGCCAAGCCTGTCAACACCATTGGCCGTTGAGCTGAAAACAACAAGAACAAAGGAGACTCGCCATGTACCAACACTTTATCGAAGGCCTGCAACGCCTGGGTCGTGCGCTGATGCTACCTATCGCGATCCTGCCGATTGCCGGCCTGTTGCTGCGCCTGGGTGACACCGACCTGCTGAACATCGCCGTCATGCACGATGCCGGGCAGGCGATCTTCGCCAACCTGGCGCTGATCTTCGCCATTGGCATCGCCGTGGGCTTTGCCAGGGACAACAACGGTACGGCGGGGCTGGCCGGGGCCATTGGCTACCTGGTCATGGTCTCCACCCTCAAGGTGATGGACAGCACCATCAACATGGGCATGCTCGCCGGGATCGTCAGCGGCCTGATGGCCGGCGCGCTGTACAACCGCTTCAAGGACATCAAGCTGCCGGAATACCTGGCGTTTTTTGGCGGGCGACGGTTCGTGCCGATTGTCACCGGGTTCTCCGCGGTGGGCCTGGGCGTGGTGTTCGGCCTGATCTGGCCGCCGGTGCAGCACGGCATCAATAGCTTCGGCGTGCTGCTGATGGAAAGCGGCAGCCTCGGCGCCTTTGTGTTCGGTGTGTTCAACCGCTTGCTGATCGTCACGGGCCTGCACCATATCCTCAACAACATGGCCTGGTTTGTGTTCGGCAGCTTCACCGACCCGCTCACAGGTGCCGTCGTGACGGGCGACCTGACCCGCTATTTTGCCGGCGACCCCAAGGGTGGCCAGTTCATGACCGGCATGTTCCCGGTGATGCTGTTCGGCCTGCCGGCGGCGTGCCTGGCGATGTATCGCAACGCCTTGCCGGAGCGGCGCAAGATCATGGGCGGGATTTTCCTGTCGATGGCCCTGACCTCGTTCCTCACGGGGGTGACCGAGCCCATCGAGTTTGCCTTCATGTTCCTCGCGCCGTTCCTGTATCTGCTGCATGCACTGCTGACCGGCCTGTCGATGGCCGTCACCAACTTGCTGGACATTCACCTGGGCTTTACCTTTTCCGGCGGCTTCATCGACATGGTTCTCGGCTGGGGCAAATCCACCAATGGCTGGCTGGTGATACCGGTGGGCCTGGCATATGCAGTGATCTACTACAGCGTGTTCAACTACTGCATCCGCCGCTTCAACCTGAAAACCCCAGGGCGTGAAGACATCCAGGTTGCCCAGGCCGAAGTCATGACAGATAACCAGCGCGCCCATGCGTACATCCGCGCCTTGGGTGGTGCCGCCAACCTGCTCAGCGTCGGTGCCTGCACCACCCGCCTGCGCCTGGACATGGTCGACCGTAACAAGGCGCTGGACGCCGGGCTCAAGGCCCTGGGGGCAATGGCCGTGGTGCGCCCCGGCAATGGCGGCAGCCTGCAGGTGGTGGTGGGGCCGATGGCCGACAGCATTGCCGATGAGATTCGCCTGGCCATGTCGTCGTTTGTTGACACCGCACCTGCGGCAATTGCACCGGTGGCCAAGCCCGTTACGGTGAATGCGCTGGAAGCCGAACAATGGCTGAACGCCCTGGGTGGGCGGACGAATGTGCGTCAACTGGAAGCCGTGGCCATGACCCGCTTGCGGGTGGAACTGGGGGATGATTCGGCGCTGTCTGAAACCCAGCTTGTCGCGCTCGGTTGCCAGGGTATACGCCAACTCGAAAGCGGTGTTTGGCACCTGTTGGTGGGCGACAACTCCTCGGGGCTGGGTGAGGCGCTGGAGCGCCTGGTCAGCCGTCCGGCCGATGCCTGAAACGCTCCCAGGCTCTGCGCGGCAGCGGCCAGCACAGCCCGCCTACGTATCTACCGCACAGCCATGCGCATCGCTCCCCATGCTGAGGGCTCTAACCCCCCAGCATGGAGAACGTGCCTGTGAGCACAACATCCCAGACCTTTGAGGGCATCAAAGGTCACCTCAATCAAATCGGGCATCACCTGCTCCAGGTTGAAGCACCGCTACTACCCGAACACACACCCTCGGCCGCACTGGCGTACCTGGAGAAGCTCAACGTCCTGCTGACGTCCTACCGGCAGTTGTATCTGAACCAGAGCCGCCCCCTTTACCAAGGGATAACCCAGGCTGACCTGACCACCCGCGTGGCCACACTCAAGACCACGTTGAACGCCCATCTGCAACAGCTCGATCGCCACCTGCAGATCGACGGCAAGCCACGCAAATCCTTCATGACCTTTGAAGCCGGGTACACCGCCCTGGCCCATGAAACAACCCTCGGCGCCGAGGACCGCCTGTTGCACCCGCAACAGCAGGCCCTGCTTGAGCGCATACCGCTGGGCAGCACGTTGCGCCCGGGGCTGTACGCACTGAACTTGCGCTATCAAGAGCAGACCGTCGAGCTGGCGGGCGCCTTTGTGCTGACCGAAAAATCCAGCCCCATAGCCACCGACCTGACCTCTGCGCTGCCACTGGGCGAGGTGATGCTGTTTACCCCGTCCCAGGGGATCGAGTGCTTCAGTTCCCTGGCGCACGTCAACACACGTCTGCTCCAAGGAATGGACGATACCGAACAACGGCAGGCCTTCATGCACCTGCTGCCGGTGCGTTATCGCGATGTCACACCAGGGGCGATCTGGCCGCTGGAGCTGACACCGATCAGCGAAAAGCCACTGTTTGAGCACACCTACAACGCCCTGATCGACAAACGTACCCAGGACATCGAGCGCGCCCTGAGCCTGGTAGACAACCCCGGGCAGGACGCCGCTCAACTGATCGACGCCCTGGACCGTGCCATCGCCGCCGCGTTGCCGGACATCAGTGCGCGCCTGCAATGGCGCGCCCGATACTTGCTCGAACGCTACCTGCGCCTTGGCGCGCCGGACTGGTATCGCAGCGCCAGCGAATCTCGTCGCACCACCCTTGCCAGTCATCTGGCGAACTACAACCTGGCCCGCCAGGACCTGCTCGACCTGCTGGGCCCGGTCACTACCCCACAAGCCCTGGCCCGCTATCAACTGCTCGAACACTTGAGCGACGAGTTGGATATCCACGACCTGGCACCGGAACACCTGTGGATCAGCACACGGCGCTATGTAGAGCCCATCGGCGAATACGAACAGGAGCGCAACCTGATCGACCTGGCCTTGCGTGGCTTGCATGCCGGTGATGCACTGGCGGGCTCGGATTTCCTGAGCAAAACCACGCTCACCTATCGCGATGCACCGCTGCCCAAGGCCTATCAGGACCTGACACCCGCCTGGCTCGTGCAGATGCTGGCCACTCTGCAGCCGCGTCTCGACTTTGCCGATGCGCAGCAGCAGATGCACGCCAAGCCCGTCGTCAGCCGCGCAATCGAAAAGATGCTTGATCAACGGATCAACGCACTGGCTTACACCGCCATGCTGCAAGGGCACCTCAGCGAAAACGACTTTCAATCAGTGCAGGACTTGCGCGAAGGCACCAACCCCCGCCTGAGCGCAGCCACCCTGTCACTGCATGAGGCCCAGTTGCAAGACATGTGGGTGCTGCGCCAAAGCGACGCCAGCGGCGCGGTCACCCGCTTGCTCCTGTGCACACCCGAGGCACCCCGCGAGCAGCAGTTCCAGGTCTTTGACAGTGAGCTCGCCTGCCAGAACCACATCCTCGGCTGGAGCCTGGACAACGGTACGAAACAGCCGCCGGGCACCCTCACCGACTACCTGATCAAGCGCGTCGCCCTGCGTTTTCGTGGGGCAATGAAGCGGGTCCTGACCGGCCTGAGCTTCAAGTTTCACGACCAGGAATACAAAGAGATCAGCTTTGGCAATATCGGCAGTCATGCCCAATGCCTCCAGGCCATGTCGGCCCATGTGCTGGCGACCCGTCTCGATGACTACGAGTTCAGCACCCCGAGCTGGTATCGCTCCACCAGCACCGATAACCGCCAGACCCTGCTGAAGCTGGCCGAAGACAGCGAGGGTGCGCTGTTTACCTACAATGAATTTCCGTTGTCTGACGCGCAGTTCCCCCGCTTCACCGACTACCTGCATGAACAGGCGAAGAAAAGCCTGAACCAACTGCTGGGACGCCAGCAGAACGATATCGACCCTGACACCGTGTGGGCCTTCTCCCCTCCCGCACTGCTCGGTTCGCAGACCCCACCTCCCCTGACCTACACCCAGTTGTACCGTGACGGCTACGCGGACGGCGTGGGGTTCCTCGACGAGAAGTTTTCTCGCTCGGCCCAGTTCAAAGGCTCGAAAGGCGTGGACCTGAGTGCGCTGACGGCAGAAAACGTCGCCCGCTCGGTTACCGGGATCTGGATCGGCCAGCGCTACATCGACCGGGTCAAGACGCAGTTGCTCAATACCGGCAGTGCGGACTACAACCTGCGGCGCGATGCGACCTTGAGCATCACCCAGCGCCAAATGCAAAACGCCGCCCTGGAGTGCCGGCTGGAAGGGTACATCGCCGGGGCCGACTGGGAGTGGCTGCAGCGCAGTATCGCCAGCATGGGCAGTACTGCCGTCGAAACACGCGGCACCTACGCTATCCATCGCCTGCTGGTGGATGGCGAGTGGGTGATGGGCAACTTCCTCTTCAGCCACAGCGGTTTTCCGACGCTGCTCTACACCCCCAACGCACCGGATGGCATCCGATTTCGCGAGGCCAGGCAGTTCAATTACCTGCTGAAAAAAATCCCCGGAATGGTTGGCTATTTCACCCTGCGGGTCGGCGCCCAATCCCAGACCAGAGTGCGCACCTTCCTCGAAGGCGCCAAGGCACAATTGCCCCACGACCTGACCAAAACCGACGCCAGCCCGGCACGCTATGATTCCACTCATGGGCTAAGCCCGCTGCTGGATCTGCGCCAGGCCCTGTACAACATGCAGATGCAACGCAAGATCGACGACGTACAAGGCACCACCATCAATCGCAACCAGATGATCAGTGGCCTCTTGTGGACCTGCGTGGAGTGGGTTACCGCCATTGCCACCGCGCCGTTCCCCACCCTCAGCCTGAGCCTGGGCATGTTGCTGGCCTTCAAGGATGGCATGCTCGCCCTGCACGCTTATCAGCAGGGAGATACCGGCGCGGCCGTGGAACACCTGATCGGTTACGTGCTCAATAGCGCCGGCGCGGCCTTTACCGATCTGCGCCCGGCATTGGCCTCGCTCAAACAGCTGGCCCGGCCGGCCGCACGCCAGTTCGCCAAGAGCCCCGTCGTTGCGAGCGACGCCTTGAAACTGGTCCAGCCCTTGCAATCGAAGGCACTGACGCTGGCCGACATGCAAGCGATGTTGTTCGAAGGCGAGGCGCTTTGGGCGAAAAAGACCCCGGACCCCATCGGCCGCTATTTGTTGTACCGCCAGGATCCACTCACCGGCAAACTGGTCTCCACCACCCGCGTGGCCGCGCCCGATACCGAAGGGCTCTGGCACCGTACCGGCGTGACTGGGGGGGCGCCCAAGTATGAAAAGCTGCCCGACACGCCGGAGCCACTCAAGCCTTATGAAATACCGGGGAAGTACGCCAGCAAACTGGAACTGGCCATCAATCCCGACATACGGGAGGGGATAGCTCTGCGCGCCGAGTGGGAGTTCGGCTCGCCGGAGGGCGCGCAGGGCAACGTCATCAGAGACCTGGCGCCCGTGCGCAAGGCTTACCTGCAACACGCCGAACGCCTGAAAACAGACGCCCAGAGTTACTTCACCAATCGCCCCCCTTTGCCAGCCCGTACCTCCCCCTTGGCGATTGATGCCGATACGTCATTTGCGCAACTGATCGCCAGCGACACCTTTGCCGGAAACAAGTCCCTGGTCATCGGTGCCATACCGGGTTCCATTGCCGGCAAGCAGCTGTTGATCACCCAGATGGATACCTTGCTCAAGCAAGGGTTCAAGCGCCTGTACATCGAGTACCTGCCCGCCGATCTATTCCGCCTGAAGTTGGTAAAACTCAATAGCGGCAAGTCCTGGCAGCATATCGAACGGCATCTGAAAGTCGTCGACCGGACCTTTGGCTTCGCCGACGACGCCGAATACTCCTACGTCGCTCTGGTACGTAAAGCCCAGGAAAAGGGCTTGAAGGTCAAGGCACTGGACACATCCACCTCCTACCTGCTGGAAGACGCCCTGCAAATGGGCGATACCCCGATGACGACGCCGCGGGATCACGCCACGAGGAACTTCTACTCCAGCAAAACCATCGAGTTGGACGCCGCCGACGAAGCGGATGAGCGCTGGATTGCGCTGGTGGACTCCTCGCGCTTGCGCACCTACAACAACACGCCCGGGCTGGCAGACCTGCAAGACGCCGTTGCCCTGCGGGTGGAGGACATTGGCCCAGGCCAGCCGGTAGGTATCTGGACCGACGAACCCGGTGCCATTGCAGGCGATGCATTGGCCAAGGGCGATTACCGACTGACCCTGCATACCGCGTACAAAGCGCCTGGACCGACAGGTTCCTCTGGCGCGGCCGCTGACACCGGCGTGGCACATTACAGCGATTACGATATTGCCCCCTCCCTCAGGGACAGCATCACTCGACAGAGCACATCACCCCATGGGCTGGACACTCGCTATTTCCCGCAGAACCCGGATCATCGTGACGCATTCCTGGCGTTCCAGGACGCCAGGACCCGCCTGAATAAAGATGCACAAACTTACCTGGCCAGCCATCAGCCGCCCCCCAGGCCCGCGCTGTCCACCCTGGGCTTGCCAAGATCCCCGGAGACGTTGCTGGAAAGCGTGCGTCACAGCGAGTTTTCGGGGCTGATCATCGGCGAGGGGCACCAGGCCCAATCCAGCAAACGGTGGTTGCGCGACTACATGGGGAAACTCAAGGCGCTTGAGTTCAAGACCCTCTATATGGAACACCTGCTGACCGATATACATCAGGCGCAACTGGATGTGTTCGTGAGTACGCAGCGGATGCCAGACACTCTCAAGCACTACCTCAAACAGCTGGATCACGGCCAGATGCCAGGATACACAGGCCAGGATAACTACACCGAAGTCATCCAGGTCGCGGTCCGGCATGGCATGCGCGTACGGGCACTGGACTGCGCCGCCAGCTACAACGTCAAAGGGCTGGGGGATGTGAAGACGTCGCGCAACCAACTGTTCAGCTACTTCGCCTCACAGGTGATCAAGGCCGACCAGGCGGCATTCGGGCCGCACAAGTGGGTGGCCTTCATCGGCAGCGCCCATACCAATACCCACCTGGCGGTACCGGGCCTGGCAGAACTGCAAGGTGCGGTCAGCCTGCAGGTCAGGGACACGGCGCCGGCCCTGGCGCAGAACATTCGCCCCGGCAGTTGGGAGACCGCTGGCGACGGGCTGGGCCCTTACAGGAGTGCATTACGCAGTGACTTCGTGCTGGACGCCGGCGTTGCCGGTACCCGCCCACCCGCACCCTTTGTGCCGCTGGACCGGGCACGCTTGAATCGGCCCGGCCTGTTCCTGATCGAACGCCCGTCGCCCTCGCAAAACAACCTGCTGCATCGCTCCCGCAGCGGGGAAATCGTGTCGACACCGATCAGGGTCGACCACAATGGCCTGTTTTATGTCGACCGCTGGGAACAGATGCAGGGCAAGCGTTTCACCTACGAAAACATATTGATCGAAGCGTTGAAGGCTGAGGTGGGGTTGGTCCCCGCCCCCTAAGCCATCAAAGCTTTGACCCCGGTTTCATGAGCGCAAAAAAACCCGCTGGCCAACCTGGCCCAGCGGGTTTTCTGCTTTGCGCCAGCCAATGAGCTGTAGCGAGTGCTTGTTCCTGACCAAGCGTTGGCAGATTTGCCAACCGGTCAATCAGAAGTCCGCCAACGGCCACACTTCATAAGCCGGCGTCTCATAAGGGTGACTAAGCTTCAACGCAGCAACCACTGCGACGATCAACTCATCCGCCACCACCAGCTCGACCTTCCATTCATCAACCACTTCGACCTGGCCCACCCGCCCGAGAAACGGCTGGCTGCCGTCCATCGGGCGAAACTGGCCACGGCCCGGCACTTGCCAGGCGCAGCTGTCGTAGTTGCCGATGCGCCCGCCGCCGGCCGCGAAGACGGCGCTTTTCACCGTCTCCACATGGCTGTCAGGCACAAAGAAGCTGAGCTTGTACACAGCCTTAGTTCACCCACACGCGAGCGTTGCGGAACATGCGCATCCACGCACCGTCTTCGTTCCACTCTTCAGGGCGCCACGAGTTCTGCACAGCGCGGAACACCCGCTCCGGGTGCGGCATCATGATGGTCACGCGGCCATCACGGCTGGTCAGCCCGGTGATCCCGCGCGGCGAGCCGTTCGGGTTGGCCGGGTAGTTTTCGGTGACCTTGCCGTGGTTGTCGACAAAACGCAGGGCCACGGTGCCGGACAAATCGGCTTCCAGCAGTGCTTCCTCGCTTTCGAACTCGGCATGGCCTTCACCGTGGGCAATGGCGATCGGCATGCGCGAGCCGGCCATGCCTTGCAGGAAGATCGAGTTCGACTCCTGCACCTGCACCATGGCCACACGGGCTTCGAACTGCTCGGACCGGTTGCGCACAAAGTGCGGCCAGAACTCGCTGCCCGGGACCAGTTCGCTGAGGTTGGACATCATCTGGCAACCGTTGCACACACCCAGGGTGAAGCTGTCGTTGCGCTCGAAGAAGCCCTGGAACGCATCGCGGGCACGGCTGTTGAACAGAGCCGACTTGGCCCAGCCCTCACCGGCACCCAGCACATCGCCGTAGGAGAAACCACCGCAAGCCACCAGGCCCTTGAACTCATTGAGGTCAACGCGACCGGCGAGGATATCGCTCATGTGCACATCGATCGCATTGAAGCCGGCGCGGTCGAACGCCGCCGCCATTTCCACCTGGCCGTTGACGCCCTGCTCACGCAGTACGGCAACCTGTGGGCGGATACCTTTCTTGATGTAGGGCGCAGCGATGTCCTGGTTGACGTCGAAGCTGAGCTTGGTGCTCAGGCCCGGGTTGTCTTCTTCCAGGATCACGTCGAATTCCTGCTCGGCACAGTCGACGTTGTCGCGCAGGCGCTGGATCTGGTAGCTGGTCTCGGCCCACTGGCGTTGCAGCAGGCGGCGCTGGCCTTCAAACACAGTGTCGCCGTTGAAGACGATATTGATCACACCGTTGTTGATCGGCTGGCCGACCACCGCCACGCAATCGCCCAGGCCAGCAGCGCTGAACTGTGCCAGTACGTCCGGGGTGGCGTCCTGGCGCACCTGAATCACTGCACCCAACTCTTCGTTGAACAGGATGGCGGCGATATCGGCGCAAGTTTCCGCCAGGCCGTCGAGGTTCAGGCTCAGGCCGCAGTGACCGGCGAAGGCCATTTCCACAACGCTGGTCAGCAAACCACCGTCGGAGCGGTCGTGGTAGGCCAGCAGGTGACCGTCGGCATTCAGGCCCTGGATCACTGCAAAGAAGGCTTTCAGGTCTTCGGCGTCATCGACGTCCGGTGCCTGCTTGCCAAGCTTGCCGTGGGTCTGGGCAAGGATCGAGGCGCCCATGCGGTTCTGGCCACGGCCCAGGTCGACCAGGATCAGGTCGGTGGTGCCCTTGTCCATGCGCAGTTGCGGGGTCAGGGTCTGGCGGATATCGGTGACCGGCGCAAAGCCGGTGACGATCAGCGACAGCGGCGAGGTGACGCTCTTGTCGCCGCCCTCTTCGCTCCAACGGGTGGCCATGGACATGGAGTCCTTGCCCACCGGAATAGTGATCCCCAGTTCCGGGCACAGCTCCATGCCGACGGCCTTGACGGTGTCGTACAGACGCGCATCTTCACCCGGGTGGCCGGCAGCGGACATCCAGTTGGCCGACAATTTGATATCGGACAGCTTGCCAATGCGCGACGCAGCGATGTTGGTGATGGTTTCGCCAATGGCCATGCGGCCCGACGCCGGGGCGTCCAGCAGGGCCAGCGGCGTGCGCTCGCCCATGGCCATGGCTTCGCCGGTGTACACGTCGAAGCTGGTGGCGGTGACGGCAACGTCAGCCACCGGCACCTGCCATGGGCCGACCATCTGGTCACGGGCAACCAGGCCGGTGATGGTGCGGTCGCCGATGGTGATCAGGAAGCTTTTGCTCGCCACGGCCGGGTGGTGCAGCACACGTTCGATGCTGTCGGCCAGTTCCAGGGTGCTTGGGTCGAAATCGTCACCCAGCTCCGCTTCACGTACCGCCGAACGGTGCATACGCGGGGCCTTGCCCAGCAGTACTTCCAGGGGCATATCCACCGGGTTGTTGCCGAAATGGCTGTCGGTAACGGTCAGTTGCGGCTCGGCAGTAGCCTCGCCAACCACGGCATACGGGCAACGCTCACGTTCGCAGATGGCCTGGAAGCGTGGGAAGTCTTCAGGACCAACCGCCAGCACGTAGCGTTCCTGGGATTCGTTGCTCCAGATTTCGTGCGGGGCCATGCCCGGCTCGTCGTTTGGAATATTGCGCAGCTCGAAGCGGCCACCACGGTCGCCATCGTTGACCAGTTCCGGGAAGGCGTTGGACAAACCACCGGCACCGACGTCGTGGATAAAGCTGATCGGGTTCTTGTCACCCAACTGCCAGCAACGGTCGATGACTTCCTGGCAGCGACGCTCCATTTCCGGGTTTTCGCGCTGTACGGAAGCAAAGTCCAGGTCCGCCGAGCTGGTGCCGGTGGCCATGGAAGACGCCGCGCCGCCACCCAGGCCGATCAGCATCGCCGGGCCGCCGAGCACGATCAGCTTGGAGCCGACGAGGATCTCGCCCTTCTGCACGTGGTCTTCACGGATGTTGCCCATGCCGCCGGCCAACATGATCGGCTTGTGGTAACCGCGCACTTCATCGCCACGGGGGGTGCTGATGGACTGCTCGAAGGTACGGAAGTAACCGGTCAGGGCCGGGCGCCCGAATTCGTTGTTGAACGCGGCGCCGCCCAGCGGGCCTTCGATCATGATGTCCAGCGCGGTAACGATGCGCTCAGGCTTGCCGTATGGCACTTCCCACGGCTGCTCGAAGCCGGGGATCTGCAGGTTGGACACGGTGAAACCGGTCAGGCCCGCCTTGGGCTTGGCGCCACGGCCGGTTGCACCTTCATCACGGATCTCGCCGCCGGAACCGGTGGCTGCGCCCGGGAACGGGGCAATCGCGGTCGGGTGGTTGTGGGTCTCGACTTTCATCAGGATGTGCACCGGCTCCTGCACCGCGCCGTACTGGCGGGTTTCAGGGTCCGGGAAGAAACGGCCGGCGACGCTGCCGACGATCACCGAGGCGTTGTCCTTATACGCCGACAAAACGCCTTCGCTGTGCATCACGTAGGTGTTCTTGATCATGCCGAACAGGCTTTTTTCCTGGCTCTGGCCGTCGATATCCCAACTGGCGTTGAAGATTTTGTGGCGGCAGTGCTCGGAGTTGGCCTGGGCGAACATCATCAGTTCGATGTCGTGGGGGTTGCGCTTCAAGCCGTTGAAGGCATTGACCAGGTAGTCAATCTCGTCTTCGGCCAGGGCCAGGCCCAGTTCGGTGTTGGCCTTCTCGAGGGCGGCGCGGCCACCGCCGAGCACGTCAATCGCGGTCAGCGGCTTGGGTTCGGCGTGGCTGAACAGACCGGCGGCCCGTTCCAGCTGGCTGACGATGATCTGGGTCATGCGGTCGTGCAGGCTGCTGGCGATCAGTTCGGCTTCGGCATCGCTGAACTGGCCAGCCACGTAGAAGGCGATCCCGCGTTCCAGGCGCTGGATTTTTTCCAGGCCGCAGTTGCGGGCGATATCGCTGGCCTTGCTCGACCAGGGCGAGATGGTGCCGAACCGTGGCAGAACCAGGAACAAGCGGCCGGTCGGCTCTTGAACGGGAACGCTGGGGCCGTACTTCAGAAGGCGTGCCAGCACTTGCTGTTCGTCGGCGGTCAAAACGCCGTTGACGTCGGCGAAGTGAGCAAATTCAGCATACAAGCCAGTGACAGCTGGAACCTTCTGGCTCAGTTGCTCAAGGAGTTTGCTGTGGCGAAAGGCAGAAAGGGCAGGAGCGCCGCGCAGGATCAACATCTTCGGGACAGCCTCGGGAAGGGGGTGTGCTTTGAGGCCGTGCATTCTAGCGTAAACCTGCGCCAACGGCACCCGAAACGGCACGGCTGGCCGCTGCCGAACGTCAGTTGGCGGGGAATGCACCGTCTCGGGCCCCTGAGGCGCAGTTATTTTAACCGTCACAATCGCGCCCCAGGCCACGTTTCTGCGGGCTGCAGCACAGTTTCGCGGGCGCTAGCAGACAACGCCCATGCTGTCGAGATATGGCGCCGTGGGCCGTTTGCGTATACTGCGCAGATGTTCTCCCCAACTGCTTTGCGCCCGCGATGCGCCAAATGGCTCATCGCTACCGGACTCTTCCTGATGCTCAGCGCCTGTGTTGATAAGCCCAGCACGCTCGAGCGAATCAAGGAGGATGGCGTATTGCGGGTGATTACCCGAAACAGCCCGGCCACTTATTTCCAGGACCGCAATGGCGAAACCGGTTTCGAATACGAACTGGTCAAGCGCTTTGCCGACGACCTGGGGGTAAAACTGGAAATCGAGACGGCCGACAACCTCGATGACCTGTTCGGCCAGTTGGGCAAACCCAACGGCCCGGTATTGGCCGCCGCCGGCCTGGTCAGCAGCGAGCAGCGTAAACAGCAGGTGCGCTTCTCCCACCCGTACCTGGAAGTCACCCCGCAGATCATCTACCGCAATGGCCAGTCCCGCCCCACCAACGCCGCCGACCTGGTGGGCAAGAAGATCATGGTGCTCAAGGGCAGCACCCACGCCGAACAGCTGGCCGAGCTGAAAAAGCAGAATCCCGCGATTGAATACGAAGAGTCCGATGCCGTTGAGGTGGTCGACCTGCTGCGCATGGTCGACGAAGGGCAGATCGACCTGACCCTGGTCGACTCCAATGAAGTGGCGATGAACCAGGTGTACTTCCCCAACGTGCGGGTGGCCTTCGACCTGGGCGACGCCCGTCACCAGAGCTGGGCCGTGGCTGCCGGTGAAGACAACAGCCTGCTCAACGAGGTCAACAGCTACCTCGACAAGGTCGAGAAGAACGGCACCCTGCAGCGCCTCAAGGATCGTTACTACGGGCATGTCGATGTACTGGGCTACGTCGGCGCCTACACCTTTGCCCAGCACTTGCAGCAGCGCCTGCCCAAGTACGAGAAGTTCTTCAAGACCTCGGCCAAGGAAGAAAAGGTCGATTGGCGACTATTGGCAGCCATTGGCTACCAGGAATCGCTGTGGCAACCGGCTGTCACCTCCAAGACCGGTGTGCGCGGCCTGATGATGCTGACCCAGAACACCGCCCAGGCCATGGGTGTGTCCAACCGCCTGGATGCGCGGCAAAGCATCAAGGGGGGCGCCAAGTACCTGGCGATGATCAAGAGCGAACTGGACGACAAGATTCTCGAACCTGATCGCACCTGGTTTGCCCTGGCGGCCTACAACGTCGGCGGTGGGCACCTGGATGACGCGCGCAAGCTGGCACAAAAGGAAGGCCTGAACCCCAACAAATGGCTGGACGTGAAGAAAATGCTGCCGCGCCTGTCGCAGAAGCAGTGGTACAGCAAGACCCGCTACGGCTACGCCCGAGGCGGCGAACCCGTGCACTTCGTGGCCAACATCCGCCGTTACTACGACATCCTGACCTGGGTGACCCAGCCGCAGCTGGAAGGCAACCAGGTCGTGGAGGGCAACCTGCATGTGCCGGGTGTGGACAAAACCAAGCCACCCGAAAACAGCCCGCAGCTCTAAACACCTCTCCCAAACGCAACAAAACAATGTGGGTGCGAACGTGTGTGGGAGCGGGCTTGCCCGCGATGGCGTTGCATCAGGTAACACAGGCCTTTACTGACCCACCGCTATCGCGGGCAAGCCCGCTCCCACATGGGGTTTTGTGATGTTCTACAGGCCGGTGAGCAGATGCACGGTCCCGTCCGCCAGCACCATCACCGCCGCAATCCCCGCCGCCTTCAACGCCCCCTCATCCACCCGTGTCGTGTCCTGTAGCTGCACGCGGATCCGCGTCAATGCCACGCGCTGTTGTGACTTGAGATTACTCGCCCCACCCAGCGCACTCAGCACCGCCGGCGCCAACATCGCCTCAGCCTTCGGCTCGGCGAGCACCGTTTCCGCCACCAGGTCCGGCGTCAGGGCCTTCCAGAACGCCTGCTGCAATTTCTCGAACATACTCAGTTCTCCACAACCAATGAAGTGTCGACGGTCGCCGCGTGGTACTGGCTCAAGGCCTCGCGCACCTGGGCGGCCTCTTCCAGGTTCAACACCTGATGGGCGATCAATTGGCAATCCGCCAGGTCCAGCTCACGCACCGTGGCCTTGATACTCGGGATCAGCGGCACGCTGACGGACAGCTCGTCCACCCCCAGCCCGATCAACATCGGCACCGCCAGCGCCTCGGATGCCAGCGCACCGCACACGCCCACCCACTTGCCGTGAGCGTGGGCGGCCTTGACTGTGGTGGCGATCAAGCGCAGCACCGCCGGGTGAAAACTGTCGGCCTGGCTGGCCAGGCGCGGGTGGTCGCGGTCCATGGCCAGGGTGTATTGGGTCAGGTCGTTGGTGCCGATGGAGAAAAAATCCACATGGGGGGCGAACACATCTGCCATCAATGCCGTTGACGGCACCTCGACCATGATGCCCAGCTTCGGCAATTCGGCCAGCCCCAGGGCCGCCGCTTCCTCTTCGAGGATCCGACGGGCCTGGTGCAGCTCCGACAGCAGGCTGACCATCGGCAACATGATGTGCAAGCGTGCCAAGCCTGCACTGGCGAGGATTGCCCGCAATTGCTCGCGCAGCAGCTCGGGGCGCGCCAGGCACAGGCGAATGCCGCGCAGGCCGAGGAACGGGTTGGTCTCGGCAGCCATCGGCACATAGGCCAGCGGCTTGTCGCCACCGACATCAAGGGTGCGCACCACCAGATTGCGCTCGGGCCCCAGGGTGCGGGCGATGGCGCTGTAGGTACCGGCCTGTTCCTCGGGGCTGGGCGCGCGGTTGCGGTCCAGATAGAGGAACTCTGAGCGCAACAGGCCGACCCCTTCGCCACCCAGGGTCAGGGACTGCTCCACCTCCTGCAACGAGGCGACGTTGGCGGTGACTTCGACGTGATGACCGTCGCGGGTAATCGCAGGCAAAGCGGCCTGCGCCACTTCACGCTGACGCCGCAGCACTTGCTGTTTGCGCGCCGCTTCCCGTTGCTCGATCTCGGCCAGATTCGGCTCCAGGTGCAATTCGCCCTGGCCGGCATCGAGCAGCACCTGCTTGCCGTTGGCCAGCGCCAGCACCTGCGCCGGCGCCCCACACAAGGCCGGCAAGCCCAGGGCCCGGGCGAGGATCGCGACGTGGCTGGTAGCGCCGCCACCGACAGTGACAAAACCCAGGACCTTGCGGGTATCCAGGCTGGCAGTTTGCGAAGGTGTCAACTGCTCGGCAATCAGGATCGCGCGTTCGGGCAGGTCCCATGCGCGGTCCTGGATCCCCAGGATCAGTTTGAGCACACGCTGGCCGACATCGGCGAGGTCTGCCGCACGTTCGGCGAGCAACGCATTGCCCAGGCCCTGAAACAGTTCGGCGGTGGCCGCCGTGGCGCTGTTCCAGGCGAAGGCGGCGCTCTTGCCTGCGGCGAGCAGGCCGTGGGCCTTTTCAAGCAGGGTCGGGTCTTCGAGCAACTCTTGATGCGCCCGGAAGATCTCGGCCTGCGCACTGCCATTGGCCTTGGCTTGCAGGGTTTGCAGCGCCTCGGTTGCCGCCCTCAAGCCGCGCTCCAGTGCAGCACGCTCGACCGCCTCGGCGCCACCGACCTCGGGGATGTTCAACGGCGGTTCCGCCACCTGGACCACCTGCCCAAACGCCGAACCTGGCGATGCGCACACGCCGCGCAACACGGTCGCCGATGATACCGGTGCAACCGGTTCAAGCTCCTCCGCCGCCACCGCAACGGTTTCGCCACACCCCTCCACCAACAGCGTAACCAACGCCTGGATCGCCGCGGCGGCCTCCTCCCCCGCCGCGCTCACCTGCAAAATATCGCCCTGCACCGTTTGTAAACCCATGATCGCCACCAGGGACTTGGCGTTGGCGCTCTGGGTTTGCTTGTGCAGGCAGATGCTCGCATTGAAACCCTTCGCGGCCTGGGCCAGTACTGCCGCCGGGCGGGCATGCAAACCGTTGGCATTGGGCAGCGTCAGGGGCTTGGAGAACAGGGCGTCACCCTCATCCTCCTCGTCATTGGCGGCGCTTACCAACGGTGTCACACGCAGCAACGGTTGCCCGGCTTCCACCCGCCCGGTGCCCGCCGCCAGCAACGTAAAGGGCTCGCCGCTGACCACCAGCATCAAGGTCAGCAAGCTGCGGGCATTGAGCGCAATGTAGTCGGCATCAAACTCAATCAGCGGCTGCCCCGCCGCTACCCGCTGGCCTTCCTCGACCAGCCGGGTGAAACCCTTGCCCCCCAGGTTCACGGTATCCAGGCCGATATGCATCAATACCTGCACACCGTGCTCGTCAGTGACGCTGACGGCATGACCACTGTCCTGGATATTGCTGATCACCCCGGCCAGCGGCGCGCAGAGGGTCTGCGAGACGGGATCGATACACACACCGTCGCCAATCAGCCGGCTGGAAAACACCGGATCCGGCACCTGATCCAGGGGCAGCAGCACTCCCGCCAGGGGCGCCAGCAGTTCCAGGGGTTGAGTTGTGGTCATGACATCACCTGCTGTTTGGTTCTGTAAAAATCATGGGGTGAAACGGCATCCCTGTAGGAACTGGCTTGCCGGCGATGCTGGCGACTCGGTATCTGCAAAAGACCGAGGTGCTGCCATCGCTGGCAAGCTAGCTTCTACATAAGGGGCCATCACATCGGCCGCCTTTACTTCCACCAGTATTCGACCTGCACACCGAAGTTGGAGCCGTGCCGTGCGCTGCCATAGGAGCCGGTGTCGGACAACGCCGACCCCGCCGCCAACTCATTGGCCGCCCGCTTGGCCGCTTCGTTCCAGCTGGCATAGGTGTAATACACGCGCACTTCCGGGCGCGCCCAGAATTCCGGGCCCTTGGGCGACCAGGTCGGGGCGAATGTGAATTTGCTGAGTTTGCGCGTACCGCCGCTGGCGTCGACCTGATCATGGCCCAGTTCGGCGACCAGCTTGAACTGCTCACTGATGGCATACGCCGGGCGTACACCGAGGGACATCCAGGTCTGGTCCTGGCTGCCGGGACGCACGTCCTTCTGGTACACCGCCTCGACCTGGCCGCCAAAACGCGGGGTCACTTGCCAGTCGAAAAACTCCACCGCGCGGTAGCTTTTGCTGCTGCGTTCCAGCGCGGTGTCGCCGGTGTAGCCCAGGCCCGTGCCCGGCCCTTCGCCATACTGCAGGGCGAATGTGTTCTTGCCGCCGAGGAACGGCTTTTGCACATGCTGGGCAGTCAGCGCCCAGCCGTTGTGGGTGTCGCGACCACCGGCCTGTTCGATGTAGCTCAGGCCCAGTTCCAACTGGCCACCGGGGTTGGTCTTGAAGCCCGCGACGTTGAAGTCGTGACGGGTGGCATATGCCTTCTGGTACAGGTTGTCTTTGCGCGACAGGGCGTAGCTGTATTTCAGCTCGCCAATCAGCACATCCTCGATCCCGCCGCCGGTGGCGCTCTGGTTCCAGTAGTAGAAGTCGGAGATATGGATGTCATTACGTTTGTAGTAGCGTCGCCCGGCCCACAACGAGCCGCCGTTGAGGCTGGGCATGTTCGACCACTGCGCATACATCTGCGGCATGCGTGCCGAGCCGTTGTTTTCGCCCTGGAACTTCAGTTCGCGGTCGTACTTGTTGTACAGCGAGGCCATGGCATCGACGCTGAGCACCGAACCGTCATCCAGGGTGAACAGGTCCTGGCGCAGTTCCAGCTCGGCATACTGTTCGCATTCGTTGCCCAGGCGGTATTTGGACGGCGCGCCCGGCAATTGGAAACATTGCTGCGGGCCGCTACCGGTCGAGGTACCGGCGCCGCTGCGCAGGTAGCCGGCAAATTCCAGGGCCTGGGCGGCAAAAGGCAAGCCCAGGCAAGACGCCACGAGACCGAGTTTTATGCTTGTGTTCATGAAGCGCTCCCTTATTTTTATTGTGTTCGCCCCCCCGTAGGCGCCGGCTTGCCGGCGCCTACGGGGGGGGTGTTTCAGTCGGTCAGGTGCAGCACAAAAGACTCGTATGGACGCAAGGTGATGCAATCGGTGCGCACCGGGCAGTCGGGGTAGTTGCTGATCAACAGGCGTTGCGCGCCCGCCATGCTGATCACATGGCCGGGCAGCTGGATTTCGCAGGGCTGGCCGTAGAAGTTGTTGAGCACCAGCAGCCGTTCGCCATGACCTTCGCGCAGATACGCCCAGACCTGGTGGTGATCCAGCAGCAGTTGGCGGTAGACACCCTCTTGGATCAGCGGCTCAAGGCGCCGCAAGGCAATCAGCGCACGGTAGTGATGCAGCACCGAATCCGGGTCATCCAATTGATTCTGGACGTTGATCTGCGCCGCGTTGGCCGGGATGCCGATCCAGGGTTCGGCGCTGCTGAAGCCGGCATTAGCCTGGCCGTTCCACTGCATCGGCGTGCGCCCGTTGTCGCGGGACTTCTGCATGATCGCGGCCATGCTTGACGCCTCTGACTCACCGGCATCGCGCTTGAGGCGGTAGATGTTCAGGGTCTCGACATCGCGATATTGCCCGATGCGGTCAAAGCCCGGGTTGGTCATGCCCAGCTCTTCGCCCTGGTACACAAACGGCGTGCCCTGGAGCAAGTGCAAGGCGGTGGCGAGCATCTTGGCCGAGACCACGCGGTGCTCGCCATCATCGCCAAATCGCGAGACCACCCGCGGCTGGTCGTGGTTACACCAGAACAGCGCATTCCAACCGCCACCGGCCTGCATGCCCAGCTGCCAGTCGGACAGAATCTGCTTGAGCTGCAGGAAATCGAAGTCGGCGCGCACCCACTTCTGCAGGTTGGGATAATCGACTTTCAGGTGGTGAAAATTGAAGGTCATCGAGAGTTCTTTCGACTCCGGGCGAGAGTAGCGAATGCAGTGTTCCAGGCTGGTGGAGGACATCTCGCCGACGTTGATCAGGTCGTGGCCGGCGAAGACTTCGCGGTGCATTTCCTGCAAGTATTCATGCACGTTCGGGCCGTCGGTATAGAAACGGCGACCGTCGCTGTTGTCTTCGGGAAAACCCGCCGGTTTGGAGATCAGGTTGATCACGTCCAGGCGGAAGCCACCCACGCCTTTGTCACGCCAGAAGCGCATCAACTTGTACACCTCGCCACGCACCTGGGGATTGTCCCAGTTGAGGTCGGCCTGGGTGTGGTCGAACAGGTGCAGGAAGTACTGGCCGGTCTGGGCCTCGTACTCCCAGGCCGAGCCGCCGAATTTGGACTCCCAGTTGTTCGGCTGGTCGCGCCAGATGTAGAAGTCGCGGTACGGGTTGTCGAGGCTGCTGCGCGCCTGCTGGAACCATTCGTGCTCGATGGAGGTGTGGTTGACCACAATGTCCAGCATCAGCTTGATACCGCGCTTGGCCGCTTCACTGATCAGCAAGTCACAGTCGGCCATGGTCCCGTAGCTGGGGTCGATGGCGTAGTAGTCGCTGATGTCGTAGCCGTTGTCGCGCTGGGGCGAACGCAGGAACGGGGTGATCCACAGGCAGTCGACGCCCAGCCACTGGAGGTAGTCGAGCTTGTCCACGATACCCAGCAGGTCACCGGTGGCGTTACCCGCGTGGCTGTGGAAGCTTTTGGGGTAGATCTGGTAGATCACCGAGTGTTGCCAGTCTTGCATGGTGGGTTCCTTCAGTAGAGTTGTGTGCCGGCCTTGCGGGCCGCATCGCCCTGTAGGGGCCGGCTTGCCGGCGATAGCAATGGATCAGGCGACGCGATACCCCGGCCGAACAATCTTCATGCTCAACGCACAGGTCAGAACAAACGGTACGACCATCGCGATAACCATCCCGATCACAAAACTGGGGATGTACTGCGGAATGATCGAGATGAATCCAGGCAACCCACCGACGCCGATGGCCGACGCCTGCACCTTGTTCAGCGAGAGGAAAATGCCGCCCAGGGCCGAGCCGAGCAAGGCGGCATAGAACGGGAACTTGAAGCGCAGGTTCACCCCGAACATCGCCGGTTCAGTGATGCCGAAATAGGCGGAAACCGCCGAAGTCGAGGCCATGCTTTTGTCCCGCGCATTGCGGCTCATGTAGAACACCCCCAGGGCCGCGCTGCCCTGGGCCAGGTTGGACATGACGATCATCGGCCAGATAAACGTGCCGCCCTGGGTCGAGATCAGTTGTAGGTCCACGGCAAGGAACATGTGGTGCATGCCGGTGATTACCAGCGGCGCATACAGCAGGCCGAAAATCGCCCCGCCGACCATCGGCGCCAGGTCGAACAGAGTGACCACCCCTTCGGTGATCAGAATGCCGAGATGACGGGTCACCGGGCCGATGATTGCCAGGGCCAGCACGCCGGTGACGACGATGGTGGTGATCGGTACGACGAGCAATTGAATGGCATTCGGTACCCGCGCCCGCAGCCATTTTTCAATCACGCTCATGACGTAGGCGGCCATCAGGATCGGCAGGATCTGGCCTTGATAGCCAACCTTCTCGATCTGGAACCAACCCAGGATATCGAAGTACGGCAGGCTCTGGCCGTCGAGCCCGGCCACCGCCTTGCCGTAGTTCCAGGCATTGAGCAGATCCGGGTGGACCAGCATCAGGCCAAGCACGATGCCGAGGATTTCACTGCCGCCAAAGCGCTTGGCCGCCGACCAGCCCACCAGCGCCGGCAGGAACACAAACGAAGTGTTGGCCATCAGGTTGATCAAGCTCCACAGGCCATCCAGGTTCGGATAAGCCTCCAGCAGCGTCTGGTCCTCGATGAACATGCCCTTGGCGCCCATCAGGTTGTTCACGCCCATCAACAGGCCGGCGATGATCAACGCCGGCAAAATCGGCATGAACACATCGGAGAACACCCGCACCAGTCGCTGCATGGCGTTGGTCTTGTCGGCGCCCTTCTTCTTCACGTCGGCGATGGTGGCGGCGGCGAGGCCAGTCTGTTCGCGCAGGGCGGCGTAGACCTTCTCTACTTCACCCGGGCCGATAACGATCTGGAACAGGCCGCCGGTGAAGAACGAGCCCTTGACCAGGTCGACCTGGTTCAACGCACTGGCGTTGACCAGGCCCGGGTCCTTGAGCGCCAGGCGCAGGCGCGTCACGCAGTGGGCCGCTTGCTCAAGGTTGTCGCTGCCCCCGAGGTTCTGGAGAATCTCGCGGGCGATAGTTGAATAGTCGTGGCTCATGCTTGTTCTTCCACCTTGGATTCTTGTTATCGGCAGCACGTCGAGGGCAAAAGTACTCGTCTGTACGAGTTAAAGCAACAACTCGTCTGTACGAGTCAGGAAAGATTTATGGCCTGTAGGATGGTTATCGGTGAGTCCAATGGACAAACCGCACCTCTGCCTCTAAGGTTCCTGCCTTGAACGCAAACGCGGCACAGAGCCCTCTCCATGAGTAAATACAACCAGATCTACACCGATCTGCTTGCCAGCATCACCACTGAACGCCTGCAACGCGGCACGCGCCTGCCTTCCGAAACCGAATTGATGGAAACCTACCAGGCGAGCCGTGGCACCGTGCGTCGGGCCATCGAGCAGTTGCAGGAACGCGGGTTTGCACAAAAAATCCATGGCAAGGGCACCTTCGTGCTGTCACCCAACCCGATTGAGTTTCAACTGGGCGGCATCGTCAGCTTCCACGAGACCCACGCCGACCTGGGCGATGACGTACGTACCGAAGTGGTCGAGTTCACTCAATTACCTCTGGAAGGCTCGCTGCTGCAGCATATCGAGGCCGAACCCGGCACGCTGATCACCCGCATCAAGCGCGTGCGGCGCATTGGCGGCAAACGGGTGATCCTCGACATCAACCACTTCGTCGCCGACCTGATCCCCGGGCTGGACCAGACGATTGCCGCACAGTCGATCTACGCCTTTATCGAGCAGACGCTGCAGCTGCAAATCAGCTACGCCCAGCGCACCATCGAGGCGCTGCCACGTGGCAAGGACGATCAGGCGCACCTGGACCTCGACGGTCAGAGCCATGTGATTGTGGTGAGCAACCAGACGTTTTTGCAGGATGGGCGGCAGTTCGAGTACACCGAATCGCGGCATACGTTGGACAAGTTTTACTTTTCGGATATTGCACGGCGGTAAGCCGCAAACAACCATGAACCGTCCAGACAAATGGCATGAACAGTTCCCCGATGCGCAATGCCCCTTCGATCACACCCTGGCGCAGCGCATCGCCTTTTACTGCCTGCTGGACGAGTTTTTCTAAGCCAACAAAGCGTTGTGCCGGTCACGGGCAAAGGTCTTTCCCGTGATCGGCGAACAAACCGAAATGCCCACGGGATTCTCCACGTTGACCGGTGAACACGACGCTGCCGCGTCTTTGAAAAAATCACGCGCCTTAAAAGATATTGATGGGGTACTCGGTAATAACCCTGACCTCATTGAGATCAGGCGCACCATCGCCACTGAAGCGATGCATCGCATAACGGACCTGCATTGAAAGGTCCTTGAGCGTTCCCGCCTGAACAACATATTTAGCCCGAAAATCCTTCTCGCTCTGAGTTTCAGCGTCGGCCAGATAACCATAACGACCATTGGCATCCAAATGCTTGCCGTCAATGTCGTAACCGTAAACATATCGTGCGCCAACAGAAAGGCCCGGGATACCAAGACCCCTCATATCGTAATTATAAGTAAGCCCCCAAGACTGCTCATTGGGCGAGTTGAAATCACCGTACTGGGATGAGTTCGCCAAATATATACCGTTGGTGTAACCACCGTCCGAGGTTTTAAGATAATCAAATGGCTGATCGCCACTAATCTTCTGATAAGCCAAGGTGATCTTATGGGTATCATAGGTGTAGGTAGTGGCCAGCGACCAGGCCGTAACATTGATAGGCCCGGCAAGTGACTTGCCTTCGTTCAGCGTCCTATAGATATTGAAATCAAAATCCAATTGTTCTTTCGAGCCTACTTGAAAAACATGATTGGCATTTGCATAGTACTGTCGCCATATATCCTCCACTCGGGAGGCATACGCCGTAAACCTTGTATTTTTATCATAGCGGTACTTCAACCCCGCATAACTGACATTTCCGCCCTCAACCCCCGCATAACCTGCACTGAACCCACCATCATGGCGAGTGCTGACATAGCCCTTGCTTGAGGTGAAATACCCGGCATCCAACGACACATTGGCGATCTCATCGCTGGTGATATGCCACCCCCTCGTGGTTATAGGGACCAACCTGGAGTCGGGCATGGCAAATATTGGAGCATCGGGGCGAAGGTCGCCGTATTTGAGGATTGTCTTAGACACGCGCATTTTCACTGCACCACCCGCAGAGCTGGATTCATCTTCGGGTTTGTTTCCGTCCAGAGGGAAAAGCCCTGACCCTCTCGGCCCACCATCGAGTTTCAATACTGAGTAAGCAGACGCATCAACACCGAAACCAACCAGGCCCTGAGTAAATCCCGATGTATAGTCCAGACGAAATGATTGCCCCCATCCTCGGGGGTCACGACCACCACTTTTGACATCGCGATTGAAATACATATTTCTCAAAAGTAAATCGAGCGTGCTTTGCTCTATGAACCCTTCGGGTTTCCCTGAGGTTTTTTCTTCGGCACTGCTAGAACCAGTGACGCCGAGCAAGAAACCCACAGACACGCCGACACAAACCTTTCTCATTATTTTGCCCCCAAGTTTAACGCTATAAAATCAACGCCTAGACTAAGGACACTTTATTAAAAGTCTGCGATTAAATTTACATATTGCAAAATTGTAATTTCATGGAAATCTTTTTGATACTTAAACGGCCACGCAGAATCCGTCTCGACCATTCATTTTTTACACTTATTCTTTCGCTTTTAAATCACGCAGTTTGGTACCGGCCAGCGTCGGATATAGCAGGTCAAATATTCACCCGCCTGGCTCATACAACTGACGACGAGGTACTGAAAGATGCCCCGCCGCAAGCTCATAGTTATTTCGAGCGTAAAACCGCAAGGCATTTGGAGCAACGCTCCCCCCACAGTGGCGGTACCTCTCCCCGCCCACCCGACACGGTCAGGCGGACAGGCAGTGGTGACCCCGACGCTGCGTTTACTTCAGGCGCGTCCACGCCTCACTGGCAAACTCCGGATTGGTGGTGGTGCCAGTGAGATGGTTAGCATAGTTACTCAGGGTCTTCATGGTGACACCCAACACCACTTCGAGCGCCTGGCGTGGGGTGTAACCTGCGGCCAGAAAGGCTTCCAGCGGTGCGCCGACAACCCAGCCACGCTCCTGCACCATCGTGCGGGTGAACGCCGCCAGGGCCTGCAACTTTGGATCAGGTAACGTGCCACGCGCTCGCAACGCATCGACCACTGCATCGGGAGCCTTGGCCATCTTGCGTGCCATCATCGAGTGCGCAGCTACACAGAACTCACAGCCGTTCTCGGCACTGGCAGCCAGCATGACCACTTGGCGCTCGATCAAGCTGAACGAGGTTTTGTCGAACTGGTTCGACAGGTCGAAGTAGGCGTCCAACGCCGGCGGCGCCTCGGCCAGGTGTGCGTAGAGATTCGGCACGAAGCCGAAGCGCTTCTTCCCTGCCTGAAGCTTGTCACGGGCGGCCTCAGGGGCGGATTCGGGGGTGTGCTGGGGAAAATGGCTCATGGTGGCTGGTCCTTGGTAGTGTGATTACGTGCCAACCAGTATGGGCAGCCCCACTTAATGCGCCCATGTCCACGGCACGCGCATACTTACCCGATCGTCTTGGTCTGGAGAAAAGATGGACGCGCTAAGCGAATTGATGCATCACCTGCACTTGCGCACGCGGGTGTTTCACCGCAGCACTCATTGCGGCCGCTGGGATGTGGACGCGGATTACGAGCAAAAGGCCATGTTCCACCTGGTTGCCAGCGGCCGATGCCTGCTGCGGACCACGGGTGTCGCCGCCGACACAACACTGCAGGCAGGGGATGCGGTGATCTTCACCTCACCCTGCGACCATGTATTGATGTCGATGCCGGACGCGCAAGCCTCGGATGTGACACTGCTGCTGTGCGGCTATTTCGAATTCGATTCTCCGTTAGCGGCGGTACTGCTGGCTTCGCTCCCCGCCTCATTGCTCCTGCCTGGACCGTCCACGGGCGGCCAAGGCAACCTGGGCACGCCGGGGTCCCTGCTTGGCCTGATCGTTGCCGAGGCGCAGAACGAGGCCCCTGGGGCGAGCGTAATGATGGAAAAACTCTCCGACGCGTTGTTCATGTATGCAGTACGCCAGTGCCTGGCCGACGGCAGCATACAGAGCGGCCTGCTGCTGGGGCTCTCTGACCCGCGCATCGGCACCGCCCTACTGGCCATGCATCAACATCCAGCGCAGCCGTGGACCGTGGCGACGCTGGCCGAGCGCGGTCACCTGTCACGGGCAGCGTTCGCACGGCGTTTCAGCGCGTGCGTTGGTATGTCACCACTGGAGTACCTGACACGCGTGCGCATGCAAGTGGCCCGCACGGCGATTACCGAGCGCAGGGCCGCCGTATCGGAGGCGGCCGCGCTGGCCGGGTATGCCACCGAAGCGGCATTTAACAGGGCTTTCAAGCGCATGCACGGCTATCCACCGGGCGCTCTGAAACCCCTCCGGTTACTCGCGTAAATCCTCTAGGCCCGAGGGCCCGAAAGGCTCATGAGGGCCTTGAATACGTATGCCCGGTTTTAGCCTCTTGGATCGCGAGGCGTCAGAAGACACAATCCCGCAGACGAGGGGACACGCTACCGGCACAGTCCCTGGCGCGGTACTTTGTGAACAGGGTCGCGATGGAAGCACAACTGCAGCAGGTGCTGATTGGCCTCGTAGTCGTGCCACTGCCCAAGCAGCAGGCCCGCAGCGTTGTCGACAATGCCGTGACCGTCTCTCTTTACGGCACATCCATTTGAAGGAGTAAACCATGCAGCTCAGCCGATTTACCTGGAAGGCACTCCTGGCCCTCATCCTTGCCGCATTCTTCCTTGTGGGCGCAGTAGGCAATATCTTCGTAAGCGAGCAGATTGCCGCGGACTACGCACGTTGGGGGTACCCAGACTGGTTCCACGTCCTTACGGGCTTGTTGGAATTATTGGCTGCCGCGCTGCTGCTTCTGAAGCCATTGCGCTTCTTGGGTGGGCTGGTCGGCGCCAGCATCATGATCGCGGCCAGTGCAACGGTGTTGCTGCACGGCGAGTACCTGCATTCGATCGCACCGCTGGTGGTACTGATCATCGCAGTGTCAGTGGCCTGGCTTCATCGCCCCCAGCGCGATGGCAAGCCGTAAACGACTCTCAGTAGTCGTAGCGCAAGATGAGGGTAGCGGTGGGCGATACCGCGCCATACACCCCGTCGCGGCATACGTTGGATAAGTTTTGCTTTTCGGATATTGCACGGCGATAGAGGCGGATCTCGACCAAGCCAGATCGGACGCAGGCAGCCAAGGGCGGCCTGCGCTTCGTTGCTGACTCAGTGCTCAGGGTGTATCAAGAAAGCGGCTCAACTCGGCAGTCACTTGCGGTGCGCACTCCTCGACCATCCAGTGACCACAGCCTGGAAGGACTTTGCCGGTGTATTGCGAAGCATCACTGACAAAGCGTGCGGCCATTTGCTTGGTCAGCACATCGTTGACGCCTTGCTGACCGGTCAGCGCCATCGATGGGATCTTCAGCAACTTGCCGTCAGCCAACAGAGCTTCGTTCTGTGCAATCGAGTTTGCGTGGGATTTGTAGTAACCAAATGCCGCATGCAATCGTTCGCGGGTCGAGTAAGGCTCGATCAACTCGCTGAGCAATTGAGGCGTGAACAGCTCTTTTTTGCCCGCGTAAGTCTTGATGAAGTACGAAAAAAACAGGTTTGGATCAGCAGCGATTTGCTTCTCGGCGATATCACCGAAACTGAAGTAGCCGAAGTGCCAACCAAGCCCCGGCCCTGACGAGGTGTAGCCTGGGTAAGTGAACATCTCGCGATCGGGAATCGGCGAGTCCATGAACACCACTTTCTTGATAAAGCTACCCTGGTTGCGGGCTACGAACGGGTAAGAGGCCGAGTTGCCCAGGTCATGGCTGACAAAGTCGATGGATTGTGCCGCCGTGATTTTTTTTACCGCGCCCAGCAGGAGCCTGGAGACATTTTCAGCCGAGTAGTCGTCGCCCTTGATGGGACCAGACTGTCCAAGGCCGGGTAGATCAACAGCAATCACCGTGCGTTTTTTGGCAAAAACCTGCATCACCGGCTCCCACATCTTCCAGGTGGATCCAAAGCCGTGGAGAAAGATGACCGGCGTCCCACCGCGGCCCCCCTCGACATAATGGATACGGACACCGTCGACCTCGACAAATTTGCTCGATAGCCCGGCAGCATACTGGTACTGCCCCTGATGATTACTCTTGACCGCATCAAACTGCTGGCGAGACACACCGGGAGGTGTGTCGATCGATTTCATCGCAGGATCGTATCCCGCCCATACCATAGATGAGCCGGTCAGCAAGGAAGATAAAAGGACTGCTGATAAGACTTTTTTCATGATTTTTTAGGTCCTGGCCAAACGATCGACGCAGGCTGTCAATGGCGCCTACTGACCGCCGTCGAATGAAGGGATTGAGAAAAAAGGAAGCGTCTGGCGACCAAGAGAACATCCCCCACATGCCGAAGCTTTGCAGCAATGAGCTGTAGAGTTTTAGACATGACGAAATAGCGCTTGGAAAACAGCCGCCCACATAATGTATCGATCACTATGTAATGTTATCCAGCAAGCCTTCGTCAACTATAATTTATCGATCACTACAATTTTAATCACCTGCGCTCGTGGCCGCAGCGTTGAGCTCAGAAGGCTTTTACTCAGACAGGAAATGTTTTGGCAGGGCGGGTGATACCACGTGCAGGTTCGCCCGGCAGCGCAATAACCAAAGAATAAAGAAGGGGGGGACGCGAAATATCTGGGTGTGGAAGCAGACAGGAGGACCACGATTAGCCCTCCCGATAGGTTGATTGCGCTATCGCCGACGCACTACCACGCTGGCGATAGGCATTGAAACGCTAGAGATCATTCCCACTCAATCGTCGCCGGCGGCTTGCTCGACACGTCATAGGTAACGCGCGAGATACCTTCGATCTCATTGATGATACGGCCGCTGACAGTCTCCAGCAGTTCGTACGGCAGGTGTGCCCAGCGGGCGGTCATGAAGTCGATGGTTTCTACGGCACGCAGGGCCACGACCCAGGCGTAGCGACGGCCGTCACCGACCACGCCAACCGATTTCACTGGCTGGAACACGACGAAAGCCTGGCTGACCTTGTGGTACCAGTCGGCCTTGCGCAGTTCTTCGATGAAGATGTGGTCGGCACGACGCAGCAGGTCGGCGTATTCCTTCTTCACTTCACCGAGGATGCGCACGCCCAGGCCCGGGCCCGGGAACGGGTGGCGGTAGACCATGTCGTACGGCAGGCCCAGCTCCAGGCCCAGACGGCGGACTTCGTCCTTGAACAGTTCGCGCAGTGGTTCTACCAGCTTGAGGTTCATCTCCTCAGGCAGGCCACCGACGTTGTGGTGGGACTTGATCACATGGGCCTTGCCGCTCTTGGCGCCAGCCGACTCGATCACGTCAGGGTAGATGGTGCCCTGGGCAAGGTACTTGATGTTGTCCAGTTTGTTGGACTGGGCATCGAATACGTCGATGAAGGTGCGACCAATGATCTTGCGCTTCTTCTCCGGGTCGGACTCGCCGGCCAGGTTGTTCAAGAACTGATCTTCTGCATTGGCGCGGATCACCTTGACGCCCATGTTCTCGGCGAACATGGCCATCACTTGCTCACCTTCGTGCAGGCGCAGCAGGCCGTTATCGACGAATACGCAGGTCAGTTGGTCGCCGATGGCCTTGTGCAGCAGCGCCGCGACCACGGAGGAGTCAACGCCGCCGGACAGGCCGAGCAATACGTTGTCGGTGCCGACCTGGGCGCGCACGCTGGCAATGGCGTCTTCAGCGATTTTCGACGGGGTCCACAGGGCTTCACACTCGCAGATGTCGAGGATGAAACGCGACAGGATGCGCCCGCCTTGCTTGGTGTGGGTCACTTCCGGGTGGAACTGCACGCCGTAGTAACGACGCTCGTCGCTGAACATGCCGGCGATCGGGCAGCTCGGGGTGCTGGCCAGGATGTGGAAGTCTTCCGGCATCCGGGTGACTTTGTCACCGTGGCTCATCCAGACATCGAGGCCGAACAGGCCGTCGGCGTCGACGTGGTCTTCGATGCCGTCCAGCAGGCGGCTCTTGCCGACCACGTCCACACGGGCATAACCGAACTCACGCAGTTCGGAGCCTTCAACCTTGCCGCCCAGTTGCTCGGCCATGGTCTGCATGCCGTAGCAGATACCAAACACTGGCACGCCCAGGTCGAATACCGCTTGCGGGCAACGCGGGCTGTTGGCTTCGTGCACGGACTCGGGGCCGCCGGCGAGGATGACGCCTTTAGGAGCGAATTCGCGAATCGCTTCGTCGTCCATGTCGAACGGATGCAGTTCGCAGTACACGCCGATTTCACGCACGCGGCGGGCGATCAGTTGGGTGTACTGGGAACCGAAGTCGAGGATCAGGATGCGGTGGGCGTGAATGTCGAGGGCCATGAAGTCAGTCTCGTCTAATGAATCAGAAACAACTCGGGGCTGAAGAACAGCCCCGGTTACTTAACGTTTTGCTGGAAGCCTCAACCTACGCGGTAGTTTGGCGCTTCCTTGGTGATCTGCACGTCGTGGACATGGGATTCCGCCATGCCGGCGCCGGTGATCCGTACGAACTCTGGCTTGGTGCGCATTTCTTCGATGTCGGCGCTGCCGGTGTAGCCCATCGAGGAACGCAGGCCGCCCATCAGTTGATGGATGATGGCGCTCAGGGTGCCCTTGTACGGCACACGCCCTTCGATGCCTTCCGGTACGAGCTTCTCGGCGCCTGCCGAGGAGTCCTGGAAGTAGCGGTCGGAAGAGCCTTGCGCCTGGGACATGGCGCCCAGCGAACCCATGCCACGGTAAGCCTTGTACGAACGGCCCTGGAACAGTTCGATCTCGCCTGGGGCTTCTTCAGTACCGGCAAACATCGAGCCCATCATCACGCAGGAAGCACCGGCAACGATGGCCTTGGACAGGTCACCGGAGAAACGGATGCCACCATCGGCGATCAACGGCACGCCAGTGCCTTCAAGGGCAGCGGCGACATTGGCGATGGCGCTGATTTGCGGCACGCCCACACCCGCGACGATCCGCGTGGTGCAGATCGAGCCAGGGCCGATACCGACCTTGACGGCGTCAGCGCCGGCTTCGGCCAGGGCCTTGGCGGCAGCGCCGGTGGCGATGTTGCCGCCGATCACCTGTACGTCAGGGAAGTTCTGCTTGACCCAGCGCACGCGGTCGATCACGCCTTTGGAGTGGCCGTGGGCGGTGTCGACCACCACCACGTCAACACCGGCAGCGACCAGGGCCGAAACGCGGTCGCCGGTGTCTTTACCGGTACCAACGGCGGCGCCAACGCGCAGACGACCTTGGTCATCCTTGCTGGCCAGCGGGTAAGCCTTGGCTTTTTCGATGTCGTTGACGGTCATCATGCCTTTGAGGGCAAATTTTTCGTCGACGATCAGCACGCGCTCAATGCGGTGCTTGTGCAGCAGTTCACGCACATCGTTCTTGTCGGCGCCTTCCTTGACAGTGACGAGGCGCTCTTTGGGCGTCATCACTTCGCGGACGGTGACTTCAAGACGGTTTTCAAAGCGCACGTCACGGGAAGTGACGATGCCGACCAGGTCGCCATCGTGCAGCACTGGCACACCGGAAATGTTGTGCAGGCGGGTCAGGTCGAACAGGTCGCGTACGGTGGCGTCGGCTTCGATGGTGATCGGATCCTTCACCACACCGGCTTCGTAACGCTTGACCTTGCGCACTTCGGCTGCTTGCTGCTCGATGGTCATGTTCTTGTGAATGATGCCGATGCCGCCTTCCTGAGCCATGGCGATTGCCAGACGGGCTTCAGTGACGGTGTCCATGGCAGCGGAAACCAGAGGAATATTCAGCTCGATGCCACGGGTTAGGCGGGTCTTGAGACTGACTTCGTTAGGAAGCACCTCGGAATAACCGGGCACTAGGAGAATGTCGTCGAATGTCAGAGCTTCTTGGCTGATACGCAGCATCGCGGGGGCTCCCGAGCGGGAAAATGGAAGCGCGCCATTATATACATGCCCCCTGCCAGGCTCAATGTAAAACTCTGACAAACTTGGTAATACTGATAGATGGGTAAAACCGGTCTCTGTAGGAGCCGGCTTGCCGGCGATGACGTTCTCTGGTTTGGCGCAAGGCTCAGGGCGCCATCGCCGGCAAGCCGGGCCCCTACAAGGTTGGGCGTCGACGGTTTTAGAGTTCGACTTTGACCCAACTGATTTTCTGATCGAGCCAATCGCCGAGCTCGTCGATAAAGCTCTGCTTGAAGCCCGCCTCCGCCCAGTTGTTGAAGATAAAGCCCAGATTGGAAAAGCCGCATTCCTGCAGGAACAGGAAGCCGTTGATATCGTCCTCATGCCCACACAGCGGGCAGGTGAAGTTATCGGTGTGGCCGGGCATCCAGTCCTCCAGGCTGTCGAACAGCGCCTCGCCGACTTCCTTGAGGCACTCCGGGCAGCCGGCTTCTTCGAGAAAGCCCTTGGCTGGGGTATAGATGCAGCGCTTGTAGATGATTTCCAGGCCATTGACCGGTTCGTTGAACGGCAGTGCCTCGGGGTGCAGCACCACGGCGCGGGCACCGTCGGCCAGGGCGTAGCCCATGCGGTTGCCGGTACGTCCGCAGGTGGTCAGTTCTTCCTTGACGATGTTTTTGCGCACCAGCCAGCGCACGATGGCCCGGGCGCGGGGTTCGTGGACGGGCAAGGTGGAGATTTTCGGGACAAGGATGCTTTGGGAATTCATGGGGCCTGAAAGTCCTGCGGTGTGGCGTCTGGCGCGTTCGCGAGCAAGCCCGCTCCCCCATTCGACTGCATTTCTCCTGTAGGAATGCAGTCGAATGGGGGAGCGGGCTTGCTCGCGAAGAGGCCCTAAAGGCTGGCAGCTTAATCCCTGACACCCAGAGGTCAAGTACTCAAATACCGCCCAATCAACGCTATGCCACTGGCCAGCACCAGCCACGTCACCAACCGCACAAATGCCTCCCGGGACATGCGCAGAGTCAAGCGCCTCCCTGCCCACAGCCCGAGGGCCATCGCCGGCAGCAGGCACACCGCCAACACCAGCAGCGGCAATTCGGCGTATACCCCGGCGATCAAAAATAAACTCAGGCGCACCACCGTGCTCGCGCTGATCAACGCACTTTGAGTGGCGCGTGCGCCCTCCTTGGACAGGCGACTGTTGAGATAGATCGCATATAAAAAGCCACCACTGCCAAACAGAGCACCAAACAAACCGCCCACCACGCCCATGGGTACCGACCAGCCGACAGCCAGGGCCGTGGGCTTGGCCCTTACCGCCAGGCTGTAGATGGCATAGGCGCTGATAAACAGCCCCATCAACAACAGGAGCAGGTCCGAATGCAGGTTGAGCAAGAAGATCACGCCGAGGGTGCAACCAATCGCCATGCACGGCAGCAACCGCAACAGCTCCGGCTTGACCACATTGCGCCGTGATTGCAGGAGGTTGCCAAAGGCCGCGACGAAATCCAGCAGCACCAGCAACGGGATGATCTTCGACAGCGGCATAAAGATAATCAGGATGGGCCCGGCCACCAGCGCCGTGCCAAACCCGGCGATGCCAAACACGATATAGGCCAGGCTAATCCCCAGGCCGATCACCAACCAGTCCAGCACCCCGAACGACCACTGCCCCATCAATTCAACCAGGCTCATGCAATATTCCTTGTCAGTAATGGCCCTCACTTTAGCCAAGCCGGTGTGTTGCGACTAATATCTTCCAAGCCCTCTACCCATCTCGAAAAGGCATGACTTTTGATCTCCACCCGGCAACTGCGTTACTTCGTCGAAATCGCCGAGAGCGGCAGTTTCAGCGCCGCCGCCGAACGCCTGTTCGTCGCGCAATCGGCCCTCAGCCGGCAGATCAAGGAGTTGGAAAACCTCCTGCAAACCCCGCTGTTCGAGCGTACTGCCCGCCAACCACGCCTGACGGCCGCCGGCGAGGCGTTTTACCCACGGGCGCGCAACCTGCTGGGCGAGCTGCACAAGGCCAGTGAATTGGCAACCCAGGTCGGCCAGGGCCAGCTCGGCACCCTGCGCCTGAGCCACTCCAGCACGGTGCCGATGAGTGGGCGCGTACTGCGCGGGATCAGCGCCTGGCTGGCGCAATGCCCCGGGGTGTCATTGGACATCGTCAAGCTGTCCTCTGAGGCGCAACTGGAAGATATTGCCGATGGCCGGCTGGAAGTCGGCCTGCTGCGCCTGCCGGTGCTACGCCAGCGTGAAGGGGTACGCATCGTGCCTTTGTACAAGGAGCCACTGTTGCTGGCAGTCCCGCCGGCCCACCCTTTGGCCCGACACACATCAGCCATTGAACTGGCGCAATTGCAGGACGAGGCCTTTATCTCGATCCCTCACCCGCAGCGCGGTGGCTTGAGCTATTTGTCGGCCGAGTTGTGCATGCGTGCCGGTTTTTTCCCCAAGGCCGCACGGGTGATGTCGCGCAAGACCACCCAATTGCAACTGATCCAGGCTGGATTTGGCATTGCCCTGCTGCCCGCGTCGATGCGCGATATCGCCCCGGCCAACATTCACTTCCTACCCCTGGCCGACCCCGATTGCCAGAGCACCGTGGCCCTGGCGTGCCCACAGGCGCCGAGCGCGTTGGTTGCGCAGTTCTGTCAAACACTGGGCGAATGCCTATAAACTGCCGCCCATGACTAAAGATCTGCTCCCATGATTAAAGACCCGTTTGCCCGCCTGGGCCTGGACCGCGAAGTCCTGACTGTCAGCCAGCTCAACGGCCGTGCGCGGGTGTTGCTGGAGGACGTGTTCAGCAATATCTGGGTCGAAGGCGAGATCTCCAACCTCGCCCGCCCGGCCTCCGGCCATGTGTATTTCACCCTCAAGGACAGTGGCGCGCAGGTGCGTTGTGCACTGTTTCGCAATAACGCCGCGCGGGTGCGCCAGGCGTTGAAGGATGGCCTGGCGGTCAAGGTGCGGGGCAAGGTCTCGCTGTTCGAGGGGCGTGGCGACTACCAGTTGATTCTCGACACGGTGGAACCGGCCGGCGATGGCGCGCTGCGCCTGGCCTTCGATGCCTTGAAGGAAAAACTCAACGCCGAAGGGCTGTTCAGTGCCGAACGCAAAGTGCCACTGCCGGCCCACCCGCGGCGGATCGGTATTATCAGTTCGCCCACGGGCGCGGTGATTCGCGACATCATCAGCGTGTTCGGTCGCCGTGCGCCGAATGTGCAACTGACCCTGATCCCCACTGCCGTGCAGGGCCGCGAAGCCGTGGCGCAGATTGTCCGTGCCCTCAAGCTGGCAGATGCCCGTGGTTTCGATGCACTGATCCTGGCCCGTGGCGGCGGCTCCCTGGAAGACCTCTGGTGCTTCAACGAAGAAGCCGTGGCACGCGCCATCGATGCCTGCGTGACGCCTATCGTTAGTGCCGTCGGCCATGAAACCGATGTGTCCATCAGCGACTTTGTGGCCGATGTGCGCGCCCCCACGCCTTCGGCTGCCGCTGAGTTGCTGGCGCCGGATGCCAGTAACCTGGTACGCCAGGTCGAAAGCCTGCACCGGCGCCTGGTGATGCTGATGCGCAATCGCCTGCTCCATGATCGCCTGCGCCTGGAAGGCATGGCCCGGCGCCTGCGTCATCCCGGTGAACGCCTGCGCCAGCAAGCCCAGCGCCTGGATGACCTGGATATGCGTCTGCGGCGTGCTTTCGAGCGCAGCCTCAACACCCGCCGCGAACGCCTGATCCGCCTGGAGACCCGCCTGGCCGGCCAGCATCCGGGGCGGCAACTGGCCCTGCTGCGCCAACGCCTGGACAGCCTCGCCGAACGCCTGCCCCGCGCCATGCGCGAAGGCCTCAAGGCGCGCCGCCTGCAACTGCAAAGCCAGGTGCAGACGTTGCAGGTGGTCAGCCCGCTGGCGACCCTGGGCCGGGGCTACAGCATCCTGCTGGACGAGCGCGGCCAGGCCATTCGCAATGCCGCGCAAACCCACACCGGCCAGCGCCTGACCGCGCGCCTCGGTGAAGGCCACTTGCAAGTGCGGGTGGAAGACAACCACCTGACACCCGTCACCCTTTCACTACTGGATTGATTGATGCCCCGTCTATTTAGCCTGTTGATGTTGCTGTGCCTCACCGTCAATGCCCACGCCGACAGCTACATCACCCGCACCCTGAACAAGCCGGTGCCCGGTGGCGTGGCTGTCGTTGACCTGGGCCCGGCAACCGCCGCGCCGAAAGCCACCTACCAAGGCAAACCGGTACTGGTGGTCAAGGAACAGGACAACTGGCTGGCCATTGTCGGCATCCCGCTGACGGTAAAACCCGGCAACGAGCGAATCAGCAGCGGCGGGCGCAACCTGCCATTTATCGTCGGTTTCAAGAAGTACCCGGAACAGCGCATCACCCTGAAAAACAAAAGCCAAGTCAACCCCGAGCCGGCACAACTCAAGCGCATCGAGGCCGAACTGGCCGTGCAGCTCAAGGCCTACCGCAGCTTCAGCCCGAACCTGCCAAGCAACCTGGTGCTGGACAAGCCCGTGAACGGCCCGCTGTCGAGCAAGTTCGGCGTGCGTCGTTTCTTCAACGGCGAGGAGCGCAACCCGCATTCAGGCCTGGACTTCGCAGTGCCCGCCGGCACGCCGATCAAGACCCCGGCCAACGGCAAAGTAATCCTGGTCGGCAACTACTTCTTTAACGGCAACACCGTGTTTGTCGACCATGGCCAGGGCTTTATCAGCATGTTCTGCCATATGTCGAAGATTGACGTGAAGGTGGGCCAGCAATTGGTGCGTGGCGCGGTGGTGGGCAAGGTGGGTTCGACGGGGCGGGCGACCGGGCCGCATATGCATTGGAATATCAGCTTGAATGATGCGCGGGTGGATCCGGCGATTTTTATCGGAGCGTTCCAGCCTTGATGTCATCGCTGGACAAACCGGCGTCATCGCGGGCAAGTCAAATCGTCGCACCGCCGCCCCCACAGGGGATTGCATTCCAAAATGTGGGAGCGGGCTTGCCCGCAATGACGCCAGCCCAGTCTCCACTGATTGCGCCCCCTGAAACCCTGACGCAAACAAAACAAAGCCTCCAGACTTTTCCAACCATAAAATCTCGTTTCCTGCCGCAATAGCAGAACTTCTCTCAATTTTTCCCGACTGCTTGCCATCTTTCACCCCGGCGGTTAGGGTTGAGCTTATGAAAACCTCTCACACCCTCATTCAGCTCCGCCAGCACCGCAGCCTGTGCCTCGTCAGCGCACGACTGCCAGGCTGAATCGATCTGCCTCATCCCTCTGTCTTATCCAATAAACGCTTTCTGGCAGGCCGCCTCCTCTCGGCCCTACAACAAGGATTCTTCTGATGAGCATGCTCAAAGACCCATCTTCGAAATACCGCGCGTTCCCGACCATTGACATCCCGGACCGCACCTGGCCATCGAAGACCATCACCACCGCGCCGATCTGGTGCAGCTCCGACTTGCGCGACGGCAACCAATCGCTGATCGAACCCATGGATGCGGTAAAAAAACTGCGCTTCTGGAAAACCCTGGTGGCGGTAGGCGTGAAAGAGATCGAAGCTTCCTTCCCGGCCGCTTCGCAGACCGACTTCGACTTCGTGCGTACCCTGATCGAAGACAACCACATCCCCGAGGACACCACCATCCAGGTGCTGACCCAGGGCCGTGAAGACTTGATCGCCCGTACTTTCGAATCCCTGCGCGGTGCCAAGAAGGCCATCGTGCACTTGTACAACGCCACCTCGCCGTCCTTCCGCCGCATCGTGTTCAACCAGGACAAGGACGGGATCAAGGCCATCGCGGTCGACGCCGCCAAGCTGTTCGTCAAGTACGCCGCCCAGCAGCCGGAAACCCAGTGGACCTTCGAGTACTCGCCGGAGACCTTCAGCGCCACGGAGCTTTCGTTCGCCAAGGAAGTATGCGATGCCGTGATCGAGGTATGGAACCCGACGCCTGAGCACAAGATGATCCTCAACCTGCCGGCCACCGTGGAATGCGCCACGCCGAATATCTATGCCGACCAGATCGAGTGGTTCGGTCGCCATATCAACCGTCGTGACAGCGTGATCATCAGCCTGCACACCCACAATGACCGTGGTACGGGTGTCGCAGCCACCGAACTGGGCCTGATGGCCGGTGCCGACCGAGTCGAAGGCTGCCTGTTCGGCAACGGCGAGCGTACCGGTAACGTCGACCTGGTCACCGTGGCGTTGAACCTCTATACCCAGGGTGTGAACCCTGGGCTGGATTTTTCCGACATCGACGGCGTGCGCAAAGTGGTCGAGGAGTGCAACCAGATCCCGGTCCACCCCCGTCACCCATATGTGGGCGACCTGGTCCACACCGCGTTCTCCGGCTCGCACCAGGACGCAATCCGCAAGGGCTTCGCCCAGCAGAAACCCGACGCGCTGTGGGAAGTGCCGTACCTGCCAATCGACCCGGCAGACATTGGCCGCAGCTACGAGGCAGTGATCCGCGTCAACAGCCAGTCGGGCAAGGGTGGTATCGCCTACCTGCTGGAGCAGGAATACGGCATCAGCTTGCCGCGCCGCATGCAGATCGAGTTCAGCCAGGTCGTGCAGGCCGAAACCGACCGCGTGGGCCTGGAGATGACCGCCGCGCAAATCCACGCGCTGTTGCAGCGTGAATACCTGCAAGCCAACACCCCGTACGCATTGGTCAGCCACCGCCTGCAGGAAGAGAACGGCAACAGCTCGGTGGAAGTCGAAGTCTCGGGCAAGGGCCAGGGCGAAACCAACCTGCGCTGGCACGGCAAAGGCAACGGCGCTTTGGAGGCCCTGGTGGCCGGCCTGCCGATTGGAGTCGAGATCATGGACTACAACGAGCACGCGATTGGTGCGGGCACTAACGCCAAGGCGGCGGCTTACATCGAACTGCGCGTAAACGGCGAGCGCCCGGTGCACGGTGTGGGTATTGATGAAAACATCACGACTGCCAGCTTCAAGGCAGTGTTCAGTGCGCTGAACCGCTCATTGAGCCAGTTGGAAGCCAAAGCGGCGTAACAACCT
This sequence comes from Pseudomonas fluorescens, assembly GCF_000730425.1. Lineage (NCBI taxonomy): Bacteria > Pseudomonadati > Pseudomonadota > Gammaproteobacteria > Pseudomonadales > Pseudomonadaceae > Pseudomonas > Pseudomonas fluorescens. Next base: position 5,154,991 of record NZ_CP008896.1, on the reverse strand, counting down.
GCCGCCATGCAAAAGGTCCCTGGATGAGAATCCAGGGGCCTTTTTTATTTGGGGTTGTGGTACTGCTGATGGCCTCATCGCGGGCAAGCCCGCGATAGCTATTTCACATACACCAAAGATAAATCAGACAAACTGAAAGCTATCGGCATCCAGATTCGCCGGAAAGCGCCTGCGATACTCCGCCAATTGCGCGGCCTCCAGGCATACCTGGAACACCCCATCCGCCTCCCCTGCGCTCAACAGGCTTTCGCCCTGAAAGTCCAGGACCTGGCTGTCGCCGGTGTAGGCAAAACCTTTGCCGTCCGTCCCCACCCGATTCACCGCCGCCACATAGCACAGGTTCTCGATGGCCCTGGCCGGCAACAGGCGGTTCCAATGCTGGCGCCGCGCCCCCGGCCAGTTGGCGGTGTACAACAGCAGATCGGTGTCCTGGGCATCACGGCTCCACACCGGAAACCGCAGGTCATAGCAGATCAACGGGCGAATCCGCCAGCCCTTGAGTTCGAACTGCACCTGGCGCTCGCCGGGGGTGTAGTGATTGTGCTCACCGGCCATGCGAAACAGGTGACGCTTGTCGTAGTGCAACACCTCGCCATCGGGCCGCGCCCACAACAAGCGGTTACGGTGGCTGCCATCAGCAGCCTGGATAATCACGCTGCCGGTTATCACTGCGCCGTACTTCTGCGCCTGGGTTTTGAGCCACTCATGGGTCGGGCCGTTTTCGGCTTCGGCCAATAATTGAGATTCCATGGAAAAACCGGTGGTGAACATCTCCGGCAGCACGATCAGGTCAGCGCCGCCGGCCTGCTCCAGCAGCGACTCGAAATGCTTCAGGTTGGCCTGGCGGTCATGCCAGGCCAGGGTGGTCTGGACCAGGGCGATATTCAGGTCGGGTAAAGCACTCAGATCACGCATAGTTTCTCGGCTGCTTGGCGCAGCGTCTCCTCACGCTTGGCAAAGCACAAGCGCACCAGGCGCTGGCCTTGAGGTGGGTTCTGGTAGAACACCGAGACCGGAATCGTCGCCACGCCATGCTCGCGAGTCATCCACAGCGACATGGCCACGTCATCCAGGTCCGGGCGAATCCGGGAGTAATCCACCATTTGAAAGTAAGTACCGGCCACCCGCGTGAAACGCAAACGCGAAGGAGCCAGTAGATCGCAGAACAGGTCACGCTTGGCCTGGTAAAAAGCCGGCAACTCCTCGACGTGTTCCGGGTGCTCGGCCATAAAGTCGGCCAGGGCGAACTGCAACGGCGTCACGCCGCAGAAGCTGACGTATTGATGCACCTTACGCAACTCCGCGCTCAAGGCCGCTGGCGCAACCACGTAGCCGGTCTTCCAGCCGGTAACGTGATAGGTCTTGCCAAAGGAGCTGACCACGAACGCGCGCTGATACAGCTCCTCGTGAGCCAGGACGCTGACGTGGGACACACCATCAAATACCAGGTGTTCGTAGACCTCATCGCTGACCAGATAGATATCGCGGTCGCGGATCAGTTCGGCCAACTGATCCAGCTCGGCGCGGCTGATCAGGGCGCCGCTGGGATTGTGCGGGGTATTGAGGATGATCATGCGCGTACGCGGTGATAACGCGGCCTGGATCTGTTCGAAATCCAGGCTGAAGTCCTCCAACCCCAATTGCACATGCACACAACGCCCACCGGCCAGCTCCACCGCCGGCTCGTAGCTGTCATAGCACGGGTCAAAGACGATCACCTCATCACCACTGCGGATCACCGCCTGGATCGCACAGAAGATTGCCTGGGTGGCGCCGGGGGTGATGGTCACTTCGCTGTCGGGGTTGACCTGCACGCCATAGCTGCGGGCAATCTTGGCCGACACTTGCTGGCGCAGGGCCGGTAGGCCGGTCATCGGCGCGTATTGGTTATGGCCACTGGCAACATGTTTGCCCACCGCGTCGAGCAAGGCCTGGGGGCCATTGAAATCGGGGAAACCCTGGGAGAGGTTCAACGCACCGGTTTGCGCAGCGAGTTGCGACATGGTGGTGAAAATGGTGGTGCCGACATTCGGCAGCTTGCTGGTGATCATTCGGTGGGCCCCTGGCGGTGAGTTACAAGTTGTAAGCTGCAAGCGCCAAGGGGTCAATCGCGGGGCACAAAAAAGGGCTCGTTCAGAGCCCCTTCCTGGATAACGTACCTCTTATGCAGGAGCCGGCTTGCCGGCGATAGCGGTGTGTCAGACTCGCCAATCGGTGTCTGATCCATCGCTATCGCGGGCAAGCCCGCTCCCACATAAGCCGGTTCCTACAGGGATCACCGGCGGTCTTTACGCTTTTTGTCAGCCTTCTTGTTGTGGCTCATCAAGCGACGTTTCTTGTTCACTTGGCGGTCAGTCAGGCTGTTCTTGTTGCCTTCGTACGGGTTCTCGCCACCTTTGAACTCGATGCGGATCGGTGTGCCGACCAGCTTCAAGACACGACGGTAGGTGTTTTCCAGGTAACGCACGTAGGACTTGGGCACCTTCTCGATCTGGTTACCGTGGATCACGATAATCGGCGGGTTGGCACCACCCAAGTGGGCGTAACGCAGTTTGATCCGGCGGTTATTGACCATCGGCGGCGCATGCTCGCCCACCGCGTCTTCAAGGATCTGGGTCAGGCGGTTGGTCGGCCAGCGGGTAACGGCGGACTTGAACGAGTTCTGTACTGACGCGTAGAGGTTGCCCACGCCCGTACCGTGCAGCGCCGAAATAAAGTGGATGTCGGCGAAGTCGACGAAGAACAACCGGCGTTGCAGCTCGACCTTGACGAAGTCACGCTCGCTCGGGGTCATGCCGTCCCATTTGTTGATCGCGATCACCAATGCCCGACCGGCCTCCAGGGCAAAGCCCAGCAGGTTGAGGTCGTGGTCGACCACGCCTTCGCGGGCGTCCATGACGAAGATCACCACGTTGGCGTCTTTGATCGCCTGCAGGGTTTTCACCACCGAGAACTTTTCAACTTCCTCGTGGATCTTGCCGCGCTTGCGCACGCCGGCAGTGTCGATCAGCGTGTACTTCTCGTCGTTACGCTCGAACGGGATGTAGATGCTGTCGCGGGTGGTGCCGGGCTGGTCATAGACGATGACCCGGTCTTCACCGAGCATGCGGTTGACCAGGGTCGACTTGCCCACGTTCGGACGGCCGATAATAGCGATCTTGATCCCGTCTTTTTCACTCGGGCCCGGAATGCGCTTGGCTTCCTCGCCTTCGGCGACGATCTCTTCTTCGCCTTCAACTTCTTCGGCGTCATCCTTGGGGAAGTCGCGCAGGGCGATTTCCAGCATCTGGGTGATACCGCGGCCATGGGCACCGGCGATCGGAATCGCGTCGCCGAGGCCCATCGGGCTGAATTCGGCGCGGGCCATCTCAGGATCGATGTTGTCGATCTTGTTGGCGACCACGTAGGAACGCTTGTTACGCTTGCGCAAATGTTCGCCGATCATCTGGTCGGCAGCGGTGTAGCCCGCGCGGGCGTCCACCAGGAACAACACGACATCGGCTTCTTCGATGGCCAGCAGCGACTGCTCGGCCATCTTTTCGTCCATGCCATGCTCGTCACCGGAGATACCACCGGTGTCGACAATAATGTAGGAGCGCCCTTGCCACTTTGCCTCACCGTATTGGCGATCACGGGTCAGACCGGACAAGTCGCCGACGATGGCGTCACGAGTCCTGGTCAGGCGGTTGAACAAGGTGGACTTGCCGACGTTAGGTCGACCCACCAGGGCGATTACGGGAACCATGCGGCTCTCCACTGCGTTATTTCAGAAAATACAAAAGCCGCTGCAAGGCAGCGGCTGGTGCTCGGGGCAACACCCGAAGGTGCCGCATGCCCTGCCGAAGCAGGGCCGCCTGGGGGTGACCCCAAGCATAGTTCTTACTTGATGGTCAGGGCTTCCAGCTTGCCGCTGTTACCAAACACATAAAGCATGTTGCCTACTACCAGCGGACGCGCACGCAGGCCGTCGCTGTCGATACGTTCACGGCCGACAAAACGGCCATCCACCTGGCTCAGCAGGTGCAGGTAACCTTCCAGGTCGCCTACCGCTACATAGCTGGAGAATACTTCCGGAGCCGACAGTTGACGGCGAGCCAGCGAGTCGTTGCTCCACAGGGCGGTGGTGGAACGCTCGTCGACGCTTTCAACGGTACCGGATGCCAGGCTCACGTAGACGCTGCCAAACCCTTGGGCGACACCGGCGTAGCTGGATGCATCACGCTGCCAGAGGACACGGCCGCTTTGCAGGTCCAGCGCCGCAACACGGCCCTGGTAAGTGGCGACGTACAGGGTTTCACCCGACAGCAGCAAGCCGCCGTCGATGTCCACCACACGGTCCAGCTCGGAACGACCTTGCGGAATGGCAACCCGTGATTCCCAGGCCGGCACACCGTTCTGGGTATCCAGGGCGACCACTTTACCGGTCGAAAGACCTGCCAGCGCCAGGTTATTGGTCACAACCGGACCACTGGTACCGCGCAACGTCAGCACCGCGGGGGTGCTGTCGTACAGCCAGCGCTGCTCACCGGTGCTGGCGTCAAGGCCAATGACACGGTCATCCTGGGTCTGCACCACGACAATATCGCCGTTGGTGGCAGGCGGTGCGAGGACTTCACTGGTCACGCGGGCGCGCCATTTCTCTTCACCGCTGCTCGAATCCAGGGCCACGACTTCGCCTTTCAGCGTGCCGATCATCACCATGCCGTAACCCACGCCAACGGCGCCGGAAACCGGTAGTTCGAGGTCTTTCTTCCACTTGACGTCGCCGTTCATGCGATCCATGGAGATCACCACGCCGGTCACGTCAGCGGCCACAATGTTGTCACCGTCGATTGCCGGTACCAACATGTTGTAGGTATCGCCCTGGCCGTCACCGATGGAACGGCTCCACTGCTTCTGCAGGACCACTTCCTCCTTGAAGCTGGTCAGCTCGGCCGGAGGCAGTTCTTTTTTGCTGTTGCTGCTGCAACCCGCGGCCAAAACGGCCAGAGCCAGCAATGCTGCATGTTTCCAACGAATCACGTCACGCATCCCCTTTGGCCAAGTCGTCCAGCTTGATTTGTAAGCCACCGACCGCTGCTTCATCAGACAGCGCAGCCTTGGCTTTTTGGTACGCAGCATTGGCTTCGTCGGTACGACCCAATTGGACCAGCAGGTCGCCCTTGAGCTCTTCGCGAGTGGCTACAAATGCCTTGTCAGCATCGCCATCGAGCAGTTTCAGTGCTTCGTCGGCCTTGTTCTGTGCGGCCAGGACCTGGGCCAAGCGCTGACGTGCGATTTCACCCAGGGTCGGGTTGCTCGGCTTGTCGGCGATGGCTTTGAGCTCGGAGGCTGCGTCATCCAGCTTACCGGTATCGACCGCGACTTTTGCGACGAACAGGCTGCCGTATTGGGCGTAGGTGCTACCGCCAAATTCGTTTTTCAACTTGCTGGCCAGGTCTGCCACTTGGGCAGGATCAGGCTTGCCCGTAGGCGTCAGCGTGGTTTCCAGCAATTGCTGATAGAGCATCGAGGCGCCTTGCGACTGATTGCCCTGATACTTCTGGAACGCCTGCCAACCGAACACCACCACCAGCGCCAGCAGGCCGCCAGTTACCAGGGGTTTGCCGTTACGCTGCCACCAGTCTTTGAACTCGGCCAGCTGATCATCTTCAGTACTCGACACCCCAATACTCCTTAATCGCTAAATTCGGCTGTTTGACAGCTTCAACCCTGCACGATGCAGGTGGCCAAGTGCGCAGCAAGCGCATCAAAGGCAATGCTTTGTTGTTCGCCCTGGCCACGCAGGGGTTTGACACTTACCACTTGCTGGGCCAGTTCATCGTCGCCCAGGATCAGTGCGTACAACGCACCGCTCTTGTCGGCTTTCTTGAATTGGCTCTTGAAGCTGCCAGCGCCAGCATTGACTTGCAGGCGCAGGCCCGGCAGTTGATCGCGCAACTGTTCGCTCAAGGCCAGGCCAGCCAGTTCGGCCGCCTCGCCAAAGGCGCACAGGTACACATCCACCTGACGGGAAATTTCTTCAGGGATCTGCTCCAGGGTCTCCAGCAGCAGGATCAGCCGCTCGATACCCATGGCAAAGCCCACGCCCGTGGTCGGCTTGCCGCCCATCTGCTCGACCAGGCCGTCGTAACGGCCACCGGCACACACGGTGCCCTGGGCGCCAAGCTTGTCGGTGACCCACTCGAATACGGTCTTGCTGTAGTAATCGAGGCCTCGCACCAACTTGGGGTTGATCACGTAGGGAATCCCGGCCGCATCCAGGCGAGCCTTGAGGCCCTCGAAATGCGTACGGGATTCGTCGTCCAGGTAGTCGGCCATTTTCGGCGCATCGACCAGCACAGCCTGGGTGTCGGCGTTCTTGGTATCGAGGACGCGCAACGGGTTGGTCTTCAGGCGACGCTGGCTGTCTTCGTCGAGTTTGTCCAGGTGGGCCGACAGGTATTCGACCAGGGCCTCACGGTAACGGCCACGGGACTCGCTGGTGCCCAGGCTGTTGAGCTCAAGCTTGACCGCGTCGCGGATACCCAATTGGCCCCACAGGCGCCAGGTCAGCACGATCAGCTCGGCGTCGATATCCGGGCCATCAAGGTTGAAGACTTCGCAACCGATCTGGTGGAACTGGCGATAACGGCCTTTTTGCGGGCGCTCGTGGCGGAACATCGGACCGATGTACCACAGCTTCTGGGTCTGGCCACCACCGGTGATGCCATGTTCGAGCACCGCGCGCACGCACGCGGCGGTGCCTTCCGGACGCAGAGTCAGGGAGTCGCCGTTGCGGTCTTCGAAGGTGTACATCTCTTTTTCGACGATGTCGGTCACTTCACCGATGGAACGCTTGAACAGCTCGGTGAACTCGACAATCGGCATGCGGATCTGCTTGTAACCGTAGTTATCCAGCAGGCGCGCGACCGTGCTCTCGAAATAGCGCCACAGGGGCGTCTGTTCGGGCAGGATGTCGTTCATGCCACGAATGGCTTGCAGAGACTTGCTCACATCAAATCCTTAAATTCGTTCGATCAGCCGCGAGCGATCAGCGCTGCGTCGGCGGCGACCTTTTCGGCCGCTTTGTCGCGAATCAGCTTTTCCAGCTGATCCACCAGATTGTCATTTGTCAGTTTCTGCGACGGCTTACCGTCGATATAAATCAGGTTCGGGGTACCACCGGTCAGGCCCACATGCGCTTCCTTGGCCTCCCCCGGCCCGTTGACCACACATCCGATGACCGCGACATCCAGCGGCACCAGCAGGTCTTCCAGGCGTACTTCCAACTCGTTCATGGTTTTCACCACGTCGAAGTTCTGCCGCGAGCAGCTCGGGCAGGCAATAAAATTAATGCCTCGGGAGCGTAAATGCAGGGATTTGAGAATGTCGTAGCCGACCTTCACTTCCTCTACCGGGTCCGCCGCCAGGGAGATACGAATGGTATCGCCAATCCCGTCGGCCAGCAGCATACCGAGACCTACCGCAGATTTCACTGTGCCCGAGCGCAAACCACCGGCTTCGGTGATACCCAGGTGCAGCGGCTGCACGATTTCCTTGGCCAGCAAGCGGTAGGCTTCTACCGCCATGAACACATCGGAAGCCTTTACGCTGACCTTGAAGTCCTGGAAATTCAGGCGTTCGAGGTGCTCGACGTGGCGCAGCGCCGACTCGACCAGAGCTGCCGGGGTAGGCTCGCCGTATTTTTTCTGCAGGTCTTTTTCCAGGGAACCGGCATTGACACCGATACGGATCGGTATCCCACGATCACGGGCTGCGTCGACTACCGCACGCACCCGATCTTCGCGACCGATGTTGCCCGGGTTGATCCGCAGGCAGTCGACACCCAGCTCGGCCACGCGCAACGCGATCTTGTAGTCGAAGTGGATATCGGCAACCAACGGCACCTTGACCAGTTGCTTGATACGGCCAAAGGCCTCGGCAGCGTCCATATCCGGTACGGAAACCCGCACGATATCGACACCTGCGGCTTCCAGGCGGTTGATCTGGGCTACGGTGGCAGCCACATCATTGGTGTCGCTGTTGGTCATGCTCTGCACCGCGATGGGGGCGTCGCCACCCACCGGTACGGAGCCGACCCAAATCTTGCGCGATACGCGACGTTTGATTGGAGATTCGCCGTGCATGACTATTGTCCCAACTTCAGGCGAGCAGTCTCGCCACTGGTGAACGGCGCCACGTCCACAGGCTGGCCGTTGTAGGCCACTTGCGCGCCACGGGCAAAGCCCAGACGCAGCGTCAGAGGAGGCTTGCCAACCTGCTCGAGCGTATCTCCCTTACGCTTCAAAGCACTGAACAAGACCTTGCCATTGCCATCGGTGACTTGCGTCCAGCAGTCAGCGACGTAGGTAATCTGGAGACGACCATCGCCAGCCATACTGGCAGGCGCCTGGGCGACAGGAGCGGCGGCCGTCGGTGCGACTGGCGTGACCGGTGACGGTGCGGCGGGAGCCTGGACCGCAGTGGTCGGAGCCTGGGTTACGGACGCGGCAGGAGCCTGTGCAACGGCGGCCGGAGCCGATTCAGCGCTGACTTCGGCGGACGGTTGACCCGCTTGCAGGTCAAGATTGGTTTCAGTAGCAGCCTGGTCCTGGGCAACAGCCTGGTCTTCCGGCTCGTCCAGGGGATGAATCTGGGTAGTGCCATCGGCGCTTTCGACTTCGACGTGCTCCAGGGCATTGCTGATCAGGTCCTTGCTACGCAGGGACGTCTGGTCTTGCCACCAGATAAAACCACCGCCGATCACTGCAATCAGTAGCAACAGGCTGACAATTCGCAAAATGGTATGGGAAACACGCACCGGCTCTTCAATGCGACCGAGACCGTGCACGTTGCTGCCCTGGGAGTCGGTACCGGTGAACTGATCGAATTGCTGGACCAGGATGGCCTGGTCGGTACCCAGCAGCTTGGCGTAGGCACGGATATAACCACGGGCGAAGGTATGCCCGGGCAGCTTGTCGAACGCACCATTTTCCAGGTTGCCCAGGGAAGAGGGGGTCAAATTGAGCTTGAGGGCCACTTCTTCCAGCGACCAACCATTGCTTTCGCGGGCCTGACGCAAGGTCTCGCCTGGGTTTACGCGATTAGCGGCTACAACTTCCGGGTGCGCGGCTTTCATCATTGCTCCGACAGGTATTGCTGATATTCCGGCGTACCGGGATAGAGTCGTTCTAGTTGCTGGCCAAAACGTGCGGCCTTGTCACGTTCTTCATGAATCGTCGCCAGGCGCACACCAAGCAATAGACTACGTGCATTTTGCCCACTGAGCAGGCTAAAACGCTCGTAATAGTCACGTGCTGGCACATAATGCCTGTCATCAAACGACAACTGGGCCATTTCGAGCAAGGCCCGTGGCTGTCGCTGGTTCAGGTGCAAGGCTTTTTCCAGTTGCCGGCGGGCACTGTCACGCTGACCAAGGCGCACGGACGTCACCCCCAGGTTCTCAAAAACCCGCGAGCGTTCAGGATATAGGGTATCAGTGGCTGCCTGCTGGAAATAACCGGCCGCCTGCTTATAGCGCTCCTGCTGGAACAGGAAGCTACCGTAATTATTGAGCAGGCGAGGATCATGGGGGCGAACCGCCAGGGCCTTCTGGTAATACTGTTCGGCCAGCTCGGGCTCGGCCTGGGCCTGGAACACCAGGGCCAGCGCCGCGTTGGCATCGGCATCCTGGTTGTCGAGTGCCAGGGCCTTTTGCAACGGCACCTTGGCCTGCTCGCTCAACCCCTGGCGCAGGTAACCCAGCCCCAGCTGCACATAGGCAGCACGCGCTTCGTCACGACCCTTGCCGGTTTCCAGCGGGCTGTCAGAGCCCGATGAAACACAGCCAACCGAGAGGCTGGCAACAAGCAACAGCAGCGCAAGGCGCAAGGGCATAGAGATCCTCTCTCAGGTTCGTGTCGCGGCGTTCTGCGCCAGATCGCTGTCGGCGCTCAGTTCGCGCACAGCGATATAACGCTCGCTACGACGGGTGCGATCCAGCACCTGTCCTACCAATTGACCACAGGCGGCGTCGATGTCTTCACCACGGGTGGTGCGCACGGTAACGTTGTAGCCTGCCTGGTGCAGTTGATCCTGGAAACGACGGATGGCGTTGTTGCTCGGCCGCTCGTAGCCAGAATGGGGAAACGGGTTGAACGGAATCAGGTTGATCTTGCACGGGGTGTCCTTGAGCAACTCGATCATCTCGACCGCGTGCTCGACCTTATCGTTGATGTCCTTGAGCAGGGTGTACTCAATGGTCAGCACGCGCTTCTCGCCCAAGGTCGCCATGTAGCGCTGGCAGGATTCGAGCAGCATCTTAAGCGGATACTTCTTGTTGATCGGTACCAATTGGTTACGCAATGCGTCATTGGGTGCGTGCAGCGACAACGCCAGGGAGACGTCGATGTGCTTGGCCAGCTCATCGATCATCGGTACCACACCAGAGGTCGACAGGGTTACGCGGCGCTTGGAAATGCCGTAGCCCAGGTCATCCATCATCAGATGCATGGCCGCAATCACGTTGTCGAAGTTCAACAGCGGCTCACCCATGCCCATCATCACCACGTTGGTGATGGCACGGTCGACGGTTGCCGGGACGCTGCCAAAGGATTTGTTGGCAATCCACACCTGGCCGATAACTTCGGCGGCGGTGAGGTTGCTATTGAAGCCTTGCTTGCCGGTGGAGCAGAAACTGCAGTCCAGGGCACAGCCTGCCTGGGACGAAACGCACAATGTGCCGCGCTTGCCCTGGGGAATGTAGACGGTCTCGACGCAACTGCCGGACGCCACACGCACCACCCACTTGCGGGTGCCGTCGCTGGAGATGTCCTCGCTGACAACCTCGGGACCACGAACCTCGGCAATAGCCTTGAGCTTGTCGCGCAGGGCCTTGCTGACGTTCGTCATGGCGTCGAAATCGTCGACGCCAAAGTGGTGAATCCACTTCATTACCTGACCGGCACGGAAACGCTTCTCCCCGATTGAGTCGAAGAATTTTTCCATTTCCTGTTGAGTCAGACCCAGCAGGTTGGTTTTTACAGTCGATGTAGTCATGGATTCACCTTCACTCTTAAGCCAATGCTTAGCGAGTGGTTACTTCAGTAGCTGCGAAGAAGTACGAGATTTCGCGAGCAGCAGCGGCTTCGGAGTCCGAACCGTGTACAGCGTTGGCGTCGATAGAGTCAGCGAAGTCAGCACGGATGGTGCCGGCAGCAGCTTCTTTAGGGTTGGTAGCGCCCATCAGCTCACGGTTCAGAGCGATAGCGTTTTCGCCTTCCAGAACCTGTACAACAACAGGGCCGGAGATCATGAAGGCAACCAGGTCGCCGAAGAAGCCACGAGCGCTGTGCTCAGCGTAGAAGCCTTCAGCTTCAGCCTTGGACAGTTGCTTGAGTTTCGAAGCTACAACCTTCAGGCCGGCTTTTTCGAAACGAGTGGTGATCTCGCCGATGACGTTTTTTGCAACAGCGTCAGGCTTGATGATGGAGAAAGTACGTTGAACAGCCATGGTGTAACTCCAGAAACGGTAATTTGCGAAAAATTAAACCCGCGAATTATACGCGGGTTCTTGGGTATTGCCTAACTGCGTAAGGGAGGCTTCAGTCCTGTTCTTCTTTCCAGGCAGTCTGGATAGCTTCAAGAACCTTTTCACCGCCGCGATCCCTCTCGTCTTCGAACCCTTGCAAGGCCATGACCATGTCACGCAAAGCTACAAAGTTCACGGAATAGGGATCCATATCCGGATAGCCATCGGCCAGCAGAATAGCGATCTCTTGCACATCAACCCATTTAAGACTCATGACACTTCCTTGAATCAGTGCGGCGCTTCGGCTGCATGGTTGAGCGAATACTTCGGAATTTCGACAGTGAGGTCTTCAGTCCCCACTTTCGCCTGACAGCTCAGGCGCGATGTCGGCTCCAGGCCCCACGCCCTATCAAGATAGTCCTCTTCCAGCTCATCGGCCTCTTCGAGACTGTTGAAACCTTCGCGGATAATGCAGTGACAGGTGGTGCAGGCATTGACGCCACCACAGGCACTCTCGATCTCGATGTGGTTATCGTGGGCGACTTCGAGAAGGGACTTGCCGGTCTCAGCCTCCACGACCATTCCGTCCGGGCAATGCTCGGCGTGTGGCAGAAAAATGACCTGCGGCATCAATTATTCCTCAATTTCATTCAGGTTGCGTCCCGCCAGGGCGGCTTTCACCGTCTGGTCCATACGACGGGCGGCAAAGGCATCGGTTACTTGTGAAAGGCGCTTGGTCTGTTGTTCGAGGGCATAGCCATCGGTGCCTTTCATCAATTCGGCCAGTTCCTGCATCTGCAAGTCGATGACCAGGCGCTCGTCAGCATCCAGCAGGCGCTCACCGTCTGCCTCAAGCGCGCCCTGCACCGCTTCAAGCAGGCGCTGGGCGTCAACTTGCTGCTCACGCAGCACACGGGCAACCTTGTCGTCGCCGGCATGCTGGAAAGAATCCTTGAGCATCTTGGCGATTTCGCCGTCGGTCAGGCCGTAGGACGGCTTGACCTGGATGCTGGCCTCGACGCCCGAGCCCAGCTCGCGTGCAGCCACGCTGAGCAGGCCGTCGGCGTCGACCTGGAAGGTCACGCGAATTTTCGCTGCACCCGCCACCATCGCTGGAATGCCGCGCAATTCAAAACGCGCCAGGGAGCGGCAGTCGCTGATCAGTTCGCGCTCGCCTTGCAGCACATGGATCATCATGGCCGTCTGGCCATCTTTATACGTGGTGAAGTCCTGGGCGCGGGCGACGGGGATGGTGGTGTTGCGCGGAATCACCTTCTCCATCAGGCCGCCCATGGTTTCCAAGCCCAGGGACAGCGGAATCACGTCGAGCAGCAGCAGTTCGCCACCATCACGCTTGTTGCCGGCCAGGGTATCGGCCTGGATCGCAGCGCCAATGGCGACCACTTGATCTGGGTCGATTTCCGTCAGTGGCTGGCGACCGAAGGCTTCAGCAACGGCTTCACGGACGCGCGGCACGCGGGTGGAGCCACCGACCATGACCACGGCGCCGACGTCTTCCAGCTCGATACCGGAATCACGCACGGCACGGCGGCAGGCTTTCAGGCTGCGGGCAACCATCGGCTCGATCAACGCATCGAAGGCTTCACGGGTCAGTTGGGCCGACCAAGTGCCGTAGGAGACTTCAACGGTTGCAGCATCCGTCAGCGCTTCTTTGGCGGCGCAGGCGGTTTGCAGCAGGTTACGCTGCGCCCCCGGATCCAGATCGGCGGACAAGCCGGCGCTGCTGATGATCCAGCCCGCAATGGCGTGGTCGAAGTCATCGCCGCCCAGGGCACTGTCGCCACCGGTGGCGAGTACTTCGAAGACACCGCCGGTCAGGCGCAGGATCGAAATATCAAAGGTGCCACCGCCCAGGTCGTAAATAGCGACCAGGCCTTCTGCGTGCTGGTCCAGGCCATAAGCCACGGCCGCCGCAGTGGGCTCGTTGAGCAAGCGCAGCACGTTCAGGCCGGCGAGTTTCGCCGCGTCTTTGGTGGCTTGGCGTTGAGCGTCATCGAAATAGGCCGGAACGGTGATCACAGCACCGACCAGTTCGCCACCCAGGGTTTTTTCCGCGCGCTGGCGCAGCACCTTGAGAATATCCGCCGACACTTCCACCGGGCTTTTCGGCCCCTGGACGGTGTCGATGAACGGCATGTGGGATTCACCGCCGACAAAGCGGTACGGCAACTGGTCGCCCAATTGCTTGACGTCGGACAGACCACGCCCCATCAAACGCTTGACCGACAGCACGGTATTCAAAGGATCGGTAGACGCCGCCAGCTTGGCCGACTCACCGACTTCGGTGCGATCGGCGTGATAGCGCACGGCGGACGGCAGAATCACCTGGCCATCAGCGTCGGGCAGCGGCTCGGACAGGCCGCTGCGCAAGGCAGCAACCAGGGAATTGGTGGTGCCCAGGTCAATCCCGACCGCCAGGCGACGCTGGTGCGGTTGGGGACTTTGGCCGGGTTCGGCGATCTGCAGTAGAGCCATGGTAATCAGGTCTTATCTGTCTATCAGGCGTGCAATCTGTGCAGCACTGGGTTAATCGTCGAGGCGCTCTTCTAACTGGCGCACTTCGTAGGTGAGCTTGTCGAGGAACTGCATGCGTCGCATCAGGCGTTCAGCCTGCTCACGTTGCGCTGCATCATCCCAACAGGCTGCGAAGCTTTCATTGAGTTCATCCTGGGCCACCTTCAGACGCCGCTTGAAGACCGCGACGCCAGCCAGATCGGCCTCATCCTGCAGGTCTTCGAGCTCTTCACGCCATTGCATCTGCTGCATCAGGAAATCAGGGTCGTGGACCGTAACTTCCAGCGGCAACTCACGACCGCCCATGGCGAGCAGATAACGCGCGCGCTTGGGGGGGCTTTTGAGCGTCTGATAGGCTTCGTTGAGGCTGGCTGACTGCTCCAGCGCCAGGCGCTGCTCACGCTCGGAGGCGTCGGCAAAGCGATCCGGATGCACCCCACGCGCCAATTCACGGTAGCGCGTGGCAAGCTGTTCGAGGTCCAGGCGAAAACTCGGCTGCAGCTCGAATAAAGCGAAATGACAAGGAGTACCCACAAATAGCCTCAGATGTTGAAGCTTTCGCCGCAGCCACATTCACCGCGCACGTTGGGGTTGTTGAACTTAAAGCCTTCGTTCAACCCTTCCTTGACGAAATCGAGTTCGGTGCCATCCAGGTAAGTCAGGCTTTTCGGGTCGATAATCACTTTCTCGCCGTGACTTTCGAACACCTGATCTTCCGCAACCACCTCGTCGACAAACTCCAGCACATAGGCAAGGCCGGAACAGCCCGTGGTGCGTACACCCAGACGAATCCCCTCACCTTTACCGCGCCCATCCAGGGAGCGTCGCACATGCCGCGCAGCCGCTTCTGTCATGCTGATAGCCATCGTTGACTCCTTACTCGTCGCCAAATGCTTAGATCAAGCCTTTCTTCTGCTTGTAGTCGCGAACGGCCGCCTTGATGGCATCTTCCGCGAGTACCGAGCAGTGAATTTTCACTGGCGGCAGGGCCAGTTCTTCGGCCAACTGAGTGTTCTTGATGGTCTCTGCTTCATCCAGAGTCTTGCCTTTCATCCACTCGGTCGCCAGGGAGCTGGAGGCGATGGCCGAACCGCAGCCGTAGGTCTTGAACTTGGCATCTTCGATGACGCCCTGCTCGTTGACCTTGATCTGCAGGCGCATGACGTCGCCGCACGCCGGAGCGCCGACCATGCCGGTGCCGACATCAGGATCTTGCGCATCCATCTTGCCGACGTTGCGCGGGTTTTCGTAGTGGTCGATGACCTTTTCGCTGTAAGCCATGGTACTGAATCCTCACTCATCAGGGCCGCTCTGGAACCCTGTAAAAACGCCTGCGTTTTCCGCCACGTTCCTACAGAGCTTGGGTGGCGGCTTCTATATTTAGTGTGCCGCCCACTCGATCTTGGAGATATCGACACCGTCTTTGAACATGTCCCACAGCGGCGACAGGGTGCGCAGCTTGGTGACCGCCTCGCAGACCTTCTGCGCTGCGTAGTCGACTTCTTCTTCGGTGGTGAAACGGCCGAACGTAAAGCGAATCGAGCTGTGCGCCAACTCGTCGTTGCGGCCCAGGGCGCGCAGAACGTAGGACGGCTCAAGGGAGGCCGAGGTGCAGGCCGAACCGGACGAAACCGCCAGATCCTTGAGCGCCATGATCAGCGACTCGCCTTCGACGTAGTTGAAGCTCAAATTCAGGTTGTGCGGTACACGAGCCGTCATGCTGCCGTTGATGTACAGCTCTTCAAGGTTCTCGACCTGCTTGTAGAAACGATCGCTGAGGGCCTTGATGCGCACGTTTTCGGCAGCCATGTCTTCCTTGGCTACACGGAAGGCTTCGCCCATGCCGACGATCTGGTGGGTCGCCAGGGTACCGGAACGCATGCCGCGCTCGTGACCGCCGCCGTGCATGGTGGCTTCGATACGCACGCGAGGCTTGCGGCTCACATACAGCGCGCCGATACCTTTAGGGCCGTAGGTCTTGTGGGCCGAAAACGACATCAGGTCGACTTTCAGCTTGGCCAGGTCGATATCGACCTTGCCAGTGGACTGGGCGGCATCGACATGCAGCAACACGCCCTTGGAGCGGGTCAGCTCGCCAATGGCGGCGATGTCGTTGATGGTGCCGATTTCGTTGTTCACGTGGATCACGGAAACCAGGATGGTGTCTTCGCGCATCGCGGCTTCGATCATCGCCGGGGTGACGATACCGTCGGTGGTGGGCTCAAGGTAAGTGACCTCGAAACCTTCACGCTCCAGTTGGCGCATGGTGTCGAGGACAGCCTTGTGCTCAATCTTGGTGGTGATCAGGTGCTTGCCCTTGGTCGCGTAGAAATGCGCGGCGCCCTTGATTGCCAGGTTGTCGGACTCGGTGGCACCGGAGGTCCAGACAATTTCACGCGGGTCGGCATTGACCAGGTCGGCGACCTGGCGACGAGCGTTCTCCACCGCTTCCTCGGCCTTCCAGCCGAAAACGTGGGAACGGGACGCCGGGTTGCCAAAGTTTCCGTCAACCAGCAGGCACTCGCTCATCTTTTGCGCGACACGCGGATCAACCGGGGTGGTCGCTGAGTAATCAAGGTAAATCGGCAATTTCATGGACTTTCTCCTAAATCAGGCTGGCTGGCGTGCCGTTAGCTCTTCGGCTGTCACTCGACGGCGGACGCTTCAATCTTGTCCAGACGCGGCACCTTGGTGTTGCATCGGCGCTGGTCCTGACGCTGGGCTACTTCCTGCACCTCACGGCGAGTCACAAGATCGGCCAAGCTGATACCACTCAAAAACTCATGGATCTGCAGGCTCAGGTCACACCACAAGTGGTGTGTCAGGCATGTGTCGCCGGCATGGCAGTCACCCAGGCCCTGGCACTTGGTGGCGTCGACGGATTCATTCACCGCGTCGATCACCTGCGCAACCTGGATGCCCTGCATATCGCGGGACAATTGATAACCGCCGCCCGGGCCACGCACACTGGAAACCAGGTTGCTGCGGCGCAACTTGGCGAACAGCTGCTCAAGGTAGGACAGGGAAATGCCTTGGCGCTCAGAGATATCGGCCAGGGACACCGGCCCGTTTTGCGCGTGCAAGGCCAGGTCGAGCATGGCGGTCACCGCGTAACGGCCTTTTGTAGTCAGTCTCATGGACAAGTACCAAGGTGTTTCAGAATGGGAGCAAGTATGCGATTCCCGAGTATTTAAGTCAACTATAAGACCTAGTACTTTAGTCAGGAATACCCGTAAAAAGGACGCGCGAATCATAGCAGGATGTAAGGGGCAATGGCACATTCAGCATCATGTGACCGATAAAGCGCACGCTGTAGGAGTCCGGTCTGCCGGCGATGGCACCCTCAAGGCCATCATCGCCGGCCAGCCGAACGCCTACAGGGAGGAAGACTTCAACTGGCTTGCTGGTTGGTTTCAGCTTTGATCTCGGCAAAGTCTTCTTCGCGCAATTCAGGCAGATCCTTCGCACAATAGGGACTACCCAGATCCTTCAGCGCACCGCACATGCCATCCAGCTTGCCATCTACCGCCTGCAGATGATCGAGCAACTGGCCAATGGCGCGAGCCACCGGGTCCGGCATGTCTTCACTGACGCCGTAGGCATCAAAGCCGATTTTCTCGGCCATGGCCTTGCGCTTGGCTTCCTGCTCATCGCCCACCTCCGGCTTGACGATGATCCGCCCCGGAATCCCCACCACGGTTGCGCCTGGCGGCACCGCCTTGGTAACCACGGCATTGGAACCGACCTTGGCGCCGGCGCCGACGGTAAACGGGCCCAATACCTTGGCACCCGCCCCCACGACCACACCGTTTTCCAGGGTCGGGTGGCGCTTGCCCTTGTTCCAGGTGGTGCCGCCCAGCGTCACGCCCTGATACAGGGTTACGTCATCGCCAATCTCGGCTGTCTCACCAATAACGATGCCCATGCCATGATCAATAAAGAAACGACGACCCACCTTGGCCCCTGGATGAATCTCGATCCCGGTCAACCAGCGCCCGAAGTTCGATACCAGCCGCGCCAGCCATTTCCAACCCATGCCCCACAAGGCGCCGGAAAGGCGATGGATCCAGATTGCGTGCATGCCCGGGTAGCAGGTCAGCACCTCAAAGGCGTTGCGCGCCGCCGGGTCACGGTGGAAAACACTTTGGATATCCTCTCGCAAACGCTCGAACATTTTTAATCCTTCCGCTTAAGAAGCTCGCCACGGGCCGCTTTCTGGGTTTCCGTGAGGATGCCACGCAATATATTCATCTCCGCCCGGCTGACCGAGCTGCGCCCGTAAAGCCGGCGCAGGCGCGCCATCAAGTGCCGTGGTTTTTCCGGATCGAGAAACTCAATGGCTACCAGGGTCTGCTCCAGGTGCTCATAGAATCGCTCGAGCTCGTCCATAGTGGCCAACTCGCCACTTTTGGTCGATGCGACCTCGTCCTTCTCCATTTTGCTTGGCTGGCCCCGTGCTGCCAGCCAGGCCATGCGCACCTCATAACTCAACACCTGCACCGCTGCACCGAGGTTCAGCGAGCTGAATTCAGGGTCTGATGGAATGTGCACGTGGTAATGACATCGCTGCAGCTCATCATTGGTCAGCCCTGAGTCCTCACGGCCAAATACCAGGGCGATCTCTGCGCCGCCAGCCGCCTCCTCGACCACTTTGGCCCCGCATTCGCGAGGATCAAGCAGCGGCCAGGGGATGCGCCGGTCGCGGGCGCTGGTGCCGAGCACCAGGTTGCAACCCACCAGAGCGTCTTCCAGGGTGGCGACAACCTGGGCTTTTGCCAGGATGTCATTGGCGCCAGAGGCACGAGCGTCGGCTTCGTGGTGCGGGAACACACGCGGCTCCACCAGCACCAGGCGCGTCAGCCCCATGTTCTTCATGGCTCGCGCCACCCCGCCGATATTGCCGGGATGACTGGTATTGACGAGGACGACACGAATGTTTTGCAGCAAGGGAGGCGCTCTCGGACATGGGAAAGGGGAGCAAATCTTACAGAACAGCCTAAGGTTATGCCATGAAAGCGAACGTCGTCCTTCACCTGAAGAAAGTTTCTGCTAGAATGCTCGGCTTTCTTTAACAACCTTAGGTGACACATCCATGCAGCCCATGCTGAATATCGCGCTGCGCGCCGCCCGCAGCGCCAGTGAATTGATCTTCCGCTCCATCGAGCGCCTGGATACCATCAAGGTCGACGAAAAAGACGCCAAGGATTATGTATCCGAGGTGGATCGCGCCGCCGAACAGAAAATCATCGACGCCCTGCGCAAGGCCTACCCTACCCACGGCATCCTCGGTGAAGAAACCGGCCTGCACAAAGGTAGCGGCGAAGGCGAAGACTACCTGTGGATCATCGACCCACTGGATGGCACCACCAATTTCCTGCGCGGCATCCCGCATTTTGCCGTGAGCATTGCCTGCAAATACCGTGGCCGCCTGGAACACGCCGTGGTCCTGGACCCTGTCCGCCAGGAAGAATTCACCGCCAGTCGTGGCCGCGGTGCCCAGTTGAACGGTCGTCGCCTGCGTGTCAGCGGTCGCACCAGCCTGGACGGCGCCCTGCTCGGCACCGGCTTCCCGTTCCGTGACGACCAGATGGATAACCTGGAAAACTACCTGGGCATGTTCCGCACCCTGGTTGGCCAGACCGCCGGCATCCGCCGCGCCGGCGCAGCCAGCCTGGACCTGGCCTATGTTGCCGCCGGTCGTTTTGATGCATTTTGGGAGTCGGGCCTGTCCGAGTGGGACATGGCAGCAGGCGCACTGCTGATTCAAGAAGCCGGCGGCCTGGTGAGCGACTTCACCGGTGGTCACGACTTCCTGGAGAAGGGCCACGTGGTTGCAGGCAACACCAAATGCTTCAAGGCAGTGCTGACGGCGATCCAGCCGCACCTGCCAGCCTCGCTGAAGCGTTAAGCGAGCGAGCACAAAAAAGCACCCCTAGGGGTGCTTTTTTTATGCCTGGGATTGGGGCAATGCTACATTTCCTGCCACAACACATACCAATATGGGAGCGGGCTTGCCCGCGAATGCTGTGGCTCAGTCAATACATCCGGCGACTGACACTCCGCTTTCGCGGGCAAGCCCGCTCCCATATTTTGAATTGCGCCCGACCCGAGATTACTGCTGGTTCTGGCCGAGAATCAGACGACCTTCTTTGTCGACTGGAATCTGGCTACCCGGATCACGCTCCATGCGCACCGATCCTTCCTTGCCATCCAGGTTGTAACGCACGTCATACCCGACCACTTTGTCGCTGATGTCGTTGACGGTGTTACAACGAGTTTGCGTAGTGGTGTAGGTATCACGGTTCTGCATACCTTCCTGAACCTTGTTACCGGCATAACCGCCACCCACTGCACCGGCTACGGTGGCAATCTTCTTGCCAGTGCCACCACCGATCTGGTTACCCAGCAGGCCACCTGCCAGGGCGCCGACCACGGTACCGGCGATTTGATGCTGATCCTGCACCGGACGCTGCCGGGTCACGGTGACGTCCTTGCAGACCTCACGAGGGGTTTTGATCTGGGTCTTGACCGGCTGCACCGCCAGCACTTGCGCATACTCAGGGCCGCTTTTTACCAGGCTGTAGGTGGCAACAGCACCCCCGGCAGTCACACCGACAGCACCCAATACCGCACCAACCAGTAACGACTTGTTCACGTGAACCTCCTGACCATCACAAGCGGACTGAAACGTCCGCGCTATACCCAGCCTTGGAGCAAAAAAAAAGGCGCGAGTTCAATACTCGCGCCTTCTTTGTAACAGCAGATCAACAAACACCCATCAAGGGCGGTCATCGACCTCCTTGTCAGTCGCAACAGGAGGAATCAGGTCTTCGCTGTTGAGGTTCAGCCAGATCAACACCACGTTGGCGATATAGATCGACGAGTAGGTGCCCGCCAGTACGCCAATAAACAGCGCCAGGGAGAAGCCCCACAGGTTATCGCCACCAAAGATCATCAGTGCGGCAATCGCCAGCAAGGTGGAGATCGACGTCGCCATGGTGCGCAACAGGGTCTGGGTGGTGGAGATGTTGATGTTCTCGATCAACGTCGCCTTGCGCAGTACCCGGAAGTTCTCGCGAACCCGGTCGAACACCACGATGGTGTCATTGAGGGAGTAACCAATGATCGCCAGCACTGCCGCCAGCACCGTCAGGTCGAAGGTAATCTGGAAGTACGCCAGGATACCCACGGTCACGATCACGTCGTGAATCAACGAGACAATGGCACCGACGCCGAACTTCCACTGAAAGCGGAACGCCAGGTAGATCATGATGCCGGCCAGCGCCATCAGCATGCCGAGGCCACCCTGGTCACGCAGCTCTTCACCCACCTGCGGGCCGACGAACTCGACACGTTTGACCGAAGCCGGGTTGTCGCCACCGACCTTGAGCAAGGCCTCAGCCACCTGGTGACCCAGTTGCGGGTCTTCGCCAGGCATGCGCACCAGCAGGTCGGTGGTCGCACCAAAGCTCTGCACGATAGCCTCGTGATAACCGGCCTCGTTCAGTTGGGTACGCACCTTGGTTACGTCGGCCGGCTTCTCGTAGGTCAGCTCGATGAGCGTACCGCCGGTGAAGTCCAGACCGTAGTTCAGGCCCTTATGGAACCAGCTGAACAACGCCAGGACGGTAAGGAGCACAGTGACGCCGAACGCAACGTTGCGAACGCCCATGAAGTTGATTGTACGTAACATGGCAGCCCCTTAAATCCACAACTTCTTGAAGTCACGCCCGCCAAAGATCAGGTTGACCATTGCGCGGGTCACCATGATGGCCGTGAACATCGAGGTAAAGATACCCAGGGACATGGTCACCGCAAAACCTTTGACCGGGCCGGTGCCCATGGCAAAGAGAATCCCGCCGACCAGCAAGGTAGTCAGGTTGGAGTCGAGAATCGCGGTAAATGCCCGGCCGAAGCCTTCGTTGATAGCCCGTTGCACGCTCATGCCCGCCGCGATCTCTTCACGAATCCGCGAGAAGATCAGCACGTTGGCGTCCACCGCCATACCCATGGTGAGTACGATACCGGCGATACCCGGCAGGGTCAGTGTAGCCCCCAGCAGCGACATCAAGGCCAGCAGCATGACCATGTTCCCCGCCAGCGCTACGGTGGCGATGACACCAAAGAAGCGATAGATGGCGATGATGAACAGGGAAACGAACAGCATGCCCCACAGTGCCGCATCGACACCCTTGGTAATGTTGTCAGCACCCAGGCTCGGGCCGATGGTGCGCTCTTCCGCGAAGTACATCGGCGCCGCCAGGCCACCGGCGCGCAGGAGCAATGCCAGCTCGGAGGACTCACCCTGGCCGTTCAGGCCGGTGATGCGGAATTGAGCACCCAGCGGCGACTGGATGGTCGCCAGACTGATGATCTTCTTCTCTTCCTTGAAGGTCTGGACTGGCACGTCTTTTTCGACGCCATTGACCATTTGCTTGACGTAGGTGGTCACCGGGCGCTGCTCGATGAAGATCACCGCCATGCTGCGACCGACGTTGCTGCGGGTTGCGCGGCTCATCAGTTCGCCGCCATGACCATCCAGGCGGATGTTCACTTCAGGGGTACCGTGCTCGCCGAAACCAGCCTTGGCATCTGTCACCTGGTCACCGGTGATGATCAGGCTGCGTTCGATCTGCGCCGCCGGGCGATTGCCCTCGCGGAACTCGAAGGTCTCGGAAGTGGCCTTGGAAGCACCCGGCTCGGCGGCCAGGCGGAACTCGAGGTTGGCAGTCTTGCCGAGGATCCGCTTGGCCTCAGCAGTGTCCTGCACACCTGGCAACTCAACCACGATGCGGTTGGCACCCTGGCGTTGAACCAGAGGCTCGGCCACACCCAGTTCGTTGACGCGGTTACGTACCGTGGTCAAGTTCTGCTTGATGGAATATTCACGGATTTCCGCCAGCTTGGCCGGGGTCATCGCCAGACGCAGCACCGGTTGACCGTTGAGGTCGGCGGGCACAATGTCGAAATCGTTAAAGCTCTTGCGAATCAGGGCACGCGCCTGTTCACGGGTGGCCTCGTCAGCAAAGCCCAGTTGGATGGCACCGTTGAGCTGCGGCAGGCTGCGATAACGCAGGCGCTCTTTGCGCAGCAGGCTCTTCACATCGCCTTCGTAGACTTTCATGCGTGCATCGAGGGCTTTGTCCATGTCCACTTCCAACAGGAAGTGCACACCACCGGACAAGTCCAGACCCAGCTTCATCGGGTGCGCGCCGATGCTGCTCAGCCATTTTGGCGTGGTTTGTGCCAGGTTGAGCGCGACTACGTAGTCATCACCCATCACCTTGCGCACGACATCCTTGGCCGGCAATTGGTCTTCCTGCTTGGTCAGGCGCAACAAGCCGCCCTTCGCATCAGCTGCCAACGTTGCCGCCTTGACCTGGATCCCCGCATCCGTGAGCGCTTTGCTCGTGCGGTCCAGATCAGCCTGAGTGACCTGCAGCGCAGTGCTGGCGCCAGTGATCTGGATCGCCGGGTCATCAGGATAAAGATTGGGAGCGGAATAAATAAAACCGATCGCCAGCACCGCCAGGATCAGTACGTATTTCCACAGAGGGTATTTGTTCAGCATCACGCCGCCCGCTTATGACGCGGGGCGCCTTGCGCGCCCCGTCGATTGGTAAAAGTTGTTACTCAGATCGCTTTGAGCGTGCCTTTTGGCAGCGTGGCAGCGATGGCGCCTTTCTGGAACTTCATTTCAACGGTGTCGGAGACTTCCAGTACCACGAAAGCATCGGAAACCTTGGTGATCTTGCCAGCGATACCGCCGGTGGTGACCACTTCGTCGCCTTTTTGCAGGCTGCTCAGCAGGTTTTTCTGCTCTTTGGCGCGCTTGGCCTGTGGGCGCCAGATCATCAGGTAGAAGATGACCAGGAAGCCGACCAGGAAAATCCACTCGAAACCACCGCCCATAGGACCGGCAGCGGCCGGTGCAGCGGCGTCAGCCATAGCGTTAGAGATAAAAAAGCTCATTTAGCACTCCAGTTGCAAATAGTGAATCTTAGGGTCGGGAAACTCAGTCCAAGGGCGGCACGGGCAGCCCGCGCTTGGCGTAGAAGGCATCGACAAAGGCGGCCAATGTACCCTGTTGAATAGCCTCGCGCAAACCAGCCATCAGGACTTGGTAGTGACGCAAATTGTGGATGGTATTCAACATGCTACCCAGCATTTCCCCGCATTTGTCCAGATGGTGCAGATAAGCACGGGAGAAGTTCTGGCAGGTGTAGCAATCACAGGTGGGATCCAGCGGCGAATCATCATGGCGATGGAACGCATTACGGATCTTCAGCACGCCTGTATCAATGAACAGATGCCCATTGCGGGCATTACGGGTTGGCATCACGCAATCGAACATGTCCACACCGCGGCGCACACCCTCTACGAGATCTTCCGGTTTGCCAACGCCCATAAGGTAACGAGGTTTGTCAGAAGGCATGAGGCCGGGCAGGTAGTCCAGCACCTTGATCATTTCGTGCTTGGGTTCGCCCACCGACAGGCCACCAATGGCCAGGCCGTCGAAGCCTATCTTGTCCAGGCCTTCCAGCGAGCGCTTGCGCAGGCTTTCGTGCATGCCGCCCTGGACAATGCCAAACAGCGCCGCCGTGTTGTCGCCATGGGCATTCTTCGAGCGCTGGGCCCAGCGCAGCGACAGCTCCATGGAAATCCGCGCCACATCCTCATCGGCCGGGTATGGCGTGCACTCGTCAAAAATCATCACGATGTCAGAGCCCAGGTCACGCTGGACCTGCATCGACTCTTCCGGCCCCATGAACACCTTGGAGCCGTCCACCGGCGAGGCGAAGGTCACGCCTTCCTCCTTGATCTTGCGCATGGCGCCCAGGCTGAACACCTGGAAACCACCGGAATCCGTGAGGATCGGGCCTTGCCACTTCATGAAGTCGTGCAGGTCGCCATGTTTCTTGATCACTTCGGTGCCCGGGCGCAGCCACAGGTGGAAGGTGTTGCCGAGGATGATCTCGGCGCCGGTGGCAACGATGTCACGCGGCAGCATGCCCTTGACGGTGCCGTAGGTGCCGACCGGCATGAACGCCGGGGTCTCCACGGTGCCACGGGGGAAGGTCAGGCGACCGCGACGGGCTTTGCCGTCGGTGGCCAGCAATTCAAACGACATACGACTCATAGTTGTTCCTCTGGGCCGCGCGGCGCCGGATTACGGGTGATAAACATCGCATCACCGTAGCTGAAAAAACGGTACCCGTTGTCGATGGCGGCCTGGTAGGCGGCCATGGTCTCGGGGTAACCGGCAAATGCCGACACCAGCATCAACAGCGTGGATTCGGGCAAATGGAAGTTGGTGACCAGGCAATCGACCACATGGAACGGCCGGCCTGGATAGATAAAGATATCGGTGTCGCCACTGAACGGTTTGAGCACGCCATCGCGCGCCGCACTCTCCAGGGAACGCACGCTGGTGGTGCCCACTGCGACCACTCGCCCACCACGTGCCTTGCACGCGCTGACCGCGTCCACGACTTCCTGGCTGACTTCCAGCCATTCGCTGTGCATATGGTGATCTTCGATGTTATCCACACGCACCGGCTGAAACGTCCCGGCCCCCACGTGCAGGGTCACATAGGCGGTCTCGACGCCCTTGGCGGCAATCGCATCCAGCAATGGCTGGTCGAAGTGCAACCCGGCCGTTGGCGCCGCCACCGCACCCAGGCGCTGGGAATAAACCGTCTGATAACGTTCGCGATCCGAGTCTTCGTCGGGACGGTCGATATAAGGAGGCAACGGCATATGGCCGACACGCTCAAGCAGCGGCAACACTTCTTCGGCAAACTTGAGCTCGAACAACGCGTCATGCCGCGCAACCATCTGAGCTTCGCCACCGCCATCAATCAGGATGCCTGACCCTGGTTTCGGCGACTTGCTGGAGCGTACATGGGCCAGCACACGGTGGCTGTCCAGCACCCGCTCCACGAGGATTTCCAGCTTGCCGCCGGAAGCTTTCTGGCCAAACAACCGCGCCGGAATCACCCGGGTATTGTTGAAGACCATCAAGTCGCCTGGGCGTAAATGCTCAAGCAAATCAGTGAATTGACGGTGTGCAAGGGCACCGCTGACCCCATCCAGGGTCAACAGTCGACTGGCGCGACGCTCGGCCAAAGGATGGCGGGCGATCAGCGAATCCGGGAGTTCAAAAGTAAAGTCAGCAACGCGCATGATGGGGTTCGTCTAGCAGGGCCGGGAAGTCTAGCGGAAATAGTGAAAATAGACCATGAAACGTGATTGACCAACGGTAATCACCTCTCTATACTTCGCCGCCATTGAGCCCTGATGGCGGAATTGGTAGACGCGGCGGATTCAAAATCCGTTTTCGAAAGGAGTGGGAGTTCGAGTCTCCCTCGGGGCACCATCTAGCAGTATCTGAAAGCCTCTACCAGGCTTTCAGCAACAGAGAAACCGGCCACTTGAGCCGGTTTTTTTGTGCCTGGCTACCTGCCTCTGCATCTCCCCTGCCGCCAAGAAATACCGGCTCGACATCTCTGAAGATGCCTCCTATCGACTAGCCCACCGCCACCCAATGCTCCTCTCCCACATCGTGAAACTTCTGCCTCGGCGCCTCAAACCCCTTGCTCTTGATCGGGCTGGGTTGCTCGAACTCTTGCAGCAGAGCCTTGAAGTCGCGCTTCCGGTCGACATCGGGCATCGGTACCGCGCTGAGCAGACGTTTGGTGTAGGGGTGCTGAGGATTGTGCAAGACGTGATCACGGCGGCCGATCTCGACAATCTGGCCGCCGTACATCACGGCGACACGATGGCAGATGCGCTCGACCACAGCCATGTCGTGGGAAATGAACAGGTAGCTGAGCCGATGCTGCTCACGCAGGTGTTCCAATAACTCAAGCACCTGGGCCTGCACTGAGACGTCGAGGGCCGAGACAGACTCATCGGCGATGATGACTTTAGGGTTGAGCGCCAATGCCCGGGCAATGCAGATACGCTGGCGCTGCCCACCCGAGAACTGATGCGGGTAGCGATACAGGGCGTCAACCGGCATGTCGACCTGACGCAACAGCTCCGCGACACGCGCCTGTCGTTGCGCCAATGGCAATTGGTCATGAATCAACAGTGGCTCGCCCACCAGTTCCAGGATGTTTTTGCGTGGGTTCAAGGCCGCGTATGGATCCTGGAAGACCATTTGGATATCCCGGCGCACGGCCTGAAGCCCGGCGCCATGCAAGCCGTTCAGTTCTTTGCCGAACAGCTGCACACTGCCTTGATAGGCCAGCATGTTCATCAGCGCCTTGCCGGTGGTGGACTTACCGCAGCCGCTCTCCCCGACCAGCCCCAGGGTTTCGCCCTGGCGCAGTTCAAAGTTGAGCCCTTCTACCGCGTGTACCTGTTTGTCCTCTTCGAACCACCCCATGCGGACAGGAAAGCGCACCGACAAGTCGCGCACCTGCAACACCACCGGTTGCTGGCTGACGTCGCCCGGCCGGCCCGCCGTGCCCAGCACGGGCACCGCCGAGAGCAATTTGCGCGTGTAGTCGGCCTGAGGCTGGGTGAACAACTGGCGCACGGGCGCTTGTTCTTCAGTACGGCCCTGGTTCATCACCACCACCTGGTCGGCCATTTCAGCGACCACTCCCATGTCGTGCGTGATCATCAGCAAGCTGGTGCCGTAGACCTGTTGCAGCTCGCGCATCAGTTCCAGGATCTGCGCCTGGATGGTCACGTCCAGCGCGGTGGTCGGTTCATCGGCGATCAATACCTTGGGCCGACAGAGCATGGCCATTGCGATCATCACGCGCTGGCGCATACCGCCGGACAGCTCATGGGGGTACTGCTGCAGGCGTTTTTCCACCTGCGGTATGCGTACCGACTCAAGCATCTCCCGGGCCCGCTGGCGCAGCGCCTGGCGCCCCAGCGGCTCATGCCGGCGCAGCGTCTCCTGCAACTGCTGGCCGACGGTCATCAGCGGGTTCAGCGACGTCATCGGCTCCTGAAAAATCATGCCGATCTGCTTGCCGCGCAACGGCTGCAACTCTCGCTCGGGTACACCGATCAAGTCGCGCCCCTCAAAACTGATCGCGCCTTCAGCCACCCGGACGGCCTTGGGCAACAACCCCATGATCGCCAGCGACGACAACGACTTGCCGCTGCCAGACTCCCCGGCAATACACAGTGTCTGGCCGGCAAACAGGTCGAAGCTCAGGTGATCGACCACGCGCCGGGAGGTGGCCCCCATGCCGACATCGATAGACAACTGCTGCACCGACAGAATCGGCAGGGAGGTCCCGTTACTCATCAAAGCTCCTCACACGTGAAGCGACCAAACGCCTAGCCGCAGGCCATGAACATCCGTCAGGCAAATACGATTTTCGGGAAGTAGAACGACACCACCCAGTTGGGCAGATCGACGATCTCGCTGATGCGCAAATCGCCACACACCGAGCACAGCATGTACGCCTGCTCCGCCGGCATATGGTGCTCTCGGCACAGCCAGTCGATGGTGTTGCTGACGGCTTGACGCGCGGCTTGCATCAAGTCCGGGCCGATGCCGGTGAAGGCTTCATAGCCGGCGCTGTCCAGGTGACGGGTCACGGGGCCTGGGGTGCTGAAGCGCGGTGTTGCCAGCGGGGTGTTCTTGATCAGGTCCAGCTTCACCACCACGTCCATAGCACTCTCGATCGCGGTGCCGCACACCTCGCCATCGCCTTGCGCCGCATGGGTGTCGCCAATCGACAACAAAGCACCGCTGACCTCCACCGGCAGGTACAGCGTGGTGCCGGCAGACAGGTCGCGGATATCCAGGTTGCCGCCGACCCGGCGCGGCGGCACCACTGAATGCAAGCCTGCCGACGCCGGCGCCAGGCCAATGGTGCCGGCGAAGGGCTTGAGCGGTACCTTGGCAAAATCACTGAAGGCCGCCGGGCTCAGGGCCAGTTTGTCGTAGTGCCACAGCACCAGGGCCGGCTCCGCGAACTGGTCCGCGAGCAGGCCAAACCCCGGGATGTTGGCGGTCCAGCCAAAGCCACTGGGCTTGAAGCTGTCGAGGGTGATTTTCAACACATCACCTGGCTCGGCACCCTCCACGAAAATCGGCCCGGTGACAGGGTTGATCGTGTCGAACGGCACCTTGCCGACATCACCCACCGTCGACTGCGGTGTGAAGAAGCCATTGGAGGAGTCGCGACAGCAGAACTCCAACATGGCACCTGGCGCCACCCGGGCGGTTGGCTCGATGCTGTTGTCCCAGCCGAAATGGCTGTTGACGCTGTGAATGGTCTTGACCAGGCAGTTCTGGCACATAGGAAGAAAGCTCCACGTAAAGACCACGCCAAGCAGGCGTGGTGGCAGGCCGGCTGCGCTTTATTTCAAGTAGATGTAGTTGTAATTGACCGGAATGTGCACCGGATCGACATACAGCGCGTCGCTACCACCCATGCGCGAGGAGCGCACGGTGAAGCGCTGTTCATTGAAGATCGGCACCCAAGGTGCATCGGCCATCACATCGATAAAGATTTTCTTCCACAGCGCAGTACGCTCGGCCTGCTGTTGCGGCTTGGCCATGCTGTCGGCCTTGGCGGCCAAGGCATCCAGGCTCTTGTTGCAATACAGCGCCCAGTTCCAGCCACCGTCCACCGCACTGTCGCAGCCCAGAATCGGCCCGTAGAAGTTCGAAGGGTCCGGGAAATCGGCGATCCAGGCCATGCCACCGGACCACACCATCGGCGCCTGATCCCTGGAGCTGCCCGCGGCAATCACGTTGGCTTGCGCCAGGGACTTGATCTTCACACGCACCCCGACTTTCGCCAGGTCTTGCTGGATAGCCTGGGCGATACGCGGCTGCGGGTCGGTGTTCATCACGTACATTTCCGTGTCGAAGCCCTTGTCGAAACCAGCTTCGGCCAAGAGCTTCTTCGCGCCCTCGACATCATAGGCGTAGCCTTTGTAATCCTTGTCGTAGCCCGGCATCGCCGGCGGCAGTGGCTGGTTGGCCGGGACCGCGCGGCCATTGATAATGCGCACGATGCGGTCCTTGCTGATGGCCATGTTCACTGCCTGGCGCACCTTGAG
Source organism: Pseudomonas fluorescens (assembly GCF_000730425.1). Taxonomy (NCBI): domain Bacteria; kingdom Pseudomonadati; phylum Pseudomonadota; class Gammaproteobacteria; order Pseudomonadales; family Pseudomonadaceae; genus Pseudomonas; species Pseudomonas fluorescens. The sequence goes on along the minus strand of NZ_CP008896.1, from coordinate 5,124,897 downwards.
GTTGTCGAAGGGCGGCAGTGTGGTTTTCAGGGTCAGGTAGCCGGTCTGCAATTGATCACCGGTGACCACCAGGCTCTTGAACTTGGGATCGTTCTTGAACTCCAGGAATTTGGCCGGTGGCACACCGTCACCCGCGATGTCGACTTCCCCCTTCTGCAAGCGCAACAGCGCGACCATCGGATCCTGGCCGACCTCAAAGGCGATCGTGTCGAGGTGCGGCAGGCCCGCCTTGAAATAGTCCGGGTTCTTCTTGAACAGAATCCGTTGCCCCAACTTCCACTCCGCCAAGCTATAGGCGCCGGTGCCCACCGGGTGCTTGCCAAAGTCGGCGCCCCACTTCTCGACCTCCTCCTTGGGTACGACAAAGGAGAAGTTGATCGCCATCACCTGCAGAAACGTCGCATTCGCGGACTTGAGTGTGATCTTGACGGTGTAATCGTCGACGATCTCAACCCCCGACAAATGCTCGGCCTTGCCGGCGGCCATGTCTTCATAGCCTGCGATCGAACTGAAGAAGCCCGCGCCCGGGCTCTGGGTTTTCGGGTTGACGGTGCGTTCCAGGGAGTACTTCACATCGCTGGCCTTGAGTTCGCGACCGTTCTGGAACTTCACGCCCTTCCTCAAGGTGAAGGTATAGACAGTGCCATCCTCGGAGATGCTGTAGTCCGACGCCAGGTTCTTGGTCAGCTCTGTAGTGCCGGGCTTATAGTCCATCAACCCGTCGAACAGGCTTTTGATCATCGACCAGTTCTGCCAGTCATAACCGATGGCCGGGTCGAGCGTGGCCACATCGTTTTGATAGGTAATGACGGCGGCGCCACCGTCTTTGGCGTTTGGATCAAAGTCATCGGCCAGCAGATTACCGGCAAACAATGCAGCCGCGATGGCCAAGGATAATGCTTTGCGATTCATGCTCCAGCCCCTTACCTATGGTGATTTTCTTAGTGCTTTTTGATGTCGATACGCGGGTCGACCCACGGGATCACCAAGTCAGCGACCAGGTTGCCCAAAACGATTGCCACCGCTGAAACCGTGGTCACCCCGACAATCACCGGGATGTCGACCTGTTGGATCGCCTGCCATGTCAACTGGCCGATCCCCGGCCAGCCGAAGACTGACTCGACCACCACCAACCCGCCCATGAAAATCCCGATGTCGATGCCGATCATCGGGATCACCGGTACGATGGCATTGGGCAGCACATGACGCAGGACCACGCGTACCCGGCTCAACCCCTTGGCCCGCGCGGTGCGGATGAAGTCTTGATGCAGCACCTCGATCATTGAGGAGCGCACCATGCGCGAGTACCAGCCACTGCCGAGAATGCCCAGGGTCAGGGCCGGCAACAGCAGGTGTTCGAACCCGCCATAACCGCCCATGGGAAACCAGTCCAGTTGCACGGCGAAGAAGTACAGGAACAACATCGCCGCAATGAACTGGGGGGCCGATACGCCAATGAATGACAGGGCCATCAAGGCTTTGTCGGCCCAACTGTCGCGGCGCAACGCAGCGATCACGCCAAGGCTGATACCAATCAGCAACTCGAAACCGATGCCGGCGGCCATCAACTCCAGGGACGGGCGCAAGCGCGCGCCGATCAGCTCCGTCACCGGGCTGCGCTGGATGTAAGAGCGCCCGAGATCGCCCTGCACCAGGTTGCCCAGATAATTGGCGTACTGCTGATAGAACGGCAGGTCGAGCCCTAACTGAGTACGAATGCCGGCCACAACTTCCGGTGTTGCACTGCGCCCGGCAATCTGGCGTGCGGGGTCAGCAGGCAGCATGAACAACAGCAGGTACGTGATGAACGTCACGCCAAGCAGGATCAGCAACGAGTAGCCGATGCGACGACTGATAAAGGCCAACATTCAGCTTCTCCCTTGCAGGGTAGGATCAAGTTCATCGCGCAGGGCATCGCCTACCAGGTTGAACGCCAGCGATAACAGGACAATCGCAATGCCGGGGAAAAACACCAGCCACGGCGCAGAGGTGAAATAAGTCTGACTCTCGAAAATGATGTTGCCCCAGCTGGGTGTTGGCGGCTGGACCCCCACCCCCAGGTACGACAAGGTGGCTTCCAGCAGTACCGTGGTCGAGATACCGAGGGTGGCCCAGACCAGGATGGTCGGCAGCAAATGAGGCAGCAGGTGAGAGAACAGAATGCGCAGCGAACTGGCTCCCAGGGTTCGCTCCACGGCCACGAAGTCGCGGGCGCTCAAGGCGATGGTTTCGGAGTAGATCACCCGGGCGATCTGCACCCAATTGACCATGGCGATCACCAAGGCCACGATCCACACGCTGGGCTGGAAAATCGCCGACAGCGCAATCGCCAGCAGCAAGGCCGGAAACGCCATCATCAGGTCGGTAAACCGCATCAGCGTGCTGCCAACCCAGCCCCGCAGGAAGCCCGCACTCAGCCCCACCAACGTACCGATCAGCACCGCCAGGCCATTGGCCAACAAGCCAATGAACAACGACGTGCGCGCGCCGTAGATCAGCCGTGACAGCAAATCACGGCCGAGTAAATCGGTGCCCAGCAGGTAGGGCGTATCGGGAGGCAGCGGCGCGCCCTCCAGCGACAGGCCCTCGACAAATTGCTCGGATGGGTCGTGCGGGCTCATCCACGGTGCAAACAACGCCAGCAACACGACAATAACGATGTACAACAGCGACAACGCGACGGCCGGACGGCGAACCAAGGCACGCAACACCTTCATAGTTGGCCCCTGCTCGCTTGCCGATAGTCCGCCGCCATGTCCGCACACAGGTCATCCAGGCTACGGTTCAAGTGCATGGACAAACTGCGCAGGCGTTCATACGCCTCACGCTCATCAATCTGCTGTTCGACCATCAGCCGCGCCAATGCCTGGGCCAGCAGCGGCCGTGCCAGGAGCCGTTGTTGCAGCGCCTCGATGGTACGGGCGTCATTATCAAGCCGCTCGCGCAGACCGATCGCAATCATCAGCGTGGTGTAGACAGAGCCTTGGGTGATCGGTTTGTTCAGCAACGCCGTTGCCCCCAGCTCAATGGCGCGCTGGATATGCGACAGGGTTTCGTGGGACGTCAGCGCAACAATAGGCACGCCGGCCGCATTCAGGCGTTGTAGGGTGGCGGGGCTGGCGAAGGGCTCCAACTCAACGATGGCGGCAAAACAGCCTTCGAGCGAATCATCCGCGTCCTCAAACAAGACCTGCGCCGTAATCCCAAGCCGTTGCAGGCTTTTGTGCAGATTAGCCAGGCTGCGGGGCTCGCAGTCAACCAACAGCAAGCGACCCGCTTCAAAGTCCGGGCGTTTGAACAGGCTCATTTGACGATCCTCAGGCGGGGTGCTGGCGCAACCGTGCGCAGACGTTGAAACTCACTCAGGTCGGTAGCGGTCAGGTATGGGTCGGCCAGCAGTGGCCGTGCCTCACTGTGCAAGATGACGAAACGTCCTGCACGCAGCTCAGCAATATGGCACGGCTGGCTGCTATGGTTGTTACGCTCGGAGATCGCCAGGGTGCCGAACACACTGTCCTGCGGGTGGTCGTAGACGTAGCGGCAAATCCCTTCGGGGTCATCGCTGCCACACTGATCCAGCGCCCGGGCAAACAGGTGCAGGGCCACGTACATCCCGGTGTAGAAATGCGAAATCGGACATACCCCGTGCAGCATGTGCTGCTGCTGGCTGAACGCAGGGGCGACTTCTTCAAAAAACGGACCGCATGACAGCACGCGCAGGCTGCGTAGCTCGCCAATATCACTCAACTCGGCCTCAGTCAGGTTGCAGCTCAACACCGGCAGGCTCCAGCCGATGGCGTGGCACGCCTCATCCAACATCTGCAAAAAGACGTAGGAAGATTTACCGATCAAGTTATTGAGAATAAACGCTGGGCGTTCTGCCAACAGCGTCTGGATCAACTCAGCGAAGGGCGTTGCGTCCAGATGGATGTATCGCTCCAACAGCACCTCGGCGCCTGCCACTTCGAGCACTTCGCGGGCAACACGATTACTTTCCCAGCCCCAGCTGTAATTCGATCCCAGCAAAACGGCACGCTTGCCAAACGTCTGCAGGGCGTAGCGCAACAAGGGGATCAACGTCTGGTTTGGGCACCCTCCCAGGTAGAGCACATGCTCACTGCTCTCGAACCCCTCATACGGGCAGGCGTACCACAATAGACCGGCGTTCTGCTCCAGGTCCGGCATGATCTCCTTGCGACTGGCGGAGGTGGTCGTACCGAAGATATGCCGAACCCCGGATTGCATCAGTTCGACAGCCCCTTCGCTGTACCGGTGCAGAACACCTCGTGGATTGCGATGGGTGGCCTGCAGGACAAAGTCATAGCCAGGGTTGCCATTGATTTGCGCGAGCGCGTGAGTGGCCCCGGCCAACGCATTGCGGCCAACGCTTTTGTAAGTGCCCTCAGTGGAGAGCAGCAGCCCAACCTCAATGGTACGACGCATCTTTTTTCCCCAAAAAAAAACCTGACCGACCAGTTAACTGGTCAATCAGGCTTCATTACCTGGCGCTCAAGGCGTGCGATGTCTGTCGGCAAGACTTAATGGCATGGCCAGGCTTGCTCGTAGATATAGCTATGAAAGAAGCGTGCCATCTTTGCGGTGGGTGGGCACAGGGGCTTTCCACTATGTCCAAGGGGCGTGCCAGCACTGAGTTGGAACGCATGGGGTTTTCTGCGCTTCAGAATGGTGCGCAGCATAGGAGGCAAACTTGTACTGGCTCGAAGAGTGATTCATCTGCACAGGTGTAACGTTAATTCCCACGCAGTTGCCATCGCCTTCACCCGAATGCGGCAATACGAGACAGGCGTCTGCTTGAATTGATGGCATCGAATCTCTGCTGCTAAGCGTTTGAAGTTAGCTGTAGCAACTTTCGAGCGCCCAAAACAAAACCCCAACTGCTTTCGCAATTGGGGTTTCGGAATTTAATCTTGACGATGACCTACTCTCACATGGGGAAACCCCACACTACCATCGGCGATGCATCGTTTCACTGCTGAGTTCGGGATGGGATCAGGTGGTTCCAATGCTCTATGGTCGTCAAGAAATTCGGGTACTGAGTCGTGACCAAACGGCCTCGCTTCAGCAAATTGGGTATGTAATAGAGTCGGTGTCTTGTGCATTCGAACTTTCGGTTCGTTTCGTCTTCACACACCGCAATCTGGTGCTCTTGGGCTTTTCAGCTTCAGGCAAGCAAATTGCTTGGGTGTTATATGGTCAAGCCTCACGGGCAATTAGTATTGGTTAGCTCAACGCCTCACAGCGCTTACACACCCAACCTATCAACGTCGTAGTCTTCGACGGCCCTTCAGGGAACTCAAGGTTCCAGTGAGATCTCATCTTGAGGCTAGTTTCCCGCTTAGATGCTTTCAGCGGTTATCTATTCCGAACATAGCTACCCGGCAATGCCACTGGCGTGACAACCGGAACACCAGAGGTTCGTCCACTCCGGTCCTCTCGTACTAGGAGCAGCCCCTCTCAAATCTCAAACGTCCACGGCAGATAGGGACCGAACTGTCTCACGACGTTCTAAACCCAGCTCGCGTACCACTTTAAATGGCGAACAGCCATACCCTTGGGACCGGCTTCAGCCCCAGGATGTGATGAGCCGACATCGAGGTGCCAAACACCGCCGTCGATATGAACTCTTGGGCGGTATCAGCCTGTTATCCCCGGAGTACCTTTTATCCGTTGAGCGATGGCCCTTCCATACAGAACCACCGGATCACTAAGACCTACTTTCGTACCTGCTCGACGTGTCTGTCTCGCAGTCAAGCGCGCTTTTGCCTTTATACTCTACGACCGATTTCCGACCGGTCTGAGCGCACCTTCGTACTCCTCCGTTACTCTTTAGGAGGAGACCGCCCCAGTCAAACTACCCACCATACACTGTCCTCGATCCGGATAACGGACCTGAGTTAGAACCTCAAAGTTGCCAGGGTGGTATTTCAAGGATGGCTCCACGCGAACTGGCGTCCACGCTTCAAAGCCTCCCACCTATCCTACACAAGCAAATTCAAAGTCCAGTGCAAAGCTATAGTAAAGGTTCACGGGGTCTTTCCGTCTAGCCGCGGATACACTGCATCTTCACAGCGATTTCAATTTCACTGAGTCTCGGGTGGAGACAGCGCCGCCATCGTTACGCCATTCGTGCAGGTCGGAACTTACCCGACAAGGAATTTCGCTACCTTAGGACCGTTATAGTTACGGCCGCCGTTTACCGGGGCTTCGATCAAGAGCTTCGCGTTAGCTAACCCCATCAATTAACCTTCCGGCACCGGGCAGGCGTCACACCCTATACGTCCACTTTCGTGTTTGCAGAGTGCTGTGTTTTTAATAAACAGTCGCAGCGGCCTGGTATCTTCGACCGGCATGAGCTTACGGAGCAAGTCCTTCACCCTCACCGGCGCACCTTCTCCCGAAGTTACGGTGCCATTTTGCCTAGTTCCTTCACCCGAGTTCTCTCAAGCGCCTTGGTATTCTCTACCCAACCACCTGTGTCGGTTTGGGGTACGGTTCCTGGTTACCTGAAGCTTAGAAGCTTTTCTTGGAAGCATGGCATCAACCACTTCGTCACCCAAAGGGTAACTCGTCATCAGCTCTCGGCCTTAGAATCCCGGATTTACCTAAGATTCCAGCCTACCACCTTAAACTTGGACAACCAACGCCAAGCTGGCCTAGCCTTCTCCGTCCCTCCATCGCAATAACCAGAAGTACAGGAATATTAACCTGTTTTCCATCGACTACGCTTTTCAGCCTCGCCTTAGGGACCGACTAACCCTGCGTCGATTAACGTTGCGCAGGAAACCTTGGTCTTTCGGCGTGGGTGTTTTTCACACCCATTGTCGTTACTCATGTCAGCATTCGCACTTCTGATACCTCCAGCAAGCTTCTCAACTCACCTTCACAGGCTTACAGAACGCTCCTCTACCGCATCACCCGAGGGTGATACCCGTAGCTTCGGTGTATGGTTTGAGCCCCGTTACATCTTCCGCGCAGGCCGACTCGACTAGTGAGCTATTACGCTTTCTTTAAAGGGTGGCTGCTTCTAAGCCAACCTCCTAGCTGTCTAAGCCTTCCCACATCGTTTCCCACTTAACCATAACTTTGGGACCTTAGCTGACGGTCTGGGTTGTTTCCCTTTTCACGACGGACGTTAGCACCCGCCGTGTGTCTCCCATGCTCGGCACTTGTAGGTATTCGGAGTTTGCATCGGTTTGGTAAGTCGGGATGACCCCCTAGCCGAAACAGTGCTCTACCCCCTACAGTGATACATGAGGCGCTACCTAAATAGCTTTCGAGGAGAACCAGCTATCTCCGAGCTTGATTAGCCTTTCACTCCGATCCACAGGTCATCCGCTAACTTTTCAACGGTAGTCGGTTCGGTCCTCCAGTTAGTGTTACCCAACCTTCAACCTGCCCATGGATAGATCGCCCGGTTTCGGGTCTATTCCCAGCGACTAGACGCCCTATTAAGACTCGCTTTCGCTACGCCTCCCCTATTCGGTTAAGCTCGCCACTGAAAATAAGTCGCTGACCCATTATACAAAAGGTACGCAGTCACCCAACAAAGTGGGCTCCCACTGCTTGTACGCATACGGTTTCAGGATCTATTTCACTCCCCTCTCCGGGGTTCTTTTCGCCTTTCCCTCACGGTACTAGTTCACTATCGGTCAGTCAGTAGTATTTAGCCTTGGAGGATGGTCCCCCCATATTCAGACAAAGTTTCTCGTGCTCCGTCCTACTCGATTTCATGACTAAGAGATTTTCGCGTACAGGGCTATCACCCACTATGGCCGCACTTTCCAGAGCGTTCCGCTAATCTCAAAGCCACTTAAGGGCTAGTCCCCGTTCGCTCGCCACTACTAAGGGAATCTCGGTTGATTTCTTTTCCTCAGGGTACTTAGATGTTTCAGTTCCCCTGGTTCGCCTCTTGCACCTATGTATTCAGTACAAGATAACCATCTTATGATGGCTGGGTTCCCCCATTCAGACATCTCCGGATCAAAGTCTGTTTGCCGACTCCCCGAAGCTTTTCGCAGGCTACCACGTCTTTCATCGCCTCTGACTGCCAAGGCATCCACCGTATGCGCTTCTTCACTTGACCATATAACCCCAAGCAATCTGGTTATACTGTGAAGACGACATTCGCCGAAAATTCGAATTTCTCAATTAAGAGAACTCACAAATTTTACCTTAGCCTGATCCGTTACCAGTGAAAGTAACGTTCAGTCTATCTTTCTATCACATACCCAAATTTTTAAAGAACGAACTAGTCAAAGACTAGAAATCAACATTCACCATCACAATGATGGAATGCTCATTTCTAAGCTTTCTACAAACAGAAGCAGTAGTGGTGGAGCCAAACGGGATCGAACCGTTGACCTCCTGCGTGCAAGGCAGGCGCTCTCCCAGCTGAGCTATGGCCCCGTATTTCTACAGGCGTTTCCCACACAAAATTGGTGGGTCTGGGCAGATTCGAACTGCCGACCTCACCCTTATCAGGGGTGCGCTCTAACCAACTGAGCTACAGACCCAATTTCGGGCTGCTTCTTTTCGTCTTCTTCAATGAATCAAGCAATTCGTGTGGGAACTTATGGAGCAGCTGATGTCGTCGATTAAGGAGGTGATCCAGCCGCAGGTTCCCCTACGGCTACCTTGTTACGACTTCACCCCAGTCATGAATCACACCGTGGTAACCGTCCTCCCGAAGGTTAGACTAGCTACTTCTGGTGCAACCCACTCCCATGGTGTGACGGGCGGTGTGTACAAGGCCCGGGAACGTATTCACCGCGACATTCTGATTCGCGATTACTAGCGATTCCGACTTCACGCAGTCGAGTTGCAGACTGCGATCCGGACTACGATCGGTTTTATGGGATTAGCTCCACCTCGCGGCTTGGCAACCCTCTGTACCGACCATTGTAGCACGTGTGTAGCCCAGGCCGTAAGGGCCATGATGACTTGACGTCATCCCCACCTTCCTCCGGTTTGTCACCGGCAGTCTCCTTAGAGTGCCCACCATTACGTGCTGGTAACTAAGGACAAGGGTTGCGCTCGTTACGGGACTTAACCCAACATCTCACGACACGAGCTGACGACAGCCATGCAGCACCTGTCTCAATGTTCCCGAAGGCACCAATCTATCTCTAGAAAGTTCATTGGATGTCAAGGCCTGGTAAGGTTCTTCGCGTTGCTTCGAATTAAACCACATGCTCCACCGCTTGTGCGGGCCCCCGTCAATTCATTTGAGTTTTAACCTTGCGGCCGTACTCCCCAGGCGGTCAACTTAATGCGTTAGCTGCGCCACTAAGAGCTCAAGGCTCCCAACGGCTAGTTGACATCGTTTACGGCGTGGACTACCAGGGTATCTAATCCTGTTTGCTCCCCACGCTTTCGCACCTCAGTGTCAGTATCAGTCCAGGTGGTCGCCTTCGCCACTGGTGTTCCTTCCTATATCTACGCATTTCACCGCTACACAGGAAATTCCACCACCCTCTACCATACTCTAGTCAGTCAGTTTTGAATGCAGTTCCCAGGTTGAGCCCGGGGATTTCACATCCAACTTAACTAACCACCTACGCGCGCTTTACGCCCAGTAATTCCGATTAACGCTTGCACCCTCTGTATTACCGCGGCTGCTGGCACAGAGTTAGCCGGTGCTTATTCTGTCGGTAACGTCAAAATTGCAGAGTATTAATCTACAACCCTTCCTCCCAACTTAAAGTGCTTTACAATCCGAAGACCTTCTTCACACACGCGGCATGGCTGGATCAGGCTTTCGCCCATTGTCCAATATTCCCCACTGCTGCCTCCCGTAGGAGTCTGGACCGTGTCTCAGTTCCAGTGTGACTGATCATCCTCTCAGACCAGTTACGGATCGTCGCCTTGGTGAGCCATTACCCCACCAACTAGCTAATCCGACCTAGGCTCATCTGATAGCGCAAGGCCCGAAGGTCCCCTGCTTTCTCCCGTAGGACGTATGCGGTATTAGCGTCCGTTTCCGAACGTTATCCCCCACTACCAGGCAGATTCCTAGGCATTACTCACCCGTCCGCCGCTCTCAAGAGAAGCAAGCTTCTCTCTACCGCTCGACTTGCATGTGTTAGGCCTGCCGCCAGCGTTCAATCTGAGCCATGATCAAACTCTTCAGTTCAAACATCTTTGGGTTTTTAAGAAACCCTAAACTTGGCTCAGCAATCGTTGGTTACATCTTTGATTTCTCGCGGAGTAACTTGTGATGCTGATAATCTTGTTGACTATCAGTCTGACTCCACAAGCACCCACACGAATTGCTTGATTCAGTTGTTAAAGAGCGGCTGGTTAAGATCTTTCGTCTCAACCGAGGCGCGCATTCTACAGCAGCCTCACTTGCTGTCAAGTGGTTATTTTCAGAAGTTTTCGAGGATTTCCTCAACAACTTCAACCACTTGCGCTTTCGATCTCTCGTCAGCGGGAGGCGAATAATACAGGATTAAAACACGTGGTCAACCCCCGTCTAAAAAATCTTTCCAAGGCAGCCAATTGCAACCTCAGCAAGCTCGGCTAGGCGCGGCACGCTGGTATCACCGACGCTAGCGCCTACCGAATTCCCCGGAGCCTCCACCCAGTGACTGACTTAACGAGCAACGCCGCCTACACAAAGCGCTTCAATACAGTACTCACCTATATAGAAGCCAATCTCGAAGGCGACCTGTCCGTGACGACGTTGAGCCGGGTGGCGAACTTTTCGGCATTTCACTTCCACCGACAGTTAACCGCCTTCGTGGGCGTGTCTGTTGCACGCTCTGTGCAGTTGATGCGGCTACGTAGTGCAGCGCATTGCCTGTCCTCCCCGGGGATTACTCGGTGCTGGAAGCCGCGTTCGGTGCAGGTGATGAATGGGCACTTCCAATTTAATCTATACAAATCAATCAATTAATGCTTTAAAGAAAGACCTTGAAGCTCAAGGTCTTTTTTTGCCCTCACCGCCTACCGCACCTGATTGTAGAGGACTGCGCCCCATGGAATTGACGCTCGAAGCCGTTGCTCTATTCGCCCTCAAGCTGGTGCACGAGACCGAAGATGGTAGCCCGATCCTGCGTGACGATCTGGTCATGGATGGGTATGAGCGGGAAGTGTTCGGGTTGTTGGTACGCAGTAGCGACCTGACATCCATCCAACGCAAGGTAGATGAATGCATGAAGCCGGCCCTGGCAACCCTGGGTGGTGCCAACACGGTGTTGGGCCGTGAGCTGCAAAAGCTTGCGACTGAAGTTCAGCAAGCCTCCACACTAGAGGAACTCAAGCCCCCACTCGAAGCACTCAAGGACTACCTCAAGGCAATCTTGTAGCGCCCTCCCCAGACACACCACCAGGACCGTCCAATGATCGACTTCAACAACAAAGGCTTCTTTAAACTCAAGCAAAACAACGAATACGCCGAACGCGTTGCATCGCTGCTGCTCGATGACGAACACGTGGTGGATGCCTACAAAGCCATGCGCGACGGCGTGGTGTTCACCACCAAGCGCATCATCGCCGTGAACGTGCAGGGCATCACCGGCAGCAAGAAAGACTTCACCTCCCTGCCCTACAAAAACATCGTCGCGTATTCGGTGGAGACCTCCGGCACGTTTGACCTGGATTCGGAACTGGAGATCTATTTTTCGTCGCTGGGCAAAGTTAAGTTCGAGTTCACCGGCAAAACCTCGATTGTTGAAATTTCCAGGCTGATCTCCAAACACCTGTTGGGATGATCGGCTGGCAACCCCTGTGGTTTACCCCATGCACCGTTGACTCAGCGGGCGTACGCAATAAAACCTGGGCGTGCGCGGCTGCAAAGCCGTCACCGCAGCCTTAGAGCAAATCGCCCGGGCTCTCCGAGCCTTGCGGAACGGTTCACGCCGGCCGCGCAATCACACAAATATCCTCCCCCAATGGCCTGACGCTGGTGAATTCAAGCTTCATCGCGTCCCCCAGTTTGTCGATCGGCCACGCCAACGCAGGTTTGGCCGAAGACCCCAGGAACTTGGGAGCAATATGGAAAATATATTCATCCACCAGGTTCAAACGCGCGAACGCAGCCACCAGACGCGAGCCGGCTTCGATCAGCACCTCGTTGGCCCCGCGCTTTGCCAAGGCCTTGAGTAACTCTTCGAGCGGCACCTGCCCATCGACCGCGTCAAACATCAGCAACTCCTGGCCCGCGCCAGGATCGGCCAGTGACGTTGAAGTGGTCGCCACCAACGCCGGGCCGGCGGTGAAAAAGGCAGCGTCACGGGGCACCCGTCTCTGGCTGTCAATCAACACCCGCAGGGGCGGTCGCTCCATGGCCAGGCAGGCCTGGGACTCTTCCAACGGCAACTCGGCCTTGCGGATCGTCAGCCGCGCCTGATCACGCAACACCGTGTCGGCACCGGTGATGACGGCACTCGATTGCGCCCGCAAGCGCTGGGTTTCTGCCCGCGCCGCCGGCCCGGTGATCCACTGGCTTTCACCGTTGTGCATAGCAGTCCGGCCATCCAGGCTGATACCCATCTTTACCCGTACCAGTGGCAAACCTGTGACCATTCGCTTGATAAACCCTCGATTGAGTTGCCGCGCCTGTTGCTCCAGCAGGCCGAACGCAACGCTGATGCCGGCAGCACGCAGGCGCCTGACGCCCTGGCCGGCAACCTGCGGATTGGGATCGACCATAGCGATAACCACCTGCTTCACTCCCGCCTCGATCAGCGCATCGACACAAGGCGGGGTGGAGCCAAAGTGGCAGCAGGGTTCCAGCGTGACATAAGCTGTTGCGCCAGCTGCGGCGGCGCCTGCCTGGCGCAAAGCATGCACTTCAGCATGGGCCTGCCCAGCCCTGACATGCCAGCCCTCGCCAACAATGCCCCCCTGATTGACGATGACACACCCGACTCGCGGGTTGGGGCTGGTGGAATACAGGCCCAACTGTGCCAGCTCAATAGCCCTTTGCATGCAATCCATCGGGTTCATGGGGCCATCACTCGCTGAAAGCTGCATCTTGGCTGGGGGTCGTACACGTCAGCCTGACGCTGGCCCGAACGGCCGGCGTGTAATCGTCTAAAAGCAACACGTGTTTTAACGCGTCAATCAGCCTGCCGTTTTGCTCGCGATTCCTGGAGGAAATGCGCAGGTACCGATCGGCGTCATCCATCACTTTGCCGCTGCATTCCTTGATGAAGATGCTGAAGTCATCAACCAGTAACGCAGCCAGCTCCAGGGCCGACGGGTAGCCCGGCCGCAACCGGCATAGTACAAAGTTGCTGGCGGTGGCAAACACCTCAAGGGCCTCGATTTCACGCAGTTGCATAACCAGGTCATCCGTTTCGTGTCGCACCTGGGTGCAGCTGGCGGCATATTCTTTACGGTATTGCGGAAGGTTGAGCATGAACTCCTCGGCAAAACCGTTGATGTTCCAGATCGGCAGTTCCTTACGCAGGGCGTCCAGCCAGCCCTGATCCGCACTGGCCGCATAACCCAGCCTCAGGCCGCCAATACCGAAGGTTTTGCTCATGCTTCTCAACACGATAATTCTTGGAAAAGCCAAGAGGTCGTGGAGCACCGACTGATCGCACCCATCGCCAGCAAAATCGAGAAATGATTCGTCCACAATCAGGTAGGGCGCCTGATCCTGGGTGCGTGCGTAAAGTTCCAGGATCGTGTCCTTGGGAATCAGTCCGCCCGTGGGATTATTCGGCGTCACCAGCACAATCGCATCCGGCCTCTGTTGCTCGACAACACGCAACGTGTGCTCGATATCCAGTGCAAACTGGTTTTTCGCGGTCAACCTGACGGTGGTGACACGCTCCACGGGGAAGGCATTGGCGAACTCATTGAACGAAGGCTCGAACACCAGCACTTTGCCGCTAACAAGCCTGGGCAACAGGCGAATGATCTCCGAGACGCCATTGGCAATCACCAGGTTTTCGGTAGGCACCCCCAGGAAGTCCGACAATAGCGGCAGGCTCGCACCGGCCGAGGCTGGGTAGTTGAGGGCAATGTCAGCGAAGCGGTCAACCATCAGCTTCTTCAAGCCCGCAGGCGGGAAGTGCAAGTTATAGATCAGGGCGTGATCGGTCACGGGAAAACGCCAATACCCTCCATGCTGGCTGGAAAGCAACGCATGTTTGTGCTCGGAGAACTGATAGGACGCGATACGCAGGTCGTACAAGTTATCTATTTCAATCCAGGTGCCGGGGTCGACTTCAATGACCTTGAACCCCATGCCCTGCGCACATGCCGTTTTGAAGGTCACTTCGTAATAGTCATTGACCCGGTTGTCTTTGACGTTTCGCTCCAGTTCACCGATCAGATAGTTTTTGCAAAAATCGGCGGATAAATAATAAATATTGGCCGTTTTAAGTGGCCTATCGGCGGTCAGATGATCATCGGCCTTGCTGCTACCAAACTGACGGATCAGCCCATGGGCATCCACCTCGGCAAAAGTGCCCTCCATCAATGGCGTAAGCGGTGACACGACTGCCAGGCAGTCGCGACCGCTGTGTGCGTCCAATGCCGAAATCACCGAAGCGCGAAAGAAGATATCCCCCTCCAGCAACGTGACGCCCGCCTCGCCTGCCAGTTCATCGCAAGCCAGGTACAACGAATACAAGTTGTTGGTAGTTGCCCACTCTGCGTTTTCGATAAACCGCACCGTCACCGGCAACTCCAGCGCCGCTACAAAAGTCCGAATCTTCAGGCCTTTATAGCCGATCACCACAACCACTTCCTGGTAGCCCGCTTCAACAAGAATATTAAGTGCGTTAGCCAGAATACTAAGGCCGTTGACCTCAGTCAGTGGCTTGGGAATAGAGTCAGAGGCACGCCCAAGGCGAGACCCCATGCCTGCGGCAAGGACAATAGCTTTTTTCATCACAGTTCACCTGTTGCAGAGCAAAAGCGAAGTAGCGAAATCTGTTGATAACCCGCAGGCGCCCTGTGACGCCGGACTATCAACAAGGATGACCTGGGTTCAGGCCCGGGTTTTTACAGCACACCGAAAGTCACTCAGGGTCACTTTTTCGGTGTCCAGGTCCACTTCATACCGATGATCAAACCCCTTGGCCGCATGGCTATTCCATTCATGACCGTACGCACGCTCCAAATAGCGCCGGGATGCCAATGCGTCGGGAGCCGGCAAATCCAGATGCCCAAAAGGTGTCGCGACTCGCGAGTGCCAATCTTCCACGGACAGGTACTCGCGGGGCCAGTTTGCCAATGCCAAGGGGCTGGTATAGCGAAGGTGCCCATCCAGTTCGGACAATGGAAATATATCCACAGACGGATATAAGTAATCACGATTGTTCTCTTCTGGCATGGAGATGCCCGTCATAGGGAACACCTTATACCCGCCCCATAGTTCCCACGGTTGTTTACTGAGGCGATAACCCCGTTGGGCAAATTGCTGCTCCAGGGAAAAGAACTTCTCGGTATCCGCTTCAAGAATATAGAGATCCGCATCATCGTCCCAAGGAATCAAGCCGGTGTGGCGTACAGCCCCCAACAAAGTACCCGCCGCCAGGCAATATTCGAGCCCATTGGCGCTGAACACCTCGTCGATGACTTCAAGTCCATCGTAGATCTGATCGACAAATGCCTGGGGGGTCTTTCCAAGTTTTGATTGGCTCATATCCCTTTCCTTCTGGCAGACAACGCGCGAGTGAACACCGTAGTGGCTTGCTCTGAAACTATCTCGAAACCCAACTCATCCAAGAGCCGCGCAAGTTGTTCCCGGCCATAGACTCTCGCCCCGCAGTTAACAAGCATATCCAACGACATCAAGGCGCCTACTTTTGTCTGGGTATCGAATTCATTGATGACCAGCACGCCGTCGTGTACCAGGCCATGGCACATATTCGCCAGGATCTGCTTGGCCTCGGTTTCGTCAAACCCCATCAACAGGCGCGAGGTGACAATACAATCAGCCTCTATCTGTAACTTACCGAGCACGATGTCATGGGGCAGGAAGTCCACATCAAACCGTTCATAACGACTCAGGTTGCCCTTGGCGATGTCCAGGGTTTTCGCAAAATCCACCAGCGTGTACTTCAGATGTGTCGCCGTTTCCAGCAACTGCTCGATCAACAACCCCGGGCCGCTTCCCACATCCACGATATGCTGCGGTTCGTGGGCGAGTAACACTTGGGCCAAGCGCTCATTCATATCGCCGACCCCCTGTTGCATGGCGGCGGCAAAATTGCTCTGCCGGTCGTAGGCAAACGAGGTGGCCTGCCCAGGCCGGAAGAAATCCTCTGCCACCGACCAGTTCGACCAATGGTTGGCGTCCAGCAACAGCAGGTTGGCGATCGACCCCTCGGTATCAAGGCGCAGGGTGGCCCGAAGGTCTTGCGCAACCCTGTAGCGCAAGCCTTGTTTGCTCAGGACATTGAGCTGCACAAGGGTTTCCAGGAGGATCGTTGTAGAAACACGATGCAATTCAAGCCGGGCAACCAGTTCGTCAATCGTCAGGTCTTCCTGGCAAAGTTCTTCAAACAGGCCTGCCTGTACCGCGAACATGACGGCTCGAGCCGCCCTGAAGTTGAACACCAACTGGTGAAGTTCTTGTGGTTTCATAGTCGATTCAGCTCAAATTGATTACATGCCGTAACTGATCGCCGCACCAACCCCCAACAGGTCCGCACGAACAGCCGAAAGTTGACGCGCGTACAACTCCAGCATTTGCACACAGGCGCTGATACGCCGCCCCAGGCCTGGGTAGGCACTGCTGCTCATATCCGCGCCAAAGTTATGCACATCACGAATAATCAGGTGATCCGGCATGTAGCAGATTTTTGTATTTTTATAAGTAGTCGCGCGTAGATCGAGCACCGGATAACTCCCCCCCAAGCCGCTGGAAATGGAAACAATCAAGGCCGGCTTGTGCGCCAGTACCGGGTACTCGCTGGAAATAAAAAACTCCTTCAACACCGGCGGAGCCATACCCGAATGTTCCGGCACTACAACAATAAAAGCCTCGGCCCTGCTTGCAAGCTCATGACTATGCGAGCCCACTGGCTGTGCTGCCAGGTTCAAGACTGTCGGTGTAAATACTGAGTAGTCACGTACATAACTTTCCAGAATCTTGCTCACCCTTGAACTTTGCGAATCCATTCTTGGGCTGCCAGCGATAATCAGCACTTCCATAGTCGCCCCTTCGTTAACGATCAAATAGTTTCCATCGGCCGGTGTGGCGCTTTCGGCATGGAAAGGGAGCAGCGGGCATGTTTAGCCACCCAAACCGCCAACACAGCCCCCAGCAGATTCAACGCCAGCAGCATCAGCAGGGCCAGATTGAAATCGTTGAACAGATAGCCCACCCAATAACAACCAGTGTGAAGCAGCAGGACATACACCCCATCAATCGCCATGGCCGTCCGGGCTCTTTCAATCGCTGGCAAGCCATGGACTGCCAGGTACAGCATGCCCCTGCCGAATACCGTGATCGGGATGATCATCAAGTACGTCACCACAAAGGGCAGCGCCTCTTCATACCCACCCAACATGAAACGAGCCACGGGCCCGGCAAAGACAATGAACGGCAATGCCACGGCGGTTTGCCACATCAGGACCAGCCCATAGCCGGACTTGAAGATCATCCCTACCTGGTCATGGCGCTGTTGAACGTATGCCTTGCTCAACAGCACCGTGGTGACCGCAGACACCCCCCAAACCGGAATCATGATCAAGGGCTGCAGTTTTGAAATAACCCCCATGGTTGCCACTTCTGCGTCTCCCAGTTTCGAGATCAGGTAAGTGGCCACGATTCCAGAGATCGGCCAGAAGGTCGCCGTGGAGCTGGTCACCCAGGCCAGTCGGGAAATGTTCAGGGCCGCCTGGAGCATCTTGCCCATCCCCAGGTTGCGGGGACCGGTGGCCCGGGTGCGCCTGACGCCAAAGTAAATGCACACAAGCGCACCACCGGCTTGTGCCAGCCAGGCGGCATACACCGAGCCGACCAGACCGAACCCGGCGAAGCCACCCACGCCAAACATCAGCAGTGGATCGAGCACAATGTTCATCAGGCAGACCACCGCTACCACGATGGCCTGGGTCTTGAACAACGACAGCCCCCGCAGATACGCCGTGGAAATAGCAAATGTGAGGGTAATGATGAAGCCGTAAAGCCACGTCTTTAAATAGCCTTCACTTTGCTCATAAATGGAGGGTGCCGCCCCCATCGCACCCAGCACGGCCTCAAGGTTCAGGCCTGCCCCCAGCAGCACGACCCCGTAGACCGCAGCACCGATAAGCAGGCCGGGCAGCAGCACATCGATGACGGTATTGCCCTCGGCCCTTTCCTGCCCCTTGGACACATGAACACTGATCGCCAGGGCAATGCCCATGGCAATCGTGTTCATCAACCACATGAAAGGGCTGGCCAGGCTTGCCGCCGTCAGTGGTTCATGACCGAGGTGGGCGATGAACACCATGTCGATGGCATTCGCGACCATCAGGGCACTGAACGACAACATGGTGTGCATGGCCTGGCTGTTGATATCTCTGCTCAACCGCCACCCGTCCGGGCCCCCGGATGCTTGCTGTCTCACTCGGCGACCACCCGAAAGCCCACGGCATACAACGAGGCATAGGGGGTAATGCTCAATCCATGCCGCCGGGAAACCCGGCAAAGGTCGGCAAAACGACCAAAACAACCGCCCCGGGTGATTCGATAGGTCGGCCGGTTCTCAGAGATCAAATCGTCCATGACAAAAGGACCATTGGGGTACGCGTCGTAATCATTCGAGGTGTATTCCTCGACGTTCCCGCCCATGTCCATAAGGCCGAAGGGCGACGCGCCCTGAGGGAAAGCGCCGACCGGCGTCGTGGACAGCAGGCCCAGCTCGGCGGTGTTGGCGTTTTCGGTCCGGGCCCGATTGCCCCAAGGGTATTCAAACTTCCCCGCGCCGGCGGCGTACTCCCATTGCGCCTCGTCAGGCAAGCGCACAGTCCTGCCGGTCTTGGCCGACAGCCAGGTGCAGAACGCATCCGCTGCGCTCGCACTCACCGAGTACACCGGATGGTTGGCGTAGTGCAGCGGAAACGCCCGCAAAGGCCAGGACGTAGGCACCTGCGCGTTGGGGCAATCCTGTAGAAACGCCAGGTACTCCAGGTTGGTCACCGGATACTTCGAAATATTGAAGCCTGCCAGGGACACTGTATGCCGAGGTACCTCCTTGAGAATCCAGTCGCGAATGACCCCGACATCGGCATATTCACGCACGACGGCATCGATTTGCGACTCGTCGATACCAATGCGTGCCTCACCTGCGGGAATAGCCACCAAATGATTCAGCGCCCCTGCAACGATCCTCGGATCGCCCTTGATCGCCAGTTCCATGCCCAACTGCAAACGCCGGGACAAGTCCGTCGATTCCTCGAAACGGCACAACAACGCCGCCGCCTCTGGCGTTTCTCGGAAACGATTCATCCGCTCCAGCGTTTCGAGCAACCCGGTTTGAGGTTGATAAGCCGCAGGTTGTTCACAGGGGTCGAGCGGCGATGTGACCGTACACTTCTGTGCAACCACTACTTTTTCTCGTGCATTCATTGTTGTAAGTCCACGCTGAAAATTGAAGGTCAGCCAAGCTCGACGGCATAAATGCGCCCGTCATAGGACGACGCCAGGAAACGCTGTTTTTCGTCATCCCAGGAGAGCGAAGAAATACCGGCGGCACTGACTTTGCGCACATTGCCCAACCACTGCCCGGCCTTGCAGTCGTAAACATCGACGGTGCCGCCATAACTGCCAGTGGCGATAAAGTTGCCGTCGTCGTTCGACGCAATGCACTTGATGGAGTGGGTATGGCGGCTGGGAATCGTCGCTCTCGGTTCGCCCCATAACTTGAGGGTCAGATCCCGGGAAACCGTGGCAACACCATTCGCATAGGAGCAGAGGTCATTCAATATGCCTTCATGGGCATGGGTGATCTTGTTGACCACTTCATAAGAACGGGTATCAGTGACGCCGATTTCTCCATCGGCACACCCGGTGTAAAGGCAGTTGCCATGCAACGAAATACCCTTGATCGCGTTTTCATGAATCTTGTGGCAAGACACAAACTCCAAGTGGCGATCGTTAACTTTGAAGATGATGATATCGCCGGAATAACTCCCCACCGCCAGGCGCTGCTCGCCATCGACCTCAAAGTTCACCCCGCAGTTGAGGGGCGCGTGATGGGCATAAGCCACACGGTTTTTCAGCACATCAAACACCTGTCCGGTCTGCCCGCCACAGACCAGGACCGGGCCGGTCTTCACCACAAAATTGCACAGCGACTGTGGCCCGCCCATGTCTTTGCCATCGGCCTTCAACAGACCGGCATCGCCAATACTGTAGATAACCCCGTCTGCCGCATGGACCGAGTTCAAGCTGGCCGAGGGTACGAAGCCTTCGAGATCCCAGTGGTTGCGGGCAATATCCCAAATGGCAAACGTAGAACCAAACGTCGCGAAGTAGATTTTGTCGCGGCTTTGAAACTCCGCCGAGCGTGCCCAGATTTCCTTCGGATACTCCGAACGTTTCCACTCCACCAGGGTGTGCCCCTCGATCGACCACAACACCGCGACCCCGTCATACCCCAGGCTCAGCAGGCTATTGTCGAACTTTGACTTCACCAGTTTCTTGACGCTGGAGCGGTGCCCTTTATAGGAACTTAAAACTGTATCGCCACTAATCACCTGCAGCTCACCGTCATTATTACCAACGATAAAAACCCCTGCCGACAGGGTCACCAGGGCGTCCATGTCGTGACCTTCAGTCTCTTTGATGGCCAGGCAATCTCCCGTGCTCGCCTCCCAGGCGCGAATGGTCCCATCGGTACCGCAGGATAAAAGTTGCTGGCTGTCCGCCGTCCAATCGAAGCTCTCTACCAGGCCACTGTGGCCTTGCATCTTGCAGATGAAGTTTCCATTTTTATGGTGCACCGACAAACTGCTGTCGTAAGAGCAACTGGCTATTTTTTCACCATCGGGAGAGAACTTGGCCTGCATGACGTCATCACTGTGGCTGGTCATGACGCATTGCAATTTAAACTCAGGCACGCTCCAAAGCCGGGTCGAACCATCGCTGCTGGCTGTTACTAACAGGCTGCCGTCAGGGGAAAAATCACAGTAGTTGGCCAAGTGATCATGCCAGCCGCGCTGCAAGGGTTGGCGTGTTTGAGCATTCCACAAAATAATCTGGTTATCGTAGCCTGCCGTCGCAATGTACTGCTGGCCAAACAATGAGAGACCACTGATAGGTGCCTGATGCTGAATCATTGAGAAACCCCCGCCTGTGCAGTGAACTGGTGATTGGTGACTTCAATCTTTGCTTTTATATAACCTTCGTTATGCTTGCCGATGTGCATGGACGTAGACTTGACCTCGGAAATCTCGATACCCAGATTTCTCAACTGCAACTCTTTTTCCGGGTTATTCGTCAGCAGGATTATTTTCGGGCACCCCAAGGCTTGCAGCATCTGTGCAGCATCAAAGTAATCGCGCAAATCATCCGCGAAGCCGAGCATATTGTTGGCTTCATAGGTATCCACGCCTGAATATTGTTGCAGCGCATAAGCTTCCAGCTTTTTATACAAGCCGATGCCCCGCCCTTCCTGACGCAGGTAAATCAAATAGCCACCCACTTCATTAATAAGGCGTAGCGACTCTGAAAGTTGATCCCCGCAATCACACTTCATGGAGTGAAAAATATCACCGGTCAAACATTCGGAATGCAGCCTGACCAACGGAAGCCTGCGACCATCTGCCTTGAACCCGCCCAGCCGAATAGCAATATGTTCAACAGGATCTTTCAAATCGTCGAATGAAATGAAAGTGGCAACCACTTCACTGTCCAACATGAGCGGTATATCGACTTCCTTAATAATCGTAGCCATTTTATTTTTCCCTGGACGACAGTTATTCGGCAAGGCGATTCGCCCTGCAGTTTTTATAGGAAGAGTACATTCACCAAGACAAGCCAAGCCGGGCACACCACTTCTAACAACTTGAAGTTTCGTACTCTGAATACCGATGCCGAGCGCTGGCTATGGCCGCCGCCCTACGGACGACTAACTACTGCAACGTAGCGCCACAACAACTTTTGGGTACACCAAAGAGCGCACGTTGAGTCATCGCGCCCAAGTCAATTTCAAGGGCAATCGCTTTTTCCTTGCCTATGACACGTACTGGCCCAAGCCGGGTGATCACCAGGCCAGCCCTGATCAGCATCCGCTCTACCGCAACCGTTGTAACCGTCACATAACGCTGGATATGTTGTTCGATGCCATAGGCAACGATGGCCTTTACGGCCTCCAGGGTAAAGTCGGAAAACCCCTTGTTGCCGGGATATCGAGGTGTCACGGCAAATCGACTGAGCTCCCATACCTGGGAAGAAACCGGCGCTGGCCGCCCTTCGAGCAACTCGGAGAACGTATCCCTGAGCATATAAGGACCCGTCGTCGGCAATAGACGCCAGCACCCTTTGATTTCACTGCCTCCGCCATCCTTGATCAGCATATAGAGGGGTTCCAGCGCGTCATAACCATCGATTTCCATATCGGCAATGATTGCAACATCCCAGCCCTTACGCTTTTTAAAAACGTCTGCGCGCAACCGATGCATGGCACACAGTTGTTCACTGTCTATTTCATCCCGCCGGCCGATTGTGAAATGCACTGGATTCCCTTCCCTACGAACACTTAAACCTCAATCTATCCGCCTTCACAGAACCGTCATACTAGTAGGGTAACCAGTTGCAACAGTTTTGGATCCAATGCATGATGCGCGGTTGTTCCCCTGAAAAAGCCGCAGATAACCCGCCGACCTTGAGGCCAGAGCGGGCGTTTGAACCTGTTATAGGAGATGAATGGCCCTAGAGGCTGATCAGCCCGAGCGAAACAGCTTTCACGGCGGCAGCCCGGCGGGACGCAACACCAAACTTGGTATTGATGCTCGCGAAGTGATAATTGATATTGGCTTCCGAACACCCGCAGATCCTGGAGATATCCCAGGAGCTTTTCCCGACGGCACACCACTTGAGAATCTCCTTCTCACGAGTCGTCAGGGAAATCACCTTGGCTCCCGTTAACTTGCTCGAACTGTCCAAAGCACTTTGCAAAATGACATCTTTAAGAATAGATAACTTCGGAATCATCGCATTGATATGCCGGGACGTTCCCGCAATGTCCTGGGCATCAACCGCGAGGCTGAAAGTGCCGAACTGGCCCTGAGGCCCGTGCAGGGGAAACGTTATCCCCCTGGAAAGTCCATACGCGCTGGCTTCTTCGCGAAACTCACGTTGGCGGGGTGTGCAATACAACGATTCGTCCCAGACAACTGGGCGCACGTTTTGGAATGAATAAATAACTACCGGATCGATAGTTGCATAACGCAACTGGTCATATCGATTTCGCCAGGCCATTGGGTAGTTACTGACAATCATCGCCGCACTCAATTCGGCATCATATTTGGGCAGCAAGCCGATCAAGACTTTGGAAAACCCGTACTTGTCGTTCATTTTTTCGATGGCTGAAAACCACTGTTCCTGGGTTTCCAATCCATTCAACCGCACAAGTTCATCAATAAAATCCATTTTATGATCACCTTAGGTGTTGTAGTAATTACCCGGCCAGCAACAGACGGATCCCTAATAATGACGGCTATAAATACGACTTTAAATTATGGCCAATTGCACTGATGCAATAGCATCACCTTGCGCAGTCAAGACAAGTACCTTGTTGCGCCTGTCTCTCTACGAAAATCCTGGCATACCTGCACGCTCACCGCTCCTGATCTAGCCTGATCATTGCTGATCGACGAAGAGCAAGCTAGCTGAGGTATACGACCTTCGCAAGCACGCGGGCAGTCAGCGGTTACCGCAGGACTTTTCAGTGCCACCTGAGGATTCAACGATGAATATGAATCAAGTGACCTTGCCGGTGACGGATATGCCGGCTTGCGTCGCGTTCTATCTAACGCTCGGTTTTACCCAGATAGTCTCCACCGATCATTACGCCAGATTCTCGTGCCCCGGCAACGGTGCGACGTTCTCCTTATCCCTGGTTGAAACCACGGGGGGCAACAACGCAGTGATCTACTTCGAGCATGAGCCACTCGATAGCTGGGTAAATGATCTGATCAGCAAAGGCATAACCTTCGATCAAATGCCCACCGACATGCCCTACCTGTGGCGCGAAGCAATCTTGCATGACCCATCGGGCAACTGCGTCAAGCTCTACTGGGCAGGTGAGAACCGCTTGAACCCACCCTGGAAGATCATCAGCTAAAAAAACCTGGGCACTGCCTCAGTGCCCAGCTGCCTCTCCCACTATCGGCCCAGCCAATCCATCCCCCCAATCTATCGATTTGAGCTATCCCCACCCTCCCCCGACTATTGGCGCCACTTCCAACAACAAAAACCAGGAACCCGCCATGACCGCCCGACTCCACAACCCGGTAGACACCCGCTTCGGCTGGGGTTGCCTGCAAGATCTGGCCAGTATCACTGCGCAGCAAACCGTTGCCCTCGTCACCTTCCCGCAAGCCCGGGAGCTGGGCTTGGTCGAGCGGATCCAGGCATTGCTGGGCGAGCGCTTGGTATATGTGGTCGAAGATGTGCAGCCCAATTCCGATGTCGCGCAATTGCGTGAAACCTACGAGCGCTTCTGGCAGCACGCCGGGGCTGTGATGGGATGCTAGCCGTCGGTGGTGTTACCCAGATGTTTGAAGGGGCACGGCCCCATTGCCTGATCGATACCATCGTGGGCCTGCCTGCGATGATCGACGATATCAAGTCACGCCTGTCACGCTGGGAAACACCACAGGGCAGTTGAAATCGATGCCACCCCTTGCGGTGGATCATGTAGAGGCAAGCCGGCTCCTACAATGGATTGGGCTGTATCCGGCTATTGCACCTGGAAGGTTTCCAGGTAGGCCAGCAAATTCTCGATCTTCTCCTGATCGCTGATCCCCCAGAAAATCATGCGAGTACCGCTCACCACTTTCTTCGGGTTCTCGATATAGGCCGCGAGCGTTTCCCGCGTCCACACCACGCCCGAGTTTTTCATCGCATCGGAATATTGATAGTCCGCCGTGGTGCCCGCCAGCCGTCCGATCACCCCATTGAGCTGCGGCCCGAAGCCACCACGCGCATTCAGCCCGACACTGTGGCAACCACCACAGGTCTTGGTGAACAGCCTGCCACCGGCCTCGGCATCACCTGCCGCCGCAGGCTCAGTGTTCAAAAGCGTAGCGATGAGAAGAAGGGTCAGTAAGGCAGCGGCTTTCATCAGGGGCTCCAGGTCAGCGGCGACAGGCAACAGAGGCGTCAATTATGCCTGCTGTTTACTTGCCCTCGCCCAGGTTGTTGCATCGCCTTCCGGCAAAACATTTAGATACAGCCATTCAATTGCCATCACTCTCGCCCTCTGCTTGCATGCGCCTTCCCATCAGCACGTCAGTTAAGGAGAGATCGATGAGAACCATGGTGGTCGGTGCAAGCAAGGGGTTGGGCAGGGCATTTATGGAAGGCCTGGGCGGCGTGGGAGATACCTTGGTGGGTGTCTCGCGCAGCCGTCCCGCCAACCTGGTATCCGCTACCGGCGCCGAAATGCTGTGGGTGGAAGCCGACCTTGGCCAGCCAGCGCAAGCCGCGCCCCTCATCGAGCAGGCGGTGGCGCAGGACGGCCTGGATACGTTGATCTATAACCTGGGCATCTGGGAAGAGCGGGCGTTCGATGAAACCTACAGCTTTCTCAAGGACCAGGACACGCAGCTGCAAGCCATTGTCAGTTGCAACATCACCGCGCCTCTGTTGCTGATCAAGCGCCTGCTGCCGGTGCTACTCAAGAGCCCGAACCCACGCATCATCCTGACCGGCTCGACTTCGGGCCTGCCCCAGAGCGGGCGCCCGGAGGTCACGTTCGGCGCCTCGAAATTCGCCTTGCGTGGCATGGCCGATGCCCTGCGCGAAGGCTATCGGCACCAACGCCTGGGCGTGACCTGCCTGAACCTGGGCTACCTCAATACCGACGATCCGTTGAGCACTTCCAGGCAGCAGGCCGAACAGCGCGGCGACGGGCAACTGATCCCGGTACACGACGTGGTACAGGTGGTGCGCATGGCCTTGAGCCTGTCCTCGGCCAGCTTCGTCAAGGAACTGACCTTGCCGGCCCTGCTGGATGAGCGTTTCTGACGCCATTGATGAACCGCACACCCATGGCGTTGACCCGGGGGTGTGCCAACGGGTAGCCCCCATGCTCAACAACCGCTGAATAGCACCGCAAAATGACCATCCATCGAATACAAAACATCCAATCGAACCTATTCCCTGGCAAGCAACTCCACCTTACTCAACCCGGATGGTGGAGTAAGGATCATGGCTCGGCCATCGATACTGGTATTGGAAGACGACGCGATCATTCGTGCGCTGATGGTGGATGTGCTGGAGGAGTTCGGCGCTGTGGTGACCTCTTTCCCTTCGGCCGATGAAGGGATGATTTTTCTTGAGAGGAGCAATAACCCAGTCGACCTGATTGTCAGTGATATCCAGATGCCCGGCCTGCTCAACGGGTACGACATGAGCAAGGTCGTGGCCCATCGCTGGCCATCCTTGCCGGTGGTGCTGACCTCTGGCAACACCGTCATGGCCGCGCAATTGGGCAGCACGGTGAAGTTTTTGCCCAAGCCCTGGAGCACCGAGCGGCTGCTCGACTGTGTGCAGGCAGCATTGGTAAAGGGGGCATCCCAGCACTGATAGCATCGCAACATCGCGACAATCGAACTTCGCGACTCAGTGTGAGGTCTGTTTTTGAGTTGTCAGTTTTTTCTTATTGCAGCATTAGATTTTTCACTATGACTTCTCAGACATGGACTACGTGACGTATAAAATCGTTGCCCCCTCACCCACATCTCAGCCATGGACCGCCCTGGCCGACCCGTTCGAGCTTGCTGCATGCATTTACCGGCCCATGACGTCAAGGTGCCCCCCCTGCTTGAAGCCTTGCGTTCAGGCACAGCCCAACTCCATGTGGCCCTGGAAAAACGCTTGCCGTTCTTTTCCCCGATGCTCGATACCGATGGGTATCGCCGCTTGCTTGAGGCGTACTACGGTTTCTACCAGCCGATGGAATCACAGTTGTACGACAGCGGCTTGATTCCTGTGGGATTCGACCAGAAGCTGCGGGTGAAAACGCCGACCTTGCACCGTGACCTGATTGCCTTGGGCCTGGCCAGGCAGGCGATTGCCGCACTCCCCCTCTGCCCTCGCCTGCCACGTCTCGACACACCGGCCGCCTGCCTGGGCACGCTGTATGTGCTGGAAGGTGCGACCCTCGGCGGCCAGGTACTGCGCCGGGAAATGGCCCGCAGCCTGGCGCTGGACGCCAGCAACGGCGGTGCCTTTCTCAATGTGTACGGCGCCGAGACCGGTCGGCGCTGGAAAGACTTTCTCGACTACCTGGGCCATGCCCCGCTGGACGGCCCTGGCCGTCAGCAGGCGGTGGATGCGGCCTGCTCGACATTCAGCTGTTTTGAGCAGTGGCTCGACAGCCAGGAGGTACTGCTATGAAGCCCGATGACTTTGAAGAACTGCTGGCCAACTGCGCCGACGAGCCGATCCGCTTTCCCGGCGCGATCCAGCCTCATGGCGTGCTGCTGACCCTGCGCGAACCGGACCTGCAGATTGTCCAGGTCAGCGCCAACGTAGCCAGCCTGTTCAATCACCCGCCCGACGCCCTGCTCGGCCAGCCACTGGATACACTGCTGGGCGCAGAAAATGCCCACGCCGTGCGACAGATGGCCAGCCAACCCAGCTTTATCGACGCCCCGGCACTGCACGTCACCCTCGCCGGTGGCCAGTTCGAGGGCCTGTTGCATCGCCACCAAGGCGTGCTGGTGCTGGAGTTCGAGCCGCTGCACAAGCACTTCCAGCCCAAATTCCAGAATGGCCAGGCCAGCAACCTGGGCAAGATGTTGCAACGTTTGCAGTCGGCGAAAACCTTGCAAGCTTTGTACGAAATCAGCGTGAGTGAAATCCAGGCCATGACCGGCTATGACCGGGTGCTGATTTATCGCTTTGAAGAGGAAGGTCACGGCCAGGTCATCGCCGAAGCGTCCGCGCCGTCCATGGAGTTATTCAACGGCCTGTTCTTCCCAGCGTCCGACATCCCGGAACAAGCCCGCGAGTTGTACCGCACCAACTGGCTGCGGATCATCCCCAATGCCGACTACGAGCCGGTGCCGCTGCTGCCCAAGCTGCGCCCGGACACCGGTCAACCGCTGGATCTGAGCTTCGCCACCCTGCGCAGCGTGTCGCCTATCCACTGTCAGTACATGAAGAACATGGGGGTGCTGTCGTCCATGAGCATCTCGCTGATGAAGGGCGACACATTGTGGGGCCTGATCAGTTGCGGCAACCGCGAGCCGCTGCATGTGCCCAACGACCTGCGCACCACCTGCCAGACCATCGGCCAGGTGCTGTCATTGCAGATCAGTGCCATGGAAGCCCTGGACATCAGCCGCCAACGTGAAGAAAAGGTCGAGGCCCTGAGCGTACTTAACCGGGCGATGAGCAGCTCATCGGACACCGTATTCGACGGCCTGGCTCAATGCCCGCAAGTGCTGATGGACCTGGTGCAGGCCGGTGGCGTGGCGATTATTGAAGGCCAGCAATTGCACCGCTACGGTAGCTGCCCGGAGCCGGCGCAGATCCGCGCCTTGCACAAATGGCTGCAGGAAACCGGGCAACCGGTATTTGCCAGCCACCACCTGTCAGCGCTCTACCCGCCCGCAGCCGACTACCAGCCAGTGGCCAGCGGGGTCCTGGCCATGAGCTTGCCCAAGCCAGTGGACAACGGCGTGCTGTGGTTTCGCCCGGAAGTCAAAGAGAACATCCAGTGGAGCGGCGACCCGAAAAAACCGCTGGCCCTGGAAAACTCCGACACAGGCCTGCGCCTTCGCCCGCGTACCTCGTTTGAAATCTGGAAGGTGGAAATGGCCGGCATCTCCACCAAATGGAGCCCCGGCGACCAGTTTGCCGCCAACGATCTGCGCCGTTCGGCCCTGGAAAACGACCTGGCCCGCCAGGTCCTGCGC
This sequence comes from Pseudomonas fluorescens, assembly GCF_000730425.1. NCBI lineage: Bacteria > Pseudomonadati > Pseudomonadota > Gammaproteobacteria > Pseudomonadales > Pseudomonadaceae > Pseudomonas > Pseudomonas fluorescens. The sequence continues at coordinate 5,095,824 of NZ_CP008896.1, read as the reverse complement.
GAACAACAGGCCGTGCGCGCGCGGGATGAGCTGGTGGCGGTGGTGTCCCACGACCTGCGTAACCCGATGACCGTGATCTCGATGCTGTGCGGCATGATGCAAAAGGCTTTCAGCTCCGATGGCCCCCACACCTCGCGGCGGATTTCCTCAGCCATCGACACCATGCAGCAAGCCGCCGGGCGCATGAATGTGTTGCTCGAAGATCTGCTCGACACCTCAAAGATCGAAGCCGGCCGCTACACCGTCAAGCCGGTGCCGCTGGATGTCGGCCAGATCTTTGAAGAGGCCTATTCGCTGCTCGCCCCTCTGGCCCTGGAAAAAGGCGTTGCCCTGTCGTTCAACGCCGAACCCGGCCTGCAGATCAACGCCGACCCGGAGCGTTTGTTCCAGGTGCTGTCGAACCTGATCGGCAACGCTATCAAGTTCACCCCGCGCCTGGGCAACATCGGGATTTCGGCCATGAGCAATGGCGAGGAGATTGTCTTTGCGGTGCGTGACTCCGGTGAAGGCATTGCGCCTGAGCAACTGCCCCACGTGTTTGATCGCTATTGGACCCTGACCGAAAACAACCCTACGGGCAGTGGCCTGGGCCTGTACATCACCCAGGGCATCGTCAAGGCCCATGGCGGGCGGATCGAGGCCGAAAGCGAATTGGGGCGTGGCAGCGAATTCCGCTTTACCGTGCCCAAAGTGCCGAAACAATCGCACATCTGATCTGGCATGCCGTGGCAAGCCACCTGCTGCTTTGACAAAACACCGACATCCACTGCGCTAGCCTGTGCAGTCCACTCCCGCATAGAGCCCTGTTTTCATGCTGCAACCCGACCCATTGCCCGCCGTCCTCGCCGGCCCCTTGCTGCGCCGCCTGGAGCCGGGGCGCCTGGTGTTGTGGCTGGTGGGCAGCCGTCCCCTGGCATTGACCCTGCGGTTGCAGTTCAACCAGCACGAGTGCGAACAGTCCCTGGATATCGACCTCGACGCCACCTGCTGTCAGGTCATTGCCGTGGGCCGCGCAGCCTTTATCCATCTGATCGATGTGCCGCTGGCCACGCCGCTGCCCCAGGACGTGCCCATCAGCTACGACCTGCTGATCAATGATGAAACCGGTATCGCCCACTGGGCGCCGCACCTGCTGTACGCCAATGCCCAGACCCCGGATTTCATCCTGCACAGCCGTATCACCCAGCTGCTGCACGGTTCTTGCCGCAAACCCCACCATCACGCCGATGAAGGCCTGCTGTGCGCTGATCGCCTGCTGGGCGAGGACCGCAGCCTGGCGCAGCGCCCGGCCCTGCTGATGATGAGTGGCGACCAGGTGTATGCCGACGACGTCGCCGGGCCAATGCTGCGCGCCATTCATGGGCTGATTGCGCGCCTGGGCCTGTTCGATGAGCACCTCGATGGCGCCGTTGTGGACGACAGCACCAGGCTCTACGACCATCCCGCCAGCTACTACCATCGCGCCGACCTGTTGCCGGCCCTGGAGAGCAACGAGACCCTGCGCGAACGCTTTTTTGGCGGGGTGAAAAAACCGATCTTCACCAGTAGCACCGCCGACAACCACTTGGTGACCTTTGCCGAAGTCGTGGCGATGTACCTGTTGGTCTGGTCGCCGACCCCCTGGACCCTGATCGCCCCACAACCTCCCACACGGCTGACGCCGGAAGAACAGGCACGCTACGCCCGCGAACAGGTACCTGTGGATAAGTTTCGCGACGGCCTGGGTGGGGTGGCCAGGGTGTTCGCCCACGTGCCGTGCCTGATGATTTTCGACGATCACGACATCACCGATGACTGGAACCTCAGCGCCCAGTGGGAACAGACCGCCTACGGCAACCCGTTCTCCAAGCGCATCATCGGCAATGCCTTGCTCGCCTATATGCTCTGCCAGGGCTGGGGCAACAACCCCGATGCCTTCGTCCAGCTCGTGGAAAAAACCCAGGCCCTGACCGCTACTGCCCAAAACCACACCCACCCTCTGCACGCGCCCGCCCAGGACCAGTTGCTGGAAGAGCTCCTGAAGTTCCAGCAGTGGCACTACGTGCTGCCAACCACTCCCGCGCTGGTGGTCATCGACACGCGCACGCGGCGCTGGCGCAGTGAGTTCACCCTCAAGCACCCTTCAGGCCTGCTGGACTGGGAGGCCTTGAGTGAACTGCAACAGGAACTGCTCGATCACCCTTCGGCGATCATCGTGTCACCCGCACCGATCTTCGGCGTCAAGCTGATCGAGACGGTGCAGAAGGTCTTCAGTTGGTGCGGTTACCCGCTGTTGGTCGATGCGGAAAACTGGATGGCCCACCGTGGCGCCGCGCAAGTGATCCTGAACATCTTCCGCCACTCACGCACGCCGGGGAACTACGTGATTCTGTCGGGGGATGTGCATTACTCGTTCGTCTACCAAGTGCTTATTCGCCATCGCAACGCCGGACCGAATATCTGGCAGATCACCAGCAGCGGTATCAAGAACCAATTCCCCCCCCGCCTGCTGGAATGGTTCGATCGCCTCAACCGCTGGCTCTACTCCCCGCGCTCGCCCCTGAACTGGCTGACCCGACGGCGGCGCATGCAAGTGGTGCCGTATATCCCGGAACATGCCGAAGCCGGCGAACGGCTGTGGAACAGTGCTGGCATCGGCCAGGTATTTTTCAACGAGCAGGGCCAGCCTGAGGCGATATACCAGCACAACGCCAATGGCGCTCCACCTACGCGCATGGTGGAACCTCAATAGCCTGGACGCCGCGAATAATGGCATTTAGCCACAACTCGACAGCCTCTTCTAAGCAGACACACCTCGTTGTAAAGTACGCCCAGCCACGGAGTATCGGCGTTAACACCTGACTGGCCACAGTGAGCCAGCATCCTCGCAGGGAGCGCGCAGATGGGCGATACATCCGATATGGATCCGTTGAAAAGCGAGCTTTTCGACATCAATGCCGACCTGGCCCACGCCATCATGGAACTGGTCAGCGATGGAATCTGGGACTGGAATGCCAACACCGGGTTTGTCTACCGCAACCCCGGCTGGTACGAAATGCTCGGCTACGATCATCACTCCCTGGAAAATACAGTCTTCACCTGGGAAAGCGTGATCCACCCCGACGATTACCCTTATGTGATGAAAGTCTTCGACGACTACATCAACAGCCGCACCCCCCACTATCAAGCCGAATACCGCTGCCGGAAAAAGGACGGCACTTGGCTGTGGATCGAAGACCGCGGCTACATAATCGCCCGCAATGCCGATGGCTCAGTGTGGCGCATGGTCGGCGCCCACCGCAGCATTCATGAGCGCAAGCGTTCCCTTGAACAACTTGAGCGACGCAACCAATCCCTTGAAGCGCTGGTAGCCGAACGCACCCGCGAACTGTCCCGGGTCAACCAGCAACTGCAGTTACAACTGGACGAAAACCGGTCCCTGGCCGAGCGCGATACCTTGACCCGTATCGCCAACCGTTATCGCCTGGAAAAAGCCTTGCTCGAAGAGTGCGAACGCGCCCAGCGGTTTCGCCTGCCGTTGGCAGTGATTGCCATGGATGTCGATGACTTCAAGTCGATCAACGACCAGCACGGGCACGCCGTGGGCGATGCCACCCTGTTGCAGGTCGTCGAGCGCCTGGAACAGTGCGTGCGCCAAGGAGACCTCCTGGCGCGCTGGGGTGGCGATGAATTCATGGTGATCCTGCCCAAAAGCACGGTGGAAACCGCCAAGGCACTGGCTGAGCGCATCCGCCTGGCCGTCATCGACTTACCCCCCGTGGGCGAATTCAAGGTGACCTTGAGTTTGGGCGTGGTACAACGCCTCAATGACGAGTCCCCCGCCAACCTGATGGCCCGGGCAGACCAGGCGCTGTACCGGTCCAAGGCCGCGGGCAAGGACCGGGTTTCGCAATAAAGGCGATAGTGCAACACACCTGAGTTGTAGGAGCCGGCTTGCCGGCGATGAGGCCAGTGAACTATGCGGTGCACGTTCAGCCGCCATCACCGGCAAGCCGGCTCCTACAGGTTTTGCGCGGCTTGCTTGGTTTTTGTTGGCCCGCTAGTAGCGGGCGTCTACCGGTTTACCGCCGTTGGGCCAGTCTTTGATCTTGTCCGGGAAGTCCGGGCGTGGTTTTTGCGAGAAGTAGGCCGCAACGTCCACCGCTTCCTGGTCCGACAGGCCGCCCTGGCCCAACGGGAACTTCTCGTGGAAACCGATGGGCATATTGCGTTTGACAAATGCGGCGGCGGTGTAGGTGCGGGCCATGCCAGCGCCGATATTGAAGGACTGCTCGCCCCACAACGGTGGGTACACCAACGTGCCGTCGGCACGGGCCAGGCCTTCGCCGTCGTTGCCGTGGCACACCGCGCATTGCTTGGTGTAGACCTGTTCGCCATTGGCCAGGTCGGGTTTGATGGCCGGGTCGACCTTGCCTACACCACGGCCGGGGACTTTATCCTCTGGCTTGGTGTTGTTTTTCATCCAGTCGAAGTACGCCACCATCGCCTGCATGTCCGCCGATTGTGGCGGTATCGGCTTGCCATTCATCGAGCGGCGAAAGCAACCGTTGATGCGCTCTTCAAGGCTCACCACCTTGCCAGCACGCGGGGCGTAGCTGGGGAAGAACGCCGAAACACCCACAAACGGTGAACCGTCAGCCACGGTGCCGGCGTTGAGATGGCAACTGGTGCAGTTCAGCGAGTTGCCCACATTGTCTGGCAGCAGTTCCTTGGTTTGCAGGTGCAGGCGCATGCCGCGTACCACCTGGTCGGCATTCGGCGCCGCCAGCAGGTTGGCCAGGCGCGGGGTATCGAAGGCCGAGGAGTCGGTGCTGACCGGGTTGAGCTGGTCACGCATTTTCTTCACCTGGGCGGTGCTGATCGCCGTGCCTTCGTTGCCCCAGCGCGTGCGCACAAAGCTGAGGATTTCCGCTATTTCGTTGTTCGCAAGCCTGGCAAAGCCCGGCATGGTGTAGACCCGTGGGTGGGCTGCGGTTTCGGCGGTTTCCCAACCAGTGAGGGTAATGTGCAGCAGTGAGGTCGGGTTGCCGGCAACCACGCCGGCGTTGCCGGCCAATGCCGGAAACAGGCCTTTGACGCCCCCGCCATCGCTGCGATGGCAATCACTGCAAAACTGCATATAGCCCAGGCCGCCACGGCTGGTGAACAAGTCGTTGGGCAGTTCGGCGGGGCCCTTGGCAACGGCCGGCATCGGCAGGTCATCCTTGCCCGGTGGCAGGGATTTCAGATACGTCGCAACCGCCGTCAGGTCGGCATCCGTGAAGTGCTGGGTGCTGTGGCGGATCACATCCACCATGTTGCCCGAGACCGTGGCAAAGCGGTTCTGCCCGGTCTTGAGCAGTTGCACGGTGTCTTGCACCGTCCACAGGTTGCGCAAACTCAAGGCGCGCCAATGCTCGACCGTTTCCCCGCCCAGGTAGTGCTCGCCGCTGCTGCCGGCGTCGCTCATGGCTTTTTCCTGGAACGCGATACCCCGCGGGGTGTGGCACGAGCCACAGTGGCCCAGGCCCTGGACCAGATAGGCACCCCGGTTGAGCACTGCATCCCGGGCCGGGTCGGGCTTGAACGGTTGTTTGTCGAGGAACATGAAATTCCACAACGCCAGGCCCCAGCGCTGGTTGAACGGGAAGCCCATGTCGGCTTCAAGGTTGGCCTGGCTCACCGGCTTGACCTCTTGCATCAGGTAGGCGAACAAGGCGCGCATGTCCTCTTCGCTCATCTTCGCGTAGGACGGATACGGCATGGCGGGGTACAGGTTCATGCCGGCCGGCGTCACCCCTTCACGCATCACGCGGTCGAACTGCTCGAAGGTGTAGTGACCGATCCCGGTCTCGCGATCCGGGGTGATGTTGCTGGAGTAGATCGTGCCCATGGGCGTGTTCAACTCCAGGCCACCCGCCATCTGCGGGCCTTGCTTGGCAGTGTGGCAGGCAATGCAGTCACCCAGTTGGGCAACGTATTTGCCCTGGGCGATCAGCTCGGTATCGGGTTTGGCGGGTTCGTTGGCGTGCAGGGGAAGCGCAAGACACAGCGTCGCCCCCATCAAGGCCAAGCGTGACAGAGAAAGGGCCATCGCATTATTCCTTTAATCACCTGGCCCGGGGGTTGGCCCTGGGTACAGGTTTGTCTTCGTTTTTATGAGGTCATCAGGCGGATAACCGGGGCTGGGTAAGCCCCGGTTGTGTTGTAGCGGATTTTCGAAAGTGGCCCGTTGATATGGATCAGGGCCGAGGGCGGTTCAGGCGTTTTGCAGGTATTGCGCGGCGTCGAGTTCGATCATCACCGGTTGACGGGTACCCGCCAGGGTTTGCAGCAAGGTGTGCAACGCCTGCGGGCTGTGGGCCGTGTGGTGGGCAACGTGGCAACTGCGGGCCATGGCGGCAAAGTCCGGGGTCATGATATCCACCCCCAGCGGCGTGATTTCCCGGGCCTGCATATAGTCACGGATCTCGCCGTAGCATTGGTTGTTCCACACCACCAGAATCACGCCGATGCCCGCCTCGCGGGCCGCAATCAGTTCGTTGCTGGCAAACTGCAGGCCGCCATCGCCGACCAGCGCCACCACCGCCCGCCCAGGCTTGGCCAGCTTGGCGCCGATAGCCGCCGGCAACCCGTAGCCGAGGGTGCCGTAACCTGTGCCGGCGTTGAACCAACTGTTGGCTGCCGGGGCCTGGTAGCCCACCGCGCCCTGGTACACCGGCTGGGTCGAATCACCGACGATCAGCGGGTCGACCAGGCTGTCGCGCAGCAGGTCCAGCAGGCCTTGCAAGCCCTGTTGCTTGGCATTCCAGCTTTCGCGTTCCAGGCGGTTGACCCGCTGCACACTGTCCTGCGCCCAACGCCCACTCGCGGCTGGTGGGCTGACTGCATCCAACAGCGCCTGCAACCCTTCGCGGGCATCGCCCACCAGCCCGACATGGGCACGTTGCACGCCCATGACCTGCATCGGGTCGATATCCAGGCGGATCAGCGGGGCCTTGAATTTCAGTGGGCCAAGGCCGAAGAAGTCGTAGTCGGTTTCTCCCAGTTCAGTGCCCACGGCAAGGATCACATCGGCTTCATCAAACAACGAGCGGCCATGCCTGGACGACTGCACGCCGTCCAGCAACAGCGGGTGGCCCATGGGCAATAAACCACGGGCATTGGTGGTCAGGGCCACCGGCGCTTGCAGGCGCTCGGCCAATTGCTGCAACACCTCGGCGCAGTCTCGGGCACCACCGCCGGCGAGGATCAGTGGTCGCCGCGCTTCATTGAGCAGCTTGAGCGCCGCCCGCAGCGAGGCCGGTGCCGGGGCGGGGGCGCCCGGCAGGCTGCGGGGCATCAGGTTGAGGTCGATGGCCGGCATGTCCAGCACATCCAGGGGGATTTCCAGATGCACCGGGCGCGGGCGCGCGCACTTGAAGACGGCAAAGGCCCGCGCCAGCAGTTCTGGCAATTGCTCCGGCGATTGCAGGGTATGGCTGAAAGCACACACGCCGGCGACCATCGCCCGTTGATCCGGCAGCTCGTGCAGATGCCCGTGGCCCAGGCGCAGATGGTCGCGGCGGTTGGTGGTGGAAATCACCAGCATCGGTACCGAGTCGGCATAGGCCTGGCCCATGGCGGTCAGCATATTGGTCATGCCGGGGCCGGTAATGATGAAACACACACCCGGCTTGCCGCTGGCGCGGGCGTAGCCGTCGGCCATGAAACCGGCGCCCTGTTCATGACGCGGGCTGACATGGCGCAGGCGGCCGCCGTGCAGGCCGCGGTAGAGTTCGACGGTATGGACGCCGGGGATGCCGAACACGGTATCTACCCCATAACCTTCCAGCAGGCGAACCAGGGACTGGGCGCAGGTGGTCATTGCTCATTTCCTTCTTATTGTTCTGTGTCGATTGGCCAGACCTTAGGGCGCACCCTGGGGGCGGACAAGCAAAAAATTTACCGGCCATTGGCAAAAAAAATTCACGGATTGCCGGGTGCTACAGCCCGCCACCCAACTGCGACTTCACCCACTCGCCAAACGCCTGCACCACGGGGCGCTCGACTTTCTGGTGATCGGCCACCAGGTAGTAGCCACGGTTGGATTCGATCTCGGTCTCGAACGGTCGCACCAGCAAGCCCCTGGCCAAGGCTTCACCGCTGATCAGGTTGTCGCCCATGGCAATGCCCTGGCTGGCGATGCACGCCGACTGCACAAAGTGCGCATCGGCAAACACGATGCCGCGCTGCACATCCACATTCGGCGCCCCGGCAGCGGCGAGCCACACGCGCCAGTCGGAGTAGTCGATCATATGCAGCAACGGCGCGCCGACCAGGTGTTCCGGGTTCTTCAGGCCGCCCATGGTGTTGACCAGGCGCGGGCTGCACACCGGGAAATAGCGCAGCGAGACGATCTTCTGCACATGCTGGTTTGGCCAGTCGCCCATGCCGTAGGCAATAAACAGGTCGGCGCCATGGTCGCTGGTGTCGTCCGGGGTGCGCGGGGAAATCAGGTGCAATTCGACCTGTGGATAAAGCGCCTGGAAGTCAGCGATATGGGTACACAGCCAATAGGTGGCAAACCCCGCCGGGCTGCTGATACACAGGCGCCCACTGACCTGTTGGCCGTCGAAACGCTGCCCGGCCTCAAGGATATTGGCCAGCAGCCCATGGATATCACGGGCATAGCGCTCGCCCTGCCAGGTGATGCGGATGTTACGCCCGGTGCGCTCGGTCAGGGCAAAGCCCAGGGTCTGTTCCAGGCTCTTGATCTGGTGGCTGATGGCGCTGGGGGTGAGGTTCAGCTCGGTGGCCGCCTCGGACACACTGCCCAGCCGGGCCACCGCATCGAGCGCGCGCAAGGCGGTCATGGAGGGGTAACGCATGGAGGTTCACCTGCTCAAAGATATCCGCACCATAGCCGCAATCGTGCGTCAGACATAGCCACCCGCACAGCGGACAGTTGAATTAAATTTCAAGATCGACGGAAAAATGCTTGATTGACCTCAAGTGGCCAGTGGCTATTCTCGATCCTCATCACAGCACGTCCAACCTACCTTTTGTAGGAGCCGGCTTGCCGGCGATGGTCGTCAACGATGACGTGGGCATTCTGGACAAGCGCGGTGTTCTTGCGTTTTTCGCTGGCAAGCCAGCTCCTGCTGGGGGCGGTGTTCAGGTTGATCAATTTACAAAAATAAAGAGGGATAACCCTTGAACCCAGTCACCCCGGTGGTCGCCATTGATGCTCTGCACAAGAGCTATGCCGCGCACCATGTTCTCAAAGGCATTTCCCTGCGCGCCAACGAAGGCGATGTGGTGTCGCTGATCGGCTCCAGCGGTTCGGGCAAAAGCACCCTGCTGCGTTGCATCAACCTGTTGGAAATCCCTTGCAGCGGCAGCCTGCGCATCAACGGTGAAGAAGTGCGTCTGAAAAAGGACCGCGCCGGCAACCCGCTGATCGCCGATCCCGACCAGGTGGCACGCCTGCGCACACAACTGGGCATGGTGTTCCAGAGCTTCAACCTGTGGCCCCACCGCACCGTGCTGGAAAATGTCATTGAGGCGCCGGTGTATGTGCTGGGTGAAGACCGCAAGGACGCCATCGCCCACGCCGAGCACCTGCTGGAGAAGGTCGGCCTGGCCAGCAAGCGCGATACCTTCCCTGCCTTCCTCTCCGGTGGCCAGCAACAGCGCGTGGCCATTGCCCGCGCCCTGGCCATGCGCCCCCGCGTGTTGCTGATGGATGAGCCGACCTCGGCCCTGGACCCGGAGCTGGTCGGCGAAGTGCTGAAGGTGATCCAGGGCATCGCCGAAGAAGGCCGCACCATGATCCTCGTCACCCACGAAATGGCGTTTGCCCGGGATGTATCGAGCAAGGTCATGTTTTTGCACCAGGGGCTGGTTGAAGAAGAAGGCACGCCACAACAAGTCTTCCAGAACCCCACCAGCGAGCGTTGCCGCCAGTTCGTCATGGCCCAGGACAATCGCGTTTGAACTGCCGCTTCCATCCTTCAAAACAATAACTTCGAAAGGGTCAAGCCATGCATAACACTCTCAAATCCCTCGCCGCCGGCTGCGTGCTCGCCGTGCTTTCCCACAGTGCAGTGGCCGCCGACAAAATCGTCTTCGGCATCGCCCTGGAACCCTACCCGCCGTTTTCCGAAAAAGCCGGCAATGGCGCCTGGAGCGGTTTCGAGCCGGACCTGATCAAGGCCCTGTGCGAACGGCTGCAAGCCCAATGCCCGCTCAAGGAAGTGTCCTGGGACGGGTTGATCCCGGCGCTGCAATCGAGCCAGATCGACGTGATCCTCAACTCCCTGAGCATCACTGAGGAGCGCGAGAAGGTCATCGCCTTCACCGCCCCGTACTACCAGACCCCGGCCATGTGGGTCGCCGACAAAAGCCAGGAACTGGTCACCACCCCCGCCGGGCTCAAGGGCAAGTTGATCGGCGTGCAGGGCTCGACCTCCAACGCCACCTACCTCAAGGCTTACTACGCCAAGGGCTCGACCCTGCGCTACTACAACACCCAGGACGACATGACCGCCGACATGCAAAGCGGGCGGATCGACGTGATGCTGGCCGACGCCCTGACCATCGAGCCGATGCTCAAGTCCGCTGCCGGCAGCGGCCTGGCCGACAAGGGCCTGGCGCCCAAAGACCCACTGTTCGGCTCCGGCATCGGCGCCGCCGTGCGCAAGGGTGACGACCGCCTGCGCGAGCAGCTCAACACCGCACTGGCGGCGATGAAAGCCGACGGCACCTACGACAAAATTCGCAGCCGCTATTTCAGCGTCGATATTTCCGCGCAATAACGTCCAACGGAACGCGCCATGATTTCTTTGTCCGAACTCACCCAGCTGTTCGTCGCCGACGGCTGGCTCACCGCCCTGCTCCAGGGGGCCGTGGTGACCTTGCAGATTTCCGCCGGGGCCTTCGTGCTGGGCCTGGGCATCGGCCTGCTGGTGGCCATGATCAAGCTCAAGGGCCCGCGCTGGATGGTGCGCCTGGCCAACCTCTACACCACGCTGTATCGCGCGGTGCCGGAGTTGCTGCTGATTTTGCTGCTGTACTACGCCGGCACCGACCTGCTGAACATGGCGATGGCCGCGATGGGCCGCGACAGCGTGACGGTCAACGGCTTTATCGCCGCCGTGCTGGTGCTTGGGATCGTGCAGGGCGCGTATTCGGCGGAGATCATTCGCGGCGCGATCCAGGCCATTCCCGTTGGCCAGCTGGAAGCGGCGCGAGCCTTCGGCATCGAGCGCTGGCTGCTGGTACGCCGGGTGTTGCTGCCGAGCATGTTGCCGTTTGCCATGGCCGGCCTGTCGAACCTGTGGCTGGTGCTGGTCAAGGACAGCGCGCTGATCAGCATTGTCGGCTACAGCGAGTTGCTCTCGGTGGGCAAGCAGGCGGCCGGCTCCACCAAGCACTACCTGGTGTTCTACCTGGCAGTGGCGGCGGTGTATTTCATCATCACCCTGATTTCCAACGGCGCCTTCCGGGTGTTCGAGCGACGGATCAACCGCTGGATGCCGCAGCACTAAGGAGCGCAGCTGATGGATTTTTCATGGATCAACAGTTTTGGCAACGAGCTGCTGCACGGCCTGGGTATCACCCTGAAGTTGCTGGCCTTGTCCGGGGTGTTCGGCTTCTTGCTGGCGGTGCTGGTTGCGCTGGGGCGCCTGTCGTCCAACCCGCTGATCAGTGCGCCGTTGCGCGCCTATACCGCTGTGTTCCGGGGCACGCCGCTGCTGGTGCAGATCTACATCCTGTATTACGGCGTGGGCAGCGTGTTTGCCAGCTACCCGCTGATTCGCGGCAGCTTCCTCTGGCCGTACTTGCGTGAAGGCTTCTGGTACGTGGCCCTGGCATTGATTCTGTGTGTCGGTGCCTATGTCGGCGAAGTGCTGCGCGGCGCTCTGCGTGCCGTGCCGCGAGGCGAGCTGGAAGCGGCACGGGCCTTCGGCATGAAGCGTCTGATGGTGCTGCGCCGGGTCTGGCTGCCACGGGCCCTGGAACTGGTGAAGCCGACGCTGGTGGGCGAAACCGTGCTGCTGCTCAAGGCCACCGCACTGGCCTCCACCGTCGCCGTCACCGACCTGCTCGGCGCCGCCAACCTGGTGCGTGCACAGACGCTGCGGGTGTACGAGCCTCTATTGGCGGTGGCGGTGATCTACATTGTCCTGGCGTTCGTGATCGAACACGTTTTCTCGCGCTGGGGCAAAGTCCCGCAGCGCCAGGCTTGAATCAATTTTAGGAGAACAAGGATGCGTTATTCACCGTTTGTCGAGCGCATTAGTGGCGAGTCCGTCAGCGCCTGGGATATTCACTACGCCGCCGTCGAAGCCCGTGGCCGTGGCGAAGATGTGATTGTGTTGAGCGTGGGCGACCCCGACTTCGCCACCGCCAGCGCCATTTGCGAAACCGCCGTCGATGCCCTGCGCGCCGGCGACACCCATTACACCCACGTCCTCGGCCGACCGGCCCTGCGCGAGGCGATTGCCGCCAAGCAAAGCCGCCTGCAAGGCATCGCTGTACACGCCGATAACGTGGCCCTGGTGGCCGGCGCGCAAAACGGCCTGTTCGCGACCTCGCTGTGCCTGTTCAGCCAGGGCGACGAAGTGCTGGTGCCGGAACCGATGTACCTGACTTATGAAGCGTGCATCCACGCTTCCGGTGCGCGCATCGCAACCATCGAGCAACCGGCGGCCAACGGTTTCCGCCTGACCCGCGCCGCCCTGGAAAAAGCCATTACCGCCAAGACCCGGGGCATTGCCCTGGCCACGCCCTGCAACCCCACCGGCAACGTCTACAGCCGTGAAGAGCTGGAACTGGTGGCCGACGTTGCGCGCGAGCATGACCTGTGGGTGATTTCCGATGAGGTCTACGGCCAGATCACTTACGACCAGCCGCACCTGAGCATTGCCTCGCTGCCGGGCATGGCCGAGCGCACCGTGGTGCTCAACAGCCTGTCGAAAACCCACGCCATGACCGGCTGGCGCGTGGGCTGGGTGGTGGCGCCGACCGCGTTGGTGGGCCACCTGGATAACCTGCTGCTGTGCATGCTGTATGGGTTGCCGGGGTTTATCCAGGAAGCGGCGATCAAGGCCCTGGAACTGGACGACGAGGTGGTCAGCGACGCGCGCACGGTGTATCGCCGCCGGCGTGACCTGGTAGTAGCGGGCCTCGGCGGCATTGCCGACCTCGATTGCCGGGTGCCGCAGGCCGGGATGTTCATGCTGGTGGACGTGCGCCGCACAGGGCTGTCGAGCATGGACTTTGCCTGGCAACTGTTCCGCGCCACCGGCGTCTCGGTGCTCGACGCCCAGGCGTTTGGCGCCAGTGCCGAGGGCTTTGTGCGCATCTCCTTTACCGTCGCCGACGACACCCTCAAAGACGCCTGCCAGCGCATTGCCGGGTTCGTCGAGGGCCTGAGAGCCAACCGTTGATGATGTGAACACTGGGATTGATGTGGGAGCTGGCTTGCCTGCGATAGCGGTATGCCAGCCACCCCATCAGTGACGGGTACACCGCTATCGCAGGCAAGCCAGCTCCCCCATTTGATCTTTGTTCGTCTTGAATATTGAGGTTCCCCCCGTGACCGCTTCCGACCAATTCACTTCCACCCACTCCGTTGTCGGCGAGCACGCTGACCTGGTGTTGCACCATGGCCGTTTCTACACCCTCGACCCAAACCAGCCATGGGCCGACGCGGTGGCGATTCGCGGGGGACGCTTTATCGCGGTGGGCACGCTCGCCAGCCTCCAGCACCTGATCGGCCCACAGACCCGCCAGCATGATCTCTTGGGTGCATTCTGCATGCCCGGCCTGCACGACATGCACACTCACCCCGACCTGGCCCTGGCCCCGCGCTACAGCGATGACCTGGACGTGGGCATCGAAGACCCCACCCCCGAACAACTGGCGGCGGCGATCCACGCCTATGCCGACGCCCACCCCGGCGATGGCTGGATCTACGGCCAATACTGGGTGCGCTACACCTTCCGCGAAGCCGGGCTGACGCCAGGTCGCGAATGGCTCGACAGCATCATGCCGGACCGCCCGGTGGCGCTGCTGGACCGCATGTGGGGCACCATGATGGTCAACTCCTGCGCCTTGAAGCTGGCGGGCATCGACCGCCACACCGCCGACCCACGCAATGGCTACATGGAGCGCGACGAACTCAGCGGCGAGCCCAACGGCCTGATGATCGACGGCGCCTACGCACTGATCCACGCCGCCATGCCGCCGACCCCGGTGGCGGTACTGCGCCGTGCCTATCGTGACGGCGTGCATTTCCAGAGCTCACGCGGTGTCACGGCGACCAAGTACGTGCACGTCTGCGAGCGGCGCCTGGACGCCCTCAAGGAACTGGACGACGCCGGCGAATTGAGCCTGCGCGTGGAGGCGGCCATCAGTTGGCAGGACGATATTTTCCCGGTACGCCGGCGCTGGGAATTGCTCGGCGGCGAGCGTCACTACTACCGCAGCGCACGGCTCAATGCCAACGCGGTGAAGTTCCACTTCGACGGCACCGTGGAACCCAAGTCGTCGTACCTGATGACGCCTTGGGCCGCCGACTCCACCTGGCGCGGCAAGCTCAACCTGACCCCGGAACACATCACCGACATGGTGGTGGACATGGACCGTCGCGGCCTGCGGGTGATCGCCCACTGCACCGGCGACGGCGCCTCCGATGTGTTCCTCGATGCGGTGGCCGAGGCGCGGCGCGTCAATGGCGACAGCGGCATTCGTCACCAATGCGCCCACAGCACGCTGCTGCATCCGGGCAACCTCAAGCGCTTCAAGGCGCTGAACGTGATCGCCGAGTTTTCCCCGGCAGCCTGGTACCCCACGCCCTTTGCCAGCGGTGCCCGCTCCGGTTATGGCGTCGAGCGCCTCAAGCGCATCTATGACTTCAAAGGCGTGCTGGCCGAAGGCGGCCTGGCGGTGATGGGCACCGACTGGCCGGTGGCCTCGATTGATCCGTGGCTGGCCCTGGAAACCATGGTCACCCGGCAGAACCCCTGGAACCAGGAGCCCGACTGCTTCGGCGAACCGATCACCCTGGAACAGGCGCTGCAAGTGGCAACCCTCAACGGCGCCCACGCCATGGGCCTGGAACATTCCACCGGCAGCCTGGAAGTGGGCAAATGCGCCGACCTGATCGTGATCGACCGTGACCTGTTCGCCCAGCCGGCGCGCAACTACATCCACCAGACCCAGGTGTTGCTGACCCTGGTCGACGGGCGGCCGGTGTACGACCGCCTCAATGCCTTTGAAGGCACGGCGCTGCAAGCCGTGTGGCAAGGCCTGCCGCCGGTGATCGAATGAATAGCGCGAGCATTGCCGTCACCGTCGTCTCGGGCTTTCTCGGCGCCGGCAAGACCACCCTGCTCAACCGCATCGCACAGCAGCCGCAACATGGGCGGATGGCGGTGATCGTGAATGACTTTGGCGAGCTGAATATCGATGCGGCGATCATTGCCGAAGTCACCGACGCGGTGTTCAGCCTGCAGAACGGCTGCATCTGCTGCACCGTGCAGGAAGACCTGCTGGCGCAACTGGTGAGCCTGAGCCAACTGCACCCACGCCTGGATCGCATCGTCATCGAGTGCAGCGGCGTGTCCGACCCCCAGCGCATTGTGCAGACCCTGGGTTATCCACAGCTCAAGGCGCACTTGCATCTGGATACGGTGATCACCCTGGTGGACGCCAGCGGCTATCGCGCTCTGGAAGGGGAATTCGCGCGCTTGTCCCGGGCCCAGGTGGCCTGCGCCGACCTGGTGCTGCTGAACAAGGCTGACCTGGTCAGCGCCGCCGAACTGCAAAGCCTGCGCACGGACATCGGTGCCCGTACGCGGGTGATCAGCACCGTCCAGGCGCAGATCCCCGACGCCCTGCTACTGGGCGAACGCAGCTCGCGCAATGGCCTGACGCCAGTGCCGGCGTCCCATCACGAGCTGTTTGAAAGCTGGACCTGGCAAGGCACCCAGGCCCTGCCGGCCAAGCCCCTGCGCGACTGGCTGGGGCAACTGCCCAAGGACGTGTTCCGCCTTAAAGGCCTGGTGCACTTGCAGGGCAACGATCAACCGTTCTGGTTGCAACATGTGGGTCACCGCAGCCAGTTCACCCTGGCGGGCGGCGAGCATGCGCAGGATTGCGCGCAACTGGTGTTTATCGCCCGGCGCGGCAGCGGGCTGCGGGAAACAATGGAGCGCCAATTGCAGGAGATGCAGAACCTGTAGACGCGCAGGACGATGAAGGCAGAGTGCCGCCTTGACCTTGCTACCCTGGCCCTTGAAAATGCCCGACGCTTTTTCGTCTCCCCGCTTACAGAAGTAGTGAAATTTCAATGTCTGATTCCCGTACCGAAGAATCCGTAGTCACCTTGCAGTCCAAAGCTGAATACGAAAACGCCATCAATCTTTCACAGCATGTGCCAGCGGCCAAGAACATCAGTGAAATGGTGCTGGATGCGTTCCATACCTCCAAGGAAAGCGACCAGATCCGCGAGTTGCGCGTGGCCATCCGCCAGGCCCACGACGCCTTTGACGATGACAAGGCCTACGACCTGATGGGCCAGCTCAAGCAGCTCAAGGACGCCGAAGCCGCCGACAACGCCGCCCTGGAAGACCTGAGCAGCCGGTTCTCGATCAGCCGTATCCTCTCCAGCTTCAAGGACGACCCAGAGTTCCAGGAACTGGTCTACGGCCTGGCGCTCAAGGTGCTGAACCAGACCCACCAGGCCATCAGCAACCCGAGCGCCGGCAAGGGCAAGGCCGCACGGGCGAAGAAGGAAGTGGAAGTGTTTGTGATCAGCAAGGACGGCATCAGCGTCACCCTGCCGTTGCGCACGCCGCGTTCCAAGCTCAATGTCGATCGCGAGGCCCTGGAGTTCCTTGGCTTCAGCTTTGTCGGTGAAGGCGATGAGGCCGAGCTTGAGAGCGAGACCTTTGTGGATAACTCCGGTGCCGAACAGCCTTTGACGCGCAAGAGCATCGTTACCGCGCTGCAGCAGCAGACAGCGTTTGACGGTTACAGCATCGCCCAGCAATAAGCCGCCACACCACCTCTCTAATGTGGGAGCGGGCTTGCTCGCGAAAGCGGTGCTTCAGCCGATACATGTGTTGGCTGACCCACTGCTTTCGCGAGCAAGCCCGCTCCCACATGGGGGCTGTGGTGTTTTCAGGCCGTACAAAAAAGCCCCGCTCTTCTGCCGAAGGCGGGGCTTTTCATTGCATCCCAACTCAGTGGGCGTAAGTCAGCAGCAACTCTTTCGGTACCTGGAAATCCAGGGACATCATCACGCTCAAGGCCGTGATGGTGAAGATCGAGAAGACGAACAATTTGCGCGCCCAGACCGTGTCATCCACAGCCTTGTAGCCGGTCCAGGCCATGTACAACCAGTACATGCCCATGGCGGCGGCGACGGCGAGGTAGCTCATGCCGGCGTAGCCACTGAAGGTCAACATCAAGGTCGCCACGAGGAAGGCCAGGATGTAGAGCAGGATGTGTTTCTTCGCCACCTGGATGCCACGTTTGACCGGCAGCACCGGTATCGAAGCCGCCAGGTAGTCGTTGAAACGGAAGATCGCAATGGCGTAGGAGTGCGGCATCTGCCACAGGCTGAACATCACCAGCAGCACCAGCGCAGCCATGTCGAAGCTATTGGTCACGGCCACATAACCAATCACCGGCGGCATCGCCCCCGACAGACTGCCCACCAGCGTGCCGTGAACCGACTTGCGCTTGAGGTACAGGCTGTAGAGGCCGACGTAGATGACAAAACCGATCACGGCAAACAACGCCGCCAGCGGATTGGCCACCGTGTACAGCAACGCCACGCCGGCAACACCGAGGACGGTCGCAAAGATCAGTGCCAGTTTCAGGGAGATAAGGCCCTGGACCAGCACACGATTCTTGGTGCGCTCCATCTTGATATCGATGTCACGGTCGATGCAGTTGTTGAACACGCAACCGGACGCCACAACAAGGGAAGTGCCGATCATTGCCGCCAGGAAGATGGCCAGATCGACATGCCCCTTGGAGGCCAGGAAGAAACCGCCTGCCACAGAAAGCACGTTACCGAAAATGATCCCCGGTTTGGTGATTTGGATAAAGTGCTTAAGCGACATCGGGTCTTACCTCACTTCGCCATCATGTAGGTGTGGATACTGAACATGATCCACAACGACAGGCCAACCAGCAGCACGATCACAATGGCCGTGAACACAAACGCAACCACGTTGTTACGCTGGGCCTGGGAACGGTCCAGGTGCAGGAAGTAATACAGGTGGACAACCACCTGGATCACCGCGAACAACAGCACGATGGCCAGCGTGGTGGCCTTCGGCAGGGTTGGGTACATCACCAGGCCAAACGGGATGATCGTCAGGATCACCGACAGGATGAAGCCGATAGCGTAAGACTTGACGCTGCCGTGGCTCGCATCATGGCTGTCATGGGAGGGTGCATTAGCCATTACAGGGTCCCCATCAAGTAGACAACGGTGAAGACGCAGATCCAGACCACGTCCAGGAAGTGCCAGAACAGGCTCAGGCAGCTCAGGCGGGTCTTGTTGGTCGACGTCAGGCCATGCTTGTTGACCTGGTACATCATGATCGCCATCCAGATCAGACCGGCGGTCACGTGCAGACCGTGGGTACCGACCAGGGTGAAGAACGCCGACAGGAAGCCGGAACGGCTAGGGCCGTAGCCTTCGGAGATCAGCAGGTGGAACTCGTTGATCTCCATGGCGATAAAGCCAAGGCCGAGCAGGAAGGTCAGGCCCAGCCACTTCAGCACGCCCGCCTTGTTGCCCCGGAAGAACGCCAGCATGGCGAAGCCGTAGGTGATCGAACTGAACAGCAGCAAGGCGGTTTCGCCCAGTACGTAATTCAGTTCGAAGATGTCGTGGCCCGACGGGCCACCCGCTACGTTGTTTACCAGTACCGCGTATACCGCAAAGATCGATGCAAACAGGATGCAGTCGGTCATCAGGTAGAGCCAGAAACCGTATACGGTCATCTCGCCCGAGTCGTGGTGATGGTCATCGTGCCCATGGTCATCGACATGGGCGTGTCCAGCATTGGTCACTAAGTTCGACATGGTTTAAGCCTGTTCCAACGAGGTTTCAACACGGTTGGCCGGAATCTTCTTCTCGGCTACCAGGCGAGCGTGCTGCTCGGCTTCGATGCGCTCGATCACGTCGACCGGCACCATGTAGCCTTGATCATCACGAGCCGCGTGGATCACGAAATAGATCACGGTGCCAGCCAGGCTTGCGATGGCCAGCCACCAGATGTGCCAGATCATCGCGAAACCGAATACCGTCAACAGAGCACCCATGACCACACCGGTGGCGGTGTTGTTAGGCATGTGGATCGGTTCGTAGCGCGCAGGTCGCTGGTACGCAGTACCGTCTTCCTTGGCTTCGGTGAACGGATCGATGGTCTCGGCCTTAGGCAGCACGGCAAAGTTGTAGAACGGAGGTGGCGACGAGGTCGACCATTCCAGGGTGTGTGCGTTCCATGGGTCGCCCGACACGCATTCGTTCTGCTTGCGGTCACGGATACTCACGTACAGCTGGATCAGCTGGCAGGCGATGCCGACAGCGATCATCAGCGCACCGAACATCGCAACGTACAGGTACGGCACCCACTCAGGGTTGGTGGTGGCGTTCAGGCGACGGGTCATGCCCATGAAGCCCAGTGCGTAGAGCGGCATGAAGGCGACGAAGAAGCCGGTGATCCAGAACCAGAATGCAGCCTTGCCCCAGCCTTCGTGCAGCTTGAAGCCGAACGCTTTCGGGAAGTAGAAGCTGAAACCTGCGATGTAGCCGAATACCGCACCACCGATGATCACGTTATGGAAGTGAGCGATCACGAACAGGCTGTTGTGCAGCACGAAGTCAGCACCCGGGATGGCCAGCAGTACGCCGGTCATGCCGCCGATGGCGAAGGTCACCATGAAGCCCAGGGTCCACAGAACCTGGCTGGTGATGCGCAGGCGGCCGTGGTAGATGGTGAACAGCCAGTTGAATAGCTTCACCCCCGTCGGGATCGAAATCAGCATCGTCGCCAGGCCGAAGAAGGCGTTGACGCTGGCCCCCGAACCCATGGTGAAGAAGTGGTGCAGCCAGACCATGAAGCCCAGCACCGAGATCGCGCCGGAAGCGTAGACCATCGAGTGGTGACCGAACAGGCGCTTGCCGGTAAAGGTCGAGATCACTTCGGAGAAGATACCGAACGCTGGCAGGATCAGGATGTACACCTCAGGGTGACCCCATGCCCAGAACAGGTTCACGTACATCATTGGATTGCCACCAAGTTCATTGGTGAAAATGTGGAAATCCATGTAACGGTCAAGCGTCAGCAGGGCCAGGGTAGCGGTCAGGATCGGGAACGAAGCCACGATCAGGACGTTGGCCCAGGTGCAGGTCCAGGTGAAGATCGGCATGTCCATCAGTTTCATGCCTGGGGTACGCATTTTCAGCACGGTGGCCAGGAAGTTGACCCCCGTCAGCGTCGTACCCAACCCGGATAGCTGTAGCGCCCAGATGTAGTAATCCATCCCCACGCCCGGACTGTATTGCAGCCCCGACAACGGCGGATAGGCAACCCAGCCGGTCTTGGCGAATTCGCCGACACCCAGGGACAGGTTGATCAGCACAACGCCGGAAACCAGGAGCCAGAAGCTCAGGGAGTTGAGGAACGGGAACGCAACGTCACGCGCACCGATCTGCAGCGGCACTGCCAGGTTCATCAGGCCAGTGAAGAAAGGCATCGCCATGAAGATGATCATGATCACACCGTGGGCGGTGAAGATCTGGTCATAGTGTTCAGGCGGCAGGTAGCCAGGCGAACCTTCGGTGGCCATGGCCAACTGGGTCCGCATCATGATGGCGTCGGCAAAACCACGCAGCAGCATGACCATGGCGACGATGATGTACATCACGCCGATTTTCTTGTGGTCGACCGACGTCAGCCACTCGGTCCACAGGTAGGTCCACTTCTTGAAGTAGGTGATTGCCGCAAACAGCGCCAGACCACCCAGCGCGATCATGGCGATGGTCACCATCACGATCGGCTCGTGGAATGGGACCGCGTCCCAACTTAATTTACCAAACATCGTTTACTCCTCTGCCCCGGCAGCTGAATGCGAATTTGCGTCCGTCCCTTCCACAGCAGCCACTTCTTTCTTCTCGTGCTTGACCGGCTTGCCTGGCTTCATCCCTTCATACTTATCGATGATTTTCTGAAACAGGTCCGGCGTGTACGAGGAGTACAGCTCTACAGGGTTGTTCTGGCTTGGCTTGGCAAGGGCTTCGTATTCAGCTTTTTCAAGCTGTTTTGGTGAGCTCTTGGCTTCTTGTACCCAGGCGTTGAAGTCTTCCTGGGTGGTGGCGATTGCTTTGAATTTCATGCCGGTAAAGCCCGCGCCACTGTAGTTGGCGGAGATACCGTCGAGTTCGGCGTTCTGGTTGGCAATCAGGTGCAGCTTGGTCTGCATGCCCGCCATCGCGTAGATCTGGCCGCCCAGGCCCGGGATGAAGAAGGAGTTCATCACCGCATCCGAGGTCACTTTGAAGTTGATCGGGGTGTTGGCCGGGAACACGATCTTGTTGACGGTGGCGATCCCTTGCTCGGGATAGATGAACAGCCACTTCCAGTCCAGCGCGACCACTTCGATGGTGATCGGCGGCACGTCGGATTCCAGCGGACGGTAAGGGTCCAGCTCATGGGTCGACTTATAGGTGATGTAACCCAGGGCGATGATGATGAGTACAGGTACCAGCCACACCGCGATCTCGATCTTGGTGGAGTGCGACCACTTCGGCGCGTAGGTCGCCTTGGTGTTGGACGCGCGGTATTTCCAGGCGAACGCGAAGGTCATCACGATCACCGGCACCACGACCAACAGCATCAGCAAGGTGGCAGTGATGATCAGGTTACGTTGTTCCACGCCGACCTGACCCACAGGGTCCAGCAGCGTCCAGTTGCAGCCTCCCAGCAATAACATGCCGAAAAGCGGCACTATGCCTAGTAATCGGGTGTACCTGTTTTTACTCATCTCACGACCTCTAAAGCAGCTTGCGCAATGCAGTTGGGTTTTGATCGCCAACACTTCACCCTGCCAAGGGTTGGCATTTCTCTTCGATTGAATAAGGGCCTGCCCGGCGCTTCATGCGCTGATCGACACGTCCAGGTCTGGCGGTGAATTCTTATTCGATTTCGTTGGTCAAAGGCCTTGTTACAGACCAATTCCATTTGGTGCGGATAGTTGAAAGGCTGCCGGCACCTGGGGTCGCATGAAGCAATGTTTTCGCCTCTCGACCGCCCTATTTGCTCAGGGTTGAGCAGCACCGGACACTCAGTGCGGGCGATTGTAGTTAGCTAGCGATGTATAAACCATGACTTATAAAGAAATAATTTTTATCGATTCCAGCAATAATCCTGCGCCATTGTTGCAAAGGTTCGGGATCGTATCGCGTTTGATTCTCAACAAAAACCACAAAAAATGCCGTGCTATTGCCCTTTCTGTCGCACCCTCTCCCCCCTCCCCGGCTCCGCAAACCCCAGGCAAGCCCTCTAAAAACAGGGCATTGGCAGACCAGCGCCAGTTCTGTAACGCACGCCGTTCGCGGCGCAGCCCCAAGCAGAAAGTGACAGGCAAATGCAACTGTGCAGAGGTGGATTAACCGGCAAAACCAGGGGTAGGAAGCCTCCTGCGGCACCTTCGGTGTGACAACGTGTCGCACACCAAGAGCGGTCAATCTTGTCCAGCGTCACAGTGCTTTCACAAAATGCCCACACACAAAAACGCCCCGGCCTGCATCAGCAGGACCGGGGCGTTTCCCGGGGCGATTTAAACTGCGCGCTTGCGATTACGGTAAATGCCCAGGGGCACCAGGATCACCGTCAGCACAAATGCCACCAGCGCCCATTGGGCCAGGGACAAGCCCAGCACCGGCGGGTAGGGTGTGCTGCAGAAACCATCGACCTGGAAGCCCAGGGGGAAGATCTTCGCCAGGGGCAGGTCATCGACAATCGGCTGCAGCACATCGACACCGCAACTGATGGCCGGATAGAACTGGGTATACACATGATGCCCGGCAGCCGCGACACCGCCCAGGGCACTGAGCACCACCAGCACTTCAAAGATCGTGACACTGCGCGGGGTGCGCATCGCCGCGCCCATAAAGGCGAACACTGCAATCAGCAACAAGGCATAACGCTGCAGGATGCACAGTGGGCAGGGTGCTTCGCCCAGCACTATTTGCATATAAAGCGCGCCACCGATCAGCGCCAGGCAGATGATCCCCAGCAACACCAGAAAGCGCCGCTCACGCCCCAACCGCATTTCGTCAATCATCCCCGTTTCCCTTTGCCTAATGATGGTTGTGCCAATGGCCGCAAGTTTACACGCAGGAGGTGAAAATTTAGCAGTAGGCAGGGGGATGTTAGACAGGGCCGGGTTAACCACACATTAATGTAGGAGCCGGCTTGCCGGCGATGAGGCCCGCAAGAACGGCTGTGTTCTTGCGGGTGCCATCGCCGGCAAGCCGGCTCCTACAGGGACAGGTGAGAGAGGTTACTCCAGCGCCGCCGCAGGCCCGAAGAACTCATACCGGCTCTGCTTTTCAGGCACGCCGAGGGCCTTGAGGTGACGCTTGATCGCACTCATAAAGCCCTTCGGCCCGAGGAAGTAGGCATCCACGTCACGCTCCTCAGGCAACCACGCGGCCAGTTGCTCCTGGGTCAGCATGCCGAGCTTGTCCGCCGCAGGGCTGATGCCATCATCCTCGGCATAGCAGTAGAAGCGCTTCAATTGCGGATGACGCGCAGCCAGGGCATCGACCCAGTCGCGAAACGCGTGAACACCGCCATTGCGCGCGCAATGGATAAAGTGCACCGGACGCTCGGTCGCCAGAGCGGCTTCCAGCATCGGCAGGGTTGGCGTGATGCCCACGCCGCCACTGATCAGCACCAGGGGTTTGTCGCTCGGCACCAGGATGAATTCCCCCGATGGTGGGAACAGGTCGATGCTCGCGCCCACGTGCATCTGGTCATGCAGGTAATTGGACACCCGCCCGCCCGCTTCGCGCTTGACGCTGATGCGGTACAGGCCCGAATCCGTGCGCGCCGACAATGAATAGTTACGGCGCACTTCTTCGCCGTTGAGGATCACTTTCATACCGATGTACTGGCCGGGCTCGGCAGCGAGGATCGGGCCGTTGTCCACAGGAGCAAAGTACAAGGAGACAATTTCATTGCTCTCTTCCACGCGCTTGACCAGCATAAACGGCCGCGCCCCCCGCCAGCCGCCAACGGCCTGGGCTTTTTCATCGTAGATGGCGCTCTCGGCACCGATCAGGATATCCGCCAGTTGGCCATAGGCCGCGCCCCATGCGCTCATCACTTCAGGGGTGGCGATTTCGTCGCCCAGCACCTCGGAAATCGCCCGCAGCAGGCAACTGCCGACAATCGGGTAGTGTTCCGGCAGGATTTGCAGGGCCACGTGCTTGTTGATGATCTTGGCCACCAGGTCGCCCAACTGATCCAACTGGTCAATATGCCGGGCGTACATCAGCACGCCGTTGGCCAGGGCGCGGGGCTGGTCGCCGCTGGCCTGGTGGGCCTGGTTGAACAGCGGGCGCACCTCGGGGTATTCGGACAGCATCATGCGGTAGAAGTGGGTGATCAGGGCTTCGCCACCACTTTCCAGCAGCGGCACAGTGGACTTGACGATGGCACGGTCTTGAACGCTAAGCATGGGAGACTCCTGAGCTTTTTGGGCTTCTGAATAACTACCCTATGACAATCAGTATTCATGCCAATTAATAACTCCTTATTTATCAGTCACTTAATTAAAAAATAGTCAAAATGACTTCCTACATCGTATAGTCACAAGGACTACAAGGAGTCATTATGACTGCACATTCCCTGCTCACCACCCTGCTGCCGCTGGTGGCCGACCTGTCCCGCGAACTGCCAGAAGGCGAGCGCTACCGGCGCCTGCTGCAAGCCATGCGTACCCTGTTGCCCTGCGACGCCGCTGCCCTGTTGCGCCTGGACGGCGAGTGGCTGGTGCCACTGGCGGTGGATGGCTTGAGCCCGGATACCTTGGGCCGGCGCTTCAAGATCAGCGAGCACCCGCGCTTTGAAGTGCTGCTCAGTGGCCCCGGCCCGACCCGCTTCGACAGCGACAGCGAACTGCCCGACCCCTACGACGGTTTGGTCGATGGCCTGCACGGGCATCTCGAAGTCCACGACTGCATGGGCTGCCCGCTGTTTGTCGACGATCGCCCCTGGGGCCTGCTGACCCTGGATGCCCTGGACACCGAACGCTTCGAGCGCGTCGAGCTGGATGCCTTGCAGGCCTTTGCCAGCCTCGCCGCCGCCACGGTCAATGTGGCCGAACGCATCGAGCACCTGGCCTTGCGGGCCGAGGACGAGCACCAGCGCGCAGAAATCTATCGCCAGGCCAGCGGCCAGCAGCACAAGGAAATGATCGGCCAGAGCAAGACCCACAAGCGCCTGGTGGAAGAAATCAAACTGGTGGGCGGCAGCGACCTGACCGTGTTGATCACCGGCGAAACCGGGGTCGGCAAGGAACTGGTGGCCCAGGCCATCCACTCCGCCTCGCCCCGCTCAGAGAAACCGCTGATCAGCCTCAACTGCGCAGCCTTGCCAGAAACCCTGGTGGAGAGCGAGCTGTTCGGCCACGTGCGCGGCGCGTTTACCGGTGCGCTGAATGAACGGCGGGGCAAGTTCGAACTGGCCAATGGCGGCACCTTGTTCCTCGATGAAGTGGGCGAATTGTCGCTGACAGTCCAGGCCAAGCTGTTGCGGGTTTTGCAAAGCGGGCAGTTGCAGCGGCTGGGCTCGGACAAGGAACATCAAGTGGACGTGCGCCTGATCGCCGCCACCAACCGCGACCTGGCTGAAGAAGTGCGCAATGGCCGTTACCGCGCCGACTTCTATCACCGCCTGAGCGTGTACCCGCTGCAAGTCCCGGCCTTGCGTGAACGCGGGCGCGATGTGTTGCTGCTGGCAGGTTTCTTCCTTGAGCAGAACCGCTCACGCATGGGCCTGGGCAGCCTGCGCCTGACCAGTGATGCCCAGGCGGCGTTGCTGGCTTATGGCTGGCCCGGGAATGTGCGCGAACTGGAACACTTGATCGGCCGCAGCGCGTTGAAAGCCCTGGGCAATTGCCGGGAACGGCCGAAGATCCTCAGCCTTGGCGCCAAGGACCTGGACCTGCCCAACGAGTATGCACCGCTGATAGAAGAGCCTGCCGAGATCGCGATAGTGACTGGCGACCTGCGCCAGGCCACCGAACACTATCAGCGGCAAGTCATCGGTGCCTGCCTGGAGCGCCACCAGCACAACTGGGCCAGCGCCGCCCGTGAACTGGGCCTGGACCGCGCCAACCTGGGGCGCATGGCCAAGCGCCTGGGCCTGAAATAACCCCCTGTAGGCGCCGGCTTGCCGGCGATGGCATCCGAAAGCTCAGCACAAACCTTAGGGCCTCATCGCCGGCAAGCCGGCGCCTACAGGGTCACGCGGGTTTCAGCGCTGACAGGCGGGCACTTGCGGGCTTACGGAACACCAACACATTCCCCAGCATCACCAGCACCAACCCGGCCAACGCCGGAGCCGTCCACTGGTAGCCCTCGACCAGCGCCGACACGTTCAGCGCCACCACCGGGAACAACACCGTGCAATACGCCGCCCGCTCCGGGCCCATGCGGCCAACCAGGGTCAGGTACGCGGTAAAGCCGATCACCGAGCCCGGGATCACCAGATACAACAACGAGCCGATATAGCGGGTGTTCCATTCCATATCAAATGGAATGCCCTGGATCACGCAGTACAGCGCCAGCATCGACGCGCCGTAAGCCATGCCCCAGGCATTGGTGGTCAAGGGCCGCAGCCCGGCTTTCTGTTGCAGGCTCGACAGCATGTTGCCCGCCGAGAAACACATCGTCCCCAACAACGCCAGGCCCAGGCCCAACAGCGTCTCGGGGCTGGCGGTATGCCCGACCAGTTCCGGCCAGAACAGCAAGCCCAGGCCCAGCAAACCGAGGCCACCGCCCAGCAATACATTGCGGGCGACTTTCTGGCCGAAGAACACCCGGGCATTCAGCGCATTCCACAACGTCGCGGTGGAGAACACCACGGCCACCAGGCCACTGGGGATCCACTGGCTGGCCGTGAGGAAGCACATGAAGTTCACGCAAAACAGACACAAGCCCTGCGCCAGGCAGATCAGGTGCCCACGGCGGTTCATGACCTGCAATTTACGGCTGAGCAGCAGCAACACAAACAGCACCAACGCCGCCAGGCCGAAGCGATAGACGATGGAAACCGGAATCGCCACCACGCCCAACTGCCATTTGAGGGCAATCCAGGTCGTGCCCCAGATCAGCACGGTCAATAAGTACAGGGATAGGTTCATGGCGCACTCCGGTGGTTGAGCCACAGTGTGGCCCTGTCCGGCTGCCAGGCACTTGCAGATTCTTGCGCTTTTGTCGGCCCGAGGGATCACAGCCCCCGTCGCCGGGAGTAGGATGCAAGGCGTCGATGAGAACGAACTATGCCAACCCTGGAAACCCTGCAAGTCTTTCAAGCCCTCAACCGCTCGCCCAACGCTCGCCTGGAGCTAAGCGCCGAGCTGGGTGACGGCTTGTCTGCAGCTTTGTGGAGCAACCACCATGACGCCCAGGACTACGAGGCCCCCAGCCATCACACCCTGTCCTGCTACGTGGGCGGTGGCACCGAGACATTTCGTCGTGGCCAGCCCGGCACCAAGGGCGGCCCCGACAAACTGTGCATTTTGCCCGCCGAGCATCAGTCGGCCTGGGTGATCAACGGCGAAATCCGCCTGGCCCATGTGTATTTCAGCGCGGAGCAGTTTGCCTTGGGGTGCGTCACCCTGCTGGACCGCGAACCCCGGGCGCTGCAACTGCGCGAAAGCACGTTCCTGGAAGACCCGCAGCAGGCCCGGCGCTTTCACCGGTTGATCGGCCTGAACTGGCAGGAACCTGCCGAACGCCTGCTGACCAGCAGCCTGGCCCATGAAATGCTCAGCCACACCCTGCTCAGCCAGGTTGGCCTGCGCGAAGGCTTGCGGCTCAAGGGCGGGTTGGCCGCGCACCAGCGCCGGCAGTTGGTGGAATACATCGACCAGCAACTGGCGGAGCCGATCAGCCTGGGGCAACTGGCGGGGTTGTGTGCGTTGTCGGAGTATCACTTTGCACGGATGTTTCGCGAAAGCTTTGGCCTGCCGCCTCATCAATATGTACTGGCTCGCCGCCTGGCACGGGCCCAGGCCATGTTGCGCAGCGGATCACTGGCGTTGGGCGAGATTGCCCTGGCGTGCGGGTTTTCCAGTGCCAGCCACTTTGCCAACCGGTTCCGCCAGGCGATGGGGGCGACACCGGGGGAATACCGGCAGGCGTTCCAACCCCACACCCTGTAGGAGCGAGCTTGCTCGCGAAAAACCTGAGGGCAACGCGGGAAGTCAGATTCCCCGCGTTATCGTTAACGACCTTCGCGAGCTCGCTCCTACAGCGGGCTTTGTGCAAGGACCGTCGCCAACCGATCTTCCAGGGCCTTGATCCGACTGCCCTCCACCACGTAGTTGTTGGTCAGCATCGAAAACACCAACCGCCGCCCACCCGCACCGGTGATGTAGCCAGTCAACGAAGACACCCCACCCATCGATCCCGTCTTGGCCTGCAGGTTGTTTTGCGCTGCGGTCCCGCGCAGGCGGTAACGCAGGCTGCCGCCGCTCAGCCGATCCGGGTGGCCGGCGATGGGCAGCGCGTCGTACCAGGCGTTGAACCACGGCTGCTTGCCCATGGCCAGCAGCAGGTCCGTGAAGCTCTGCGCCGACACCAGGTTACGTCGCGACAAACCCGAGCCATCCACCTGGTTCAGCGTTGCCGGGTCCAGGCCCTGGCGCTTGAGAAAATCTGCCACTGCCGCCACACCCGCAACCGCGGTGCCCGCATTTGCCTGTTGACGCCCCATGGCCTTGAGCAGCGCTTCGGCCATGCTGTTATTGGACTGTTTGAGCAAGGGCCTGATCAGCGCCTGCAAGGGCGCCGACTGGTGTGTGGCCAGCACCGTGGCCGCTGGCGGGCTCACACCACCGATCACCCGCCGCCCCTGCACGCTGATCCCCTGCTCCGCCAAGGCCCGGGCAAACAGATTGGCCACCAGTTGCGTCGGCTCCCACACGCTAACCCACTGGCGGCTTTGCGTCCCCGGCTTCAGGGCGCCACGCAGGCGCAGCAGGTTGCTGCCATGCTGGCGACTGAGCCCGTAGCTGTTGCCCGGGCCGCTGACCGCCAGATTGCTCAGCTGCACATAATCGGTCGGTGGGCTGAGGGTGACGCCCAGCGGTTGGCCGGCTGCCACGGGGGCCTTGGCCGTGACGATCAAGGTGCCCGCATCAAAATCGGCATTGGGCGACACGGTCAACGCGGAAATCTGCGCGCCGTAATACTTGTCTTCGTCGTCATGGGCCCAATCGACGCCCAGGCGTTCGGCGTCGAACCAACTGTCATCGAATACCAGGTCGCCCTGGATCTGCGCGATGCCCTGCCCGGCCAGGTTCGCCGCCAGTGCCTGGTAGTCCGCCCACTGGATAGTCGGATCGCCCAGGCCGCGCAGGTACAGGTTGCCCATCAGGCGGGCGCCTTGCTGGCTGCCATTGCTCAGCACCTGTGTGGAGAACCGATACTGCGGCCCCAGCACATCCATGGCCGCCGCAGTGGTCAGCAGTTTCAGGCTGGAGGCCGGCACCAGCCGCGTGCGGGGGTTGTGCTGGTACAGCGTGCTGCCACTGCGGGCATCGCGCACCATCAACGAAACGCTGGCTCCCGCCAGGGCCGGATCGGCCAGTAACTGGTCCAGCGCCTGCTCGCCGGTTCTCGAAGGCGTGGCACAGCCCGCCAACAACAGGCTCACGCCCACCAGCATGGCGCGGGTGTGTCTCCATCGTCCCAACTGCATCAACACTTCCCGCCATTCATCAAAGAGCGCAACGCTAGCAGCTCAAGCCGCCAGCGTCATCGCCGACGATCAGAACTCCAGGGTGCTGGACAACGACACCTGGCGGGCATCGCCCATGGACACAAACAAACGGCTGACAGCCGAGGTGTAGTAGGTGCGGTCAAACAGGTTCTTCACATTGAGCTGGAACTTGACCTTCTGCCCGTCGACCTTGGTGTCATAGGTGGCAAACGCATCGGCCACGGTGTAGCCCGGCAGGTCGAAGCTGTTGAGGGCATCGCCGGCCCGCTCGCCGACATAACGTGCGCCAGCACCGACGCGCAGCTGATCGCCGCCGACGAGGGTGCCGAAGTCATACACAGCCGATACAGAGCCGGAGTTCTTCGCCACGTTTTGCAGGCCCTTGCCTTTGTAGGCCGGGTCTTCGGTGACTTGCGCATCGGTGTAGGCATAGCTGCCGATCAGGCTCCACTGGTCCGTCAACTGCCCGCTCAGGTCCATTTCCAGGCCACGGGAGCGTACCTTGCCGGCAACGCTGTAGATCGAGGTCGCGCCCTCGGCAATCGACACCAGCACGTTGCGCTTGTGGATATCAAACAAGGCCACGTTAGCGGTTATGCGCCCCGGCATATCGAGCTTGGCCCCCAGCTCCCAGGACTTGGACTCTTCCGGGGCGATGCTGCCGTCGATCACCCTCTTGTTGTTCAGCGGCGCGATGGTGGAGTTGGGCTTGAACGATTCGGTGTAGCTGCCATAGAACGACAGTTCATCGGTGTAGCGGTACACCAGGCCGGCGCGAGGCACCCACTTCTGGCCGTTGCTGTCGGTGTTGGCCGTGAACGGGCGGCCTTTGCCGGCGTACTGGTCGTATTCCTGGAAGCGCGCACCGCCCACCAGGATCCACTGGTCGGTCAGGTGGATGGCGTCCTGGAAAAATACCGAGTCGCTGCGCAGCAGGTCGGTCTGGTTGCTGTCCGGCGCACTGACGGTGGTACCCGCCACTTCGCGGCCATACACCGGGTCGTTGTAGCTGAACACGCTGCGGCTGGCCTGGCGGATCAGGTCGGCGCGGTAGATTTTGCGGTACTCGTCATCCAGGCCGAACACCAGATCATGGCGCATGCCGGCCACGTTCACCTTGCCTTCGAGGCTGACGGTCGTGAAGCGGTCGGTGGTCAGCGCGCCTTGGGTACCGTCCATGTTGCGGTTCAGGGTGCCATTGGCGTTGACCTTGCTCACCCGCACCTGGCTGGCGTCGTAGGTTTCGCGGTTCCAGCTGTAGCCCAAGTGGGCCTTCCAGTCGTCGTTCAGCTCGTGGTCGACCTCGAGGCGATACAGGTCGGAGCGGCCTTCCATATTGTTGAAAGGCTCGTCCAGGCGGCGTGTGGCGGGGATGTCGAGCGGGTGGTTGGTCTTGGGGTCGATGGCCGTGCCACGGTCGAACGGCGAGAGGAACTCGCGGTGCTCGTAGGCCAGCAACACCTTGGTGGTGTCGCCGTACCAGGCCAGGGACGGCGCGATCAGGCTTTCGCGATAGGTGCCGAAGTTGCGCCAGTAATCTTCGTCCTGATGGTCAACGATCAAACGGTAAGCCAGGCCGCTGTCGCCAATCGGGCCCGTGGTGTCGAGGTTGCCACCGCTGCCGTTCTTGCCACTGCCATAGGTCGAGCCGCGCACGGTCAAGGCGGTGGTGGAGGTCAGCTCGGGTTTCTTGCTGACGATATTGATCACCCCGCCCGGATCCTGGATGCCATACAGCAACGACGCCGGGCCCTTGAGTACTTCGACGCGCTCGGCGGTTTCGTTCAGCGCCCGGCCCTGCACCACCGGCATGCCGTCGCGCATGACCGAGCCATTCCGGTTGTCGCCAAAGCCGCGCAGCATCACCGCATCCTGGGTGCTGCCCAAGGTGTTGGCCTGGGTGATACCGCTGATGTTGGCCAAGGCATCGTCGAGGTTGCGCGGCACCTGGTCGCGCATCACCTGGGCCGGCACCATGTTCACGGTTTGCGGGATTTCCAGCAGCAGGCCCTGGGAACGCATCACCGAACTGGTGGGCGGCGGCTGGTAGCTGGTGGTTGGCGGCGCATTGACACCGCTGATGGTAGTGGCGCCGAGGTTGAGTGCGCCTTCGGTCGGCAACGGCTCCAGGGCCAGGGTGCGGGCGTCGATCTGGCGGAAGGTCAAGCCGGTGTTGCCCAACAGGCGCTGCATGGCCTGGGCTGCACTCAGCTGCCCACTGACAGCCGGGGCGTTGAGGTTGTAGGGCGCTTCGTCGGTGTAGACCACGCTGATGCCGGTCACACGGCTGAAATCGCTCAGTGCCTGGGGCAATGGCTTGGCCGGCAGTGCAAAGCTGAAGACTGCGCTTTGCACCTGCGCCGCTTGCGAAAGGGTCAAGGGTAATAATGCCAGGCCTGAAGCGGCCAGAAGGGAGGCTCCCAGCCACTGTTTAACCGAACCGCCTGCCGCCGACTTTGCCCTGGACTTCATGCTTGAGAACCCGTGTAGAAAAAGCTGTTAATGCGAATTGATCGCAGTTTCAAGCACTACA
The DNA here is from genome assembly GCF_000730425.1 of Pseudomonas fluorescens. Lineage (NCBI taxonomy): Bacteria > Pseudomonadati > Pseudomonadota > Gammaproteobacteria > Pseudomonadales > Pseudomonadaceae > Pseudomonas > Pseudomonas fluorescens. The sequence continues at coordinate 5,063,274 of NZ_CP008896.1, read as the reverse complement.
CGGATGGCGTGGAGTTTTACCTCAGGTGAAATTGAAAATAATTTCACTCTCAGCCCTTGTTCTTATTCTTCGCCCCGCCCTGCCGGGCCTTGAAGCGTGGGTTGGATTTACAGATCACATAGATCCGCCCGCGCCGCTTGACGATCTGGCAGTCGCGGTGACGGTTCTTGGCTTCTTTGAGTGAGGACAGGACTTTCATGGGTGAGGCTCCTTTGCATGAATGTAATAACATATCATAAATGCAAATAAGAACAGTTATCAACTCTCCCTCACCCAACCATTCCCTGTAGACGCTGGCTTGCCAGCGATGAGGCCCTAAAGACCTACGCTGGTCTTGCCGGCGCCTACAGGGTGTGGATAGTTTTTAGCGGACGATGATCAACCGGCCCAGCACACTGTGCTGTTCAAAACCCAGCACCGCTTGCAGTGCCTTGAGCACCGCCTCGGGGTCCTTGCTCGGGAAGCTGCCGCTGACCCGGCGGGCGCCGAGTTCGTCATTGAGCAGCAGGATGCGGCCTGGGTAGTAACGACCAAGGTCCTTGACCACATCTGCCAGTGGGGCCTTGTAGTAGTTGAGCCAACCGTCGCGCCACCCCAGGCGTGCCTCACTGTCCACGGCATGCCGCTCATCAGCCACACCTTCGGCGTAGTCCACTTGCTGTCCAGCCGTCAGAATCTGCTGAGCTCCCTGGGCCGAAGGCCTGACCCCCACCCGCCCCGACAACACCGTCACTTGGGCGCCCGTCGGTTGCAGGCGCACTTCAAACTGCGTACCCAGCACCCGCACCTCACCGCTGCCGGCGTGCACCACAAAGGCTTGGCCCGTGTGGGTCACGCTGAAAAAACCGGCGCCACGGCGCAGTTGGATGTGGCGCTCGCCATGGCGAAAATCCACGGCAATTGCGCTGTCGGCATCCAGGGTGATTTGGCTTTGATCGGCCAGGGTCACGGTTTTGACTTCACCCGGCGCGCTGACGTAATCCGCGCCCAGGTCGTCGAACCAGCGTTGTGGCTGCCAACCCGCGCCGATCGACACCATCAACACCAGGCACGCCGCCATCGCCAGTGCCACCGACCAGCGGCGCACGCGGGAACGTTTCGCGCCGTCCATGGCCTTGAGGTAACGCTGCAAGGCCAAGGCGTCTTCGGTGGCCAGGATGCTTGCCGGCACTTCGCTCAATTCCCACAACACCTGGGCCTGGGCATACGCCTCGACGTGGGCCGGGTCGGCGCGCAACCAGTGGCTGAAGGCGGCCTGGTCGCCACCGCTGGGCGCATCGTGCAGCAGGCTGAGCCAGGCCAGGGCGGCCTGCTCCTGGGCGGGCGTCGGCGTGATGTTCACGGTGCTTTCCCTGGCGAGCGTGGTGGATGGGCTTCCCGCAGGCTGGCTTTGCAGGCTTGGAGGGCGCGCATCATATGTTTTTCCACGGCACTTTGGGACAGGCCCATGGCCTTGGCGATCTCTGCGTATTTGCGCCCGTGGATGCGGTTGAGCAAAAAGATCTGCCGCGTCCGTTCCGGCAAACTGCGCAGCGCCGCCTCCACATGGCGCAGATCGTTGCCCGCTTCCAGCGCGGCCTGGGGCTCGGAGCCGTGATGATCCTGCTGTTCCGGCAACCAGCCTTCATTGCCGCGCACCCGCGCACCTTCGCTGCGCAGGTGGTCGATGGCAATATTGCCAGCGCAGCGCAGCAGGTAGGTGCTGAGTTCTTCGACCTGTACCAGGGGCCGGCGCCAGAAGCGCAGGAACAAGTCCTGCACCAGGTCCGCCGCCGTCGCCCGGCAACCTACACGGCGGCTGACCAACGCCTCCATCTGTGAGCGCTGGGACAAAAATACCTGCAGGAAATGTGCGCGCCCGCCCGACGATTCTGCGTGGGGGTGATCCTGGGATTCGGGTGGCGTGGTGATCATCAAAGGCGCTCAGAGGGTCGCGAAGGCCGCAACGGGGCTGGCCAGCAGGCCGGCGCCCGCGAGGATCAAGGCCAGCCTTGGCCGATACGGCAACAGCAACACCAACAACAGCCCACTGAGCATCAGCACGGCGCACCAGTCCACCAGGCCCCGGCTCCAGCCCGCCATGTGTACCGCCGGCCAAATCGACAGCCCCAGCAGCAACCATCCACCCAGGCGCAACCCCAGGCGCCGTCGTGGCGAAGGCTTGCTGTGCAGCAACTCGCCATGGTGACGGTCCAGGGACAGGCACAGTGCAACAAAGCCTGCGTAGCACAGCAACAAGGCCAGCAACATCAGTGCACCTCGCCTTTGAGGGTCAATGGGCGGGCACGCTCGGCGCGGGGTTGAGGGACGCTGCGGTGCCGCATTTTCCAGGCGGCCCAGGCCAGGAACAGGCCGCTGCCCAGGCACGTCAGGTCAAAGCCGGCCATGGCCCAATCGCCCTTGACCAGCGACACGCCCAGGTGCTCGGAAGTGGTCAACGCATTGAGCAGCGGCACCGCCATAAACAGCGCGGCCCCCAGCCCCAGTTGCTCTACCCAGGCACGCCGGCCACGGCGCAGCATGGCATGGAGCACGGTCAGGCCCCAGGCGATAAAGAAGCTTTGCACTTCCCAATCCGAACGCTCGGCGAAGGTCACAGGCAGCAAGCGGTTGGCCCAGAAAAACACCGCGATGGCGATGACCAGCCCGGACATGCTGGCAAGGTTCAGCACTTCCACCAGGCGCAATTCAAACGGCATCACCGACGCTTTGGCGTGCTTGAGCTGACGCTTGCCCAGCCAGATCACCAGGCCGGTGCCAATCATCGCCGTGCCCGCCAGGCCGCAGATAAAGTACAACCAGCGCAACACCGGGCCGGCAAAATGGCCCATGTGCAGGCCGTAGAAGCTGCCACCAATGGCCATCGGCAGCGACTGTTCGGCACTGACCCGCAGCAGCTCGCCGGTGCTGCCATTAAAGGACACGGTGCTGCCGAAATCATGCACCACCCGGTCAGAGCCGGCGCGGGAGACATTGACCGAGGCATTCACATCGCCCGGGTTGTTCACCGCCAGCCGCCCCACATGCCCACCGTCCCACTGCGCCCGCGCCTGTTCCACCAGCGGCGCCAAAGGCAGCAGTTTGCCGGGCTGGCCGAGGGCCGGCGCGTTGTTGGTGGCCGGGAACAATTCATTGAAGAACGCACGGGTGTCGCCGTCATAGGACGCGAGGATGCTGGCAGGCATGACCATGGTCATGAAGATCACCAGGCTGCTGTAGGTGATCATCAGGTGGAACGGCAATACCAGCACGCCGACCGCGTTGTGCCCATCGAGCCAGGAGCGCTGGCCCTTGCGCGGGCGGAAGGTGAAGAAGTCCTTGAAGATTTTCTTGTGGGTGATGATCCCGGTGATCAGCGCGACCAACATCACCATCGCCGCGGTGGTCGACAGCCAGCGACCCCAGGGGTGGGGCATCTGCAATTGGAAGTGGAACCGGTAGAAGAACTCGCCGCCCATGGTTTCCCGGGCCTGGAGCGGTTCACCGGAGACCGGGTCGAGCATTTTCTCGATGAAGTCACCCCGCCGGCCTGGGTCGACCTTGTCTTGCCACATCACCGACAAACCGGGGTCGCGGCTGTTGGGCAGGCCGATAAACCAACGCGCCGCCGCAGGCGCGTGCTGCTCCAGATAGCGTTGCGCCACGGCGACGCTGCGCCCATCGTCCACCGCATGCGCGGGCACTTCCGGCTGCATCCAGTGGGTGATTTCGCCCTTGAAGTAAGACAGGGTGCCGGTAAGAAAAATCGCAAACAGCAACCAGCCGAAAATCAACCCGGCCCAGGTGTGCAACCAGGCCATGGCCTGGCGGAAACCTTCTTTCATGGCCGTGCCATCCAATAGGCCAGGCCCGCCAGGGTGGCCAGCATCACACAGGGCACCAGCACGCCAAACCAGGCGCGGGCCGCGCTGCGGCAGGCAAAGCACCAGATCACCGCCAGCAGGTAGAACACAAAGGAACTGAGCATGCCGCTGACCACCGCGTCAGCGCGGGAGATTGGCAGCCAGAAGGTCAGGCACACGCTGGCCAGGGACGCCAGCACATACCCGCCGACGACAGCCGCCAGCAGCCGCGACGTCACACCGAGGCGATAGGAAAGAGGACGTGATGCTTTGCTTTTCATGCCAGTAGCGCCTGGTTTATCAGGGGCGCAAGTCTAATGATAAACATTCTCATAAGCAAAAGAGAACGAATGACGCGAGCCTCCACATCACCACGGTACGCCAGATACACCGAGGTGCCGGCATCGCCGGCAAGCCGGCGCCTACAGATCGTCCATCGGTCTCTTATGCTGATTGCTGAATGCCATCCAGCTCTCTATAATGCGAACAATTCTCGTTATCTAACGCATGCAAATGCTGCCGGAGTGTTCGCGTTGCGGCCGTCCAATACCGTCGAAGTCCTGTATCACGACCATCACCACTGGCTCACCGGCTGGTTGCGACGCAAGCTCGGCTGCCCGCAAAGCGCCGCCGACCTGGCCCAGGACACGTTTATCCGGGTGCTGACCGCACGCGAAACACCGACGCTGATCGAGCCGCGCGCCTTCCTCACGACCATCGCCAAGCGCGTACTGTTCAACCACTACCGCCGCCAGGACCTGGAGCGCGCCTACCTCGATGCCCTGGCGCAAATGCCCGAACTCGCTGCCCCGTCGGAAGAAGAGCGGGCCATTGTTCTGCAAGCCCTGATGGAGCTGGACCAGTTACTCGACGGTTTGCCGATACTGGTCAAACGCGCCTTCCTGCTGGCCCAGCTCGATGGCCTGACCTACGCGCAAATCGCTGGCGAACTGGGCATTTCCATCGCCACCGTCAAACGTCATTTGAATAAGGCGGCCATGCGCTGTTACTTCGCCCTATGAACGCGGCCACGACCTTCTCCACACAAGTCGCCGAACAGGCGGTGCAGTGGCTGATGCAAATGCAGCAAGGCCCGCTCAACCCGCGCCAGCAGGCCAACTGGCAGCACTGGCTGGATGCCCACAGCGAACATCAACGGGCGTGGGAGCATATACAGCGGGTCAACCAGCGCCTGCGCGGGATGCCCTCGCCCCTGGCCCATGCTGCGTTGAACGCACCCAAATCCAGCAGCCGGCGCCAGGCGCTGAAGCTGCTGTTGATACTCGGCGCCGGCTCGGCAGCGACCTGGGGTTTACGCCAGCAACACTTGATCCCGCCATTGACCGCCGACTACCGCAGCCCCCTTGGCCAGCGGCGCAAGGTGCAATTGGCCGATGGCAGCCAATTGCAACTCAATACGGCCAGTGCCGTGGATGTGCAATTCGATGGCCCACAGCGGCTGATCCACCTGCTCGAAGGCGAGATATTGCTGCGCGCCAGCACTGCGTTGCAGATCATTACCGCCCAAGGCATCGTCACCACCCAGGCAGCGCAGGTGAATGTGCGCCAGTTCAGCGATCACACCCAGGTTGCGGTGCTCGATGGCCAGGTGGAGATTGCCCCCAGGTCCTACAGCGGCCTGCCCCTGACCCTGGAAAAATCCCGCCTGGCCAACCTCACCCGCAAAGGCTGGGATACACCACGCCTCACCGATGCCAACACCGGGGCTTGGGCCGACGGCATGCTAGTGGCATCGCACATGCGCCTGGCCGATTTCCTCGACGAACTGAGCCGATATCGTCACGGCCAATTGCAGTGCGATCCGCAGGTGGCCAACCTGCTGATCTCCGGCAGCTACCCGCTGGACGACAGCGAACGCATCCTCGACCTGCTGCAAATCAGCCTGCCGGTCAAAGTGCGGCGTTTTACCCGCTATTGGGTCAGCGTCCAGGCCCGCGCCTGAATTATTTTCAGGCACCTGTGAGCCGTTTTCCGTACTTCGCGTGACAGAGAGGGAAAGCCACCCAGTTTCCCACCTCTGAGGAACGTTCTTCATGCCCCAGCAACCGACTCGCCTGACGCCACTTGCCCGCACGCTGCGCCACTTGCTGCTGGGCGCCAGCCTCAGTTTCAGCGCACTGCCCTACGCGGTGGCGGCCGAGGCCAAGCCGTATCACATCGCCCCGTCGTCTTTGGAAGCGGCACTGAATCAGTTTGGTCGCGAGGCCGGTGTGCTGATTTCCTTTGGCTCCGAAGTGACCGCCGGCGCGCAAAGCCAGGGCCTGACGGGCAACTACACCACCGAGCAAGGCTTGAACGCACTGCTCAAGGGCACAGGCCTGCAAGCCCGCGCCGAAGGTAACAATGCCTACAGCCTACAACCCCTCAACACCCCGGCCACCCTGGAGCTAAGCACCTCCAACGTGGTGGGCGACTGGCTGGGCGATGCCGCGCAGACCAATGTCTTCGAGCACCCCGGCGCCCGGGATGTGATTCGTCGCGAAGAATTCGAGCGCCAGGGTGCGACCCAGGCCCGGGACGTGCTCAACCGCATTCCCGGGGTCAATGCGCCGCAAAACAACGGCACCGGCAGCCACGACATGGCGTTGAACTTCGGCATTCGCGGGCTCAACCCGCGCCTGGCCTCACGCTCGACAGTATTGATGGACGGCATTCCGGTACCGTTCGCACCCTACGGCCAACCGCAGCTGTCATTCGCGCCGGTCAGCATGGGCAACATGGATGCAGTGGACGTGGTACGCGGCGGTGGCGCGGTGCGTTACGGGCCGCAAAACGTCGGCGGCGTGGTCAACTTCGTGACCCGGGCGATTCCCGATGCACCGACCGTCAAGGGGGGCCTGCAGACCGAGACCAGCCCGTCCTCCAGCCATGATGGTTTCAAGACTACCGGCAACCTGCTGGCAGGCGGCACCGCCGACAACGGCCTGGGTGGTGCGATCCTGTATTCCGGCACCCGCGGCGGTGACTGGCGCGAACACAGCGACACACAAATCGACGACCTGATCCTCAAGGGCCACTACCAACTGGACGAAGCCAACAGCTTCAATGCCATGGCCCAGTACTACGAAGGTCAGGCCGATATGCCTGGCGGCTTGAGCACTGCGGCCTACAAGGCCGACCCATATCAATCCACTCGCCCCTACGACAAATTCTGGGGTCGCCGTACGATGTTCAACGTGGGCTATCGCTACCAGGAAGATCGCCGGGAATTCACTGTCAACAGCTTCTTCACCAAGACCTTGCGCAGCGGCTATCTGGATCAGGGCAGCTTCCTTTCGCTGTCGCCGCGCGAGTATTGGGTACGCGGCCTGGAAACGCGCCTGGCCCAAGGCTTCGACCTTGGCCCGACCAGCCACGAAGTGGGCGTAGGCTATCGCTACATCAACGAAGCCGGGCACGAGTTGCGCTACCGCACGCCGATCAGTGCCAACCAGCAACTGCCCAACACCGACAGCCGCAACGACCGCGACACCCGCGGCGGCACCGAAGCCAATGCGTTCTTCGTCGATGACCGGATCGATATCGGCAAGTGGACCGTGACCCCCGGTATCCGCTACGAAATGATCAAGTCCCAGCAGACCAACAACCTGACCGACGTCAAATACAAGGGCGACTACAACACCGCCTTGCCTGCGTTGAACGTGCTCTATCACCTGACTGACGACTGGAACCTCTACGCCAACACCGAAGGCTCCTTCGGCAGCGTGCAGTACAGCCAGATGCCAAACCGCGTGAGCAGTGGCGCGGTCAAGCCGGAAAAGGCCCGCACCTGGGAAGTCGGCACCCGCTACGACAATGGTGCGCTGCGTGCAGAGATCGGCGCGTTCCTGATCAACTTTGACAACCAGTATGAAAGCAACCAGACCAACGACTCGGTGATCGCCCGTGGCGAAACCCGGCACCAGGGCATCGAGTCCAGCCTCAACTATGCCCTCGACGGCTTGAGCCCGGCACTGGCCGGCTTTGATGTGTACGCCAGCTACGCCTATGTCGATGCAACCATCCGTGAAGACGGCCCGAACAAAGGCAACCGCGTGCCCTTCTCGTCCAAGCACAAAGGCACCCTGGGCGTGGGCTACACCGAAGGTCAATGGAAGTTGAACCTGGACAGCACCTACCAGAGCAGCCAGTTCGCCGACAACGCCAACACCCGAGCCGAAAGTGCCGATGGCAGCACCGGGCGCATCCCCGGCTATATGTTGTTCAGCAGCCGCGCGGCGTACGACTTCGGCCCGCAGTTGTCGGATTTGAACGTGGCGGTAGGGGTGAAAAACATCTTCAACACCCAGTACTACACCCGCTCGTTTGACGATAACAACAAGGGCAAATACGTGGGCGAGCCACGGACGGTGTATGTGCAGACCTCAGTTGCGTTCTAACGACCGGCTCCTACATTTAAGTGCACAGTAAGCACAAACAAAAACGGGCCTGCATCTGCAGGCCCGCTTTGTATGGGGTTGAAAAACGCTCAGCCATCAGCTGTTAAGCGCAGCCTGTTCGTTTTCCAGGAATTCCTCTTCAAGCCCGGCATCGTCGACTTGGTTGTTTGGCGTGCGCTTCTCTGCACGCGGCTTGCCTTGCAGTCTGCCGAACAGATGCTCCAGCGCGTTATCCAGCTTGGTGGCCGCCCCGTCGATCGCTTGCTCCAGGGTATCGGCTTTATGAATGACAGAAATAGGTTGATGACCCTTTGGCCGCGCTTCCAGGCGGCAACTCAAATCGTGGGGCCCCGGCTTGTCGCCGTTTTCATCGCGCAGGTAGACCTCAACACGGGTCAGGTCTTCTTCATAACGTTCGAGCGTGCTCTCAATGGTAGTACGTACCCACTCCTCCAGTCGGATGCTGCTTTCAATATGGTTGTCGCTGTTGACTTGGATTTGCATAGTGTTTCCCTTATTTCAGCTAGCTCGCCAGAGGTCACAACTGCAACACCGATGCGGTGAAACCATGACCTCTTGATTACACAATTGAGCACCTGACGGAACAATTCAACCCCTTTGCAAAGATAAATCCTACATTACAAATTAAGTCTGACAACCTCCCGAAGCGCTGTTATCGTCGGGAGTTGGGTACACCCTCCTACCTCAGTAAATCCTCACAATTGCCCCTCTCCCAAGGGGTGCAATCCGCGAAAAATCCCCGCCTCTTCCACCAGCCAGTCATGCACCGCACGCACGCCGGGGTGGTTCAGCGCGCCTGGTGCGTAGAGCAGCACATAACGCTTGTGATTTGGCACCGCGAGGCCAAACGGCACGATCAGGGTGCCACGTTCCAATTCATCATTGAGCAGGGTACGTCGGGCAATCGCTACGCCCATGCCGGCAATGGCCGCCTCAATGGTCAGGTGGTTGCGGTTGAAGGTATGCCCGCGCCGCACGTCAGCCTGGTGATAGCCGATAGCATTCAGATAAAACTCCCACTCAGCGTATTCATAACTCCCACGCCAGGCGGTGATGTCGTGCAACAGCGGGAAATGCACCAGGTCGGCCGGGCCATGCAGCGGCGGCCGTCCGCGCAACAGGCTCGGCGCGCACACCGGGAAGATCTGCTCATCGAGCAGGGCTGTGGATAACAAACCCGGATAGCTGCCGTCGTTGAGGTCGATGGCCAGGTCGAAGTCACCTTCGTGCAGGGCAATGCTGCTGTCTTCAGCCACCAGGCGCAGTTGGATATCCGGGAAACGCTGCTGCAAACGCGGCAGGCGCGGCGTCAGCCACTTGCCAAGAAAGGACGGAATGGAGCGCAGGCGCAAGGTGCCGCTGATCATCCCCGCATCCAGGCGTTGCAACTCGGCATCGATGCTGCCGTAAGCCTCACTCACCGTGATCGCCAGCCGCTGCCCCTCTGCACTCAACTCCACGCCGCGCGCCCGGCGATGAAACAGGCGAAAGCCCAAGCGCTCTTCCAATTGACGAATCTGCTGGCTGACCGCCCCCGGCGTGATGTGCAGTTCTTCAGCGCAGCGGGTAAAGGATAAATGCCGTGCAGCGCAGGCGAATACGTGCAACCAGACATAGGTCTGGGCATGAAGCGGGCGGGCCATAGGGTTTAGTCCTGCTAAAGGGTGTCTTAGGATAATTCGTTGGTCAGTGCCGATCCAGAGGCTCAGTATCGCGCCACTTCCGCTTGTCCTACAAAACATGGCAGCGATTTCTACTCCATAGCTTGTAAGGCTTTAGCATGGCTATCAGCGTTTTTGATCTATTCAAGGTGGGCATCGGCCCGTCCAGCTCCCATACCGTAGGCCCCATGCGGGCGGCGGCAACCTTCGCCCAGTCCCTCACCGACCAACAATTGCTGGAGCAAACCCGGCGCGTGGAAGTGCGCCTGTACGGTTCCCTCTCCGCCACCGGCGTAGGCCATGCCACCGACCGTGCCTGCGTGATGGGGTTGATGGGCCAATGGCCAGATCGGGTTGACCCGACCTCGATCGGGCCGCGTATCCAGCAGTTGCATGAGTCCGGCCGGTTGTTGCTTGGCGGCACCCAAGAAATTGCCTTCAACTGGCAGCACGATCTCCTGCTGCTGGAGGAAAGCCTGCCCTACCACCCCAATGCCATGTCCCTGCATGCCTACGGGGAAAACGGCCTGTTGAGCGAGCAGACCTACTACTCGGTAGGCGGCGGTTTCATTATCGAGGCAGCGGAAGCCGAATCGGGTATTGCTCCCACCAGCGACGTAGAACTGCCCTACGACTTTTCCAGCGCCGTCGAACTGCTGGCCCTGTGCAACAAGCATGGCCTGCGGGTTAGCGAACTGATGATGGCCAACGAACGCGCCTGGCGTAGCGACGAAGAAATCCGTAGCGGCCTGCTGCACATCTGGTCGGTCATGCGCGAGTGCGTCGAACAAGGCCTACGCGATGAAGGCATCTTGCCCGGTGGCCTGGATGTGCCACGCCGCGCGGCAAAACTGCACCGCAGCCTGCTGGAAATCGGCAAACCGAATGTGATCACCTCGACCCTCTCGGCCATGGAGTGGGTCAACCTGTTTGCCCTCGCCGTCAACGAAGAAAACGCCGCCGGTGGGCGCATGGTCACTGCGCCGACCAATGGCGCGGCCGGGATCATCCCGGCAGTGCTGCACTACTACATGAAATTCAACGCCGACGCGTGCGATGACGACGTGGTGAATTTCTTCCTGGCCGCCGCCGCCGTCGGCATCCTGTGCAAGAAAAACGCCTCGATCTCCGGCGCCGAAGTCGGCTGCCAGGGCGAAGTCGGTTCAGCCTGCGCCATGGCCGCCGCTGGCCTGGCCGATATTCTCGGCGCCACCCCGGAGCAACTGGAAAACGCCGCCGAAATCGGCCTGGAGCACAACCTTGGCCTGACCTGCGACCCGGTGGGCGGCCTGGTTCAGGTGCCCTGTATCGAGCGCAACGCCATCGCCGCCGTCAAAGCCATCAACGCCACACAAATGGCCCTGCGCGGCGACGGCAAGCACTTCATCTCCCTCGACCGGGTGATCCGCACCATGCGCGATACCGGCGCCGATATGCATGACAAATACAAAGAAACTTCACGGGGCGGCCTGGCGGTCAGTTGGGTGGAGTGCTGAGGAGCACGACTACCCGCCCCCTACGTGAGCCCGCGCAAAAATAATAACGAGGCAATAACGATGACCGATGTACGTACACCTGCTGCCGGAAATCCTGTTGTAGAACACACCGTGACAACGGGCTGGAGCAAACACGACACCACCTGGATGCTGGGCCTCTACGGCACCGCCATCGGTGCTGGCACCCTGTTCCTGCCGATCAACGCCGGGGTCGGCGGCTTCTGGCCGCTGATCGTGCTGGCGCTGCTGGCCTTCCCCATGACCTTCTTCGCCCACCGTGGGTTGACGCGCTTTGTGCTGTCGGGCAAATCCGGCGACATCACTGACGTGGTGGAAGAACATTTCGGCGTCGGCGCCGGCAAATTGATTACCTTGCTGTACTTCTTCGCCATCTTCCCGATCCTGCTGGTGTACAGCGTCGCGCTGACCAACACCCTCGGCAGCTTTATGGAACACCAACTGCAAATGGCCCCGCCGCCACGGGCGATCCTGTCCCTGGTGCTGATCCTCGGCCTGATGGCCATTGTGCGCTGCGGCCAGGGCGTGATCGTCAAGGCCATGAGCGTGCTGGTCTATCCATTTGTCGCCGCCTTGCTGTTACTGGCGCTGAGCCTGATCCCCAACTGGAACGGCGCGTTCTTCGCCTCCGCAAGCGAAGGCATGCCCCTGCCGACCTTCTTCAATACCCTGTGGCTGGCGATTCCGGTGATGGTGTTTTCGTTTAACCATTCGCCGATCATCTCGGCCTTCGCCGTTGACCAGAAACGCGTGTACGGTGCCCAAGCCGAACGCAAGAGCAGCGGCATCCTGGCCATGGCTCACGGCATGATGGTACTGACGGTGATGTTCTTCTGCTTCAGCTGCGTCCTGGCCCTGTCACCCGCCGACCTCGCTGCCGCCAAGGCACAGAACATCTCGATCCTGTCCTACCTGGCCAACCACTTCCAGACCCCGGTCATCGCCTACGCGGCGCCGCTGATCGCGCTGGTGGCCATCACCAAGTCCTTCCTCGGCCACTACATCGGCGCCAGCGAAGGCTTCCAGGGCCTGATCGTCAAATCCCTGCGCGGGCGCAACCGCACCCTGTCGGCGCGCTGGCTGGAGCGTTGCACCGCCGTGTTCATGATCCTCAGCTGCTGGGCTGTCGCCACGTTCAACCCAAGCATCCTGGGCATGATCGAGACCCTCGGTGGGCCGATCATCGCGTGCCTGCTGTTCCTGATGCCAATGTATGCGATTCGCCGCGTGCCATCGCTGCGCCAGTATTCGGGCCAGGTGTCGAATGTGTTTGTGGTGTTGGTGGGGTTGATTGCGCTGTCTGCGGTCATTTTTTCGCTGGTGCCCTGAAACAGATCACCCTGTAGGAGCGGGCTTGCCCGCGATGGCGGTATGTCAGTCACTGAATGGTTGGCTGATCCACCGCAATCGCGGGCAAGCCCGCTCCCACAGGGGCAGTTCGTTGTCTGAAAGATTCTTGTACGGCACGGCCTTTGCTGTACACCCCTTGGAAGGAAAACGGAGCTTGTGACCGGTGGTCAGGCAACACGAACCAATCCCGATACCGGTCGTCAATCAGTGCATGTTCTTATCAGGCGGTAACGCACCATGGACAATCCTTTTCAACTGATCACCGACACGTTCACCCCCCAATACCGGGTCAACCTGAGCATCCAGCGCCTGGACGGCAGCATCATGCTGACCCTCTCCGACGACAGCGGCGTGGTTGCCAAACGCATGATCAGCGCCGAACAACGCAACGACCCGCAACGGCTCAAACGCCTGGTGCAAAGCGTGCAATTGGGCATTGCCATTGAACAGGGGCACAGCGCCATGGAGATTTTGGCGGTGATGACCGACGGCGACAGCCACAAGCTGTTGCAGCGCCGGCCGAGCAACCGGCCGCCGATCACGGCCGGGTTCTGACTCAGGACTCGGACTTGTCCTTGACCGATGGGTAGCGCGACGAGGCAAAACGCACCACCAGGATGGCGAATGCCAACAACAGAATCCCGCCACACAGGTAGATGATCCCCAGGTCCGGGGCGTTGTGGTGGGATACGTCGCCAATCAGCAGGCGGGTCAATGCCGTGATCGCCACGTAGAGCAGGAAGCGGATGGGCATGTGGTTGGTCTTGAAATAGATCCCCACCATGGCGCCCAGCTCCAGGTAGATAAACAGCAGCAGGATGTCATCAACGCTGATGCCGCCTTTTTGCAACATGTCGATAAAGGTCATTATTGCCGCATAGGCGGTGATAGCACCGATACCAAAAAGCGCCAGGTAGTGAAACGCCTCCACCGCCAGGTTGCCCAGGGAATCTGCACTCGCATGCAAGCTTTTGCGCACTTTGTCGGCCCACTTCATTTCTGTCATTACTCACCACCACTGTTTAAAAAATAGCCAACTGTATGCCATTGCCTACGCCATGCTTCGGCCCGGGTGGATGATGCCCGTTTGGCATGACGATTTCTCTGCATGCAGAAAGAAGGCCACAGATTGCTGAATGAGATGATGGTGGAATGACATGAGGCACTTATCTTGCCTTCGCAGCTTACGACTGCGGCACCCGGACACCTGACAAACCCCATTTCCCGACTACATTAAAAAGCTGCTACCCAAACCCCCTGGATTGGCTTATCCTTTTAACTGTATATAAATACAGTAATCGCAATAGACAACTATCGTGAAGGCATGTGAGGTGGTGAATGGCCGTCGAAGTGGTATACCGCAGCAGCCGAGATCTGGAGCGTTTGTTCATGGATAAAGCCGAAGCTGACCGTCATGACAAGATGCTTGAACTCGCTGAGTTGCTCGCAGAAGTGTTGCAAAAAGCCGTGCCGTCCCTGAGCGAGCAGCAGGTGGAGGAAGCCGGGATCTACATGGCGAAGAATCGCGATGTGTTTGCCAAGGCGTTCAAGAGCCAACCGGATGCGTTGTCCGAGTTGCTGAACCCGGCGGCGGAATAAAGCCCGAATTGAACAGGCCCTGAATCATCGATTCAGGGCCTTTTTAATCAGTGCTAGGCGTACAGCAACCGCTCGGCCAGTTCATCGGCCACTCGGGCGGGAGAGCGTTTTTCGGCTTGGGCGTGGCCGAAGATTTCGGTCAGGCGCGTGCCGATGTTGGACAGGTGCGCGGTGATGGTCGCCAGGTCCGCGCCACCGTGCTTGAGGGCGACGTAGATCAGGCCGCCGGAGTTGATCACGTAGTCCGGCGCGTAGAGGATGCCACGCGCCTCCAACTGGTCGGCCACTTGCAGGTGAGTCAGTTGCGCACTGGCAGAGCCGGCCACGGCGGCGCAGCGTAGTTGGGCGACGCTCTGGCGATTGAATACAGCGCCCAGCCCGCAGGGCGCGAGAATGTCGCACGGGGTGCTGAGCAAGGCGTCGTTGGCAATCGGGTGAGCCCCCAGCTGTTCCATGGCCAGTTGCACTTTGCCAGGGTCGATATCGCTCACCAGCAGTTCGGCGCCAGCGGCGTGCAGTTGTTCAGCCAGGGCGTAGCCGACATTGCCCAGGCCCTGGATCGCCACACGCAGACCTTCCAGGTTGTCGCTGCCCAGGCGGGCCATGGCGGCGGTGCGAATCCCGGCGAATACGCCCATGGCCGCATGGGGTGATGGGTCGCCGGCGGCGGTGGTACTGGTGACAAAGCGGGTGTGCTGGGCGATGCAGTCCATGTCGGCCACAGAGGTGCCGCTGTCGATAGCGGTGATGTAGCGGCCATCGAGTTGCTCGATACACCGGCCGAAGGCTTCGAACAATGCGGCGCGGCTTTCCACATGGGCGGGGCGGATGATCACCGCATTGCCGCCGCCCACCGGCAAACCGGCCAGCGCGGCTTTGTAGCTCATGCCTTGGGCCAGGCGTGCAGCATCGGCCACGGCGCTTTCGTCGTCGGGGTAAGCCAGGTAGCGACAGCCGCCCAGCGCCGGCCCCAGGCGACTGCTGTGAATGGCAATGACCGCCTTCAGCCCGGTCACCGGGTCAACGCTCAGGTGCAGGGATTCAAGGCGGGTGCTGTGCATGAGAGCAAACATCGTCAAGCTCCCGAATCACTTCTTGTAGTCGCCAAGTATAGGCCGCCGGTAAAAGATTGCCGGAGCACGCGGGAATAAGCCGGCCGCAATTTCAGGCTTTGTGACATAAACAAGTAGGCTGATTCTCAAGAAGCTGGACGAAAGTTCTCTGCAAGGCTAAAACGAGACATCCGACGGAGAATGCAATGAATCCCCGCCAAGCCTTTTTCGACTGCCTGCACCGTTCGCCACCGGCGCTGTTTGAAGCGGCGTTATGGATCGCTGCCGAGCACGACCCTGCGGTGGCCCCACGGGCGATCCTGGCTGACGTTGCTGTGCTGCAACAGCAGGTCAGCCTCCGCATGCCTTTGCTACCCGCCGATGAGCTGGGCCAGCCATTGCTGCGGATGATGAATGAGCTGGGGTTCGCCCAGGACGACTTCACCCCGCTGCGCCCTGCCGCCGCACTGCTGGACAAGGTCTTGCAACGCCAGCGCGGGCAGCCCCTGGCCCTGGGCCTGATTGCCCTGGAGTTGGCACGACGCCTGGAGATCCCCATGGTCGGGGTGAACTTTCCGGGGCACTTTCTGCTACGGGTAAATGGCGCCGACCATTTGCTCGACCCTTGTGGCGGGCGGCGACTGTACCCCAACGACTGCCGCGAATTGCTGCAACGCCAGTACGGCCCCACTCTCAAGCTGCAAGCCGAACACCTGCGTAGCGCTGAGCCGCGGCTGATCCTGCAACGGCTGTCGCGCAACCTGCGGCAACTGCACCTGGCCAATGACAATCACCTGGCGGCGCTGATCGACGCCGAACGAGTGCTGGAGCTGGGCGACGCCAATGCCGCCGACTATCTGGCGCGGGCCAGCCTGTATAAGCACCTGGATTGCCCGAATGCCGAGCGTTTTGATCTGGAGCATGCGCTGCTGCTCAGCGAGGACCCGGTGCAGCGGCTGAGACTGACTGAACGCCTGGGCCACCTGCCACCTGGCGCGGTGGTGCACTAGGAGGAGCCGGCAAGCCGGCCCCTGCATGTGACGGGCCTCAGACCTTTAGGGGAGGCTTGGCTTGCGGCGTGCGCACCTGAATGATCAGCAACGCGGCGATCACTGCCGGGATCGCGCAAAAAAAGAAAATCTGCTGCACCGGCACGTGCATCGCCAGCAGCATGCTGCCAAACAGCGGCCCGAGGATCGAACCAAACCGCCCGACACCCAGTGCCCAGCCCGTGCCCGTGGCCCGCACATGGGCCGGGTAGAAGTTGCTGGCAAAGGCATTGAGGGTCAACTGGCCGCCGATGATGCAAAAGCCCGCTGCAAACACAAACGCCACCAGGTAACGCGGGTTGTCATGGTTGAGCCCCAGCAGAATGGTGCACACCGCCGCCGCCGCCAACACAACGGAAAGCAGGCGCACTTTGCTTTTCAGGCGGTCGGCAAACCAGGCCATGCCAATTGCGCCCACGGTGCCGGCAAACAGAAACATCGACGTCACCAGGTTGGCTTTATTCAAGGCCATGCCACTTTCCAGCAGCAGTGACGGCAACCAACTGATCATGAAATACAGCAGGATCAGGCTGACAAAAAAGGTCGACCAGATCAGCAGCGTCGGCCGAGCATAACCATTGCGAAACAACTCCACCACGGTCAGTTTGCTGTCCTGCTCCTGGCGATTCTGTTCTTCGCTGGCCGCCGGTGCCTGCCAACCGGGCAGCATGCGCGCCGTGACTTTTTGCAGGCGCGCATAGGGCGGTGCATCACGCAACAAACGCGGCAGGGATTCAGGCAACAGCCATACCAGGAATGGAAACAACAGCAACGGCGTCACGCCACCGGCGAGGAACACCGCCTGCCAGCCGAAGCTGTCGATAAAGCCTGCCGCCACAAAGCCGCCGGCAGCCCCTCCGAACGAAAAGCCACAGGCCGCCAACGTCACCATCAAGGTGCGCATGCGCGGCGGCGAGTACTCCGACATCAAGGCCATGGCGCTGGGCATCGCGCCGCCCATGCCAATGCCACAGATAAACCGCGCGGCCATCAGCGTGTTCAGGGAGTTGGCAAATACCATCAGCACCGTGAGGCTGGCGTAGATCAAGACGCAAGCGAGCAAAATGCGGCGTACACCGAAGCGGTCAGCCAGGGGCGTCACGGCCAGGGAGCCGAGGGTCAGCCCCAGCAGGTTGGCGCTGAACACCGGGCCGAAGGCGGCCTTTTCCAGCCCCCAGTCCTGGGCCAGCGCCGGGACCACGTAGCCCAGCACCTGGGCGTCGTAGCCATCAGTCACCAGCAGCAACGCCAATAACAGGAGAATCAACCACTGGTAGCGCGACACCGGACGGGCGTCGAGTGCCGCGCGAAAGCTGGCAATCTGATTGTGCATCGCAAGGTACCTGTTTTGTTTTTATGGGGTATCCGCGTGCAGGAGCCGGCTTGCCGGCGATGGCGGTGTATCAGGTACAACGTCATCGTCGGCAAGCCGGCTCGTGCAGGGGTCAGGGGGTGTCGGGTTGGTTTGCGGGGTGGGCCTGGATGAATGCGGGGTGTTCTGCTGCCAGCGCGGCGACCCGCAGGATTCGTGGGTAGCCATCCAGCGCCACCTTGAAGCGCTCTGCCGCGTACAACTGTGGAATCAGAAACGCATCCGCCAGCCCTGGCTGGTCGCCAAAGCAGTAACCCTGCTCGCCGATCAATTGCTCCACGGCGCCCAGGCCCTGGCTGATCCAGTGCCCGATCCACTCCAGCAATTGCGCCTCGTCATGCCCCCACTGGCGCAACAGATTCTGGGTGCTGGAGTTGTGCAGCGGATGAATGTCACAGCTAATGATCGAAGCCACCGCCCGCTCGTGGGCGCGGGTTGCCAGATCCTTGGCGAGCATCGGCACCTGTGGATAACGTTCGTCCAGGTACTCGATGATCGCCGACGACTGAATCAACAATTGGCCCTCATCGGTGCGCAAGGCCGGTACCCGGCCCTGGGGGTTGATCGCCAGGTACTCGGGCTGGCGGTTGGCGCCCCCCTTGGGCACCAGCAGGTTGACCGGCAGCGCGGTGAAGTCCAGGCCCTTGAGTGCCAGGGCGATACGCACCCGGTAAGACGCGGTGGAGCGATAGTAGGTATAGAGTTCCATGCCCCTGCCCTCTCAGCGCGCCGCAACCACGGTGCCACGGCATTCGCCAAAGCCGATGGAAGCAAAACCGTCCCGCGTGCAGCGAGCGCGCAGGATGATTTCGTCGCCGTCTTCAAGGAATTTGCGCACCTCGCCGCTGGCCAGTTCGATCGGTTTTTTCCCACCTTCGGTGATTTCCAGCAAGCTGCCGAACTGGCCGGCTTCAGGGCCCGACAAGGTGCCCGAACCAAACAGGTCGCCGGCCTGCAACTGGCAGCCGTTGACGCTGTGGTGCGCGACCATTTGCGCCACGGTCCAGTACATGTGCCGGGTGTTGCTCAGGGTCAGGCGATGGGCCGGCAGGTTCTGCTCGCGCATCGCGGCGGTGGTCAGCAGCACTTGCAGTTCGATATCAAAGCCGCCAGCCGCCTGGTCGTGGGTGTCCAACAGATACGGCAGCGGTTGTGGATCACCGGCCGGACGCGCAGGCTGGGCCTTGCGGAACGGTTCCAGCGCTTCGGCCGTGACCACCCAGGGCGAGATGCTGGTGATAAAGCTTTTCGACAGGAATGGCCCTAGCGGCTGGTATTCCCAGGCCTGGATATCCCGCGCCGACCAGTCGTTGAGCAGGCAGAAGC
This sequence comes from Pseudomonas fluorescens, assembly GCF_000730425.1. Classification (NCBI taxonomy): domain Bacteria; kingdom Pseudomonadati; phylum Pseudomonadota; class Gammaproteobacteria; order Pseudomonadales; family Pseudomonadaceae; genus Pseudomonas; species Pseudomonas fluorescens. Next base: position 5,044,088 of record NZ_CP008896.1, on the reverse strand, counting down.
CGGCGATATGCTCGGCGGCATCGCCAATGGCAATCGAGTCGCCCATGGCATTGCCCTGGCCGATCCAGATACCCAGCTCCAATTCGTAGTCCAGGCGGGCGCAGGGGCCGAAGGTCGGTTCGGTCTGGCCGGCTGGCAGGGTCTGGCCCTTGGGCCGGCGCACCTCGGTGCCGGAGGTACGGATCGTCGACGCACGGCCGTGATAACCAATCGGCACGTACTTGTAGTTGGGCAGCAAGGGGTTGTCCGGGCGGAACAGTTTGCCAACGTTCTGCGCGTGCTCAATGCCGACGTAGAAGTCGGTGTAATCGTTGATTTTCGCGGGCAGGTGCATCTGGCAATCTGCGGCCAGCGGCAACACCTGGGCACCCAGGGCTTGCAGCCTGGCTTGCTGGCTGCTGCCCTCGGCCAGCAGTGCCAGCAGGCGTTCGCGCAAGGCAACCCGCGGGCCACGGCCCAGTTCAAAGAAAGCATTCAGTTGGCCGTCTGCCATGGCATCGATGGCGCGGCGCGCGTCACCGTCAAACAGGTCACGGGCGGCCTGCAGATCAAAAATATGCTCGCCAATCGCCACGCCACTGCGCGCTGCCGAACCATTGAGGCTGAAGATGCCCAGGGGCAGGTTCTGCAGGGGGAAATCCGTGTGACCGTTGGCCGAGGCCACCCAACTACGGGTGAGAGTGGACTGAGTCATGGTTTATCTCCGATTCGGGTTGAAGGTTGCCGGCAACGTGGCCCAGCAAGCGTCGTAGGTGGTTTGCAGTTGCGGGCAGTCCAGGGCGAACCGGGTCGGGCGCAGCACCTGGCTGGTCTCGAACATGAAAGCCATGGTGTTATCGATCTTGTGCGGCGCCAGGTCCGCGGCGATGGCCTTGGTACAGGTCTCGCCATCCGGGCCATGGGCACTCATGCAACTGTGCAGCGACGCACCGCCCGGCAGGAAACCTTCGGCCTTGGCATCGTAGGCGCCGTGGATCAGCCCCATGTATTCGTTCATCAGGTTGCGGTGGAACCACGGCGGCCGGAAGGTGTTCTCGGCCACCATCCAGCGCGGCGGGAAGATCACGAAGTCGAGGTTGGCCAGGCCGTGGACGCTGGTGGGCGAGGTCAACACGGTAAAGATCGACGGGTCCGGGTGATCGAAACTCACCGTACCGAGGGTGTTGAAGCGGCGCAGGTCGTATTTGTACGGCACGTTATTGCCGTGCCAGGCCACCACGTTCAACGGCGAATGGTCCAGGGTGCAGCCCCACAGCTCGCCGAGGAACTTCTGCACCAGAGGCGTGGGTTGCGAAAGGTTTTCGTAGTGGGCGACCGGGGTCAGGAAATCCCGGGGGTTGGCCAGGCCATTGCTGCCAATCGGCCCCAGGTCCGGCAGGCGCAGCGGCGCGCCGTGGTTTTCCGCAACGTAGCCACGGGCCTGGGCATCCAGCAGTTCGATGCGAAATTTCAAGCCCCGTGGCAGCACGACGATTTCCAGCGGCTCGACCTCCAGCACACCCAGTTCGGTGGCGATGCGCAGGCGGCCCTGCTCGGGAACGATCAGCAGCTCGCCGTCGGCGTTGAAGAACACGCGCTCCATGGAGCGGTTGGCGCGGTAATGATAGATGCTGATGCCTGAAGGCTTTTCGGCGCCGGCGTTGGCCACCATGGCCACCAGCCCATCGATAAAGTCGGTAGGTTCAGCCGGGATATCCAGCGGGTTCCAGCGCAGGCGGTTGGGCGTGACCTCGCCCAACGGGCCACCGGCCAGTTGCCGCTCCAGCTTGACGAACGCCGGATGATTGGCCGACGGCTGGATGCGGTACAGCCAGGTGCGCCGGGCTTCGCTGCGTACCATGGTGAAGGCGGTACCGGAGAACAGCTCGGTGTACAGCCCGTAGGGAGCTTTTTGCGGAGAGTTCTGGCCGACCGGCAGCGCGCCTGGCAAGGCTTCGCTGGCGAATTCGTTGCCAAAGCCCGATTGATAATCGAGGGTCATGGATCATCCTCAGTAAGGAAGTTGTTTTTATCGTAATCCAGTTACGCATAACGTAATTTGCTCGATGTCGAGCGTCAAGCTATAAAGACCGCCATTCGTCTTTCGGACATACGCTCTCCATGGAAAAGCCGCCCGCCCCCCGCGACACCGGTAAACAGAAAGTCCGCTCGGCCGAAGTCGGCACCGACATCCTCAAGGCCCTGGCCGAACTGTCGCCGGCCACGTCCTTGTCGCGTCTGGCCGAGCATGTGCAGATGCCGGCGAGTAAGGTCCACCGTTACTTGCAAGCCCTGATTGCCTCGGGTTTTGCCGAACAGAACGTCGCCACCAACCATTACGGCCTGGGCCGCGAGGCTTTGCGGGTGGGGCTGGCGGCGCTGGGCAGCATGGACGTGCTGAAAGTCGCCACCCTGCCCCTGGCACAGTTGCGCGATGAATTGAATGAAACCTGCTTTCTCGCGGTGTGGGGCAACCACGGCGCGACCGTGGTGCATATCGAACCGGCGGTGCGCGCGGTCACGGTGGTGACACAGTTGGGGTCGGTGCTGCCGCTGCTCAGCTCTTCCACCGGGTTGGTGTTCAGTGCGTTTCTACCTGAGCGGGAGACCCTGGACCTGCGCACCCGGGAAATCCAGACCGGTACCGCCCATGCACTGGCGGACGATCAGAGCTATGCACAAACCTGCGAGCAGATTCGCCAACGTGGCCTGCACTTTGTCCATGGCTTGCTGATGCCGGGGGTCGATGCGCTCTCGGCGCCGGTGTTCAATGGGATGGGACAGGTGGTGGCCGTGATGACGGTGGTAGGGCCTACCTCGCTGTTCCATGCCGATGAAGATGGACCCGCCGCCGGGCAATTGCTTGCGGCGAGCCAGGCGGTGAGTTGGCGGATGGGCTACCAGCCCTGACCCACCCTTACTGAATGCACACAAAAAATGTGGGAGCGAGCTTGCTCGCGAAAGCGGTGCTTCAGTCAATTTATCCGGCGACTGATACACCGCTTTCGCGAGCAAGCCCGCTCCCACATTTGGTCTCCATTCTCTGTAGTGCCGTCGCTCAGGCCATCAGGCCCAGGATCTTGGCCTTGGCCACTGCCTGGGTCCGTCGCTCCACCCCCAACTTGCTGTGAATCCGCCGTGCATGGGTCTTGACCGTGTGCAGCGAGATAAACAGCCGATCGGCAATTTCCAGGTTGGAGTTGCCCAGGGCGATCAGTTGCAACACTTCCAGCTCCCGCTGGCTCAGCGGGTTCTCCCCTGGCGCCGCCACCGCCTCTTGGGGTTCAAGCCCCAACTCACTGAGCAGCCCCGGCTGACGCAGGCGCAGTTCACGCACGGCCTGCTGCACCTGGCAGCGCGCCGCCAGGGCCAGCCCGGTTTGCAGCGCACACATCGCCTGCGCTCGCTCGCCCAACTGCCAGGCCACCTCGCCCAAGACCAAGTGCAGCTCCACTTCCAGGCACTGCATGCCTCGCTCGCGGGCGGTGTCGAGCAGGGCCATGAGCCGCTGGATAGGCTGCTCGGCCCGGCGCAATTTGACCTGGGCCAGCACCAGCAGGTATTCCAGCCGGGGGATCAGCTCCAGGGTCGCCGGCGGGGCCTGTTTGGCCTGGGGGCCGTGAAAGTGGCGCAGCACCCGGCTGACCGCTTCCTGGGTCAGTTCGGCTCGCCCCTGCTGCAGCCAGAAATGCCCACTGAGCAACAGCAACACGGCCCGATACACCGTGTCGGGCACATGTCGACGCTGCATCAGGCGTTCGGCGTCGCGCAACTGGATAAACGCCTGGGCGTAATCACCACGATTGGCCGCCAGCATCGCCAACCCGAGGAAACCATAGAGCACGCGCTTGTCCTGGCTGTACAAGCACATGCCCAGGCCGGCTTCAAGGCACTCGCGGGCCAAGGTGTCATGCCCCTGGCGCAATGCCAGGTGCCCACGGCGCAAGGCGAGCCGGCCCATCAACGGCCCGGCCTTGAGGCGCTGTTGCACCAGCATCGCCTGCACGCCTTCCAACAGGCTCTGGGCCCGATACGGTGCGCCCCGCTGTTCCAGCAGTTGGGCATGATCAAGCTCCAGCACCGCCTCCAGCAGCAACGAACCATTGGCCCGCGCCAGGCACAACGCCTCGCGGTTGAGGGCCTGGGCCACGTCCAGCTCGCCGCGCAACAGCGCTTGCTGGGTCAGCCCCGACAAGCACATCAACCGCGACGTCCAGGCGCTGTCCGGCAAGTCATTCAACGCCTCCAGAAAATGCTCGCGCGCAGGTACCGCGTCCCCATTAAGGTGCAACAGCCACCCCCACTGCGCCTGCCAGCGCGCCAGCAGGTGCCGTTGCTGGGCTGCCGTGGGTTGCGGCGTGAAACGTGCCAGTTGATCGATACATTGCGCGGCCTGGTCGAAACGCCCGGCAAACAGCAAGGCCGCCGTGACCAGCCCCACCCTTTGCGCCGAGCCGAGCATCAACTCATCACCATGTTGCTCATGCAGGCGCAACAACAGCACCGCATTCTGCTGGCGGAACAGGTCTTCAAAACTGAAATGTTCCAGCAGGCTGACGGCCATTTCGTACTCCTCAGCCAGCAGTGCCTGCTCGAATGCAGCCTGCCAATCCTGTGCGGCGCTAAACCATTGGCAGGCACGCCGGTGCCAGGAACGCCGGGCCGGCCAGGGTTCGTCGCGCAGCAACTGAGCCAGGGGGGTGAAGACGTGCAGCCAGTCCGGTGAGTCTTCCCAGGGTTCGATAAACGCGCCCAGGGCCTGAAGATCGCGCAGGTAACCGGCCCCATCGCCAAACCCGAACAAGTGCTCGCACAAGCTCGGATTGAAACGCGGCAAGTGCGCCAGTACGCGCCAGGCTTCCTCCAACTCTTCGGGCAACGTGCTGAACAGCTCGTGTTGCAAATAATCGAGCAAGGTCTGGGAACGCCCATGCCAGGCGCCGCTGTCGGGATGACTGTCGCCTTCGAGCAGGGCGATACGCACCCCTGCGCACCAGCCGGCGCAAAACTGCAGGACCTTGTCGGCGGTCTGTCCCGTCCCTGTGTGATGATCGAGCAGTTGCTGAATCTCCTGCTGATCGAACGCCAACTCCGCAGTGCCGCACTCCCACAACTCATCATCGAGCAGCAGACGCGGCCAATTGCAGGCTGGCCGACGCCGCGCACCCAGCCACCAGATCAAGGTCGGGCTGCTGGCCGCCAGCACCCGATCGAGCAAGGCATCCAAAGCCGGTGCCGCCACTCGGCAATAGTCATCGAGCATCAGCCAGGCCGGCGCTTGCCAGCGGCTCAAGTCCAGCAACAAGGTGGCTTCATCGATAAACGCCAGGCCCAGGCTTTGTGCCAGGCGTTGACACAACTCCAGTGGTTCCAGGGCCGCGCCGTTGAGCGCCAGCCAATACACCTGGCCGCTCGCCGGGGCCCGCAGGGCACATTCGGCCAGCAAGGCACTCTTGCCACTGCCGGCCGGTGCGCACAGCAACCTGACCCGCGCCTCGCTAGCCAGCAACGGCTCGGCCAGGCGTGGGCGCAGCAAATGGTGGGAAGACAAACGTGGCATGAATCCAGGGCGATCCAGGCGACGGGTCATGGCAGTCATTACAGCGTCCCTTTTTTTATTGTTATGCGGCGTGTGGCCTACCGTAGTCCTGTCAATGGGCGTTGTTGAAGAAGTATTCAGCGGGCTGATTGCCGGGCATAAAAAAGCCGGACCTCATGAACGGCACCTCCCTGTAGGCGCCGGCTTGCCGGCGATGGCGGAGCCTCAGATGAATAGTCTTTGCCGGGGCTGGCGCTATCGCCGGCAAGCCGGCTCCTACAGGGGGGTGTATTGGATCAGCGTACGCCCGAGGCGCGCAGGGCCGATGGGGTGTAGTCCGCCGCCTTGGCATTGAAGCCGAACACGAAGCTGCTTTTTTCTTCGTTCTTCATGCCCAGGGCGATGTAGCGTCCGGCGATGATGTCGTACAGGGTCTCGACGGTGTAGGCCGGGGTCTGGTGGTTGTAGTAGAACTGCGCATGGCCTTCGGCCACGCGCCACAATTGGCCACGACCGTCATAGTGATCCACCAGTGCCACCTGCCAGCTGTCTTCGTCAATGTACATGTGGCGCTTGGCGTAGATGTGCCGCTCACTGGGCTTCACCGTGCCCACCACCTCCCAGACCCGGTGCAGCTCGTAGCGGGTCAGGTCCTGGTTGATGTGGCCGGCCTTGATGATGTCGTCGTACTTGAGCGAAGGCGAGTCGAGCTTGTAGGCGTTGTAGGGAATGTACATTTCCTTCTTGCCCACCAGCTTCCAGTCGTAGCGATCGGGCGCACCGGAGAACATGTCGAAGTTATCCGACGTGCGCAGGCCGTCAGACGCAGTGCCCGGCCCGTCGTAGGCCACTTGCGGTGCGCGGCGTACGCGGCGTTGGCCGGCGTTGTAGATCCACGCCAGGCGCGGTTCCTTCACCTGGTCGAGGGTTTCGTGAACCAGCAGCACGTTGCCCGCCAGGCGCGCGGGGGCGGTGACCGACTGTTTGAAGAAGGTCAGCACGTTGGCCCCCTTGGCCGGGTCCATGTCCGGGATCAGTTGCGGCACCGCCACCTCCTCCTCGAAGCGGATCGGCGTGTAGCTGCCGTTGGTCTGCGGGGTGGCCTGGGTGATGATGCGCCGCAGGTTGCCGCCGTGATAACGGGTGATGTGGTTCCACAACACCTCAACGCCATTTTTCGGAATCGGGAAGGCGTAGTAGCGGTTGCCGGTGAAGTTCTCCAGGCCGTTGCCGTCGTTGATCGACTTGACGTTGAGTGCACTGCGCTTGATCGACTCGTAGATGTCGTCGGGCAGGTTGACCGTGCGGTGGGTGGTGTAGACCGGAATCTTGTAGGTCTCGGGGTAACGCTTGAACATCGCCACCTGGCCATCCGACAGCTTGTCCTTGTACTGGTCGACCGTGGCGGCGGTGATCACGAACAGCGGTTTTTCATTGGCGAACGGGTCGGCCAAAAAGCCCTTGCTGTCCACTGCACCAGCGTTTTTCGGGATGCCACCGGTCCAGGCCGGGATCGAGCCATCGGCGTTACCGGCCTTTTCCGCGCCGATCGGAGTCAAGGTGGCCCCAAGCTTGGCGGCTTCTTCCGGTGACACGGCAGCCATCACGTTGGCGGCCAGCAGGCTGAGGGCCAGTGCGCCGCACTGCAAAATCATCTTACCCATGGTTATTGTCCTTGTTCTTTTTTAGCCGAATCAGAAGTTCACGCCGAAGCTGAGGGCGAGGAAGTCGCGGTCGGTCAGGGTGTTGTAGTCACCGCCAAAAAAGTCGGTGTAGCTCAGGCTCGCGGTGTAGGTGTTGCGGTAGTCCGCATCGACCCCGACGCTCAGCGCCTTGGCGCCTTCGTTGAACAGGCCGTTGGGGCCATAGCCCTTGACGTCATGGGACCAGGACAGGTTGGGCTTGAGGTTGATCCCGGCGATCAGGTTGCTGTAGTCGAGGATCGCCCTGGCGCGATACCCCCAGGAAGTCGCCGTGACGAAGCCGTCGGTATCACCGCCAAAGCCGTATTGGCCATAGACCGAGTCGCGGCCATAGCGCAGCTTGGTTTTGTTCTCCAGCCCGCCCACCCGTACGATGGCCGCTTCGCCCACCACCGTCAGGCGCTCGGCGCCCAGGACCTGGTCGAAAAACTGCGTCATGGTGGTCTGGAACTGGGTGATTTCCTTGCGCCGGTAGCCGGTGTTATCGGCACCGAATGAGCTTTTGATCGGCGATACGGTATTGCCGGCAATCGGGTTGACCAGGGCCAGGGTCAGGTCCGTGGTGTTGAGTTGCACCGGTGCGTTGGGGCGATAGCTGATTTCCCCGGTCCAGGCCGTGCCGGTGGGCAGGGTCGTGGAGAAGCTGGCGCCGTACAGGCGAATGTCTTGCGGGTAATCCAGGTAGTACTGGCCGCGTCCGAGCATCACGCTCTGCGCCAGGCCGGCGCCACTGCCCGGGGAGAGGCGGTTGGCGGCATTGATGATATTGCCGATGGTCGCCAGGTTGGTGTTGGCCGTGAGGGTGCCCACGGTCGGCGTGCGGCTGTGGTAGTTCATGAAGTACAGGCCGTACTCGGTGTCGTCACCGAGCCAGCGCAAGGCCATGCCGAACTGCCCGGAATCCCGTGCATCGCGGTCGGCGGCGCGGCGCACGATCACCCCCTCATTGGTCACGCCAAAACCCTGGCCGAGCGCTGCCGCGACCGGCTGCAACGGGCGGATCGCCGGGCTGCCGACGGTGTAGTTATCCGTGCAGCCATCGGCCGCCACATCGCCGCCAAAGAAGGTGCCGCAGTTATCCAGCACGGTCTGGTCCCACTCCAACTGATAGAAACCTTCCACGGTCAGTTGGTTGGTCAGGCCCTGGGAAGCGAACAGCATATTGACTGGAATCAGGCCTTCCTTGATCTCGGCGCCCGGACGGCGGAAGGCCGAGACGTCGATGGGGTTGATGCTGTTGATGGAGTTGCCGATGAAGGTACTTTCGCCCCAACTGACCACCTGCTTACCGGCTCTCACAGTGCCCGGCAGGTCGCCCAGGGAATAGTTGTGATAGACGAAGGCATCGAGGATCTGCGCACCGCTGGATTTGGCGCCCTCTTTGCGGTTGTGGTCGCTGATCGGCTTGAACTCGCGGTCTTCGTCCTTGAGCTCGAAGTCGTACCAGTATTTGCCCCGCACAAACACACCGGTATCGCCGTACTTGAGTTCCAGGTCATGCAGGCCCTTGAAGATTTTCGAGAAGGTCTGGCCCTTCTTGAAGTTCAGGCGCCCGTCATCCCCGGTGGAGGCCTGGCCACTGCCGCCATTGACCGTGCCCACCAGCTTACGGTCGACATCGCGCATGCCCCAACTGGCCCCTACCGACAGCGACGAATCGAATTGCCCCTCGATCTCGCCGATATTGAATGAAACAGCCTGCGCCTGAACGCAGCACCCCAAAGCAACCGCAGCGGCCAGCGCCTGTGGCCTGAAGATGGCGCGCATTGTTGTTTTTGTCATGCGTCTTCCTAAGGTGGTGTGACAGAAGGCCTCACCCTACTGCCCGCCATCAGGAGCGATAAGCGCACCAAGGAGGTATTCGTTTTGTCACTCGAAAGGATTAGCGCAGGCTCTAGCTTGGGTGCTGGCAGGGCTATCGACGCAGTGGATGAAGCGCCATCAAGCGCATGGATAACCCCCACCCCCTGTAGGAGCGAGTTTGCTCGCGAAGAGCTTCAGGACGCCGCGTTAAACCAGACTCAACGCGTCATCGTTAACGTTTTTCGCGAGCAAGTTCGCTCCTAAGAGTCGGCACTGTTGTTGTTTTGGTAACAGTCCTTGTCCTGAATCAGTATTTTTCATTCTGTTACAACGGACTATTCTGATCGGGCTTTCAAGGCAAACCGCCCGTTTCACGAAAGCCAGTTTTTGATGGATTGAGGCGTATTTTCAGTCCGTTACCGGTGTTCACTGACGTTGATTTGTAGCTCCTTGATCCAACGTCTTACTTCGGCCGCTGCTTATGCAGCGGCCTTTTTTATGCCTGAAACAAAGCGGGGCGCTATCAGCGCCCCGCAGGATTGAGTATTTTTCAGGTAACGATCACAGGCTGTACTTGTGCAGGTTGTCCATCATCTCCTTCAAGGCTTCGATGTTGTCCTTGGGATGGACCGCCCCGTCAAAGTCACAAATCTGCTGCCAGTGCGCCGCCACATCCTCTGGCGAAAAGCCTGCCTCGGGATCAAAGCCCACGCCCAGGCTGCGCTCCCAGCGGGTCTTGCCGATCCAGCCGCCACCCACTTCAAACAGCCCGGAGGTTTCCTGGCAGGCATCGCTGCCCAGGTATACCACCAGCGGGCTGACCAGTTCGGGCTTGAGCCTTTCGAACACCTGCGGCGGGATCAGGCCTTCGGTCATGCGCGTGCCGCCGGTAGGCGCGATGGCATTGACCAGGATGTTGTTCTTGCGCCCTTCCAACGCCAGGGTGCGGGTCAGGCCATACAGGCCGAGCTTGGCCATGCCGTAGTTGGACTGGCCGAAGTTGCCGTAGATGCCCGACGTCGAGGCGGTGAAAATCACCCGCCCATAACCCTGCTCGCGCATATGCGGCCAGGCGGCACGGGTCACTTTGTAGGCGCCTTCGACATGCACCCGGTACACCAGGTCCCAGTCGCCGTCCTCCATTTTATGGAAGGTCTTGTCGCGCAAGATCCCGGCGTTGTTCACCACCACGTCGATGCGGCCAAACACATCGAGGGCATGTTGCACGATCTTTTCGCCGTCAGTCACCGAGTCGTGGTTGGCCTCGGCAATCCCGCCGGCCTCGCGGATCTCGGCCACTACGCGGTCGGCCGCCGAGGCGTTGGCACCTTCGCCCTGAGTCGAGCCGCCAAGATCGTTGACCAGTACCTTGGCCCCGTGCCTGGCGAACAGCAGCGCATGGGCACGACCCAGGCCGCCACCGGCACCGGTGACGATCACGACTTTATCTTGGAACTGCACAGACTCACTCATAGGGAACTCCAGCGAAGACAGTGGACGATGGGTCGAGTGTCAGGCACAGGGCGTGTGGTCACAATAAATACGGGCGGGGGTGAATGGTGCGCAATAAGGTACGGGGATGATTGGCTCGTGTAGGAGCTGGCTTGCCTGCGATGCCGACACCTCGGTGCAACTGATTTATCGAGGTGTCCGCATCGCAGGCAAGCCAGCTCCCACACAAGCCCTTTCCCACATGGGGTCTTTAGTGCGATCAATACGTTCGCGAAACGCCAGGTAGTGCTTGAGCACCTGCACCGGTGATTCGATCTGCGGGTAGTGGCCGATATTGGCCAGCAGCACCGTGTCGGCGTCAGGTATCAGCTCACGGTAGCGCGCGACCATGTGCGCGCCGGAGATCGGGTCGACTTCACCATCGATCACCCGCAACGGCACCTCGCCACGCTGCATGGCCGCCACCCAGCGCTCGCGCTGGCGGCGGCGCTGGGGGATGTAGGCGATGAGTTTGTGCAGGATCCGCGGGCCGTCGTTATTTTCGATCAGGCTCCAGAAGTCATCCAGGGCGCTTTCGCTGGGGCGGGTGTCGGGGCCGAAGATCTGCTTGAAGCTGTCGGCCAGGGCGTTGCGCCCAAATGCGCGGCCGATCATCCAGCCCAAGGGGCTGAGCAACAGTTTTTGCACCAGGGCCGCGCGGTGGGTCTCGGGGAAGAGCCCGCCATTGAGAAACACACAACTGGCCAGCGGAAAGCGGCCCTCGTAGTGCCGGGCGAGCAGTTCCTGGGCCACGCTGTCGCCGTAGTCGTGAGCCATGACATGCACCGGCTGCTGAATCCGCAGATGGGCCAGCAGGGCCTGTTGCAGGTCGGCCTGCTCCAGCAGGCAATAAGTATGGTCCAGGGGCTTGGCCGAGTCGCCAAAGCCGAGCATGTCGCAGGCAATCACCAGGTTGCGCTGGGCCAAGGGCTGCCAGAGGTAGTGCCAGTCCCAACTGGCGCTGGGGAAGCCGTGGATCAACAGCAAGGGCTCACCTTGCCCGGCCACCCAGTAACGGATGGTCTGGCCGCGAAACACAAAACTCTGCCCGCGCTTGCGCCAGGCACTCAGGGGAATCTCCGCCAGTGGCATCAGAGTCGGTATCCTGGGTCTTGTTTATCGAGCTTGCGCAGCAAGGCCGGCCAGGCCAATGCGCCCCCCATGCCTTGGGCGCTTTTGGTCACGCCGGCAATCATCGCCTTGGCGCCCGCAAGAATCTGCGGTTCGATGGCGATCAATTCGGCCCCGCCATTTTGCGCCAGCACCTGGATATCGCAGGCGCGCTGGAAGGTGAACATCATCAGGAAGGTATCGGCAATGGTCGCGCCACAGGTCAACAGGCCATGGTTGTGCAGCATCAGGAAATTGCTAGGCCCCAGGTCGGCTTGCAGGCGGGCCTTTTCCTCGTGGTTCAGCGCCACACCTTCGTAGGCATGATAAGCCAGGCTCGACAGCACAAACAGCGACTGCTGGCTGATGGGCAGCACGCCCTGCTTCTGTGCCGATACGGCCACGCCGGCTGCGGTGTGGGTGTGCAGCACGCAGACCACGTCGTGGCGCACTTCGTGTACAGCGCTGTGGATGGTATAGCCCGCCGGGTTGATCTCGTAGGGGCTGTCCATCAGTTTGTGGCCGGCCTGATCGACCTTGACCAGGCTGGAGGCGGTGATTTCGTGGAACATCAGCCCGAACGGGTTGATCAGGAAGTCCTCGGTGCCCGGCACTTTGGCTGAGATATGGGTGAAAATCAGGTCATCCCAGCCATGCATGGCAACCAGGCGATAGCAGGCTGCCAGGTCGATACGGGTCTGCCATTCGGCAGCGCTGACCTGGTCTTTTACACTCTGTGTCGATTGAACGGGGGCTAGGCTCACGGCAATGACCTCGACGCGGTGGTGTTCTTATTGTTTTTTTGGACTGAAGGGCCAGTCTAGTCAGACCTCAAGGTAGCCGTAGTTGCGTTGGCAGCCAGCTTGATGACCGAGCGAGTCAACCGTGAGGATAGTTCGGATTCGTACACCGTGGTGCCAGAGAAGCGACGCCAATAAAGAGGCGGCAAACACTCAGGTCCCCGCCTTTGTCTGGCGCCTGGGCGCCTATCTGTCGACAGCCGCCCAGGCGTGACTGCGTGAGTACCCGATCAGCCGCGCAGTACCGTGACCAGCTCTGCCAGCCAAGGCTCGGCATCCGCTTCAGGAGTGACGCTTTCGCTGGCATCCAGGCGCAGCATCGGCAGCACTTCGCGCACGCCCAGTTCGCCAAACAGCTCGCGCATCTGCTCGCCGCCACCGCAGAAGGTATCGCCGTAGCTGGCGTCCCCCAGGCCGATCACCGCTCCCGGCAGACCGCGCCAGGCGGCGGGCAGTTGGTCGCGCAGGGTCGAGTAGAGCGGCATCAGGTTGTCCGGCAGCTCGCCCATGCCGGTGGTGGAAGTGACGGCCAGAAAGGCGTCCGGAGCGAAGGCCTGCACATCGGCCAGGGTCGCCCGCGGGTTATGCCAGGCCTCGAAACCGGCAGCGTTGAGGATATCCATGGCGTGGCGGGCAACTTCTTCTGCCGTGCCATAGACCGAGCCGGAAAGGATGGCGACTTTCATCAATCTGATCCTGTAGTTGAGTGAAAGCCTGGGATATTAACAGTTGGCCGCCGGGAGGGTTGTCTTACACTAAACATTCCATAAACAAGCCATGGATCGCTCAATGATCAACGCCAAGCTGATGCAAATGGTGGTCAACGCCTCCAACGACGGGATCGTCGTGGCGGAACGGGAAGGCCAGGACAAGCCGCTGATTTACGTGAACCCGGCCTTTGAACGCATGACCGGCTACGCCCTGGACGATATCCTTTATCAGGATTGCCGCTTCCTGCAGTCGGGCGACCGTGACCAGCCAGCCCTGATGGCCATCCGTGAAGCCCTGGACAGTGGCGGCGCGTGCCGGGAAATCCTGCGCAACTACCGCAAGGACGGCACGCACTTCTGGAATGAACTGTCATTATCGACGGTTTACAACCCGGCCGATCAGCAGACTTATTTCGTCGGCGTACAGAAAGACGTAACGCTCCAGGTCAAGGCCCAGCTGCGTGTGGCGCAGCTGGAAGCCCAAGTGGCGCAGCTTACAGCCGAATTGGCAGCACTCCGAGCGACGAGCGGATCTAACAAACTTTAGAAAACACGGTCTTTAGGGTGATAATCAGTTCACTCACGCATTTCCTTGAGCCACATCAATGCAACGCGACGCGCTTTTGACGCAGGACGAACTGGACTTCATCCAGACTATGCACCACAACCCGCAACTGAATGTGCGGGATGTGTCGTCGAGCCTGACGGTCAACGGTGGCGCGCAGATCCGCGACTTGCTCACGCGTCTGGCGGCCCATGAACAAGTGACAATCCAGGCGCAGTTCGATAACCAGCAGATGACCTTTCCCCTGCAATTGGTAGAGGACGAGTTTCACACGCTGCACCTGCGCCTGGGCGTCCCGAGCATTTTCGAGGATGGACCGATGATCCGGCCTTGGCGCCTGGTGCTCGAAGAGCCGGTGGCCCTGGAAAATGTCAGGGGCCAGCCCGGTGCGCTATGGGTGCATGAAGTGTCATTCAAGGGCCTGCTGGTGCAGGCCCGTGGCCGTAGCAAACCACCTCGGACCTTCTCGATGTGGTTCAGCCCCTCCGGCTACGAGCGGATTGCCGTGCGTGGCACGCTGGAGCGCGAGACAGCCCGTGGCCTGTTTGCCTACCGCTTGAGCCAGGGCGATGTGGATGAAACCGAGCGCCTGCGCCAGTTCATCCTGCAACAGCATCGCCTGGCCCACCCCGAAGTGCATGCCTGATCTCAGGTATCCAGGGTTCCCCCGAGAAACTGCTGCAAGCGCCGTTGCATCAACCGTCCCTCATTGCCCAGGCAGCCGATGGCAGTACCGGCCAGTGGCTGCTCTGCCATGTCCGAGGCATCACCGGCCAGCAGCACTGGGCACTCCAGGGTCAGGGCCAACCGCGCCAACCGCTTGGGCAACTCATGGGTTGGTGAACGGTTGGAGAACAGCACCAGCGCCTGCGGGCGAGTCTTCTCGCAGATCAGTGTCAACTCATCCAGGGGCTGGCCCACGTTCAGCACATGAACGGCCAGTTCGTCACCACTGAGCATGAGCCCCGCCACCAGCAATTCCAGTTCTCGGCACTCGCCGGCAATGGCCGCCAGCAGTACCTGCGGCGTGCGGCCAGCGCGGGCCAGTTGCAGGCGCTGGGAAATCCGCGCACGCAGGAAACTGTCGAAAAACAACCATTCGCTGGCTTGTCCAAAACGCCCCTGATGCCGCAACAATTGACGCCAAAGGGGCATCAGGATGTCCTGGAACGCGACTGCAGCGGGGTACGCCGCAAAGACCTGCCCATACAGACGCTCGAGTTGCAGCTCATCAAACGCGCCGATGGCGAGTTGCAACTGCTGCTGCCACTGGGACCACTCGTGATGGCCGCTGCCTTCCTGCAGGTGCTGCAGTGAAGACACTTGCGCATTGTCCCGGGCGAGGATCTTGCCGACCTTGCTGACCGCCACGCCACGCTCGATCCAATCCAGAATGCGATGAACGGTCTCGATGTCCTTCTGCGTGTACAGGCGATGCCCGCTTTCGGTGCGCACCGGCTGAATCAAACCATAGCGACGCTCCCACGCGCGCAGGGTAACCGGGTTGATACCTGTCAATCTTGCGACTTCACGAATCGGGAACAACTCATCCGCGGCGGATAGACCGCCATGCTCAAGACCAGGGGAAAGGGCTGTGGTTACAGGCATCGAATGACCAAAACTTGTACGAAGTTGGATCCCATATAACGCTTTTATACCTGTCTTTTTCAAGGGATCTGCCCAGCCGTCCAATGCCGCTGGCGTATTTCGTCAAATCAGGAATAATCCTTGCCTGTTTTTTTGCGTCGCCGCCCTACCCTGCGGCCTCGCCAGGGACGCCACCTACCCGGTGCAGCGCCCCCACACATTCGGAGATACACAATGTCTACCCTCCCCGTCACCTTGATGGTTGCGCGCCGCGCGGCCCAAGGCCGTTATCAGGACATGATGAGCTGGCTGCGCGAAGGCGAGCAACTGGCCACTGACTTCCCCGGCTACCTGGGTTCAGGCGTGCTTGCACCGCCTGCCGACGGTGGCGAATTCCAGATCATCTTCCGCTTCGCCGACGAGCAGACCCTGCATGCCTGGGAGTTCTCTGCCTCGCGCAGCGCCTGGCTCGGGCGCGGCAGCGAATTGTTCGCAGACCCCATGGAGCATCGCGTCAGCGGCATGGAAGGCTGGTTTGGTGCGGCGGGCCAGCGCCCACCGCGCTGGAAACAGGCCGTGGCGATCTGGCTGGCGTTTTTCCCGGTGTCGCTGCTGTTCAACTTCGGCCTGGAACCGCTATTGGCCGAACTGGGCTTGTTCAGCCGCGTGCTGGTCAGCACCCTGGCCCTGACGCCCTTGATGGTCTATCTGTTCATTCCGCTGTCGACCCATTTGCTGGCAGGCTGGCTCAATCCGGCCCCGCGACGGGTAAAACCTGCCGAAGCAACCGTTTAAGCCGGTCCGCTACAGGCCGGTCGCTGGTATAGTTTTGGCTTGCCCGCGACCCGAGCCTGCCATGACCTCCACCCCCGCCCCGATCCTGATCACCGGCGCCGGCCAACGTGTCGGCCTGCACTGTGCCCTGCGCCTGCTGGATGAACAGCAGCCGGTGATCTTCAGCTATCGCAGTGAACGTCCCGGCGTGCAGGCCTTGCGCGAGCGTGGCGCGATTGGCGTATTTGCCGATTTTTCCTGCGAGGCCGGTATCCTGGCGTTCATCAGCGAACTCAAGACCCATACCGACAGCCTGCGGGCGATCATCCACAACGCCTCGACCTGGGCCGCAGAAACACCGGGGGACGAGGCCAACGCCTTTATCGATATGTTCAGTGTGCACATGCTTGCGCCGTACCTGATCAACCTGCATTGTGCTGACTTGCTAAGACACTCGACGCCAGCCGACATTGTGCATATCAGCGACGACGTGACCCGCAAGGGTAGCCGCCAGCACATCGCCTACTGTGCCACCAAGGCCGGGCTCGACAGCCTGACCCTGTCCTTCGCCGCTCAATACGCGCCCCGGATCAAGGTCAATGGCATCGCGCCAGCCATGGTGATGTTCAACGACGGCGACGACGCGGCCTATCGCGCCAAGGTCCTGGCCAAGTCAGCACTGGGTATCGAGCCCGGCGCCGAAGTGATTTACCAGAGCCTGCGTTACCTGCTGGACAACCCTTATGTGACCGGCACCACCCTGACCGTCAATGGCGGGCGGCATGTCAAGTAAACCCGAACACCAGCCGCGTGGGGTTCCTGCAATTGATTGGACGGAGCAAGTAGCAATGCCACAACTTCAACCAGGTATGGCGCGTATCCGGGTCAAGGACCTGTGTCTGCGCACCTTCATTGGCATCAACGAGGATGAGATCCTCAACAAGCAAGATGTGTTGATCAACCTGACCATCCTGTATGCCGCACAAGACGCCGTGCGCGACAACGATATCGACCACGCCTTGAACTACCGCACCATCACCAAGGCCATCATCGCCCACGTCGAGGGCAACCGCTTTGCCCTGCTTGAGCGCCTGACCCAGGAGTTGCTGGACCTGGTGATGAGCAATGAATCGGTGCTGTATGCCGAAGTCGAAGTCGACAAGCCCCATGCGCTGCGCTTTGCCGAGTCGGTTTCGATTACCCTGGCAGCCAGCCGTTAACCCCCTGAATCTACGTGAACCCTATGACCGACCAACAACGCCTGGAACTCGAAGCGGCGGCCTTCCGCCGGCTGGTTGCACACCTGGACAGCCGCAAGGACGTACAGAACATCGACCTGATGAACCTCGCCGGGTTCTGCCGCAACTGCCTGTCCAAGTGGTACAAGGCCGAGGCCGACGAACGCCAGATCGAGATCAGCCTCGATGACGCCCGCGAAGTGGTCTACGGCATGCCGTACGCCGAGTGGAAAGCCCAATACCAGCAAGAAGCCAGCGCCGAGCAACAGGCGGCGTTTGCCAAAGGAAAACCCCATGACTGACCTGAACACCCTGCGCGCCAGCCTCGACAGCGGCGAACATGCCTTTGCCCAGACCCTGGCCTTTATCGCCGCCAACTACGACTACCAGCCACAGGCCTTCTGCAATGGTGGCGTGGAAAACGCCGCCGGGCAGAACGAAGGCTCGTGCAAGACCCTGGGCCTGGCACTGCTAGAAGGCTTGAGCGACCAGCAGGCTTTGCTGGCGTTCGGTGAGCATTACCGTTCGGTGTTGGCGACGCCTGAGGGCACAGATCACAGCAACATCCGCGCGTTGATCGAGCATGGCCTGGCGGGTGTGAAATTCAACACACAGCCCTTGGCCCGACGCTGATCCAGCTTAAAACCCAGCTCCCACATTGATTGGATTGCGGTGTTCGTCAAATCGCGCACATAAAAAAACCGGCCTCACGGCCGGTTTTTTTATTGCAACGGCTTAGAAAGAAGCGTCTTTCAAACCGTCGAGGTAACGCTCGGCATCCAGGGCCGCCATGCAACCGGCGCCAGCCGAGGTGATGGCCTGGCGGTAGACGTGGTCGGCCACATCGCCGGCGGCAAAGATGCCTTCGATGTTAGTCGCAGTGGCGTTGCCTTCACGACCACCCTGTACAACCAGGTAACCGTCTTTGGCCGTCAGCTTGCCTTCGAACAGCGACGTGTTCGGAGTGTGGCCGATAGCGATGAACACGCCGTCGACCTTCAGCTCGTCGAAGCTGCCATCGTTGTTTTTCAGGCGTGCACCGGTCACGCCCATGGTGTCGCCCAGGACTTCATCCAGAGTGGCGTTGAGCTTGAGGATGATCTTGCCTTCGGCAACCCGCGCATGCAGCTTGTCGATCAGGATCTTCTCGGCACGGAAGGTTTCACGACGGTGAACCAGGGTCACGGTGCTGGCGATGTTGGCCAGGTACAGCGCCTCTTCCACGGCGGTGTTACCACCACCGACCACTGCTACCGGCTTGTTGCGGTAGAAGAAACCATCACAGGTCGCGCAGGCCGAAACGCCCTTGCCCATGAACGCTTCTTCCGATGGCAGGCCCAGGTAACGGGCGCTGGCGCCGGTGGCGATGATCAGCGCATCGCAGGTGTAGACGCCGCTGTCGCCGGTCAGGCTGTAGGGCTTTTTCGAGAAGTCCACGGCATTGATATGGTCGAAGACGATTTCGGTCTCGAAACGCTCGGCGTGTTCCTTCATGCGCTCCATCAGCACCGGGCCGGTCAGGCCGTGGACGTCGCCCGGCCAGTTGTCGACTTCGGTGGTGGTGGTCAACTGACCACCCGCCTGCATGCCGGTGATCAGCAACGGCTTGAGGTTGGCCCGGGCCGCGTAGACCGCGGCACTGTAACCGGCAGGGCCGGAACCGAGAATAATCACTCGCGAATGACGGGTATCAGACATGACTCACTCCTATCGACCGCCCGGACTACAGAGCGGCTGGAATAAAAAAGGACCGCGAAGCACTTGGGGAAGGCTTGAACTCGCAGGCCCTGAAAATAATGGGTGCAGCGTATAGAGGGGGGCAAGATTAAGGAAATACGGAATAACAATCCAGCTCATAGGCGGTCTCTATTCGGTGACACCTATTAATCAACATGTTTGTTACCGTTAATGTCGGCCTGCTGACCGTGCTTTCACCGTATCCGCAAAGCCGGTAAGGTCGGCGCGTTCGCCCTTTTGCCCGGAGTTATCCATGCCCGCCCCCGTTCTGTCAGGCCCACAATACCTGCGTGAAGGCCTGAAACTGGTCTTGAGCCCAGGCCTGCGCCTGTTCGTCCTGCTGCCCCTGGCGATCAACCTGATACTGTTCGTCGGGTTGATCTATTTTGCTGGCCATCAGTTCAGCCTGTGGGTCGATACCCTGATGCCGACGTTGCCCAGTTGGTTGAGTTTCCTCAGCTACATCCTGTGGCCGCTGTTCGTGCTGCTGGTGGCATTCATGGTGTTTTTCAGCTTCACCATGCTCGCCAATATCATCGCCGCGCCCTTTAACGGTTTTCTCGCCGAAAAAGTCGAAGTGGTGGTGCGTGGCACCGATGACTTCCCGGCCTTCAGTTGGGCCGAGCTGTTCGCCATGGTCCCGCGCACCCTGGCCCGGGAAATGCGCAAGCTGGGCTACTTCCTGCCCCGGGCCATCGGCCTGTTCATCCTGTCCTTCATCCCGGTGGTCAACTTGATTGCCGCGCCGCTGTGGCTGCTGTTCGGGGTGTGGATGATGGCGATCCAGTACATCGACTACCCGGCCGACAACCACAAACTGGGCTGGAACGAAATGCTCGCCTGGCTGCGCCAGAAGCGCTGGCAGAGCATGAGCTTCGGCGGGATTGTCTACCTGGTGTTGCTGGTGCCGGTGGTCAACCTGCTGATGATGCCGGCGGCGGTAGCGGGAGCGACGCTGTTCTGGGTGCGTGAGCAAGGCGCCGAAACGATGCTGGCGAAAACCCCCTAGGCGGTTCGATTGACCTGGATCATGGCGATTTGCCCATGCAGAGCACATGGTTATTAAAACTATAAGCCTGTGGGGAGCGCACCATGTACAGACCG
This sequence comes from Pseudomonas fluorescens, assembly GCF_000730425.1. NCBI lineage: Bacteria > Pseudomonadati > Pseudomonadota > Gammaproteobacteria > Pseudomonadales > Pseudomonadaceae > Pseudomonas > Pseudomonas fluorescens. The sequence goes on along the minus strand of NZ_CP008896.1, from coordinate 5,023,948 downwards.
TTGATGCTGATGTTCGGATTGATGTTGGGCGGCGAGGCCTGGGGGGCCGCCGCCGCCAATGAGCCCATACTGCCGGTACAGCCGGCGAAGATCACCGATGCCAATAAGGTCGAGTTGGGCAAGCAATTGTTCTTCGACCCACGCTTGTCCAAGTCCGGCTTTATTTCCTGCAACTCCTGCCACAACCTGAGCATGGGCGGCAGCGACAATCTGCCCACCTCCATCGGGCACAACTGGCACCAGGGGCCGATCAACTCCCCAACGGTGCTCAACTCCAGCATGAGCGTCGCGCAGTTCTGGGATGGGCGCGCGGCAACGTTGCAGGAACAGGCCGGCGGCCCGATTTCCAATCCTGGCGAAATGGGCTTCACCCATGACCTGGCCGTGGACGTACTGCGCTCGATCCCGCAGTACCAGGCTTCGTTCAAGAAGGTGTATGGCGATGACGGCATCCAGTTCGACGATGTGACCAATGCTATCGCTGCCTTTGAAGAAACCCTGGTCACCCCCAACGCCCCGTTCGACCGCTGGCTGCTGGGCGATAAAAAAGCCATCAGCGCCACGGCGGCGCAAGGCTACCAGTTGTTCAAGAGCATCGGCTGCGTGGCGTGCCACAACGGCGAGGCAGTAGGCGGCAGTACCTTCCAGAAAATGGGCATGGTCGAACCCTATGCCACCAAGAACCCGGCCCAGGGTGTGGCCGGCCTGACCGGCAAGGATCAGGACCGGATGATGTTCAAGGTGCCGACCTTGCGTAACGTCGCCCTGACCTACCCCTACTTCCACGACGGTGCCTACTGGAACCTGAGCGAAGCAGTGGACGTCATGGCGCGCCTGCAACTGGGACGCACGTTGAGCACCGATGAGGTGAGCCAGATTGTCGCGTTCCTCGACACGCTGACCGGTGACCAGCCGGACTTCAAGTTGCCGATGCTGCCGCCGTCCTCGGCCAAGACCCCGCGTCCTGCGCCGTTCAACTAAACCACTACCGGGCCGCATCGTCACAAATCCGTCATCGTGACGACACAATGACGACACGGCCCGCACCGACACTGGCTGCATGACGACAGCCTTCTTGAACATCACCCTGATTACCGAAACCTTCCCACCGGAAATCAACGGCGTGGCCAACACCCTTGGCCGCCTGTGTGACGGCCTGCGCGCACGCGGGCATCAGGTGGAGTTGGTGCGCCCGCGCCAAGGTGATGACTTGAGCCGCCTCAGTGACGACAGCCTGCTGCTGTGTCGCGGCTGGCCTCTGCCGGGCTACCCGGGCCTGCAATGGGGGCAGTCCTCGATGCACAAACTGCTGCGGCGCTGGAAACGCCAGCGTCCAGACGTGCTGTACATTGCCACCGAAGGCCCGCTGGGCTTGTCGGCACTGCGTGCGGCACGGCGCCTGGGGATCAGTGTGGTCAGCGGTTTCCATACCAACTTCCAGCAGTATTCCAGCCAATACGGCCTGGGCATGCTCAGCCGCCTCCTGACCCACTACCTGCGCTGGTTCCACAACCGCTCCACCCTGACCCTGGTGCCCAGCGTCAGCCAGCGCGTGGAACTGGAGCGCCGCCACTTCGAGCGCCTGGACCTGTTATCGCGCGGCGTAGACAGTCAACTGTTCCACCCCGCCAGGCGTGACAATGCCCTGCGTGAACAATGGGGGCTGGGCAATGACGATATCGCCGTCATGCATGTCGGACGCCTGGCACCGGAGAAAAACCTCGGCTTGCTCAAACGCTGCTTCGAGGCGTTGCAGGCAACTTATCCACAGCGTCGGCTGACGCTGGTCGTCGTTGGCGACGGGCCGCAACGCGAAGCACTGGCAACGACCCTCCCCACCGCGATTTTCTGCGGGACGCAACGGGGTGAGGAGCTGGCGCGGCACTATGCATCGGGGGACCTGTTTCTGTTCCCCAGCCTCACCGAAACCTTTGGCAACGTGGTGCTGGAAGCCATGGCCTCGGGCTTGGGCGTAGTGGCCTACGACCAGGCAGCCGCCACCCAGCATATTCGCCACGGCTACAGTGGCGCTGTGGCAATGCCGGGGGATGAGGATGCGTTTTGCGACGCTGCCTGTTGGTTGCTGGAAGAACCGGAGAGTTTGCGGCGGGTGCGCCTGAATGCGCGCCAGCATGCCAGTCGCCAGGGTTGGCCGGCGATCATCGAGCGGTTTGAACACCAACTGCGCGGGGCTTGTGGTGAGGATCTGATGGAGACGGGCGGCTCGAAGCTGACCTGACGGTCCCTATCGCGGGCAAGCCCGCTCCCACATTGGAATGCAATCAACCTGTGGGAGCGGGCTTGCCCGCGATGGCGCCCGTCAATTCACCACTTAAACCAGAGTGGTCAACGCTTCACGACTGAACGGCAGGATATCGCCTTCACGCCCCTCACGTACTTTCACCGCCCAATCCGGGTCGACCAGCAATGCACGACCCACGGCCACCAAATCAAACTCATCGTTATTCAAGCGCTCCAGCAGTTTTTCCAGGCTCGCGGGCTGCGCGATTTTGTCGGTGTTGACCATGAACTGCAAAAACTCGCCATCCAGGCCAACACTGCCCACGGTAATGGTCGGCTTACCCGTGAGCTTGCGGGTCCAGCCTGCCAGGTTCAACTCGGAACCCTCAAACTCCGGTTCCCAGAAACGCCGCGTGGAACAGTGGAAAATATCCACGCCGGCGTCAGACAGCGGCTTGAGAAACTCACCCAGCGCCTCGGGGGTCTGCACCAGGCGTGCGGTGTAATCCTGCTGCTTCCATTGGGAGAAGCGGAAAATGATCGGAAACTCGGGACCTGTGGCAGCCCGCACAGCCTGGATTAGCTCAATGGCAAAACGCGAACGGTTGGCCAGGCTGCCGCCGTACTCATCCGTGCGCTGGTTGCTGCCTTCCCAGAAGAACTGGTCGACCAGATACCCGTGGGCGCCGTGGATTTCCACACCGTCCATGCCAATGGACTGGGCATCCTTGGCAGCCTGGGCGAAGGCGGCAATCACTTCCTTGATGTCCTGGACCGTCATGCCATGGACCACCACGTTGCCATCCTTGAGTTTTTCCATCGGGCCATAAGCCGGGATGCTGGCATCCGGCTCGGTACCGATGCGCCGCACGCTGCCGACGTGCCACAGCTGCGGGACGATCTTGCCGCCCTCGGCATGCACGGCATCGACCACTTTCTTCCAGCCCGCCAGTGCGGCTTCACCGTAGAAATGCGGGACATTCGGATAACCGTTGGAAGCCTGGTGCCCCACCACCGTGCCTTCCGTGATGATCAGGCCCACGCCGGCCGCCGCGCGGCGGCGGTAGTACTCGATCACTTTGGAATTGGGTACGCCACCAGGGGAAAACGAACGGGTCATTGGCGCCATGACCACACGGGACGGCAATTGCAGTGCACCGAGCTGGAAAGGTTTGAACAAGGCTTGGACAGGCATGGAAGCACTCCGCACGAGAGAAATTTTATGATACGGATAATATGGAGCGCTGGCAGTGCTGAATAGCACTATTGATTTCAGTGATTAATATGCAAAAGCCGGGAGCTACACAGCACACTGCAGGAGCCGGCTTGCCGGCGATGCTCGTTAACGGTGACGTTATACAACTGCCACCCCGAAGCGCGCTTTCGGGCGTCATCGCCGGTAAGCCGGCTTCTACACAGATCAGGCCAGGGCCTTTTCGATGGCTTGGATGATCGTGGGGTCATCAGGCGCAGTGCGCGGGGAGAAACGCGCCAAAACCCGCCCATCCTTGCCCAGCAAAAACTTCTCGAAATTCCAGGTGATATCCCCAGGGAACTCGGCGCCCTCACCCGCCAGCAAGCGGTACAACTGATGACGGTCAGGGCCGTTAACCTCCAGCTTGCTGCCCAGGGGAAAGCTCACGCCATAGTTGAGGCTACAGAATTCCTGGATCTCTTCTTCAGTCCCCGGCTCCTGGCCAGCAAACTGATTGCACGGCAGGCCCAACACGGTGAAGCCCTGGCCCTTGTATTGCTGGTAGAGGTTTTCCAGCGCCGCATACTGCGGGGTCAGCCCACACTTGGAGGCGACATTGACCACCAGCACGACTTGCCCCTTGTAGGGCGCCAGAGGCAGCTCCTGACCATCCAGGGCTTTGAGTTTAAGGTCGTGGAAAGCACTCATGACGAACTCCAGATTTCCCATATTCTGTGTAACGGCCATTCGAGATTACAGCCGCCAAGTCGGCAAGAATAGCCGCCAATCAAAAAAGGCGCCCGAAGGCGCCTTTCTTTTCAACTGACTGGCCGTAGCCGTCAATCAATGGTGGTGACCACCCTCGCCGTGCACGTGGCCGTGAGCCACTTCTTCCTGGGAAGCGTCGCGGATGGCAACGATCTTGACCTGGAAGTTCAGGCGCTGGCCGGCCAGCGGATGGTTGCCGTCAACAGTGACATCATCGCCGTCCAGGTCACGGATGGTCACGATCTGCATCTGGCCGTCCGGTGCGGAAGCGTGGAACTGCATGCCCACTTCCAGCTCGTCGACGCCTTCGAACATGCTGCGGCTCAGGGTGCTGACCAGTTCGGCCGAGTACTCGCCGTAGGCATCTTCAGGTTCTACGGCAACGGTCAGCTCATCACCGACCTCTTTGCCTTCCAGGGCCTTTTCCAAGCCCGGGATGATGTTACCTGCGCCTTGCAGGTAGACCAGCGGCGCGCCACCGGCGGAGCTGTCGATGACCTCACCGGCGTCGTTGGTCAGGGTATAGTCAATGGAGACAGCCTTGTTGGCGGCGATCGGCATGGGGCGAGACCTTTTGCATAAGAATGAAGAACGGACAAGTCTAAACAAGGATTTGCCCGAAAGCGAACACAACCCGGACAGACGGAGTCGATCCATGGACCCGACGGTCGTCGGATTTCACCAGGACGCGGACGGCCACTGGGTCGCCGCGCTGTCCTGCGGCCATACGCAGCACCTGCGCCACCAGCCGCCCTGGCAATCCCGGGGCTGGGTGCTGGATCCGGCGCAACGCCTGGCAAAAATAGGCCAGCCCTTTGCCTGTGGCTGGTGTGCGCAGCGCCCGGATAACGATACCCTTGGCACTTGATTCCCGGTCGGCGCGCAGCCATAGCGCGCCACCGAAGCCATGCACCTCCAGAGAACTCGCATGCAGACTTTTTTTATCGCGCCCACCGATTTTGGTGTGGGCCTGACCTCCATCAGCCTTGGGCTGGTGCGTACCCTTGAGCGGGCCGGGCTGAAAGTCGGCTTTTTCAAGCCCATTGCCCAGCCGCACCCTGGCGACACCGGGCCGGAGCGCTCCACTGAGCTGGTGGCCCGAACCCACGGCCTGAAACCACCGCAACCACTGGGCCTGGCCCATGTCGAGCGGATGCTCGGTGATGGCCAGCTCGATGAGCTGCTCGAAGAAATCATCACCCTGTATCAGCAGGCCGCCGTGGGCAAGGACGTGCTGATTGTCGAAGGCATGGTGCCAACCCGCAGCGCCAGCTACGCGGCGCGGGTCAACCTGCACCTGGCAAAAAGCCTGGATGCCGAGGTGATCCTGGTGTCGGCCCCGGAAAACGAGGTACTGACCGAATTGTCCGGGCGCGTGGAATTGCAGGCGCAACTGTTCGGCGGCCCAAAAGACCCGAAAGTGCTCGGCGTGATTCTCAACAAGGTGCAGACCGACGAAAGCATGGAAGTGTTCGCCGCGCGCCTCAAGGAGCATTCGCCGTTGCTGCGCAGTGGCGACTTCCGACTGCTGGGGTGTATCCCGTTCCAACCGGAACTCAATGCGCCACGCACCCGCGACGTGGCCGACCTGATGGGCGCGCAGGTACTCAACGCCGGCGACTATGAAACCCGGCGCATGAACAAAATCATCATCTGCGCGCGCACCATGCGCAACACCGTGGAGTTGCTCAAGCCCGGCGTACTGGTGGTGACGCCAGGGGATCGCGACGACATCATCCTCGCCGTCAGCCTGGCCGCGATCAATGGCGTGCCCCTGGCCGGCCTGCTGCTGACCAGCGACACCCTGCCCGACCCACGCATCATGGATCTGTGCCGCGGCGCGTTCCAGGCCGGGTTGCCGGTGCTGTCGGTGAGCACCGGCTCCTACGACACCGCCAACCAGCTCAACAGCCTGAACAAGGAAATTCCGATTGATGACCGTGAACGGGCCGAGATCATCACCGACTTCGTCGCCAGTCACCTGGATGCGCGCTGGCTGCACCAGCGTTGCGGCACGCCACGGGAGATGCGCCTGTCGCCGGCGGTGTTCCGCTACCAGTTGATCCAGCGCGCCCAGGCGGCCAACAAGCGCATTGTGCTGCCCGAAGGCAGCGAGCCGTTGACCGTGCAAGCCGCCGCCATCTGCCAGGCCCGGGGAATCGCCCGTTGCGTGCTGTTGGCCAAACCGGCCGATGTCGAGGCCGTGGCTCGCGCCCAAGGCATCGAACTGCCCGAAGGCCTGGAGATTCTTGACCCGGACCTGATCCGCGAGCGCTATGTCGAACCGATGGTGGCACTGCGCAAGAGCAAAAGCCTCAACGCACCGATGGCCGAGCAGCAACTGGAAGACACCGTCGTGATCGCCACAATGATGCTGGCCCTCGATGAGGTGGACGGCCTGGTGTCCGGGGTCATTCACTCCACCGCCAATACCATCCGCCCGGCCCTGCAACTGATCAAGACCGCACCGGGCTGCACCCTGGTGTCATCGGTGTTTTTCATGCTGTTCCCCGAGCAGGTGCTGGTGTACGGCGACTGCGTGATGAACCCGCACCCAAGCGCCGCGGAACTGGCGGAAATCGCCCTGCAAAGCGCCGATTCGGCCGCCGCCTTCGGCATCACCCCGCGCGTGGCGATGATCAGCTATTCCAGCGGTGACTCGGCCAGTGGCGAGGAGGTGGAGAAGGTCCGCGAGGCCACCCTGCTGGCCCACGAACAACAAAGCTCGCTGCTGATCGACGGCCCGTTGCAATACGACGCCGCGGCCAACGAAAACGTCGCCCGGCAACTGGCGCCCAACAGCCTGGTGGCGGGCAAGGCGACGGTGTTTGTGTTCCCCGACCTCAATACCGGCAACACCACCCACAAGGCGGTGCAGCGCAGTGCCGACTGCGTCAGCCTCGGCCCGATGTTGCAGGGCTTGCGCAAACCCGTGAACGATCTGCCCCGTGGGGCCCAGGTGGATGACATCGTCTACACCATTGCCCTGACCGCGATTCAAGCCGCCAACCGACCTATGGATATCTAAATGCTGGATTTTCTGCCTGCCGCCGTACGCGGAGTGATCGCCTCGCTGCTGCTTGCGTTGAATACGATCCTTTTGTGTTCATTCCTGTTTATCGTCGCGTTGTTCAAGCTGCTGCCATTTGCCAAGCGCCTGAGCGAGTGGCTGATGAACCACACCCATGAAGCCTGGATCAGCAACAACAAGGCCTGGATGAACCTGGTGCAGCGCACCCGCTGGCACCTCAAAGGCCTTGAGGGCCTGGATTATCAGCACTCATACCTGGTGACCAGCAACCATCAGAGCTGGGTCGACATCATGGTGTTGCAGTACGTGCTCAATCGACGGATCCGCCCGCTGAAGTTTTTCCTCAAGCAAGAGCTGATCTGGGTGCCGGTCATTGGCCTGGCCTGGTGGGCCTTGGGCTTTCCCTTCATGAAGCGCTACACCAAGGCTTACCTGGAAAAACACCCGGAGAAGAAAGGCAAGGACCTGGAAACCACCCGCAAGACCTGTGCAAAGTTCCGTGACAACCCGGTAGGCATTTTCAACTTTGCCGAAGGCACACGCTTTACCCCAGGCAAACACGCGCAACAGCAGTCGCCATTTCGTTACCTCCTCAAGCCCAAGGCCGGTGGTATTGCGTTTGTGCTGGATGCCATGGGTGAGCAGTTGAAGTCATTGGTGAACGTGACGATCCACTACCCGGGCGGGCGTCCGGGGTACTGGGACTTGCTGTGCGGCAATGTCAAAGACGTGGTTGTGCAGTTTGAAGAGGTGCAGATCCCGGCCGAGTTCATTGGCAAGAACTATGAGCAGGACGCGGAATATCGGCTGGCGTTCCAGGGCTGGATCAATGGCCTGTGGACTGAAAAGGATGCCCTTCTAGACCAGCTTCACACGGATTACCCTACCCGTCGCTGAGCAAAAATGTGGGAGCGGGCTTGCTCGCGAAAGCGGTGTATCAATCAAAAAATAAAGTGACTGACACTGCGCTTTCGCGAGCAAGGCCGCTCCCACATTTGGCCGAGTTGTTTGCAAGAGCCCATAAAAAAGCCCGCCACCGAGTGATCGGTGGCGGGCTTTTTTATGGCAACGCGGTTTAGATCGCGCCGCGCTGACGCAACAGTTCCAGCACTTGCTTGACGCTGTCTTCCAACGACAGGGCCTGGGTGTCGATCACCAGGTCGGCATTCAACGGCACGTCATACGGGAACGACTCGCCAGGAATGTTATCCCCTCCGGCAGCGTACAAGCCTTGCGGATCGCGCTCGGCACACACCAGCGGCGAGGCCTGCACGTACACCGTGAGCAGACGATCACTGCCAATCAACACCTTGGCCTGTTCACGGCCTTCGGCATCGGGCGCAACGAAGGCCGCCAGGGTCAGCAAGCCGGCTTCGTTGAACTGGCGCGCCACGTGGGCAGCACGCCGCCAGTTCTCGGTACGTCCGGCACGGTCTTGCGCCAAGCCCTTGTTCAGGTCGTGCCGCAGGTTCTGGCCATCGAGTACGAACACCGCGCGCCCCATGTCGAACAGCTTGCGCTCAACCGCGTAGGCCAACGTGCTCTTGCCGGCGCCCGACAGGCCGCTGAACAGTACAGTGGCCGGCTGCTGGCCGAAGCGCTGGGCGCGTTCTTCGGTGGCCACGTGGGCCAACTTGCCGTGTTGCGCCGCACCGCCGTGCACCGCGGGCGGTGCGATGATCATGCCCGCCGCCACAGTGCCGTTGGTCAAACGGTCGATGACGATAAACGCGCCGGTGGTGCGGTTGCTGTCGTAACCGTCCAGGGCGATGACGGCGTCGAGGCTGACCTTGACCCGGCCGATCTCGTTCAACTGCAAGGCACTGGCCGGGCCTTCTTCCAGGGTGTTCACGTCCACGCGGTGCACGATGCTGGTGATGGAGCCCGGCACATAGCTGGTAGCACGCTTGATGTCATATTTCTTGCCCGGCAGCATCGGTTCTTCGGCCATCCACACCAGCATGGCGTCGAAGGCGTCGGTCACTTGCGGCACGCTGTCGGCATGCACCAGCAGGTCGCCACGGGAGATATCGATCTCGTCTTCCATGGTCAGGGTCACGGCCTGGCCTGGGCCTGCGTGTTCCAGTTCGCCTTCGAAGGTGACGATGGACTTGACGCGGCTGCTCTTGCCCGACGGCAGCACCACCACTTCGTCGCCCTTGTGCACGATGCCGCTGGCCAGGGTGCCGGCAAAACCACGGAAGTTCAGGTTCGGACGGTTGACGTACTGCACCGGGAAACGCAGGTCGGTGTAGTTGCGGTCGTTGGCGATCTCGACGGTTTCGAGGATCTCCATCAGCGACTGCCCGGTGTACCAGGGCGAGCGTTCGCTCTTGTTCACCACGTTGTCGCCCTTGAGCGCCGACATCGGCACGAATGCCAAGGTGCTTGGCTTGAACGCGATACCGTCGGCGAACTTCAGGTAATCCGCCTTGATGGACTCGAATACGTCTTGGTCAAAGCCATTGATGTCCATCTTGTTGACGGCCACCACAATGTGTTTGATGCCCAGCAACGAGGCGATAAAGCTATGGCGCCGGGTCTGCGTCTGCACGCCGTAGCGGGCGTCGATCAGGATGATCGCCAGGTCACAGGTGGAGGCACCGGTAGCCATGTTGCGGGTGTACTGCTCGTGGCCCGGGGTGTCGGCGATGATGAACTTGCGCTTGGCAGTGGAGAAATAGCGGTAGGCCACATCGATGGTGATGCCCTGCTCGCGCTCGGCCTGCAGGCCGTCGACCAGCAGCGCCAGGTCGATATCGTCACCGGTGGTGCCGACTTTCTTCGAGTCGCGGGTGATGGCTTCCAGGTGATCTTCGTAGATCATCTTCGAGTCGTGCAGCAGGCGCCCGATCAGGGTGCTCTTGCCGTCATCGACGTTGCCACAGGTCAAAAAGCGCAGCATTTCCTTGCGTTCGTGCTGGCCCAGGTAGGCGAGGATGTCCTCGCTGATCAAATCAGATACGTGCGACATGACAACCCCTTAGAAATAACCCTGACGTTTTTTGTCTTCCATGGAGCCGGCGCCATCGTGGTCGATGACACGGCCCTGGCGCTCGGAAGTTCGCGTCAGGAGCATTTCCTGGATGATGTCCGTCAGCGTCTCGGCTTCGGACTCCACCGCGCCCGTCAACGGGTAGCAGCCAAGGGTACGGAAACGTACTTTCTTTTTGACGATACGGGCTTTGTCTTCGTCGGACAGGTGCTCAAGGATGCGCTCGTCGTCGATCATGATCAGCGTGCCGTTCTTCTCGATCACTTCACGCTCGGCGGCGAAGTACAGCGGCACGATCGGGATGCCTTCCAGATAGATGTACTGCCAGATATCCAGCTCGGTCCAGTTGGACAGCGGGAATACACGGATCGACTCGCCCTTGTTGACGTTGCCGTTGTAGACGTTCCACAACTCCGGGCGCTGGTTTTTCGGATCCCAGCGGTGCTTGCTGTCGCGGAACGAGTACACGCGCTCTTTGGCGCGGGATTTCTCTTCATCGCGACGGGCGCCGCCGAACGCTGCGTCGAAACCATGCTGGTCCAAGGCTTGTTTCAGGCCTTCGGTCTTCATGATGTCGGTGTGCTTGGCGCTGCCGTGGGTGAACGGGTTGATGCCCTGCGCCACCCCGTCCGGGTTGACGTGGGTGATCAGGTCCAGGCCCAGTTCCTCGACCATGCGATCGCGGAACTTGTACATTTCCTGGAATTTCCACTGGGTGTCCACATGCATCACCGGAAACGGCAGCTTGCCCGGGAAGAATGCCTTGCGCGCCAGATGCAGCATCACGGCGGAGTCTTTGCCGATGGAGTAGAGCATCACCGGGTTGTCGAACTCGGCGGCAACCTCACGGATGATGTGGATGCTCTCCGCCTCCAGCTGTTTCAGGTGCGTCAGTTTGTCGACCATGGCTACTCACGGGAAAACGATTCTTTTTGGACGGCCGGCGGGCCGTGTTCGAGCGAGGCATGCTAGCACAGCACCTGCTTCTATTCAGGGAGCCAGCTAGAACGAAACGGTATATGGATATACCACCTCGTTCGCCCCCGTAGGAGCCGGCTTGCCGACGATGACGTCCTTGAATTCAATGCATGACTCCAGGGCCTCATCGCCGGCAAGCCGGCTCCTACAGAGGGCGAGGCGCAGGCTTAAATCGGGTTGGGGCAGTCGATGAACAGATGTTCCAGGGCAAAGCGCCGGGCCAGGTAATCGCCCAGGGCCTGCACGCCATAACGCTCGGTGGCGTGATGGCCGGCGGCGATAAAGCTGATGTCGTTTTCCCGGGCGCTGTGGAAGGTCTGTTCCGACGCTTCGCCGCTCAGGTACAGGTCGACGCCGGCGGCCACGGCCTGATCGATATAGCCCTGGCCGCCGCCCGTGCACCAGCCCACGCGGCGGATCATCGCGCTGCCTTTGATCAGCAGCGGTTCACGGCCCATGGCTTCCTGCACGCGGCGGGCGAAATCCCGCGCCGACAGCGGCTCGGCCAGGGAGCCCACGAGGCCGACGACCTTGAGGTTGTCCGGGTCCAGCGGGCCTTCGACGGTGATATCCAACTGACGGGCCAACTGTACGTTGTTGCCCACCTCCGGGTGCAGGTCCAGCGGCAGGTGGTACGCCAGCAGGCTGATGTCGTGCTTGAGCAGGGTCTTGAGGCGGCGCTGTTTCATGCCGGTGATGCACGGGCTTTCGCCTTTCCAGAAATAGCCGTGATGCACCAGCACCAGGTCGGCCTTGGCCTCGACTGCGGCGTCGAGTAGCGCCTGGCTGGCGGTCACGCCACTGACAATACGCAACACCTGCGGTCGCCCTTCGACCTGCAGGCCATTGGGGCAGTAATCGGCAATTTTCGCGCTGTTCAAGTAGCGATCCGCTTCTTCAACCAGGGTGCTCAGGGCGACGGCCATAAAAGACTCCTAAATATCCCGTTCAGAGGCGCTCGCGGCCTCGTATAATGCGCGACATTATGGGCGCTCCCACGCCCCCTGCAACCTGTCAGGACTTACTTGATGCTCAAGGCGCTGCGTTATTTTGGATGGCCATTGTTGGCCGGCGTGCTGATCGCGATGCTGATCATTCAGCGTTATCCGCAATGGGTCGGCCTGCCAAGCCTGGACGTCAACCTGCAACAGGCACCGCAAACCAGCGCGGTGCAACAAGGCCCGGTGACCTACGCCGATGCGGTGGTGGCCGCCGCGCCTGCGGTGGTCAACCTGTACACCACCAAGGTCATCAATAAACCGGCGCACCCACTGTTCGAAGACCCACAGTTCCGGCGCTTTTTCGGTGACAACTCGCCCAAGCAGCGCCGCATGGAGTCGAGCCTTGGCTCCGGGGTGATCATGAGCCCCGAGGGCTACATACTGACCAACAACCATGTGAGCACCGGGGCCGACCAGATTGTCGTGGCCCTGCGCGATGGCCGCGAAACCCTGGCGCGGGTGGTGGGCAGCGATCCGGAAACCGACCTTGCGGTCCTGAAAATCGACCTCAAGAACCTGCCGTCCATCACCATCGGCCGCTCCGAAGGACTGCGCGTCGGGGATGTAGCGCTGGCGATCGGCAACCCGTTCGGCGTCGGCCAGACCGTGACCATGGGCATCATCAGCGCCACCGGGCGCAACCAGTTGGGCCTCAACAGCTACGAAGACTTTATCCAGACCGACGCGGCCATCAACCCGGGCAACTCCGGCGGCGCGCTGGTGGATGCCAACGGCAACCTGACAGGCATCAACACCGCGATTTTCTCCAAGTCCGGCGGCTCCCAGGGCATCGGCTTCGCGATCCCGGTGAAGCTGGCGATGGAAGTGATGAAATCGATCATAGAGCACGGCCAGGTGATTCGTGGCTGGCTGGGGATTGAAGTGCAGCCGCTGACCAAGGAGCTGTCGGAATCCTTTGGCCTGACCGGGCGACCGGGCATCGTCATTGCCGGCATCCTGCGCGGTGGCCCGGCAGAAAAAGCCGGGATGCAAGTGGGTGATGTGATCCTCAGCATCGACGGCGAGCCAGCGGGCGATGGCCGTCGTTCGATGAACCAGGTGGCGCGGATCAAACCCACGGAAAAGGTCGCGATCCAGGTCATGCGCAACGGCAAAGAGATCAAACTGCTGGCCGAAGTGGGCCTGCGACCACCACCAGCACCGGTTAAAGAGCAAGAATAAAGGCCGACCCTTAAGGAGATACATTCTCAACAGTCATGTTATATTATTTCAATATTGATATTGGAATGTTAGACCATGACGTCTCGAAAGTTTGTGCCCCTGGCCGGTCTCGCCTTGGGGCTGCTGGTGGACCCGGTGTTCGCAGAAGACACCAACCCCCTTGAATTGGGCACCACCCGTATCACCGGCGAGGCGTATGAGTCCGCTACCGGCCCGGTCAAGGGTTACCGCGCGACCCGCTCGGCCAGCGCTACCAAGACCGACACGGCCCTGCGGGATATCCCGCAATCAATCAGTGTGATTCCCGCCACGGTGCTCAAAGACCTGGGCAGCAGCAACGTCGAACGCGCCCTGGAATTTGCCGGTGGCGTGTCCAAGCAGAACAACTTCGGTGGTTTGACCCTCTACGAATACAGCATTCGCGGCTTCACCACCTCGGAGTTCTACCAGGACGGTTTCAGCGCCAACCGCGGCTACCCCAGCACGCCGGACGCGGCCAATATCGAACGCATCGAAGTGCTCAAGGGCCCCGCCGCCAGCCTGTATGGCCGTGGCGATCCCGGCGGCACCGTGAACATCGTCACCAAGAAGCCCCAACCCGAAGCCTTCACCACCGTGCAGACCAGCGCTGGCAGTTGGGACCGCTACCGTACCGCCCTCGATATCAACACCCCACTGGACAGCGAAGGCCGCGTTCTCTCGCGGGTCAACCTGGCGGTAGAGGACAACCACAGCTTTCGCGACCATGTGCAGAGCAAACGGGTATTTGTCGCACCCTCGTTCAGTTGGCAATTGGACCCGGACACCAGCCTGCTGGTGGAAAGTGAGTTCGTGCGCCACAGCTCCACGTTCGACCGCGGCCTCGTCGCGCCCAATAACCGCTGGAGCGGCATGTCCCGCTCGACCTTCCTCGGCGAGCCCAACGACGGTGATATCGACAACCACAACAACCGCCTGCAAGCCACCCTCGAACATCATTTGAACGATGCCTGGAAGCTGCGCCTGGCCAGCCACTACAAACAGGGCAGCCTGTGGGGCGAGGCCTCGGAGAACCGCGCGCTGAATGCCGACGGCCACACCATCAACCGGCGCTACCGCCAGCGCTCCATGGGTTGGCACGACAGCATCACCCAACTGGAGCTGCGCGGCCTGTTCGAGGTGGGCAGTTGGCAGCACGAACTGCTGATCGGCACCGAGTACGAGGATTACCGCAAGAAAGAACGGGTGACCGCCATCGCCGGCAGCTACCCCATCGACATCTACCGGCCGGTTTATGGCCAGCCCAAGCCCACCGGCCTGCGCTCGGGCAGTGACTTTTTCACCCAGGTGAAAAGCCAGGCGCTGAACCTGCAAGACCAAATCGTCTTTACTGACCGCCTGCGCGGTGTGGTGGGCGTGCGTCTGGAGCACGTCGAGCAACGTTCGCAGGACTTCACCCGTCACAATGCCAAGAGCCAGAAAACCCACGACGTCATGACCCAGCGGGCGGGCCTGCTGTATCAATTGACTCCACAAGTGGGCCTGTTTGCCAATGCCTCCACCTCGTTCAAACCGCAAAGCGAGCTGGACGCCGCCGGGGATTTCCTCAAGCCCGAGGAAGGCGTCGGCTATGAAGTGGGCATCAAGAGTGAGCTGTTCGACGACCGTCTGAGCACGACCCTGGCCGCCTTCCATATCGAAAAGGAAAACACCCTGGCCACCGACCCGGCCACCGACACCAAACGCGCCATCGGCAAGGCCCGCAGCCAGGGTTTCGACCTGCAACTGACAGGGCAACTGACAGATGCTGTGCGGGTGATCGGGGCCTTTGCCTACATTGATGCCGAAGTGACCAAGGGCGACAAAGAAATCCCCGCTGGCAGCCGCATTCTTGGCGTGGCCAAGCGCAGTGGCAGCCTGCTGGGGGTGTATGAATTCCAGGATGGCGTGCTGCGCGGTTCCGATCTGGGGGCAGCCTTCACCTACGTGGGGGATCGCTCGGGCGAGGCCGGCAAACGCTTCGAGCTGCCGGCCTACCACACCGTCGACCTGCTGGCCCATTACAAGGCCAGCGATAACGTCACCGTGGGCCTGAACCTCAACAACCTGTTCGACGAAAAGTACTACGAGCGCTCCTACAGCAACTACTGGGTCAACCCCGGAGAGCCGCGCAACTTCACCGTCAGCCTGACCCTCAACCTGTAAAAGGACCTCACCATGCAAGCGCTCAAATCATTGGCCGTGCTCGGCCTGCTGTTCGCCACCCAGGTCTCGGCCCATGGCCTGTGGACCGAGCAGCGCCGGGGCCATATCGAGGTGGTCTACGGCCACGGTGCCGAAGACGAAGCGTTCAAGGCGAAAAAGGTCAGCGGTGCGTGGGCCTATGACACCCATGGCCGGATGATCCCGGTGACCGTGCAACGCCTGGACGACCAGGCGCGCCTGCAACCACTCAAGCCTCCTGCCGTACTGGCCGTGGCGTTTGATAACGGCTTGTGGTCGCAAACCCCGGACAAGAAGTGGGTGAACGAGGGCCGCAGCCAGGTGCCCGGCGCCATCGCAACCACCCAGGCCCTGAAGTACAGCCTGGCGATCTATCAGGCCGGGGCGAAACTGCCCAGCCTGGGCCAATTGAAAATGGTGATCGTGCCCGAGGTCGACCCACTGACTATCGGCCCCGGCAAGCTGCTGCCCGTGCGAGTGCTGATCGATGGCAAGCCGGCGGCCGGGATCAAGTTGATCGGCGACTACCGCAGCGCGCCCAATACCTTGAGCACCGAGACCGACCAGGATGGCCGGGCCCAGGTGCTGGTACGCAACGAGGCGTTGAATGTGATTGCGGCGCAGGTGGAAGTGCCGGTCAAAGGTGACAGTGAGGTGCAGAACCGTGCGCTGTTCAGTTCACTGACCTTCCTCGGCCAGCCCCATCACGAATAACCCCACAGAATCTGCAGGAGCCGGCTCCGACAGGATGTGGTTAGAGGCTGGCGGGGGCTCGTTCGCACAAGGTGTTGAGCGCCGCCGCCCACTGCGGGTCATCATTGAGGCACGGCACCAGCACCAACTCCTCGCCCCCAGCCTCGCGGAACTGCTCCAGGCCACGATCACCAATCTCTTCCAGGGTCTCGATGCAATCGGCGACAAATGCCGGGCACATCACCAACAACTTCCTCACCCCTTGTCGGGCCAACGCCTCCAGTCGGGCCTCGGTGTAGGGTTCGATCCACTTCGCCCGGCCCAGGCGCGACTGGAACGCCACTGACCATTTATCCTCAGGCAAGCCCATGCGCTCGGCAAAATCGCGGGCGACGCTGAAGCACTGCCCGCGATAACAGGTGGCGCGTACCTCAGGCGAAGCATTGGCGCAGCAATCACCCATGCCTTCAAGCGAATGCCCTGGGTTGAGCTTGTTCAGGTGCCGCTCCGGCAGGCCGTGGAAGCTGAACAGCAGGTGATCGTAATCCTGCTGCAGATGCGGGCGGGCACTGGTTACCAGGGCATCGAGGTATTCCGGCTGGTCGTAGAACGGTTGCAGGATCGAGAACTGCAGGTTGAGCTTGTGCTCCCGCACCACACGCCGCGCTTCTTCAATCACCGTGGTCACGGTGCTGTCGGCAAATTGCGGATACAACGGCGCCAGCGTGACCTTGTGCACCCCCTGGCCGGCCAGGCGGGTCAGCACGCTCTCGATCGACGGTTCGCCATAACGCATCGCCAATTCCACCGGGCCCTGGGTCCACTGGGCGCGCATCTGCTGCTGCAGGCGGCGGCTGAGTACTACCAGGGGCGAGCCTTCATCCCACCAGATCGAGGCGTAGGCGTGGGCCGACTGCTCGGGTCGCTTGATCAGGATCAGCGACACCAGCAGGCGCCGGACCGGCCACGGCAGGTCAATCACATACGGGTCCATCAGGAACTGATTGAGGTAGCTGCGCACATCGGCCACCGAAGTGGACGCCGGTGAACCCAGGTTGACCAGTAACAACGCGTGATCCGTCATGCAACATCCTATCTTTAGAGGCGGCTGGACAAGTCGTCCAGGGCCGCACGCAACTCAGGGAACTGAAAAGTGAAACCGGCGGCCAACAGCCGCTCGGGGACGGCCTTCTGGCCACCCAGCAATAACCCGGACAACTCGCCCAACCCCACCCGCAAGGCAAACGCCGGCATGGGCATGAACGCCGGGCGGTGCAGGACCTGGCCCAGTGTCTTGGCGAACTCGCGGCTACGCACCGGCTGAGGCGCGCAGGCATTATAAGGACCGCTGGCGTCAGGTTTGTGCAGAAGAAAATCAATCAGGGCGATTTGATCCTTGATATGCACCCACGGCATCCACTGCCGACCGTTGCCGATAGGCCCGCCCAGCGCCAGCTTGAAGGGCAGCAACAGCCGCGACAAAAAGCCGCCCTCGGCCGCCAGCACCAGCCCCGTGCGCACCAGCACCACCCGCAGGCCAAAGGCTTCGGCGCGCTGGGCGGTCTCTTCCCAGGCAATGCACAACTGGCTGGGGAAATCGTCCTGCACCGGGCCGCTGGCTTCGGTCAGCTCGCGCTCCCCCCCATCGCCGTACCAGCCCACCGCCGAACCTGAGATCAAGACCGCAGGTTTCACCGCCAGGCCGTCAAGCCAGGCCAGCAAGGTTTCCGTCAGGCTGATGCGACTGCTCCACAACAACGCCTTGCGTTTATGGGTCCAGAGGCGATCGGCAATCGGCGCACCGGCCAGGTTGATAACGGCATCCACCGGTTGCGTCACGTCCTGCAGACGGGCGACGCCCTGCACCTGTGCACCGCACAACGTGGCAACCTGCTCGGGCCTACGGCTCCAGACCGTCAGCCGATGCCCTTGGGCGCTCCAGTGCTGGCAGAGCTGGCGGCCGATCAGGCCCGTACCGCCGGTCAGCAAAATATGCATGAGATCTTCCTCTTGTAACGTTGGCCGGGCATCGCTGGTCTATTTTATAAGCAGGGATCTTTTTAATCGGGCGCGGCCTGGTTTTAACCATAGGTCACGCCACACATTCAGGCATGTCGAAACTTATACCAAAAAACAATATTGTACAGCTATTGGTGTCGGCGTAGTCTGTACCCAAAGGTAAAACGAGGCCTCCCATGACTGTCCCCATCGCGATCATCGGTACCGGCATCGCCGGTCTTTCGGCCGCCCGAGCGTTAAAAGATGCCGGGCACGTTGTACAACTCTTCGATAAAAGCCGTGGCAGTGGCGGGCGCATGTCCAGCAAGCGCAGCGAGGCCGGTGCACTGGACCTGGGCGCGCAGTATTTCACCGCCCGCGACCGACGCTTCGTCAATGAAGTGCAACGCTGGCAAGCCAACGGCTGGGCCGCCGAGTGGGAGCCGCAACTCTACAACTGCCAATCCGGCCAACTGAGCCCCTCCCCCGACGAACAGACCCGTTGGGTCGGCACCCCACGCATGAGCGCCATCACCCGTGCACTGCTCGATGATTTGCCGGTGGAGTTTGGCTGCCGTATCACCGAAGTGTTCCAGGGCCAGCAACACTGGAACCTGCTGGACGCCGACGGCGGCAACCATGGCCCCTTCAGCCACGTGATCATCGCCACCCCGGCGCACCAGGCCACTGCCCTGCTGGCAGCAGCGCCCAAACTGGCGAGCACGGCAGCCGGGGTGAAAATGGACCCGACCTGGGCCATCGCCCTGGCCTTCGACACGCCGCTGGATACACCGATGGAAGGCTGCTTTGTACAAGATAGCCCCCTCGACTGGCTGGCCCGCAACCGCAGCAAACCCGGACGCGATGCCACGCCTGACACCTGGATCCTGCACGCCACCAGCGCCTGGAGCAAAAAGCACCTGGACCTGCCCAAGGAAGCCATCATCGAATTGCTGCACGGCGCCTTTGCCGAACTGCTGCATTGCAGCATGCCGGCGCCCTCGTTCAGCCTCGCCCACCGCTGGTTGTATGCGCGCCCGGTGGGCAGCCATGAATGGGCAGTGCTGGCGGATGCCGACCTGGGCCTGTACGTATGTGGCGACTGGTGCCTGTCAGGAAGAGTCGAAGGCGCCTGGCTCAGCGGCCAGGAAGCGGCGCGGCGCCTGCTCGAACACCTGCAATGAACCGCATCAACCCAGCGAAACTGCTGCTCTCGAAATGGACAGCCACCCAACCTCGGTACAAGGAAAAACATTTCCTGGTCACCGAATTGTTTCGCGATGAACAAGGCAAGGTGCTGGAACTTGAACTGCAAGCCGTCCTGACTCGCCGCACGGAGCGCATGGGCTGGCAAAGCCTGCAAGATGCCGAGTGCTGGAAAATCGGCTGGGCATAAAACCTGTACAGATAATTTGACTTGTACAGCATAAAACCTATGATGAGATTTAGTTGTACAGAAAATACAGCCTGTACAGGAATCTTGCAGAGGGTTTGCCATGTCCACCGCCGCGCCCACCACCGGCAAACCCAAGATCGCCATCAGCGCCTGCCTGCTCGGCGAGAACGTGCGCTTCAATGGCGGGCACAAGCAATCCCCGCTGTGCAGCCAGACCCTCGGCGACTATTTCGACTTCGTGCCTCTGTGCCCCGAAGTCGCCATCGGCCTGGGCATTCCCCGCGAGCCGATTCGCCTGGTGGGCGACCCGCAACAGCCGCAAGCCGTGGGCAGCGTGCACCACAAGCTGAATGTGACCGCCCCGCTGGACGCCTATGGTCAACAAATGGCCGCCGAACATACGGACCTGTGCGGCTACATCTTCATGCAGAAGTCGCCCTCCTGCGGCCTGGAACGGGTCAAGGTCTACCACGCCAACGGCGCCCCGGCCGATGGCGGCGGGCGCGGTATCTATGCCCAGGCATTCTGTGCCCACCACCCCAACCTGCCGGTGGAAGAAGATGGGCGCCTGCATGACCCGGTGCTACGCGAGAACTTCCTGACCCGGGTGTTTGTGTATGCCACCTGGCAGCAACTGCTGGCAGAAGGCTTGACCCGTCACCGCCTGCTGGCTTTCCACTCGAAGTACAAGTACCTGCTGATGGCCCACAGCCCCGCCCACTACAAAAGTCTCGGCCATCTGCTGGGCAGCATGGGCAAGGATTGCGACCTGCAAGCCTTGGCCACCGGCTATTTCAGCGAGTTGATGACGGCACTGAAAAAGTGCGCCACCCGTGGCACCCACGCCAACGTGCTGCAGCACATCAGCGGCTACCTCAAGCAAGCCCTCAGCACCGAGGACAAACAGGAAATGCAGACCCTGATCGGCCAATACCGTCACGGCATCGTGCCGCTGGTGGTACCGCTGACCCTGCTCAAACATCACTTTCGCCAACACCCGGACCACTACATCGCGCAGCAGGCCTACCTGCAACCGCATCCGGAAAATCTTAGCCTGCGTAATGCGATCTAACCCATGAATGCTTCCCTGCAACACCCAAACCTGCCTATCGAAGACGTGGCCCAGGCCCTGGAACAAGGCTGGCTGCCGATTCGCGAAGTGGCGCGCCAGACCGGGGTCAACGCGGTCACCCTGCGCGCCTGGGAACGGCGCTATGGCCTGATCGTGCCGCAACGCACACCCAAGGGTCACCGGCTGTTCAGCGCCGAGCATGTACAGCGCATCCAGGCCATCCTGACCTGGCTCAACCGGGGGGTGCCGGTCAGCCAGGTCAAGCAGTTGATCGACAGCGCCCAGCCGGTGGGCGACAGCGTCGAAAACGAATGGCAGGGCCTGCGCCAGACCCTGGTACAAGCCATCGGCCAACTGGCCGAGCGCCGGGTGGACGATGTGTTCAACCAGGCCATGGCCCTCTACCCGCCACGCACCCTGTGCGAGCAACTGTTGTTGCCGCTGCTCAAGGCACTGGAACAGCGCTGGCAAGGCCAGTTCGGCGCGCAGATGGAGCGGGTGTTTTTCCACTCCTGGCTGCGCAGCAAATTCGGCGCGCGGATGTATCACAACAACCGCCAGCTCAACGGCCCGCCACTGCTGCTGATCAATCATTCCGACCTGCCGCTGGAGCCGCACCTGTGGTTGAGCGCCTGGCTGGCCAGTAGCGCCGATTGCCCGGTGGAGGTCTTCGACTGGCCGTTGCCCGCCGGCGAGCTGGCCCTGGCCGTCGAACACCTGCAGCCGCGCGCCGTGCTGCTGTACTCAAGCAAGGCCATCAATCTGGCGGCCCTGCCGAAACTCTTGAGCGGCACCCGCTGCCCAACCCTGATCGCCGGACCAACGGTGTGCATCCACCAGGCCGAGCTGGCGGTATTAACCCAAGACATTCCTCAGTTGTTGCTGGCCGAAGACCCGCTGTCGGCCCATCGACTCCTGACCCAGCGTGGGCTTCTCTAAATGCACCTGACCTGGCTGCGCAGCGACCTGCGCCTGCATGACAACACCGCCCTTGCGGCCGCCTGTCAACGTGGCCCCACGGCGGCGGTGTACCTGATCACCCCTGGGCAATGGCTGGCCCATGACGACGCGCCGTGCAAGGTCGACTTCTGGCTGCGCAACCTCAAGTGCCTGGGCCAGGCCCTGGGTGAGCTGAATATCCCGTTGTTGATCCGCCACGCGGATACCTGGGATCAGGTGCCACAGGTATTGGTCGAGTTGTGTCGGGCCTTGTCGGTCGAGACGGTCCACGCCAACGAAGAGTACGGGATCAACGAAAGCCGGCGTGATGTCGCCGTGGCCCGGGCCCTCGAAGCACAAGGGGTAGGCTTTCACAGCTATCTGGATCAATTGCTGTTCCAACCCGGCAGTGTGCTGACCCAGACCGGCACCTACTTCCAGGTGTTCAGCCAGTTTCGCAAGGTCTGCTACAACCGCCTGCACAGTGCCTTGCCGCGCCGGGTATCGGCGCCCAAGGCCCAGGCCCCGCTGCGATTGGCCAGCGATGCAGTTCCCCGGCAGGTCAAGGGATTTGCCCCGCCCAGCGACGCCCTGCGTGCACTTTGGCCTGCCGGTGAAGACGAGGCACAGCGGCGCCTGGGGCAATTCGCCGACGCTCAGATCAGCTACTACAAGGACGAACGCGACTTCCCGGCCAAGCCTGGCACCAGCCAGCTGTCCGCGTACCTTGCCGCAGGCGTGGTTTCGCCGCGCCAGTGCCTGCATGCCGCGCTGCAGAGCAACCAGGGTGAGTTCGAAAGTGGCGATATCGGCGCGACCACCTGGATCAACGAGCTGCTATGGCGCGAGTTCTACAAACATATCCTGGTGGGCTACCCACGGGTGTCGCGCCATCGCGCGTTTCGCCCGGAAACCGAAGCCGTGGCCTGGCGCCATGCACCCGCCGACCTGGCCGCCTGGCAAGAGGCCCGCACCGGCCTGCCGATCATCGACGCGGCGATGCGCCAGTTGCTGGAAACCGGCTGGATGCATAACCGCCTGCGCATGGTGGTGGCGATGTTCCTGACCAAGAACCTTTTGATCGACTGGCGCGAAGGCGAGCGCTTCTTTATGCGGCACTTGATCGACGGCGACCTGGCGGCCAACAACGGCGGTTGGCAATGGAGTTCGTCCACCGGCACTGACTCGGCGCCGTACTTTCGGATTTTCAGCCCGCTGAGCCAGTCGCAAAAATTCGACGGCGAAGGGCGTTTCATCAAGCAGTGGCTGCCGCAACTGGCAGCCTTGAACAAGAAGGAAGTGCATAACCCCGACGCCGTCGGCGGTCTGTTTGGCGTGGCCGACTACCCACGGCCCATCGTCGATCTGAAGCATTCCCGTGAGCGAGCGTTGGCGGCCTTTCGCGCCCTGCCCTCGCGCCAGGCGGCGGGAGGCGTGCATGAGTGACTTCCTGCGCCAGTTCGCCCAGTCTTTCGCCCGCCTGGACAAACATAACCTGCACCTGCTCGACAGCCTGTACAGCCAGGACATATCGTTTACCGATCCACTGCATCAGGTCCACGGCATCAGCGCGCTGAATGCGTACTTCGCCGAGCTTTACAGCAGCGTCAGGCAACTGCATTTTGACTTCCACGCCTTCGACCACGTGGCCGAAGGCGAGGGTTATCTGCGCTGGACCCTGAGTTTTTGTCATCCGCGCCTGGCGGGTGGCCGACAGATTCAGGTGCAGGGCTGCTCCCACCTGCTATGGCACGACAAGGTCTACCGGCACCGCGACTACTTTGATGCCGGAGCGCTGCTTTATGAACACCTGCCGGTACTTGGCCGACTGATCCGTTGGTTGAAAGGGAGAATGGCATGAGCCTGGAAACGCCACGCCGTTATTGGCTGACAGGGGCAAGCAGTGGCATCGGTGCCGCCTTGGCCGAAGAGTTGCTCGGCAGCGGCGCACAGGTGGCGCTGAGTGCGCGCTCCAAGGCGCCACTGGAACAACTTGCCCAACGTTATCCCGGGCAAGTGCTGGTGGTCGCCGGCGACTTGACCAACAGCCAGGCGGTACGGGAAATCGGCGAGCAGATCGCGCAGACCTGGGGCGCCCTGGACACGGTGATCCTCAATGCCGGCACCTGCGAATACGTGGATGCCAGGCAGTTCGATGCCTCGATTATCGAACACGTGGTGCGCACCAACCTGCTGGCCAGCAGTTATTGCATCGAAGCCGCACTGCCATTGCTGCGTGCCGGGCAAACCCCGCACCTGGTGGGCGTCGCCAGTGCCGTCACCTACCTGCCGATGCCCCGCGCAGAAGCCTATGGTGCCTCCAAGGCCGGCCTGCGTTACTTGTTCGAATCCCTTCGCATCGACCTGTCTCCCGAAGGTATAGATGTCACGGTAGTCAGCCCCGGGTTCGTCGACACCCCATTGACCGAACGCAACGATTTCCCGATGCCCCTGAGCTGGCCGGCCGACAAGGCCGCCCGGCATATTTTCGGCAAACTTGAAAAACGCCCGCTGGAGATCGCCTTCCCGGCCCTGTTTATCGCCGCCCTGTGGCCGCTGTCGAAACTGCCGGACCGCGCGCAGTTGATCATCGGCAAGCGCATGCTGCGCAGCCCGCCGCCGCACAAGGACGACCTGTGAAAGTCGCCATTATCGGCAGCGGTATTTCCGGCCTGACCAGTGCCTACCTGCTCAGCCGCAGCCATGACATCACGGTGTTCGAAGGCGCCGACCGGATTGGCGGCCATACCCACACGGTGGACGTGAGCGTCAACGGCACACAGTACGCAGTGGACACCGGTTTTATCGTGTTCAATGACTGGACCTACCCCAACTTCATGCGCCTGCTGGGGCAAATCGGCGTGCCGTTCAAGCCTGCCGAAATGAGCTTCTCGGTCTGCGCCCCCGAGGAAAACCTCGAGTACAACGGCAATAACCTCAACAGCCTGTTCGCCCAACGCAGCAATATCCTGTCCCCCGGCTTCTGGGGCATGTTGCGCGACATCCTGCGCTTCAATCGCCAGGCGCCGCTGGATCTTGAGGCGCAACGCATCAGCGCGCAGATGACCCTGGGCGAATACCTGCAGGCGGGCAATTATGGCCCGCGTTTTATTCGCCACTACATCATGCCCATGGGCGCGGCGATCTGGTCGATGCCCCTGGTGGACATGCTGGGGTTTCCACTGCAGTTCTTCGTGCGTTTCTTCAAGAACCACGGCTTGCTGTCGGTGAACAATCGGCCGCAATGGTGCGTGATCGAAGGCGGGTCGAGCCGTTATATCGAGCCGCTGACCCGCTCGTTTCGCCAACGGATCCGCCTCAATTGCCCGGTACAAAAAGTCGAGCGCACAACCGAAGGGGCTGTGATTCACAGTACCGATGGCCGTGAAACATTCGACAAGGTGATCTTCGCCTGCCACAGCGACCAGGCCCTGGCCCTGCTGGACGATCCCAGCCTCGCCGAACAGCAGATCCTTGGAGCGATCACCTACGCCGACAACGACGTGACCCTGCACACCGACACCCGCCTGCTGCCCGATCGCCCTCTGGCCTGGGCCAGCTGGAACTATCGACTGCACGCCAACACGCACAAACCGGCAGCCGTCACCTACGCCATGAACATCCTGCAAGGTATCGACAGCAGTACCACCTTTTGTGTGAGCCTCAACCAGACAGCGATTATCAACCCGCTGAAAATCCTTGCCCGCTACACCTATGCCCATCCCCAATACAGCCTGGCGGCGATGGCGGCGCAGGCACGCTGGGAAGAATTGCAGGGGGCCCGGCACACCTATTATTGCGGGGCCTATTGGGCCAACGGTTTTCATGAAGATGGCGTGGTCAGCGCCCTGCGCGTGGCCCAGGCGTTTGGGGAAACCCTGTGAACAGCGCCCTCTACAGCGGCTGGATTGCCCACCGGCGATTTACGCCCAAGGGCCATGCGTTTCGCTACCGCATCGGCCTGCTGTACCTGGACCTCAGCGAACAGGAGCAAGTGCTGGGACTGTCGCCGCTGGCAGGCCATAGCCGCTTCGCGCCCTTTTCGTTTCGCCAGCAGGATTACCTGCCTGACTTGACCGGCGACGGCACCTGCTTGAGCGATGCCGTACGCCAAGTCGTCGGTACAGCACTAGGGCATACACCCCTAGGCAACATCTGCCTTCTGACCCAGGCCCGCAGTTGGGGCCTGGCGTTTAACCCGGTGAGTGTCTTCTACTGCTTCGAGGCCGACGGACGACTGGCGGCGATTGTCTGCGAAGTGACCAACACCCCGTGGCGCGAGCGCTATCACTATGTGCTGCCAGCCCGGGCCCTGGCTGGCGGCGAGCATCAGCATTTCGCGGTGGCCAAGGCGTTTCATGTGTCGCCGTTCCTGCCCAGGGACCTGCAATACCGCATGAGCTTCAGTCCGCCCGGCCAGCGTCTGGGGGTGCATATGGCCGACTGGCAAGGTGAGACCAAGGTGTTCGACGCGACCTTGAGCCTGCAACGCGAGCCCCTCGACCGCGCCCACCTGCATCGCTACTTGCGACGCTTTGGGTGGATGACCGCCAAGACCTGCCTGGCCATCTACTGGCAAGCCCTGCGCCTGCTGCTTAAACGCACGCCGATTTTTCCCCACCAGACGGCTGATGGCACCCATGCAGTGGGGTGCCCCAAGGATCATCGCCATGAAATCCCCTAGCGTATCGGTCAAATCTCACCGCCTGAACATCAACGGCCTGACCGGCGCGCTGTTGCGCAAAGCCGTTTTGCGCCAGCTCGGCAAACTGCGTCATGGCCAAATAGTGGTGATCGAGGACGGTGAACGCCAGGTGTTCGGCGCGCGAGAGACGCACCTGCAGGGGGAAATCCAGATCCTCGATCCGGCGGTGTGGGGCCTGGTGGCCGCCAACGGCTCCATCGGTGCTGGCGAGGCGTTTATCCAGGGGTTCTGGAGCAGCCCGGACCTGACGGCCGTGGTGCGCGTGATGGTCAGCAACCTCGATGTACTGGACGCCCTGGAAGGCGGCCTGGCCAAATTGGCCCGCCCCGTCACCCAAGGGCTGCACTGGCTCAACCGTAACACCCGCAAAGGCTCGCAAAAAAACATCGCCGCCCACTATGACCTGGGTAACGACCTGTTCCAGGCGTTTCTCGACCCGACCATGATGTATTCGGCGGCGCAGTTCCTTACCGCCGACGACACGTTGGAACAGGCGCAACTCAACAAGCTGGAGCGCATCTGCCAGAAACTGGCGCTCAAGCCCTCGGACCACCTCCTGGAAATAGGCACTGGCTGGGGCAGCATGGCCCTGTACGCGGCGCAGCAATATGGCTGCCACGTCACCACTACCACCTTGTCCAAAGAGCAGTTTGCCTACACTGAACAGCGCATCCAGGCCTTGGGTTTGCAGAATCAGGTGACGTTACTGTTGCAGGACTATCGCGACCTGAGCGGGCACTACGACAAACTGGTGTCCATTGAAATGATCGAGGCCGTGGGCCATCGTTTCCTGCCCACCTACTTCAAGCAATGCGCGCACTTGCTCAAGAGCGACGGGCTGATGCTGCTGCAAGCCATCACCATTCGCGAACAACGCTACGAACAGGCCAAGAGCCGCGTCGACTTTATCCAGCGCTACATCTTCCCCGGCGGCGCCCTGCCCTGTGTGCAGAAGATGTTGCAGATCGTCAGCCGCGACACCGATATGAACCTGCTGCACATGGAAGACTTCGGCCTGCATTACGCACGAACCCTGCGCTTGTGGCATGAGAACTTTCACCGCGCCCACGGCCGGCTGACAGAACTGGGCTACGACGAATACTTCCTGCGGCTGTGGGAGTTTTACCTGTGCTACTGCGAAGGTGGCTTTATGGAACGCACCATCGGCACCGCGCAGTTACTGCCGGCCAAGCCCAGCGCGGTGACACAGCCCCTGCTCGGGCGCTTCAGGGCCTGAGCAGGGCCTGGCGACGCCCGTCAGAGCTTTCACACGGACATGACCCGCTTGCCTTACACTGCGCGCCTATGACCACCATCCCCCACACCCAAATCGCCGAACCCGCCATCACCTGTTCCACGTGTGCAGCCTGCTGCTGCCAACTGGAAGTCATGCTGATCACCGACACGGGGGTGCCTGATCGTTTTATCGACACCGACGATTGGGGCGGCGAAGTCATGCTGCGCCTGGACGATGGCTGGTGCGCCGCGCTGGATCGCGACACGATGATGTGCACGATCTATGAAAAACGGCCGTTGATCTGCCGGGAGTTCGAGATGGGCGCGCCGGAATGCCTTGAAGAGCGCCAGGGGATTGCGACGGTCTACCGCTGACCTTGAAAACACAGAGATCAAATGTAGGCGCTGGCTTGCCAGCGCCTACAGGGGAGTTGCAGCGTTTTGAAAGCGGTGTACTGAAACTACAGTGGCAGGGTGTAGTTCAACGAATAACTCTCGACCCCATCGTTGCGGCTACTGATACCGGCGTTGGAATAGTGCGTGGCACGGATCCCCACCTGATGCCCACCGGCAAAGCGCAGGCCAAAGCCCAGGCGATCTTCGAACTGGAAAGCCCCGCCAATGTTGTTGTCTTCCACACGGGAGCGTGAAAACAGTGCCACGCCGATCCCGGCTTCGATGTAGGGCTTCACCGACTCGCCGGCGAACTCATACACAAACACCGGCGAAAACGACAAGCTGCTGACACTGGCGCGTTCGTCCCCCTCCCAGAATGTATAAGCGCCGCTCCAATAGCCGGTCAGGCGCCCGACATCGCTCTGCCACCAGCTCTTGTCCCAGTCCGATTGCAGGCCCAGGCGATAGGTCATGGTCGAATCGCTTGTATGCCCTACCCCAAACTCCAGGCCCGCAGCCTGGGAAGAAACCGAGTGCCCCACCACTACGGCTGCAATCGCAGCCAAACAGAACAAGCGCTTCATAAGAAACATCCTTTCCAAACGAAGTTGTATGATTTTGTACTGCTCATCAGGAGCTATAGAAATCACGCACAACGCAGAAGTTCAGCTGGAAAATCCGCTATTTCACGTTTTTTCACCGAGCGAAGCTTCGCACAACGCCGCTGAATTTCCACAGTGTGGGTAGGACATTTCTTAGGTGCTGTGGATCACCGCTGGTCCAAAACTGCGCTGCACGGGGACTGCCCCCAGCCAGCAGCTGGCGCTCGGCCAGCAGGCGCTGCAACTGGCGCGCCACCGCCGCCCCGGTGTCGATCAGGATGATCGTCGGTGGCAGCATCGTCGCCAGCAATGGCTTGAGGAACGGATAGTGGGTACAGCCCAGGATGATGGTGTCGCACCCGGCCTCGATCAGCGGTGCGACATACCCTTGCAGCATCTGGCGCAATGCTGGGCTGTTCAGGTCGCCGGCTTCGATCAGCTCTACCAGCCCTGGGCAAGGCTGGGTAATCACCCGCACATCCGTGGCGAAGCGGTCCAACAGCGCGGCGAACTTGGCGCTTTGCAGGGTCCCCGTGGTGGCGAGCACCCCAACCACGCCACTGCGGGTCGCAGCGGCAGCCGGTTTGACCGCCGGCTCCATGCCCACCAGCGGCCAATCCGGATAATCACTGCGCAAATCAGCAACAGCCGCCACGGTCGCCGTGTTGCAGGCGATCACAAAGGCCTTGGCCTCCTGCTCACGGAAAAATTCTGCGACCACCCGCGAGCGTTCGCGAATGAATGCCGGGGTTTTCTCGCCGTAGGGGATATGCCCGCAATCCGCCACGTACAGCAGCGACTCCTGGGGCAACAAGCGATGAATTTCGTCCAGCACCGACAAGCCGCCGACGCCAGAGTCGAACACACCAATCGGTGCATCCTTAACCATGCTGGCTCCCACAGACGCTGCACCCTGGGTCGCGCTTGACCCGCAGTTCGCGAAAACGTGTGCCCAGGGCATCGATCAACAACAGGCGCCCGACCAGGGGTTCGCCAAAGCCGGCCAGCAGCTTCAGGGCTTCCAGGGCTTGCAGGCTGCCGACCAGGCCCACCAGCGGGCCGGCGACGCCGGCTTCACTACAGGTCAGTTCGGTGTCGCTGCCATGCCCATATAAGCAGTGGTAGCACGGGCTTTCCGGCCGCCGCGGGTCGAACACCGACAGCTGGCCCTCCAGGCGAATGGCCGCGCCGCTGACCAGGGGCTTGCCAGCCGCCACGCACGCCGCGTTCACCGCTTCGCGGGTGGTGAAGTTGTCGCAGCAATCGAGCACCAGGTCCACATTGGCCACAGCGGCTGCCAATGAGTCCGCATCCAGCGCCGTGCGATGGGCAATCAACCGGATCTCGGGGTTGATCGCGCTCAGGCGACGGGTAGCCGAATCGACCTTGCTCAGGCCGACGCTGTCGGTGTCGTGGATGATCTGGCGTTGCAGATTGGTCAGGTCGACGGTATCAAAGTCCGCCAGATGCATCTCGCCCACACCGGCAGCCGCCAGGTAGAGGGCCACCGGGGCACCGAGGCCGCCCAGGCCGACAATCAGCACGCGACTGTTTTTCAGGCGCAACTGGCCTTCGATGTCGACCTGCTGCAACAGAATCTGCCGGCTATAGCGCAACAGCTCCTGATCCGTCAGCACGGCCGGCGTCCCAGGCTGATGCGCTCATGGCCGCCGAGGTCGATACGGCTGTGCACCTGTGCAAAACCTTGCGCCAGCAGCAGGTCACGCACGGCGGGAGCCTGGTCGTAACCGTGCTCCAGCAGCAACCAGCCGCCGGCCTCCAGATGCAACGGCGCCTGGGCGATGATCAGGCGCAGGTCGTCCAGGCCGTCGTGGCCGGCCACCAGGGCGCTGGCCGGCTCGAAGCGCACATCGCCGGCGACCAGATGGGGATCATTGTCGGCTATATAAGGTGGGTTGCTGATGATCAGGTGATAGGTGCGATTTTTCAGGGCGCTGAACCAGTGGCTATTGAGCACTGTGACGTTGTCCAGGTGCAGGCGCTGGCGATTGCGCTCGGCCAGGGCCACGGCCTCCAGCACACGATCCACCGCCGTCACGCGCCAGGCCGGGCGTTCGCTGGCCAGGGCCAGGGCAATGGCGCCGCTGCCGGTGCCCAGGTCAAGGACATTGGCCAAGGTGGCGGGCAACAACTCCAGGGCCGCTTCCACCAGCAGCTCGGTGTCCGGGCGCGGGATCAGGGTGTGGGGCGCAACTTCCAGGTCGAGTTTCCAGAAGCCTTGCTGGCCGAGGATATAAGCCACCGGCTCACCGCTGCGGCGACGTTGCAGGTACTCGGCAAAGCGCAGCGCGTCTTCGCTGCTGACGATTTTTTCCGGCCAGGTGTGCAGGTAGCTGCGGGACTTGCCCAGGGCAGCCGCCAGCAGCAACTCCACATCCAGGCGCGCGGTAGGCGAATCCGGCAGGTCGGCGGCGCGCAACAAGCTGGCAATAATGGTCATTTATTCACCTATCGCAGCCAACTGGTCGGCCTGGTATTCGGCGAGCAATGGCTCGATCACTGCATCCACGCCGCCGGCAAGGATTTCGTCCAGGGAGTAGAGGGTCAGGTTGATCCGGTGGTCGGTAACCCGGCCCTGGGCGTAGTTATAGGTGCGAATGCGCTCGGAACGGTCACCCGAGCCCACCAGCAACTTGCGCTCGCTGGCAATCGCATTGGCGGCGGCGCTGGTCTGCTGGTCGTTGAGTTTGGCCGACAGCCAGGACATGGCCCGCGCCCGGTTCTTGTGCTGGGAGCGTTCCTCCTGGCACTCCACCACGATGCCGGACGGCAAGTGGGTGATGCGGATCGCGGAGTCGGTCTTGTTGACGTGCTGGCCACCGGCGCCGGACGAGCGGTAAGTGTCGACACGCAAGTCCGCCGGGTTGATTTCGATGGCTTCCTGCTCGTCCGGCTCAGGCAGCACCGCCACGGTGCAGGCCGAGGTGTGGATACGGCCCTGGGATTCGGTGGCGGGTACACGCTGTACGCGGTGGGCACCGGATTCGAATTTCAGCTTGCCGTAGACGTTCTCGCCTTCGACCCGAGCGATGATTTCCTTGTAGCCACCGTGCTCCCCTTCGTTCTCGGAGAGGATTTCCACGCGCCAGCCGCGGCGCTCGGCATAACGCGAATACATGCGGAACAGGTCGCCGGAGAAGATCGCCGCCTCGTCACCGCCAGTCCCTGCGCGGATTTCCAGGAACACGTTGCGCCCATCGTTAGGGTCTTTGGGCAGCAGCATGCGTTGCAGGTCGCCTTCCAGCTCGATGAGCTTTTCCTTGGCTTCGCGGACTTCTTCCACGGCCATTTCACGCATGTCCGGGTCGCTGTCCTTGAGCAGCGCCTGGGCGCCTTCGAGGTCGGCCTGCACTTTGAGCAGTTGTGAATAGGTGGTCACGATCGGTTCAACTTCGGCGTATTCCTTGGAATAGGCGCGGAACTTGGTTTGATCGGAAATGACCTCGCCATCGCCGAGCAAGGCGGTCAGTTCTTCGAAACGGTCCTGGAGCACGTCCAGTTTATTGAGCAGTGACGCTTTCATTGCGGTTTTTTATCCGAAGAGCTGTCTGACGCGCCCTCACCGAGGGCAAAGAGTTCCTGGGCCATGGCCAGCGCATCGAGGCGGCCTTCGGCTGTCAATTTTTTAAGCTGGACGCTGGGAGCATGCAACAGCTTGTTGGTGAGGCCACGGGCCAATTGCATCAAGATATCCTCAGCATTGCCGCCATTGGCCAGCAGGCGCTGGGCCTTGATCAATTCCTCGTCACGCAAGCGCTCGCCCTGCTGGCGATAGGCCTTGAGCACATCCACGGCGGCCAGCTCGCGCAGGCGCACCATAAAGTCATCGGCGCCGATGGAGACCATTTCCTCGGCGGCCTGGGCTGCACCCTGGCGGCTCTTGAGGTTTTCGGCGACCACTTCGTGCAGGTCGTCGACGCTATAGAGGTAAACGTCGTCCAGCTCGCCAACTTCCGGCTCGATGTCCCGGGGAACGGCGATATCCACCATGAAAATCGGCTTGTGTTTGCGCAGCTTCAAGGCGCTTTCCACCGCGCCCTTGCCCAGGATTGGCAATTGGCTGGCAGTGGAGCTGATCACGATATCGCTGCGCACCAGTTCAGCCGGGATATCAGCCAGCAACACCGCGTGGGCGCCGAACTCTTCGGCCAGGATGCTGGCGCGTTCCAGGGTACGGTTGGCCACCACAATACGCTTGACGCCCAGGTCATGCAGATGGCGGGCGACCAGGGTGATGGTCTCGCCCGCGCCGATCAGCAGGGCCTGGCTGCGTTGCAGGTCGCTGAAGATCTGCTTGGCCAGGCTGACGGCGGCAAATGCCACGGAGACCGGGTTTTCACCAATGGCCGTATCGGTACGCACCTGCTTGGCCGAATTGAAGGTGGCCTGGAACAAACGTCCCAGCAACGGCCCCACGGTCCCGGCCTCACGGGCCACGGCGTAGGCCGATTTCATCTGGCCAAGGATCTGCGGCTCGCCCAGCACCAGTGAATCGAGCCCTGAAGCGACACGCATCATGTGACGAACTGCCGCATCATCTTCATGCACATAAGCGCTGGCGCGCAGGTCATCCAGGCTCAAATGATGGTAATCAGCCAGCCAGCGCAGGACCACATCCGAGGAAAGATGTTCCTGCTCTATATAGAGCTCGCTGCGATTGCAGGTGGAAAGGATCGCAGCTTCGCGGCTGTCGGTGAGCCGGCACAGCTGCTGCAAAGCCTCAACCAGCTGCTCTGGGGTAAACGCCACGCGCTCGCGGACGTCTACAGAAGCAGTCTTGTGGTTGATACCCAGAGCAAGGAAGGCCATTCAATATCGCTGATGATGTCGAGAAGCCGACAATTGTCCTACTTCGACTGATCCAGAACAACCACCGTCGTCTATTGTCCTAATGCCTTGTGTCTATAAAGGCGCCAATTGAGACTCGGTTATGTTTGGCCGAGGGCTTGTGTCATGATGATCCGACCGCAGGTTAGTCGTCCTCTTCCTATATGAATAGATCTTCCGCGTTGCTCCTTGCCCTTGCCTTCCTCGGCGGCTGCCAGTCCATGGCCCCCGTATCGCCGCAGAGTCCTGCGCCGGTGGAAGACAGCACCCCCGCCCCTGAAAAGCCCAAGGTTTATTCCTCGTTCAGCGAAGAAACGGTGTTCAGCCTGCTGAGCGCGGAACTCGCCGGCCAGCGCAATCGTTTCGACATTGCCTTGGATAACTACGTGACCCAGGCCATCAACACCCAGGACCCGGGGATTTCCGAGCGTGCGTTTCGCATCGCCGAATACCTGGGCGCCGACCAGGCCGCCCTGGATACTGCGCTGATCTGGGCAAAAAATGCGCCGGACGACCTCGAAGCCCAGCGCGCCGCGGCAATCCAGCTGGCGCGTGCCGGGCGCTATGACGACTCCATGGTCTATATGGAGAAAGTCTTGCAGGGCAAGGGCGATACCCATTTCGACTTCCTCGCCCTCTCCGCGGCCGATACCGACCAGGACACCCGCGATGGCCTGATGAAGGGGTTCGACCGCCTGCTGCAAAAGCACCCAAGCAATAGCCAACTGATATTCGGCAAGGCGCTGCTGCTGCAACAGGATGACGAACCGCAAGCCGCCCTCAAGCTGCTGGAACAGAACCCGCCGGAAGAGGGCGAAATCGCCCCGCTGCTGCTGCGTGCGCGCCTGCTGCAAAGCCTCAACCGCGGTAAAGAAGCCTTGCCGCTGCTGCAAAAGAGCATCAAGAAGTATCCGGACGACAAGCGCCTGCGCCTGACTTATGCGCGCATGCTGGTGGAACAGGACCGCATGGAAGACGCCAAGGTGGAGTTCGCCAGCCTGGTGCAGCAATACCCGGACGATGACGAATTGCGTTACTCCCTGGCGCTGGTATGCCTGGAAGCCAAGGCCTGGGAAGAGGCCAAGGGCTACCTGGAAGACCTGATCGCGCGGGAAAGCCATGTCGATTCGGCCCACCTGAACCTGGGGCGCATCGCCGAGGAACAGGATGACCCGCAAGGCGCGCTGATCGAATACGCCCAGGTCGGCCCCGGCAACGACTATCTGCCGGCGCAACTGCGCCAGGCCGACATCCTGATGAACAACGGTCGCACCGACGAAGCCGAAAAACGCCTGGCCGCCGCCCGCGACGCCGAGCCGGACTATGCCATTCAGCTGTATCTGATCCAGGCCGAAACCTTGTCGGCCAACAATCAGGGGGAGCGTGCCTGGAAAATCCTCGCCCAGGCCCTGCTGCAATACCCCGACGACCTGAACCTGCTGTACACCCGAGCCATGCAGGCCGAAAAGCGCAATGACCTGGCGCAGATGGAAAAGGACCTGCGCCTGATCATCAAGCGCGACCCGGACAATGCCATGGCACTGAACGCCCTGGGCTACACCTTGTCCGACCGTACGACGCGCTATGCCGAGGCCAAGGTCCTGATCGAACAGGCGCACCAGCTCAACCCGGAAGACCCGGCGGTGCTCGACAGCCTGGGCTGGGTGAATTACCGCCTGGGCAACCTCGATGAAGCCGAACGCCTGCTGCGCCAGGCCCTGGAGCGGTTCCCCGACCAGGAAGTCGCCGCCCACCTGGGTGAAGTGCTCTGGGCCCAAGGCAAACAGCGTGAAGCCCGACAAATCTGGGGCAAGTTCCTCAAGGAACAACCCGACAGCCCCATCCTGCGCAGCACCATCAAGCGCCTGACCGGATCCGAGACTCTTTAATTCTATGTTTTTGCGCCACGCCATTGTTTTCAGTTTTATCGCCCTGCTCGCCGGTTGTGCGGGCTTCGGCGCCCGTGAATCCGTCGAAGGCCAGGGCAACCCGGCGCAGTGGCGCCAACACAAGGATCAGCTCAGCAGCATCGATGGCTGGCAGATCGAAGGCAAGATAGGGGTGCGCGCGCCGAAGGACTCGGGCAGCGGCACCTTGTTCTGGCTGCAACGCCAGGACTATTACGATATCCGTCTCTCTGGCCCGCTGGGCCGTGGCGCCGCACGCCTGACCGGTCGACCGGGGCAAGTGAGCCTCGAGGTGGCCAACCAGGGCCGCTATGAAGCGCCATCGCCGGAGGCCTTGCTTGAAGAGCAGGTCGGCTGGAAGCTGCCGGTCTCGCATCTGGTCTGGTGGGTTCGCGGCCTGCCCGCGCCTGACAGCAAGAGCCGCTTGAGTCTCAATGGCGATAGCCGCCTGGCCACCCTGGAACAGGATGGCTGGCAGGTCGAGTACCTCAGCTATGTGGAGCAAAGCGGCTACTGGCTGCCCGAGCGCATCAAGCTGCACGGCAGCAACCTTGACGTCACGCTGGTGATCAAGGGCTGGCAACCACGCAAGCTGGGGCAGTGACATGAGCGAACGCCTGACCCTGCCCTCCCCGGCCAAGCTCAATTTGATGCTGCATATTCTCGGTCGTCGTGAAGACGGCTATCACGAGTTGCAGACGCTGTTTCAATTCCTCGACTACGGCGATGAGATGACGTTCGCCGTGCGCGACGATGGCGTGATTCAGCTGCACACCGAATTTGTCGATGTGCCCCACGACAGCAATCTGATCGTGAAGGCGGCAAAAAAACTCCAGGAACAATCTGGCTGTGCGTTGGGCATCGATATCTGGATCGATAAAATCCTGCCCATGGGCGGCGGCATCGGCGGTGGCAGTTCGAATGCCGCGACCACCCTGCTCGGTCTCAATCACTTGTGGCAACTGGGTTGGGACGAAGATCGCCTGGCCGCACTGGGCCTGACCCTGGGCGCTGATGTCCCGGTTTTCGTGCGTGGACACGCCGCATTTGCTGAGGGTGTCGGGGAAAAACTTACCCCTGTAGACCCCGAAGAGCCGTGGTATGTCGTGCTTGTTCCGCAAGTATCTGTAAGTACAGCAGAAATTTTTTCAGATCCGTTGTTGACACGTAACTCTTCTCCCATTAAAGTGCGCCCCGTTCCCAAGGGAAACAGTCGAAATGACTGCTTACCGGTGGTAGCAAGGCGTTACCCAGATGTACGTAACGCATTGAATTTGTTAGGTAAATTTACCGAAGCAAAACTCACCGGCACTGGAAGTTGTGTGTTTGGGGGCTTCCCAAACAAAGCTGAAGCTGATAAAGTCTCGGCCCTTCTTACAGAGACCCTTACAGGGTTTGTAGCAAAGGGAAGCAACGTTTCGATGTTGCATCGCAAGCTGCAAAGTCTGCTCTAAAAGGAACCGAGTACTGGGTACTCGTTGCAACAGATACAGGGGCGTCGCCAAGCGGTAAGGCAGCAGGTTTTGATCCTGCCATGCGTTGGTTCGAATCCAGCCGCCCCTGCCATTTTCTATACTCATCCAGGTTACCCTCAGCCTCTAGGTACTGCGCGTGTCCAAGATGATGGTCTTTACGGGGAATGCTAACCCCGATCTGGCTCGGCGTGTTGTACGTCAGCTGCATATCCCTCTCGGTGACATCTCTGTCGGTAAATTTTCCGATGGCGAAATTACAGCCGAGATCAATGAAAATGTCCGCGGTAAAGATGTTTTCATTATTCAGCCGACTTGCGCTCCGACCAACGATAACCTGATGGAACTCGTCGTGATGGCTGATGCCTTCCGCCGCTCCTCAGCGACTCGAATCACAGCTGTAATCCCTTACTTTGGTTATGCCCGTCAGGATCGCCGTCCGCGTTCTGCACGCGTGGCTATCAGCGCGAAAGTCGTCGCTGACATGCTGACCGTGGTGGGTATCGACCGTGTTCTCACGGTTGACCTGCACGCTGACCAAATCCAGGGGTTCTTCGATATTCCGGTAGATAACATCTACGGCTCCCCCGTCCTGGTGGATGACATCGAAGACCAGCGCTTTGAAAACCTGATGATCGTGTCCCCGGACATTGGTGGCGTCGTGCGTGCACGGGCTGTTGCCAAATCCCTGGGCGTGGACCTCGGGATCATCGACAAACGCCGTGAGAAAGCCAATCACTCTGAAGTGATGCATATCATCGGTGATGTCGAAGGGCGTACCTGTATTCTGGTCGATGACATGGTCGATACCGCCGGCACCCTGTGCCACGCGGCAAAAGCCTTGAAAGAGCACGGTGCCGCTAAAGTCTTCGCCTACTGCACACACCCTGTGCTGTCGGGCCGAGCGATCGAGAACATCGAGAACTCCGTGCTGGACGAACTGGTGGTGACCAACACCATCCCGTTGTCCGCTGCTGCTCAAGCCTGTGCGCGTATCCGTCAACTGGATATCGCACCGGTTGTTGCTGAGGCGGTTCGCCGTATCAGCAATGAAGAATCGATCAGCGCGATGTTCCGCTAAGGGTCAAACCTTCGGCACATCCCACTGACGAAAAGCGCCCCGCCCCGACATTCTGTTGGGGCGGGGCTTTTTTGCCCATGTCGAGTACGGCGCTGGTCGCAAACGCCCCTCGATGATGGCTATTTTGGAGATACAAAATGACTGACTTTACTCTGAACGCTCAAGCGCGTACTGACCTGGGGAAAGGTGCGAGCCGCCGCCTGCGTCACGCCGCCAACATCCCAGCCGTTGTATACGGTGGTAACAAGCCTGCCGAATCCGTGACCATCCTGGCCAAGGAAATCGCCAAGCTGTTCGAAAACGAAGCTGCCTACAGCCACGTTATCGAGCTGAACGTCGACGGCACCAAGCAGAACGTCATCGTTAAAGCGATGCAGCGCCACCCGTCCAAGCAGTTCATCATGCACGCTGACTTCGTTCGCGTTGTAGCTGGCCAGAAACTGACCGCTATCGTGCCTGTGCACTTCATCGGTGAAGAAGCACCGATCAAGAAAGGCGGCGAGATTTCTCACGTTGTGAACGAAATCGAAGTGTCCTGCCTGCCGAAAGACCTGCCTGAGTTCATCGAAGTCGACCTGTCGGCTGCTGAAGTCGGCGCCATCATCCACCTGTCCGACCTCAAAGCCCCTAAAGGCGTTGAGTTTGTCGCACTGGCTCACGGTGATGACAAAGCTGTTGCCAACGTTCACGCTCCACGCGTTGCTCCAGAAGCTGAAGACGGCGCTGCAGAGTAATTCACTCTGTATTGCCGGAGCTTGAGGAAACATCGCGGACCGGAACGTAGCGAGAAAGCGGGCGATAACGCGGCGTTTACTCTTGAGTAAATAGCTTCTGTCGTCCACTTTCACCGCACACAGGTTGCGGTGATGTTATCCACAACTCCAAAGGAAGGGCCCCTGTCGTGACTGCCATTAAACTGATCGTTGGCCTGGGAAATCCAGGCGCCGAATACGAACAGACCCGGCATAACGCGGGGGCCCTTTTTGTTGAGCGCGTTGCCCACGCCCAAGGCATCAATCTTGTGGCCGATCGCAAATATTTTGGCCTGACCGGACGCTTCTCGCATCAGGGTCAGGATGTTCGTCTGCTGATTCCCACCACCTACATGAACCGCAGCGGCCAGGCTGTCGCGGCGCTTGCGGGCTTCTTCCGGATCAAACCCGAAGAAATCCTGGTGGCCCATGACGAACTGGACCTGCCACCCGGCGTTGCCAAGCTCAAGCAAGGCGGCGGCCATGGCGGTCATAATGGCCTGCGCGACATCATTGCGCAGTTGGGTAATCAGAATACCTTTTACCGTCTGCGGCTTGGCATTGGCCACCCAGGCGTTGCCAGTATGGTTTCAAATTTCGTCCTGGGTCGTGCGCCACGCGCCGAACAGGAAAAACTCGATGCCAGCATCGATTTTGCCCTCGGCGTGCTGCCGGATATCTTCGCCGGTGAATGGAACCGCGCGATGAAAAACCTGCACAGCCAGAAGGCCTGACTTTTACCCGAGGGGAAACACCATGGGATTCAATTGCGGCATCGTCGGCCTGCCCAACGTCGGCAAGTCCACCCTGTTCAACGCCCTGACCAAGTCCGGTATTGCGGCGGAGAACTTCCCCTTCTGCACCATCGAACCCAATACCGGTATCGTGCCGATGCCCGATCCGCGCCTGGAGGCCCTGGCGGCCATCGTCAATCCCAAGCGCATCCTGCCGACCACCATGGAGTTCGTCGACATTGCAGGCCTGGTAGCCGGCGCGTCGAAAGGTGAAGGCCTGGGCAACAAGTTCCTGGCCAACATCCGTGAAACCGATGCCATTGCGCATGTGGTCCGCTGCTTTGAAGACGAGAACGTGATTCACGTCTCCAACAGCGTCGACCCGAAACGCGATATCGAGATCATCGACCTGGAACTGATCTTCGCCGACCTCGACAGCTGCGAGAAGCAACTGCAAAAGGTCACGCGTAACGCCAAGGGCGGTGACAAGGACGCAGTGGTCCAGAAGGCCTTGCTGGAGCAGTTGATTGCTCACTTCACCCTGGGCAAGCCTGCTCGCAGCCTGATGAAGAACATGAGCGCCGACGAAAAGGCCGTGATCAAAGGCTTCCACCTGCTGACCACCAAGCCTGTGATGTACATCGCCAACGTGGCCGAAGACGGTTTCGAGAACAACCCGCTGCTCGACGTGGTCCTGGCCATTGCCGAGGAAGAAGGCGCGATGGTTGTACCGGTTTGCAACAAGATCGAAGCGGAAATCGCCGAACTAGAAGACGGCGAAGAGAAAGACATGTTCCTCGAGGCCCTGGGCCTGGAAGAGCCTGGCCTGAACCGTGTGATCCGTGCAGGCTATG
Organism: Pseudomonas fluorescens; assembly: GCF_000730425.1. Classification (NCBI taxonomy): domain Bacteria; kingdom Pseudomonadati; phylum Pseudomonadota; class Gammaproteobacteria; order Pseudomonadales; family Pseudomonadaceae; genus Pseudomonas; species Pseudomonas fluorescens. The sequence continues at coordinate 4,983,670 of NZ_CP008896.1, read as the reverse complement.
AAATGCTACACCTGCAGACCTACTTCACCGCCGGCGTCGAAGAAGTCCGCGCCTGGACCGTCAAGGTCGGTGCCACCGCGCCGCAAGCCGCAGGCGTGATTCACACCGATTTCGAAAAAGGCTTTATCCGCGCCGAGGTTATCGCCTACAACGACTTTATCCAGTTCAAGGGTGAAGCCGGGGCCAAGGAAGCCGGTAAATGGCGCCTGGAAGGCAAGGAATACATCGTCAAAGATGGCGACGTGATGCACTTCCGTTTCAACGTCTAAGCCGCCTGTACGGCCCAAGCCATAGAATAAAAAGCCGATGCCCTGCATCGGCTTTTTTGTGGGCACTGACTATTAGCCTGAACAACCCGCCCACAAAACACAAACTTACATAACCGCGCCACAGCATCCAATTTCAAGCTCCACACTCCCGCTTAAAAAGATAAAAAAGGAAAAGCAAAGGAAACTTTAGGATTAATCTTATCAACAATAAGAGTTACCTCCCTGGCAAACACTTTATTACTACTTGACCTCAACGATTAAACTTATTCACACATCACAACCATCAATTTCCACTTCCACACACGATGACAATCCAAATAATTTACTATTTACTTGCCAGGATAAAATAATACCTCAGACTCACAACAGTGAAGCCACAACAACATGTCGACAGCCCTTGAAACAGACATAGCGCTTACTGAGTGCCCCGTTATCGAGAGCACTATCAACAATACTGCAGCAAAAAATGTCGACATTTTATTGTTGGGTGAGACAGGCACCGGTAAAGATAGACTGGCACAACGGGTCCACCGTTTGTCCAATCGAAAAGGCAATTTCGTCGCTATCAACTGTGCCGCAATACCGGAAACGCTTGCCGAAAGCCAGTTGTTCGGCGTCAACAGTGGAGCTTATACCGGAGCGACACAATCACGAGCTGGTTTTATCGAAACGGCTCACCTGGGTACTTTATACCTGGACGAAATAGACAGCATGCCACTCACGCTGCAAGCCAAGTTGCTCCGCGTGCTGGAGTCCCGAGGCGTTGAACGCCTGGGTTCTACCCGTTTCATACCGCTGGATATACGCATCATCGCCTCCGCCCAACATTCTCTGGATGAAAGAGTTGAACAAGGTGCGTTCAGGCGGGATCTGTATTTTCGCTTGAGCATTGTCAATATCAACCTCCCAGCCCTACGCAATCAACGCGAGCGCATCATTCCGCTGTTTTTGCACCTGGTCCGCCAAGAGGCCGAGAGCTTCAACCAACCCGTGCCGCTGGCTCCCAATACATTGCTGCAACAATTGCTGTGCCATCCCTGGCTGGGAAACATCCGTGAACTACGCTCGGCGGCAAAACGCTTTGTGTTGAACTTGCCACCGCTCGCAGAGGCCGTAGTTGAATACCCAAAGATAGGTGTGGGACTCAAGGAAAGACTACAGCAAATTGAGAAACTTCTGATTGAAGAGTCACTACGCCGCCATGATTGCAATGTGGATGTCACAGCCTTGGATTTGGGCATTGCCAAGCGCACGCTTTATTACCGAATGAAACAATTGGCCATATCACTGGCCTGAAACCTTAAGCCGGGTACAGCACATGGAAATATTTTGATATGTGTTATGTAGACATAAGAGGAACCACTTCAAGGGCATTAGCCACATATTTTATAGCCCGTTTAGGTTAGTACACTAAAACGGCTGAAACGTTACGTTACTAACCTCTGGCCAGCTGCGAGCTTTTTTAAAGTCAACCCTGGAGATTTAATTATGATCAATGGCATAGGTTCAAACAGCTTTAGTAACATGGCCTCCGGCGCATTCGGCGACCCTATGGAGCAGGAAAAACAGCAGGCAAAAGCTGATCAGCTTCAAGGTGCAAAAGATATGAATGAGGCCAAGAGAGACTCATACAAAAAAGCGACCATTCAAGCACGGCAGTAATAGTAATTCCCTCTCCGATTTATCAATCGGAGAGGTTTACTTACGCCGAGTGAAGCTGCGCCCCCCTCCACTATTCCTCCAACGTAAAATCACACAGCAGGTCTTATATGCAAATAAAGGAAATGGAGCGTTTTTCATCTGGATACAATGGTCTAAGAACTTCTAACGCCACCTCTGACTTTTCAACCTCAAAAGCAGATATCGATTTTTTTACCTCGACACTTGAACACTCAGCGTCGCCGACACGCGCGACAGCCAGTCCAAGCGGATCGAACATCTTGCTCGAAGCATCCAATCAACTGGTCAAATCAACAGATCGTATATCCAGAAGCTTGAGGTCAATAAGCAAAAACGCAGATAAAAGCGAACTGACCAAATTCCCCAATCAACTTTCCAATTCGTTATTTCTTTCACAGATCCTGGTCAAGAGCCTTGGCAAGACTACCCAATGCATCGACAAAATCTGTAACTTGCAGTAGCAGACAATGAACCGCTTCTTGCCCATCGCGTTTTTTTTATCTCTGACGTTTATTCTGAGCGGCTGTAGTGACCGTGTTGAACTCCATCGCAAACTCTCCGAACAAGAGGCCAATGAAGTTATTGCGGAACTGGCAGACAAACATATCCGCGCCCAGAAAGTCCCCGCAAAAGATGGCGTTGTAGTGGTTGTCGATGCAATCGACATTGGCCGTGCCGTACGTACGCTGGACGCTGCCGGCCTGCCTCGAACCGCCCGCACCACGCTAGGCGAGACGTTTCGTAAAGAAGGTGTTATCTCAACACCCCTGGAAGAGCGAGCCCGCTACATCTATGCGTTGTCCCAGGAGCTTGAGGCCACTCTATCTAAGATAGATGGGGTGATTGTCGCGCGCGTACACGTTGTACTGCCCGAGCGCATCGCACCGGGAGAACCGATCCAGCCCGCATCGGCTTCAGTGTTCATCAAGCACGATCCGCGCCTTGATCCCGACAATATCCGTGCACGTGTCCGTCGACTGGTAGCGAGCAGTATTCCCGGCATGACCAGTGCGGAAGAAAACCCGCAGAAACTCACGGTGATATTCGTACCCGCCACTACGTATCAGGAGCAACAACGCCTGGTCTATTTCGGGCCTTTCCTGGTGCCTGGGGAGAACCTCGGCTTTTGGCGCTCAAGCGTTTCATTATCGTTACTGGGACTGATGCTGGCAGTAGCCACCCTACTGTTCTTGCGCTACCGCCAACAACAGCAACGAACGCTCCCCCCTGAGCAACCCGCCGCGCGTTCCCATGACACCTAGAGCCCCTTACTCGATAAGTGACCATCTAGCCTGGGCACATTGGTGGGCGTTCCCCTGGAAACCTTCACATCAATCCTGGAGATCCCCTGACAGGTTCCCTGCCATTGATGCGCTTGAGCGCATGGCAAGCCTGGTGCCAAGCGCCATTGCGGCCATCGCTCCGTGCCTGCCCCCTGCGCCTCACCCCACAGAAGTACGACTGGCGCTTGCCTCAACGGAACAACTCAACTTGATGCTCGCGCTGCTTCAGAGTACCTGTCGCCCCGAAGATGCCGCCCCGCTAAGCAAAAGCCACCACCAATGGTGCATAGGGCTTTCCAAGGCGCTGCCTCCTGACATGCTTTTATACAAAGATGACCCGTTGCAACTGCTGCGTACCTGGCTGAACCCCGCTACGTGGCAACGTCTTCGACTGCGCTTTCCCTGTGAGCGGGTGATAGAAATGGAAAAAACCACCTTATCCCTCGAACACAGCAACAGCCGGCTCAACACCCTGTGGCAAGCCGTTGTCTGGCGCGCCACCGCAACGACCCACGATACCACCTCCCCTGGCTCGCACGAGCAAGGAGCATAACAATGCTGGCCCGACGCAAAATCACCCTGTGTGCGGACGCCCAAAGGCCGCCGCAAGCCCTGATCCCAAGGGAAACCCTTGCCGATTATGTCCAGGCCGACCAGTTGCTGAGCCGCGCCCGGGCCCAAGCAAATGAAATACTGAACCTGGCTAAAGAGCAATCCGAGGCGCACTTGCACAAGCTTTCCCTTGAGTTCTGGCAACGCGCCGATGCTCAACTGAACCGCTGGAAAATCGACCGGCAGCAGATGTGTGACGATCTTGAACAGCACGCAACCTCAATCGCCATCCAGGCCATTCGCTTATTGCTTGACGACACGCCGGATTCCAGACGCCTGGCTGCCATGATCAAACAACTGCTGGCAAGCCTGGTCCCCGAGGTCAACGCGACGCTATTTTGCCATCCGCATGAAATTGAAGAAGCAAAACGCTGTCTTGCCCGCCATGGCGCCACGGCCTGGCGCCTGCTGCCTGACGAAACGCTCAAGCCTCAAACACTCGTACTTAAAACAGACGAAGGCGACTATTACATCAGTTGGAGTTCGATGCTCGAAGCACTTTCAACCCTAAGACCCAGCCTCTGAAAGCAACATGTCGTTACACACAACTCATTACACAAAGGAACTGAGTAGCCAATTAACACCACGACAATCGTACACAAGAGGAAAACTTATGAACTTTTTCAGTGACCTGTCACGCCAACTTTTACACACAGGCAACAAAGTACAAAAAGATCTTGAAGCCAGTGCCAAAGACGCAATAGAACTGGGGGGAGACGCCGAACTGTTTTACAAACTATCAGAACATATTTTCTTCTCGGACATGGCCTATCATGAGCAAGGTCGCGCCAACCACATGATGCTCAAGACCACTTTTGAAAGTTTCCAGTAAATTGAGCGATCTAATTACTCAATGGCTGAACAGCAGCCAAGAACAACTCATCGTGTTTGAAGGCGACGATGAGATCAACCTGCGACGCCATGCGCAAATACTGCTGCTGAGTGTGCAACTGACCCGCAGTCGACCTGACAAATCACTCCTGGCCAGTTGGATGCGGCCAGGAGGCGCCAGCCTGGATCACTTCCACGGCGCGCTCAGCCAGGCACCAGGCTGCGGCACACTCTGGCTGGTTCAATGCCTACACGCCGGGCACAGTGAAAAACAATTGCTTGATGGTATCGAGTCCCTGCTCAACCAACGCGACACCTGGCGTGCGGTGGTCGCACGCTTTGCCAGGTCAACGCAGAAGTTCACTCCTACCTCGCTACGGCTGCTGCCGCACTAATCAGAGAACGCCCCATGAACAACAAGAACCACAAGCGTATTCGCTTGCGTACCGTCTCGCCCACTGAAACCCGAACAAGAGCCCATTGGCGATGCCCGCTGGTGTTGCTCGGGTTGCTGATGCCTCTGCATAGCACGCTCGCCGCGATCCCCGCCGAATGGAAAAACACCGCCTATGCCTATGAAGCCGAACATAAACCGGTACGCGATGTACTGGAGGACTTCGCCCAAACCTTTGGCACACAATTGCAGATCGACGGCCTGCTCGAAGGTAACGTCAATGGCAAGATACGCGCCAATACTCCGCAGTCAATGCTCGACCGGTTGGGAGTAGAGCACCGCTTCCAGTGGTACATGTACAACAATACGCTGTACATCAGCACCCTGGACCAGCAGGAGTCCGCACGCCTGGAGGTCTCATCCGAAACCGTCGCTGACTTGAAGCAGGCCTTGACCGACATTGGCCTGCTCGATAGCCGTTTCGGCTGGGGCGAGCTACCCGACGATGGCGTGGTGCTGGTGTCAGGCCCCAAGCGCTATATCGATCAGATCAAACAGTTCAGCAGCCAGCGCAAATCCCCTGACGAAAAACAGAGTGTGCTGACTTTCCCGCTGAAGTTCGCCAACGCGGCAGATCGCCCGATCGACTATCGCGGCGAAAAATTGCTCATACCGGGGGTGGCCAGCATGTTGCGAGGGTTATTGGAGCCTCGGGACAACACCATCCTCTCGTCGATGAATCCGCGACCTGGCTCGTCAGCCCAACCCTCGCCTGTCACCCCGGTCCTCCCCCGCCTGGGCAATCCGATGCTGGACCAGATGCTCGGCGCACCTGCCTCCCTTGGGCAGATGAATCCAGGCATGTCGCTCACCGCCAGGGCTCCGGTGGCAAGAGGCAAGATCCGTGTCGAAGCGGATGTACGCAACAACACCGTGCTGATCTATGACCTGCCGGAGCGCCAGGCAATGTATCGCGAGCTGATTGCCCAGCTTGATGTGGCGCGCAAACTGGTGGAGATCGATGCCATCATCCTCGATATCGAGCGCACGCAGCTGCGCGAGTTCGGGGTCAACTGGGGTTTTCAGAACAGCCGCTTTCGCGCGGGTGTGAATATGGCACCGGGCACCTCATCACAACTGTCGATCGAAAACCGCGACCGTTTCTACGCCGATATACGTGCTCTGGAGGCCAAGGGACTGGCGACCATGGTGTCCAATCCATCGGTGCTGACCCTGGAAAACCAGCCTGCGGTGATCGACTTCAATCGCACCCAATACCTGACCGCAGGCGTCGAAAACGCGACCATCTTGCCCATCACCGTGGGTACCAGTTTCCAGGTGGTACCTCGGGTTATCACCTCCCGCGGCAGCCATCAGGTCCACTTGGCGGTGGACATTGAGGACGGTAACTTCGACGAAACCAACCCCGAACGCATCGGCCCCGATGTACTCCGAGGCAAGGTCAGCACCCAGGCGGTAATGGCGGAAAAACGTTCGCTGGTGGTCGGCGGGTTCCATGTCACCGAAAGCGTCGATAGACGGAACACAGTGCCAGTGCTGGGCGATATCCCCTTGCTGGGCAAGACGCTGTTCTCCGCCACCGAGCGCAAGAACAACCGCCGCGAACGCCTGTTTATCCTGACCCCACGCGTGATCGGCGACCAGGCCGACCCGTCACGCTACCTGCCCCAGGAAGACCAGGTGGAACTGCAGGCAGCCCTCAAACCCTTGGCCAGGCGCTATGCCGAGCACCAGCCGGTGATCAAGCGCAGCGACATCACCCGTGCGCTCGCCTACCTGGCGACCGGGCAAGTGCCCAACACATTCAAGGCCGCGCCCATACCGCTGGGACTGAACACCTTGTGCAGCACCCGTGACCTGTTGGCGCTCAATACCGAGCGCAGCCAGTGGTACGCCGGCCCGCAGTTCAACGTAGCGGTGGTGGTGATGCGTAACCAGTTCAACCGCAACGTGCGCATCGACGAGAACGAATGCAGTAACTCCCAGACCCTGGCCGTGAGTGTCTGGCCACGGGCCTGGCTCAAGCCGGGTGAAGAGGCGGAGGTATTTATCGCCATGCGCCCGGTGGTGAAAGATGAACATATCGGTGTGTCCCGCCCCTCTCTGCTCACCCCTACACGGAAGACTACGCCATGAAACAGCGACTCTCCTGCGTCACGCTCCTCAGCCTGGTACTGCTTATGACGGGTTGTACACCGACGTGCAAAGGCGACTCCTGCTCGCGACCGCAATCGAGCGCTGGCAAGCTGGTGGTTTGGTGGCCGCCACAGATGCGAGTCGAACCCGGCCCATCGGGCGAAAGGGCGGACTATCAGACGATCTCTCTGGAGCAATGACAACCATGGGACTACCCGACGATGATGTGCGTCGCCAGGTATTTCTGGACAACCTGGTGAGCGGCAACGTCGCTTACCAGCCCCTGTGCACGGGCATCGGCCTGTGCCGCCTGAATGCGAGCCGGAAGCCTGGCCTGGCCTTGCAGATTGCGCCTGAGGCGCTGCAAGCCGGCCAGCTGGAACGGGTGCTGGAGCGGCGCTTTGCCCACGCGGTGGTGTTCGATGGATGTTTTGTCTATCTCGATACCAAGGGCTGCCTGGTGATCTGGCATGCGCTGGCGCCCAACGACCAATCAGTCGATGACATCATCGGCCGTATGCTCTCGCTGGCCAAGCTCGAAACACTGGATGTGTACCGCGCACCCTAGCGGCGCGCAAGTTCCGGCAACTCCAGGGTCTGGCGCTTGGCCTCGTCATCCAGCTCACGCAGGGTACGGTAGATCAGCGCCACTGCCTGCAAGGCTTCCCTGGGAATCGGCGCGCCCAGCTTTCGCTCATACAGCATACGCGCCAACCACACACACTGGATCACCGGCACATCGGCAGCCTTGGCCCGGCCAATCAATTGGCGAGCCTGGGCGTCCGTGCCCTTGTCCACCAGCATCGGCAGCGGCGTTTTGCCGGGCCTGTAGTACAGCGCCACGGCAAAGTGCGTCGGGTTGACCACCAGCATGTCGGACTCTTCCAGCTTGGGCAGCTTGACCTTCGGCTCTTCCTGGGCAAGCTGGTAGGCCAGGGAGCGGCGCTGGCCCTTGACGTGAGGGTCGCCCTCCATGTCCTTGTACTCCTTGACCACCTCCACCTGGGTCATGCGCATACGCTTGGCAAAGAAGTATTTCTGCATGGCCAGGTCGATCAGCGCGAGCACCAGCAACACCCCCAGGCAGGCATGCAGCAAGTGACGGAACAAGGCAATCAGCGCCACGATATAGCTCTGCAGGTCGCTGGTAGCCAGGTTGATCAGCACCTGCAATGAAGGGGTGATGACCACATACAGGATCAGCGAGAGCAGCAACGCCTTGCCCAGCCCCATCAAGAGGTTGATCACCGACTGGGCGGAAAACATCTGTTTAAGCTGGCTGAGCGGGTTGAGGCGGTTGAAATCCGGCTTCAGGCTTTCCGGGGCGAACAGTATGCCGAACTGCATCCAACTGCTTATCAGCTTCACCGCAATTGCCACCCCGCACATCAATAGGCCGAACGAGAAAAACACCACCAGGCCGTCCATCAGCACTTCTTCAAGGGCGCGAACAAACGGCTGGCCCATGCGCGAAAACGGCAGCGCCATCAACTGCTGGAAACGCTGCAGGCTGGTCTCGGCGGTGAACAAGGCGATCTCGCTGATCGCGGTGAGCACCAACAGTTTGGCCACGTCCTGACTCTGCGCGACCTGGCCTTTCTTGCGTTGGTCCTTGAGTTTCTTGGGGGTCGCCGCGTGTTTTTTCTCGCCTGAATCACTCATTTTCCCCGCCCCGAATCATCAGGCCAAGGGAGTGCTTGAGGTCTGACAGCAGGCCCATGCGCCCGGCGATCAAATCCTCCAACAGGGGAAAATACAGGATTAGAAAGGCCAGGCCTGCCAGGCTCTTGGCCGGCATCGCCAGGGTCGATACTTGCAGTTGTTGGCTGTACAGCCCCAGCAGGGCAAAGCCGAACTCCAGCAGCAACAGCACCGCGATAAACGGCGAGGCGTAGAGCATCATGTGCATAAAGGTATCGCCGAGCAGGCTCAGGAACACGCTCAAACCATTGACGGCCGGCACCGGTACCCAGGCCGTAGGGGGCCAGATCAGATAGCTGTCCCAGATTACCTGGGTCAACGCGCCCAGCCCGAGGGTCACCATCAACAGAAAGATCGCCAGTTGCTTGAAAAGATGCCCGAGCGGGGTGGCATCCGGCCCCAGCGAGGGGTTGAGTTGCCCGCCCGACAGAGCGCCACGCTGGTTATCGAGCAACGCGCCTACCGACTCAACCATCCAGAAGGGCATGAACAGCAGAACCCCGAGCAAAAACCCCAGGCCCGCCTCCTTGAGGGCCAGCCCACTGAGCATCAGTGCAGAGTAATCCTTGTCCATAAGAGCCGCATGAATGCCCGGCGCTGGCATCAATGCGATGACCATCACGATCGTATGCCGGGGCATGCCACGGATATGCTGGAAACAAAATGCAGGCACCAGGAACAGGCAAGGGTAGATGCGCGCCATGCTGATCAGCAGGCTGGGTAGAAACTCAAGATATAAAAGCACCTGTGCGACCTCAGTGCAGCGCCGAACGGGCAATCATGTCGAACATCAGGTTGATCAGTTGAATCAACTCGATACCAATCCAGCGGCCCGTCAGGATTAACGTGATGCCCACAGCAACCAACTTGATCCCAAAGGGCAATGTCTGATCCTGAATCTGCATCAGCGCCTGGACCAATGACGTCAACACACCGACGACCACCGCGACGATCAACGGCGGTGCCGACAACACCACCACCAGCAGCAGGCCCTGCTTGAACAGTACGATCGGTTCCATAGGTCACTCAAAGATAGGAAAGGAACAGGCTGTCGAGTAACCGGGACCAACCGGAAACCAGGACAAACAGCAACAACTTCAGGGGAAGTGAAATGGTCATGGGCGAGACCATCTGCATACCAAGCGCCAACAACAGGTTGGAGACAATCAGGTCGATGACGATAAACGGGATATAGATCAGAAACCCAATCTCGAAGCCCGCCTGCAATTGCGATATGACAAAAGCCGGAACCATCAGAATCAAGTCGTTGCGTTGCGTGTTTTGCGCCATTTCAGGCGGCCACAGCCGCTCGCTGTTTTCATATAAATGGGTCAGCACATCCGGGTCGGTATTGCGTGCCATGAACGCGCGCAACGGTTCGATGGCCACCAGTCCCGTGGCCTGCAATGTCTGGACATTGCTCAGGTCCACCGGCGAGGTCTTCACATTCTGAGCAATTTCATAGCCCACCGGGGCCATGATGAACAACGTCGCCGCCAATGCTATAGCGTTGACAGCCAGGCTGGGCGGCACCTGCTGCACACCAATGGCATTGCGCGTGATCATCAGCACAATGACAATCTTTAGAAACGCCGTACAAATGATCAACAGCATGGGCATCAAGGCCAATGTGCCGAGAAATACCGCCAGGACAACGGGATCGAGCCCCTGGAGTATCATCGGGCAAACACCACGCGAGACAATTGCAGCCCGAGGCGCCCGTCTACCTCCACCAACTGGCCCAAGCCAATCGGTCGATCACCGTAATAGAGCCCGGCCATGCCTGGCGCATATCCGGCGATACTCAACACAGCGCCCGGGGCAAGATTGCGTAGTTCCCCAAGTGTCAAGTTCAGGGTGCCACAGCGCACGTTCAAGACCATGCTCAGCTCGTCGAAAGGCTCGTGGCCAAACACATCCACCACGGGCTCATCAAGATCGTCCTCGTCATGCCCTGGGTAGTATTGGGTTGAAAATTCCTCGTCCACAGACATCTCCTCGATAGATATTAGCGTCAGGCACATAGCTCCAGACTCATCGTCAATGCACCCATGCAACCGATGCCTGCCTATGCGCAACTGACCTGTGCCCTGCACATCAAAAAAGGCCTGCTCCAGCACCAGCACGTCACCTTCGCGCAGGCGACGCAATTGCGTGATGGGCAGTTGCAGGCGCCCCAATGTCACGGCAATCGCCAACTGAAATGAAGGCAGCAACGGCTTGGCTGTCGGTTTCCAGCGGCCGGCCTCGCACAGGGCAAACAAACTCTCGGGGGCCAGTAACAGGTACCCCACAACCCTGGACGTTCCCAGCGTCACCGTAAGCCGGCAGCCGAAGGTCAGTTTTCCTGGGGAGGGCTGCAGCCTCAGGTAACCGAACAGCGAGCGTATCTGCGGGCTCAAATGGTGCTGGAACAGTTCCCAAAACCAGGAGTCCGGATCGTTGCCGGCGGCGGCCAGCGTCACTGGACACGCCCCCAACAAGCTGAACATTGGCCCCGGCTCGCTGAACGCCAGCAGGCCACGTGCGCTTTCGAAATAAATCGGGCCGGAGCCCCTGGGCGCCCGCCCGGGCTCAAGTAATAGCTCACCGTGGCGGTCTGCCACCTGGAACGACAGACTCAGCCCGCGCCCCAGTCGAAGACGTGCCGCAACCGTGCTTTTTCTGATCGAAGGAATGGCTAAAGCCGGCATGATCATGCAGCGCCCACGTGCACCAGATGCAAATCGACGGGCTGTCCTAATGCCTCGCACAGTTTTGTCTGGCAGGATTGCCGCACGCCACCGAGCCAACGCGCGGTATGCTCCTGCTCTGCCGCCAGCTCAATGCTCCAGGTGCCTTGTTCACGGCGCACGCTGGCGCTGATCCGTCCCAGGCGCGGCAGATGCAGCAACGCCTGCAGCGGCCATTGCCCTCCTCCACGGATGTGGGGGAGCAACTGGCTGGTCATGGCTTCAATCATCAAGATATTGGCTGACACCGCAGCGCCCGCGGTCGATGATGCGTAGCCGGCCCCCTCTTCGGTATCGCCCAGCAGTTGAGTAAACAACTGCCCCGATTCCCCGGCCATGCCCCACGCCATCACCGGTTCCCTGTCGTCCCGAGGCTCACGCAGGCGCGGGCGTTCGGGTTTGCTTGCTGAAACTTGCGTCATATTTCTTCCTGCGTTCCTTCCTGAGCCAATAAAACCGACAAATCCTGAAGTTTCTCGACCTCCTTGAGGCATTGGCTCACGCGTTTCTGCGCACTGGCGATCTGCACCACCTGCTGCTCCCGCCGGCCATGCAGCTCATGCAATTGCCCTTCTTCGCGCCGGGTCCCGGCAGACAAGGTGCGTTCCTGAGTACCCCAGGCCTTGAGCTGGGACAACGAGAGCACTTGCCCCTGGTGCTTCTCCAGCAGTTCTGCGGTTTTCTGGATTTCCTGCAGGCGGGCCTGCTCAAGCGCTTGCTGCGCCTGCTGGATTTGCCCCAGCAACGCTTGCTGGTGCCGCTTGGCCTCACTCAACGCGCGCTCGGCACGGTCTGCCCGATGCCGGCGCAGGCGCCGCAAGGTATCGATTTCAGTAAGGGACATGGGTTGTCAGGCTCATCAGTTGGTCGAGTGTCATGGTCATCGGCGCGGGTTCGCGCAAGTCCTGGCGCAAAAAACCATCCACCGCCTGTCGGCTGTCCACCGCAAGGTCGGTCAAGGCGTCGTTGCCGGGCTGGTATTCGCCCAGCTTGAGCATCAGCTCGATCTGCTGGTACGCCGAAAGCAGGCGGCGCAGTGCCGTGCCGGCCTGGATATGCGCAGGTTCGGCGACGTTGCTCAGAATCCGCGAAAGGCTGGCCAGCACATCCACTGCCGGATAGTGGCCGCGCTCGGCCAACTTGCGGGATAAGACGATATGACCATCCAGTAGCGAGCGCACTTCATCGGCCACCGGGTCGTTCATGGAGTCCTGCTCGATCAGCACCGTATAGATCGCCGTGATCACGCCTTCGCGGGTCAGCCCTGCCCGTTCCACCAGGCGCGGCAGCAAGCTGTACACCGACGGAGGCAGGCCCCCGCGCCCCAGCGGTTCGCCAGCCGCCAGGCCGATTTCACGCTGGGCCCTGGCAAAACGAGTCAGGGAGTCGATGAGCAGCAGGACCCGTTGGCCCTTGCGTCGATAGCCTTCGGCCAGTGCGGTCGCGGTGAAAGCGGCCCGCGCTCGCTCCATGCTTGAGCGGTCGGACGTAGCACACACCAACACCGCCTTGGCCCGCAGTTGCTCATCCAATTCGTGATCGAGAAACTCGCGCAATTCGCGGCCCCGCTCACCAATCAAGCCGAACACAATGACATCGCAGTCGACGTTACGGGCGATCTCGGCGAGCAAGGTCGTCTTGCCGCAGCCAGCCCCCGCGAACAGGCCCACACGCTGGCCCTCACCGAGCGTCAACAGGCCATCGATCGAACGCACCCCGGTGGACAAGGCACGGTTGATGCGCGGGCGTTCGGTGGGCAAGGGCGCCTCGCACAACACCAGGCTGGTGTCCTCGGCGTGCGCCTGGACAAAGGCGCTGGCCCCCTCCCCGGTAATCGGGCGCCCAAAGCCGTCCAGCACCTGGCCCAGCAGCTCATCGCCGACACGCACCCGGTGTGAGACGCCCAACTGCTCGACACTGGCGCCCACCCGTACGCCTTCAAGATTGCCCAGGGCACTGAGCACCGCGTCCTGCTGATCGAAACCGATGATCTCGGCCAGCATGTGGTCGCCCGTGGTTTTTTCAACCTGGCACAAATCGCCGATACACGCGTGGGGTAAGCGGCATTGCAGCAACATGCCGTTGACGCGTTGGATACGCCCACGCACCGAGACCGGCGCAAAATTGACCAGCGCCTGCGATCGATCCTGCTGCCAGGCCTCCAGGCGTGCCTGCACGTCGGTACTCACCAGCGCACCTCATAACGCTGCACACCGTCGAATACCACCTTGCTGTTATCAATCAGGACCAGCCGCAAGCCATCCACTTCATCCCCGACAAACAGCCGGCTGCCTTCATCCAGAACCACATGGCCATTAGGCCCGCCGACAATCTGCAAAATCTTGAACGGGAGCACAACGCTACGCTCCCTGACCCGGCTGATCACTGACACGGGAGTCTCGAATTGCTCACCAAATCGACTGAGCATGCGCGACACCAACCCCACATCTTCCTGGGCAACATCCCCTTCGAGCGTCACCTGACCATTGATTACCTGCAGGCGGACCCGATTACCCAACTCACGCTCGTTGAGCATTTTCAACAGTTGTTGACGAACCTCGTAGGGTGAGCCCAGCTCGCTTTTCTGGCTCGGCAACGGCATCAACGACGCCTGGGCCTCATGCTCTCCCGTCGTGGCAAGGCCCACCCCCATGATGATGGCCGCGATCACCACCGCCAGGCTGAGCAAGCGCTTCTGCTGCGTGCCGGATATCGACGACAACGTCAGTGCCGGTATAGCCTCAGTGCCAGGCCTGGCTGCTGACGCACTGGGTGCCACAGCCGGGGCTTGCGGCCAAGGCTGGTCAGCCAGGGAGACGCACAGTCGAATGTTGCCAATAGAAAAAGGGGCGTCCAATGCCAGGTCGGCAATTTGCGCCAAAAGCCGACCGTCATTGGCCCGCACCAACCCCTCTTGAGCCTGGACCGACCAGCACTGCTCGATACACCGCAGCACCACATGGCGCTCGGCAATCCCTTCGTCATACAACGCAAGGTCTGCATCCGGATGGGCACCGATACTCCATTGCCCGCCAAACAACGGCAACGCCGCTCCCTGGCGCGAACCATCAAGCACTCGTAGCTCAAACATCGCCTGGCCTCATGGCTGCTGGAACGAAAGCGACCTGTTCTGGAGTCTGCGCCAGAACCCATATCGCCCTCATGCCACCTCCTCAAGTAACAGATTGTCCTGGGCGAGATCAAAGCGCCCCAGCACCTTGACCTTGGACGACGCACTCAGCTCTGCAAACGACAGGACCGGTACATGGTTGAACTCTTCCAACAGCAAGGTGCGCAAGGGGCTGCGTAAATCCTGCGCAACCAGCAGCACGCTTTTACTCTTGGGGCGCACGGTAAAGGCTTGCTTGAGCAGGCTGATCAGCGCCGCACTGCTTTCGTTATCCAGGGAAAAGAACACCCCTGTCTGTGTCTGGCGCAGGGCATCGCGCAGCACGTTTTCGGTATGGGGTGACAACAGCCAGGCATGCAGGCCGTCGGCTTCGCTGTACTGGTGCAGAATCTGCGCCTTGAGGGCAATGCGTGCATAGTCGGCCAGGGCCTCCGGTTCACGCTCATGCTGGCCGTGCTCGATCAGCGCCTCGACAATCAGCCGCACGGCCCGCAGCGGTACGCCTTCACCGGCCAGGCGCTGCAGTACCGATGAAAACCGCGAAAGAGGCATGATTCGCTGCAGCTCCTGCACCAACTCAGGCTGATTGAACTCAAGCCAGCTGAGAATCGCCTTGCTCTCCTGGATCCCAAGGAACTGTGGGCCGCTGAGCAGCATCGCGCGCTGCATACGTTCCTGGAGCAGATTGAACGCCGTCGAACGCGCCAAGTGTTCATCGGCAAGCAGCGGGTCGTCGGGCGTAAACCACACCCAGTCCTGTTCATCGCGCTCGACCAGGCCCCTGTTCCCGCCTTCATGCTCGGCCGGCAGTGCCGCCAACTCCACACCCACCCAGTGCCCCAACGTGGCCTTCAACATCGGCACTTCATGCACGCAGAAGCGAAACTCATCGTCGGACAACGCCGGCGCAAACTCGACTTCAAACGGCGGTAGCGTCAAGCCAATCTGGGTGACCAGGCTGTTGCGGCTCTGGCGCACCCCGTGGATGACTTGCGTTACCAACGAGCTATCCTGCAGGGCCAGCGGAAACTGCAACAGGTATGGCCGTGACGGATCAAAGCCACGTAGATCCTCCTCACCGTTCTGCTCGGGGGGCACACTATCGGTGGCCGGTTCCTGCGACTGTTCCTCGCGCTGGCGTCGGCGCATCAGGACATAACCCAGGCTGCCGGTCATCAGCGAGATAAGGATAAATACCACCGTGGGCATCCCCGGCAACGTCGCGAAAGCGAGCATGCCGACCGAAGCAATCATCCAGCTCTTGGGCTCGCTGGTCATCTGCCGGGCAATTTCGGCGCCCATGTTGTTGCTGCCTTTGTTGCGGCCAGACGGAGCTACCCGGGTGATGATCATGCCGGCGGTCAGCGAGATCAGCAGGGCTGGAATCTGCGCGATCAGGCCATCGCCAATGGTCAGTACCGAGTACAGCGCCATGGAGTCGGCGGCACTCATGCCATGCTGGAACATGCCGGTGGCAAAACCACCCAGCAAGTTGATCACCACAATGATCAACCCTGCAATCGCGTCACCCTTGACGAACTTCATCGCTCCGTCCATGGCCCCGAACAATTGGCTTTCGCGCGACAGTTGCTCACGTTTGTCCCGGGCCTGGTTACCATCGATCAGGCCGGCACGCAGGTCGCTGTCGATGGACATTTGCTTGCCGGGCATCGCGTCCAGGCTGAAGCGTGCAGCCACTTCCGCGACCCGCTCCGAGCCCTTGGTGATGACCAGGAAGTTGACCAGGGTCAGGATCAAGAAGATCACCAACCCCACCGCCAGATTGCCGCCTACCACAAAGTTGCCGAACGCCTCGACGATGTCACCGGCGTCCTGTTCCAGCAGGATCAGGCGCGTGGTAGCAATCGACAACGCCAGGCGAAACATCGTAGTCAGCAGCAGAATCGACGGGAACGAGGAAAAGGCCAGTGGGCCCGGCAAGTACAACGCCAAAACAATCAGCAGGCACGAGATACAGATGTTCAGAGCAATCAGGATATCCACCAGCCAGGTGGGCAACGGCACGATAAAGATAAACACAATGGCCATGACCACCACCGCGCCCAGCACCTCGGCGCGTTGTGCAACCTTCAACAGTACGCTGTTGATTGCCCGCAATGCACTCATGCCTTGATTCCCGGCCAAGTGCGCACATCTCGGGAGCCTCGCTCGAGCGTTGCATACTCATAGAGCACCTGCTTGAAGCTGCTCAGCGCCTCTTCACGCCTTCTTGCATCACACCACCATGCCATGGGGAGTATTTTGATCTGGGGGAGAGCAGCGCTGAGGGCACTCAACTGGTGAGCCAGGTCTTCTCCGCCCAAGTCTCGGGCCAAGAGCCTGATTTCCTGAAGTGCAATGCCGCTTGCCGCATACCCCAGCAAGCGCTGCAACAGGGTCACAGGATCGTGATGCAACCCTGGATACAGTAAAACGAGTTGCCCGATCAGGTCCTTGCAGCCTGCCAACACGCTACTCAAGCGGCTACTGTCATTCAAACCCAACATCAAGGCACGTAACTGCCCCCGGTCGACCGACGAGCTCTGCGCAGCAATATCATCGGCCAGGGCCCGGCGCATCAGCTTCAACCCGGACTCAAACTCCTTATCACCGAACAGCCCCAACAACAACTGCATCAGGGTAGCCAGTGACGGGGTCATGACCACGCTGTCGTAATACATGCGGCGTACAGCTTGGCGCAATTGCGGGTCATCACTGCCCGCCTGCAAGCTCATCGCGGTGTTCAGTCCCGCCTGGATCTGCGGCTTGTAGAGAGCCTCCAGATCAGCCAGCGAACTTCGTGCCAGGGTGGCCTCCGAAGTGCGCCCCTCGGTGTCTGCCTGCCCAACCACATACTTGAGCACTACATAGGCCCGCGCCGGGTCGTTCCCGGTGATATCCATCAACTTGCCGACGCCAGCACCAAGCAAGAGTTGAACCCTGACATTGCGGGCGATGGTTGCCATTTTTGCCTCGGCCGGATGACCCAACTGCTCATAGAGCTGAGCCAGTTGCTCGCCGGGCGGAGTGCGCAAGCCCAGTTGGCGGCGGCCCAGCGACTTGCCGTTAAGCTCAACTTCTTGAGCGAACAGCGCACTGAGATCGTCAGCAACGGGCACGTTTATCTGAGGCGGTTGCCCACCATCAATCCGTGAAGGCGCAGGCTGGCCTAGGTTCTGGGAACTATGCACATCAAGATTGGGATCGATTTTCATGGGAGTGCCAGTACAAGAGATTCGTATCCTTGTGTGGCTGGAACGCCCAATACGGTTCCATCTTCATCCTCTGCGCCTGAACGATGAAAATACCTGCACAACCTCTTGCAACTTTGCGCAAGCCCTTGCAAAAAAAACACCTAAAACAAGATATTTCACTTTAATTATCAAATAGATATTGATTTTTTCCGTTTGGCACAAGCGGTGCTAACAGGGTTCTCGTCGAAACCATTTCGACTGCTTATACCCTGAGGAAAAATCATGGATATCCCTATCAGTGTTTTAGTTAACCTTCCCCGTGACTCAAATCAATCCATCCAAGATCTGTCCGACGACCACCACAAACGCCTGCGCAGGTTCATTCACAAACGCGTACTGAACCCGGAGGATGCGGACGATATCCTGCAACTGACGTACCTGGAGGCATGGCGCAACCGGCATCACTTCAGCGCACAGGCGTCACTGAGCACCTGGATGTGCGGGATCGCGCTGAATTTGATCCGCAATCACTTTCGCCGGCTGTATGCCAAGCCAGTGCATTGCGAGTTTGACGAGTCGCTGTCCCATGGACACAACGAGGAACAGGATCTGGCGAGCCAGTTTGAAATCAGTCGCCGGCTGGAAAGCACACTCAACGCCATCCAGCACCTGCCACCGGAAATGCGCAACACCTTGTATGCCTCACTGGAAACCGACGGCAGCTACCAGGACACCGCCGATGCCCTGGCGATCCCGATTGGTACCGTCCGTTCCCGCCTGTCCCGGGCCCGGGAGCAGCTGAAACGCGCGACAAAATCTCACCCGTTCCAGTAGGAGAGGTATCGCCCAGGGATAGGGCCAACCTCCCGGTTTCAAGCTTTTTTCGAACGCGGCAACAGAATCGCCAGCACCCCGAGCAGTGGCAGGAACGAGCACAGCGTGTACACGTACTCGATGCCGTGGATGTCCGCCAGGTAACCCAGCAACGCCGCACCAATCCCGCCAAACCCGAACATCAGGCCAAAGAACACACCGGCGATCATTCCCACATTGCCCGGTACCAATTCTTGCGCGTACACCACAATCGCCGAGAACGCCGACGCCAGGATAAAGCCGATCACCACACTGAGCACGCTGGTCCAGAACAGGTCGACATGGGGTAGCAGTAGAGTGAACGGTGCAACGCCGAGGATCGAGAACCAGATCACAGCCTTACGGCCGATCTTGTCACCAATCGGCCCGCCAAAGAACGTCCCTGCCGCCACCGCCCCGAGGAACAGGAACAGATGCAACTGGGAGCTGGCCACCGACAGGTCGAACTTCTCGATCAGGTAAAAGGTGAAGTAGCTGGTGAAACTGGCCATGTAGAAGTACTTGGAAAACACCAACAGCCCCAGCACCACCAGTGCACCCAGCACGCGGTTTTTCGACAGGCCATGGGTAGCGGCCTGGCCCTGCTTGAGCTTGAACAGGTTCAAATGGTTGCGGTACCAGCGGCTGATCGCATACAGCACCCCCAGGGCGAACACCGCGAACAAACCGAACCAGGCCACATTGCCCTGGCCAAACGGAATGATGATTGCCGCCGCCAGCAACGGACCAAACGCCGAACCCGCGTTACCGCCCACCTGGAAGGTCGATTGCGCCAGGCCATACCGCCCACCCGACGCCAGACGTGCCACGCGGGACGCCTCCGGGTGAAAGGTCGAGGAGCCAATACCGATCAACGCCGCCGCCAGCAGGATCAGCGGGAAACTGCCGACCTGGGACATCATCAAAATCCCGATCAGCGTACAAATCATCCCACAAGGCAACAGGAACGGCTTGGGATGGCGGTCGGTGTAATACCCCACCCAGGGCTGGAGCAACGAGGCCGTGAGCTGGAACGTCAGGGTAATCAGGCCGACCTGGGTGAAGGTCAGGCCATAACTTTCCTTGAGCATCGGATAGATCGACGGCAGCACCGCCTGGATCAAGTCATTGATCAAGTGCGCCAGCGCCACCGCGCCGATGATAGACATCACTAAGGGGCTGGATTGCGCGGCGGCCGGTGTCGTAGCCACTGAAGGCTGGGAATTGGTAAGAGCCATGAGGAACGTTTCCGTACAGCAGATGGATGCACAGGTGCAGGTGTGACAATGTGCCACTTATTGGGGCAGGAAGGCTATCCCGTTAGCAGGCTAACGAGTAGATGAATCGATGCAGCGGTCATGCCGTGTAAAGAACCGGCAAGATGAACCCCTTTAATTAATGTAAGGGACGTTCTACGCACCAACCTTTGCGCGGTGCGACCCCATGCAGGAGCGGGCTTGCCTGCGACGGCATCACCTTGGTAATACAGACAGGCCGAGGCGTCTGTATCGCAGGCACGTCAGCGCCTGCAGAAGATTTTAGTGACGTCGAGGATGGCGCAACCCCCCAGCCACCGGTCGCCTTACCCAGCGTTTTTCCTTAAACAGTTGATAGCGTAGATAAATTTTCAAAAAAAGCGCTTGACGCCTTTCCGTTCTACGCGAATAATGCGCGCCACTTGGCTACATAGCTCAGTTGGTTAGAGCATAGCATTCATAATGCTGGGGTCCGGGGTTCAAGTCCCTGTGTAGCCACCAAGTACCGATCCATAGACGTCTACAGCAGTCTATGAATCACCTCAAGAAGCCCGCCTCGTGCGGGCTTTCTTGTTTCTGGCTATCTCTCCTTATCTCCCCCCTTGTTCAGGCGAGCAGCCAACTCCGCGGGCGTCCATGAACGCCATAGCTCTTGATCCGGCGCCAAAGCCCTGTCCGTCATAATCTGATCTCCGATCGTTCTGAGCATTACGTTGCCTAAGACAACACATACTCGCCCTTTAGCAAACTGGGTGAGGAGACGTTCTGGACGAAGCACACCGACATCAAGCGACTCCCACTGGCACGACACTTTCCAGCCTGGAGCCTGAGGCCGAGCTAGACAACACTGGGCTGTATTTCGGGGTCAAGCCGAACGGCCAAACATATAAAAATCCAAAACCCAGCCTACATACATGTGCATTTTTATCAATGTTTGGCTGTTTTAAGCTGCGTGCTCTCCTTGAACAAAGGATGACCGTTTCGGCGGAACGCCTGCGTCAGGCGATCCTAAAAATAATCTGTCTGCCGACTAAGGAATTTCTATGTCACCTACCCTCGCACGTAGACGTGCCGGTCATTACGCTGCTGTTGGAGGTGGACAATGACCTCTGCGCACTCCCGGACTAACGCCGATGAATCGCTGCTGCACAGTCAAGGCTATGCCCAAGAACTGCACCGCGGCCTGTCGCTCTGGTCCTCGTTTTCCGTCGGTTTCGCCACAATCTCTCCGGTGGTGGGGATTTATTCGGTTATGTCGCTGGGCGCGATGAGTGCTGGCCCGTCCTGGGTCTGGATCATACCGCTGTGCCTAGCATTGCAATTGCTGGTGGCGCTGGTGTATGCCGAACTGGCCTCGCAGTACCCGCTCGCAGGCGGCTGCTATCAATGGGTCAAACGCCTGGCGGGCGAGCGTTGGGCCTGGTTCACCGGGTTCATGTACCTGGCTTCCGCGCTGGCCTCACTGACCACCGTGTCCTATCTGGGCGGATTCTGGCTGTGGTTGTTTTTCACCGGCGAGCCGCCGGCGGCGAATGCCCAAGTGTTCAGCGGCGCCGTGTTGCTCCTGTTAGGCCTGGGTGTCAACCTGTTCGGCATCAACCCTCTCAAGTACTTTGTAAATGCGGGCATCATTGCCGAGGCGATTGCGTCTATTGGCATTGGTGTCTTGTTGCTGGTGTTTTTCCGCAACCATTCGTTTTCGTTATTGTTCGAAGGCCTGACGTCGACCCAGGGTAGCGAAGGCTCATACCTTTCGGGTTTTTTGACGGCCATGGCGGTCGGTGGCTGGGCATTTCTGGGTTTCGACGCCTGCTCACAGGTGTCAGAAGAAACAGCTGATGCTCGAACCTCAACGCCCCGTGCGATCTTGCGTTCAATGATTCTGGTCGGCCTGACCGTGATGCTCACCGCATTCGCCGTCACCTTGTCCTACACCAATACCGCTGGCATGGTCTCGGGCCAAGTCATCGACCCGGTGACACCCGCTGTCGTCGAGGCATTTGGCGGCTGGGCCGAGCGGCCGTTCGTCGGCATTGTTCTAATAGCGTTCATTGCTTGCGTCGTATCTGTACAGACCTACATCGGTCGCGCCGTGTTCGGCATGGCGCGCGATTCGATGCTGCCCGCCTCTGCGGTGCTGCGCCGGGTGGATAAACGCAAAGTTCCTTTTGCCGCGATGCTCTTCAGTACTCTCTTCGCCAGCTTCGGCCTGGCGCTGGGGTTGAATGCAACGGCCGTCGGCACGCTGATCGCCTTTGGCAGCGGCGGCTTCTTCGTGGTGTTTCTGATTGTCGTCACCTGCGCCTTGCTCGCTCGGTTCAAAGGTAAATGGAAAGCCGAGCCAGGAACTTTCAGCCTTGGTCGCTGGGGCATGCCGGTCAATCTCATCGCGTTCTTATGGCTGGTGTTCGAAAGCATCAACGTCGCCTGGCCACGGGCGTCACTCGCGCCACCCGGAGCGCCGTGGTTCCAGGTCTGGGCAGTCATTCTGGTGTTCTCGATCCTCGCGGTGCTGGGCTTGATCTACTTGTTTCACGCCAAGCCTTACCTGCGTACCCACCGTCAACTGCATACCGATTAACGCCCTCGAATTGTCGTGTGAGGCCCATGAGTCATGGACCTTGCCGACCCGGAGTTTCTTATGCCCTCACTTCACTATTGGAACTACCCCACAGAGATCTTCTGTGGGCCCGGTGCCCTGGATGTATTGGCTGAGCGCTGCAAATTGCTGGGCATGCTCAACCCCTTGCTGGTCACCGACCCTGGCATGCTGGCGCTGGAGCCCATGGCGCTGATTCGGGAGCATTTGCTGCAGGCCGACATTACGTTCGCCGTGTTCAGCGACATTGACAGCAACCCAAGCCTGGACGATGTCGCCAAAGGCGTAGCAGCGTTCAAGGCAGGCAAGCACGATTCACTGATCGCCCTGGGCGGCGGCAGTGCCATGGACGCCGCCAAAGGCATCAGCCTGGCCACTGTTGACGAGCAAGGCCTCGACCGATACCAATGGTCAAATGTCATTGCAAACTACCCGTCCCTGGCGGACTTTCCACACTTGGACCTTCCCCGACTGATCGCCTTGCCCACCACCGCGGGTACGGGGTCGGAGTTGGGCCGTGAAGCGGTGCTGACCCTGAGCGAACAGAACATCAAGCGCGTGATCAGTCACCCGCAATTGCTGCCGGCAAGCGTGATCCTGGATCCGATCCTGACCCGTGGCCTGCCACCCGCGCTGACCGCCGCCACCGGCATGGATGCGCTGACCCACCACATTGAAGCCTTTTGTTCTCCGCTGTATCACCCAATGTCCTGCGGTATCGCGGTAGAAGGCATTCGCCTGATCCAGCAGCATCTGTGCGACGCCCATCGCGACGGCCAGGACATGATTGCGCGCGAAGGCATGCTGGTGGCGTCCGCCATGGCCGCCGTGGCGTTTCAAAAAGGCCTGGGCGGCGTGCACGCCCTGGCCCACCCTCTGGGCGCGCGCTATCACAAACATCACGGCCTCTTGAATGCGATCCTGCTGCCCTACGTGCTGGTCGCCAATCGGCAAGCGATCAGTGAAGACATTGCGCGACTGGCGCGCTACCTGGAATTGAAACAACCTGATTTCGACGGCTTTCTCGACTGGGTGCTGCACTTGCGCCAACGCCTGGGGATTGCTCATTCACTGAGTGAAATCGGACTCGATACAGAGGCTGCGACATGGGTCGGGGAACAGGCGCTCGCCGATATCTCCTCTTCGGACACTAATGCCTGTGCCCTCAGTGCGGCCGATTACAGCCAGATTTTTCGCAACGCCGTACATGGCGTCCTGCCAGGAATGTCAGCATGAGTAACGCCCAGTGCCTCAACGGACACTGATTGACAGGCACTGGCGTTAGCCAACGACAGCCGTCTCGGGCTTGTGGCCACGGTGATCAGCGCTGACCTGGTTCGCGCCGAACGCGCGGCCCATGCATTGGAAGTCGGTCACGCCTGGATCAACCCGATTCAGGCGGTCTTCGTGGCAACGTCCCGGGGAGGAACCAAGGGCAGCGGTATCGGCCGCGAACTCGGTCCTCGGTCAAACATGTCACGAGATGCCTTGGCAGACATCTAACTCACAGCCCATGCTCGATCAACAGGTCGGCGATGAACGCCTGAACGGCTTCGCTTTGCGGGTGCCCCACATGCGTGATCATGCTGTGCTGTACCTCATAGCGCAGCGTCGCTGGATGCAGGGCGCGCATTTGCCCGCTTCGCAGCCAGGGCAGGGCGTAATGCGCCGGGAGATACCCCAGGTGAGTCCCGGCCAACACCCCGTGGGCGACCGCCTCCATGTGGTGCGCTGTGGCTGAAGTACGACCCGGTGCAATGGGCAGGACTTGGTCGGCCGGCAGGAAACCATGGCGGATCCAGTCGCAGGCCTTGAGCTGTTCCAAGCTCGGTGCCTCTACGCTAAACAGCGGGTGAGCCTGACCGCAGAAAATGCCGATTTCCTCCGTGTACAGCGCCTGGTAGTTCAAGGTCGGCAATGGGCGGCTGAAGTAGGAAATGGCGACATCCAGTTGCCCATCTATCACCGCCAGTTAGAGTTCGATAGGCGAGTTCACGAAGATGTG
This sequence comes from Pseudomonas fluorescens, assembly GCF_000730425.1. Classification (NCBI taxonomy): domain Bacteria; kingdom Pseudomonadati; phylum Pseudomonadota; class Gammaproteobacteria; order Pseudomonadales; family Pseudomonadaceae; genus Pseudomonas; species Pseudomonas fluorescens. The sequence continues at coordinate 4,958,975 of NZ_CP008896.1, read as the reverse complement.
CAAGTGCATGTCGTGCTCACGCTGATAAAACCGTGCGATGGCTGCATCGATCCGTGATGTCGGCAAGGTCGCGATATTGTCTGCCAGGCCCAGGTATAAATCCCCCACCAGCAGCCCGGCAAGATCCTGGGCTTCATTGCGAAACGCATCCATCGCCCCGAACAATACCGATGATGCCTTGAGAATCCTCTGGCCTTTTTCAGTCAAGCGAAAGCCGCCCTTTCCCCGCTCGCAAATACGGTACCCCAAGCGTTTTTCCAGGCCGGAAATGTGCGTACTGATGTTCGACTGGCTCATGTTCAATTCAGCCTGGGCAGCCGTGAACCCGCCGCATTTCACCACGATGGAAAAAATACGCAGCAGCCGCAAATCCATGTCCGTAAAGTTTCTGAGCACAGTGTTTCTCGATAGATTGGAAAGTCTTTCGCACGTACCGCCAGGCACGAACATGGGCAGGGACACGCAATGGGTGACTGAAACTGCCTGTCTGCGAGGTACCACAACGGCAGACATTGGCCGATTCTGTTGACCACCCAGTACTAAAAACGGCTTACCCAAAGGCAAGCCGCTTTTTTATGCCCGCAGAAATCTTCGAGCGCAAGCCCGCGAGCAACGCTCGCCCGCAGGACACGGCACAGCCACGCTTCAAAAGTAAGTCGTCGCCCCGGCAAAGAACGCACGGCCCGGCACATAAAACGTCGTTGACCCATCACGCGCATCTTCATCCAACAGGTTCTGCACGCCGCCATTCAAGGTCAGCCATTTGGTCACGGCCAGGTTCGCGGTCAGGTCGTAGGTGGTGTACGACTTGACGAAATCATTGCCCACTCCCCGCTGTTTGCCGACATGCTGCGCCGAAAGCTCGGTATTGAGCTTGTCGGTGACTTGCCAGTTGAGCGCACTGAACGCGGACAGCTTCGGCGCACTGATCAGGTCTTCGCCGGTGGACAGGTTCTTGCTCTCCAACATGTAGGTGGCGTTGGTGCGCCAGTCCAGTGAGCCGGTCAGCGGCACGCGAGCCGAGCCCTCCCAGCCACGGGTGCGCGCTTTCTCGACGTTTTCCAGCATGGTCCACCAACGCCCCTGGAACTGGCCCAATGGTGCGTATTCGATCTTGTCTTCGAAGTCGGTGTGGAAGTAGGTCAGGCTGGCCTCCCAACCGTCACGGTCGAAGGACACGCCCATCTCCTTGTTGACGCTGGTCTCTGGCGACAGGTTCGGGTTACCGGCCATCCAGCAACTGCCGCTCACATACCCCAGGGGCTTCAACGAGCCGCAACCGCGACCGCCGGATTCGGTGGCGGCACCGGCACTTCCCTCTTTCAGGCTTGGCGCGCGGAACCCCTTGGACACACCACCACGCACGGTCCAGTCCGGATGCGGATGGTAGACCAGGTACGCCCGCGGGCTGTTGTGGTTGCCATAGTCCTGACTGTGGTCAAAACGGTTACCCAGGGTCAGGGCCAGGTTGTCGAGCAGGTACAACTCATCTTCGATAAACGCGGCCGAGTAGTCGCCCTTGAGCGAAGAACCAGAGACCGCAGCACCTTGATAGTCCACCGGCACCGTGCCCAGGGTGTCGCTGTTGGTCAGTTCCTCACGCTTCCACTGCCCGCCCACGGTCATGCGCTGACTGAGCAGCCATTCAAACGGAATGTTCAGGCTGCCTTCGGCGATTTTCTCTTCGGCGCTGGATTTGCCCCAATCGATATCGTTCTTGAACTTGTTCAGGTACAGGTCCACTTTCGAGGTACCAAAGCTCCAGTCCCCGCTGTGAGACACCGAGTAACTGTCGCGAATCAAACGGCCAGGCCCGAAGCTGCCACCGATGGTTTCGCCCCAATCGCCAAAGGTCTTTTTACTCGACCAGGACCGCTCTACACCGTGTACGGCCTCGAACGACAGGCTCTGCTCATCGTTGATCTTCCAATCGAGCAAGGCGTTGACGCTGTGGTCCTTGGCGCCGCCAGCACCGTCGCCGTACATGAACTCGCCATCCTTATCCAGGCGTGCCGTGACCTCATCGGCAGCACGCCGGGTCAGGTTGGCCCCCAGGCGCAGGCCCACGGACTCGGTCAATGGCCCAGACAGATTGAGGCTGGTCTGGGTGGTCTGGCCACGGTCGGAGTCTTCGGGAATCGTGGTGTTGACGTTGGCCGAACCGCTCCAGGTGCTCGATACCTTGCGGGTGATGATGTTGATCACCCCGCCCATGGCATCCGAGCCGTACAGCGAAGACATGGGCCCGCGCACGATCTCGATGCGTTCAATCATGTTCGGGGTGATCCAGTTCAGGTCCTGGCGCGCCAGGTCGCGACGATAGCTCAAGTCTCCCGAACCGCCGAGGCGTTTGCCATCCACCAGGATCAAGGTGTACTTGTCGTCCAGGCCGCGCAGTTTGATCTTCGATTGTTCACCCACCGGGCCGAAACCACCGGTGACTCCGGGAACACGCCGCAGCAGGGTATTGAGGTCGTACACCGGCTGGCGCTCGATTTCTTCGCGGGTAATGACGCTGACACTGGCCGGCGCATCACGCAGGTCCGTAGCACCGCCGGTGGCGGTGACAAACGAGGTATCGAGTTCGGTGACGGCCTGTTTATCGACCTCGCCAATCTCTTGCGCCTGCAACGCCGGGGTGGCGATCATCACGCCGACGGCCAGGAAAAGAGCGCTGAAAAGGTAGGGGGGATTCGTCATTGCAAACAGTCCTTGTTGAGCCAATATGCACCAAGATGGAGCACTGAAGGTCGCAAAGCGTAATGCAAATCCTTATCATTTAGAAGCAAGGGTGAAAAAAACGCTCCCTTTGGCCGCCCTGACATCGCGTTCGCTGTACGGTCTGGGCCACGCAGCAACTCGGCTTTTGACGCTCCTGTCTCCCCACTGTTAGTGTCCTCCCTCCTCCCCGCAGATATCTGCCAGGTGCGATTTACCCGCAAGACATCCCCCGGAACAACAGATCATTCTCAAAATGAACGGAGTTCAGCGCGTGCTTTCCACCCTACGCTTGCAGCATTTCACCCGCCTTTCAGTGATCGCCGCCGCCCTCAGCCTCGCCGCCTGCAACAGCACCAGCAGCCCAGGCTTGCCGCCCGCCCCTGAGCTGGGTTCGGGGTACCGCACCGACATGAGCGTACGCCACGCCGAGCGCCATATGGCCGCTGCGGCCAACCCGCTGGCGGCCGAAGCCGGGCGGACCATCCTGCGCCAGGGTGGCTCGGCCATTGATGCCGCCATCGCCATGCAAGCGGTGCTGACGCTCGTGGAACCGCAGTCCTCGGGAATCGGCGGTGGTGCCTTTATCATGCTGTGGGATGGCAAGCAGGTACGGGCCTATGACGGTCGTGAAACCGCACCGGCCGGCGCCACGGCCGACATGTTGCTCAATGCCGATGGCACACCGATGGAGTTTGCCCAGGCGCAGATCGGTGGCCGCTCGGTCGCTACCCCCGGTGTGCTGCGGGCGTTGAAGATGGCTCACGAGCAAAGCGGCCGCCTGCCCTGGGCGCAGTTGTTTGCCCCGGCGATCCAGTTGTCCGAGCAAGGCTTTGCGATTTCTGCGCGCCTGCACAGCCTGCTCGCCGCCGACCGTTTTATCGGCCAGTCACCCGACATGGCAGCGTACTTTCTCAACGCCGACGGCAGCCCGAAAGCCACCGGCACTCTGTTGAAAAACCCCGCGCTGGCCAATGTATTCAAACGTATCGCCAAGGAAGGGCCCGACGCGCTTTACCAGGGCCCGATCGCCGAGGAGATTGCACGCAAGGTCCAGGGCCATCAAAACACCGGCCGTCTTGCACTGAACGATCTGAAGGGCTATCGCGCCAAGGAACGCACACCACTGTGTACCGACTACAAGCGCTGGCAAGTGTGCGGCATGCCGCCACCCTCTTCGGGCGGGGTGGCCATTGCGCAGATCCTCGGCACCTTGCAGGCCCTCGAAGCCCGCGGCCCACGCTGGGCCCTGGCGCCGCTCAAACCCGTGAAGAGCGCCACAGCGGCCGGCCTGGAGCCGGCGCCCGACGCTGTGCACATGATTGCCGAGGCCGACCGCCTGGCCTACGCCGACCGTGCGCAGTACGTCGCCGATACGGACTTTGTCCCGGTGCCGGTCGCGGGCCTCGTCTCTCCCGGCTACTTGGCCAGCCGCGCCACCTTGATCGGCGAACGCAGCATGGGCGTGGCCAAGCCTGGCCAACCCGCGGGGGTTCAGGTGGCCTATGCCCCGGATCGCTCGCCGCTGCGTATTTCCACCTCCCAAGTGGTGGCCGTGGATGACCAGGGCGGCGCGGTGTCGATGACCACCACCATCGAAGCCGCGTTCGGTTCCCATGTGATGGTCCAGGGCTTCCTGCTGAATAATCAGATGACGGACTTTTCCTTTGTCCCCGAGGAAAACGGCCAGCCAGTGGCCAACCGTATCGAGCCGGGCAAACGCCCACGCTCGTCCATGGCACCGACTCTGGTGTTCGACCGCCAAAGTGGCGAGTTACTGGCTACGGTCGGTTCTCCAGGCGGATCGCAGATCATCGAGTACGTGAGCAAATCCCTGGTAGGCATGCTCGACTGGAACCTCGACCCGCAAGCCGCCATCAGCCTGCCCAACTTCGGCAGCCGTAACGGCGCGACCGAACTGGAGCGAGGGCTGTTCAGCCCAATGGTGAAAGCGGCGCTCAAGGACAAAGGGCACGCCTTGAGCGAGATCGATATGACCAGCGGCACCCAGGCCATCGTGCGGGTGCGCGATACCCAGGGTAAGGCGAGCTGGAGCGGCGGCGCAGATCCGCGGCGCGAGGGTGAAGCGCTGGGCGACTGACGAAGGGAGATGTCGCGTTACGGGCGCCATCGCCGGCAAGCCGGCTCCTACAGTGCGTGCAGGAGTCGGCTTGCCGGCGATAGGCTCAGCGGCTGATCTTCAGCCCCTTGCGCGCCCCGTGCCGTTCCAGCGCCAGCTCAATCAGGCGGCTGACCAGTTCGCTGTAGCTCATCCCCGCCGCCTGCCACAACTTGGGGTACATGCTGATGCGGGTGAACCCTGGCAATGAGTTGACCTCGTTGATCAGCACTTCACCGTCTTCGCACAGAAATACATCAACCCGCGCCAAACCCGCGCAACCGAGTACTTCAAAGGCCTCTACCGCCAGGGCACGAATGCGCTCGCTGTCCTGGGCGCTGATATCCGCCGGCACCAGCACTTGCGCGGCCTGGTCGTCGATGTATTTGCTGTCGTAGGAATAGAAGCCACCACGCACCACGATCTCGCCACAACCACTGGCGATGGGACGCTCGTTGCCCAGCACCGCACATTCGATTTCCCGGCCTTTGACGGCCGACTCCACCAACACTTTTTCATCGAATCCCAGGGCCAGCTCAACGGCCGCCGCGTATTCGACTTCATCAGCCACCTTGCTCACGCCCACCGAAGAGCCCTGGTTAGCCGGCTTGACGAACAGTGGCAAACCGAGCTTTTGCCGGGCCTGGTCAAAGGTTGTGCGTGCCGCATTGCCACGGTTGAGGGTCATGAACGGCGCCACAGCGATACCGGCATCGCGCAGCAGGCGTTTGCTGACGTCCTTGTCCATGCACACCGCCGAACCCAGCACGTCAGAACCCACGAACGGCAAGTCCGCCATACGCAGCAAACCTTGCAGGCAACCGTCTTCGCCGAGGCTGCCGTGGACGATGGGGAAAATCACATCGACATGCTCCAACAAGCCCTGGCCCGACGTTTCCACCAGTTGCTGGCTGGTCTTGCCCGGCACTACCGCCAGTTCGCGGTTGGATTGATTAAGGGCAATCAGCGTGGGGTTTTCCTGGTTGAGCAGGAAGTTCGAGGTGTCATTGAGGTGCCAGTGGCCAGCCTTGTCGATGCCGATCAGCACCGGCTCGAAGCGCGTGCGGTCGAGGGCGTCGACGATGTTGCGTGCTGACTGCAACGACACTTCATGCTCGGCCGAACGCCCACCAAAAATAATACCTACCCGCAACTGACTCATGACCCGGCCTCACTGTAAAAAGTAAGGCTTATTACCACGGGCCGTCAGCCATTCGCCAGCGTTGCGAGCGCGCACAATCGTACAAGACCCCGGCAGACAGCCGCCCCAGACTCAGTTAACGTAACTCCATCCGACATCTTTCGAAAAACATCCCATGGGCAAACCCACCGCGAACATCGACTGGCTGCACCGCGCGCCCCATGCCAGTGGCCTGGAGCGGATCGAAGCGTATTTTTCCGGGTTCGGCTTCGACCCTCATCGCCACGATACCTACGCCATAGGCCACACCCTGTTCGGCGTGCAGAGCTTTCACTATCGCGGCAGCCAGACCCACAGCCTGCCGGGCGCGACCATGGTGATCCACCCTGACGAGGTCCACGACGGCTGGGCCGGCAGCGATGAAGGTTTCAAGTACCGGATGATTTATGTGGAGCCGGCGCTGATCCAGCAGATCCTGGGCGGCAAGCCGTTGCCCTTTATCCGCAATGGTCTGTCCAACGACCCGTGGCTGTACCGCGCCTGCCGGGCCTTTGTGCAGCAGCTCGATTGCCCGTTGGACCCGATGCAGGAGCAGGACGCCTTGTTCGACCTGGCCCATGCCCTGAACAATGCATCGGGCATCAGTGCCAGCCGCAGGACCTTTGATTACCAGGCCGCCGAACGGGCCCGGGAGTTTATCCACAGCGCCTTGGGACGCAGCATCACCCTGGATGAAATGGCCGCGCACTGCGGGCGGGATCGCTGGGCCTTGTCGCGGGACTTTCGCCTGCTGTTCGGTACCAGCCCCTATCGCTACCTGACCATGCGCCGCCTGGATCTGGTGCGCAACTTGCTGGGTCAGGGCCAGTCCTTGGTGGATGCGGCGCTGATCGCCGGCTTTACCGACCAGAGCCACATGACCCGGCAATTTCGCAGCACCTTCGGCATCCCGCCGTCGCGCTGGGTGAGGATGCTAGGCCGCTGACCCACTGCATGGGGATGGTTTTTGTGGGAGCGGGCTTGCCCGCGATGGCGGCGCATCAGTCAGAAAACGGGTTGACTGATAAGCCCACTCTCACAAGGGTTCCAGGCGTAATGGCAGGCAACACTTGAACCCGGCAACCCGGGTGTGAGAAGAAAGGTGCGCCACCACCACCATGAGGTTTTCCAGGGATGAACCTGACATTGACGCCCCCACAGTGGGATGACGTGAACGAATTGCTGGCGTTCGAACTGGACAATCGGGCGTTTTTCGAGCGGTGGATCAATGCCCGGCCCGAGGCCTACTACAACGTCGAGGGGGTGCAGCGCGCTATCGAGAGTGCCCTGCTGGAGGCCAGTGAAGATCGCGCCTATCAGTACCTGATCCGCGAAAACGGCGTGTTGGTGGGAAGGCTCAACTTCACCCAGGTGCGCCGTCGCTATTATCACTCGGCGTCTCTGGGCTACCGCATGGGCGCCGAGTTCACCGGGCGCGGCCTGGCACGACAAGCCGTGGCATTGGGCCTGCAGAAAGCCTTTGGCGAGCACGCCCTCAAGCGCATCGAGGCCACGGTACGCCCAGAGAATCCTGGCTCGCTGCGGGTGTTGCAGCGCAGCGGCTTTACCCAGTACGGCCATTCACGCAAGGCGTTCCTGCTCGATGGGCAGTGGTTCGATCTGTTGCTGTTCGAGGTCCACGCCCCCTGACGCTGGCGGCCTTGAGCGAGGGGCCTAGGTGGACAACTGATTGGCAAACTGGCCAACCGCACTCACCACTTTCTGCGCGCCGTCCTGGATCTCGACAATCACCGTGCCCGCCTCTGCCGCCAGGGACAGGCCTTGCTCGGCCTGCAGGCGGCCATCGGTCATCAGTGCCACGGCATCACGGGCCATGTCCTGGTTCTGACGCACCACGCCGACGATTTCTTCAGTGGCTTTGCTGGTCCGCGACGCCAACTGCCGCACTTCATCGGCCACCACTGCAAACCCGCGCCCCTGTTCACCGGCACGGGCCGCTTCAATCGCGGCGTTGAGCGCCAGCAGGTTGGTCTGCTCGGCAATCCCGCTGATGGTCTTGACGATACTGCCAATCACCTGGGACTGGGCATTGAGAGCCTCGATGCCCTCGCCAGCCTGCTCCATGTGCTTGGCCAGGTCGCGCATCACCTCCACCGCCTGGGTGACCACGGCGGTACCGCGCTGGGCGCTGTTGTCGGTCTGCAATGAAGTGCTGTAGGCAATGTTGGCGGCCTCGGCCACCGCGCGCTCCTGATTGACCTGGTCGGTGATCACCGTGGCGAACTTGACTACTTTATACAGTCGGTCGTTGGCATCCAGCACCGGGTTGTAGGACGCTTCCAGCCAGACTTCGCGACCGTGGGCGTCAACGCGCTTGAAGCGTCCGGCGACAAACTCACCGCCGTTCAAACGTTTCCAGAACGCCTGGTAGTCGGCGCTGTTGTAGTCCTGGGGTTCACAGAACATGCGGTGATGCTTGCCCTGGATCTGCGCCAGGCTGTAACCCATGCCTTGCAGGAAACGGTCGTTGGCGACCAGCACATTGCCATTGAGGTCGAACTCGATCACAGCCGTGGACCGCACCAGCGCGGTGATCAGGTTTTCGTGCTCGCGGGACGCCTCGATCGTGCGGGTCAGGTCGCTGGAATACACCGAAAAACGCTTGATGCGCCCATCCGCGCCACGCACCGGCTGTACGATGGAGCGCAACCACGCCTCCTTGCCGTTGCCACGCAACAGGCGCACGGTGCCGGCAAAATGCTCGCCACGGCTCAGGGCGTTGTTAAAGCGTTGCTGGAACTCGTCGTGTTTCACATGCTCCGGTACAAACCCATGGATGGCATGCCCCAGCAGGTCACCGGACCTGTAGACCATTTCTTCGAGAAAGTTCTGGTTGACCGCCTCGATCCGGCCTTCAGGGTCCAGGCTCAGGGCCAGCATTTCACTCTCCAGGCTCTCCTTGACCTGCTGCAGGCTGGACAATTCTTCGCGAAGAGCGGACAGCTCCTGTTTCAAGCGGGTATTGAACATGGGGGCACCGGAGGGTAGAGAATAGTGATTTGTCTAACCATCGGCGCTGCTGGCGTTTTCTGAAGAGTGCTTGAGCCCCCAGCTCAACTATTTTTTCAGTCCTCAACTGCCGTTGTTACGGCACAAGCCCATGACCTGATACTCAAGGGTCCTGAGGGTGCCACCAGAGTCTTCGTAGGTCATGCGCGAAGGCACAACCTTACAGGCACGAATCGGCGGCGTGACGCTGACCACCTTGGCAATATCCAGCTTCATACCATAGCGATAGGCCAACACCTCGGGCGCCGGCTTGCCCTGCTGGTTGGCGTATCGGTTCATGGCCTGCTGGTTCTGTTGCATCAATTGAGCAATCTCGCGATCGCCACCTACTTCAGCCATCGCCCCCAGGGAAAGAGAAAAAACCGCCGCGCCCAAGACCAGTGTCAACCGTTTCATAAGAGTGCCCTCGTCTGATTTCAAAGTACTGAAAGTTCAGAGCCAAGAGTAACTAACGCACCCTGTCAGAAGGTTCACGCGAAGATTACGTATCCGTCAGATTCTATTTAACTTGCAAAATTGTAATTTTAAAGCAACCTCCGCGTTATCTCCCGTTTGCAACTATTGAGCCGGGCGCCCTGGGTCAGGGCCGCCTCTACCAATAAGAACGCCCCAGGCGACTAATAAAGCTAATAGCTGCCACACCGAGGAGCGATACATGCGCACTAGACACACACTTTCTATTTCCATCATCGCAGCACTCGCCGGCGCTACGCCGTTGGCGGGTATGGCTGCGCAAGACAAGCCCGAGGGTTTCATCGAAGGCAGTACGCTGAACGTGCTGGCGCGCAACTTTTACTTCAACCGTGATGACCGCAAAGGCCAGTCCAGCCCAACGGGCAACGGCTATTCGGAGGCGTGGGCCCAGGGCCTGATCGGCAAGTTCGAGTCAGGGTTCACCCAGGGCACCGTCGGGTTTGGCCTGGACGCGTTTGCGATGTATGGCCTCAAGCTCGACTCCGGCACCGGCCGCAGTGGCGGCAAGGGCTCCTTCGGCATGTTGCCGGTGGACAGCGACAATCGCCCGGAAGACAACTACAGCAAACTCGGCGGCGCGGTGAAAATGCGCCTGCTCGATACCGTGATCAAGGTCGGCGACGTCTTCCCGCAAACCCCGGTGGTGTATTACGGCGACTCGCGTCTGCTGCCGGAAAGTTTTCGCGGTGTCACCCTGGAAAACACCAGCCTGGAAGGCCTGACCCTGCAAGGCGGGCGCCTGCACGCCATGAGCCAGCCGACCCAAAGCGGCATGCGTGAGGGCTTTGCGACATTTTATGCCGGCAATGTGAATTCGCCCTGGATCGGCTACTTCGGCGGCGACTACCAGGCCAATGAGCACTGGAGCCTGAGCCTGTACAGCAGCCGTCTCAAGGACGCCTGGGACCAGTACTACTTCGGTACAGCCGTCAATTACCCGCTGACGGACGAGGTGGCGATGTTTGCCGGCTTCAACTATTACAACGCCCAGGACGAGGGCAAAAAACTCCTGGGCGAGCTCAACAACAATATCTGGAGCGCCAAGGTCGGGATCAAGGTCGGCGCCCACCGGCTGGCCCTGTCGCACCAACGCAACAACGGCAACAATGACTTCGACTACCTGCGCCAGTCGGACTCGATCTTCCTCGACAACTCGATCCAGTACAGCGACTTCAACGCGCCCAAGGAGCGCTCCTGGGCCCTGCGTTATGACCTGGACATGCAGACCCTGGGCATTCCGGGCCTGTCGTTCATGACCCGCTATGGCAAAGGCACTGGCGCGGACTACAGCAACGCCAACTCGGTGTACATGCGCCGCGACGCCTTGGGTGACCCGCTCACCGACCAACGCCGCTGGGAGCGCGATATCGAGGCCAAGTATGTGTTCCAGGGCGGCAGCTTGAAGGATCTGTCCATACGCATTCGCCAGGCAACGGTGCGCTCAAGTGCCTTTGAATCAGACCTGGAAGAATTCCGGTTGATCGTGGAGTACCCGCTGGCCATCCTCTGATAGAACTCAACGGCAAGTGCTTACATTCACTTGCCGTTGACTAGCACTTCTTCACAATTGGCAGTCTGTCAAAACTGTAATATGCGCTTCACGCTCCCGTTAAGTTGTACTTCATATACTACTTGCATCGACCGGCCTCGGAGCTTTTTTGTAACTAACGGCCCGGGTCTTTTGCGGAGAAAGTTAATGAAGCCACTGCCTATTTTATTCACCGCCTTAATCAGTTTTGCCTCCACCGCCGCACTGGCTGACGATGGTGGCGAGCGTTCACGCCAGTTGCTGGCCGAGTTCCGCCAGCAACAGCAACAGATCCACGGCAACGAAACCGTGGCCAAGCAAACGCCAGCGCCCTCGGATACTCCGGCCCCAAAGGACATCTGAGCGGCGCACCCGAGCATATTCATCTCTTGAAGCTTGTTTTGGAGCTCCTTTGGAAGGAGATGAATTTTTAGCGCCCTTACGGGCGCTTTTTTTTGCCCGCTCGTTGGAATCATCCCCCCGTCCCTGGTGCCCAATCGTCGTACTTGTGCCCAAACAGCGCGATTGCTCGGGATGCGCCTTGACCCTGAAGTAGCTTCAAGGCTCAGAATTTTCCTACATCTGGGACTACAGCCCTATCCCGCGTAGCTCCAGCTTCCTGTTCGCTTATCAGTAAGAGGTCAATCTGCATGCGTATCCTTGTGGTTGAGGACGAACCAAAAACTGCCGACTACTTGCATCAAGGCTTGAGCGAGAGCGGTTATGTCGTCGATCGTGCCGCCAGCGGCATCGATGGCCTGCACCTGGCCGGGCAACACCATTACGAACTGGTGATCCTTGATGTGAACCTGCCTGGCAAGGATGGCTGGCAAGTTCTCGAAGAGCTGCGCCGCGACACCACCTTGCGGGTGATGATGCTCACCGCCCGTGGCCGCCTGGCCGACAAGATCAAGGGCCTGGACATGGGCGCCGATGACTACCTGGTCAAACCCTTTGAGTTTCCCGAGCTGCTGGCCCGGGTCCGCACATTGCTGCGGCGCAGCGAGCCGATCGCAATGCCGGAAGTTTTCCGGGTCGCGGACCTGGAGCTGGACCCGCGCCGCCATCGCGCATACCGGGGTACGCGGCGCATCGACCTGACCACCAAGGAGTTCGCGCTGCTGCAGGTGTTGATGCGCCAGAGCGGTGAAGTGCTGACCCGCACGCAGATTATCTCACTGGTCTGGGACATGAACTTCGACTGCGACACCAATGTGGTCGAGGTGTCGATCAGCCGGCTGCGGGCCAAGGTCGATGACCAGAGCGACGTCAAGTTGATCCATACCATTCGTGGCGTGGGTTACGTACTGGAAGCACGCCAATGAGAACCGGCAGCTTATCCATGCGCCTGGGGCTGACCGTCAGCCTGATGGGCGCCGGCCTGGTACTGCTGCTGGCGACCCTGGCGTACCTGGCCCTTACCCATGAGCTGGAAAACCTCGCGCGCAAGGGCCTGGAAAGCAAGATGGAGCAGATCCAGCACAGCCTGCTCCAGGACCTCAACCCTCAAGACATCAGTGCCCGGCCCCATTCGCTGCTGGACCTGGTGATGGGCCACGATAATTTCTACCTGACCATCATCGGCCCCGCGCCGTCCAGTGCGGTGCTGCTGAGTGTCGGCGCCAGGCCCCAGAAGCCCCTGTTGCTGGACTTTGCCGCCCGTAAAACCCTGAGCTTTCTCAATTGGACCGATGAGCGCGACAATCAGATCCTCAGCGCATCGAGCCTGATGCGCCTGCGCACGGGGGAGAGCGTGCGGGTGTTGCTGTCCCTGAATCGCTCCGACGATTCGGCAATGCTCAGCGCCTACCTGCGCTCCACGGTGATTGCCCTTCCGCTGCTGCTGATCCTGATCGGCATCGGCGCCTGGTGGCTGGTGCAGCGAGGGCTGGCGCCATTGCAGCAATTCAGCGGCGTCGCCGGCAAAGTCACCACCCAGGACCTGAGCCACCGCCTGAGCATCGAGAATCTGCCCCGGGAACTCAGCGAGCTGGCCCGGGGCATCAACGTGATGCTCGATCGGCTGGATGCCGGTGTGCAGCAGTTGTCGCAATTCTCCGACGACCTGGCCCATGAGCTGCGCGCCCCCTTGACCAACCTGATGGGCAAGGCCCAGGTGACCCTGTCCCGCGCCCGTGAGCCGCACGAGTACAAACTGGCGCTGGAATCCAGCACCGAAGAGCTGGACCGTTTGGCGCGAATCGTCGCCGACATGCTGTTTCTCGCCCAGGTCAGCCATCCAGCCGCGCGGGCCTCGTTTACCCAAGTGAACCTGCGGGACGAAGCACAGCGGGTCATGGAGCTGTTTGCCTTGAGCGCCGAAGACAAAGCATTGAGCTTGAACCTGGTCGGCGACGCCTGGGTCCAGGGTGACCGGCTGATGATCCAGCGGGCCATTTCCAACCTGCTGTCCAACGCAATCCGCCACAGCCCACACGGCTCCGGCATTGCTTTGCAGGTCGACACCCGTGACCAGCATGTAACACTGGCCGTGAGCAACCCGGGCCCGGGGATTGAAGCGCAACACCTGCCGCACCTGTTCGAGCGCTTCTACCGCGCCGACAACAGCCGCGCCCGTACCGAAGGCGGCACCGGGCTCGGGCTGGCGATCGTGCGTTCGATCATGAGCCTGCACCAGGGCCAGGCTGAGGTCAGTAGTGTTCCGGGTGACGTTACCTTGTTCACGTTGGTCTTCCCCTATGGGGGCGGGCTTGCCCGCGATTGATGTCAACCATGACGCTGCAGCGTTGTGCTGGGCGTCATCGCCGGCAAGCCGGCTCCTGCATAGTTTTGCAGGAGCCGGCTTGCCGGCGATAGCGGTGGGTCTGTCAGGCCTCTTCATCACGACGATGAGCCCAGTGATAGAGCGCAGGCAGTACCAGCAACGTCAGTAATGTCGAAGAGATAATCCCGCCAATCACCACCGTCGCCAGCGGTCGTTGCACTTCTGCGCCGGTACCAGTGGCCAGAGCCATGGGGATAAACCCGAGGGACGCCACCAACGCTGTCATCAACACCGGACGCAAGCGGGTCAAGGCCCCTTCATTGATGGCCACTGACAACGAACGTCCTTCCTCGCGCAGGTTGCGGATAAACGCAATCATCACCAGGCCATTGAGCACCGCCACCCCCGATAGCGCGATAAACCCTACCCCCGCCGAAATCGACAACGGGATATCACGCAACCACAGCGCCATGATCCCACCCGTCAGGGCGAAGGGGATCCCGGTGAATACCAACAGCCCGTCCTTGAGGTTGTTGAACATCATGAACAGCAACCCAAACACCAGCAGCAACGCCACCGGCACCACTACCCGCAGACGGTCGGAGGCCTCCTTGAGTTGCTCGAACTGGCCGCCCCAGGTGGTCCAGTAGCCGGCAGGAATCTTCACCTGCTGCACCAGCGCCTTTTCCGCTTCCGCGACGAACGAACCGATATCACGCCCACGCACGTTGGCACTGACAATCACCAGGCGCTTGCCGTTTTCGCGGCTGATCTGGTTCGGACCCAGGACCAGGTCCAGGCTGGCGACTTGCGACAGGGCAATGAAGCCCAGTTGGCCCGAGGTATTGCTGGCCAGCGCCGGAATCGGGATCAACAGCCGTGACAGGCCCTCGATATCGGTACGCAGGGTATCCGACAAACGCACCACCATATCGAAACGGCGGTCGCCTTCGTACAGCAGGCCAGCCTTGCGCCCACCCACGGCCATCGCGATGGTGTCTTGTACATCCCCCACATTCAGGCCAAACCGTGCGGCCTTGTCGCGGTCGATATTGATGGTCAGCACCGGCAAGCCGGAGGTCTGCTCCACCTTCACTTCCGAGGCGCCGTTGAGCTTCTTCAAGGTTTCGGCAATTTCCCCGGCGGTCTTGTTCAGAACGTCCCGATCATCACCAAACACCTTCACCGCCACGTCACTGCGCACCCCGGAGATCAGCTCGTTGAAGCGCAGCTGGATCGGTTGCGACAATTCGTACTGGCTGCCCGGCACAATCGCACTGGCACGCTGGATATCGGCGATCAGGGCTTCGCGGGATTTTTTCGGGTCCGGCCACTGGTCCTTGGGCTTGAGCATCAGGTAGCTATCGGAAATGTTCGGTGGCATCGGGTCGGAGGCAATTTCCGCGGTACCGGTACGGGCAAACACCCGCTGGATTTCCGGCACCTGCTCCATCAAGGTTTTTTCCAGCTTCTCCTGCATCTGCACCGACTGCGTCAGGCTGGTGCCCGGCACGCGCATGGCTTGCTGGGCAAAGTCACCCTCGCTGAGGCTGGGGATAAACTCGCTGCCCATGCGGCTGGCCACGGCACCGGAGACCACGATGGTCAACAACGCCATGCCAAACGCCACGGTACGGTGCGCCATGACCCAATCCAGCACCGGCGCATAGCCCCGGCGCGCATTGCGCATCACCCAGTTTTCTTCTTCCTTGACCTTGCCGGTGACGAACAGTGCAATGGCCGCCGGAACGAAGGTCACCGACAAAATCATCGCGCCGAGCAATGCCACGACCACGGTGAAGGCCATCGGGTGGAACATTTTCCCGGCAACACCGGTCAGGGCAAAGATCGGCAGGTACACCACCATAATGATCAGTTGCCCAAAGATCAGCGCACGGCGCGCTTCCTTGGCGGCGGAGAACACCTCGTGCAGACGCTCACTGCGCGTCAGCAAGCGGCCATGGCGCTGCTGCGCATGGGCCAGGCGCCGAATGGAGTTCTCCACGATCACCACCGCGCCATCGACAATAATCCCGAAGTCGAGCGCGCCGAGGCTCATCAGGTTGGCGCTGACCTTGTTGGTGAACATCCCGGTGAAGGTGAACAGCATGGCCAGCGGAATCACCATCGCGGTAATCAGCGCCGCACGGATGTTGCCGAGAAACAGGAACAGAATCACGATAACCAGCAGCGCGCCTTCGAAGAGGTTCTTCTTCACGGTGGCGATGGCTTTTTCCACCAGGTTGGTGCGGTCATAGACGGTGACCGCCACCACCCCTTCGGGCAGCGAGCGGTTGACCTCTTCGAGCTTTTTCGCCACCGCCTGGGACACGGTGCGGCTGTTTTCGCCGATCAGCATGAAGACTGTGCCGAGTACCACTTCGCGACCATTTTCGGTCGCCGCACCGGTACGCAGCTCACGGCCGATATCGACCTGGGCCACATTGCGCACGCGGATCGGCGTGCCGTCGACGGTGCTGATCACGATATTGGCGATGTCGTCGATGGACGCCACCTGCCCCGGCGCACGGATCAGCAACTGCTCGCCGCTACGTTCGATGTAACCGGCGCCGACGTTGGCGTTGTTACGCTCAAGCGCCGTCACCAGATCGGTCAGGGTCAGGTTGTAGGCCGCCAGGCGCTTGGGGTCCGGGGCGATCTGGTATTCCTTGGCGAAGCCGCCAATCGTATTGATCTCGGCCACGCCAGGCACATTGCGCAACTGCGGCTTGATGATCCAGTCCTGGATCACCCGCAGGTCCGTTGGCGTGTAGGGCGAACCATCTTCCTTGCGCGCGCCGTCCTCGGCCTCCACGGTCCACAGGAAGATTTCTCCAAGCCCGGTGGAAATCGGCCCCATCGCCGTTTCGATGCCCTCCGGCAGTTGCTCGCGGGCCACCTGCAAGCGCTCGTTGACCAGTTGCCGGGCGAAGAACAGGTCGGTGCCATCCTTGAAGATCACCGTGACCTGGGACAGCCCCGAACGCGACAGCGAACGGGTCTGCTGCAAGCCCGGCAAGCCGGCCATGGCGGTTTCGATAGGGAAGGTGATGCGTTGCTCGGTTTCCAGCGGTGAGAAACCGGCCGCCGCCGAGTTGATCTGCACCTGGACGTTGGTGATGTCCGGCACTGCGTCAATCGGCAGTTTCTGGTAGCTGGCGATGCCGACACCGGCCATCAACAGCACCGCCAGCAGCACGATGATGCGCTGCTCGATGGCAAATTGAATCAGACGTTCAAACATGGGGAATCACTCGCAGGATCAATGGGCGTGCTCGGCCGAAGCCTTGCCCAGCTCGGACTTGAGGACGAAACTGCCGGCAGTCGCCACCTGGGCGCCGGCCTCCAGGCCCTGGCGCACCTCGACAAAGCCGTTTTCAGTGACCCCCAGCTCAACGTGGCGGGTGACGAAACCTTCGGCGGTGCGCACAAACACCGACGGCTTGTCTTCCACGGTCTGGATCGCCTCCACCGGCACGGTGACCGCCGCCGCGTAGCTGTCTGTTGCCACCTGCACCGTCACGAACAGCCCGGGGCGCCACGAGTCGTTGGGGTTGGGTACGGAGACCCGAACCGTTGCGGTGCGTGTCTGCTCGCCCAGCAAGTTGCCGACATAGGCCACGGTGCCCATGACATCGGTGCCCTGTTCCGTGGAAGTAACCTTCACCGGCCGCCCGACCTGGACCTTGTTCAAGTCCTTGGGAAACACACCAAACGTGACCCAGACCTGGGACAGGTCCGACAGGGTGAACGCGGCACTGGTCTCACTCACCACCTCGCCGACGCCCAGGTGTTTTTCCACCACCACGCCAGTAAACGGCGCACGCAACTCATAGCGATTGCCGCCGGCCAACACAGTGCTGCCACTCAGGGCGTTCATTTTTTGCCGCGCGTTGTTCAGGGCGATCTCGGCTTCTTGCAGGGTCTGGCGCGCCAGCAGGTAATCCTGCTCGGCGGAAATCTTGTCCTGCCACAACTGGCGCTCGCGCTGGAAGGTGGTGCGGGCCAGCTCGACCCGCCGCTCGCTGGCCGCCAACTCACTGCGCTGATCAGAAATCTGCTGGCTGGCGATCACCGCCAACAGCTCGCCCTGCTTCACTTTCTGCCCGAGGTTGGCCTTGACCGACTCCACCACGCCCGCAGCGCGGGGCACGATATGGGAGGTGCGGTCCTCGTCGAATCGCACTTCACCCGGCAACGACAGCAGTGTGCTGATTTGCCGGGGCTGGGCCTTGGCCAGTTGAATACCGGCGGCCTGGATCTGCTGCTCATTGAGCACCAGCGCGCCCTCCTCCTCCTCTTCTTGCGCCGGTGCTTCGGTGCTCTCAGCCGCCGTTGGGGCCGGGGCCGGAGGTGCAACGCTGGTGGTCGGCCAAAACACCATCGTCCCGAGGGCAATGGCCACTGCGACGGCCAAAGCCAGGCCTTGTTTTTTGTTCATGGGGAGCTCCTGAAAGATCAAATGCGGGCGAGGTCGCCGTAAATCCGTTCGATGCGCACCCAGGCATCGGTGGCCTGGGCGAGTGCGGCGAGGTATTGGGTGCGGGCAGCAATCAAGGTGCGCTGGGCGTCGAGCACATCGAGAAAGTTGAACTTGCCCATCTCAAAGCCACGGGTGGCGCTGTCCACCGCGCTTTGGGCTGCGGGCAGGATCACTTGGTTGAAGGTGCGCACTTCACTGTTGGCGGTCGCCCACAGGTCCAGGGCCTGGCGGGTTTCGGTGCGCAGGCGCAGTTCAGTAGCGTTGCGCAGGTCTCGCGCCTGGTCGGCGCGACGGCTGGCGGCCAGCACATTGCCCTGGTTGCGATTGAACAGCGGGATCGGCATCGACACCCCCACCAGGTTGACCCGCTCGCGGACGCTGGCGTCGTACTGGCTGCCGATGGACACATCCAGGTCGGGAATCCGCTGGGCCTTTTCCAGGCCCAGGCCGGCTTCACGCTGCTGGATCTGCAGCTCAGCCAGGCGCAGTTCGGCGGTGTTCTCCAGGCGTGACAACAGTTGGGTGGTGGATGGCAGGGCCGGAATGGCCGAAGCGCCAGCCTCGACCCGCTGGAAAGTGGTCGTGGCGTTGCCGGTGATCGCTGCCAGCCGGCGATAGGCTTCCGTTACGCCGATCTCGGCGCGGCTGCGCTCAAGGCGGATTTCCGAGAGTTGCACCTGCGCACGGGTGGCTTCGACCGGCGACGACTTGCCCGCCGTGACCCGGCCATTGGCAACCACCAGGCCACGCTCGGCCAGCGCCATCGAGCGTTGGGCCAGCTCCAGGCGTTCCTGGGCCCGTAGCGCACCATAAAAGCCGTCGATGACCTCGGCCCGCAGCAGATTGCGGCGCTGTTCCAGTTCCTGGGCGGCGGCATCTTGTGCCCGCTCGGCCACATCGATCCGCGCCCCGCGCTTGCCGCCCAACTCCAGGGTCTGGCTCAGCTTCACGGTGGTGGTGCGGGTACTGCGACGGGTGTCTTCAGCGTCCCAGGAGGCCACCGGGTTGGGGATCAGGCCGGCCTGCTGCCGTCCGCCCTGGGCAATGTCGATTTCCCATTGCGCGGCGGCCAGGTCCGGGTTATCGGCAAAGGCACTTTGCATGGCGGATTCGAGGGTCAGGGTCTGGGCGCTTGCCACTTGGGCCATCGCCAATACCCCCACCACGGAGCACACAATTGTTCTTAAAAACGTTGGCATAACAAGCGTTCCACACCCATGAGTTGGCGGATTGATCCAAGCAGGGGCAATGTAACTTTCGTCACTTATCAGAGGGGTGGCCAGAACATTACAAATCCGTTAGCAAAGGCTCTGGCCCGGGCTTTTGCTTTAACCTTCGCGGCAACATGCAGATATTTTCCCCTGCCCCGAGGCACGCTCGACATGCGAATCCTGGTTATCGAAGATGAACTGAAAACTGCCGATTACTTGCATCAGGGACTGAGCGAAAGTGGCTATGTGGTGGACTGCGCGGCCAGCGGTGCCGACGGTTTGCACCTGGCCCGGCAACACGCTTATGAACTGGTGATTCTGGATGTGAACCTGCCACTGATGGACGGCTGGGATGTACTGCAGCGGATCCGCCAGACCAGCAACACCCGCGTCATGATGTTGACCGCCCAAGGGCGTCTGGCCGACAAGATCAAGGGCCTGGAACTGGGGGCCGACGACTACCTGGTCAAACCTTTCGAGTTTCCCGAATTGCTGGCCAGGGTCCGTACCCTGATGCGCCGCAGCGTCGAGGCCGCCGTGCCGGACGTGCTGCGGGTGGGCGACCTGGAACTGGACCAGGGCCGCCACCGGGCCTTTCGCGGCAGTCAGCGCATTGACCTGACCACCAAGGAGTTCGCCTTGTTGCACCTGCTGATGCGCCAAAGCGGTGTCGTGCTGTCGCGCACGCAAATCATCTCGTTTGTGTGGGACATGAACTTCGATTGCGACACCAATGTGGTCGAGGTCTCGATCCGCCGCCTGCGCGCGAAGATCGACGACCCGTTCGAGCGCAAGTTGATACACACCTTGCGCGGGGTCGGCTACGTGTTGGAAGACCGCGAATAGCGGTCAGTGCGCGATCGGCTCCGGATGAAAGCCCTCGCCTTCGATCTGGATGGTGACGTGGGAAATCTCGAATTTTTCATGCAGCAACTCGGTTACCTGGGCGAGGATCTGTTGCTCTGACCCCAGTGCCGAGTCCACCACCAGGTGGGTACTGAGCACGTTCTTGCCGCTGGTCAGGGCCCAGATATGCAGGTCGTGCACATCCTTGACCCCAGGCACAGCACGAATGCCCTGCTCCACGCCATCGATATCAATCCCGCCCGGTACGCCTTGCAGCAGCACGTTCATGCTTTCCTTGAGCAATGTCCAGGTTCTTGGCAAGACCCAGAAACCAATCGCGGCGGCGACCACCGAGTCGACCCAGGCCCAGCCGGTGAACATGATCACCACCGCCGCCAGGATGACACCGATGGAGCCCAGCATATCGCTCCAGACTTCCAGGTAGGCGCCCTTGACGTTCAGGCTTTCATCGCTGGCAGTGCTGAGCAGGCGCATGGAGATCAGGTTGACGATCAGCCCCAGCACGGCAATCACCAACATGCCGGTGGACTGGATTTCGGCCGGCGCCTGCAAACGCTGGTACGCCTCATAGAGAATGTAGAACGCCACCCCGAACAACAGCAGCGCATTGAACGCCGCCGCCAGGATCTCGAAACGGGCATAGCCAAAGGTGCGCTTGCGGTCAGCGGCGCGCTTGGCGACCTGGATCGCCACCAGGGAGATGGCCAGGGCCAGGGTGTCGGTCATCATGTGCGCGGCGTCGGACAACAGCGCCAGGCTGCCGGTGACAAAGGCACCGATCACTTCGGCAATCATAAAACTGCCGGTCAGCCCCAGGGCTAGCCATAACTTGCGTTCGTGGCCTGCGCGTACGGTGGCGTGGTTGTGTCCTGCACTCATGGAATGTCCTCGTGGGGGGTATGTCCGCTGATCATAGAGCGATAAATGGAAACCTTCGGTATGGATTTCATTATTGTCATGCTGCGGCCAGCAGGACGTTAACCAAGCGTCCGCTCCCACACTTGTAAGGCGGGACCTTCAAAAAGCCGGTTGTTGGCCAAACCGCAATGCACTGGCCACCCCCACCGCCCCCATCACCACGCAATACCCGACGCAAACCCACGGGCTGGTGGGCATCAGCGCAATCAGCAGCAGAGGCGTGGTGCTCGCCCACAACGCGTAGGCAATATTGTAGGTAAAGGAAATCCCCGACACGCGAACCGACGCTGGAAACAGGCTGACCATCACCGATGGCACCGCCCCCACCACCCCACAACCCAACCCCGCAATGGCATAGGCCGCGCCAAGCCACACGCCACCGGCGATCAGGCTGGCGTAGAGCACGGCAATGCCCACTGGCAACAACAGACTGTAGACCAACACCGCGCGCCAGGCACCGATACGATCGACCAGCAGGCCAGCCAATACACAACCGATATTCAAAAAGACGATGCCCAAGGCACTCAGGGCGAAGGTGTGGCTGGGGCTCATGCCGAAGGTTTTCTGCATCATGGTCGGCGTGATCACCACCAGCACCACCACTGCCGAGGTGAGCACACAGGTCAGCAACATGGCCGGCAGCAAGGCTTGGCGGTGGTCGCGCAATACCGTGCGCAGCGGCAGTTCGGCGCCGGCCTGGCGGCGCGCCTGCATGGCCAGGAACACCGGGGTTTCGCTGAGCCAACGGCGCAGCCAGACGCCGATCACGCCAAACACACCGCCCAACAGAAACGGAAAGCGCCAGGCGTAATCGAGGATTTGTTCAGCCGTGAACATCTGTGCCAGCAAGGTCGCCATCAACGCCCCCAACAGGTAACCGAAGGTCAGCCCGGCTTGCAGGAACCCCAAGGCATAACCGCGATGGTTGGCCGGCGCGTGCTCGGCGACGAAGACCCAGGCGCTGGGCACTTCCCCGCCCACCGCCGCGCCCTGCAGAACCCGCAGCGCCAGCAGTATCAGCGGGGCGAAATAGCCGATTTGCGCGTAGGTCGGCATGATCCCGATCAGCAGGCACGGCAAGGCCATCATCAGGATGCTCAGGCTGAACACCCGCTTGCGCCCCAGGTGATCGGCGAAGTGCGCCATCAGGATGCCGCCCAGCGGTCGCGCCAGGTAGCCGGTGACGAATATCCCGAAACTCTGCAGCAGGCGTAGCCATTCGGGCATTTGCGGGGGGAAGAACAGCTGGCTCAGGGTCAGGGCGAAAAACACGAAGATGATGAAGTCGTAGATTTCCAGGGCGCCGCCCAAGGCGGCCAGGCCCAGGGTCTTGTAGTCGGAGCGGGAAAAACGCTGCGCCTGTGGATAAGCGGTGGCGGTCATGGAGAAGCTCGGCAGGCAGACAAAATGGCGTGCAGGTTATGAGCTGGGCCGGATCCTGGCAATCGCAGCGGATATATTCGGTTTACTCATTGATCCATGAAAATAACAACATTCCCAAATAAATGGCCGTGGGCCAAGATGCCCGCAATCCGCCCCATAATAAATACAAGAGGTAAATAACGTGGCCGATCCTATCGAAGAAAGCCGCTATGCCCGCTTTGCCCTGCGTTGCTCGAACTTCGCCGAACGCTGGTTTCCTGATTCCTGGGTGTTTGCCGCCCTGGCCGTGATCATTGTCGCCGTGGCCGCGTTGGGCATGGGCGCCACGCCCACCGACGCCGCCAAGGCCTTTGGCGATGGGTTCTGGAGCCTGATCCCGTTTACCATGCAGATGGCTTTTGTGGTGATCGGCGGCTATGTGGTGGCTAGTTCGCCGCCTGCCGTGAAGTTGATCGATCGCCTGGCGCGCATCCCGAAAAACGGCCGCTCCGCCGTGGCCTGGGTGGCGCTGATCTCAATGGTTGCCTCATTGCTCAACTGGGGCCTGTCCCTGGTGTTCGGCGGGCTGCTGGTGCGGGCGCTGGCACGGCGCACGGATTTGCGCATGGACTATCGCGCGGCCGGTGCGGCGGCCTATCTGGGCCTGGGCGCCGTCTGGGCACTGGGGTTGTCGTCATCGGCCGCGCAATTGCAGGCCAACCCGGCCAGCCTGCCGCCGTCGATCCTGGCGATCACCGGCACCATTCCCTTCACCGATACGATCTTTCTGTGGCAATCAGGCGTGCTGTTACTGGCGCTGATCGTGGTGTCGCTGGTCATCGCCTATGTCACCGCACCCGGCCCCAACTCGGCCCGTGATGCCAAGGCCTGTGGTGTGGACCCGGCCTTCAATCTGCCCAAGCCACAGCCGCCAAGCCGCCCGGGGGAATGGCTGGAACACAGCCCATTGCTCACCATTTTGCTGGCGCTGCTGGCTGCCGGCTGGCTGTTCCACGAGTTCTCGACCAAACCGGCGATCAGCGCTATCTCGGGGCTCAACACCTATAACTTCCTGTTCATCATGGTCGGAGCCTTGCTGCACTGGCGCCCGCGCAGTTTCCTCGACGCGGTCGCACGTGCGGTGCCGACCACCACCGGGGTGTTGATCCAGTTCCCGCTGTACGGTTCCATCGCGGCCCTGATGACCGTGGTCAAGGGCGGCGACGGCCAGACCCTGGCGCACCATATCTCGACCTTCTTTACGTCCATCGCGTCCCACGACACCTATGCGCTGCTGATGGGCGTGTACTCGGCGGTACTGGGGTTCTTTATCCCATCGGGCGGCGGCAAGTGGATTATCGAAGCGCCGTATGTGATGCAGGTGGCCAATGACCTGCAGTATCACCTGGGCTGGGCCGTGCAGATCTACAACGCTGCCGAGGCCCTGCCGAACCTGATCAACCCGTTCTATATGCTGCCGTTACTCGGCGTACTGGGGTTGAAGGCGCGGGACTTGATCGGGTTTTCGTTTGTGCAACTGCTGGTGCACACGCCACTGGTGCTGTTTTTGCTTTGGGCGCTGGGGACGACATTGAAATATATGCCACCGGTGATGCCTTAAGTCAGTGCGGGCCGCACCTGTCGTTGCGACGGGTGCGCGCCTGCTTAGTGAACGTCATCTCAGGCTTGTACGGGCGGCGCCTCTGGAGAATCTCGTCAAGCGCCCCAAGGCGTGGAGCCACGCAGCCTTGTTTGAGCTTCTTGCCCTCTTCCTAAGGCATCACAGCCCATGCAAAAAACCACATTTCCCGACGCATTTTCCCGGTCAGCCGCTACTGTGTGAGGGTGGGCATTCATCCCGCGTAGACGGGCTTTAGCTGACAAGGAAACACACATGTTCAAACTGACCAGGCTGTCCTTCACCTTTGCCGCACTCACTGTGAGCACGTTCGTACAGGCCGATGTCGAACTTGATCTGGGCACTGCACAACGGGTCACACGATTGTTCGCCTACCCCAACAATTGCAGTGTGATCTGCTTTCGGCCGCTGACGCTGGAACAGACCGTCGAGCATTATCTGACCCAGAGCCTGCAACGCGATGGCTACAGCCGGGCCAGGGTCAGCGTGAAAACCCGACAGGACCAGGTACGCGCCCACTTTAGCGGGGTACCCGATGGCTATGGCCAGCCCCTGACCTCATTGCTCAATACCGCCGACCTGGCCTACGAAGGCGCCAGCAGGCTCAACCGCGACGGCAAGTGGCAATTCAGCTGGTACCTGTTCCTGCCGCTGGGCATGGCCCTGGAAAACCGCAAAAGCATCGAGCTGATGCATTTCCCACCGGACTACTCCCTGACCCACTATCAGGACTATCTGGAGTCGGCTACCACCGACCGCTGGGCCACGCTGTTGACGGCCAATGGCATACCGGCGGCCCAGACGCCGGAGTACCAGACCATCATAGATATCGCCCCCATTGCCGCGCCCTCCTCGGCCGGCAAGGACCTGGAGGGTGTCTACGGCTATTTCACCGAGTACCAGACCCGGATTGTCCGGGAACTGAGTCTGCACCCTGCTGGCTCATTGCCAATGGTCGCCTTCGGCGCGCCGGTACGCAGTTGGATCCAGCAACAGTATGGGCAAGCCCTCGGGGTACTGGGCCTGGTGCAGATCAGCCCGGCCGAAGGCAGCAAAGTCGCAGTGCTGGGGGCCAATCACCCCAGCTACATCTGGTACGCCGCCAACCCGGACAGCTACGACGGTGACGAACAGAAGGCCGACGAGGCCGGCTTGAAAGTCATGGCCCAGGACCTGAGCGCAGCGTGCTGGCAGGCTGGAATGGGCCAGAAACCCGCCAGCGACCCCAATGTGTTGCTCAAGGGCTGCATGAATACCTGGCAGGTAACACGCAAGGAGCAGACCTGTGAATTGTTCTACACCTCGGTGCGCGAATTGCCCGCCGACCAGGCCAAGGAAAAATGCACCAGCCCACCGATCACAGCGCAACTCAAGCGCCTGAAAAGCGCACTGCCAGAAGCATCTGCCGCGGTGCCGGTCCTCTAGGCACCTTCCCTCACCCGTATTGGTTTACGCAAAAAAGCGCCGATATCTACTGTCAGATTTGACAGTAGATATCGGCGCTTTTTTGCGTAAACCTTGGGCCGTGCCCATTTGCTGCATGGCTGGCAGTCAGCTCCACATCAGGAGGTCGATGCAGCCCGACAAGGAGCGCTATGAAAACCCAGATCATGGAAGAGGGGCTGGCTGCGAGCGACTGTCTTTATCCCTTCGCTACGCTGCTGGCCAAGAAAGGTTACCCCTCGTCCCAACACTTCGAGGTGGTGCGCACCCGCAAAGGCCGCGGAACCGGGATCAAGGCCAAGGTTGCCTTCGACAGCCGTGTACGCATCGCCAAAATCTCCGGGCACGCCCTGGGTGAGCGGCGCTTGCATACCCTGCAGGTCTCTTCGCGCATCCACCTGTACGACCCGTGGTTCAGCGGCCTGCTCCTGCATTCATGCGATCCGAACGTGTTCCTGGACATCAGCGAGCTGGAGCTATGGTCGATCCAGGCCATTCGCCCCGGCACGCTGCTGACGATGGATTACGCCAGCACCGAAGACGCGCTGTTCAAGCAGTTCTCGTGCCGGTGCGGCGCCGGCAACTGCCGGGGCTGGATCACCGGCATGAAAGAGTCGCTGAACGCCGAAGGCCAGCTGTTTATGGAACAGTGGCGCCAGCGCAAACGCTATTAAATCGCCTCTATCGGACGCAGGCGGTACTGCGGCGGTAGTTGCTCGAAGCCGGTGATGGTCGCGTTGAGGCTTTTCCAGCGGCCGTCCTTGATCCCGTAGATGCAACCGTGGATCGACAGGCTCTGCCCGCGGTGCCAGGCGTTCTGCACAATGCTGGTATGACCGACATTGGCCACTTGCTGGATAACGTTGAGCTCACACAGGCGGTCGACGCGCTCTTCTTCGGTGGGCAACTGGGCCAACACTTCGCGGTTCTCGTAATACAGGTCGCGGATCGAACGCAGCCAACCGTCGATCAGGCCGAACTGGCGGTCCTGCATCGAGGCGCGCACGCCGCCACAGCCATAGTGGCCAGTGACCAGGATATGTTTGACCTTGAGCACATCAACAGCGTACTGGATCACCGACAGGCAATTGAGGTCAGTGTGCAGCACCACGTTGGCCACATTGCGGTGCACAAACAGGTCGCCTGGCAACATGCCGACGATCTCGTTGGCCGGCACCCGGGCATCCGAGCAGCCGATCCACAGGTATTCCGGGGTTTGCTGACGGGCGAGCTTGGCGAAGAATTCGGGATCTTCCTGTTTGATCGCATCCGCCCAGCGTTCGTTGTTATCAAGCAGGTCTTGTAGTTCGTTCATCAGGGAAAGCCTCAGGAATGATGCGCAGTTTTGTGACTGACAACCTCTCGCCCAGGTCACGCCCCATGCAAATTAGCTTGAGTCTTTGGGGGGAGGTGAGTTGGGCCGATATTGACCCGATAGACGGCAACCGCTGACACACCAGCGCCTACAGGGGGTTGTGTGTTTAGTCGACCAGAGTGCAGGCCATGACGACTGCGTCTTCACGACCACCGACAGCCGGGTAGTAATCACGGCGCCGACCGATTTCGTTGAAGCCATAGCGCTCGTACAGGCGAAAGGCGCCAGTATTGCTGTCGCGCACTTCCAGGAAGCACTCCCGGGCGCTGGCGGCATAGGCGCGGGACATCAGGTGTTCAAGCAGTGCCAGGCCCAGGCCGCGGCCTTGGTTTTCCGGCTTGACGGTAATGTTCAGCAAATGCGCTTCATCAAGGATGATCTGCACCACGCCGTGGCCTACTTGTTGCTCGCCTTCGAACATCAGCCAGATCTGGTACTTGCCCAGCCCGTCGAGAAAGATGCCTCGGGTCCAGGGGTGGCTGAACGCCGCGTATTCGATTTTCAGCACGGCGTCGAGGTCAGCCTCGGTCATCGGGCGGAAGGATAAAGCCTCACTCATCGGTTGTTTTCCAGCGCGCCATCAGCCGGCGCATGGCTTGCCAGACATCAGCCTTACGCTGTGGCTCTTCCATTAATAATTCCAGGCCCGGCAAGGCCCAGACCGAGCCCAGGCCTTCGACCTGCAGCTCGCGGTACCAGGCCTGGGCATCGGCTTCGCCGGCAAATCGCACGGCAGGCAGGCCGATCAGCCACAGGCAGACACAGGGTTCATCTTCCAGGCGGGCCGAGACAAAGCCTTGCACGAAATCACGCGCGGCGTCCGGGCCCTGGTCCATATTGCCGCGCACCAGCAGCGGCCAGCGCACGGGCTCGCCGACGATCTGCGGGCTGTCAGGCAGGCCGGCGGCGCGCAGCATGTCCTTGAGCAGCAGGTAGGCCGGGTCCCGCGCCTGAAAACGCTCGCCGGTGGGCAATTCGACCAGCAGCAGGCAACGCCCGGCCCGCAGCAGTTGCAGGGCAAAACGCGGTGGCGGCACGACGGGGGCCTTGGCCACCGGGGCCGGGGCATCGTCGGCCACTGCCGTGGGCTTGGGCGCCGTCGAAGGGCGCGGCACTTCGATCTTGACCCGCTCCGATGGCCGCACGGGCGCCTCAGCCGTGGGCGTGAGCACCGCAACCGGCGGTGCCGCTTCCTCACCCGAGGCGTCGAATGGCTCCAACGGCTCCAGTGCCTGCAGCAGTTCGGGCCGCGACGGGGCGGCAAAGGGCAATTCGGTGCGCGGCAGCCAGTTGACCACCTGCATGGCGGCCAAGTAAGCGCGGCGTCGGGACTCGATAAGCAAGGCTCGGTCACTTGTGGATAACTAAAGAGCGCCGATTCTACCGCCCTTCGACGATGATCGCCCACCGTTGATGATTTTCCCTGCATTCCTGACGGCCCATCGCGAAGGCGCCCTGACCGGCTGTGGATAAATCCCGCGCCTGATGCAGTACAATCGCTGCTTTTAATCGCCAACCAGCCGGCCATTCCGATGATCGAACCCAAGCGCGTCTTGCGCGCCCTCGCCGAACACTGGGCCCTGCTTGAGCCACTGTGCGAACACTTCGACCAAGGCACCCTGAGCCTTGGCGAGTTGCGCGCGCAACTGGCCGCCCAACAACTGGACAGCACGCCACAGGACATCACCAGCCTGCTGGACGTGTGGATTCGCCTGGATATCCTGGTGCCTGTCGCCAAAAGCCCGAACCGCTTCGAGCTCAACGCGCAGATCCATGATTTCCTGGCCTATCTTCGCAAGGAGCACCGGCTAGGCCTGTGCCTGGAAATCGAAGCCTACCTGCGCCATCTCGAGCGCCTGGCCGGTTACATCCAGGATGCCTTCGACATCCGCGACGGCCATGACCTGGCCCGCCAACTGCGGCTGTTGGACATGCGCGTGCGCGACGTGCTGAAAAAACTCGCCAATGACGAACAGGCCCTCGCCGCCGTGGCCGACCGCGCCAAGACCAGCGACCGGCAGATTCCATTGCGCCAGCGCTATGCCGAGGTCCTGGCGACCTGGGACGAATACGTCGAACCGATGATTCAACTGGTGAACGCCGACGGCGCCTTCGAGCAAGGCGTGCGCAAGGTGGAGAATGTGCTGCTGCGCATGCTCACCGAGCAGCAACGCCTGGGCCACCTGGTGGACGACGATATGTTGCTGCGCACCCACGCGCGCATCCTCGAAATGCAGACCAGCGCTCAGTTGACCTTGCGCCATGCCCGGGAACTGCTGCTGCCGCTGCGCGAAGAAGCACGCCGGCACAACGCCGTAACCCGTGGCGCGGCACTGGCCCTGTCGGCGATCCGGCGCAAGGGCCTGGACGCCGTGCCGCAGGCGGCGATGCCGATGTTTACCCGGCCGCAAAGTACCTTTCTCGGCAGTGCCAGCCAGGTGGAAGCCTATGTGTATGCCCTGGCGAACTTCGAGCCCAAGCCTGCGCGCTTCCCCAAGGCCCACAAATCCCACAAGGGCGAAGCCCAGCGTGCGCCGCGCACGGTCAAGGAGATGCTGGAGCGTTGCGAAGACGCCCTGCCGATGCCAGACCTGATGACCTGGCTGCTGGAACAGGAACCGGACGGTGCCACCGACGAGTTGCTGTACTGGTTCTCGCGCCTGTCGCGGGAGAAGCGTTTCAAGCGCGAGCGCCTGGAACGCCGGGATTACCACACTCACGAGCACCAGGTCAGCCTGCGCTCATTCGCCCTGCTCCCGGCCAGCGACGCGGCCGAGCACTCTGCGAGCACTCCTCATGCATCTTGATCTATCCGAACTGTCCCAGCTGGCGCCGATCTTTCGCGAGCTGTTCAAGGGTTACCACGTCAGCCGCCGCGACCCGGAGCTGTACGCGCAATTGTCGAACTTCCAGGACCAGTACCGCACGCTGTTCAAGGCCCTGGGCTTTGAGCTGGTGTGCGATACCCGGGGTTTCTACTACTTCGTGCCGGACACCGCCGTGGCCGCTGCGCAAGTGAACAAGACCGCACAGCGCCTGGCGCTGTTCACCTTCATCATTGTCGAGCACCTGGCCGACCAGGGCCGTGACCCGATTGCCGTACTCGACGGTGGCAGCCTGGGGCGCGAAGAGCTGCCATCGCTGCTGGAGAAGTACCGTGACCTGTTTATCCAGGCCGAAGTGCAGACCGTCGAGGATCTGGAAGAAAAAATCATGCGCCGCATGACCCAGCTTGGTTTTGCCAGTGAAGAAAACGGTGTCTACCGCTTCCTGCCGCCGATGCACCGTTTCCTCGACGTCTGCCTGTCGGTCCAGGCCGACCGCGACCTGGCGGCCAGCCTGCACAGCGTGCTACCGCTGCCGGCGCCGGTGATCATCGACGAAGACAGCGATGAAAAGCTGCTGCAGACCGATGACCCGCTGGACTTGAGCGAATTTGCAGCAGAAAGCGCCGATGAAAGCGAAGAAGACGCCCTGGCCCGTGCCATTGCCGAAGAACAGGAGACCGATGCATGAGCAAGGAACGCTACGGCATTCGCCGCTTCGCCCTATTGAATACCGCTGGCTACAGCCTGGGCCTGTTCCCGCTGGAAGAACCGCTGTCGGTGTATGGCGCGAACAACCTCGGCAAATCGGCTTCGATCAACGCCTTGCAGTTCCCGATCCTGGCGCGCATGTCGGACATGAGTTTCGGCAAGTACACCCTGGAGCAATCGCGGCGCTTCTACTTTGCCACTGACACCAGCTATATCTTGGTCGAAGTGTCCCTGCCCCACGGCCCGCACGTGATTGGTGTGGTCGGTCGCGGCCCGGGCGGTGGTTTCGGTCACCAGTTCTTTGCCTACGCCGGCAAGCTGGACCTGGCCCATTACCAGAAAAACGACACCTGCCTGCGTCAGAAAGAGCTGTTCACCAACCTTGAGCGCGAAGGCCTGAAGGCCTATGAACTCAAGCCGGACGAACTGCGGCGCTTGCTGGTGGGTGGCCATACTTCGATCCCCCTGGACCTGACCCTGATTCCGCTGCGCTCCACCAGCGAGCAGAGCCTGAAGACCTTCCGCGCACTGTTTATCAACCTGCTGCACATGCGCGAAATCACCGCGGCCAAGCTCAAGCAGCTGTTCCTCGATGCATTCGAGCACAGCCTGCGCTCTGGCAGCGTGGACTACATCGCTGCGTGCGAAGAGGCGTTCCGTGATGTGCGACGCATGGAGCAGGACTACAACTCCCTGGTCGCCGCAGGCCCATTGGTCGAAGCCTTGGCCAATGGCGTGAAACAGCGCGACATCCTGCGGGGCAAACTGCATCGCCTGTCGCCGCTGCTCGATTCTCTGCTGGGCACCTGGTCGGACTACGCCAGTGCGCGCAAGGAAGAGCTGACGATCCAGGCCGAACACTACCGCAACGAGCAGGACGCGCTGCAGAACGATCAGCGCGGTGGGACCCAGGAGCTGATGCGCCTGGAGCGGGAAATCAGCGGTATTCAACGCTGGCTGGGCGAGTTGTCAGTGCTCAAACACCGCTTTGCCCTGGTCGATGACGTCAAGGTCCTGGAGCAGCAACTGCTGGCGGCCAAAGATGCCCACGACGAATTGGCCGGCGCCCTGGCGCAATCTCGACAGTTCAGCGCCGAGGATCTGGATGAACGCCTGCGCGACCTGGAAAAACGCCTGAAGTCGGTCAAACAGCAACTCGATCACGCCGACAACAACAGCTACGCCAAACTACGGGAAGAATTCTCACAGCAGGACGTCGAGCGCCTGATGCGGCTGTTCAACAGTTCGCTGTTCAGCCTGCCGCTGGGCGAGCATGGCATCACCCTGGATGAAGACGGCCAGTGGGTGAAATCCCTGGAACTGATCCTCGATGGCTTCAAGGGTGAACGCTTTGAAGTGCCGGGGCTGTCCATCGACATCTCGCACATCGAGCCGCCTGCCTTGCAGGCCCTGGCCGATCGCGCGGCGCTGCGCGACCAGAAGGAACGCCTGGAAAAAGAACTCAAGCAACTTAAAACCCAGCAAGCGGTGGCCTCTGACCGGGCGGCGAGCAAAACCCAGACTGAAGCGTTGTACCAGCAGGTGCTGGACGCGCAAAAAGCCTTGGAGGACTTCCGCCGCAGCCAGACCCTGAGCGCCGAGGAAGGCGAAAAACTGGAGAGCCTGGCGCAGATGGAAGCCGCGCAGGACGAGTTGAAACGCTCCAGCGATGCGTTTACCGAACGGGTGCAACAACTGTCAGCCAAGCTGCAACTGGTCGGGCGGCAGATCGGTGATATGGAAGCCAAGCAACGTACCCTGGATGATGCCCTGCGCCGTCGCCAGCTGCTGCCAGCTGACTTACCGTTCGGCACACCATTCATGGACCCAGTCGACGACTCCATGGACAACCTGCTGCCGCTGCTCAATGACTACCAGGATAGCTGGCAGGGTTTGCTACGTGCCGACGGCCAGATTGACGCGCTGTATGCCCAGGTGCGCCTCAAGGGCGTGGCCAAGTTCGACAGCGAAGACGATATGGAGCGTCGCCTGCACCTGTTGATCAATGCTTATGCACACCGTACCGATGAGGCCCTGACCCTGGGCAAGGCGCGCCGTGCGGCAGTGACCGATATCGCGCGGACCCTGCGCAATATTCGCAGCGACTACGACAGCCTTGAGCACCAGTTGGCCCTGTTCAACCGCGAGATCAACAGGCGCCAGGTATCCAACCTGCAGAGCTTCCGTATCGTGTTGGCGCCGAACAAGGAAGCGCTCAAGCATATCGACCAGATCATCCACAGTGCCGGTCAGTATGAGGAAGGCGAAACGCTCTCGGTGTTCGACCTCAGCCAGAGCGCCGAGCAGGACAACAAGAACGAAGAGGCCAAGGAGTACCTGGCGCGCCTGGTCGCCGCCAACCATAACCAGTTGGGACTCAAGGACCTGTTCGAGCTGGCGTTCGAGATCACCAAGGTCAATGGCCAGCCGATCATTCACACCGACATCGATGGCGCTGCGTCCAACGGCACCACCATGACCATCAAGGCGCTGACCAACATGTACTTGTTGCTGCACCTGATGGACCGCGACCAGGCCGGGCGTGTGCGCCTGCCGTACTACCTCGACGAGGCAGCGGATATCGACGAGAAGAACCAGGCAGCGCTGTTGGAGACCAGCCTGCAGTTGGGCTTCGTACCGATCCTGGCCAGTGTGAAGCCGCAGGTCTCCGCCCAGGTGGCAATCGATCTGGAAGGCGGCAGCGGGCCGAACGGGATCTACATCGATGAGGCGGACTGGAAGTACATTCGCCGGCATGACGCGGTGAAGGCGACGGTGAATGTGCAAGCAGATGAGCCGGAGCTGGATGAAGTCTGATCGGTTGCAACGCAACCTGTAGGAACCGGCTTGCCGGCGATGAACCCCTTGAGTCCGGCACCGACCGGGTGGGCGTTATCGCCGGCAAGCCGGCTCCTACAAAAACAATAAAAAGGCCGCGATCTTTTGGATCGCGGCCTTTTTTGTGACGCCTGGATTTATTTACCCAGGGGGATCTTCGGCGCCCAGATCAGCCACTCATCTTCAAACTTGTCGAACAACGGAAAGGTCTGCTCAGGCAGCGCCGGATTACCCATGCGCTCGCCATCTGGTGTCGCAAAGGCAATACCACCCTGGACCAGGGTTTCCAGGGACTCAGTGCGCACTGTCGCACCCTTGAACAGACCGAAATCCAGGCCGAAGCCGCTGCTGTTCCAGAATCGGCTGCCACCGCGAACCAACGGTGCGTACTTGGGCTCGATCAACACATGGATCAATACACGGTCAGCCGTACTGCCCAACTCGTAACCGGTCACCTTGCCTACCGTGACTTCACGGTAGGTAACCGGTACACCGACTTTCAATGAACCACGGCGGGCAGCGCTGAGTACCAGGCTCAAGCCGGCTTCCCGCACGTTGCTCTCGGGCGGTTGAGCCAGGGCGACAAAGCTCTTTTGTGGGGCGGTGCTTTTTACCGGGGGCAGGACTTCGATGTACTGACCGGTAACCAGGGTTTCCAGGTTGGCGGTCTTCATCAAGCCCAGTTCAGGCTTGACTACCCAAAACTGGCTGCCGGCACGGGCGATCCGCTCAGGAACCTCAGTGATACGCGCATTGAGCATCACCGATTGCATGTCCGCGCTCAGGTCAACGCTTTCAATCTTGCCCACATCCAGGCCTTTGAAGCGGATCGGCGTGTCGGCCCGCAAGCCATCGGCGCGGTCAACCTTGATCGTGATCAGCGTTCCACGCTGCCTGGAGGCTTCGTGATCGGCAAACAGGCGGAAACGTGGAATGCGATTTCTCAGCGGTACATTCGGCTCTGGGGTTTCAAAGGCGATACCGCCGGCCATCAGGCTTTGCAGGGACTCGCTTTTGACCTGGATACCGCCGGTGAGCCCGCCGGTGAGGGTCACGCCGCTGGCGTTCCAAAAGCGCGTCGAGCCATTGACCAGGCCTTCGTATTCCTTCTCGATATGCACGCCGATCACCAGTTGCTTGCGCTTGCGCGAGAACTGATAGCTCTGTACCGAACCGACCTTGACCTGCTTGTAGAGGATCGGGCTACCAACTTCCAGGGAGCCAAGACTCTCGGTGAGCAGGACCAGGTGCAAGCCTGGGGAACGCAGGTCCAGCGGTGGTGCCTTGGGCCGGGCCACGAACTCACGCTGGGGGCTGGCGCCTTTGTCGCCGGGACGGATGGCGATGTAGTTGCCCTTGACCAGGGCCTCCAGGCCGGTGATGCCGGCCAGGGAAATTGAAGGCTTGACCACCCAGAATTGCGTGCCTTCCACCAGGTAATCTTCGGCCAATGGGTCGAGGGTCAAGTCGGCGCTGGCACTGGACAGGTCCGAGTCCACCTTGAGGGCCTTGAGGCTGCCGACCTGAATGCCTTTGTACATCACGGGTGTACGGCCGGCTTGCAGGCCCTCGAAGTCACTGAGCTTGACCTTGATCCGGATACCGGCTGCGGCGGCATCGAAATCTTCGTAAAGGCGAAACGGCAGGCTTGGATCGGTGGGCGGGCTGTCCTTGCGGTTTTCCGGCGTGGCGAAGGCGATACCACCGGAGACAATGCTGGCCAGGGACTCGCTGCGCACTTTTACCCCGGACAGGTTGGCGTCAATGCTGATGCCGCTGGCATTCCAGAAGCGCGTGTGTTTGCGCACCAGGTTGGCGTAGGTCGGCTCGATGTAGACTTTTATCTCAACGGTGTTCTGATCGGCGGACAACAAGTAGCTTTTGACTTGGCCGACCTGGATCTGCTTATAGAACACCGGGCTGCCACGGTCGAGCGAGCCGAGCCGTTCGGCCTTGACGGTCAGGTGCAGGCCGGGCTTGGCGTCGGATAAGGGGGGTTCTTCCGAGAGCGCCTTGAATTTGCGCGAGGGCTCACCGTCGCCGGGGCTGGCGGCGATGTAGTTACCTGAGACCAGGGTTTCCAGGCCGGTAATCCCGGCCAGGCTGACGCTTGGCTTGACCAGCCAGAAACGTGTATTGGCCTTGAGGTATTGCTCGACCTCCTTGTTCATCTCGATGGTGGCAATCACCCCACGATTACTGCCCTCGTCATCCAGGGCCAGAGCCTTGACCTTACCCACGGGCATGCCTTTGTAGACCACTTCAGTCTTGTTGATCTGGATGCCTTCACCGCTTTCAAAGCGAACCTGGATCTCGATCCCCGTCTGGGTGTAGGCGCGCCATCCAAGCCAGCCGCCGATCACCAGGGCGATCAAGGGCAGTACCCAAATGGCCGACCAGTTCGAAGCGGGGCGGGTTTTAGCCTTTGGCAAATCAGTCATGGTCGTCGTCCGACTCCGTGTTATCCCAAATCAGTCGGGGATCGAAAGTTACTGCGGCAAGCATCGTCAAGATCACCACACTGGCGAACGCCACGGCGCCGAGATTGGCCTCGACACTGGCAAGTCGCCCAAAGTTAACGACCGCCACCAGAATGGCGATCACGAAGATATCCAGCATGGACCAGCGGCCGATGAATTCGATAAAGCGGTACATGATAATGCGTTGTCGAGCAGAAAGTGGCTGGTGACGTTGCACCGAGAACAACAACAGTGCGATACCCACCAGCTTGAAGGTTGGCACCAGGATACTGGCGACAAATACCACCGCCGCAATCGGGAACATACCGTGCTGAACCAATTCGATCACGCCGGCCATGATGGTGCTCGGCGCACCCTGCCCCAGGGAGTTGATCGTCATGATAGGCAATAGGTTAGCCGGGATATACAGAATCGCAGCGGTAATCAGCAATGCCCAGGTGCGCATCAGGCTGTTCGGCCGACGTGCGTGGACCAGCGCACCGCAACGGGTGCAGGTCTGCTCGTCGGTGTCCGGGTCCTGCCTGTTCAGTTCGTGGCATTCGGTACAGATCAGAATGCCAGCATCAATCGCCCGCATGTTCGTCCTCCCCGGACAATGCTTGCCAGATCTGATGAGGTGACATGACCACCTCCAGCAGTACCTGAACCATTAGCAGACTGACAAAACAGGCCAGTCCCAGGCCTACGCTGAGGGAGGCCATATCGGCCAACTTCACGATGGCTACCAACACACCCATCAGGTAGACCTCAAGCATCCCCCAATCGCGCAGATGGTGATAAATGCGGTATAGCAACAGACCGTAACTGCGGCCTATGTTCCAGCGAATACTGAGCAACACCGCGAGCTGGCAGAACAGCTTGAGCAATGGAATGCCCATGCTGCACAGGAACACCACCACCGCGACACCTTGCATGCCGGTATTGAACAGGGCGACTACACCGCTCCAGACCGTGTCCTCTGAGGACTGCCCGAGTAGGTCGAGCTGCATGATGGGTAGAAAGTTCGCCGGGATGTACAGCAATAACGCTGCGATCACCAAGGCCAGGCTGCGCTCGACGACATTGTAGCGGTGGGCGTACATCTCATAACCACAGCGCGGGCACAGGGCCTTTTCACCGTGCGCAAGCTCTGGCTTGCGCATCAGCAAGTCGCACTCGTGACAGGCGACCAGGTCCTCCAGCGGTAGGTCGGACACCTGTGGGGTATCAACCGGGTCGGACATATAGGGCTCTAAGTCTAAAATGATCAGGCGCCTATTCTAATGTTCTGACTCAGAAATAACTGTGCAAATTTGTCTGGATGAAGTGATAGCAATCGCAGGTAACTTTTCGAGCGCCCAAAACAAAACCCCAACTGCTTTCGCAATTGGGGTTTCGGAATTTAATCTTGACGATGACCTACTCTCACATGGGGAAACCCCACACTACCATCGGCGATGCATCGTTTCACTGCTGAGTTCGGGATGGGATCAGGTGGTTCCAATGCTCTATGGTCGTCAAGAAATTCGGGTACTGAGTCGTGACCAAACGGCCTCGCTTCAGCAAATTGGGTATGTAATAGAGTCGGTGTCTTGTGCATTCGAACTTTCGGTTCGTTTCGTCTTCACACACCGCAATCTGGTGCTCTTGGGCTTTTCAGCTTCAGGCAAGCAAATTGCTTGGGTGTTATATGGTCAAGCCTCACGGGCAATTAGTATTGGTTAGCTCAACGCCTCACAGCGCTTACACACCCAACCTATCAACGTCGTAGTCTTCGACGGCCCTTCAGGGAACTCAAGGTTCCAGTGAGATCTCATCTTGAGGCTAGTTTCCCGCTTAGATGCTTTCAGCGGTTATCTATTCCGAACATAGCTACCCGGCAATGCCACTGGCGTGACAACCGGAACACCAGAGGTTCGTCCACTCCGGTCCTCTCGTACTAGGAGCAGCCCCTCTCAAATCTCAAACGTCCACGGCAGATAGGGACCGAACTGTCTCACGACGTTCTAAACCCAGCTCGCGTACCACTTTAAATGGCGAACAGCCATACCCTTGGGACCGGCTTCAGCCCCAGGATGTGATGAGCCGACATCGAGGTGCCAAACACCGCCGTCGATATGAACTCTTGGGCGGTATCAGCCTGTTATCCCCGGAGTACCTTTTATCCGTTGAGCGATGGCCCTTCCATACAGAACCACCGGATCACTAAGACCTACTTTCGTACCTGCTCGACGTGTCTGTCTCGCAGTCAAGCGCGCTTTTGCCTTTATACTCTACGACCGATTTCCGACCGGTCTGAGCGCACCTTCGTACTCCTCCGTTACTCTTTAGGAGGAGACCGCCCCAGTCAAACTACCCACCATACACTGTCCTCGATCCGGATAACGGACCTGAGTTAGAACCTCAAAGTTGCCAGGGTGGTATTTCAAGGATGGCTCCACGCGAACTGGCGTCCACGCTTCAAAGCCTCCCACCTATCCTACACAAGCAAATTCAAAGTCCAGTGCAAAGCTATAGTAAAGGTTCACGGGGTCTTTCCGTCTAGCCGCGGATACACTGCATCTTCACAGCGATTTCAATTTCACTGAGTCTCGGGTGGAGACAGCGCCGCCATCGTTACGCCATTCGTGCAGGTCGGAACTTACCCGACAAGGAATTTCGCTACCTTAGGACCGTTATAGTTACGGCCGCCGTTTACCGGGGCTTCGATCAAGAGCTTCGCGTTAGCTAACCCCATCAATTAACCTTCCGGCACCGGGCAGGCGTCACACCCTATACGTCCACTTTCGTGTTTGCAGAGTGCTGTGTTTTTAATAAACAGTCGCAGCGGCCTGGTATCTTCGACCGGCATGAGCTTACGGAGCAAGTCCTTCACCCTCACCGGCGCACCTTCTCCCGAAGTTACGGTGCCATTTTGCCTAGTTCCTTCACCCGAGTTCTCTCAAGCGCCTTGGTATTCTCTACCCAACCACCTGTGTCGGTTTGGGGTACGGTTTCTGGTTACCTGAAGCTTAGAAGCTTTTCTTGGAAGCATGGCATCAACCACTTCGTCACCCAAAGGGTAACTCGTCATCAGCTCTCGGCCTTAGAATCCCGGATTTACCTAAGATTCCAGCCTACCACCTTAAACTTGGACAACCAACGCCAAGCTGGCCTAGCCTTCTCCGTCCCTCCATCGCAATAACCAGAAGTACAGGAATATTAACCTGTTTTCCATCGACTACGCTTTTCAGCCTCGCCTTAGGGACCGACTAACCCTGCGTCGATTAACGTTGCGCAGGAAACCTTGGTCTTTCGGCGTGGGTGTTTTTCACACCCATTGTCGTTACTCATGTCAGCATTCGCACTTCTGATACCTCCAGCAAGCTTCTCAACTCACCTTCACAGGCTTACAGAACGCTCCTCTACCGCATCACCCGAGGGTGATACCCGTAGCTTCGGTGTATGGTTTGAGCCCCGTTACATCTTCCGCGCAGGCCGACTCGACTAGTGAGCTATTACGCTTTCTTTAAAGGGTGGCTGCTTCTAAGCCAACCTCCTAGCTGTCTAAGCCTTCCCACATCGTTTCCCACTTAACCATAACTTTGGGACCTTAGCTGACGGTCTGGGTTGTTTCCCTTTTCACGA
This sequence comes from Pseudomonas fluorescens, assembly GCF_000730425.1. NCBI lineage: Bacteria > Pseudomonadati > Pseudomonadota > Gammaproteobacteria > Pseudomonadales > Pseudomonadaceae > Pseudomonas > Pseudomonas fluorescens. Next base: position 4,919,443 of record NZ_CP008896.1, on the reverse strand, counting down.
CGGACGTTAGCACCCGCCGTGTGTCTCCCATGCTCGGCACTTGTAGGTATTCGGAGTTTGCATCGGTTTGGTAAGTCGGGATGACCCCCTAGCCGAAACAGTGCTCTACCCCCTACAGTGATACATGAGGCGCTACCTAAATAGCTTTCGAGGAGAACCAGCTATCTCCGAGCTTGATTAGCCTTTCACTCCGATCCACAGGTCATCCGCTAACTTTTCAACGGTAGTCGGTTCGGTCCTCCAGTTAGTGTTACCCAACCTTCAACCTGCCCATGGATAGATCGCCCGGTTTCGGGTCTATTCCCAGCGACTAGACGCCCTATTAAGACTCGCTTTCGCTACGCCTCCCCTATTCGGTTAAGCTCGCCACTGAAAATAAGTCGCTGACCCATTATACAAAAGGTACGCAGTCACCCAACAAAGTGGGCTCCCACTGCTTGTACGCATACGGTTTCAGGATCTATTTCACTCCCCTCTCCGGGGTTCTTTTCGCCTTTCCCTCACGGTACTAGTTCACTATCGGTCAGTCAGTAGTATTTAGCCTTGGAGGATGGTCCCCCCATATTCAGACAAAGTTTCTCGTGCTCCGTCCTACTCGATTTCATGACTAAGAGATTTTCGCGTACAGGGCTATCACCAACTATGGCCGCACTTTCCAGAGCGTTCCGCTAATCTCAAAGCCACTTAAGGGCTAGTCCCCGTTCGCTCGCCACTACTAAGGGAATCTCGGTTGATTTCTTTTCCTCAGGGTACTTAGATGTTTCAGTTCCCCTGGTTCGCCTCTTGCACCTATGTATTCAGTACAAGATAACCATCTTATGATGGCTGGGTTCCCCCATTCAGACATCTCCGGATCAAAGTCTGTTTGCCGACTCCCCGAAGCTTTTCGCAGGCTACCACGTCTTTCATCGCCTCTGACTGCCAAGGCATCCACCGTATGCGCTTCTTCACTTGACCATATAACCCCAAGCAATCTGGTTATACTGTGAAGACGACATTCGCCGAAAATTCGAATTTCTCAATTAAGAGAACTCACAAATTTTACCTTAGCCTGATCCGTTACCAGTGAAAGTAACGTTCAGTCTATCTTTCTATCACATACCCAAATTTTTAAAGAACGAACTAGTCAAAGACTAGAAATCAACATTCACCATCACAATGATGGAATGCTCATTTCTAAGCTTTCTACAAACAGAAGCAGTAGTGGTGGAGCCAAACGGGATCGAACCGTTGACCTCCTGCGTGCAAGGCAGGCGCTCTCCCAGCTGAGCTATGGCCCCGTATTTCTACAGGCGTTTCCCACACAAAATTGGTGGGTCTGGGCAGATTCGAACTGCCGACCTCACCCTTATCAGGGGTGCGCTCTAACCAACTGAGCTACAGACCCAATTTCGGGCTGCTTCTTTTCGTCTTCTTCAATGAATCAAGCAATTCGTGTGGGAACTTATGGAGCAGCTGATGTCGTCGATTAAGGAGGTGATCCAGCCGCAGGTTCCCCTACGGCTACCTTGTTACGACTTCACCCCAGTCATGAATCACACCGTGGTAACCGTCCTCCCGAAGGTTAGACTAGCTACTTCTGGTGCAACCCACTCCCATGGTGTGACGGGCGGTGTGTACAAGGCCCGGGAACGTATTCACCGCGACATTCTGATTCGCGATTACTAGCGATTCCGACTTCACGCAGTCGAGTTGCAGACTGCGATCCGGACTACGATCGGTTTTATGGGATTAGCTCCACCTCGCGGCTTGGCAACCCTCTGTACCGACCATTGTAGCACGTGTGTAGCCCAGGCCGTAAGGGCCATGATGACTTGACGTCATCCCCACCTTCCTCCGGTTTGTCACCGGCAGTCTCCTTAGAGTGCCCACCATTACGTGCTGGTAACTAAGGACAAGGGTTGCGCTCGTTACGGGACTTAACCCAACATCTCACGACACGAGCTGACGACAGCCATGCAGCACCTGTCTCAATGTTCCCGAAGGCACCAATCTATCTCTAGAAAGTTCATTGGATGTCAAGGCCTGGTAAGGTTCTTCGCGTTGCTTCGAATTAAACCACATGCTCCACCGCTTGTGCGGGCCCCCGTCAATTCATTTGAGTTTTAACCTTGCGGCCGTACTCCCCAGGCGGTCAACTTAATGCGTTAGCTGCGCCACTAAGAGCTCAAGGCTCCCAACGGCTAGTTGACATCGTTTACGGCGTGGACTACCAGGGTATCTAATCCTGTTTGCTCCCCACGCTTTCGCACCTCAGTGTCAGTATCAGTCCAGGTGGTCGCCTTCGCCACTGGTGTTCCTTCCTATATCTACGCATTTCACCGCTACACAGGAAATTCCACCACCCTCTACCATACTCTAGTCAGTCAGTTTTGAATGCAGTTCCCAGGTTGAGCCCGGGGATTTCACATCCAACTTAACTAACCACCTACGCGCGCTTTACGCCCAGTAATTCCGATTAACGCTTGCACCCTCTGTATTACCGCGGCTGCTGGCACAGAGTTAGCCGGTGCTTATTCTGTCGGTAACGTCAAAATTGCAGAGTATTAATCTACAACCCTTCCTCCCAACTTAAAGTGCTTTACAATCCGAAGACCTTCTTCACACACGCGGCATGGCTGGATCAGGCTTTCGCCCATTGTCCAATATTCCCCACTGCTGCCTCCCGTAGGAGTCTGGACCGTGTCTCAGTTCCAGTGTGACTGATCATCCTCTCAGACCAGTTACGGATCGTCGCCTTGGTGAGCCATTACCCCACCAACTAGCTAATCCGACCTAGGCTCATCTGATAGCGCAAGGCCCGAAGGTCCCCTGCTTTCTCCCGTAGGACGTATGCGGTATTAGCGTCCGTTTCCGAACGTTATCCCCCACTACCAGGCAGATTCCTAGGCATTACTCACCCGTCCGCCGCTCTCAAGAGAAGCAAGCTTCTCTCTACCGCTCGACTTGCATGTGTTAGGCCTGCCGCCAGCGTTCAATCTGAGCCATGATCAAACTCTTCAGTTCAAACATCTTTGGGTTTTTTAAGAAACCCTAAACTTGGCTCAGCAATCGTTGGTTACATCTTTGATTTCTCGCGGAGTAACTTGTGATGCTGATAATCTTGTTGACTATCAGTCTGACTCCACAAGCACCCACACGAATTGCTTGATTCAGTTGTTAAAGAGCGGTTGGTTAAGATCTTTCGTCTCAACCGAGGCGCGCATTCTACAGCAGCCTCATTTGCTGTCAAGTGGTTATTTTCAGAAGTTTTCGAGGATTTCCTCAACAACTTCAACCACTTGCGCTTTCGATCTCTCGTCAGCGGGAGGCGAATTCTACAGCGTTACACGCTGCTGTCAACACCTCTTTTTCTCCGCTTTCGACCGAGAAGATCGAAACGTCGATAGAGCCAAACAACCCTGCCCTACCCACTCCTTCCGGGCTTCGATGAACTGAAGCGCCTCGCTGTCGAATCCTGCATAACTCTTTGTTTACCAAAGAGTTTTCCGTTTCGACTGCGCCGGAAGTGGGGCGAATTATAGGCTTGCAGAATCTGCGGTCAAGGACTAATTACACTTTTGTTACAGAAGGTGCTTTTCTAGCAATAAGGCGAGGGATTCGACGCATCACAGGCGGGATTCGCAGCACCAGAAGCAGCACCCCTATAGAAGCATAGATAGCCCACTCCTTTAAATCCGCCCGCACGATCCACAACATATGCAGCAAACCAAGCCCAAGAATCACATAAACCAGGCGATGCAGCTTCTTCCAGCGGGCGCCCAGCCGGCGCTGGCTGTAACGATTGGATGTCACCGCCAATGCCAGCAAGCACAGGAAACCCAGCGTGCCCACTATAATGTAGGGCCGCTTGCGCAGCTCAACACCCAACTGCGACCAATCCAACCCCAGGATAAATACGCAATATGCCGCGAGGTGCAGCACCACGTAAGCAAAGCACCACAACCCCAACTGCCGACGCACAGCGATCCACCCCGCCCAGCCGCTCAGCTTTTGTAACGGTGTCATTCCCAGCGTGACCAGCAACAGGATCAGCGTTCCCAGCCCAAGGCGATCAACCAATACTTTGCCCGGATCAGGCCCCAAAGCGAAACGCCAAGCCTCATACAACCAGTACAGAGGCCACACCACCGCCGCTATAAAAACGCCGACGCGCCAGATGGGGTAGCGCATCAGTAGTTCTTCCGCAGATCAAGGCCAGCATAAAGAGAGGCAACCTCATCCGAGTAGCCATTGAACATCTGCGTCTCACGGACATTCGGGCTGAATAGACCACTGGGCAGGCGCCGTTCCCGCGCCTGGGTCCAGCGCGGATGATCGACCGTAGGATTCACATTCGCATAAAACCCATACTCATCCGCCGCAATGCTCTGCCAGGTAGTCTTCGGCTGCTCACTCACCAGACTGATCCGCACGATGGACTTCACACTCTTGAAGCCATACTTCCACGGCACCACCAAACGCAACGGCGCGCCATTCTGGTTGGGCAGCTCCCGTCCATACATGCCCACAGCCAGAATCGCCAAAGGATTCATCGCTTCATCCAAGCGCAGCCCTTCTACATAAGGCCAGTCGATCAAGCCAAAACTCGAGCGCTGTCCTGGCATGCTCTTGGGGTCCCGGAGGGTTTCAAAGCGGATGTACTTGGCCTTGGAGGTCGGCTCAACTTGTTTAAGCAAAGCCGATATAGGAAAGCCTATCCACGGAATGACCATGGACCACGCCTCGACACAGCGCAGACGGTAGATCCGCTCCTCCAACTGATACGGTTTCATGAAATCTTCCAAGGCATAACGCCCTGGTTTTGCGACCTCACCATCAATCACGACGCTCCATGGCTCAGTCTTGAGCGAACCGGCATTCGCCGCCGGGTCACCTTTGTCGGTACCGAACTCATAGAAGTTGTTGTAATGGGTCGCATCCTTGAACGGCGTGATAGCTTCATCTTTTACCGTTACCGCCTGCCATTGCGTGCCAGGAAGTTTCTCGACAAACCAGCCGGGAGCCTTTCCTGGCTCGACATCCGCATAACGCGCAGTGTCTGCCGCACTCGCCCAACGCGGCAAGCTACTGGCAGCAATGCCGGCAAGCGCACCACCGAGCAAACTGCGGCGAGAGAAATAGAGGGATTCTGGGGTGACATCCGATTCGCGACAGTCGGACGCTTTGGGAAACTTGATTAACATGGCAACTCCGCAGCATTGGAGAACTGATGCACCAATAGACTGCGGAGTATGGGGGAAATTACATTAAGGCAACGTTTTGTCCCGGCGCAGGTGCAACAGGTACTGAACCGGCCCCGAAGCCGCATACACCAGGAACGCCAGCAGCAGGATCCGCGGCGGATCACTGAAGACCACCGCAAACACCAGTACCACCACAAGAATCGCCACGAAAGGCACGCGCCCCTTGAGGTCGAACTCCTTGAAGCTGTTGTATTTGATGTTGCTGACCATCAGCATGCCGGCCGCCGCCACCATCAAGGCCACCAGGAATGACATCTTCGACCCCTGGATACCGTAGTCGCTGAACGCCCAGACAATACCGGCCACCACACCTGCCGCGGCCGGACTGGCAAGGCCAATGAAGTAACGCTTGTCGGCAGTACCCACCTGAGTATTGAAACGCGCCAGCCGTAGCGCAGCGCCCGCCACATAGATGAAGGCGACCATCCAGCCGACCTTACCCATATCGCCCAGCGCCCAGGCAAACGCCAACAGCGCAGGCGCGACACCAAAGGCAACCATGTCCGATAGCGAGTCGTACTCGGCACCGAAGGCGCTTTGGGTATTGGTCATCCGTGCCACGCGCCCATCAAGGCCGTCGAGCACCATGGCCACGAAGATTGCAATGGCAGCAAAACCGAAGTACTTGCTGGCACTCGCCGCATCACCCGCCGCCAGTGCGCTCTGGGCACTCATGGAGTTGATGATGGAGTAGAAGCCGGCAAACAGGTTCGCCGTGGTGAACAGGTTGGGCAGAAGATAGATGCCACGATGCCGGACCTTGCGGCCTTCCGCATCATGCCCTTCTTCGACATGCTCATCGATCGGCAGCAGGCTTTCGGCGTCAGAGGCCTGCTTTGGCTCTTCGGGACGTTCGCTCATGGACTTTACCTTGCAACGGTGTGAAAAAATTCGACAGACACTTGCAGCGAGTGTTCGCCTGCAAACGATGCAGCTTTATACCAGAACCGGCCCTCAAACGAAAAAACGCGGCCTAGGCCGCGTCTTCCCTCGACACACTCGACTTAGTTTTTAGCTTTGTCGACGATCTTGTTGGCACCGATCCACGGCATCATGGAGCGCAGTTGCTCGCCGATGACTTCGATACCGTGAGCGGCGTTGTTACGACGCTTGGCGGTCATCGAAGGGTAGCCGGTTGCGCCTTCGCTGATGAACATTTTGGCGTACTCGCCGTCCTGAATACGCTTCAGGGCGTTGCGCATGGCCTGACGGGATTCGGCGTTGATCACTTCCGGGCCGGTCACGTACTCGCCGTATTCAGCGTTGTTGGAGATCGAGTAGTTCATGTTGGCGATACCGCCTTCGTACATGAGGTCAACGATCAGCTTCAGCTCGTGCAGGCACTCGAAGTAGGCCATTTCCGGCGCGTAGCCAGCTTCAACCAGGGTTTCGAAACCGGCCTTGACCAGCTCAACGGTACCACCGCACAGAACGGCTTGCTCACCGAACAGGTCGGTTTCAGTCTCGTCCTTGAAGGTGGTTTCGATAATGCCGGTACGGCCACCACCAACGCCGGCGGCGTAGGACAGTGCAACGTTCTTGGCGTTGCCCGAGGCGTCTTGGTAGATCGCGATCAGGTCAGGAATACCACCACCCTTGACGAATTCGGAACGCACGGTGTGGCCTGGTGCTTTCGGCGCGATCATGATCACGTCGAGGTCGGCGCGTGGCACAACCTGGTTGTAGTGAATCGCGAAGCCGTGGGAGAAGGCCAGGGTGGCGCCTTTCTTGATGTTCGGTTCGATTTCGTTCTTGTACAGCGAGGACTGGAATTCGTCCGGGGTCAGGATCATGACCAGGTCGGCAGCTGCAACAGCGGAAGCCACGTCAGTCACTTTCAAGCCGTGGGCTTCTGCCTTGGCAACAGTGGCCGAGCCTTTGCGCAGGCCAACAGTTACGTCAACGCCGGAGTCTTTCAGGTTGCACGCCTGGGCGTGGCCCTGGGAGCCGTAGCCGATGATGGCGACTTTTTTGCCCTGGATGATCGACAGGTCACAATCTTTATCGTAATAAACTTTCATGAGGTTCCTCTATATATCCAGGCCGTAAGGCCATTCGCTAATTGGGTTAGATGCTGAGCACTTTGTCGCCACGGGCAATCCCGGTGACACCGCTGCGTACTGTTTCCAGAATCGAGGCCGTCCCGATCGACTGGATGAAGCTGTCCAGCTTGTCGCTTGTACCGGTCAGTTGCACGGTATAAACGCTGGCACTTACATCGACGATCTGCCCGCGATAAATATCGGTCGTGCGCTTGATCTCGGCACGTTGGGCGCCCGTGGCCTTGACCTTGACCAGCATCAGCTCGCGCTCGATGTGAGCACTCTCCGACAGGTCGACCAGCTTGACCACTTCGATCAGCTTGTTGAGGTTCTTGGTGATCTGCTCGATCACTTCGTCATGGCCCACGGTGGTCAACGTCAGACGCGACAGGGTCGGGTCTTCGGTCGGGGCCACGGTCAGGCTTTCGATGTTGTAGTTGCGCTGCGAAAACAGGCCGACCACACGAGACAGAGCGCCTGGTTCGTTCTCCAGAAGCAGGGAGATAATGTGCCGCATGATTAGGTTCGCTCCGTCTTGTTCAGCCACATATCGCGCATTGAGCCGTCTTTGATCTGCATCGGGTAGACGTGCTCGCTGGTGTCGACCTGAATGTCGATGAACACCAGGCGATCCTTCATGGCGAACGCCTCTTCCATCTTCGGCTTGAGATCCTTCAGATCAGTGATGCGCATGCCGACATGGCCGTAGGCTTCAACCAATTTGACGAAGTCAGGCAACGACTCCATGTAGGAATGGGAGTGACGACTGTTGTAGCTCATGTCCTGCCATTGGCGCACCATGCCCAGCACACCGTTGTTCAGGCAGACGATCTTCACCGGCAAACCATATTGCAGGCAGGTCGACAGCTCCTGGATGTTCATCTGGATGCTGCCTTCACCGGTGACGCAAGCCACGTCCACATCCGGGAAGCTCAGCTTCACCCCCATGGCGGCAGGAAAACCAAAGCCCATCGTGCCCAGGCCACCGGAGTTGATCCAGCGGTTAGGCTTGTCGAACTTGTAGTACTGCGCGGCGAACATCTGGTGCTGGCCCACGTCGGAGGTCACAAAGGCATCGCCCTTGGTCACTTCGCACAGGGTTTCGATCACGGTCTGCGGCTTGATGATGCTGCCATCGCCCTTGTCGTAAGGGAACAGGCCGCGGTCACCGCGCCATTCGTCGATCTGCTTCCACCAACTGGCAACAGACTCCTTGTTCGGCGCCTCGCCGATGTCCTTGAGCGCAGCGACCATTTCGGTCAATACGCTTTCCACAGGACCAACAATCGGCACGTCGGCCTTGATGGTCTTGGAGATAGATGCCGGGTCGATGTCGATGTGGATGATCTTGGCATTCGGGCAGAATTTGCTCGCGCCGTTGATCACCCGGTCATCGAACCGCGCCCCCACGGCCAGGATCACGTCGGCGTGGTGCATAGTCAGGTTGGCCGTGTAGCTACCATGCATGCCGAGCATGCCGACGAACTGACGATCCGAACCCGGGAAGGCGCCGAGCCCCATCAAGGTGTTGGTCACCGGCAGGTTGAGCATCTTGGCCAGTTCGGTCAACGGTGCGGAACCACCGCCCAGGATTACGCCGCCACCCGAGTACAGTACCGGGCGCTTGGCCGCCAGGAGCATTTCTGCCGCCTTGCGGATTTGCCCCGAGTGCCCACGAACGGCCGGGCTATAGGAACGCAGCTTGGCTTTTTTCGGGAAGACGTATTCGAATTTTTCCGCCGGGTTGGTCATGTCTTTCGGGATATCGACCACCACAGGCCCCGGGCGACCGGACTGTGCGAGGTAGAAGGCCTTTTTCATGACGTCCGGGATCTCCGACGGATGCTTGATCATGAAGCTGTGTTTCACGATCGGCCGGGAGATACCGATCATGTCGGTTTCCTGGAATGCATCGGTGCCGACCATGGTGCTGGGCACCTGGCCGGAAATGATCACCATCGGAATAGAGTCCATATACGCAGTCGCGATACCGGTAATGGCATTGGTTGCGCCTGGGCCGGACGTTACCAGCACCACGCCGGCTTTACCGGTGGCACGGGCGTAACCGTCAGCCATATGGGTCGCGGCCTGTTCGTGGCGAACCAGGATGTGGTTGACAGCCGGTTCCTTGAACAGCGCGTCGTAGACATGCAGCAGAGCACCACCTGGGTACCCGTAGATATAGTCGACGCCTTCGTCACGCAAAAAGCGGACGAGCATCTCACCACCAGATAAAAGCTCCACGTTGTTCACCTCTAAAACGCCAGAATACCGTCCGTTGAAAACCGACGGGTCTTAATAGGTTTACTTCTCAACAGAGCATGAGCGACGGTGGTCGCCGACTACGTCAGCACTGACTGAGCAAGTATTGGGATCGTCCCAAGTGTTGCGGGCTTTTCCCACCCAGCGCGAGGTAACGCGTTGCGGGTGTAACAGGTCGGCGCGGATGTGCGCCTCATGATCTGCTGAGCGGGCCTGCTTCTGGCAGTCCCGATACAGCGGACTTTGGATTCTTCTGTTTCAGCCCCTTCAAGTCAAGCAATAATTGCGCTTTTTTCCAACTAAGCGCATGAGAACGTAGAAGAAAGGGGTCAGAGGAGGGATAAAACTCGCATGAATGTCGTCAAGCGGTAGAAATGTGCGCAAGACTGCCGGAAAACCCGACAGTCAGGCAATTAACGAGCGTCGACAATCAGTTGGTCGAACTTTTTCAGCGCAGACCGCAGGCCAAGGCTCTCTCGGGGGCGATCAGCATAGACCATCTCGGCCATCTCCAGGATGCCTGACGCGTTGGGCAGCGGCAGGTCCTGTTCGAGGATCTGTTTCATTCGGACCAGGAAGATCCACTGCAACCACTGATGAAAATCCAGGGTATCGACGGAAAACGGCTCAACACTGCTCAGCGCTTCGGCACCGGGGGACACCGCATCCCACCAGCCCGCCAGGCGCAGTTCCCGCTCAATCAGCAACAGCTGTTCGGCAATCGCCGGAAAACGAGGATCCATCAGAGACTGACCTTGGCCTTTTGCCGGGCCTGGGCGGCACCGGCGGCATCGCCTTGCGCAGCACGCGCATCCCCAATCAAGGCCCACAGGCTGGCCTGCAGGTCAGGACGACCGCTGGCCATGGTCAAGCCACGACGGGCGAACTGCTCAGCCTGTGGCGCATCACCCTGGGCCATGCGCACTTGCGCCAGGCGGTAGAGCACCTGTGGCTCACGTGGCGCGACACGCTGGGCGCGCTCAAGGCTCGACGATGCGCCATTCAAGTCGCCACCGGCCTGCTGTTGCTGCGCAGTGGTGAGCAAGGCCAGGACCGGGCCGTCCAACTGCTCGTCGGCAGACAGACCGCCAGCATTGGCCGATGGAATCCCGCTCGGCGTCGACGGCATGTTGTAGGTGCCCTGGTTGACCGGCGCGGTATCAATCGGCGCAGAGCTCGACGGCCCCGGTGTGATCGGGCCCGGCGTCCATGGCGCGGAGCTGATGGGTGCAGACGCGGTTGCGCCACCGCCCGGAACCATCACCACGACCCCGGAATCCTGTGGCACAGCCCGGGTCGTGGCAGGGTTCGGACGCGTGGTCACGGTCTGGCGAAAGCCGCCGTTGGCCGAGATCCGATCATTATTGGAAACGGCTGTGCCGGAATCCACCACCGGGATGGAACCGCGCTGCACGGTGGAGCAACCGCTGAGCAAAGCCAATGTTGTAACAGCTGGAATCAACCACTTGTTCACTTGAAATCCTCTTTGCTTAATTCATCCAGCCCTTGACCCAATCCATCACCGAATCCGCGTCTGTGGGCAAGCCCCCACACGCAGCGCCGGCTGGCGGTTCACTGCCGCGAATATACGGCATCTGCACCGCACCCGGACAGTTGGCATCGGAGCCCTGGCCGGTATGGGGGTCGATCCAGGCCTGAACGATATTGTCGGGTTGCGGCATGTTCAATGGCAGCGGGTCCGCCTTGCGCATAAAGCTGGTCCAGACCTGCAAGGCGCCGGTCGCGCCGGTAAACGGTGTCTTGCCGTTGTCATCGCGCCCCAGCCAGACCACCGCGAGCAGGTCCTGGCTGAAGCCGGCGAACCAGCTGTCACGGGAATCGTTACTGGTACCGGTCTTGCCGGCCAGCGTCAGGTTGGACGGCAGCACGCTGTAGACCGACCGCCCCGTACCTTCGCGCATGACTCGCTGCATGGCGTTCTGGATCAGGTAAATAGAGGCCGGATCAAAACGCTGCTCGATCTGGAATGGGTAGCGCTTGAGCGGTTCCCCTTCCGCCGTCAAGACACTGCGGATCCCGCGCATCGGCGTATTGAAACCGCCATTGGCCAGGGTCTGGTACATGGTTGCCACTTCCATCGGGCTCAAGCCCCCCGCACCCAGCAACATCGACGGGAAGGCCGGGAACTCGCGGCTCACGCCCAATCGCGCCAGCGTCTTGAGCACATTCGGCACACCCAGCTCCAGACCAAGCCGCGCCGTGGACAGGTTGTAGGAATGCGCCAGGCCCTGATACAGGAACACAGTGCCGTGGGAGCGACGATCATAGTTCTGCGGCTTCCACACCTGGCCATCGGCGCCCTTGACCGAGAATGCTTCGTCGGAGAGCCAACTGGTCAGGGTGTATTTGCTCGGCTTTTCCAGCGCAGTGAGGTACACCGCCGGCTTGATCAGCGAGCCAATCGGCCGCACGGCATCCAGTGCACGATTGAAACCGGCGAAACTGGCCTGACGACTGCCGATCATGGCCTGGACTTCACCGGTTTCCGGATTGGTCACGACCATGGCCGCCTCGACCTCGTCCGAGCCCTTGCGCCCAGCCAAGCGTTTGAAGGTATCGCTGACCGAGGCTTCGGCCTTCATCTGCAGGATCGGGTCGAAACTGGTGAAGATCCGCAGGCCTTCTTCGGTCAAGTCCTCATCGCGATAGTCTTCGCGCAACTGGCGCTTGACCAGATCGATAAAGCCTGGGAATGAACTGTCGGCCAACTTGCCACGGGTAGTGACGCCCAAGGGCATCTTCTTCGCGGCGGCGACCTGTTCAGCCGTGGCTACGCCCTGCTGCTCGAGGACGTCGAGTACCAGGTTGCGACGCTCCAGGGCCCGCTCCGGGTTACGGCGAGGGTTGTAATAGGACGGTCCCTTGACCATGCCCACCAGCAACGCCACCTGATGCAGCTTGAGCTCGGACAACGGCTGGCCGAAAAAGAACTGGCTGGCCAGGCCGAAACCGTGCACCGCGCGCTGGCCATCCTGGCCGACGAACACCTCGTTGAGGTAGGCCTCCAGAATCTCCTGCTTGCTGTAGTGCAGTTCCAGCAACATCGCCATCATGGCTTCGGTGAGTTTGCGGGTCAGGCTGCGTTCACTGGTCAGGTAGAAGTTTTTCACCAATTGTTGCGTCAGCGTACTGCCGCCCTGGGTCATCCGGCCACCGGAGGTGTTGACCCAGATGGCGCGGGCGATGGACTTGGGCGATACGCCCCAGTGGCTGTAAAAATCCCGGTCTTCGACCGCAACCAGGGTTTCCAGCAGGTACGGTGGAACCTGATCGATCTTGATCAGGATGCGATCTTCGAGGTTCTTCGGGTAAATCCCGCCGATCAGCAACGGCTCAAGACGCACCACCGGCAGCTTGCCGCCGTTGAGTGCGGAAAGCTCAGCCACGTAGTCCCCCGAGAAACGCACGCGCACCGGCTGCGCCTTTTCCAGGCCTTCATAGAATTGGAAACCCCGGGTGTTCAAGTCCACGGTATTGCCACTGACCGCCGCCGCCCCTGGCCCGTTGGCCACGGCTTCGCGCCGGTAACCCAGCGCATCGAGTTCGGTGAGGAAGTCAGCCTTGCTCAGCTTTTGGCCGGTAAAGAGCTCCAGCGGGCGAGCGTAGACCTTCGCCGGGATGGTCCAGCGCTTGCCAGAGAATTTCTCCTGGACCACGGCATCGAGGTATACCGCGATGCCGGCGATCACCACCAGGCCAACCAGGCCAAGCTTGAGCGCCCAGCCCAGCCAGGGGCGCAGGCTGCGAGAAGGAGGTTTTTTACGGGTACGGGGAGATCGGGTACGAGTCATGGCGGCGGATTATACGCATTTTATTGATGATCAACATGAACCGGACGGCGGTTTGCATGACCGACTTGAGCGGCCATAATGCGCTCCATTATTTTTCCAGACTCCGAAGGATCGCCCGTGAGCCAGCCCTTGATTGCCGCCCTGCAAAACCCGGCCCTGTTTCCTCATCCGGTCGAAGTGTTTCAAGTCATTGAAACCCATATTTCCTGGGTCCTGCTCACCGGCCCCTATGCCTACAAGATCAAGAAGCCGGTGAACTTCGGCTTCCTCGACTTTACCCAGCTGGACGCCCGCGCTCACTTCTGCAACGAAGAACTGCGCCTCAACCAACGCCTGACACAGGATTTGTATCTTGAGGTGTTGCCGATTACCGGCAACGTTGAAGCTCCGCAACTGGGCGGCGAAGGCCCGGCCATCGAATATGTGTTGAAAATGCGCCAGTTCCCGCAAAGCCAGCTGCTGAGCACCTTGCAGGCCAACGGCGAGCTGACCAGCGGCCACATCGATGAAATGGCCAGCCAGATTGCCCATTTCCACCTGAACGCCCCAAAGGTTCCCGAGGCGCACCCGGCCGGAACCCCAGACGAGGTGATGGCGCCGGTACGGCAGAACTTCGAGCAGATCCGCCCGTTCCTCAGCGACAAGGCCGACCTAGCCCAACTGGAAGCACTGCAAGCCTGGGCCCAGAGCAGCTTTGAACGCCTCAAGCCCCTGCTGGAGCAACGCAAGCTCAATGGTTTTATCCGCGAGTGCCATGGCGATATTCACCTGGGCAACGCGACCATGATCGACGGGCACGCGGTGATCTTCGACTGCATCGAGTTCAACGAGCCGTTTCGCTTCACCGACGTGTGCGCCGACACCGGTTTCCTGGCCATGGACCTGGAAGACCGTGGCCTCAAGTCCCTGGCCCGGCGTTTTGTCAGCCAATACCTGGAGCTGACCGGCGATTACCAGAGCCTGGAACTGCTGAATTTCTATAAAGCCTACCGTGCGCTGGTCCGCGCCAAAGTCGCGCTGTTCAGCATGCCGCCCGAGGCGACACCGGTCGAACGAGCGACCACCCTGCGCCAATACCGCAACTACGCCAACCTGGCCGAAAGCTACAGCACCATCCCCTCGCGCTTCCTGGCAATTACCCATGGCGTATCGGCAACCGGCAAAAGCCATGTGGCGATGCGCCTGGTCGATGCACTGGGAGCCATCCGCCTGCGCTCCGATGTAGAACGCAAGCGCCTGTTTGGCGAGCAGCAGGTCGAGAACACCCCACAAGCCGGGATCTATGCCTCGCACGCCAGCGCGGCAACGTACGCCCGCCTGCATACCCTCGCCGAAACCGTGCTGCGCGCAGGCTTCCCTGTGGTGTTGGATGCGACCTACCTCAAGCATGAACAACGCGACGCTGCCGCCAAAGTCGCAGAAGCCACTGGCGCGCCATTCCTGATCCTGGATTGCAATGCACCACAGGCCGTTATTGCCAGTTGGCTGGCGAAACGTCAGGCAGATAAAAACGATCCGTCTGACGCCACCTTGGCGGTCATTGAACAGCAGCAGGCCAGTCGCGATCCCCTAAGTACCGAAGAACTGCTGCTGAGCAAGCGGGTTGAGACCAATGAAAGCGGGACGCTGGACGCGCTGGTTGCCCATGTTCGCCAACGCCTGCCAGGGCTGTAAGAAATATTTCCTGGCCGTGAAGCCGTTAACAGCTCACGGCCATAAATAGTGGCACTATAATGGCATCATAAGTCCAACAGGAGATGCCGCCATGGGCCAGCCGAAGCTGCTTGATACCCCGCTCTACGCGCTGCTGCATAAAGATGACATCCGCGGCTTCAATCAGGAGCGCCCCAAGGAGGGTCCCATTGACATGCGCGGTGGCGACTTCCGAGGGCTCGACCTGCGTGACCTGGACGCCGGGGGCGTGGATTTCACCGATGCTTACTTCCGTTCAGCCGACTTGCGTGGCCTGGACCTGCGCGACTGCTCACTGGAAGGCGCCAGCCTGGCCCATGCGCAGATTTCGGGCGCTTACTTTCCACCCGAACTGAGCGCTGACGAGATCCTTATGTCGGTCAATTTCGGTACCCGCCTGCGTTACCGCACTCGCTGACAACACACCTCTCCCCCCGGCTGCACGCAAGGCGGGCTGGGGGCTTTCGCCTGTCGGCGTCAACATTCCAGCGCCAGCCTTAGAAGCATTTACATCGTTTCTGAGCAAAGAACTACGCTTTTCCTACTGAGCGCTACACTCCTTTCAGGCTTGCCTGGTCACGATACCCACCGAACCATTCGGCCGTCGCAAGGAGGCTTGATGAATGATGAGCTGCAACACCTGAAAAACCTTGGCAAGACCTCGGCGCAATGGCTGCATGCGGTGGGCATCCATAGCGCTTCGGACCTGCGCCGACTGGGCGCAGTAGACGCCTACCGGGCGGTACGCACCCGCGGTTTCCGGGCTTCCAAAGTCCTGTTGTATGCCATCGAAGGCGCATTGATGGATGTGCATTGGAACGATATTCCAACCGAGCGCAAGGAGGCGCTGAATCGCCAATTGGAAGCGCTGTCGGTACGCAGCAAAAGTTGAAAAGGTCGCAAGCCCAGTGTTTACGAAGATTCCAAACAGGCGTTTGAGGAAACTTCCAAGAGCCGCAAAAACAATTGTTGACTCTCAAATGAGAATCGTTATGATTATCACAACTGATCGCGAGATCAGCCGATAACTGAAAGACCATTGGTTCGGACTCTCAGATTATCTCCTCATCAGGCTAATCACGGTTATTTGACCCGGCTCTTGCCGGGTCTTTTTTTGCCTGGGATTTATGCCCCGGGCACCTGGCGCCATCCCCTGCTAGGAGCTGGCTTGCCGGCACCTACAGGGTTGGGTGCAACTTCAGCGGGCGATGATCAATGGATGACCTAGCTCAGGATGCGGCTGCACCAGCACATCCAGACCAAATACCGTCTTGAGCAAATCCGGTCGCAATACTTGCGCCGGTGTATCCAGGGCATGGGGACGACCGTCCTCAAGCAGCAGGATTCGATCGCAATAACGCGCCGCCAGGTTCAGGTCGTGCAGGATCACCAGCACGGCCGCACCGCGGTCGGCAAAGCTGCGGATAGCCTGCAAGGTGGTGTGCTGGTGCAACGGGTCGAGCATTGAGGTCGGCTCGTCCAGCAATAAGGTCTGCCCCGCTTCGCCCGGCCAGAGTTGCGCCAGTACCCGCGCCAGGTGCACGCGCTGGCGCTCGCCGCCGGACAGGGCCAGGTAGCTGCGCCCGCTCAAGTGCCCCACGTCGGCGGCCTGCAGGGCAGCTTCGATGATTTCATCGTCGCGTACCCGCCCGGTCTGATGGGGTAAACGCCCCATGCCCACCACTTCCTCGACGCGAAAAGCGAAATCCAGGGTCGACACCTGGGGCAGCACTGCCAACCGCTGCGCCCGTTGCGCGCCCTGCCAATCCTTGAGCTCACGGTCGTCCAGCCAGACCTGCCCTTCATCCGGGCGCAATTGCCCACATAACGCGCCCAGCAATGTGCTTTTACCGGCGCCATTGGGGCCCAGCACGCCCAATACTTCACCGGGCCTGAGATCCAGGCTCACATCGGCCAGTACGGTTTTACGACCGCGACGGATCTGCAGGTTTTCCACTCGCAGCATCAGGCGCGTCCTCGCAACAGCAGGTATAGAAAAAACGGAGCACCGATAAAGGCGGTAACAATACCAATGGGCAGCTCTGCCGGCGCCAGCGCCAGGCGAGCCACCAGATCGGCAAATAGCAACAAACTCGCGCCCGCCAGCACCGAGGCCGGCAGGAGCACGCGATGATCCGGCCCCGCCAGCAACCGCATCAGGTGCGGGACTACCAGCCCGACAAAACCAATCAGCCCCGCGGCAGCGACCGCCGCGCCCACTCCTAGGGCCGTGCAAAACACCAGCTCGCGCTTGAGCCCCTCGACATTGATCCCCAGATGACTGGCTTCCGACTCCCCCAGGAGCAAAGCGTTGAGCGCCTTGGCCCGGCGTGGCAGCCACAGAGCCACGCCAGCACTGACCAGCAGCAACGGCCACAGTCGCGAATAACTGGCGCCATTGAGACTGCCAAGGTTCCAGAACGTCAGGGTACGCAAAGTGGCGTCATCCGCCAGGTAGGTGAACAGGCCCACCGCCGAGGCCGCCAGGGCGGTCAAGGCGATGCCGGCCAACAGCATCGTCGCAACATTCGTCTGGCCGTCGCGTCGTCCCAGGCGATAGACCAAGGCGGTCACGCCCAAGCCCCCCAAAAATGCACACAGCGACAGCAGATACGGCCCCACGGCGTCCGGCAGACCACCAAAAGCCGCACCGCCGACGATGGCCACCGCCGCCCCCAACGCAGCGCCGCTGGACACGCCAACTAACCCTGGGTCGGCCAATGGGTTACGGAACAACCCCTGCATGGCCACACCCGACAACGCCAGCACCCCACCAACCGCAAGCCCCAGCAGGGTGCGTGGCAGGCGGATCTGCCCGAGAATCAGTTCAGCCTGCTCCAGGCCCTGAGCCTCTATGGGCACGCCAAGCAAACGTAAGGCGGCGCGCAGTGTGTCGAGCAACGGCAGACTAACCGGCCCCAAGGCCAGGGACAGCCATATCGCCAATACACACAACAGGCTCAAACCTATAAACAAGGCGCGTGGTTTAACCAGAGTGGTCATGGGGCAGCTTGGGTTTTAGCGGGGTAGAACCCAGCGGACAAGGCTTGCAGGCTGGCCGGCAACCGCGGGCCAAGGCCACCGACCAGCAAGGTGGGATCCAACTCGAACACCCGGCCGGTCTTGGCCGCAGAAGTGGCCGCCAGGATCGGGTTCTCCTTGAACAAGGCCGCACGGGCCGCCTCGCCACTCAGGGCGCGGTCGGAGAACACCAGGACTTCTGGGCTCAGCCCCGCCAGGGACTCAACCGAAAACGGCTTGTAACCGCTGTGCGTCGCCAAGTTGTGCCCACCGGCTTGTTGCAGCACCCAATCGGCAGCGGTGTCCTTGCCGGCGATCAACGGTTTGCCACCGGCATGTCCGAGCACCAGCAGCACGCCCGGGGCCTTTTGCCGGGTTTGCGCCTGGGTCACGGCCGCTTTTTGCTCTTCCAGTTGCTGCTGATAGCTGCTGAACAGTGCCGCAGCCTTGGCCTCGGCCCCCAACAGCTTGCCCAGATGTTGCAGGTTGCCTTGCAGGGTCGGCAGGTCCGGCTGCGCGGAAAACAGCTCCACTTGCACCCCTGCATTGCGAATCTGCGCCAGCACCGGCGGTGGCCCCATTTCCTCGGTGCCCACCAGGATCTGCGGGCGCAGGCTCAAGATCCCTTCGGCCGACAGTTGGCGCTGGTAACCGATACTGGGCAGCGCCTTGAGCGACTGCGGATGCTGGCTGGTAGTATCGACACCCACCAGCTTCGACTCCCCGCCCAGCGCCGTCACCCACTCCGACAACGCCCCCCCGGCGCTGACCCAGCGTTGAGGCAACTGCGCGGCTTGCGCCAGGGGGTTGACCAGCAATCCGACAACAAGCGCAATAGCGCTGGTACTCAGGCGCATAAAAGGGTTTCCTTTCTAGGGATGGAGCCTGTCATGTGACCGCCTGGCATTGTACTGAGCACGCAGTCAGCTAACGGGCGAAACCGGCATTTGATAATTGTTTGCATTTGAACGTCAAGCACCGGGCTTACCCGCAAACCCCGGATCACTCTACACCCCTTGACCCGCGCCACCTGAGAACGCTTATGAAGTTTCTGTGCCCCTCCCACGAACTGGCCCCAGACAGCAGTCGCGGCTTCGATATCGATGGTCGCAAGCTGTTTGTCGTGCGCCGCGAAGACCAGGTGTATTTCTACATCAACCGCTGCCCCCATCGCGGCGTCCCGCTGGAATGGCAGCCTGACCGCTTTCTCGACCCCAGCGCGAGCATGATCCAATGCGCCACCCACGGCGCGTTGTTTCTGATCGAAAGCGGCGAATGCGTGGCCGGTCCCTGCGCAGGCCAAAGCCTGACTCCCCTGCCCGGCCGCGAAGACGCACAGGGGTTGTGGGTGCAACTCTAGTCGTTGAGCAGCACAGTCAAGGGGCGGTCAATACAGACTTCCTGTGCACTGATGTTCACACCATAGGCCAGGACCTGCACTCCGGCGGCCTTGGCCTCACGCAGTGCGGCGGCATACCCGGGATCAATCTCCTCCGCCGGCCTTACGCCATCGATGCCAGACAGATTCACACAGTACAACTGCACAGCTCGTACACCGCTGCGGGCCAGGTGTGCCAACTCCCGCAAATGCTTGGCCCCACGCTGGGTTACCGCATCGGGAAAAGCGGCGATAGGTGTGCCGTCAAACCCCAGGGTGACACTTTTGACTTCGACATAAGCCGCGCCACCGGGGTAGTCCAGGCGAAAGTCGATGCGGCTTTTTTCCTGGCCGTAAGGCACTTCGCGCCTTAACGCGGTAAAGCCATTGAGCTCGGTGATCAGCCCGGCATTCAGCGCCTCTTCAACCAGCGGGTTGGCCCGCGCGGTGTTGACGCACGCCAGGCGGCCCTGGGGGGTCTCGGCAATCTCCCAGGTACCCGGCAGCTTGCGCTTGGGGTCATTGGAGCGGCTGAACCAGACTTGCCCGCCTTCAACCATGCAGTTGAACATTGAGCCGGTGTTGGGACAGTGGATGGTAAGTAACTCGCCGGTAACGGTTTCGATGTCGGCCAGAAAACGCTTGTAGCGGCGAATCAGCCGGCCTTCTTCAAGGGGAGGATGAAAGCGCATCAGCCTTGCCAGCTCCGCAGGCCACGGGCAATCCGCTCCACCGCTTCCTGTAGGCGATCGAGGTTTTGCGTATAGGCAAAACGCACATGATGACCTGCCTGGAAGCGGCCGAAATCCAACCCAGGCGTGAATGCCACATGCTCGGTTTCAAGAAAGTGCTGGCAAAACGCAAAGGCATCGCCACCAAAGGCGCTGATATCGGCATACAGGTAAAACGCCCCTTCCGGTTCTACCGCGATACCGAATCCCAGCTCGCGCAGGGCCGGCAGCAAGAAGTCACGCCGACGCCCGAACTCGGCCCGCCGCTCCTCAAGGATCGCCAGGGTTTGCGCGGTAAAACAGGCCAACGCCGCATGCTGGGCCATGCTCGGCGCACTGATGTACAGGTTCTGCGCCAGCTTCTCCAGCTCCCCCACCGCAGCGGGGGGCGCCACCAGCCAGCCCAGGCGCCAACCGGTCATTCCGAAATACTTTGAAAAACTGTTTAGGACAAACGCCTCGTCATCCACCTCCAGCACGCTGGCCGCATCAGTGCCGTAGGTCAGGCCGTGATAGATCTCATCCACCACCAGATGGCCATTGCGCGCCTTGATGGCGCTGGACAGGCCGGCCAGCTCATCAC
The DNA here is from genome assembly GCF_000730425.1 of Pseudomonas fluorescens. Lineage (NCBI taxonomy): Bacteria > Pseudomonadati > Pseudomonadota > Gammaproteobacteria > Pseudomonadales > Pseudomonadaceae > Pseudomonas > Pseudomonas fluorescens. The sequence goes on along the minus strand of NZ_CP008896.1, from coordinate 4,898,676 downwards.
GGGCCAGGAGGGTCCCGGTCGGGTTGGCCGGCGAGGCGACCAACGCCCCCACACTGTCCTGGTCCCAATAGCGCGCCACCAGGTCGGCGGTCAGTTGGTAGCGTACCTCGGGACCGACCGGCACCAGTTGCGCCGCCCCTTCCACCAGCCGCAGGAAATGCCGGTTGCAGGGGTAGCCTGGGTCCGCCAGCAGCCAATGCTTGCCCGGATCCACCAGCAGGCTGCTGGCCAGCAGCAAGGCCCCGGAGCCGCCTGGAGTGATCAGGATGCGCTCGGGGTCGATAGTCAAGTCATAGCGTTGCCGGTAGAAACCACTGATGGCCTCGCGCAATTCCGGCAGGCCGCGGGCGGCGGTGTAGCGGGTCTTGCCGCTGGCCAATGCGGCCTGGCCGGCCTGGATGATCGGCTCGGCGGTGGTGAAATCCGGCTCGCCGATTTCCAGGTGAATCACATCATGGCCGGCGGCCTGCAGCTCATTGGCCCGCGCCAGCAACGCCATGACATGAAAAGGTTCGATAGCACGACTGCGAGCACTGTAGGGCTGAGCCATTAGCCTTCCTTAACAATGAGGACAAAATCGGGATTCTACCGAACCCGTGAGGTAAAACATGTTCTATTGCCCGCCTGGCGGCGATGATGAGCCAGGCAAGGGCCTGCAAAAAGACTAAAATCATCTTTCCAGACGGTGTATGCCCGGCCACGGCGGGTCGCAGCAGTTTGCAGCCCCGCGCTCGATGAGCCTCGACAGCCGGGAGTAGCGCACCCCGAATCTATCTGGTAAGTTCGCCCGCTTGCAGCCGCAGGGCCGGCAGGTGTCGGTGATGTTGCAATCCTGCGCAATGGATTAGAAGAGTGAGAGGCGGTCTATTCATGTCCACCCAAGCAAAGCAACAGAGCATCAGCGGCTTCGAACCCTACATCGAGGCGAAAGGCGAAGAGTACATGGGCGAGCCCATGCGCAAACACTTCACCAAGATCCTGCAGAAATGGAAACAGGACTTGATGCAGGAGGTCGACCGTACCGTTGACCACATGAAGGACGAAGCAGCCAACTTCCCTGACCCGGCCGACCGTGCCAGCCAGGAAGAAGAGTTCAGCCTTGAACTGCGCGCCCGTGATCGCGAGCGCAAACTGATCAAGAAAATCGACAAGACGCTGCAACTGATCGAAGACGAAGAATACGGCTGGTGTGAATCCTGCGGCGTCGAGATCGGCATTCGCCGCCTGGAAGCCCGTCCTACCGCAGACATGTGCGTAGACTGCAAGACCTTGGCCGAAATCAAGGAAAAACAGGTCGGTAAGTAATCACTGCCGAGCTGAACGAATGGGGCGTGCAAACGCTCCATTTTTGTTTCTGGGGTTTGGCGGTTTTCCCGTAATATCCAGGCCATGACAGCCTCTACCTATATCGGGCGTTTCGCCCCCACGCCCAGCGGCCATTTGCACTTCGGCTCCCTGGTTGCAGCCCTCGCTTCCTATCTCGACGCCCGCGCCAATCAAGGCCGCTGGCTGATGCGCATGGAAGACCTCGACCCACCCCGTGAGGCGCCCGGCGCCCAGGCAGCGATCCTGCATGCCCTGGAAAGCTATGGCTTTGAGTGGGACGGGGAACTGGTCCGACAAAGCGATCGGCATGATGCCTACGCCAAAGTGTTGAACGACATGTTCAACCACGGCCTGGCCTACGCCTGCACCTGCTCACGCAAGCAATTGGAACCGTATAACGGTATTTACCCTGGCCTGTGCCGCAATGCCGGCCACGCGCTGGAGGATGCGGCTGTTCGTCTACGTGTTCCTGAGCTGGAATACCATTTCACCGACCGTGTACAAGGCGAATTCCGACAACACCTGGGGCGCGATGTCGGCGACTTCATCATCCGCCGCCGTGACGGCCTATATGCCTATCAGTTGGCGGTGGTGCTCGACGATGCCTGGCAAGGTGTCACCGATATCGTGCGTGGCGCCGACCTGCTGGACTCCACCCCCCGCCAGCTGTATCTGCAAGAGCTGTTGGGCCTGCGTCAGCCGCGTTACCTGCATGTGCCCCTGATCATCCAGCCGGACGGTAACAAACTGGGCAAATCCTATCGCTCCCCGCCGTTGACGCCCGACCAGACCACGCCTTTGCTACTCAGGGCCTTGCGCGCCCTCGGCCAGCAGCCGGGGGATGAATTGCTCCACGCCAGCCCACGGGAACTGCTGGATTGGGGTATTGCCCACTGGGATGCTTCCCGGATCCCACGCACACAGACCCTGGCCGAAGCGCAATTGCGCTGAAGGCGCTTGCAGCCTGCCAGCCATCCGTTAACATCGCCGCAGTTTTTCAATCAGAGGCCAACATGTACATCTATCGCTTGGTCCTGCTGCTGGTCGTCGGGATCTACCTGTTTTCTCCCGCCATCATGGACTGGTGGATCGACGCCACGGGCGCCTGGTATCGCCCCTATCTGCTGTGGCTGATCCTGATCGTCGTGACCTTCATCCTGCAGAGCCAAAAAGATGCCGATGAGCTTTAGCCTGACCCAGATGCTGCTGATCAGCGCCGCCTACCTGGCCGCGCTGTTCGGGGTGGCCTGGATCAGTGAGCGTGGGATGATCCCGCGGGCGATCATTCGCCACCCACTGACCTACACCTTGTCCCTGGGCGTGTATGCCAGCGCCTGGGCGTTTTATGGCACGGTGGGCCTGGCCTACCAATACGGTTATGGGTTTCTTTCCAGTTACCTGGGGGTGTCTGGTGCCTTCCTGCTGGCGCCAGTGCTGCTGTACCCGATCCTGAAAATCACCCGCACCTACCAACTGTCTTCGCTAGCCGACCTGTTTGCCTTCCGCTTTCGCAGCACCTGGGCCGGCGCGCTGACCACGATTTTCATGCTGATCGGCGTGCTGCCGTTGCTGGCCCTGCAAATCCAGGCCGTGGCCGATTCCATCGGCATTCTGACCCATGAGCCAGTGCAACACCGGGTCGCCCTGAGCTTTTGTGCGCTGATCACCCTGTTCACGATTTTTTTCGGTTCGCGACATATCGCCACCCGGGAAAAACATGAAGGCCTGGTGTTTGCGATAGCCTTTGAGTCGGTGATCAAGCTGATCGCCATCGGAGGTGTGGGCCTGTACGCACTGTACGGCGTGTTCGACGGCCCCCAGCAGTTGGAGCTGTGGCTGCTGCAAAACCAGACCGCCCTCGCCGCCCTGCACACCCCGCTGCAAGAAGGCCCATGGCGTACGCTGTTGCTGGTGTTCTTTGCCTCCGCCATTGTCATGCCGCACATGTACCACATGACCTTCACCGAGAACCTCAACCCGCGCTCGCTGGTCAGCGCCAGCTGGGGCCTGCCGCTGTTCCTGTTGCTGATGAGCCTGGCAGTGCCGCTGATCCTCTGGGCCGGCCTGAAACTGGGGGCCACTACCAACCCGGAATATTTCACTCTCGGTATCGGCATCGCCGCCAACAGTAAATCCCTGGCCTTGCTGGCCTACGTCGGCGGCTTATCGGCAGCCAGCGGCTTGATCATCGTCACCACCCTGGCGCTATCGGGCATGGCCCTCAACCACCTGGTGCTACCGCTGTACCAGCCGCCGGCTGAAGGCAACATCTACCGTTGGCTGAAATGGACACGCCGCGCGCTGATCGTGGCGATCATCATGGCCGGCTATGGCTTCTACCTGCTGATGGCAGCCGAGCAGGACCTGGCCAACCTCGGCATTGTCGCGTTCGTCGCCACCTTGCAGTTCTTGCCGGGCGTGCTGTCGGTACTGTACTGGCCGACGGCCAATCGACGCGGGTTTATCGCCGGGTTGCTGGCGGGGATCCTGGTGTGGCTGGTGACCATGCTGTTGCCGCTGGTCGGCAATCTGCAGGGCTTCTATATCCCGCTGCTGAACATGATCTACGTGCTGGACGACACCAGTTGGCACATGGCGGCCATCGCCTCGCTGGCGGCCAACGTGCTGATGTTCACCCTGATCTCCCTGTTCACCAACGCCAGCCCCGAAGAAACCAGCGCTGCCGAAGCCTGCGCCGTGGATAACGTACGCCGCCCGCAACGTCGCGAACTGCATGCGGCGTCGCCCCAGGAGTTTGCCACGCAACTGGCCAAGCCCCTGGGTGCCAAGGCCGCACAAAAGGAGGTGGAGCAGGCGCTACGCGACCTGTACCTGCCCTTCGACGAGCGCCGCCCCTATGCCTTGCGCCGCCTGCGTGATCGTATCGAGGCCAACCTGTCCGGGTTGATGGGCCCCAGCGTGTCCCAGGACATGGTGGAGACCTTCCTGCCGTACAAGGCCGGTGGCGAAAACTATGTCACCGAAGATATCCACTTTATCGAGAGCCGGCTGGAGGACTACCACTCGCGCCTCACCGGCCTTGCCGCCGAACTCGACGCCCTGCGCCGCTACCACCGCCAGACCTTGCAGGAACTGCCCATGGGCGTCTGCTCCCTGGCCAAGGATCAGGAGATCCTGATGTGGAACAAGGCCATGGAAGAGTTGACCGGTATCGCCGCCCAGCGTGTGGTGGGCTCGCGACTGACCACCATTGCCGATCCATGGAAAGAACTGTTGCTGGGTTTTATCAACCTGCCAGACGAACACTTGCACAAACAGCACTTGGCCCTCGACGGCCAGACCCGCTGGCTGAACCTGCACAAAGCCGCAATCGACGAGCCCCTGGCTCCCGGTAACAGTGGCCTGGTGTTGCTGGTCGAAGACCTGACCGAAACCCAGATGCTCGAAGACAAGCTGGTGCATTCCGAGCGACTGGCCAGCATCGGACGACTGGCAGCCGGCGTGGCCCATGAGATTGGCAACCCGATCACTGGTATCGCCTGCCTGGCGCAGAACCTGCGCGAAGAACGCGAAGAAGACGGCGAAATCACCGAAATCAGCGGGCAGATCCTCGAACAGACCAAGCGCGTCTCGCGCATCGTGCAATCGCTGATGAGCTTCGCCCACGCCGGCGGCCATCAGAATCACGATGAAGCCGTATGCCTGGCCGAAGTCGCGCAAGATGCCATTGGGCTGCTGGCCTTGAATCGGCGCAATTTCGAAGTACAGTTCTATAACTTGTGCGATCCGGAACACTGGGTGGTCGGCGACTCGCAACGCCTGGCCCAGGTGCTGATCAACCTGCTGTCCAACGCCCGCGACGCGACACCGGCCGGCAGTGCGGTAAGGGTCAAGAGCGAGGCCTTCGAGCACACGGTCGACCTGATCGTCGAAGACGAAGGCAGCGGTATTCCACAGAACATCATGGACCGATTGTTCGAACCCTTCTTCACCACCAAGGATCCAGGTGAAGGTACCGGTCTGGGCCTTGCACTGGTCTATTCCATCGTTGAAGAGCATTATGGACAAATCACCATCGACAGCCCGGCTGACACCGAAAGCCAACGCGGCACCCGTATTCGGGTGACCTTGCCGCGTCATGTCGAAGCGACGTCCGCTGTGAACTGAGACCGTCGAGAGAATTGAATCAATGCCGCACATTTTGATCGTCGAAGACGAAACCATTATCCGCTCTGCCTTGCGTCGCCTGCTTGAACGCAATCAGTACCAGGTCAGCGAAGCCGGCTCGGTGCAGGAAGCCCAGGAACGCTTCAGCGTTCCCACATTCGACCTGATCGTCAGTGACCTGCGCCTGCCTGGCGCACCGGGCACCGAACTGATCAAGCTGGGCCAGGGTACGCCGGTGCTGATCATGACCAGCTATGCCAGCCTGCGCTCGGCCGTCGACTCGATGAAGATGGGCGCCGTGGACTATATCGCCAAGCCTTTCGACCACGACGAAATGCTCCAGGCGGTGGCCCGTATCCTGCGCGACCGCCAATCGGCCAGCAGTGCCTCGGCAGAACGCCCGGCCGGCAAGGCCGCCGGCGATAAACCCGGGGTCGACAACAGCAACGGCGAGATTGGCATCATCGGCTCCTGCCCGCCCATGCAGGAACTGTACGTCAAGATCCGCAAGGTTGCGCCCACCGACTCCAATGTCCTGATCCAGGGCGAGTCCGGTACCGGCAAGGAGCTGGTGGCCCGTGCCCTGCACAACCTGTCCAAGCGTGCCAAGGCACCGATGATCTCGGTGAACTGCGCGGCGATTCCCGAATCCTTGATCGAGTCCGAACTGTTCGGTCATGAGAAAGGTGCCTTTACCGGCGCCAGCGCCGGACGCGCAGGCCTGGTGGAAGCGGCGGACGGCGGCACGCTGTTCCTCGACGAAATCGGTGAGCTGCCCCTGGAAGCCCAGGCGCGCCTGCTGCGGGTATTGCAGGAAGGTGAGATACGCCGGGTCGGCTCGGTACAGTCGCAAAAAGTCGATGTGCGCCTGATTGCAGCGACTCACCGCGACCTGAAAAGCCTGGCGAAAATCGGCCAGTTCCGCGAAGACTTGTATTACCGCCTGCACGTGATCGCCCTCAAACTGCCGGCCTTGCGTGAACGCGGTGCAGACGTCAACGAGATTGCCAATGCATTCCTGTTGCGCCAGAGCGCACGGGTCAACCGTACCGACCTGACGTTTGCGACCGACGCCGAACAGGCCATCCGCCACTATTCATGGCCAGGTAACGTGCGCGAGCTGGAAAACGCTGTTGAACGGGCCGTAATCCTCTCGGAGAGCCCGCAGATCTCTGCCGAGCTGCTGGGCATCGATATTGAACTGAGTGATCTGGACGATGACGACTTCATTGGCCTTGCACCGCAACAGGGCGGCAGTAACACCAGCCACGAGCCTACGGAAGACTTGTCACTGGAAGACTACTTCCAACACTTCGTCCTGGAGCACCAGGACCATATGACCGAGACGGAGCTGGCACGTAAACTCGGTGTCAGCCGCAAGTGCCTCTGGGAGCGACGCCAGCGCCTGGGCATTCCACGGCGCAAGACCGGGGTTGCCAGCGAAAGCTGAGGCCGACTCACATCGGGTAACACCCTAAACGTGAAAAAACTGTTACCTCAGATATTCACGTAACAGAAAGCCGGGGCTTACGGTAACGAAGCCCCGGCTTTTTTTCGCCCGCCAGACACCTAGAAACCGGTCAACCCCCTGATTTTGCTGGGGCTCGCAAAAGTTGGCACGCCCCCTGCTATATGCTTAGTACAAAAACAATAAAAAGCACCGTACACACACAATAAAAATAAGACGAATCGACTCACGCACAATAAAAACAACACGGCGGAGGCGCAGCTAACTGATTCTTTTGGAGAGGCGTTGCATTTGGGGCTTGCCCCGCAACCAGGCCGAGAACAACAAAAACTGCCCCAAGGCAGAGCCTGAACTGGTTGGATCATCGATCATAGCAACACAGCGACCAAAGCAATCCGTTTGCTCTTGACTCCCGGTTGGGAGTGTCATGAAAGTCAAACTTCATGACGAGGGCGATCAACAAAAACAAGAAGCCCGAAACCAATAATAAAAATAGAGCACGCAACTACTTTCTGGGGGAGCTTCGGCTCCCCTTGTAGTTTCTGCGATTTGAGCGTCAAAGCGGCCTCATTTAAGCATCCGACTCAGCGCGTGCAGCTAGTTCCTACACCATCCCCTGACTAAATGCTAGAATCCCGGCCCATCATGCGGTCATTCTTCGTTATGGCCGAACATTCCTTCAAACAGTGCATCCCATGCTGAAGAAGTTGTTCCAGTCATTCCGTTCCCCCTTGCGTCGTACGCAACACATTCGCAGCACGCCTGAAGTGCTCAACAGCAATCAACATTCGCTGCAGCGCGCCCAGTTCAGCCGTTATGCGGTGAACATCGTCGAACGCCTGCAGAACGCCGGCTATCAGGCCTACCTGGTCGGCGGTTGCGTGCGCGACATGTTGCTCAACATCACTCCCAAGGATTTCGACGTCGCCACCAGCGCCACGCCAGAACAAGTGCGCGCCGAGTTTCGCAACGCACGGATCATCGGGCGGCGCTTCAAGTTGGTGCATATCCACTTTGGCCGCGAGATCATCGAGGTCGCGACCTTCCGCGCAGGCCACCCGCAAAACGATGAAGAGGAAGACAGCAACCAGTCCTCCCGCAACGAAAGCGGACGTATCCTGCGCGACAATGTGTATGGCACCCTGGAAGAAGACGCGCAGCGCCGCGATTTCACCATCAATGCCCTCTATTACGATCCGGTCAGCGAACGCATCCTCGATTACGCCAACGGCGTGCACGATATTCGCAATCATCTGATCCGCCTGATCGGCGACCCTACGCAGCGCTACCAGGAAGACCCGGTGCGCATGCTGCGGGCCGTGCGCTTTGCCGCCAAGCTGAACTTCGGTATCGAGAAACACACGGCCGCGCCAATTCGCGAACTGGCGCCGATGCTGCGGGAAATCCCCTCGGCGCGCCTGTTCGAGGAAGTGCTCAAGCTGTTCCTTTCCGGGCATGCGGCCGACACGTTTGAAATGCTGGTGGACTTGCAGTTGTTCGACCCACTGTTCCCGGCCAGCGCCGACGCACTGGAGCACAATCCGACATACACCCACACGCTGATCAGCGAAGCGTTGATCAACACTGACCTGCGGATCAAACAGAACAAACCGGTCACCCCGGCATTCCTGTTTGCCGCCCTGCTCTGGCCTGCCTTGCCAGCCCGGGTGCTGCGCCTGCAGAACCGTGGCATGCCGCCGATTCCGGCAATACAGGAAGCCGCGCACGAACTGATCACCGAACAGTGCCAGCGCATCGCGATCCCCAAGCGTTTCACCCTGCCGATCCGCGAGATCTGGGACATGCAGGAACGTCTGCCACGACGCAGTGGCAAACGTGCCGATCTGCTGCTGGACAACCCGCGCTTCCGTGCCGGCTATGACTTCCTGCTGCTGCGTGAAAGCGCCGGCGAACAGACCGATGGCCTGGGCGAATGGTGGACCGACTACCAGGACGCCAATGACAGCGAACGTCGCGAGATGATTCGTGAGCTCAGCAGCAAAGGCGAAGCCACTGGCGAGGGGCCGAAAAAACGCCGCCGCAGCAGTGGCAGCAAACGCAAGCGCAGTGCCGCCGATACCTCTGGCGAATAAGCGGTGGAGCGTATCTACATCGGCATGGGCAGCAACCTCGCGGCCCCGCAGCAGCAATTGCGCAATGCCATCGAGGCGTTGACGCAGTTGCCGAACACTACATTCGTGGGTGTTTCTGCCTTCTATCAAAGTGATTCCCTGCTGCCCGGCCAGCCACGCTACACCAATGCGGTGGCGGCGCTGGACAGCACCCTCGCACCGCTGGAACTGCTCGACGCCTTGCAAGCCATCGAGAACGACCAAGGCCGCGAACGCCTTGAGCGCTGGGGCCCACGCACCCTGGACCTGGATATCCTGCTGTTTGGCGATCGCCTGATCGATGAGCCACGCCTGAAGGTGCCGCATTACCAGATGCATCTAAGGGCGTTTGTGCTGTATCCGCTGGCTGAGCTGGCGCCTGCCACTTTGCAACTACCTGACAGCCGCCCACTCAATGACCTGCTCGCCGAATGCCCGTTCGTCGGCCTGGAACGCCTCCCTACAGCCTGACGCCCCCTGTAGGAGCCGGCTTGCCGGCGATAGCATGACTTCGGCACACCTGACACACCGGGTCGCCCGCATCGCCGGCAAGCCAGCGCCTACATTGATCTCCAGCGCTAGCCAAAATGTGTTCCAGCCTGCTGAATCGCATCAGTAACAGCGGTAACACCCCACTCGTAACAATGCGGTAACACATCCAATTGACTTCCAGAGTTCTCCTCACGACTATAGGCGTCCCGCTGCCGCCAACCCGGCGCTGAAGGGCGCAATCCAGGCCTTATAAGCACTGCTCTGAAGAAAGTGCGCCTGTATAAACGAAGACTCACGCGCGTTACTCGCTGTTTCCAAGCGCCTGAACGAGGACCCTTTTCATGCCAGACATTACCCTGACCACCTTGCAGAGCCTCAAGCTCAAAGGTGAAAAAATCGCCATGCTGACCTGCTATGACGCCACCTTCGCCCAGGCCTGCTGCCAGGCCGGCGTCGAGGTGTTACTGGTGGGCGACTCCCTGGGCATGGTTCTTCAAGGGAATGACAGCACGCTGCCCGTCACCACAGACGAGCTTGCCTACCACACCGCCAGCGTCAAGCGCGGTAACGAAGGCGCCTTTATCATCGCCGACCTGCCGTTCATGGGTTACGCAACGCTTGAGCAGACCTTCCAGAATGCCGGCAAGCTGATGCAGGCCGGGGCACACATGATCAAGGTGGAAGGTGCCGTGTGGCTCGCCGAATCAATCCGCCTGCTGGCTGAGCGCGGTGTGCCGGTGTGTGCGCACATGGGCCTGACGCCGCAGTCGGTGAATATCCTCGGCGGCTACAAGGTGCAGGGCCGCAATGAAGCCCAGGCGCGGCAGATGCGTGCCGATGCCATCGCCCTGGAGCAGGCCGGCGCCGCGATGATCGTGCTCGAATGCGTGCCAAGCGAGCTGGCTGAAGAGATCACCCTGGCGGTTAAAATCCCGGTGATCGGTATTGGCGCGGGCAGCGCGACTGACGGACAGGTCCTGGTGCTGCACGACATGCTCGGCCTTAACCTCACCGGTCGTGCACCGAAATTCGTGAAGAACTTCATGGCCGGCCAGGACAGTATCCAGGCGGCACTGAACGCCTATGTCGCCGAAGTCAAAGCCGTTACCTTCCCAGGCATCGAACACGGATTCTCTGCATGAATACCGTAAAAACCCTGCGCGAACTGCGGGCCGCCGTCACGCACGCACGCAGCGCCGGCAAGCGCATTGGCTTCGTGCCCACCATGGGCAACCTGCATGCCGGCCATGCCACGCTGGTGACACGGGCCGCCGAGCAAGCCGACTTCGTGGTGGCGAGTATTTTCGTCAACCCCCTGCAGTTTGGCGCCGGCGAAGACCTGGACAAGTACCCACGCACCCTCGCCGCCGATCAGGAAAAGCTGCTGGTGGCGGGCTGCAACCTGCTCTTTGCCCCTACGGTTGACGAAATGTACCCCGGCGGCATGACCGTGCAGACCCGGGTCAGCGTGCCGCAATTGTCCGAAGGCCTGTGCGGCGCCAGCCGTCCGGGTCACTTCGAGGGCGTGGCGACGGTGGTGAGCAAGTTGTTCAACATGGTCCAGCCTGACCTCGCGGTGTTCGGGCAAAAGGACTACCAGCAACTGGCGGTGATCCGCGCCATGGTGCGCGACCTGAATATGCCGATCCAGATCATTGGCGAGCCCACCGTGCGCGCCGAGGACGGCCTGGCGCTGTCCTCGCGCAACGGTTACCTGACTGAAGAACAGCGCGCCATCGCTCCGGTGCTGTACCGCAGCCTCAGTCATATCGCCGCTGCCATTGAGAACGGTGACCGCGACTTTACCAAACTGCGTGCCGAGCAGATCCAGCACATCGAGGCCGCCGGCCTGCGCATGGACTATCTGGAAGTTCGCCAGGGCCAACATCTACGCCCTGCAACCGCCGAGGATCGTGATGTGGTGATCCTGGTCGCCGCCTACCTGGGTGCGACCCGGTTGATCGACAACCTGCACCTCAATCTGCCTGCCTGAAGCTGGCGATACTCCAATGTGCGAACAGGCTTGTGTGGGAGCGGGCTTGTTCGCGATTGCGGTGGGTCGGCAAAAACTTTGAGACTGACAGTCCGCCATCGCGAGCAAGCCCGCTCCCACAATGGTTTTGTAGCGTTCCTCAAAGCCCCGGTATAAAAAAGTACCGGCCTGCGCGCAGACAAAGCCAAGACATATCGACACGCTAGGTTTAATGTAATCGCCCTACGCTGTGCATTGGCGTTGACGCAGTCGACCGGAACCCGTCGTTTCTCAGTGGCTGTTTGATAAAAGCCGGACGTTCCGGACATTCAAGTGTCCCAAAAGTAGTCCCCGTAATAAAAAGGAAACCCGCAGCGATGGCGTATTACCGCACCCCCCATGACGTTACCGCTCTGCCCGCCTGGCAAGCGCTCAATCAACATCGCCAAGCCATGCAGGATTTCAGCATGCGCGACGCGTTCAATGCCGATCCCCAGCGCTTTACCCAATTCACGTTGAGCAGCTGCGGACTGTTCCTCGATTACTCGAAAAACCTGATTACGCCGCAAACCCGCGACCTGCTGGTAGGCCTGGCAAACGAAGTGGATCTCAAAGGCGCGATCAAGGCGCTGTTCGACGGCGAGCCGGTCAACTCTTCGGAAGGTCGTCCGGCGCTGCACACCGCACTGCGCCGTCCGGTGGGCGACAAGCTGTCGGTCAACGGCACCAATATCATGCCTGACGTGCATAAAGTGCTGAACCAGATCACCGATCTGGTGGGGCGCATCCATGACGGCCTGTGGCGCGGCTACACCGAAAAGCCGATCACTGATGTGGTCAACATCGGCATCGGTGGTTCGTTCCTCGGCCCGGAACTGGTCTCTGAAGCACTGTTGTCCTACGCCCATAAAGGCGTGCGCTGCCACTACCTGGCGAATATCGACGGCAGTGAGTTCCACGAACTGACCCAGAAGCTGCGTGCCGAGACCACCCTGTTTATCGTCTCGTCGAAATCCTTCAACACCCTGGAAACCCTGAAAAATGCCCAGGCCGCCCGCGCCTGGTACCTGGCCCAGGGTGGCTCCGAAGCCGAGCTGTATCGCCACTTCATCGCCGTGTCGAGCAACAACGCGGCGGCCGTGGCCTTTGGTATCCGTGAAGAAAACATCTTCCCGATGTGGGATTGGGTCGGCGGTCGTTATTCGCTGTGGTCGGCCATCGGCTTGCCTATCGCCCTGGCCATTGGCATGTCCAACTTCAAGGAACTGCTGTCTGGCGCCTACTCCATGGACCAGCACTTCCAGAACGCCCCGTTCGAGCAGAACATGCCTGTGCTACTGGGCCTGCTAGGGGTGTGGTACGGCAACTTCTGGGGCGCGCAGAGCCACGCGATCCTGCCGTACGACCATTACCTGCGCAACATTACCAAGCACCTGCAACAACTGGACATGGAATCCAACGGCAAGAGCGTACGCCAGGACGGCAAGCCGGTAGCGGTCGACACGGGCCCGGTGATCTGGGGCGGCGTGGGCTGCAACGGCCAGCACGCCTACCATCAGTTGCTGCACCAGGGCACCCAGTTGATTCCGGCCGACTTCATTGTGCCGATCGTCAGCTTCAACCCGGTCTCCGACCATCACCAGTGGCTGTATGCCAACTGCCTGTCCCAGAGCCAGGCCCTGATGCTCGGCAAGACTCGCAGCGAAGCCGAAGCCGAACTGCGTGATAAAGGCATGGCCGAAGACGAAGTACAGAAACTGGCCCCGCACAAAGTGATCCCGGGCAACCGTCCGAGCAACACCCTGGTGGTCGAGCGGATCAGCCCGCGTCGCCTGGGCGCACTGGTGGCGATGTATGAGCACAAGGTGTTCGTGCAGAGCGTCATCTGGGGCATCAACGCCTTTGACCAATGGGGCGTGGAACTGGGCAAGGAACTGGGCAAAGGCGTCTACAACCGCCTGACAGGTGCCGAGGAAACCTCGGCCGAAGATGCCTCGACCCAGGGCCTGATCAACTACTTCCGCGGTCGCCACCGCGGTTGATGTGATCGGCACTACAATCAGGGACTGAACCTGCACAGGCGCCCCTGTGTAGGCGCTGGCTTGCAGCGACGCGTTCACCTCGGCTCCACTGAGTACCGAGATGATGCTATCGCTGGCAAGCCAGCTCCCACAGGGCCCCGCCTTGAGCTCTTGTATCCATGACAAGAAGAGGGATCCCTGTATGTTCGATATCAGCCAGTTTCCCCATGCCGATGCCGTGCGCCGTGCGGCGCAACTGAGTCAAGAGGACTACCAGCGCCTCTATCGACAATCCATCGAGCAGCCCGATACTTTCTGGGCCGAACAGGCCAAGGCCTTGCTCGACTGGATCACCCCCTGGCAGATCGTCCAACACTGCGATATCAACACCGGCGCCGCACAATGGTTTGCCGGCGGCCAATTGAACGTCAGCTACAACTGCATTGACCGTCACCTGGCGCAACGCGCCGACCAGCCGGCCTTTATCTGGGAAGGCGATGATCCTGCAAAATCGTCCAAAATCACCTACCGCCAACTTCATCAAAACGTCAGCCGCCTGGCCAATGTGCTGAAAAGCCGTGGCGTGAAGAAAGGCGACCGGGTGTGTATCTACATGCCGATGATTGCAGAAGCCGCCTACGCAATGCTGGCCTGCACGCGGATTGGCGCGGTGCACTCGGTGGTGTTTGGCGGGTTCTCGCCCGACGCCCTGCGCAACCGCATTCTCGATGCCGACTGCCGCACGGTGATCACCGCTGACGAAGGTATGCGCGGCGGCAAGCCCGTGGCACTGAAACAGAATGTCGATAAAGCCCTGGCCGGTTGTCCGAATGTCACGACAGTGTTGGTGGTAGCGCGTACCGGCGCCGCTGTGGCCTGGACCGAGGGGCGCGACCTCAAGTATCAACAGGCCGTGGACGCGGTCAGCGGCGAATGCCCGCCCGAACCGATGGGCGCCGAAGACCCGCTGTTTATCCTCTATACCTCCGGCAGTACCGGCAAGCCCAAGGGCGTGCTGCACACCACCGGCGGCTATCTGCTGCAAGCGGCGATGACCTTCAAGTATGTACTCGACTATCGCCAAGGCGAGGTGTTCTGGTGCACCGCCGACGTCGGCTGGGTTACCGGCCACAGTTACATCGTGTACGGGCCACTGGCCAATGGCGCCACCTCCCTGATGTTCGAGGGCGTGCCAGGCTACCCGGACAGCTCGCGCTTCTGGCAGGTCATCGACAAGCACCAGGTGAATGTTTTCTACACCGCGCCCACCGCCCTGAGGGCCCTGATGCGCGAGGGCCATGGCCCGCTGGAAAACACGTCCAGGGCCAGCCTGAGAGTGCTCGGCAGTGTCGGCGAACCCATCAACCCACAAGCCTGGGAGTGGTATTTCAACGCCGTAGGGGAGCAGCGCTGCCCGATTATCGATACCTGGTGGCAGACCGAGACCGGCGCCATCATGCTCAGCCCGCTGGTCAGCGCGCGGCGTATCAAACCCGGCTGCGCCACCCAGCCGATGTTTGGGGTCCAGCCGGTCTTGCTCGACGAGCAGGGCAAGGAAATCAGCGGCGCCGGCAGTGGCGTCCTGGCGATCAAGTCCAGTTGGCCAGGGCAGATCCGCAGTGTGTATGGCGACCCCCAGCGGATGATCGACACCTACTTCAAACCCTATCCCGGCTATTACTTTACCGGCGACGGCGCACGGCGCGACGAGGATGGCGACTACTGGATCACCGGGCGTATCGATGACGTGATCAACGTCTCCGGCCATCGCATCGGCACCGCCGAAGTGGAAAGCGCACTGGTGTTACATGACCAGGTGGCCGAAGCCGCCGTCGTCGGCTATCCCCATGACCTCAAGGGCCAGGGCATTTACGCCTTTGTCACGTTGATGAAGGGCGTCGAGCCCAGCGACGCGCTGAAAAAACACCTGCTGGAACTGGTCAGCAAGGAAATCGGTAGTTTCGCCAAGCCCGAGCTGATCCAATGGGCACCAGCCTTGCCCAAAACCCGTTCAGGCAAGATCATGCGGCGAATCCTGCGCAAGATCGCCTGCAACGAGCTGGACAGCCTGGGCGATACGTCAACCCTGGCCGATCCGAGCGTAGTCGACGGCCTGATCGACAAGCGCTTGAACCGATAGGAGCCCCCAAGCCACCATGGAATTTCTGCGCAACCGTATCGAGTCCCAGTTGATGAGCCTGACGGGCCTGTCCCTGGGCAACCTGGACCTGGAAAGCCCCAAGGGCGACCCGGGGCTGTTCGGGCCGGGCTCGGTCAGTTGGAAGGTCCATGGAGACTTCAGCAGCATGCTGATCGGCGGCATCAGCGCCTTGATGTTGCAGGCGCTGCATCCCCTGGCGCTGGCCGGCGTGTGGGACCATTCGAACTTTCGCCAGGACATGCTCGGGCGTTTGCGCCGTACCTCGCAGTTTATTTCCGGTACCACCTTTGGTTCGCGTCGCGATGCGTTATGGCTGATCGAAAAGGTGCGCACCATTCACCTGCAAGTGGTCGGGCATGCGCCTGACGGGCGCCCTTACGCGGCCAGCGACCCTGAATTGCTGACCTGGGTCCACGTCGCCGAAGTCAGCAGCTTTCTCGCGGCGCACCTGCGCTACAAAAACCCGGATTTATCCCCCAGGGATCAGGACCGCTACTACAGCGAGATTGCACTGGTCGCCGAGCAACTGGGGGCTCGGCATGTGCCGCGCTCAAAGCAGGAGATTTCGGATTATCTGCAACGTATTCGCCCACAACTGCTGTGTGACGAGCGCAGCCGTGAAGTGTTGCGCCTATTGCTCGATGCCCCGGCGCCCAGCGCGCTGGCCAAGCCGTTCGGCGCGCTGATGATGCAAGCCGGTATCGACCTGCTGCCGGACTGGGCGGGTGACATGCTGGATCAACAACAAAGCCCGCTGCAACGCCAACTGATCCGTGCAGGAGTCAGACGTAGCGCACCGCTGCTGCGCTGGGCAATGCGCAATGGCTCGGTGCAAAGGGCCCACAGACGAATGGGCCTTCTGTAACAACGCCGCTTCTTGTAGGCGTTGGCGCCAGCGATAACAGCCTGCCTGCCCCGGCGCCTACAGGAACTGTTAAACTTGCCCGCTTAAATTCCCCAGCAAGGCGCGCTCCATGTCGTCCCTGAATCAGGCGCTGCGCGCCGCCCTCGATTACCGTCAAGACCTGCTCGCCGAGTTGCATGCCCAAGGTACCGATTGCTACCGGCTGTTCCATGGCAGCCAGGAAGGGGCCGGTGGCTTGACCGTCGACCGCTACGGCCCGCAGTTGATGGTACAGAGCTTTCACCAGCCCCTGGACAGCGATGAGCTGCTGCAATTGCACCTGATGATCAACCAGTACCTGGGGCTGGAATTACTGTTGGTTTATAACGACCGTTCCCGCGGCAACTCGCGTATCGACCGCGAAGACACGGTGTACCGCGCCGAACCCGCAGCCCTGGAAGACCTGGTCGGCCATGAGTGGGGCCTGAACTATCGTGTGCGAGGTCGTCACCCCGGGCAGGATCCGCTGCTGTTCCTGGACCTGCGCAATACCCGTGGCTGGGTCAAGGCACACAGCGCCGGCAAAAGCGTGCTGAACCTGTTTGCCTACACATGCGGCGTCGGCCTCAGCGCTGCGGCCGGCGGGGCCCGCGAGGTGTGCAACCTGGACTTCGCCGAAGGCAACCTGGCCGTCGGGCGTGAAAACGGCGAGTTGAACCCGCAACTGGCGCCCATGGGCTTTGTACAGTCCGATTACTTCCCGGCAATCCGTCAGTTGGCCGGGCTGCCGATTACCCAGCGTCGCGGGCAAAAACTGCCGAGCTATCCGCGCCTGGAACAACGTCAATATGACCTGGTGCTGCTCGACCCGCCGGCGTGGGCCAAGAGCGCCTTCGGCACCGTGGACCTGCTGCGTGACTACCAGAGCCTGCTCAAGCCGGCATTGCTGGCCACTGCCGACAATGGCGTACTGATCTGCTGCAACAACCTGGCAAAAGTCAGCATGGATGACTGGCGCGGGCAGGTCTTGCGCTGCGCTGAAAAAGCCGGCCGGCCCGTCCGTGACTGGAAAGTGATGACACCCGGCGCCGACTTTCCCTCACAAGACCAGCAGCCCCCGCTGAAAACCCTGATCCTACAGTTGTAGGATTGCCCTGAAAGGCCTGGCCTGGCGTAATAAAGGCGCAGTTCTTCGGAACCGTAAACCCGTGCCATACTCCAAGGCACTCTTGATCGACATAGATGGCGTCACCCATGCCCAAAGGATTGATTCGCGCCGCAGGCGCCTTGCTGACCGCCCTTGCACTCTACAGCTTGCTGGGCTTCCTGATTCTGCCTGGTATTGCGCTTCGCGTGGCCAACCAACAATTGGCCAACTACGCCACTGTGCCGGCCCGCATCGAACGTATCGAGCTCAACCCGTTCAGCCTGGAGCTGACCCTCTGGGGCCTGAAAATCGGTGAGCCCGGCAAGGAACAGGTGGGTTTCGAACGCCTCTACGCCAACTTGCAGATCGACAGCCTCTGGACCCGCGCCCTGCACTTGGCCGATGTGCAGTTGGACAAGCCGAAGACCGAAATCCTCTTCGATAAAGCCGGCACGCTCAACCTGGCGCAACTGTTCAAATTGCCGCCGAGCGAACCGACACCCGATGACCCCGAGAGCAAACCCTTCCCGCTGCGCATCGAGCGCATCAAGCTGGCGGGCGGCTACGTGCACTTCGAAGACGTGCGCCCCAGCGAACCTATCGAGTTTCTCTACGACAAACTCGACTTCGAGCTGAAGAACCTCAGCACCCTGCCCGAAGACAATGCCGACATGACCCTGGTCGCAGCCGGGCCCGAAGGCGGCCAGCTCGACTGGACCGGCAATTTCAGCCTGGTGCCGATCGCCTCCGAGGGTAAGCTCAAGGTCACGGATGGCAAGATGAAAGTCTGGTGGCCCTATGTGCGGGACGCCTTGCCTCTGGTCCTGGAAGATGGCGTGCTCAACTTCAGCACCGACTACAAGCTGAACCTGGCCAAAGAAACCGAACTGAACCTGACCAACGTCTCCGCGAGCATCGCCCCCTTCGCGATCAAGGCCCCGGATGGCCGGCCACTGGCGCGCCTGGAGCGCCTGGATGTCAGCGAAACCTCGATCGACCTGGCCAAGCAGCAGGTGATTGTGGGCAAGATCCGCAGTAACAAGCTCGAAACCTGGGCCGCCCGCGAAGCCGACGGCCAACTGGACTGGCAGAAACTGTTCGCCAGCCAGCCAAGCAAGCCGGCCGCCAAGCCTGAGCCAGCAACAGCCCCCGCCACGGCCGACTCGCCAAAACCCGAACCGACAGCGCCGAGCAAGCCTTGGCAAGTGCTGCTCAAGGATGTGCAACTGCGCAACTACCAGGTGCACCTGGCTGATCGTCAGGTAAAACCTGCGGTAGCGCTGGAACTGGGCCCGCTGAATGTCGATGTACAAGACTTCGACAGCCTCAATCAAAGCCCCTTCACGCTCAAGATCGACAGTGGCCTGGGCAAACAGGGCAAGATCCAGGCGAGCGGCCAGGTCAACCTGAACCCGGTCAGCGCCACGTTGAAAGTCGACACCAAGGATATCGACCTGCGGGTTGCCCAGTCCTATATCAGCCCATTCATCCGCCTGGAACTGCGTAGCGGCATGCTGGGCAGCAACCTGGATGTGAACCTCAAGAGTACCGAGCCCCTCGCGCTGCAGATCACCGGCCGCGCACAAGTGGACCAATTGCACACCCTGGACACCCTCAAGACCCGCGACTTCCTCAAGTGGCAGCGCCTGGTGGTGGAAGGCTTGAATTACCAGCACGGCAACAGCCTGTCGATCGACAAGATCAACCTGCTGCAACCCTATGCCCGCTTTATGATCAATGATGATCGCACCACCAACGTCGATGACCTGCTGATCCCGCAGCCAGCCGACAGTGGCGCCAAATCAGCCGCCAAATCCAGCGCAAGCAACGAAAAGCCCCTGGGCATCCGTATCGGGCAGATCGCGATCAATGATGGCTCGGCCAATTTCGCCGACTTCAGCCTCACGCCGAACTTTGCCACGGCGATCCAGCAACTCAATGGCCAGATCGGCACCATCGACAGTCGCCAGGCCAAGCCGGCCAGCGTCGATATCAAGGGCAAGGTTGACCGCTATGCGCCCGTGACCATCAAGGGCAGCGTGAACCCGTTTGACCCAATGGCCGCGCTGGATATCGCCACCAGCTTCAAACGCGTAGAGCTGACCACCCTGACTCCGTACTCCGGCAAGTTCGCCGGGTTCCGTATCCGCAAGGGCCGGCTCAACCTGGATCTGCACTACGTGATCACCAAGGGCCAGTTGAAGGCCGAGAACAAGGTGGTAGTGGAGCAACTGCAATTGGGTGAGAAGGTCGACAGCGCAGATGCGGTAGACCTGCCGATTCGCCTGGCGATTGCCCTGCTCAAGGACACCGACGGCAAGATCTCCATCGAGTTGCCGGTGACCGGCGACTTGAACAACCCGCAATTCAGCGTGATGCCGATTGTCTGGCAAACCCTGCGTAACCTGGTAGTGCGTGCGGCAACCGCGCCATTCAAGTTTATTGGCGGGCTGGTCACCGGCGGCGGCTCGGAAGACCTTGGCAACGTGTCCTTCGCCGCAGGCTCCAGCGCCTTGAGCAAAGATGCCGAGTCGGCCCTGGACAGCCTCGCCAAGGCCCTCAAGGAGCGCCCCGCCCTGCGCCTGGAGATCGAAGGTACTGCGGCGGCGAGCAGCGATGGCCCGTTCCTGGCAGCTGAGCGGCTTGAGCGCGAATACCAGTACAACTACTACAAGATCCTCCAGCGCCGCGGCGATAAAGTCCCAGCCCAGGCCTCGCTGCTTGTAGTGCCCGAGAAGGAAAAAGCCCCGCTGCTTGAAGGCATCTATCGCACGCGACTGAAACAACAGCCGCCGGCAGAGTGGAAAGACCTGGGTAGCGATGAACGTTCGGCGAAGCTGCGTGACGGCGTGATCAAGTTCTGGAGTGGCAGTGACGTGCTGCTGCGCCAACTGGGCCAGGACCGCGCCAGTGCGATCAAGGACTATCTGGTCGATAAGGGCCAGCTGGAAGATGACCGGGTGTACTTCATTGATGCCAACCTCGGGCAGGCAGAGAAAGATGGCCGGGTTGTCACGCCAATGCACCTGGATGCCGAGTAACTCTATTTGTAGGAGCTGGCTTGCCAGCTCCTACATTTGATATGCCAACCCCGCCAAAATGTATTCCTGCCCACAATAAAACGGGCCCCGACACAAGTGCCGGGGCCCGCAGTGACCACATCCCTGTGGTCGGTCGCATGAACCTGTAAGGTGCATTGAGCGGATATCTGCCTCGCTCGTGGCCGCCTTGCCTAAGTCCAGTCCAATTGTTACGCGTTACTCTGCTTTCAGGCCGTCGGCCGATACAGCTTTAACGCCTTTGATTTTCTTGGCGATGGCGACTGCCGTAGTCTTCTGCGCGTCGGTCACCGCAACAGTGGAGGACAGGGAAACCACGCCTTTGTTGGTTTCGACTTTGATGTCGGTACCAGGAATACCTTTCTCGGTTACCAGATCAGCTTTGACTTTAGTGGTGATCCAGGTATCGGAGGTCGCTTCCTTAGCCTTGGTCACTTCACCGGCGGCTACAACCATTGGAGCCTGGGAAGTTTGGGCGAACGCAACGTTAGCCATGGTCAGGGTCAGAGCGGTGGCAGTTGCAGCAGCGATAGCGAACTTCTTCATACGAGTAACTCCTGTTTTTTCGAAGGTCTGCAGCGTTTCAACGTTGATGCCGCAGGGTTACCAGTACTGTTGCAGGCGCTGTGCCAACTTCTGACAATACATATTTTCTTTAAAATTCAACAGCTTATAAATTTATCCAATTTTCGAAATCGTGCAACTTGCATGAAGCCCACCCTGCCTGCATGCAAGTTGCGGCTTTTGCCTTGGGCTAAACAGCTGATTTACCTTCACTTTCCCGCCGCCATAAAAAAAGGACTCCGAAGAGTCCTCTTTTTCAGCGTAAAGCCTGGGAGTGATTAAACGCCCGAAGCCTTGGCTGCTGCTACGTCCTTGATGGACAGCTTGATACGGCCGCGGTTGTCCACGTCCAGTACCAGCACTTCCACTTCCTGGCCTTCTTTCAGGATGTCGGTCACTTTCTCTACACGAGCATCGCTCAGCATGGAGATGTGAACCAGGCCATCCTTGCCCGGCAGGATGTTGACGAATGCGCCGAAGTCGACGATGCGCTCAACCTTACCGACGTAGATCTTGCCAATCTCGGCTTCTGCGGTGATGCCCAGGACGCGCTGGCGTGCCGCTTCAGCCGCTTCCTTGGTTTCGCCGAAGATCTTGATCGAACCGTCGTCTTCGATATCGATCGAGGCCTTGGTTTCTTCACAGATCGCACGGATGGTCGCGCCGCCTTTACCGATAACATCACGGATTTTGTCGGTGTCGATTTTCATCGCGATCATGGTCGGAGCATTTTCCGACAGCTCAGTGCGGGACTGACCAATGATCTGGTTCATCTGGCCGAGGATGTTCAGGCGCGCTTCCAGGGCTTGGCCCAGGGCGATCTCCATGATTTCTTCGGTGATGCCTTTGATCTTGATGTCCATCTGCAGCGCGGTAACACCTTTGGCGGTACCGGCTACCTTGAAGTCCATGTCGCCCAGGTGGTCTTCGTCACCCAGGATGTCGGTCAGGACGGCGAACTTCTCGCCTTCTTTAACCAAGCCCATGGCGATACCGGCAACCGGCGCCTTCATCGGCACGCCAGCGTCCATCAGCGCCAGGGAAGCACCGCAGACGGAAGCCATGGAGCTGGAACCGTTGGACTCGGTGATTTCCGATACAACACGGATGGTGTACGGGAACACGTCAGCAGCAGGCAGCATGGCCTGGACCGAACGACGAGCCAGGCGGCCGTGACCGATTTCACGACGACCAGCACCGCCCATGCGACCACACTCGCCCACCGAGAACGGCGGGAAGTTGTAGTGCAGCATGAAGGGGTCTTTTTTCTCGCCTTCCAGGGTGTCCAGCAGCTGCGCGTCACGGGCAGTGCCCAGGGTCGCGACTACCAGGGCCTGGGTTTCGCCACGGGTGAACAGCGCCGAACCGTGGGTCTTCGGCAGGACGCCGACTTCAATGTTCAGTGGACGTACGGTGCGAGTGTCGCGACCGTCAATACGTGGCTTGCCGTTAACGATGTTTTCGCGAACGGTGCGGTATTCGATTTCACCGAATGCGGCTTTGACTTCGCTGGAAGAAGGCTGGCCCTCTTCACCGGACAGCTTGGCAACAACCTGGTCCTTCAGCTCACCCAGGCGAGCATAACGGTCGGCCTTGATGGTGATGGTGTAGGCGTCGGAGATCTGTGCGCCGAACTCGGAGCGGATAGCACCCAGCAGTGCGGTGGCTTCTGGCTGAGGAGCCCAGGTCCAGGTCGGCTTGGCAGCTTCGGCAGCCAGCTCTTTAACAGCGTTGATCACAACCTGGAACTCGTCGTGAGCAAACAGTACGGCACCCAGCATCTGGTCTTCGGTCAGCTCTTTGGCTTCCGACTCAACCATCAACACAGCTTCCGAGGTACCGGCAACGACCATGTCCAGGCTCGATGCTTTCAGTTGCTCGTAAGTCGGGTTCAGCAGGTAGCCCGTGCTTTCGTGGAAAGCAACGCGAGCTGCGCCGATCGGGCCATCGAACGGAATGCCGGAGATGGCCAGGGCAGCCGAAGTACCGATCATCGCAGCGACGTCCGGATCGGTTTTCTTGCTGGTGGACAGAACGGTGCAGACGACCTGCACTTCGTTCATGAAGCCTTCTGGGAACAGCGGACGGATCGGACGGTCGATCAGTCGGGAAGTCAGGGTTTCTTTTTCGGAAGGACGGCCTTCGCGCTTGAAGAAACCGCCAGGGATCTTACCGGCAGCGTAAGTCTTTTCCTGGTAGTGAACAGACAGAGGGAAGAAGCCTTTGCTTGGGTCAGCGGTCTTGGCACCAACAACGGTCACCAATACGCTGACGTCGTCGTCAACGGTGACCAGCACTGCGCCGGAGGCCTGACGGGCGATACGGCCTGTCTCGAGGGTAACGGTCGACTGACCGAACTGGAATTTTTTGATTACCGGGTTCACGGTGTCCTACCTTCTTTGTGGCTCTTGGGGAACTTGTCTTCTTGCGAAATTCTTGGGCAATGTCGGGAATCGGCCCAACCCTTGTCCAGGGTAAAACGTGTATCCAGATAAAACTTGAGGCTGGGAGCCTGCCATGGGCCAGCGGGAATCCCACTGGCACACGGCAAACAACCAACCTCTAGCGCGATCGCTGATTAGCGACGCAGACCCAGGCGACCGATCAGAGTCTGATAACGACCCAGATCCTTGCCTTTCAGGTAGTCCAGCAGCTTACGACGCTGGTTTACCATGCGGATCAGACCACGACGGGAGTGGTGATCTTTACCGTTGGCCTTGAAGTGACCTTGCAGCTTGTTGATGTTGTGGGTCAGCAGTGCAACTTGCACTTCTGGCGAACCGGTGTCACCAACAGCTTGCTGATAGTCAGCTACGATTTGTGCTTTTTCTTGAACGTCGAGAGCCATGAGGCAATCCTTTTTTCAGGAAACCACCCAAAGGGCAGTTTCAACAGGCCAGGGACAAATCCCTGTATCTAAAAATGAGTGTTGACCGTGCCTGTTAACAGCCACACTCGTTCGGTCATTCTGACCGAATCAGCCGACGCGGCGCGATGCGCCCGTCTTCGCTCACTTCACCGATACCGATAAAGCGACCGTTGTGATCTTGTACCCGCACCATGCCGAACTTCGGGGCATCCGGGGCGCGTACCGGCTGGCCGTTAAGCCAATAAAATGCGCTGTGCTCCGAGAAGTGCAGCAATGGCCAATCCAGCAAACCGCTGTCCGATGGCATCAGGAAGCGATCAACTGCTTCGTTGCCGCCTTCGGCGTGTACGGCTTCCAACTCTTCCAGCGTGACCGTCTGGGCCAGGGTGAAAGGACCGGCCTGGGTGCGCCGCAGTTCTGCAACGTACGCGCCGCAACCGAGCTGTTCACCAATATCTTCCACCAGGGTACGGATATAGGTGCCTTTGCTGCAGTCCACGGCCAAGCGGGCGGTGTCACCTTCACAGGCGAGCAATTCCAAGCGCGCAATAGTAACAGAACGCGGTTCGCGCTCCACTACTTCGCCCGCACGTGCCAGCTTGTAAAGAGGTTGTCCATCACGCTTGAGAGCCGAGTACATCGGCGGTATCTGACTGATTTGCCCACGAAAAGCAGGCAAGGCAGCCTCAATATCTGCACGACCAACGGTCACGTCGCGCACCTGCAGAACATCGCCTTCGGCGTCAGCCGTGGTGGTGGTCTTGCCCAATTGCATCAGGGTTTCGTAACCCTTGTCGGAATCGAGCAGGTATTGAGAGAACTTGGTGGCCTCGCCAAAACACAACGGCAGTACACCGGTGGCCAAAGGATCGAGGCTGCCGGTGTGCCCGGCCTTTTCGGCATTGAGCAACCAGCGGACCTTCTGCAACGCGGCATTGGAAGTAAAACCAATGGGCTTGTCGAGCAGGATGATGCCGCTGACGTTGCGACGGATACGTTTGACCTGAGCCACCGCTTACTCCTTGGCGTCTTCAGGTGTGGACGGGTGCTGATTGTCTTCAGCCACGGCGCGCTCGATCAGTGCCGACAGGTGCGCACCACGCACGACGCTTTCGTCGTAGTGGAAGTGCAACTGGGGAACACTGCGCAGCTTCATTTCACGGGCCAACTGCATACGCAGGAAACCTGCGGCAGAGTTGAGCACCTTGATGCTTTGCGCGATCTCTTCGCTGTTGTCCTGGCCCATCACGGTGATGAAGATCTTGGCGTGACCAACATCACGGCTCACTTCAACAGCGGTGATGGTGACCAGGCCAACGCGCGGGTCTTTGACTTCGCGACGGATCAGTTGGGCCAGCTCGCGCTGCATCTGATCGCCGATACGCTGGGTACGGCTGTATTCTTTTGCCATGTCTTGTTACCTGTTACTGCCACACGGTGAAACCCGTGGGGTCTGAAAGCGGCAAACGCCCGGCCTGACAAAAGCCAGACCGGGCGTTGCGTTTAGAGTCCGGACACTGCGCGGGGCATTTGCATGCCCATACGCGATGTGGCTCCTGAAGTGCGCGAGTTAGAGGCTGCGAGCAACCTGGACCTTCTCGTAGACTTCGATCTTGTCGCCAGGCTTGACGTCGTTGTAGCTCTTGACGCCGATACCGCATTCCATGCCGGCACGCACTTCGGAAGCGTCATCCTTGAAGCGGCGCAGGGATTCCAGCTCGCCTTCGAAGATAACAATGTCTTCGCGCAGTACACGGATTGGACGGTTACGGTACACAGTACCTTCGATAACCATGCAACCGGCGATCGCGCCGAACTTCGGCGAACGGAACACATCACGCACTTCGGCGATACCCAGGATGTTTTCCCGGACGTCACTGCCAAGCATGCCGGTAAGGGCTTTCTTGACGTCTTCGATGATGTCGTAGATGACGTTGTAGTAACGCATGTCCAGGCCTTCCTGCTCGACGATCTTGCGCGCGCCAGCATCGGCACGCACGTTGAAACCGAACAGTACAGCGTTGGAAGCCAGTGCCAGGTTGGCGTCGGACTCGGTGATACCACCGACACCGCCACCGACAACACGCACTTGCACTTCGTCGTTACCCAGGCCGTTCAAGGCGCCGTTCAACGCTTCAAGGGAGCCACGGACGTCAGACTTGAGGACGATATTAAGCGTCTTCTTCTCTTCCTGACCCATGTTCTCGAAGATGTTTTCCAGCTTGCCGGCGTGAGCACGGGCCAGCTTGACTTCGCGGAACTTGCCTTGACGGAACAGAGCCACTTCACGGGCTTTCTTCTCGTCGGCAACCACGCTCATCTCGTCGCCAGCGTCCGGAGTACCGTCCAGGCCGAGAATCTCGACCGGGATAGCAGGACCTGCTTCCTTGATTGGCTTGCCGTTCTCGTCGAGCATGGCACGTACACGGCCGTAGTTCGAACCGACCAGGACCATGTCGCCTTGGCGCAGGGTACCGTCTTGAACCAGAACGGTCGCAACCGGGCCACGACCCTTGTCGAGGCGGGATTCAACCACCACACCACGGCCAGGAGCCGATGGAGTAGCGGTCAGTTCCAGGACCTCGGCTTGCAACAGGACGGCTTCGAGCAGTTCGTCAACGCCAGTACCCATCTTCGCCGAGACCGGTACGAATGGAGTGTCGCCACCCCACTCTTCGGAAGTCACCCCGTGAACCGACAGTTCGCTACGGATGCGATCAAGATCGGCGCCCGGCTTGTCGATTTTGTTCACGGCAACCACCAGCGGCACACCAGCAGCCTTGGCATGCTGAACAGCTTCGATGGTTTGCGGCATCACACCGTCGTCCGCTGCAACCACCAGGATCACGATGTCGGTCGCCTTGGCACCACGGGCACGCATTGCGGTAAACGCAGCGTGACCAGGGGTGTCGAGGAACGTCACCATGCCGCGGTCGGTTTCAACGTGGTATGCACCGATGTGCTGGGTAATGCCGCCGGCTTCGCCCGCTGCAACCTTGGCACGACGGATGTAGTCGAGCAGGGAAGTCTTACCGTGGTCAACGTGGCCCATGACGGTCACGACAGGCGCACGGGAAACGGCTTCACCTTCAAACTTCAGGGACTCGGCCAGGGAATCTTCCAGGGCGGTGTCGCTGACCAGGATCACTTTGTGGCCCAGTTCTTCAGCAACCAGTTGGGCAGTTTCCTGGTCCAGTACCTGGTTGATGGTCGCCGGAGTGCCCAGTTTGAACATGAACTTGATGATTTCAGCAGCCTTGACCGACATCTGCTGGGCCAGATCGCCCACAGTGATGGTCTCGCCGATCTTCACTTCACGCACGACAGGGCCGGTTGGGCTCTGGAAACCGTGGGCGTTGCGTTTCTTCAGCTTGGCCTTGCCGCGACCACCACGACGGAAGCCATCGCTTTCTTCGTCGGTAGTACGTGGAGCAACGCGTGGAGCAGGCGCTTTCTCTTTGACCGAGGCACGATGTGGAGCGTTTTTGCGCTCGCCATCACCACCACCACTGCGACGATTGTTATCGTC
This sequence comes from Pseudomonas fluorescens, assembly GCF_000730425.1. NCBI lineage: Bacteria > Pseudomonadati > Pseudomonadota > Gammaproteobacteria > Pseudomonadales > Pseudomonadaceae > Pseudomonas > Pseudomonas fluorescens. Next base: position 4,870,985 of record NZ_CP008896.1, on the reverse strand, counting down.
GGCACGTGGTTTGTCCGGACGACGAGGTTCGTCGCGCTTGCGAGCGTCAGCGGCAGGTGCTGGTGCAGCGGCAACCGGAGCGGCCTCACGCACAGCTTCTACAGGCGCGCTAGGTGCAGCGACTGCGTCAGTCCCAGCAGGTTGCGCAGGAGCAGGCTGGCGACGCGCTTCTTCTTCGGCGCGACGCTTGGCTTCTTCTTCAGCCTTCTGACGGGCAGCATTTTCTACTGCGCGACGTTCGTCCATCTCGCGTTTGCGCTCGGCTTCGATTTCTTCCGGGCTGCGCTGCACGAAGACTTTCTTCTTGCGCACTTCAACGCTGATGCTCTTGCTACCAGCAACCCGCAGGGTGCTGGTCGTTTTGCGCTGCAATGTAATCTTGCGCGGTTCTTCCACTTTCGCCTTGTGGCTGCTTTTCAAGTGAGTCAGCAACGATTGCTTCTCACTGTCGCTCACATGTTCCTCGGCGGCGGTGTGCGGCAGACCTGCCTCACGCATCTGCTGCAACAGGCGCTCTACCGGTGTTTTGACCTCATCGGCCAGTTGTTTCACCGTGACTTGCGTCATGCACTTCTCTCCTCAGGCCGCGCCTAATTACTCGAACCAATGGGCTCGGGCGGCCATGATCAACTTGCCGGCACGATCATCGTCAATGCCGTCGATGTCGAGCAGGTCGTCAATAGACTGCTCGGCCAGGTCTTCGCGGGTAATTACGCCGCGCACCGCCAGTTCCATCGCCAAATCCTTGTCCATACCCTCAAGCGAGAGCAGGTCTTCGGCCGGATGGGCGTCTGCCAGCTTTTCCTCAGTAGCGATGGCTTTAGTCAACAAGCGATCCTTGGCCCGAGCGCGAAGCTCGTTGACGGTGTCTTCGTCAAAGCCGTCGATGTTGAGCATTTCCTCCACCGGTACGTAGGCAATCTCTTCCAGGCTGGTAAAGCCTTCATCTACCAGCACCTGTGCCAGGTCTTCGTCGACTTCCAGCTCGTCGATGAAGTTGCGCAGGATATCGCCGGTTTCTGCTTGCTGCTTAGCCTGGATGTCCGATTCGGTCATGACGTTCAGGGTCCAGCCAGTCAACTGGCTGGCCAGACGCACGTTCTGACCACCGCGACCGATGGCCTGGGCCAGATTGTCTGCGCCAACGGCGATGTCCATTGCATGGGCATCCTCGTCAACAATAATTGCCGCGACTTCAGCCGGGGACATGGCGTTGATCACGAATTGCGCCGGGTTATCGTCCCACAGCACGATATCCACACGCTCACCGCCCAATTCGCCCGATACTGCCTGGACGCGCGAACCGCGCATACCAATGCAAGCACCTTGCGGGTCGATGCGCTTGTCCTTGGAGCGGACCGCGATCTTGGCGCGAGAACCCGGGTCGCGGGACGCAGCCATGACTTCGATCAGGCCTTCGGCAATTTCTGGCACTTCGATGCGGAACAGCTCGATCAACATTTCCGGTGCAGTACGCGACAGGATCAGTTGAGGGCCACGGTTCTCGGTGCGGATTTCCTTGAGCAACGCACGCAAGCGCACGCCAACACGGAAGGTTTCGCGGGAAATGATGTCTTCACGGGCCAGCAACGCTTCAGCGTTGTTACCCAGATCGACGATCACGTTATCGCGGGTCACTTTCTTCACGGTGCCGGAGATGATTTCTCCCAGGCGCTCGCGATAGGCGTCAACAACCTGGGCGCGCTCGGCTTCGCGAACCTTTTGCACGATGACTTGCTTGGCAGTCTGTGCAGCGATACGACCGAACTCGATGGACTCGATCTTTTCTTCGACGACATCCCCCACCTGGGCACCAGGATGCGTTTGCGCAACCTTGCTTGGCCAGGTTTCGATGGCCGGATCATCAAGATCGGCTTCTTCGACGACCGTCCAGCGACGGAAAGTCTCATAGGCCCCGGTGTGGCGATTGATTTCCACACGCAGATCAACTTCGTCTTCAAAACGCTTTTTGGTAGCAGTGGCCAGGGCCAGCTCCAACGCTTCAAAAATCACGTTTGCCGGTACGCCCTTTTCATTGGATACCGACTCAACAACCAGCAGTACTTCTTTGCTCATCGTACGCCTCGCCTTTCGCAAGCCATTGGATCCGCGGGATCCGCAGTTTCTGGCACGTCTCAGTCAAAACTGGGAATAATGTTGGCCTTGTCGATCATATCGATCGGCAACAGGAACTCGTGATCTTCTACCTGCACCACTACATCCTGTTCTTCTACACCGCGCAGAAGGCCCTGAAAGTTGCGTCGCCCTTCAAAGGGAGATCGCAGCTTGATCTTCACTTGTTCACCGGCATATTTAGCAAACTGCTCAATAGTGAACAGTGGGCGTTCCATGCCTGGCGAGGAAACTTCGAGGGTGTATTCAACGGAAATCGGATCTTCAACATCCAGGACACCGCTGATCTGACGGCTGACAATGGCACAATCGTCCACCAGCACACCGCCCTCTTTATCGATATAAACGCGCAACATTGAGTGGCGACCTTGAGCCGAAAACTCAATACCCCAGCATTCATAGCCTAGGGCCACGACCACCGGGGCCAGCAAGGCCTGCAACTCTTCTAGCTTGCTCGACACCTGAACCCCCTCGTGCATGTATGTGCATGCTGTGCAAAATAAAAAAATGGGCGAAACGCCCATCCTTGAAACGCCGTCGAACAGCGGCGTTGAAAGTGTCCAGCTAACAAAAAGCCCCTTAAAAGGGGCTCCGCTAAAACTGGTTGCGGGGGCCGGATTTGAACCGACGACCTTCGGGTTATGAGCCCGACGAGCTACCAGACTGCTCCACCCCGCGACAAAGCTGGGGCGGAAGTATACGACCGATCCCTTGCAGGGTCAATGTAACCTTCCACCTACAAAAAAGCCCGCAACCGCGGGCTCTTCTGATAATTGGTACCGAGAAGGGGACTCGAACCCCTACACCCTATGGGCACAACCACCTCAAGGTTGCGTGTCTACCAATTCCACCACCTCGGCAATACAGCGTTTACAACCTTCTTACTTCTGCTCTTGAGCTGGAGGCACGTCAGTCGCTGGAGTAGCCGACTTTTGCTCTTGAAGCACCGGGACATCATCAGAAGCCGGTTTTGCTTTTGGAACTTCCAACACCGCTGGATCTGGTAAACCTGCTTGAGTCAGCACATTAGCTTTCTCTTTAGCAAAGTAACCTAACCCCAGGCTGGTTATGAAGAAACCGGCGGCAAGTATAGCAGTAAACTTACTAAGAAAGGTAGAGGAACCTTGGCTTCCGAACACAGTATTTGAAGCACCTGCCCCGAAAGACGCACCAGCGTCCGCACCTTTGCCCTGTTGCAGCAATACCAGAGCAACAACGCCCAGTGCACCCAACAGATGAAAAACGACTACGACTGTTTCCAGCATTTTCTCAGTTTCCCGCGGCGCGACAAATCGCACCGAACTCATCTGCATTCAGGGAAGCTCCACCAATGAGCCCCCCATCGATATCCGGCATGCCGAACAGTTCGACCGCATTGGCCGCCTTCACGCTGCCGCCGTATAGAAGCCGCACACCTTGCGCGACTTCAGAATTTTCTGCCGCCAACTGCGCGCGGATGGCTGCGTGCACATCCTGCGCCTGTTGCGGTGTAGCAGTCAGCCCGGTACCAATGGCCCAGACCGGCTCGTAAGCAATGACTGCCTTTGCAAATGCACCAACACCCAGCTCCTCAATGATGCTGCCCAGCTGACGCGAGACAACCTCAAGAGTCTTGCCCGACTCACGCTGCTCAAGGGTCTCCCCTATGCACAACACTGGAATCAGACCACAAGCCTGCGCTGCTGCGAACTTGCGATTGAGCGTCCCATCACGCTCGCCCATCATTTGACGGCGCTCGGAGTGCCCAACGAGCACATAGGAACAACCCGCATCAACCAGTTGACTCGGCGAAATCTCACCGGTCAACGCACCCTGCATGGCTTCTACTGCGCAATTCTGTGCGCCGACCTCGATCGACTTGCCTTTCAAGCCATCAACCACCTGGTTGATATGCAAGCAAGGCGGGAATACCGCGATATCGACACCGCTCGGCAGGGCCAGGTGACGAAGGCCATTGACCAGCTCAGCGACACTGGCGCGGGTACCGTGCATCTTCCAGTTACCAGCTACCATAGTGCGACGCATGCTGTACCTCGTCGGTCAAAGTGGGCGCAGATGTTACCCAACCGCATCAACACTGGCAAGCCGAATTCAGGCGCAAACTTCAGTTACCAGTTTTGCCAGCTCTTCGGCATAGCCACGAACCTGTGTTTCATCATCGCCCTCGACCATGACGCGCACCAAAGGCTCGGTCCCAGACTTGCGCAACAAGACCCGCCCACGACCCGCCATGGCGACAGTAACGCGCTCACAGGCCTCTTTGATCGCCGGGTGCTCGATAGGATTTTCGCCCCCCGAGAAACGCACATTGAGCAGAACCTGAGGACACTTGCGTAGCGCCTGGCGCGCCTGAGCCAGGCTTTCCTCACGGCGACGCAAGGCCAATAGCACCTGCAACGCCGCGATGATCGCATCACCGGTAGTGGTGTGCTGGAAGCACACGACATGTCCCGAATTCTCCCCACCTACGACCCAGTTACGCTCCAGCAACTCAGCAATCACGTAACGGTCGCCTACATTGGCACGCACGAACGGAACCCCCAAGTCGGCCAGGGCCAGTTCCAGCCCCAGATTGCTCATCAGGGTACCGACGACGCCGCCTTGCAGCTTGTTACGCTCATGCAGGTCGCGGGCAATGATGAACAACAGGTCGTCACCGTCGACGATGGCACCGGTATGATCGACCATCAATACGCGGTCACCGTCGCCATCGAAGGCAATACCCAGGTCCGCGTGCTCGGCCAATACCGCCGCCTGCAATTGCCCCATATGGGTCGAACCGCAGTTGTCGTTGATGTTCAGGCCGTTGGGCTGGGCCGACAGCACCGTGACTTCGGCGCCCAACTCCTTGAATACGCTGGGAGCAACCTTGTAGGTCGCACCGTGGGCACAGTCGATGACCACCTTGAGCCCGGAAAAATTGGTACTGGTAGGCACGCTGCTTTTGCAAAATTCGATATAACGACCTGAAGCGTCGTTGATCCGTGAAACCTTGCCCAGCTTGCTCGACTCGACGACAGTCATCGGCGCATCCAGCAGTTCTTCAATCATATGCTCGATCTCGTCCGGCAACTTAGTGCCCTGGCCCGAGAAGAACTTGATGCCATTGTCATCATGGGGATTGTGCGAAGCGCTGATCACGATCCCGGCTTGCGCGTGAAAGGTACGCGTCAGATATGCGATCGCCGGCGTAGGCATCGGCCCCAGCAACATCACGTCAGCCCCGGCAGCGGACAAGCCCGCCTCCAGTGCAGACTCAAACATATAGCCGGAAATCCGCGTGTCCTTGCCGACCAGGATGCGGCATGCACCCATGCTGCGGAAGGCCATCCCGGCCGCCCAGCCCAGCTTGAGCATGAAATCCGGAGTGATCGGAAACTCGCCGACCCGACCACGAATGCCGTCGGTGCCAAAATATTTCTTTGTCATAAGTGCTCCATCATTCTTATTCGGCTGATTCTACCGCTTCGATCATCCGCACTACGTCAACAGTCTCGGCCACATCGTGCACCCGCAGAATACGCGCGCCCTTGGCAACAGCCAGGGCCGCCAGGGCCAGGCCACCATGCAGGCGCTCGCCCACAGGGCGATTCAGGGCCATGCCTATCATGCTCTTGCGCGACACCCCAACCAACAGAGGGCGACCAAGGGCATGCAGCGACTCCATATGCTTGAACAAGCTCAAGTTGTGCTGCAGGGTTTTGGCAAAACCAAACCCGGGATCGAGAATAATCCGCTCAGCAACAATTCCCGCAACGGCGCATTGGGCAATGCGTCCGGCAAGAAATTCCGCCACTTCTTCAACCAGGTTGTCGTAATGCGGGGCATCCTGCATCGTCCCGGGCTCGCCGCGCATATGCATCAGGCAGACGGGCAACCCGGTAGCCGCAGCAGCATCCATCGCACCATCGCGCCGCAATGAGCGCACATCGTTGATCAGCCCGGCCCCGAGCCGCGCGGTTTCACGCATAACGGCGGGCGTCGAGGTGTCTACCGAAATGATTACATCCAGTTCGCGATGGATTCGCTCGACAATCGGCGCAACACGCTCCATTTCCTCCAAAGGGGAAACAGCACGCGCGCCAGGCCGGGTCGATTCGCCACCGACATCGATAATGGTCGCACCCGCAGCCACCATCGCCTCTGCATGGCGCAACGCTACATCCAACTGGTCGAAGCGGCCACCGTCGGAAAAGGAGTCAGGGGTTGCATTAAGAATGCCCATAACGTGAGTACGGGCCAAATCAAGAACCCGGTTGCCGCAAGGCAACCGGGTGGAGGACAACACAGAAGTCATTTCAAACCTTAAAGGTCGGCAGCTGGACCGCCGATTGGATTTTCCGGGCGTTCATTCTGTACCACTGGCGGCGTGCCAGAAGTACCCGAACCCCCTTCCCAATCACGAGGCTCGCGAGGAGCACGGCCAGCCATGATGTCGTCGATCTGCTCAGCATCGATGGTTTCGTACTTCATCAAGGCATCCGCCATGGCATCGAGCTTGTCACGGTTATCGGTAAGGATCTGCTTGGCCGTGCCATAGCACTGGTCAATGATACTGCGCACCTCAGAGTCGATCAGCTTGGCAGTCTCGCCGGAGAAGCTGGCACTTTGACCGCCGCCGCCACGCCCCAGGAATACTTCGCCTTCTTCTTCGGCATACATCAGCGGGCCGAGTTTTTCCGACAAGCCCCACTTGGTAACCATATTCCGCGCAATCTGGCTGGCACGCATGATGTCATTGGACGCACCGGTGGTTACACCGTCGAAGCCCAAGGTCATCTCTTCCGCAATACGACCGCCATACAGCGAGCAGATCTGGCTGATCAGGGCACGCTTGGAAAGACTGTAGCGATCCTCTTCCGGCAGGAACATGGTGACACCCAATGCCCGACCACGAGGAATGATCGATACCTTGTAGACCGGGTCATGCTCAGGCACAACGCGACCGACAATGGCGTGACCGGCTTCGTGATAAGCAGTGTTCTGCTTCTCTTTCTCGGACATAACCATGGATTTGCGCTCGGCGCCCATCATGATCTTGTCTTTGGCCAGCTCGAACTCCTTCATCTCCACGATGCGCTTGCCGGTACGGGCAGCGAACAAGGAAGCCTCGTTCACCAGGTTGGCCAGGTCGGCACCGGAGAAACCAGGCGTACCACGGGCAATCACACCCGGAACCACGTCATCGCCCATTGGCACTTTGCGCATATGGACCTTGAGAATCTGCTCGCGGCCACGGATATCTGGCAAACCGACCACAACCTGACGGTCGAAACGGCCCGGACGCAACAGTGCCGGGTCAAGTACGTCAGGGCGGTTGGTGGCGGCAATAACGATGATGCCGTCGTTCATTTCAAAGCCGTCCATCTCCACCAGCAACTGGTTGAGAGTCTGTTCGCGCTCATCGTGCCCCCCACCCATGCCAGCACCACGATGGCGACCGACAGCATCGATTTCATCAATGAAGATGATGCACGGCGCATGTTTCTTGGCCTGCTCGAACATGTCACGCACCCGGCTGGCACCCACACCGACGAACATCTCGACAAAGTCAGAACCGGAAATGGTGAAGAACGGTACCTTGGCTTCACCGGCAATCGCCTTGGCAAGCAGGGTTTTACCGGTGCCCGGAGGACCGACCATCAGTACGCCGCGAGGAATGCGACCGCCCAAGCGCTGGAACTTGCCTGGGTCACGCAGGAACTCGACCAGTTCGCCGACCTCTTCCTTGGCTTCGTCGCAACCGGCAACGTCAGCCAGGGTAGTCTTTACCTGGTCTTCGGAAAGCAGGCGCGCCTTACTCTTGCCGAAACTCATCGGCCCGCCCTTGCCCCCCGCCCCGCCTTGCATCTGGCGCATGAAGAACATGAACACAGCGATAATCACCAGGATCGGGAAGCTGGCTACCAGCAACTGAGTCCAGATGCTCTGCTGCTCAGGCTGCTTGCCCTCGACAATAACCTTGTTATCCACCAGGTCACCGATCAGGCCGTTGTCCTGAATTGCCGGACGAATGGTCTTGAAGCTATCGCCATCGTTGCGCTTGCCGGTGATCACGTAGCCATCAACCGCTACGCGCTCGACCTTGCCATCCTTAACTTGCTGGATGAAGTCGGAATAGTTGAGGGTCTGCGGCTCGTTAGGGCTGGAGAAGTTGTTCATCACCGTCACCAGGACAGCCGCGATGATCAACCACAGGATCAGATTCTTTGCCATATCGTTCAATTAACTACCCTCTGAAGCAAGCTCCGCTACTGGCGCGCGCTTCGCATGATATTCACCGGCCTAACTTACTACATTACCTACAACTCTGGCAGGCGCCGTCTGTAACCCTTTGTGAAACTTTGACTACACAATATTCGTAAAGCTTCGTGACGAAAGCGATATAAAAAAACCTATCGACCCCCTTAAAACCTTTAAAGACGCTCATCACTGGCAGCGCCTTCCACACCGCGATAGCCGCGGCCCAGCAAATACTGCTCGCGAGACCTGTCCCTCGAGGAGTCAGGCTTGCGGGTCTGCACCTTGTCGAACAGCTTGCGCATGTTCTTGTGGTACTCGTCAAAACCTTCTCCAAGGAAGACCTTGACCAGAAAATCACCACCCGGACGCAGAACCCGTCCTGCCAGATCCAGTGCCAATTCGCACAGGAACATGGCGCGTGGCATATCCACGGCTGGTAATCCACTCATATTGGGGGCCATATCCGAAATCACAAGGTCTACCTGTGAATTTCCGACAGCCTCGAGGATCTGCGCCAGTACGTCATCGCGGGTAAAGTCGCCATGGACGAAGGTCACGTCAGGGATGCTGTCCATTTCCAGGATGTCGGAAGCGATCAAACGGCCTTGCCCACCAATCAGACGACTGGTCACCTGGGACCAGCCGCCAGGGGCTGCACCAAGATCGATTACGCTCATGCCTGGACGGATCAACCGGTCCTTTTCCTGGATTTCCAGCAGTTTGTAGCTGGCCCGGGAACGGTAGCCATCCTTTTGCGCCTTTTTGACGTAAGGATCGTTGAAATGCTCTTTAAGCCAGTTAAGGCTGGTTTTGGAACGGGCCACGGGCCACCTCGAAAATAAAACGGGTCGTGATTAACTGGGCGGTCCCGGACTCGCTCGGGTAAACTGGCCGCCGCTTTTTTACAAGATCAGACGCAGGGGTCAGATTATGCCGCTCACTCAAGAGCAGAAGAAACAGTACAAATCCATTGGCCACCATCTGAAACCAGTTTTGATCGTGGCCGACAACGGTTTGACTGAAGGTGTGTTAGCCGAACTTGAACGCGCATTAGGCGATCACGAGTTGATCAAGATCAAGGTCAATATCCTTGATCGCGAAGCGCGCCTGGCCGCCATTGCAGAATTGTGCAAGGTGGGCAAGGCAGACCTGGTTCAGGTCATCGGCAAGATGGCACTGCTGTATCGCAAGAATTTCAGCGCCAACAAGCAATTGTCGAACGTTCACCGCTTCAAATGATTCAAGGGTCACGGGCGTGCTTCGCGCGCCCTGCCACTCCATCCTGGCACCGGCTGTACCACCAGCACCAAGCCGGAAAACCCTAGCACAAGATAGCTGAACAGCTGCCAGCGCAACGCTTCCGGCTGCAATATGCGCACCATGCAATACATTGCGCACGCATACAGCGCCATCAACAGCAGTTGCCCACGCATATCCCGCCACAAACCCTCCAACCCCTCGGCCTTGACCAGCACCAATGCCTGAAGAATCACGCACGCCGCCGCAAACCCTACCAGCAGCTCACTCAATAATCCGCCAATCTCATCGATCAGCAACGGCGCCAGGCCAATCATGCCCAGCACCGGCAATACACCCAGATGTAACAGCCACAAGCCACCGACCCAGAGCATCTGGGCCAACTGCCAAAGCATGGCGCCCGCTGGAAGCGGGCGCCGTCTTTCAGATGTGACGAACTTCGACAATCTCGTACTCGATCACGCCACCAGGCGTCTTGACGGCGACCACGTCACCCTCTTCCTTGGCGATCAAGGCACGGGCCAGCGGCGAACCGACAGATATCTTGCCGAGCTTGAAGTCAGCCTCGTCCTCACCCACGATGTGGTAAGTCACGCTTTCATCAGTCTCGACGTTGGCGATTTCCACAGTCGTACCAAAAATCACCTTGCCGGTCTTCGGAATGGTCGTGACATCGATGATGACGGCATTCTGCATGCGCCCCTCGATATCACGGATCCGCGCCTCGACCATACCTTGCTGCTCACGGGCAGCGTGGTATTCGGCGTTTTCCTTCAAGTCTCCCAGCTCACGGGCCGTCCCGATGTCCTGGCTCAGCTTTGGACGTACGACCTTAGTCAGATGGGCGTGCTCCTCTTCCAGGGCCTTGGCGCCCTGGACTGTCATAGGGTATTTGATCATGCCTTCAATCCTGCGTGTAGATCCTGCAAGCGACGCACAGTCTTTTCCGGACCGAACTTGAGCGCTTCACAGATGGCTTCGCCAGCAGCAATAGTGGTGGTGCAGTAGATCTTGTGCTGCAAGGCGTTACGACGAATGGAGTAGGAATCCGCGATCGACTGGCGACCTTCGGTGGTGTTGATGATCAGGGTGACTTCGTCATTCTTGATCATATCGACCACATGTGGACGACCTTCCGTTACCTTGTTCACGCGACGCACTTTCAGGCCAGCCGCTTCAATCAGCTTGGCAGTGCCGGCAGTGGCCACGACTTCGAAGCCCAAGTTGATCAGATCACGGGCCACGCCTGCAACCAGTGGCTTGTCATCATCACGCACACTGATAAACGCAGTACCGCCGGTCGGCAACACTTCGCTGGCGCCCATCTGGGCCTTGGCGAATGCTTCGCCGAAAGTATCGCCCACGCCCATCACCTCACCGGTGGACTTCATCTCTGGGCCCAGGATCGGGTCCACGCCAGGGAATTTGGCGAATGGGAACACCGCCTCCTTCACACTGTAGAAGTTCGGAATGATTTCCTTGGTGAAGCCGATTTCCTTCAAGGTCTTACCAGCCATCACACGAGCGGCAATCATCGCCAGGGACACACCGATGCACTTGGAAACAAACGGCACGGTACGCGAAGCACGCGGGTTGACTTCGATGACGTAAATGTCTTCACCTTGCAGCGCCAACTGTACGTTCATCAGGCCGACAACCCCCAATTCCAGGGCCATTTTCTTTACCTGCTCGCGCATCTCATCCTGGATGTGCAGCGGCAGCGAGTACGGTGGCAGGGAGCACGCGGAGTCACCGGAGTGAACACCCGCCTGTTCGATGTGCTGCATGATCGCGCCGATCACCACGTCGGTACCGTCGCAGACCGCATCCACGTCCATCTCGATGGCACAGTTGAGGAAGTGGTCCAGCAGCACCGGGCTGTCGTTGGACACTTTCACCGCATCACGCAGGTAGCGCTTGAGTTCGTCCTCTTCGTAGACGATTTCCATCGCCCGGCCGCCCAGTACGTAGGACGGACGAACCACCAACGGGTAGCCGATCTTGCTGGCTGCACGGATGGCTTCGTCTTCGCTGCGCACGGTAGCGTTTGGCGGCTGGCGCAGGTTCAGGCGCTCGACCATTTGCTGGAAACGCTCACGATCTTCCGCGCGGTCGATGGCGTCAGGACTGGTACCGATGATCGGCACACCGGCCGCTTCCAGGGCACGCGCCAGCTTCAGCGGGGTTTGCCCGCCGTACTGGACGATCACGCCTTTTGGCTTCTCGACGCGCACGATTTCCAGCACGTCTTCCAGGGTCACTGGCTCGAAGTACAGACGATCGGAGGTGTCGTAGTCAGTGGAAACGGTTTCCGGGTTGCAGTTGACCATGATGGTCTCGTACCCGTCTTCGCGCAGGGCTAGAGCGGCGTGTACGCAGCAGTAGTCGAACTCGATACCCTGGCCGATACGGTTTGGACCGCCGCCGAGGATCATGATCTTGTCACGACCCGACGGCGCGGCTTCGCACTCCTCCTCATAGGTGGAGTACAGGTAGGCAGTGTCGGTAGAGAACTCGGCCGCGCAGGTGTCAACACGCTTGTAGACCGGGAAGATCTCCAGCTTGTGGCGATGAGTGCGCAGGTTTTTCTCAGTCACGCCCAGCAGCTTGGCCAGACGCTGGTCGGAGAAGCCTTTGCGTTTGAGGCGGAACATCATGTCGCGGTCGATGCTGGCCAGACCCAGCGTCTTGACCTTCTCTTCTTCCTTGATCAGATCTTCGATCTGTACCAGGAACCACGGGTCGATCATGTTCATGCCGAAGATGTCTTCGACGGTCATGCCGGCGCGGAAGGCGTCAGCCACGTACCAGATACGCTCGGCGCCTGGCACCGTCAGCTCACGCTTGAGGATGCTCATGCTTTCCGGATTGCTCAGATCGAGCTTCTCGTCCAGGCCGCAAACCCCCACTTCCAGGCCGCGCAGGGCTTTCTGCAGGGATTCCTGGAACGTCCGGCCAATAGCCATGACTTCACCGACCGACTTCATTTGCGTGGTCAGGCGCGCGTCAGCCTTGGCAAACTTTTCAAAGGCAAAGCGCGGCAGCTTGGTAACGACGTAATCGATGGACGGCTCGAAGGACGCCGGGGTCTTGCCGCCGGTAATGTCGTTCGACAACTCGTCCAAGGTGTAGCCCACAGCCAGCTTGGCCGCAACCTTGGCAATCGGGAAGCCGGTAGCTTTCGAAGCCAGGGCCGAGGACCGGGATACACGCGGGTTCATCTCGATCACGACCATGCGACCGGTGTCCGGGCAGATGCCGAACTGAACGTTGGAACCGCCAGTCTCCACGCCGATCTCACGCAGTACCGCCAGGGAGGCGTTACGCAGAATCTGGTATTCCTTGTCCGTCAGAGTCTGTGCTGGAGCCACAGTGATCGAGTCACCAGTGTGCACGCCCATCGGGTCGAAGTTTTCAATGGAGCAGACGATGATGCAGTTGTCGTTCTTATCGCGGACAACCTCCATCTCATATTCTTTCCAACCGATCAGGGATTCGTCGATCAACAGCTCTTTGGTCGGCGACAGGTCCAGACCACGGGCACAGATTTCTTCGAACTCTTCACGGTTGTACGCAATACCGCCACCGGTACCGCCCATGGTGAAGGACGGACGGATGATGCATGGGAAGCCCAGGGTCTCGAGGACCGCATTGGCTTCTTCCATGCTATGGGCGATACCCGAGCGCGGGCAGGCCAGGCCGATGGACTTCATGGCCTTGTCGAAACGCGAACGGTCTTCAGCCTTGTCGATGGTGTCGGCATTGGCACCGATCATCTCTACGCCGAATTTTTCCAGGACGCCTTCGCGCTCCAGGTCCAGGGCGCAGTTCAGTGCAGTCTGGCCACCCATGGTCGGCAGCAGTGCGTCAGGACGTTCTTTCTCGATGATCTTGGCAACGGTCTGCCACTTGATCGGCTCGATGTAGGTAGCGTCGGCCATGGCCGGGTCGGTCATGATGGTGGCCGGGTTGGAGTTCACCAGGATGACGCGGTACCCCTCTTCGCGCAGGGCCTTGCAGGCCTGGGCGCCGGAGTAGTCGAATTCGCAGGCCTGGCCGATAACGATCGGGCCAGCGCCGAGAATCAGGATGCTTTTTATGTCTGTACGTTTTGGCATGGGTTTGTCACTCAAATCCGCAGGTCAGTCGGCAAGCCGTCTTGAACAATCTTTGAAGAGCTTGCGGGGGCCACCGACATTCGGGGCCACCCGCAAGCCACTCAGTCAGCGTCGCTTGGCCATCTCATTGATGAAACGGTCGAACAGCGGCGCTACGTCGTTCGGGCCCGGGCTCGCTTCAGGATGGCCCTGGAAGCTGAACGCGCTCTTGTCGGTGCGCTCGATACCCTGCAGGGAACCGTCGAACAGCGATTTGTGAATGGCGCGCACGTTGGCTGGCAAGGTGGCTTCATCCACCGCAAAACCATGGTTCTGGCTGGTGATCATCACCACACCCGTGTCCAGGTCCTGTACCGGGTGGTTCGCACCGTGATGCCCATGACCCATTTTCAGAGTCTTGGCGCCGGAGGCCAGGGCCAGCAGTTGGTGACCAAGGCAAATACCGAATACCGGGATCTCAGTGTCCAGCACTTCCTTGATGGCCTTGATGGCGTAGTCGCATGGCTCGGGATCGCCCGGGCCGTTGGACAGGAACACGCCATCCGGTTGCAGGGCCAGCACGTCGCAGGCTGGGGTTTGCGCCGGCACGACGGTTACGCGACAGCCGCGCTCGACCAGCATCCGCAGGATGTTGTACTTCACGCCGTAATCATAAGCGACCACGTGGTAAGGCAACTCAGTGGCTTCGATAGTCGCGTGGCTGTCAGTCTTCAAGTCCCAGACAGTGGAGCGCCACTCGTACTGCTCTTGGGTGCTGACGACTTTCGCCAGGTCCATGCCTTTCAGGCCGGGGAAGCCTTGCGCTGCAGCAATCGCTGCGTCTTCGCAAATATTGTCACCAACCATGATGCAGCCATTCTGCGAGCCTTTTTCACGCAGGATGCGTGTCAGGCGGCGCGTATCGATACCGGCAATCGCCACAACGTTGTTGGCTTTCAGGTAATCGGACAGCGACATCGTGTTGCGCCAGTTGCTCGCAACCAGTGGCAGGTCACGAATCACCAGGCCAGCCGACCAGACACGATCAGACTCGACATCTTCCGGCGTAGTGCCAGTGTTGCCGATGTGCGGATAGGTCAGGGTAACGATCTGCTGGGCGTAGGAAGGATCGGTAAGGATTTCCTGATAGCCGGTCATGGCGGTGTTGAACACCACCTCTCCAACGGTCTGACCGTCGGCTCCAATGGCTTCGCCGCGAAAAATGCTGCCATCAGCAAGGGCGAGTATGGCTGGCTTAGTCAAGAAGACCTCCCGTAAATAAAGCCTGAAAGGGCGATCGCAGGTTGTAAAAAAGCGGAGTGACGTATGGACACGTCACCCCGCTTCTTCACTGAATTATTCTGCGCGCTTTTAGTGGACACACTAAAGCTGTAGCTTACAGAAAAAGGCTTTTTTGGTCCACCGCTAAAGAGCCTAAAAGGCAGGAGAATGCGACAGGACGTCGCTTAGCGGGTAAAAACGGGGCCCTAGAGTAATACCCAGGGCCCGCTTTTGCTAGCAATTAACGCAGATCAAGCACGTCCTGCATATCGTACAGACCCGCTTCGCGCCCCTCCAGCCATAAGGCCGCACGCACCGCGCCCTTGGCGAAGGTCATGCGACTGGAGGCCTTGTGGGTAATCTCCAGGCGCTCACCTTCGGCAGCAAACAACACCGTGTGATCACCCACCACATCACCACCGCGCACGGTGGCAAAGCCAATGGTCTCGCGCTCGCGTATACCGGTATGGCCTTCGCGGCCATACACCGCGACTTTCGACAGGTCGCGCCCCAAGGCATCGGCAATCACTTCACCCATGCGCATGGCGGTACCCGATGGCGCATCGACCTTGTGCCGGTGATGCGCCTCGATGATCTCGATATCCGCATCATCGCCCAGCACCCGCGCAGCCATGTCGAGCAACTTCAGCGACAGGTTGACGCCCACACTGAAGTTGGCGGCAAACACAATAGGAATGTCCTTGCCCGCGGCGACAAGCAACTGCTTCTGCTCGGCATTCAGGCCGGTGGTGCCAATAACCATGGCCTTGCCCGCCTTGCGGCAGAACGCCAGGTTTTTCAGCATCACTTCGGGCAAGGTGAAGTCGATCAACACATCAAACTCATCAGCCACTTGTTCCAGACTGCCAGACAACGCCACACCGATCCGCCCCAATGAGGCCAGCTCGCCAGCATCGGCGCCGATCAGTGTACTGCCCGGGCGTACGATTGCCGCAGTCAACCCAGAGAGAGGCGAGCGCTGCTGCACCGCCTCCACCAGGTTCTTGCCCATGCGCCCGGCAGCGCCCATTACAGCTATACGTCGCATATCCACGTCCTTAGAGATCGCCGAAGAAGCGCTTCACGCCTTCAAACCAGCCAGCAGTCTTGGGCGAATGGGAGCCATCACCGTCCAGCGAGCTGCGGAACTCTTCGAGCAACTCACGCTGACGGCGATCCAGATTGACAGGAGTCTCGACAGCCACTCGGCACATCAAGTCGCCAGCCCCGCCGCCACGCACCGGCGCAACGCCCTTGCCACGGATACGGAACTGCTTACCGGTCTGCGTCCCCTCCGGGATCTTCAGTTTGACCCGCCCATCGAGGGTCGGAATCTCCAGCTCGCCGCCCAGGGCCGCATCGACAAAACTGATCGGCACTTCGCAGAACAGGTGCTTGCCGTCGCGCTGGAAGATCGAGTGCTCGCGCACATTGATCACCACATACAGATCGCCCGTCGGGCCACCCTGGGTTCCCGCCTCGCCCTCACCCGACAAACGGATGCGGTCGCCGGTATCGACACCCGCCGGCACCTTCACCGACAAGGTCTTGTACTCTTCGACACGCCCTTCGCCGTGACAGGAGTCGCACGGATCGGAAATGATCTTGCCCTGCCCATGGCAACGCGGGCAGGTTTGCTGCACAGAAAAGAAGCCCTGCTGCATGCGCACCTGACCAATACCGCCACAGGTCGGGCAAGTGATCGGCGAAGAGCCCTTCTTGGCACCCGAACCGTCACACGGCTTGCAGTTGACCAGCGTCGGTACGCGGATGTTGACGCTGGTGCCGCGCACGGCCTCCTCCAGGTTCAACTCCAGGGTGTAGCGCAAGTCACTGCCACGCTGGGCACCGCCGCGCTGACCGCCGCGACCGCCGCCGAAGAAGTCGCTGAATACATCGCCGAAGATATCGGAGAAGTTCTGCCCGCCAAAACCGGCACCGCCGCCCCCCATGCCCGGATCGACACCGGCGTGGCCGTACTGGTCGTAGGCTGCACGCTTGTTCGGATCACACAGGCATTCGTAGGCCTCGTTGGCCTCTTTGAACATTTCTTCGGATTCTTTGTTATCCGGATTACGGTCCGGGTGGTGCTTCATCGCCAGGCGACGGTAGGCCTTCTTCAGGTCTGCCTCGCTGGAGCCGCGCTCCACACCCAACACTTCGTAATAGTCACGCTTTGCCATAAGTCTTTGCACTCTTAAGGACGTCCAGCAAAACCCTCCTGAGCTTGCCAAACTCGTTGAGCCCCAATACAGGCCCGGACCCAACTCACGTCAAATTCAACGATCCTGGTCTTTACTGCTCTCAGCCGAGACCCAGCTAAAAACGCGGTGACTGTCGATCGCAAAGCAGGAGCATTCCCGATCACACCGCCAGCATCCAAACGTTGTCGCATGCTGTAAAAATTCGCATACCCCAGACACGCCAACGCGGGAGCAAGCTCCCGCGCGGCGACATCCTACCAGTCACCGCTTGATAGCGGTCAACCGGGCGACCAAGTTACTTCTTCTGGTCTTCTTTGACTTCTTCGAACTCGGCATCGACAACGTCGTCGTGCTTGGCTTCAGGCTCTGCCTGTTGCGCAGCACCGTCAGCTGGCTGGCCTTGCTCGGCGTACATCTTCTGAGCTACTGGCGCGGAGACTTTCGACAGCTCCTCAACCTTGGCTTCGATAGCGGCCTTGTCATCGCCCTTAACGGCGGCTTCCAGGGCAACCACAGCAGCTTCGATTGCAGTCTTCTCTTCTGCGGTCACTTTGTCGCCAGCATCAGCGATCATTTTGCGAGTCGAGTGAACCAGTGCATCACCCTGGTTACGGGCAGCAGCCAGCTCTTCGAACTTGCGATCTTCCTCGGCGTTCTTTTCAGCATCGTTGATCATCTGCTGAATCTCTTCCTCGGACAGGCCGGAGTTGGCCTTGATCACGATCGACTGAGTCTTGCCAGTAGCCTTGTCCTTGGCACCTACGTGCAGAATGCCGTTGGCATCAATGTCGAAGGTCACTTCAATCTGTGGCACACCACGTGGAGCTGGTGGAATCTCAGCCAGATCGAACTTGCCCAGGGACTTGTTCTGCGCAGCCTGCTTACGCTCACCCTGCAACACATGAATGGTCACTGCACCCTGGTTGTCATCGGCAGTCGAGAACACTTGCGATTTCTTGGTAGGAATCGTGGTGTTTTTCTCGATCAGCGCGGTCATCACGCCACCCATGGTTTCGATACCCAGGGTCAGCGGGCTGACGTCCAGCAGCAGCACGTCTTTCACGTCGCCGGCCAATACCGCACCCTGGATGGCAGCACCCATGGCAACGGCCTCGTCCGGGTTGACGTCTTTACGCGCTTCTTTGCCAAAGAACTCGGTGACCTTCTGCTGTACCAGCGGCATACGGGTCTGACCACCGACCAGAATCACGTCGTTGATCGAGCCGACATCGATACCCGAGTCTTTCAGGGCGATGCGGCAAGGCTCGATGGTGCGTTGAACCAAGTCTTCAACCAGCGATTCCAGCTTGGCGCGCGAGATCTTCACGTTCAAGTGCTTAGGACCGGTGGCGTCTGCGGTGATGTACGGCAGGTTCACGTCGGTCGAATTGCTCGAAGACAGCTCGATCTTGGCCTTTTCAGCAGCTTCTTTCAGGCGCTGCATCGCCAGCGGGTCACCCTTGAGGTTCATGCCGCTTTCTTTCTTGAATTCGTCAACGAGGTAGTCGATCAGACGAATATCAAAGTCCTCACCACCCAGGAACGTGTCACCGTTGGTCGCCAACACTTCGAACTGGTGCTCGCCATCGACTTCAGCAATTTCGATCACGGAAACGTCGAAAGTACCGCCACCCAGGTCATAAACGATCACGGTGTGGTCGCCCTTGGCCTTGTCCATGCCATAGGCCAGAGCGGCCGCGGTTGGTTCGTTGATGATACGTTTTACATCCAGGCCCGCGATACGGCCGGCGTCTTTGGTCGCCTGGCGCTGGCTGTCGTTGAAGTAGGCTGGAACGGTGATCACCGCTTCAGTCACTGCTTCACCGAGGTAGTCTTCGGCAGTCTTCTTCATCTTTTTCAAGATTTCAGCCGAGATTTGCGGTGGCGACATTTTCTGGCCGTTCACTTCAACCCAGGCGTCACCGTTGTCGGCCTTGGCGATTTTGTACGGAACCATCTTGATGTCTTTCTGTACGACTTCTTCGTCGAACTTACGACCGATCAAACGCTTCACCGCGTACAGGGTGTTATGCGGGTTGGTCACAGCCTGACGCTTGGCAGACTGGCCTACCAGGATTTCGCCGTCGTTGGCGTAAGCCACGATGGAAGGGGTAGTCCGTGCACCTTCGGCGTTTTCAATAACCTTGGATACGCCATTTTCCAGCACGGAGACGCAGGAGTTGGTAGTCCCCAGGTCGATACCGATAATTTTGCCCATGATTCACTCTCCCGAAACTTTGGATTTGGTTGCCGCAGCAGTGGTGGCTAACTGCGGTAGCACTTAAACGCTTGACTTATAAATGGGGTCGTTACGAACGATTTCAAGCCTGCTCGTCAATCGATGGCGAAACCGGTGCGGGAGCCTTGCTCACCACCACCATCGCCGGGCGCAACAGGCGACCATTAAGCTGGTACCCCTTCTGGAACACCTTCAACACGCTATTGGGCTCAAGGTCAGCATTTTCCTGCATGGCCATAGCCTGGTGATGCTCTGCGTTGAACGGCTCGCCGCCTTGTGGATCGATAGCTTCCAACTGATAACGCTTCAGAGTGTCCTGAAACATTTTCAGGGTCAGTTCGATCCCTTCGCGCATGGCACGGATGTTTTCGTCGTCCGGGCTGGACAGCTCCAGGCCGCGCTCCAGGCTGTCGATGATCGGCAGCAGATCACCGGCAAACTTCTCCAGCGCGAACTTGTGGGCTTTTTCCACATCCTGCTCGGCACGGCGGCGGACGTTCTGCAGATCGGCAGCAACACGCAAAGCCTGATCCTGAGCGCCTGCCAGTTGCTCTTCGAGCACTTGCACACGAGCCGCCAGGTCTTCACCTGCTGCCTGCGAGGCCTGGTTGGCGTCTGGGTTTTGCGTATCCAGCGTCTGTTCGTCAGCCATAGTTTTCTCCTTTCAAAATCCTGCGCGAACTCAACTCGCGCTTCTGTTCCGGTATATGGGGCCACAATTTCCAGGTTCAAGGGCAGACATGTCCCGTCTCATACTTCCCCGCACATTCCACATCGCACTAAAAACCGCTGTCATCCAAGCAAATTGAGCTAAGGCGCAGGATTGTCAGCGCCAAACAAAACACTGTATAAATAAACAGACCTAAAGTCTGGGAGCGGCCATCATGCTGGTTCACCTGTCCGTACATAACTACGCCATCGTTGAGCACCTGGATCTTGAACTGGATCGCGGGATGAGCGTAATCACAGGTGAAACCGGTGCCGGCAAGTCGATCATGCTCGACGCCCTGGGCCTGACCCTGGGCGATCGCGCCGACAGCGGCGTGGTTCGCCCCGGTGCAGACAAGGCCGATATCCTGGCGACTTTTGACCTGGCAGATATCCCGGAAGCCAGTGCCTGGCTCGCCGAGCGCGACCTCGATAACGACAGCCCATGCATCCTGCGCCGCGTGATCACTGCCGAGGGCCGCTCCCGAGGCTATATCAATGGCACGCCCTGCCCCCTCGGCGACCTGAAGGCCCTTGGCGAGCTGTTGATCGACATCCACAGCCAGCACGAGCATCAATCCCTGCTAAAAACCGACACCCATCGCAGGCTGCTGGATGAGTACGCCGGCGCAACCGACCTGGCGCGCCAAGTGCAACTGGCCGCACAGCGCTGGCGCCAGACCCGCCAGGAGCTGGAGCGACTGTCCAACTCCGGCGACGAGCAGCGGGCCCGCCACCAACTCCTCAGCTATCAGTTGGAAGAGCTGGAAAGCCTGGGACTGGGCGAGACCGAGCTGGAACAGCTGGAGCAGGAGCACAAGAACCTGACCAATGCCGAAACCCTGCTGGGCATCTGCCGCCAGGTTGTCGAGCAATGCAGCGAAAGCGATTCCGGCAATGTGTTGAATGCACTGACGACAAGCCTTAACCGCCTGTCGAGCGTAAACAGCGGCTCTGGATCACTGAATGAAGCCACTACCTTGCTGACCAGTGCGCAGATCCAGGTAGAAGAAGCTGTTGGCGAACTGAACCGCTTCCTTGACCACTTCGATGCCGACCCGGCACGCCTTCAAGAGATCGAAGAACGTCTCGACACTATCTATACCCTGGCGCGCAAACATCGGATCCAGCCGACCGAAGTGGTAGCCATGCAGCAAAAACTGCTGGATGAGATCGAAACTCTGAATGCCAACGATGAATCCATCGAGCGCTTGGGCGATGAGCTGGCCTCTTTCGCCCGTCACTACCAGGAAAAAGCGCGGGAGCTGAGTGATCTGCGGCACCAGGCCGCAACCGGCCTGGCCTGCGCCGTGGAACAGGAAATCCAACGCCTGGGCATGCCAGGAGGGCGCTTTACCATTGAGTTGCACGCCAATAGCGGCAATGAACTGCAGCCCAATGGCCTGGAGCAGGTCGAGCTGCTGGTCAGCGCCAATCCGGGCCAACCCCTCAAGGCACTGGCCAAGGTGGCGTCTGGTGGCGAACTGTCACGGATCAGCCTGGCGATCCAGGTCATCACTGCCCAGACCTCGCGTGTACCAACACTGGTATTCGACGAGGTGGACGTGGGGATCGGAGGGCCGACGGCAGAAATTGTTGGCCAATTGCTGCGCCGCCTCGGCGAACGCGGCCAAGTCTTGACCGTTACCCACTTGCCCCAGGTGGCAGCCCAAGGGCATCAGCACCTGTTTGTGCATAAAGTGCGGGGCAGCCACGCAACGCATACCGCGGTGTCCAAACTCAACAAGACCGAGCGAGTAGAAGAAGTCGCGCGCATGCTCGGCGGCATCGACCTAACCAAGGAGTCCCTGGCTCATGCGAAGAAAATGGTGGTGACTGCAAAGGCCTGACCCCCATTCCAGCCCGATTTTCCATCGACAGAAAGCACGAAGGCGACCCTAGGGTCGCCTTCGATCGTTTCGCAGAGTGAGTCTGCGTGGTTTTCTTACTTTTTCTTACGTATGTACAGGACCAGATTATGGTCCACCAAATCGAATCCATGCTGCTCAGCGATCTCATGCTGGAGCTTCTCGATTGCAGGACTGGTGAACTCGATAACCTCATTGGTATCCAGGTCAACCATGTGGTCGTGATGACCACCGTCAGCCAGTTCAAAAACTGCATGACCGCCGTCGAAATTATGACGAACCACCAGCCCTGCGGCTTCAAACTGGGTCAGTACACGGTAAACCGTGGCCAGGCCGACGTCCTCGTTAGACTCCATCAGCGCCTTGTAGACATCTTCGGCACTCATGTGGCGCTGCTCGGCGGAATCGAGCATTTGTAGAATCTTGACTCGTGGCAGAGTCACTTTAAGACCGGCTTTGCGTAGTTCGCTATTTTCAACCATGGTTAGCTTTCTCGCGGATGCTGCTTCGCAGCTTCTCTTAATACGGGTATGATCGGCGTTTACGTTGTCCCAGCCAAGATAGTGGAAGTCGCCCACCGATGCAAAACACCAAGCTCTTGCTAACCAGTTTCACCCTTGTGGGACTGCTCGCACTCGCCGGTTGTTCATTCCCCGGGGTTTACAAAATCGACATCCAGCAGGGCAATGTCGTCACGCAGGACATGATAGACCAGTTACGCCCGGGAATGACCCGACGGCAAGTACGGTTTATCATGGGCAATCCCCTGCTGACCGACACATTCCATGCCGATCGCTGGGATTACCTCTATAGCCTGCAGCCTGGAGGCGGGGAACGCCAACAGGAGCGCGTCAGTGTCATTTTTAATGGCAATGACCAACTCGTCAGCCTTTCCGGTGACTTCATGCCCGGCGTCAGCCGCGATGAAGCCCTGTTGGGCAAGGACAGCGGGACCAGCGTCACTGCGCCAGCGCAGAACACTGAACAACCCAAGTCCGAGGTGCCGGCCAAGCCTGGCTCCTTGCTGGACACAATCCAGAAAGATATCGACAGCGTAGAAACCGTTCCGGTGCCAACCCCAGAACCTCTGGATACAAGCCCGCAATAATTTATCGCGCAACAAAAAGCCCGGCATGCCGGGCTTTTTGTTGCCTGCTATTGCACAGGTTATGGATTTTGCCGCCGAGCCCCGGCTGCTTTTGCCGCTCGCAAGCGTCTCACCTCTTTAGGGTCTGCCAATAAAGGGCGATAGATTTCGATGCGATCACCGGCCTGCACGCTACGGGTTTCAGAGTCCGCCACGACCTTGCCAAAGATCCCCAAGGGACAACGGGCAATATCCAGTTCGGGAAACTGTGCCGCAATGCCTGACGCCAGCACCGCCGCCCGTAGGCTTGTACCCGGCGCAACCGCCAGGCTCAACAACCGCTGACGGCCAACAGCGGCGTAGACCACCTCAATTTCAATCAGCGATTCAGCCATGCAGTTGCTTGGCCCGCTGGCAAAACGCATCCACCAAAGTGTTCGCCGCCTGGTTGAACAACGGCCCCAAGGTTGCCCGAACAATGGAGCCTGCGTAATCAAAGGTCAGGTCCAGGCTGATCTTGCACGCCTTCTCCCCCAATGGCTTGAATACCCAGACACCATGCAACTGAGTGAACGGTCCCTCCTCCAGGTTCATCTCGATGGATCGACCAGGGACGAGGACATTGCTCGTCACAAACTTCTGGCCAAGCCCACCCTTGGACACCTCAATACTTGCACGCATATGCTCATCGCTGCTCTCCAGCACCATGGATGAAGAGCACCAGGGCAGGAAATCCGGATAGCTCGCGACGTCGTTAACCAGGTCATAGAGCGCTTGCGCCGGGTAAGGCAGCAGCGCCGAGCGTTGAATATGCGTCGTCATGGGAGCGTTATTTCCGAAGCTGAGCGGCAAACATCGCGAAAAGACTGCCCAATTCGCGAGAGAAAAAAACCAGAAAACTGGCGGTATTGTCCGGGATTCATCCAACACGCTCAAGCACGCAGGTTGACCGTAGCCGACACGCTCGCAACTCCCTATAATGCCGCCCCTATGGCTAAACAAAAGAAACACCCAACAGGGACCATCGCGCAGAACAAAAAGGCGCGACACGATTACTTCATCGAGCATCGGTTCGAGGCTGGTCTGGTCCTGGCCGGCTGGGAAGTAAAAAGTCTGCGCGCCAGCAAGTTGCAACTGGTCGACAGTTACGTGCTGCTCAAGGATGGTGAGGCCTGGCTGCTCGGCAGTCACATCACGCCGCTGATGACCGCCAGCACCCACGTCATTGCCGACCCGGTACGTACACGCAAGCTGCTGCTCAATGCGCGCGAACTGGAAAAGCTCGCCGCGGCCGTACAGCAGAAGGGCTACGCCTGCGTCTGCCTGTCGTGGTACTGGAGCAAGCACCTGGTCAAGTGCGAGATCGCACTGGGCAAGGGCAAGAAGGAATACGACAAACGCGATACCGAACGCGAGCGCGACTCCAATCGGGAATTGCAGCGTGCCGTACGCAACAAGGGCAAGGAAGACTGATCTTCCCCAGTCCTTGATACGAGCCTGTGTGGCCAGGGAGCCTGCTCCCTGCGCCGCAATTGCAGGCTACATTCCCTTGCGTCGCTCCGCCCTGGCCATGCGCTGCACTTCCTGACGCACTTCTTCCAACACTTCCTGCACATACAGCAGGTGACGTGTTGAAACCTCCCGCGCCTGCTCCGCCCGCCCTTCGATTATCGCCAGGTACAAATCCCGATGCTGACCGATCAGCATATCCCGGGTTTCGGTGCGCTGCTGGTACATGCCACCGATATTGGTCACCACGTTACGCTTGAGCAGATCAAACAAGCCGCGAATGGTGTGCAGCAATACCGCATTGTGACTGGCTTCAGCGATAGCCAAGTGAAACCTGGCATCGGCCGCGCCTTCTTCAACACGGCTCACCTCATCATCCCGCGCGTAGCAATCCTGCAAGGCATCAAAAGCTGCAGTCAGCCGCTCGCGGTCCACTTCCGTGGCGCGCAGCGCGGCGTAATAGGCACAAGACGCCTCGAGCGTCTGACGAAACTCCAGCAGATCACGCTGGGCTTCGGGATTGTTTTCCAGCAGATGCAGCAATGGGTCGCTGAAGGTTGAACCCAGCGTCTCCACCACATAATTGCCGCCGCCCTGGCGACTGACCAGCAACCCCTTGGCCGCCAGCTTCTGGATCGCCTCGCGCAACGACGGGCGCGACACACCGAACTGTTCAGCCAGTGCGCGCTCGGCGGGCAATCGCTCGCCCGATTTCAACGTGCCCTCAAGGATCATGCCCTCAAGCTGCTCGACAATATCGTCGGACAAACGGCGCTGACGCACCTGATCAAACGCCATAACTGACTCTCCACGATCCCGGCCACTCGCCGGGCCCTCTATTCTGGCCTATTGCCGCGCTGCCGGCACCTATCAGAGCCCCTTTGATTACACCGATCAGACCCCACGCCCGTCGACATGCGACCAAAGTTTCTCAGGCGGCAAATTGACACATCACCCCGAAGGCTCTTAACCTAGCCATCAGTGATTGTAAATTGGTCTTACCAATTACCCAAATCGACTGAATATGCATGACCAACAACAATTAGGGGCCACCCCATATGCAAACCTGGCAACAGCTCTATAGCCCACTCGGCAGCCTTGGCCTGTCCGCACTGGCCGCCGTTATTCCTATCGTCTTTTTCTTCCTGGCCCTGGCGGTGTTTCGCCTCAAAGGCCATGTTGCCGGGAGCATCACCCTGGCGCTGTCAATCCTCGTCGCGATCTTTGCCTTCCAGATGCCGGTCGATATGGCATTCGCCGCTGCCGGCTATGGCTTTGCCTACGGCCTGTGGCCAATCGCCTGGATCATCGTCGCCGCGGTATTCCTCTACAAACTGACGGTCAAAAGCGGCCAGTTCGAAGTCATCCGCAGCTCGGTGCTGTCGATTACCGATGACCAGCGCCTGCAAGTACTGTTGATCGGCTTCTGCTTCGGCGCATTCCTCGAAGGTGCCGCCGGTTTCGGTGCACCGGTGGCGATTACTGCCGCGCTGCTGGTAGGGCTGGGTTTCAACCCACTGTACGCCGCCGGCCTGTGCCTGATTGCCAACACTGCGCCAGTGGCGTTCGGCGCCCTGGGGATCCCGATCATCGTCGCAGGCCAAGTCACCGGCATCGACGCCTTCAAGATCGGCGCCATGACCGGCCGCCAACTGCCACTGCTGTCGCTGTTCGTGCCGTTCTGGCTGGTGTTCATGATGGATGGTGTACGCGGCGTCAAGGAAACCTGGCCGGCCGCCCTGGTGGCCGGCTTGAGCTTTGCCATCACCCAATACTTCACGTCCAACTTTATCGGCCCCGAACTGCCTGACATCACCTCGGCCCTGGCCAGCCTGATTTCCCTGACCTTGTTTCTGAAAGTCTGGCAGCCCAAGCGTACCGCAGGTGCCCAGATTGCCGGCGCCACCTCCAGCATTTCCATCACCGGCAGCGTCGGCGGTTTCGGCCAGCCGCGCACTAGTGTGGCTTCGCGTTACAGCCTGATGGAAATTTTCAAGGCCTGGTCGCCATTCCTGATCCTGACCGTTCTGGTCACCATCTGGACCCTCAAGCCATTCAAGGCTATGTTCGCCGCCGGCGGGTCGATGTACAGCTGGGTGTTCAACTTTGCAATTCCGCACCTGGACCAGATGGTGATCAAGGTTGCCCCCATCGTCATCAACCCCACTGCCATTCCCGCGGTGTTCAAACTGGACCCGATTTCCGCTACCGGCACAGCGATTTTCTTCTCTGCACTGATCTCGATGCTGGTGTTGAAGATCAACTTAAAAACTGGTCTTACCACTTTAAAAGAGACCTTCTACGAACTACGCTGGCCGATCCTGTCCATCGGCATGGTGCTGGCCTTCGCATTCGTGACCAACTACTCCGGCATGTCTTCGACCATGGCCCTGGTATTGGCCGGCACTGGCGCAGCATTCCCGTTCTTCTCGCCATTCCTTGGCTGGCTGGGCGTATTCCTCACCGGTTCCGACACTTCGTCCAACGCCCTGTTCAGCTCCCTGCAAGCCACTACCGCACACCAGATCGGCGTCAACGACACCCTTCTGGTAGCGGCTAACACCAGTGGCGGCGTAACCGGCAAGATGATTTCCCCGCAATCGATCGCCGTGGCCTGTGCCGCGACCGGCCTGGTGGGCAAGGAATCCGACCTATTCCGCTTTACCCTCAAGCACAGCCTGTTTTTCGCCACGATTGTCGGCCTGATCACCTACGCCCAGGCGTACTGGTTCACCGGCATGCTGGTGCATTAAGACCACAGGCAATACCGTAAGAACCGACGCCGCAGCCGCTTTGCGGCGTCAGCTATTCACAACCCCGTCTACTGGACCGTGATGCACAGGCTCCTCAGACGGGGTGCTGCCGATCCTGGAGGACACATGAGTCTGCCCATCGCGTTCCTTGATGCTGTCGCACGACTAATCCCGAAAAATCGGCGCTTCGACGACCCTCTTTCCACCCTGGCTTTCGGCACCGACGCCAGTTTCTACCGACTGATCCCACAACTGGTGATCCGTGTCGAATCGGAAGATGAAGTCGTCGAGTTGCTGCAACTGGCACAGCGCGACCGCGTGCCAGTGACCTTTCGCGCAGCCGGCACCAGTCTCTCGGGACAGGCCATCAGCGATTCGGTGTTGATCGTGCTCGGCGATAACTGGAACGGGCGCGAGATTCGTGGCCAAGGTACGCAAATCCGCCTGCAACCGGGGGTGATCGGAGCCCAGGCCAACGCCTGGCTCGCGCCGTTCGGGCGCAAGATCGGCCCGGATCCAGCGTCGATCAACGCCTGCAAGATCGGCGGGATTGTCGCCAACAATGCCAGCGGCATGTGCTGCGGCACCGCCCAGAACACCTACCACACCCTGGCCGGGATTCGCCTGGTGCTGGCCGACGGCAGCCGCCTCGATACCGAGGATGCCGCCAGCGTCGCGGCCTTCCGCGAGCAACACCGCCAATTGCTGGAACGCCTGGCCTCCCTGGGCCGCGAGACCCGGGCCAATTCTGAATTGGCAGCAAAAATCCGCCATAAATACCGTCTGAAAAACACCACCGGCCTGTCACTCAACGCCCTGATAGATTTCGACGAGCCACTGGATATCCTCAGCCATTTGCTGGTGGGCTCCGAAGGCACCTTGGGCTTTATCAGTGCGGTGACCTACGACACCGTAATCGATCACCCGAACAAGGCTTCGGCCCTGATCGTATTCCCCGATGTAGAAACCTGCTGCAACGCCGTGACCGTGCTGAAAACCCAGCCTGTGTCGGCAGTCGAGCTGTTGGACCGGCGCAGCATGCGCTCGGTGCAGGATAAACCTGGCATGCCTGCTTTCGTACAACAGCTATCGGAAGGTGCCTGCGCGCTCTTGATCGAATCCCGCGCAGCTTCGTCGTCACTGCTCCATGAGCAACTGGCGCTGATCATGGCGTCGCTGGCCAACTTCCCGGTCGAAAAGCAAGTCGACTTCACCGAAGACCCGGTGGAAAACGCGCGCCTGTGGGCGATCCGCAAGGACACCTTCCCTGCCGTCGGCGCAGTACGCAAGACCGGCACCACGGTGATCATTGAAGACGTGACCTTCCCGGTCGAGCAACTGGCCATCGGCGTGAATCGCTTGATCGAGCTGTTCGACAAACACCACTACGACGAAGCCATCCTTTTCGGACACGCTCTGGAGGGCAATCTGCACTTTGTCTTCACCCAAGGCTTCAACAGCGCGCAAGAAGTCACACGCTACCAGGCGTTCATGGATGACGTGGCGCAACTGGTGGCCGTGGAGTTCGGTGGCTCGCTGAAGGCCGAACACGGTACCGGTCGTAACATGGCGCCCTTCGTCGAGCTGGAATGGGGCCGCGATGCCTATCAGTTGATGTGGCAGCTCAAGCGCCTGCTCGACCCCAACGGCATTCTCAACCCGGACGTGGTGTTGAGCGAAGACCCGCAAATCCACCTCAAAAACCTCAAGCCCCTGCCGGCCGCCGACGAGATTGTGGATAAGTGCATCGAATGCGGTTTCTGCGAGCCGGTATGCCCCTCCAAGGGCCTGACCCTGAGCCCACGCCAGCGCATCGTGATCTGGCGCGATATCCAGGCTCGCAAACGCGCCGGCATCGACACCACCGAACTGGAAGCGGCGTATCACTATCAAGGCATCGACACGTGTGCCGCCACCGGGTTATGCGCCCAACGCTGCCCGGTAGGCATCAATACCGGCGACCTGGTGAAAAAGCTGTGTAGCCGTGAAGCCGCCAGTACGAAAACTGCCGAGTGGCTAGCCAGCCATTTCTCCACAGCGCTGCAAGGTGCACGCTTCACCCTGCACGTGGCCAATGGCGCCCGCCTGCTGCTCGGCGCCCCCCGTCTGACGAAACTCTCGGCCACCGTGACCAAACTGTCCAAAGGGCAAATCCCGCAGTGGTCCAACGCCATGCCGCAGCCGGAAAAAGCCATCCGTTTCAGCCCCGCCGTCACCGATGAACGCCCGCGGGTGGTCTACCTCGCAGCTTGTGTGTCGCGAGCAATGGGGCCTGCGGCCGGGGATAAAGAGCAGATGTCGCTGTACGACAAAACCCGTGGCCTGCTGGAAAAAGCCGGCTATCAGGTGGTCATTCCGGACAATCCCGACAGCCTGTGCTGCGGCCAGCCGTTCGCCTCCAAAGGCTACGCCGAACAGGCCGAGCACAAACGCCAGGAACTGCTGGGCGCCCTGCTCCACGCCAGCCGTGGCGGGCTCGACCCGATCTACTGCGACACCAGCCCCTGCACCCTGCGCCTGGTCCAGGACCTTGGACAAACGCGCCTGGACCTCTACGACCCGGTCCGCTTTATCCGCACGCACCTGATGGACCGCCTGGACTTCACACCCCAGGATGCGCCGATAGCCGTGCATGTCACCTGCAGCACCCAGCACCTGGGCGAAAGCCAGGCCCTGATCGACCTGGCCCGGCGTTGCAGCAACAACGTGGTAATCCCCGAGGGCATCCACTGCTGCGGGTTCGCCGGCGACAAAGGCTTCACGACCCCGGAACTCAACGCTCACTCCCTGCGCTCCCTTAAAGACGCCGTGCAGTACTGCAGCGAAGGCATTTCCACCAGCCGCACTTGCGAGATCGGTCTGACCCAACACGGTGGGATCGATTACCATGGCTTGGTCTACCTGGTCGACCGGGTGACCCAGGCCCGCACAATAAAAACGAACCCCTGCGCACTGGCGTAGTCACTTGTTTAAGCCCCGGGCACCCGGGGCCGACCCATGACCTCGCCGGCTGCCCGCACGTACCGCGCAGCATCGAGACCTCTTTGCACAAGGAGATACCCATGAAGCGCTCCGTACTGGCTGGTGTATTCGTTACCGCTGCGATGCTGGCCTCACCCGTGTTTGCGGCAGGTAACGAGGCAGATCTTTGCCAGATCAACCTGGATAAAATCAACAACGGCAAGGCCTTGCTCGCCACTGACAGCACTGGCAAAAGCGGCGAGATCGACACTGCCGTCTCCCAAGCCAAGGCAGCCCATGCGTCCGGCGATGAGAAGAAGTGCATCGAGATCACATCCAAGGCCCTGCAAGACCTGCAGAACCTGGACAAGGGCGGCAACCCATAACCCGCCAACCGCTCAAGGCCAACCTTTCGGGTTGGCCTTCTGTGACCGTTTGACGTACACTGCACAGGCTTGTCGCTCACGAACACATCGAGCAACAAGCACGGGGCCGTTTAGGATTCGACGCCGGTTGCGAACCTTTAGGTGCATGCCGAGTTGGTAACAGAACTCGTAAATCCACTGTTGCAACTTTCTATAGTTGCCAATGACGAAACCTACGGGGAATACGCTCTCGCTGCGTAAGCAGCCTTAGCCCTTCCCTCCTGGTACCTTCGGGTCCAGCAATCATCAGGGGATGTCTGTAAACCCAAAGTGATTGTCATATAGAACAGAATCGCCGTGCAGTACGTTGTGGACGAAGCGGCTAAAACTTACACAACTCGCCCAAAGCACCCTGCCCGTCGGGTCGCTGAGGGTTAACTTAATAGACACGGCTACGCATGTAGTACCGACAGCGGAGTACTGGCGGACGGGGGTTCAAATCCCCCCGGCTCCACCAATTTGTCTTCCCGGGAAGACCCAGAAAAGCCGTAAAGCCTAGAGAAATCAAAGCTTTACGGCTTTTTTCTTGCCCGCGTTTTCCCACTTAATCCCAGGGCATCCCACGGTTGACGGGGGCATATATGGGGGCATAAAACGCTCATCAGCTCGCTCGGAGAGGATGTGCCCCCAATGCCCCTGAAAGACACCAACTGCCGCAACGCCAAGCCCCAGGACAAGCCGTACCGCTTGTATGACGAACAGGGCTTGTACCTAGAGGTACAGCCCAATGGAGGCCGTTACTGGCGCTTGAAGTACCGCTTTCTGGGAAAGGAAAAACGCCTGGCCCTTGGCGTTTACCCCGAGGTCGGCCTGCAGGAAGCCCGTCGCAAACGTGATGACGCTCGTATTCAGCTTGCTGGCGGACAAGACCCTTCGCTGCAAAGACGCATGGCCAAGGTGGTCAGCCAGCTCGATCACCAACACACCTTTGAATCGGTCGCAAAGCAATGGCTCACTATTCGCGAGTCAACCTGGGATACGGAGTACACCCGTACGGTGCGGCAGCGCCTTGAGCTCAATGCCTTCCCCTGGCTGGGAAAACTCCCGATCAGCAGCATCACCACGCCCATGCTGGTCGAAAACCTCCAGCGCATCATCAAGCGCGGTGCTCGTGAGACGGCGCGTCGTGTAGCCCAAATCTACAAACAGATTTTCGAGTTCGCCGAAGCTGCCGGAATCACCCCACCCAACCAGATTGGTAACCTCTCTCGTACGCTCCCAGCAAAGCGGGTGAAACACTTTGCCGCCGTGACCGATCCTGAAAAACTCGGCGCACTGCTCAAAGCACTGGATAGCTACACGGGAACACTGCCTGTTTGTTGTGCACTCAAACTGGCCCCGTTGCTGTTCTGCCGGCCCGGTGACTTGCGCCACATGGAGTGGTCGGAGGTCAATCTGGATGCGGGCGAGTGGTTGATTCCCGGCCACAAGATGAAAGGACTCACTGTCACTAAACAGGATCGCCCGGATCATTTGGTTCCCCTCAGTCAGCAAGCAATCGCTGTTCTGCGCGAGCTTAAACCACTCACCGGTAGACATCGATATGCCTTCCCCTCAGCCCGAGGAGGCGATCGACCGATGTCCAACAATGCCGTTCTCAGTGCGTTACGCCGCATGGACATCAGCGGCGACGAAATGACAGGGCACGGCTTTCGTGCGACCGCGAGAACCATAGGTGCTGAGGTGCTGGGATTTCGCCCCGACCTCTTGGAGCATCAGCTTGCGCACACGGTAAAAAATCCGCTGGGACGTGCATACGACCGAACCTCATTTCTGCCAGAGCGCCGCGACATGATGCAGCGCTGGTCAGATTACCTTGATGCCATCAAGGCCTGATCTCATAGCTTGGGCTTGCAATACCGATCCTCGCTTGGTAAAAATCAGACATCCCTCGGACGTTCATAGGTCTTCATGGGATCGTCACGCTGCCCCGGTTACGGCGTTAAGAATTCAAAGTCCATCTGCTGTTAGCAAATGGATTTTCTGGCTACCTCATCGGGGTATCGCCAGCATCTCGCAGGGCCTTGCTGCACGTGCTCGCCTGCAGCAAGGCTGCTAAAAACCTACGTACTCCTATTCCGTACCAGCTGGGTCTTTCCTCTCCCCCACGCCCAAGACACAGCTTCAGCTGTCATCCGAACAGCTGTCGCCGGCAATAAAACTCGGAGACCCGTAACACGGGTCCCAACAAACTCCCTGCTTCGCAGTAGGAAAGTCCGAGCGCCACTCCCAACACATATGCGTATTGCAGCACTTGAGGATCGCCGCAACGCCACCGCCTGAGCATTGATAAATGTCAGCACATGCTATTGCACTTGGCTCTGATGAGCCGCGCTTCCTACGTCTTCCTGACGTTGAATTCGCGGTTGGGAAAAAGAGATCCACGATCTATCGCGACATAGCGGCGGGAAAATTCCCTGCTCCGTATGACTTGGGCAGCAGCAGATCGGTGGGCTGGCTCAGCACCGAAATATCTGCCTGGATCCTGAGCCGGCCGCGCGTGCAGCTTCGCGGGGAACATGACAATGACTAACGCCCTATCCCCACTGCACGCACAGACCCAATGGTTCCATGTTTTCAGGGCTATGATCGATCAAGGTGAAGTAGCGCGAATCGGCCCCCATGCGTTTACGGTTTATGCCGTTATCAAGGCGCACGCAAATTATTCCTCAGGTACAGCGCATCCAGGCATCGAACGAATTTCTGAGCAGTCAGGCGTCAGTCCTGCACAAATCAAACGTGCGTTAAGGGTTCTAGAAACGGCAGGGCTTATCACAAAGAAAAGATCTGGTCGCTCCAACATTTACACCCTACGCGAAAAAATTCAGGTTACCGAGGACGGTCGGCCCCTCGCCGTAGCTGCCTGGAGTTATGTGCCGAGTACCGCCCAGCATGCGGTTTCCGAGATCAAAAACGCACTTGCTACAGGCAATCTCGTAGGTACGAGAACTCTGAATATCGAGCGACTGAACCTACAAATCAATCTGGCCAGGGGAAACTCCCAAATCAATTTAGACTCATTGCTCACCGACCTGGACAGGTTGCCAGCAGGCATACGGGACAAGCTACGGAGAAACCTCAACCGCAGTGACGGTGTTATACACAGCTCAGAGTGATACGTATCCATCTGAGCCGCCTAGGGTGTCGATAGAGCTCATCTAGAGCTCTATCGCGTCGAAAACCAGCTCAGACTGAGCCCCTAAAAAGAAAGAATAAAAAATAAAAAGAACAGCGGGGACGACGTAAGACAAAAGCGCTGTTATGACAGCCGTTTCTCTCGCCTACTACTTTAGCCGCCCAATCTGACCGTCTCTCCCCCTGATCAACGCTAAACAAGGTACATTTGCGCAAATAGAACACGATCAGCAGTGCCGGAATGGAGCGACCTTACCGGCTTGAAAGGGAATTGGAGTTATGGACAAAAAGTCGCTTTCCGAGCGGGATATCTGCAGCAAGTTCATCGTCCCAGCAGTCCAGCAAGCCGGCTGGGACATGCACAAGCAGGTGCGCGAGGAAGTCAGCTTCACAAAGGGCCGCATCATCGTCCGGGGCAAGCTACATAGCCGGGGAGAGTCCCGCCGTGCCGACTTCATCCTTTACCACCAGGCCAACCTGCCCATCGCCGTGATCGAGGCGAAGGACAACAAGCACTCAGTTGGCTCGGGCATGCAGCAGGCCCTGGGCTATGCCGAGGCGCTGGATGTGCCGTTCGTGTTTTCCAGCAATGGCGATGGCTTTCTATTCCATGACCGCAGCGGCACGGGCGATCAGGTAGAAATCGAGCTGCGCCTCGACCAGTTCCCCAGCCCTGACGAGCTCTGGCAGCGCTACTGCCAGTGGAAGGGCCTGGATGACCAAGCCCAACACAAGATCGCAGCGCCCTACTACGACGACGGCACCGGGCGTATGCCGCGCTACTACCAGATGAACGCCATCAACCGCACCGTTGAAGCAGTGGCACGTGGTCAGGGTCGCGTGCTGCTGGTCATGGCCACCGGCACCGGCAAAACCTACACCGCCTTCCAGATCATCTGGCGGCTGTGGAAGTCCAAGCAGAAGAAACGCATCCTCTTTCTGGCCGACCGCAATATCCTGGTCGACCAGACCAAGAACAACGACTTCAAGCCGTTCGGCCAAGCGATGACCAAGATCGCCAAACGGCAGATCGACACCTCCTACGAGATCTACCTGTCGCTCTATCAGGCCGTCACCGGCACTGAAGAAGAGATGAACATCTACAAGCAGTTCTCCCGCGATTTCTTTGACCTTATCGTGATCGACGAATGCCATCGTGGCAGTGCCGCCGAGGATTCCGCCTGGCGCGAGATTCTCGACTACTTCTCCAGCGCTACCCATATCGGCCTTACCGCCACGCCAAAGGAAACAAAGGAGGTGTCCAGCATCACCTACTTTGGCGAGCCGATTTACAGCTACACCCTCAAGCAGGGCATCGAAGACGGCTTTCTGGCGCCCTACAAAGTGGTGCGCATCGACTTCGACAAGGATCTGCAAGGCTGGCGGCCGCCCAAGGGCATGCTCGATAAGAATGGCGAGCTGATCGAAGACCGCATCTACAACCTCAAGGACATGGATCGCACCCTGGTCATCGAGGCACGCACCCAGCTAGTGGCGCAGAAGGTCAGCGAATTCCTCAAGGCCACCGATCCGTACCAGAAGACCATCGTCTTCTGCGACGACATCAACCATGCCGAGCGAATGCGCCAGGCTCTGGTCAACCTCAACCCGGAGCGTGTGGCCGAGAACCGCAAATACGTCATGCGCATCACCGGCGATGACCAGGAAGGCAAGGCCGAGCTGGATAACTTCATCAACCCGGAAGAACGCTACCCGGTCATAGCCACCACCAGCAAGCTGATGACCACCGGCGTCGATGCGCAGACCTGCAAGTTGATTGTGCTCGACCAGCACATCAAGTCGATGACCGAGTTCAAGCAGATCATCGGTCGCGGCACCCGCATCAACGAGGATTTCGGCAAGTACTGGTTCACCATCATGGACTTCAAGAAGGCCACCGAGCTGTTTGCCGACCCGGCCTTCGATGGTGACCCGGTGGTGATCTATGCCCCCGAAGGTGATGATTCGCCCGTGCCGCCGGATAACCCGCTGGCCGATGAAGACGGCATCAGCGCAGGCAGCGATTCCGAGGGCAATGATCTGGAGTTCACCGGCGAGGATGACGGCAAGAAGCGCCTCAAGTACGTCGTCGACAGCATCCCGATCTACGTCATTGCCGAGCGTGTGCAGTATTACGGCCCGGACGGCCGGCTGATCACCGAATCACTGCACGACTACACCCGCGCCTGTGTGCAAAAACAGTTCGTCTCGCTGGATGACTTCCTCCGGCGCTGGAGTGATGCCGAGCAGAAGAAGGCCATCATCGACGAGATGGCCGCCCAAGGCGTGATGTGGGAAGCACTGGCCGAAGAGGTGGAAAAGAAACACGGCAAGCCCCTCGATCCGTTCGACCTCATCTGCCACGTCGCCTTCGACCAACCTGCCCTGTCACGCCGCGAGCGCGCGGAGCAGGTGAAAAAGCGCAACTACTTCGCCAAGTATTCCGGCGCAGCCCGCCAGGTGCTGGAAGCGCTGCTGGATAAATACGCCGACACCGGCATCGAGCATATCGAGGACATCAAAATCCTCCAGCTCGACCCATTCAGCCAGATCGGTGCGCCCATCGAACTGGTCAAGGCCTTTGGCGGCAAAGCCGGCTATAACAAGGCCATCCATGAACTGGAAGACGAGCTTTACGCCTAACCCATGCAAAAGCTGAATTCATTTGAAATTGCCGCCGAGCTTCAACGCCTAGGTTACGCCTTGGCCGTCAATAACAAACACGCTAACGGCTATAAGCACCCGGCCTTAGATGGCTGTGTATTCGTGAAAATGAGTAAAACGGGCACCCCTGTTTGTGAGCAACCTTTTCTCATTCATCCTGACCATCTCGACTCACCAAGCTGGAGAAAAATCAAAGTTCTCTCGCCCAGCGAGCCGAATATGGAATACAAAAACACCAATATGACGGGGTTTCCCAAAGTACCGGGGTCAGATAGCAAGCTGGCTGTTGCTTTGGATATCTCCTCCCGGACTGACCTTCAACTTCTGCTAGAGCTGCTGAGGCACCGTGGACTTGGCGCAGCGGCAATCCTGCACGTGGAAATGTCCAAGTCTGAGCAGCTTGACGTGATGCTTAAAATAAGCGGCATCACTGACACAGAACGGGAAGCCCTGATCAAAGTTCGGATCGGCCAAGGCGGTTACCGCGACGCTTTGCTGGTCTATTGGGGCGGATGCGCAGTGACTGACTGCTACGTATCCGCGCTATTACGTGCCTCGCACATCAAACCCTGGCGCGCAGCCAGTGCGAGTGAGCGTCTCGATCCATACAATGGTTTGCTGCTCACCCCCAACCTCGATCTGGCCTTCGATCAGGGCCTGATCAGTTTCGATGACGAAGGGCAGATTCTTCTTGGCGAAGATCTGGACGCGAATAGCGCTCGCGCGCTGAATCTCACCCCCGAATTGCGCTTGCGTCAGATAGAAGTGCGTCATCGCGCTTATCTGGCCTGGCACCGCGAACATTTGTTTAGGAAGTAAGCATGTCTATTAGCAGTACCATCAAATCCATCCAGGACATCATGCGCAAAGACGTAGGCGTCGACGGCGACGCCCAGCGCATAGGCCAACTGGTCTGGCTTCTGTTCCTCAAGATCTTCGATGACCGCGAACTGGAATGGGAGCTGATGGATGACAACTACCGCTCGCCCATCCCCGAAAGCTGTCGTTGGCGTACCTGGGCCGCCAACCCGGAAGGCATGACTGGCGACTCCCTGAAGGACTTTATCGACAACAACCTGTTCCCGCAGCTGCAAAATCTGCACGAATACAGCAACACGCCATCAGCCTTCGTGGTGCGCAGCGTGTTTGAAGACGCCTACAACTACATGAAGTCCGGCCAGTTGCTGCGCCAAGTGATCAACAAGATTCAGGAAGGCGTGGACTTCAACAAGGCCCAGGAGCGCCACGAGTTCGGCAACCTCTACGAGCAACTGCTGCGCGACCTGCAGAACGCCGGCAACGCCGGGGAGTTCTACACCCCGCGCCCGGTCACCGAGTTCATGGTGCGCATGGTCGACCCCAAGCTGGAAGAAAAGGTCATGGACCCGGCCTGCGGCACCGGCGGTTTCCTCACCTGCGCAATCGAGCACAAACGCAGCCACTATGTAAAAACCGCCGAAGACGAACGCACCTTGCAGGCCAGCATCTTTGGTGTGGAGAAAAAGCCACTGCCACATCTGCTAGCCACCACCAATATGATCCTGCACGGTATCGAGGTGCCCAACCAGATCCGCCACGACAACACCCTGAGCAAACCGCTGATCAGTTGGGGGCCGAGCGAGCGGGTGCACTGCATCGTCGCCAACCCGCCGTTCGGCGGCATGGAAGAAGACGGCATCGAAACCAACTTCCCCGCCGCCTTCCGCACCCGCGAAACCGCCGACCTGTTTCTAGTGCTGATCATGCAACTGCTGAAAGACGGTGGCCGAGCCGCCGTGGTGCTGCCCGACGGCTTTCTTTTTGGCGAAGGCATCAAGAGCCGCATCAAGGAAAAGCTGCTGACCGAGTGCAATCTGCACACCATCGTTCGCCTGCCCAACGGCGTATTCAACCCCTACACCGGCATCAAAACCAACCTGTTGTTCTTCACCAAGGGTACGCCGACCAAACAGGTGTGGTTCTACGAACACCAGTACCCGGCAGGCTACAAGAGCTACTCCAAAACCAAGCCCATGCGCATCGAAGAATTTGCCGTGGAAGAAGCCTGGTGGGGCAACGAGGCCGATGGTTTTGCCGCACGGCAAACTGGCGAATTTGCTTGGAAGGTCAGCTTCGAAGAGCTGCAAGCACGCAACTGGAACCTCGATTGCAAAAATCCGCATATCGGTGAACAGATCAGCCACGATCCGGACGAACTACTGCAGGGCTACGCCGCCCTGCAAGGCGAAATCAGCGAGCTGCGCGACCAGCTCAAGGCCGTGCTGGCCGAAGCCTTGGAGCGCGATATATGAACGCGCGCAATCAATTGGAAGAGGGCTGCAATCGCCTAGCCAGCACCCTGCTGACCGACAACCTACCGCTACTGGCCGGCGCGACCAACGGCATCAAAAAGCTGCGTGAATTGATTCTGGAGTTGGCTGTGCGCGGCAAATTGGTGCCGCAAGATCCGAGTGATGAGCCGGCCAGCGAGTTGCTCAAGCGGATTGCCGAAGCAAAGGCGCAAGACACTTCAGGTCGGAAGAAGTCTAGCGAACAAGGACCAAGTGTTTCTGGTGAAATCAGTAAATTTGATTTACCAAGCGGATGGCGCTGGGTGCGCTTCGGAGATATTGCTCAACACAACTCTGGGAAAACACTGGATAAGGGAAGAAATACTGGAGTTGCTAGGGATTACATAACAACTTCAAATCTCTATTGGGGACGATTTGAGCTCGCCAATGTTCGCCAAATGCTCATGGAAGAAAGTGACTTAGCACGCTGCACTGCAACAAGAAATGATCTATTGATTTGTGAAGGAGGAGAGGCTGGGCGTGCAGCAGTCTGGGATCAAGAGCGTGAGATATGCTTTCAAAACCATGTACATCGGGCTCGGTTCTATGGTGGCGTCCATCCCTACTACGCTCAACGGTACTTTGAAAAGCTAAATTACTCAGGTGAGATATCTGGGTATCGAAAGGGCGTTGGCATATCAAACATGTCAAGTAAGTCACTGGCATCTATAACAATGCCACTGCCCCCTACGGCTGAACAACACCGTATCGTCGCCAAAGTCGATGAACTGATGGCCCTGTGCGACCGCCTAGAAGCCCAGCAGGCCGACGCCGAAAGCGCCCACGCCAAACTGGTGCAGGCGCTGCTCGACAGCCTGACCCAGGCCTGCGCGTCCCCCGACTTCGCCGCCAGCTGGCAACGCCTGGCCGAACACTTCCACGCTCTGTTCACTACCGAAGCCAGCATCGACGCTCTCAAGCAAACCCTGCTGCAACTGGCCGTGATGGGCAAACTGGAACCGCAAGATTCTAGGGATGAACCGGCAAGTGATCTGCTGGAAGTAATAGTTAACGAGATTGCACTGCTTCATTCAGAAGGAAAAATCAGAAAGCCAAAACCGATAGACCCTATTTCTACAGAGGAAGAAGCGTTTGAAACGCCCAAAGGCTGGAAGTGGGTGAGGCTTTCGCAGATAACGCGACAATTAGGCGATGGCTTGCACGGGACGCCAATTTACAGCCAGGATGGCGAGTATTACTTTGTAAATGGAAACAACTTGACGGGAGGCAAGATAGTCATCAAGCCAGAAACCAAAACCGTTAGGGAAACTCCGAACAAGTCTCCAAGTATGCTGAAATACAGCCTCACCACCTGACCCGAGTGCTTCATGAGCCAGATGAGCTTTTCCGATTTCGAATACGCGGGCAAGCGCAAGCAAACACGCCGCGAACGGTTCCTCGCCGAGATGGATCAGGTCGTGCCCTGGAGCGGTTTACTGGCGTTGATCGAGCCGTATTATCCGAAGGCTGGCGGTGGCCGCAAACCGTATCCGCTGGAAACCATGCTGCGCATTCACTTGCTGCAAAACTGGTTCTCGCTGAGCGATCCTGCCATGGAAGAAGCGCTGTATGAAATCACGCCCATGCGCCAGTTTGCGCACTTGACCCTGAGCGCGCCGATCCCTGAAGACACCACGATCATGAACTTCCGGCACCTGCTGGAGAAACATAAGTTGGCGCCGGCGATCCTGGCGGTCATCAACGGTTATTTGCAG
The DNA here is from genome assembly GCF_000730425.1 of Pseudomonas fluorescens. Classification (NCBI taxonomy): domain Bacteria; kingdom Pseudomonadati; phylum Pseudomonadota; class Gammaproteobacteria; order Pseudomonadales; family Pseudomonadaceae; genus Pseudomonas; species Pseudomonas fluorescens. The sequence goes on along the minus strand of NZ_CP008896.1, from coordinate 4,830,376 downwards.
GAGAAAGGCCTCTCGCTGCGCCAGGGCACCATCGTCGATGCGACGATTATCCACGCGCCCAGTTCGACTAAAAACGAGGACGGTAAACGCGATCCAGAGATGCATCAGACGAAGAAAGGCAATCAATATTTCTTCGGAATGAAGGCCCATATTGGTGCCGACGTTGAGTCGGGGCTGGTTCACCACGTTCACGGCACCGCGGCGAATGTAGCCGATGTCACTCAGGTTGCCGAACTGCTGCACGGCGAGGAAAACGCGGTCTACGCCGATGCTGGTTACACCGGTGTCGAGAAGCGCGAAGAGCATGAAAACCGTGAAGTGGTTTGGCAAATCGCCGCGCGACGCAGCACCTATTCCAAGCTGAGCAAGCGCAGCGTGCTGTACAAAGCCAAGCGCAAAATCGAGTACCTCAAAGCCCAGACACGGGCCAAGGTCGAACACCCATTTCGGGTGATCAAACGTCAGTTCGGTTATGTGAAAGTGCGCTTTCGCGGCCTGATGAAAAACACCGCTCAATTGACCACGCTGTTTGCCTTGTCCAATTTATGGATGGCTCGAAAAAAGCTGATGGGTATGGGCTAATTACGCGCGTAACACGGAGAAATGGGCTGACAAGCTCGCCAAGGCGGCGCGTACGGGATATTTCGCGGTCAATAGCGCCAAATTCAGCGGGATTTTCAACTTGCCGCACGGTTGCGGCAAGTTGATCGGAGCTTCCTTAGTGAAAGCGAGCATTCCAAACATAAAAAGCCCTTGGATGAGCAAAGCATTCTAGTTTCGATCAACGGCACTATCGGAAATATTGCGTTTTATAACTCTGAAAAAATTATTCTTGGAAAAAGCGCCTGCTACTTCAACCTTGCCAGCGGGGTATCCAAACACTTTGTCAGATTGTTGATTGAGGCTCCTGGGTTTATGAAGTACGCCTTGAAAAGCGCTACTGGAACCACAATCAAGAATCTTGGCCTCAAAGCAATGAATGACTATCCAATTGCCTTGCCACCTCTCGCCGAACAACACCGCATCGTCGCCAAAGTCGATCAGTTCATGGCCCTCTGTGACCAACTGAAAACCCGCCTAACCCTGGCTCGCCAACTTAACGAACAACTGGCCAGCACCTTGGTCAAGCAAGCGGTGGAGTGATGAGCGAAACCTTCAATATTTATTGCGACGAGTCCTGCCACCTAGAGAATGATGGCCAGAAGGCCATGGTGCTGGGTGCAGTCTGGTGCCCTGAAACGAAGCGTCTGGAGATCGCCAAACGTCTGCGTGAAATCAAGGCCAGGCACAAGCTGCCAGCGGACTTCGAGATCAAGTGGACCAAGGTGGGCTCGACCAAACTGCAGTTCTACCTGGACTGCATCGACTATTTCTTCGATGACGATGATCTGCATTTTCGCGCCCTAATCGTGACCGACAAGGCGCGCCTCAATCATGGGCAGTACTGCCAGAGCCATGATGACTGGTACTACAAAATGTACTTCTCGATGCTCAAGACCATCTTTGAGCCAGACGCTGGCTATCACGTCTACATCGACATCAAGGACACTCTGGGGCATGAGAAGGTCGCCAAGCTCCATGAGGTGCTAGCCAACAACGCATATGACTTCTCCCGCAAGGTGATTCGCCGGGTGCAACGCATCCACTCCCATGAAGCGCAGCAGCTACAGTTAGCCGATCTGCTGATCGGCGCACTGTCCTACCTGCATCGCGGACTTGGCGGCAGCGAGGCCAAAATGCGACTGATAGAGCGTATCCGCGAGCGCAGCCGCTACAACCTGAAGCAAAACACGCTGTTGCGCGAGTCCAAGCTCAACCTGTTCTTCTGGAATGGGAGCAACGGAGCATGAGTCTACCGGGCTGGCTGCCGCCGCTGGAGGAACTGAAGGCTTACGGTGGCGATTTTTCTCGTTATCTGGAGGCCATCTACCAGATCTTCTGTGCCGACTTCGTTGAGTCTAAAACCGTATTCGAAGGGAAACGTCTGGGCTTAAAGCGACACCCGGTTATCCAGGGGAAGGAGGCGACATTTTGGCACATGATTTCAGAGGGAGCCGTCGAAGCCGACCGCCTGCCAGACTTTCGGCGCTTCGAACGCATCCGTTGGCCAAAACCATTCATCGAAAACGCTGCCGATCCCGCACTCAAAGTATGGCGAGAGTCCCGTAAAGGAAGCACGAGAGTTCATATTTGGTTTTCTGAAGCGCAATACCTTGTAGTTCTCGACGAACGCGAGACCTACATCCTGCCGTGGACGGCTTATCCAGTAGACCAAATACATGAACAGCGAAAGCTGGAAAGACGCTGGGAGAAGTATAGCGAGGAGGATTAGGCTGGCCGCGCCCTCCGCAGGAGGACGGGGCCGTAACTCCTTCTACGCTGACACCCTAAGGCTGGTAGATGAGCTGGAGCAGACAGTAGGTGTTCCTGAACGCAATTTCAAGCGACTTAACGGTATTTCAGACGACTGTCTAGGTTGCGATTGTTTTCTTCCGCTACGGCGGACACCCTAAGACGACTCAGGCGACTCCGGCGCACTGAATGAGCGGGCATAACGATACAAAGTCGTCCGCGAAATGCCATAGCGTCGGGCCACGTCTCCAGGCTGTATCTCAGGATCTTTGAGCAGGGCTTGTATCTCGCGTAGCTGGCGGTCATTCAAACTACGCTTGCGTCCGCCTTTTCGCCCACGTGCACGAGCCGCCGCCAGCCCTGCGCGGGTGCGCTCTCGAATCAGGTTGCGCTCGAACTCAGCCAAGGCAGCGAACACATGAAAGATCAGCTTGCCGGCAGCGCTGGTGGTTTCAATTCGTTCGTTGATCGACTCGAACCCCACTCCATCCTGCTCAAGTCGACTGACGATCCCAACCAGGTCAGGTAAGGAGCGGCCGAGGCGGTCCAGTCGCCATACGACCAGAGTGTCGCCACTACGCAGAGCCTTGAGACAATGCCCCAACTCCGGCCTATCCGCTGACTTGCCGCTCATGGTCTCTTCGTAAACTACGGAGCACCCAGCCAGGGTGAGTGCATCTCGCTGCAAGTCGAGGTTCTGATCATCAGTCGACACTCGAGCATATCCAATCCGCTTTCCCATACGTTTTTCTCACACTGATTTCGGTACGGGAAAAGTGACAGGAAAGCGGTAAATCCCAAGTCCAAAATGTCATTTTCAGAAGACGACTGCACGGAATATCAGGAGTCGGCTGCACTGGTGGATTGCAGCGCGGTGTACAGGGCCGTCTTGCTCACCTTGAGCCGTGTAGCGGCCTCTCGGACATTAAGCCCGTTGGCGATGTGCTCCCGCGCTCGCTGCAACTTGTCGGCGGTGACAACCGGCTTTCGCCCGCCCTTCCTCCCACGAGCGGCGGCGGCAGTCAACCCGGCCTTGGTGCGCTCGCGGATCAAGTCGCGCTCGAACTGGCCCAGCGCGCCGAACACGTGGAAGATGAGCCGCCCGCCTGGCGTGGTGGTGTCGATGGCTTCCGTCAGAGAACGGAAGCCGACGCCTCGCGCTTCCAGCGCGCCTATCGTTTCGATTAGGTGCGGCATAGAGCGCCCGAGCCGATCCAGCCGCCAGACGGCCAGCACGTCGCCGTCGCGCAGGTAGGCCAGCGCATCAGCCAAGCCGGGGCGGTCGGCCTTGGCCCCGGAAGCCGTGTCCTCGAAAACGCGCTCGCAGCCTGCCTTGCGTAGCGCATCCGTCTGCAAGGCGGTGTCCTGTTCCGCCGTCGATACCCGCGCATAGCCGATCAGTGCCATTTGCCGCCTCTCTTGTCCGTCATTCCGTCCGCCTATCTTAATGTCCGACAACCCGTTGTGCAATAACTTTGCTGGACAGTGTCCGGCATGGCCGACTAATGATCGTTTGACGGACATTGACGGTAAGGCATTTTTGCATTACTATGTGAAGCATCAACCTTGATTGCGAGGGCAAACCACCATGACCACATTGACCGTTACCGCACGGGGACAAGTGACGTTTCGGAAGGACGTACTGCAACACCTCGGCATCAGGCCAGGCGACAAGATCGAGCTGGACTTGTTGCCAGACGGTCGGGGCGTGCTCAAGGCGGCACGGCCCGCAGGGACGATAGCCAGCTTTGTCGGCCTGCTCGCGGGCAAGACGCAGAAGGTTGCCACCATCGAAGAAATCAACGAGGCGGCGGCGCAAGGCTGGGCAGGTAAGCAATGAAGGTCGCAGTCGATACCAACGTCCTTGTGCGTGCGGTTGTGCGTGACGATCCCGCACAAGCGGACGTTGCCGCCGCAGTCTTGACCGACGCCGAGTTGATCGCGGTCGCGCTGCCGTGCCTATGCGAATTTGTTTGGGTGCTGCTGCGTGTCTACGGCTTCCAGCAAGCCGACGCGGCCAGCGCGATCCGGGCACTACTGGCCGCCGCGAATGTGGAAGTGAACCGGCCTGCCGTGGAGGCTGGCTTGCTGGTGCTCGACGCGGGCGGAGACTTTGCCGATGGCGTCATTGCCTACGAAGGCAACTGGCTTGGCGGGGAAACCTTCGTTTCCTTCGATAAGAAGGCGGTGGCACTTCTCACGGCGCAAGGGCAATCAACGCGCCTTTTGTGACGGACATGAGCATGAACGAATTCCGCCGACTGGCCGCGAAGATCGACCAACACATGCAGCAGCTTGCCGCCCAGGGTGTCAGCGAGGCCCATGCCATCATCAATCGCATGATGGGGTACGGGCCTGACCTGCACAGGATTTGGGTCGGCACATCCGATCAGCAGCTCATGGCGCTGTCCCGCGAGTTCCCAGGGTTCTACCGCTACGCCCGCATCATGGAAGAGGCATCCGAAGCCGAGCGCCGCAAGGCTTCGCGGCCCTATGACGGCATGGCCGAGTTCTCCGAACAGCACAAGCAAATGGGCGCGCAACTGCTGACCACGGCGGCCACGCTTGAGCGTGGCTACCAGGCGTTTCGTGCGAGCGGCAGTCTCCAAGACTTCCGGCCTCAGCTCGACGAGCTGGGCCGCCTGCATCGGCAATGGCTGTCCGACCTGGAAGCCTTCAAAGACTCGCTGCGCACGCAGGGCGCAGAACCCAAGGTGCTGGAATACGTGAACGAGGCTTTCGGCCGCCTGGCCGAGCGCATCAAGCAGCTTGCCGGTTGATCGCCGGAATTTTCGGCGGTTCCGGCTTTGTCGCGCCGTGCACAAGAGTTCTGAGCAATTCCGATCTCTCGCGGCGCTTCGTGCATAGAACTTCTGACCGTTCCCGGTCAGAAGTTCTATGCACACACGGCGGCCAGCCCAGTGAACTGGTGCAGTCGCCTTCTGAAAACGACATGGGCAGGTCTTCCGTTAAAGTTCTATAAAACGAGGGTTTTATCGAACCGTTGCGGCGCAGTGAGGATCGAGTGTATAAACACATAAACACCTAACATTGGAAAAAGTCATGAATACCACTCGCTGGAACGTCGCCGTCTCCACCGACACCGACCAATCGCTTCGCATGTTTCTGGCCAGCCAAGGCGGTGGCCGTAAGGGCGACCTGTCGCGCTTCATCGAAGAAGCGGTGCGGGCACACATCCTGGAGCTGAGCGCCGAACAGGCCAAGGTTTCCAATGCCCATCTGAGTGAGGCCGAACTGACCGAAGCGGTTGAAGAAGCGCTCGACTGGGCGCGTAAGCGCTGATGCGGGTTGTATTGGATACCAACATTCTGTTCAGTGCGCTGATCTCACCGCATGGGTCTCCTGATGCGATCTATCGGGCCTGGCGTTCAGCTCGCTTCGAGGTGGTGACTTCACGGGCACAGCTCGACGAAATTCGTCGCGCCAGTCGTTACCCCAAGCTTCAGGCCATCCTTCAGCCTGCCAAAGTGGGGGCCATGATCAATAACCTGCAACGCGCCGTGGTATTGGAGCGGTTGACCATTGAGGTTGAAGCCGATGATCCGGATGACTCTTTTCTGCTGGCCATGGCTTTGGCGGGCAATGCGGACTACCTAGTAACCGGTGATCGACGCGCAGGCCTCTTGCAGCGCGGACATATCGAACGCACGCGGATTGTCACCCCCGCCGTGTTCTGCGCCGAGGTACTGTGATCGATGCCGGTTGGTTTTCTGACTCAGGAGCAACGCGACGGCTTTGGTCGCTACATCGATGCGCCCAGCCGTGATGAACTGGAGCGCTACTTCCACCTGAGCGATGAAGACCGTGAAGCCGTCCAGGTACTACGGGGCAACCATAACCGCTTGGGCTATGCCGTTCTGCTGACTACCGTTCGCTTCGTCGGTGTTTTGCCGGACAAACCCACGGCTGTGCCGGTGGAAGTCCTGCTTGTGCTTTGTCGGCAATTGGCAATCGCCGACCCTGACTGTCTTGTACGTTATAGCGATCATCGTCGCTGGATACATGCGGCCGATATTCAAGAGCGCTATGGCTATCGCCACTTTACTGACCCAGGCATCGGCTTTCGTTTGAGCCGATGGCTGTATGCCCTTTGCTGGACTGGTACTGATCGTCCTGGCGTGCTGTTCGAACGAGCTACCTCATGGCTGCTCACACAGAAAGTCCTATTGCCCGGAATTTCCCAGTTAGAGCGCTTCATTGCCCAACTGCGTAGCCGGGTTGAAGAACGCCTCTGGTACACCTTGGGCCGCAGCGTGACCGAGGAGCAAAGACAGCACCTACAAGACTTGCTTCTGGTGGCCGAAGGCAACCGTAGTTCCCGACTGGATCAACTACGCTCCGGCCCGGTGATGGTCAGTGGCCCTGCACTGGTTCGGGCGCTGCGTCGGCTGGATGATGTACGCGGGTTGGGTATCGCCTTACCGGCAGCTGCGCATATCCCTCCCAGCCGCATTGCCGCCCTGGCTCGCTTTGCCAACACCGCGAAGGTCACGGCCATCAATCGACTGCCGGCGTCGCGCCGGTTGGCGACGTTGGTGGCATTCGCGGTTTCCTTGGAAGCCAGTGCGCACGACGATGCTCTGGAAGTTCTGGAAGCGCTACTGCGTGATATCTTCAACAACGCAGAGAAGGCTGACAAGAAGGCTCGGTTGCGTAGTCTAAAAGACCTGGATCGCTCGGCGGCAATGCTCGCCGCTGCGTGCAAGGTCGTGCTGGATAGCTCGATCAGCGATGACAATGTCCGTGCCCGGCTGTTCAACGACCTGCCACGTGTCACGCTGGAGAAAGCCCTGGAAGAGGTCAATGCGTTGATCCGTCCGGCCAACGATGTGTTTTACCTCGCTCTGGAGGAGCGCTACCGCAGCGTGCGCCGTTTCCTTCCTGACTTATTGAAACATATTCGCTTCGGCTTCAGCCCGGCGGGTAAGGGTGTGGCGGCTAGTTTGGACTGGTTGCAACTGAACTTGCCTCGCAGGAAGCCGGAGGATGACGTGCCGCAGGAGATCGTGGCCAAGGCTTGGCAGAACCACATCACTCGCGAAGATGGCTCCCTCGACATGGGCGCCTATGTCTTCTGCACGCTTGATGCACTACGCACGGCCCTACGCCGCCGCGATGTCTTTGTTGCACCCAGTTGGCGCTATGCCGACCCGCGTATCGGTCTGCTCGATGGTGCAGAATGGCTGTCGGCGCGACCGATCATCTGTCGCTCACTGGGCCTGACTGTGAACGCCAAAACCACCTTGGACGCCTTGTCTGCCGAGCTGGATGCGACTTGGTACGCAGTCGCCGCTCGCCTGCCCGACAATCCTGCGATCCAGTTGAGTGAGAATACAGAGGGCAAAACCGAGCTGTCCATCGGAGCGCTGGAGAAGCTGGAAGAGCCCAACTCGTTGCTGCAACTGCGTGCAGCCGTGGCCGACTTGATGCCGCGTGTCGATTTGCCGGAAATCCTGTTAGAAATCGCCGCTCGTACCGGCTTCACTGAAGCCTTCACCCATGTGTCCGAACGCAATGCGCGGGCCGACAACTTGGTGACGAGTTTGTGCGCAGTGCTCTTGGGAGGAGCCTGTAACACCGGCCTGGAGCCCTTGACTCGCAACGACAACCAAGCGCTGCGCCGTGACCGAATGTCCTGGGTGAGCCAGAACTATCTCCGTGACGATACCCTGTCGGCAGCCAATGCCATTTTGGTGGCTGCGCAGAGTCAACTGGAGCTGGCTCAGGTCTGGGGCGGCGGCGAGGTGGCCTCCGCCGATGGCATGCGTTTTGTCGTACCTGTGCGTACCGTACATGCCGGCCCTAACCCGAAGTATTTCGGTACCGGCCGGGGCGTCACCTGGTACAACCTGATCTCCGACCAGTTTTCCGGTCTTAACGCCATTACGGTGCCCGGCACCCTGCGCGACAGCCTAGTATTGCTCGCGGTTGTGCTGGAACAACAGACCGAATTGCAGCCCACACAAATCATGACCGATACCGGTGCTTACAGCGATGTGGTGTTCGGGTTATTCCGTCTGCTCGGTTATCACTTCTGCCCGCGCCTGGCTGATGTCGGCGGTACCCGCTTCTGGCGCACCCGCCCGGACGCGGATTACGGCAAGCTCAACGGACTTGCTCGCCAGTCAGTCAAGCTCGACCTGATCGCCGAGCACTGGGATGACCTGTTGCGTTTGGCTGGCTCACTCAAACTTGGCCGAGTGCCGGCGACAGGCATCATGCGCACCCTACAAACGGGAGATCGTCCGACCCGTCTGGCCCAGGCGTTGGCAGAGTTCGGACGGATCGAGAAAACCCTGCATACGTTGACCTACATTGATGATGAGTCCAAGCGCCGCGCCACCCTGACCCAACTGAATCGCGGCGAAGGCCGACACAGCCTGGCTCGCGCCGTGTTCCATGGCAAACGAGGCGAGCTTCGCCAGCGCTACCGAGAAGGCCAGGAGGATCAACTCGGTGCCCTGGGCCTGGTGGTAAATATCATTGTGCTATGGAATACCCTCTACATGACGGCTGCCGTGGAGCGGTTAAAGCAGCACGGCTACCCGGTACAGGACGAAGACCTGGCTCGTTTGTCGCCGCTGATCTTCGAGCACATCAATATGTTGGGACGGTACTCCTTCGCGGTACCAGAAGAGGTCGCCCGAGGTGAGCTACGGCCACTGCGTAATCCAGACGACGATATTTAGGTGCGCAGGTCGAACTCAGTGGGCTATGTTGTCAGATAGCTTAGATGGGATTGACCACAGCATTTCTCAATAAGTAGAAACACTGTGGCTTAGAGAGTTATCTCAGCGCAGCAGCAATACAGGCATGGTGGCTGTTCGAAGCATCGTCGTAGTCGTGCTTCCTACCAAAAACTGCCTGATGCGTGAATGCCCATAGGCACCCATGACCAGCAGATCAATGCCGTGCTCTGTCTGATAATCGTGCAGAGCCGACTCCACCTCACCTTGTCTGATTTCAGCTTGGACTAGGAAGCCAGCCGAGAGAAGCATGCTTTGTGCTTTTCCCAGTGCCTCGTGATTGCTCACCGAATCTGCACCGACCGTAACAAGATGAATGGGCAAGTCTTTGCAAAGCGAACTGGCGGCAAACATTTGGATGGTTTTGTAGGCTGTGGAGCTGCCGTCAAATGCGAGCATCACCTTTTCGGGCTTTTTATAGCTGTTGGCTGTGATCAGGATAGGCCGGTGAATTGTTCGCACTACAGCTTCTATCTGGCTGCCAAGGCTGTGCGCGTTGCGTGAGTTGTCTTCACCCACTCTTCCTATCACCAACAGTCGAATATCCTCCTGAAGGTCGCTCAGACTTTCTACCAAGTGTCCGTGGCGCTGCTTCAGCTCAGGAAACGCAGCGCCGGAAATGACCGTTCGCTCCCTGGCCTTTTCCAGCATGTGTTGGCCCTGTTCCAGAGCGAGTCTGGCGCGTTGGGCATCCAATGTAGCCAGCTCCTCCAGCAGATGCTCTCGACTGCCGAGACCAATATTTCCACTTAGGTCAGCTGCTGCTGGGTATTTCTCTTCATCCAATACGTGAAGCAAGGTAAGAGGCGCGTTGAGTCGCTGCGACGCCCATGCTGCGTAGTCGCAGACCGCCAATGAGGATTGTGAGTTATCAATACATGCCATTACGTGGGTCATTGTCGATCTCCTTAGTGGCTCATGAGCTTGTCGATGGCGCCAGGTTTGTCATGCACGCCAAAGCGGTCAACGATTGTGGCGCTGGCCTCATTTAGACCCAGCACTTCAACCTCGGCGCCCTCGCGACGGAACTTGATTACCACTTTATCCAGCGCGGCGACGGCGGTGATATCCCAGAAATGCGCCTGTGTCAGATCGATGGTGACCTTGTTGAGCGCTTCCTTGAAGTCAAAAACTTCGGTGAACTTGTCTGCCGAGCTGAAGAACACCTGGCCTACCACGCGGTAAGTCCGATGCGACTCCGTCTCTTCAAGACTGCTCTTGATATCGAGGTAATGTCCGACCTTGTTCGCAAAGAACAACGAAGCCAGCAGTACGCCGACCAACACGCCGTAAGCCAGATTATGCGTTGCCACGACCACCACAACGGTCGCGACCATGACGAGGTTGGTCGACAGTGGGTGCTCTTTCAGATTGCGCAAGGAATCCCAGCTAAAGGTGCCGATGGATACCATGATCATCACAGCAACCAATGCAGCCATCGGGATCTTGGAGAGCCATTCGCCGAGGAAAACGACCATCAGCAGCAAGAAAATGCCCGCGCACAATGTGGAGAGACGGGTACGTCCACCGGATTTCACGTTGATGATCGACTGGCCGATCATGGCGCAGCCTGCCATACCGCCGAGCATCCCGGCAGCGATGTTGGCAATGCCTTGACCCTTGCATTCACGGTTTTTGTTGCTGGTGGTATCGGTCAAATCGTCGACGATGGTCGCGGTCATCATGGACTCAAGCAGACCTACTACGGCCAAGGCGGCTGAGTACGGGAAGATGATGCGCAGAGTTTCAACGTTCAGCGGGACTTCAGGCCACAGGAAAATCGGCAGCGTGTCCGGCAGTTCGCCCATGTCACCCACAGTGCGGATATCCAGACCGAGGTAAATAGCAATGGCCGTCAGGGCCAGGATGCACACCAGCGGCGAGGGAATCAGCTTGCCGATCTTCGGTACATACGGAAACAGATAGATTATTCCGAGGCCCACTACGGTCATGGCGTAAACGTGCCAGGTCACGTTGGTCAATTCAGGTAACTGCGCCATGAAAATCAGAATCGCCAATGCATTCACAAAGCCTGTGACTACCGAGCGCGAAACAAAGCGCATCAGAGAGCCCAGTTTCAGGTATCCAGCGAGGATTTGAAGCGCCCCGCAGAGCAAGGTGGCTGCCAGCAAATACTGAAGCCCGTGATCTTTTACCAGGGTGACCATCAGCAGTGCCATCGCACCGGTAGCTGCCGAGATCATGCGGGGTCGACCGCCGACGAAGGCGATGACAGCACAGATACAGAAGGAGGCGTAGAGACCGACCTTGGGGTCGACGCCGGCAATGATAGAGAAAGCAATGGCCTCCGGGATCAGCGCGAGCGCGACCACGATCCCCGCGAGCACGTCTCCACGGACGTTGGAAAACCACGTTTGTTTGAGCGATTGCAGCATCAGAATATCCAAGGCAATGCACCACACGCACACCAGGCAGATGGCGAGCGCGTCGATACGAATTCAAGTTGTGAGGATTATTTGGCTGTGTGCCTTGGGTGTAAAAACCGGGCATACAGCAGTACGCGACCGCGAGCGAAACTAGCGGAAGCGAGATGTTGCGAGGGGGCGTAGCGCTAAGGCGGCGTAGGCTGCCAGTAGATCGTTTGGAGTACAGTCATGCTGGTGTTCCTGTAGCTCAAGAGGTATGGCTGAGCGATAAAGTATACAGTGAAGATATCGTCAAATGCGACCTGCTGCCTCGTTTGGGTCAGTTCTTCCAGCCGTGCTGATCTCCCTAGGGCAAGTCTTTCTAGATTAAACCGCGACGAACTCCGCTGTCAGGCAGTGTACACATGGTGGAGAGATCAATTCAGATCCTCCTGGGGTCGATAGAGAAATCGGAAAAAATCGTACGCTAAGCATTCGGCCTGTCAGGTTGAGGCCATAGAGATTGACGCCTTGGCGTCAGAAAATGCAGAAAGCGGCCCTAGTCTGACGCGGTGCCAGTGAACCGCCTGACGCCGAGTTGAAGCCGTAAACTCAGCAACCTTCGATCAACTCGCCGAACAGTTCCTTAACCTTTGCACGTGCCTCGACCAGCGCAACTTGGCCTTGCTCAGTGATCTCATAGACACGCCGTTCACGTCGCCCGGTGCGTTCGTGGCGTGAGGTCAAATAGCCCTTCTTTTCCAGCCCGTGCAGCATTGGGTATACCGTCCCGGCGCTCAGCTCGTAGCCGTGTCGTTGCAGTTCTTCGATGATTCCCAGTCCGAAGACGGGCTTCTCGGCTGCATGGTGAAGTATGTGCAGGCGGATCAACCCGCCGTACAGGTCTTTATCTGTCATTTTTCGTGCCTCACAGCGCGATACTCAACAGCCAACCCGCTGCACCGCTGCCGACGACAACTAGCCACGGCGGGAGCTTCCAGAACATCAGTGCGACAAGGGCGACCAGGGCCAAGACAAAGTCTTGCGGCTGAAATATGGCGCTAGTCCATACAGGGTGATAGAACGCGGCCAGCAGCAGGCCAACCACCGCCGCATTGACCCCAGCCAGCGCGGCTTGCATGCCTGTATTGCGACGCAGGCGCTCCCAAAATGGCATGGCTCCCACAACCAGCAGAAAAGAGGGTGCGAAGATAGCCAGTAGGCACACAATACCGCCGACCCAGCCAGAGGGAGCGGTGCTCATCGAAGCACCAAGGAACGCGGCGAATGTGAACAATGGGCCGGGCACCGCTTGAGCCGCCCCGTACCCCGCGAGGAAGGATTCATTACTGACCCAGCCGGAGGACACCACTTCGGCTTGCAGCAGCGGCAACACAACGTGGCCACCACCGAACACTAGTGACCCCACACGATAGAAGGCGTCCACTACCACCATCGTTGGACTTGGCAGCAATTTTGCCAAGATCGGTAGGCCAATCAGCAGGGCAAAAAATAACGATAGCCAAAGTGCGCCGGCCCGGTGACTGACCGTGATAGGTAGTGGGTCGTGCTCAACAGTATGTGCTGGCTTGAACAATAGTCGGCCTATGATGCCTGCGGCAGCAATCACACCAACCTGCCCCCACGCGGACGGTACGAGCAGGACAGCACAGGCGGCAATCGCCATTATTGTGACTCTCAGCCCATCCGTACACAGGTTGCGCGCCATGCCCCATACCGCTTGGGCGACTACGGCAACGGCCACCACTTTTAGGCCATGCAACGCGCCCGGCGAAACGGAATCCCCATAGTTGGAAATGCCCAGCGCGAACAGGATTAAAGCTACGGCCGAAGGCAGCGTAAAGCCTGTCCAAGCAGCCAGCGCCCCGCTATATCCAGCCCGTGATAGCCCCAACGCTATGCCGACCTGGCTGCTTGCTGGGCCTGGAAGAAATTGGCACAGCGCCACTAAATCAGCATAGCTGCGTTCAGACAACCAGCGCCGTCGTGTGACGAACTCGTCACGGAAATAGCCTAAGTGCACGATGGGGCCGCCGAAGGAGGTCAATCCAAGTCGTAGAAAAATAAGAAAAACCGACCATGGGCTGCGGTCATCGGTGGAGGTATTAGTCATGCGTTGGCCTACCTGATTTTCCACAGATTAATCCATAATAATCGAACTTCGATAACGAAATTCGATTTTATAGCTGCCCAAAACGACTGGAGTACCGTGCAATTCGTACTGGGTGTCGCAATGCAAGTAATCGATGTTGTGCTAGCCGCTGGTTTTGTCTGCTAGCACAGTTCATTAGGGAAACTCTGAAAAAGACTTCCAAATCTGGTGAGATACGGCTGTCCCACGAACTGAACGGTTGAGCCCCGATGAAGCAAATGTCTTTCGCTGATGCCGAGTACGCAGGCAAACGTAAGCAGACCCGCCGTGAGCGTTTCCTGATTGAGATGGATCAGGTCGTGCCCTGGAAAGGCCTGATTGCGTTGATCGAGCCGCATTATCCGAAGGGTGAAGGCGGTCGTCCGGCGTATCCGTTGATGGCCATGCTGCGGGTTCATCTGATGCAAAACTGGTTCGGCTACAGCGATCCGGCGATGGAAGAGTCCCTCTACGAAACCACGATTCTGCGCCAGTTTGCCGGGCTGCATTTGGATCGGATTCCGGATGAAACCACGATCCTCAACTTCCGCCGGCTGTTGGAAAAACATGAGCTGGCCGGTGGGATTTTGCAGGTCATCAACGGCTATTTGGGCGACCGAGGTTTGCTGCTGCGTCAGGGAACTGTGGTCGATGCGACGATCATTCATGCGCCCAGTTCGACCAAGAACAAGGACGGTAAACGCGACCCCGAAATGCACCAGACAAAGAAAGGAAATCAGTACTATTTCGGGATGAAATCGCACATCGGTGTCGATGTTGAATCCGGTCTGGTACATAGCGTGGTGGGCACGGCGGCGAATGTGGCGGACGTGACTCAGGTCGATCAGTTGCTGCATGGCGAGGAAACTTACGTCTCTGGCGATGCCGGTTACACCGGCGTGGAGAAGCGTGCGGAGCATCAACATCGCCAGATGATCTGGTCGATCGCAGCGCGCCCCAGCAGCTATAAGAAGCATGCAAAAAAGAGCCTGATCGGTCGCATGCGCCGCAAAATCGAATACGCGAAAGCTCAAGTCCGGGCCAAGGTTGAGCATCCATTCAGGGTGATCAAGCGCCAGTTTGGTTATACGAAAGTCCGCTTCCGAGGCTTGGTGAAAAACACCGCGCAGCAGACCACACTGTTTGCCTTATCGAACCTGTGGATGATGCGAAAACGACTGTTGAATGCAGGCGAGGTGCGCCTGTGATGTGGACAATGAGCCCTGAAAAGGTGCTATTCCGCAAAAAACAGTGAACTGACAGGAGGAAAGGTCTGATTTTCGATTAAGTCGGTGTTTTTTGAACCTCAGACAGCGAGGCCGTTAAAAACGGCTGCTTACTTCAGACCTTCCTTAGCAAAACACGCTTGGCCTTAGCGTACGATTTTTTCCGTTTTCTCTATTGCCCCCCTCCTGGTCACTCCGAATGCAAATAACTGGTCAAGAATGCAGCCGGCTGGTCAATAACGGCGCCAATGGGTGGTCAAGTTGCGCAATGGTTTTATCGAGTCGGATGCCTGGGAAGAGGGCTCTGAACGGAGCTAGTCGGGCTTACGTTGGTTTTTGGTTCCATTGCTCCCCAAACCCCTTGTACCAAGCTGTTTTAATGGCCTTCCGTTCTAGGTAGACAGGAGTGCTCATGCCGAACACTTCCAGGGGAAGATCTTTGCCCGTATCCAAAAGCCAGAAGTCAGGAAAAACCTCACTTTCATCAGCGTCATAACGCAATGGTTTATCAAAGCTGCGGCCGGATGCGTGGAGTTTGCTCTCTATCACGGCTTCGTAATCTGAATCGACGGGAATCCAGCGTTCAGTTACCTGCATCAGCGCCACCTCAACGACATCAACTCGCGAAAATGACTCTCCTTTAGGCGGCGTGACTTGAGCCACAGCGATAACGCGACTTCCACGTTTCCATGCGGAAAGCTCTCTCTCGAATCGGCGGGCGGCAGTTGCCCAGACTGCCGGCGGCAAATTCAGCATGGGCATGCCGAACGGCCCGGCCAGCGGTAATCTGCTGATGTCTCCAGAATGGCGTTCAGTGTTATATCGAGCCAGCGGCGATATTGCGAGGAGCCGGAGATCCCGGGTCATCGCCGAATTGGCGACCGCCAGGTTGCGAGCTGCCCCCTTACTGTCCTTTTGCGCACCCAACAAAAGCACTCCACTCAACTTCATACGGCTTGCTGCTACACGTTCTGCAGCCTGAAGAAGCGCGTAGTTCACAATGCCACTGTTGCGTTTGCCCTCCATTGCTGGATACCAAGTAGATAGTCGTGACTCGGACCAAAGCAGATGAAGAAGTCCGAGCAATGTCATGGCTGGTTTGCTCTTCCCTGGTGCTCTATTCAGCGTCGTGCTTTCTCTTTCCTCGGATTTAGGATCCTGAACACGTATGCCCCGGGCCAGGCGTACCCGAATACTGCCATCGTCACCCTCCTCCACCACGCCAGCCGCATACCCTTGCATACCGGAGCGCTCCGGTGCTGGCGCATAGAAGCGACAATCGTTCGAGTGTTCGTGACCTGTTCCGCCGAAACGCGCCAGATGAAAACCGTCGCTCCCCTCACGTCGCTTGATCGAGAGTTTTCGGGCACCGCTGCTTGGGCACTGGCAAGTTGCATGGTTGCCGTAGGCCTTCTCCAGGACGGATTTCCAGGGTACTGCGTACTGCAGTTCTGTTTGGAATTCCGGTGAATAACGTGTCCCAGAGATGAGAATCGGATATCGACGGTTGAGCATGATTTTTTTCTCCTGATAAGGGTCAGGCTATAGCGCGCGGCCGGCTAGCGTAAGTCGCGTCAGCACGATTCGCTAGAATCTGAATATGGAGGTCCACAAGAAATTCGTGTCCACGATCTGGAGTCATGAGTGCAACTCCAAACAGTTCGTTTGCTGCAATGCTTCCGCCGGTCCCGTGAAAGCTTTCTTTTCCCTCTATCATGGAAAATATCCCCTCGAGATAACCTGTCTCAACCGCGTCAGCAGATAAATTCGGATTTGTGAGTCCGAAAACTTTGCCCGTTGGCCACTCCAGGTCCCCAAGTGGGGGAAGGTTCTCCAGTGCCCAGTAGCCGGTGCGTTTGACGGCTCGTGCGAGCTCGTAGTGCTTCTGGTCACTCTGATACCAGCCCCCAACCGAATGGAGCTTTTGCCGTGCCTGATCCAGACGATCAAGCTGTACGGCGCGAATAGAGCGCTCGTATTCAGGAAGGTTGTCAAAGCCATCGATCCAAATCGGGACAATGCGTAGCGCCTCCCAACGCAGTAAACAGCGCATAAGTGATGAGCGACTGCCATTCATGAAGACTTCGCCTGGCTGCACCAATTGGTTGTCGCTGTTGTACAGGCCAACTAGGCAGTTTTGGTGGAGCCAAATATTTCGCTGAATGAAGTCGTAGATTGCTTCAGCATTGTGCAGGAGCGGGTCACTACCGACAGGGCCACTAAGTGTCTGGTGCGAGAGGGTGACCATGTGCCGGTCAATAAAGTACGGCCTCATTTTACCGAGGGCGCAGAGACTACGGATTTTCATTAAGTCGAAGCCTCCTAATTCATTCACACAGGAGGCTATCGCCAGGGAGGGACCAAAAGATTCGTTTTCAGGACGCTGGAGCGACAGATTTACTTGCGTCGTCCCGATCCACCCACAACAAACTCCTCATCAGATCGGCATTATCCCAAGGGAAAAGAGCATCCCAACCAAGGAGCCAGTCAGAACTGAAAACGAGAAGGTGAGGTCGCGGAGCATTCGATGTTTCTTGCTCATCCGTCGCGTCAGCACCGCTCCACAACATGCACCGACCAGCAGCCAGCCGAGAAAAATAGCCACTTTTATCTTGAGGTCGGACATTGCAATGACTGCATATGATTCCGAGGAATCAGCGAGTGCATATGAAACTGGCATAGCGATGAGTGCCAGAACGAGAGCGGATTTTTTCATTCAATTTGAGCAGACGTCTGCTCCCCCTACTTGTGAAGCAAGAAATATATCTACTCCCCCCGAAGTTGGTTCCTGCTTTCAGCCACTATTTGCGCCCGAATTTAACGACACCCTTAGCGCTTGGGATTTTCCGTGAATGAGGGAAGCTGAACTCATTGCAAACACGGAGTTTAGCCAAGTGAATCAGCAACTAGCCCAAATCCTCCCCCTCGGCCGCATCCGCAGGAACCCGCAAATTGACCCGCGCAAAGGCCGGAAGAAGTCCGCTTATGAGCAACTGGTGCGTTCTATCAGTGCCAAGGGCATTATCCAGCCGATTCTGGTGAGGCCAGTAAGCGATGACCCGAACTTCGACCATGAGGTGGTCGCAGGCAACCGGCGCTGGACGGCGGCCCACGATGCGGGCTTGATCGAGGTTCCCGCCCTGATCCGTGCTATGAGCGATCAGGAAGCGCGGTTGATCGCCGCACTGGAGAACCAGGTGCGGGCGGACCTGACACCAATAGAAGAAGCCCAGCATGCCGTAATCTTGCTGGAGGACATGGCCAACGACCACTTGGCGGTGATGAAGGCGCTGGATTGGTCTAGAACCAAGCTCGACAGCCGTCTGCTGCTGGCCCATGCCTGTGATGAAGTTGCCGATGCCTTGCTGGAGGAGCAGATCAAGATTGGGCATGCCGAATTGCTATGCCGTCTCCCCGCTTCCGATCAAGCGGGCATTCTGTTGAAGATCATCGAGAAGAACTATTCAGTCGAGCAGACCAGAGCACGCCTGTTAGAGCTGACGCGGGATGTTTCGACTGCGCGTTTTGATACCACGGAATGCCGGAGTTGCATCCACAACTCGGGCGCGAATGCTGATTTGTTCGAAGCAAGCCTTGGGGCGTCTCGCTGCCAGAACTCCGTCTGCTGGAACCGGAAGACCGAGCAGCTAATTTCTGTTCGGTTGATTGAGGCGCAAGAGGAGCACGCGGTAGTTCACAGCGAGCTAAATCTCGCCAAGGACTCATACGTCAAGCTCGTAGCACGGGGTGATGATGGTGTAGGAGAACAACAGGCAGCGGCATGCGCTACCTGTGCAAGCTTCGGCGCAGTGGTCACGGTGTCGAGGGGGCGCGAAGGCGATGTGATCGGTGGCATGTGCTTCAACAAGCCTTGCCACAAGGAGAAAACCGCCGTGTACAAAGCCGCACTAGCCTCCTTATCGAACACAGCACCATCCACATCTGCCGGGACCGCTGCCGGGGGAACACCGGCCAAGCCGAAAGCCGCAAGCGCTAAGCCCACCCAGGTGAAGAAGTCAATACGCCGTGTCGCCTTCGACCTCTACGCTCGTATGAGCAAGCAAGCTGTCCTCAATGATCGCTCGCTAGCGCTGGCAGTTGCCATCGTCAGCATGTACTTCGAAATGCGCAGCGACCTCAAGAGTGAGGTGCGCGCACCGATGGAGAAGGCGATGGGCGTCACAAGCTCCCTGATGCCAACGGCCCGCGCCGATGCCGAGATTCGGCTTGCGCAACTTGGAGAGGAGAAACTCCTCACTTTCATGGGAAGCATGGCTGCCGCCTCGCTATTCCGCACAGATAACGCAGACGCATTTGAGAAGTCTGTTTCGGGTGCTCAGTCGCTCAAGTTCATGGAGTACGCCCAAGTCGATCCGGCCAAAGGTTTCGCCATGAACGAGACCTATCTCAAGGCTCAGGTGAAGGCGGGCATCATCGAAGATTGCAAGCGCTCAGGCTTTGCCACCGCCTACAACGAGGTGAAGGGCGAAAAGGCTTTTGAGGGGCTGACCACCGGCAAGGCAAGCGTTCTGATCGACGCAGTGTTGGCCTTCAAAGAGTTCAACTGGTTGGGTTATTTGCCGCCTGCGTTAGAACTATCGGTACAGGGCGGGAAGAAACCCGCTCCCCAGCAGTCCGAATCGACCCAAGCCTGACAGGGAGCATCATCATGCAATCCACGTTTTTATCCGTTATGGCCGCTGCATTGGCGGGCACTCAACACCGCGTCAATGTCGCCATCGAAAACGCGTCCGCCGACACGTTGAAGGTGATGATTACCGCTGACCTCGGCCCCACTCCTGAAAAGGCATCGGAACCCGAAGTGCAGCTTCGGGCCGCCATGTGCCGCCCGCTGATCTTGGTAGGAAGCGCTTTAGAAATCGAGGAGGCGCTGATGAAGCGCCTCACCCAGCAAGTCCAGGCCCTGAATGAGGGTATGAGCCTGCTGGAGCAAATCCGCTCGATTGGTGCGACCGTACAGTCGAAAGCTACCGTGCCAGCTCCAGTGGAGGCAGAACCGGCTGACCTTGACATTGAGCCAACTGGAACCGATGCACAGGTAGGAGGTGGTTCGGGTGCATCGAGCAACTCAGACGAGCCTACCCTGAACCTCGCGGGCTCTTTCTAGGAGTTGGACTCATGGCACTTATTGAAATTTCTCTCGCCCGCGTTTTCCGCTACGGCGGACGCGACCTCGCCGATCCGCAGCCCGACATGGCAGTGACTGACGTGCTGAAACACTATGCCCGTCAGTTCCCAAAGCTTAACGGAGCGAAAATTATCGACCCCATTGTGGAGAATGACAGCTATGTCTACGAGTTCCGAGACGGCGGATTCGGCGCAAAAGGTTGACCCACTCGAAGTCCTTAAGGCGTGGGAGCGTGGCGAAATCGATCGCCACCTCCCATCCGGTATCGAACCCGATTGTTTAGACCACCAGCAGAGACAAAGGCTATGGAAGTTGCTGTCATCCCCCGCCAACCAGGGCACTATCGACTTCCAACTGCCGCGCTGAGCCCCCTTAGCTTGCCGAGTATCGGGTCTGCGATGCGCAACGCGCAGGCCCGACTTTTTAGCGATAACGGCGTGGGGTTGGTTGATCATCGCGGTCATAGCATGCTGTGCCGGGAGGCGCTGCAAGCCGGTCTGGTTGGCGATAGCGCCATTGAGTGGCTTCGGCAGTATCCAAATAGCTACGGCCTCCACCGCCTCACTGGTGAGGTTGTGCGGCACCTTAGTACGTCATTTCGCATCAGCGACAAAGGGCTGTTTCCACAGGGTGACGTCCTGCTGAATCGGCTGAATACCCCATACGTCGATCCAGTTGAGACGGCGTCCTACGCATTAGCTGCGATAGACGCAGGGTTAGTCGGCCTCGATGCTCTTGCCCCTCACATTGAGGCTGGCACTGACGGCGCTGGCAGGATAATGGCGGAGATGGAGCGCTCGTTGATCAGCCGGGTCAAGTTGCCCGTTGCCGTCGAGAAGGCGTTTTCCTTCGGAATTCAGGATGGTCATTTCATTCTGGAGTCGTGTTGCTTCGCTGATTTCACAGTCCAAGCGCCAGCAAGCTTGGAACTCCGAGTGCTTCTTTTCAAGACACTCGACGCGATGACTCGCCACCTACTGCCGTTCCACACGCCAATGACCTTCTTGGGGCAATTTAGCTACTTCAATCATGGGCTTTCAGAGGCTTACGAGGAGCTGGCCCCGCGTTTGGCTACACACACGAGAGAAGATCTTTGCACGTTCTTGTTGGACGAATCGGTCGAGCATGAGGAATACATCGCTGAATATTTCTACTGCAATGGCCAAGATGAGGATGCGGTAAACACCTTGATCGATTCTGTCTACGAGATGGGCGAGTTGAAACAGGTAGCTGGAGCCAGCCTCAGTCAGGGAGATAGGGCAGAAATTTTGGAGCTTCACGAGCAGGCACGGCAAATCAGTGAGCGCGATGACGATCACCGCGCGCTGGTGCAAGTGCTGGGGGAAGCTTTGCATCACTGCCTGGAGCAGGAGGCTAATGAATCACTCAAGGGGTTCCATCCTTCTGATTTCCCAGGCACAGCCGGTGATGGCGTAACCCTTTTCGAGAGCATTCTGGTTCGCCTGACTAGGGATTTCCCGAATCTGGAGCAGAGTAGCAATGACGGATTTGACGGCATCGTCGGCGGCTCTGGCTTCCCAGCCATCGGATTACCGCTGAACCCTGAGCAATTGCGATCCGTCACTCTGCCAGTTCTAGATGCGCTATCTCTGACCTTGGGTCTGTTGCAGCGAATCGCCGACGCTTTAGAGGAATGCTGTAATGCTGAGTGAAAATGTTTCGAGCAAGGCCATGCTGATACACCACCACAGTCAGACTGGCGTGGTTTCCGTCACAAGTCATAGCGTCATCCCGCTGGAAGATGGTAAGGCCGGCTTCACGCTTGGTGCTGGCAGGGCCTTTAGCTCCTATGACAAAACCGAACTGGCTGCTTTGCTGTTGAATGAGGATTCGGGGGCGGAATTTCTGCCAGAGAGATATCTGTTCAGCTCACGCACAGTGTTGACCTGGTACCGCCGACCCGGCCTTCACGATATTCCGTTCCGTGATGAGCGCATCCGCGCCCCCTTGCCAGGGTTGATCTTCATCGCAGCGGCAAATCAATCTTTCCGTTGCTTTGCGTTCAAAGGTAATCAGCGCCCGACACCGGACACAGAACTGTTCTATGCCCCGCTGGGGAATGTGTATGAGGGTGGGACATTCTGCACCGGCAGCGGCAACGTTCCCCGCGATGTTCGACGTGAAAATATTCCGGCATGGGAGAACTTCGTGCTTGAGAGCGAAAACACACACAGCGGCACGATTGAGCCGGTGGCGGGCTGCCGCTCCTTTGAGCGATTGAAGGAGTTCTATCGAGCATTGAACGAGAAAGGATCGAAGCGGTTCCCAGCCTCGAAACTGGTTTCTGCTGGTTCTTACCGTGGCCCGCTGTCGCTTGCGCAGGCTATCAAAGGGGGTGAGTAATGAGCGTTCATCCGATCACAGCTAAACAATTACCAATCTATAAGACGCCAGCGTCGTGGCTTGAACGCGCACCCCGAATTTTGGTTATTGGAGCGGGCGGCAATGGCAGCGAGGTAGTTGATGCGCTGGCCAGCTTCCATCATGCACTTCGTTCTCTAGGACACCCAAAAGGCTTGGATGTCACCGTCATTGACGATGCCATCGTGCGCGAGCCTAACCTCGTGCGTCAGCGTTTCTGGCCGTGCGATTTGGGCCAATACAAGTCAATCAGCTTGGTGAATCGTTACAACCTCATGCTGGGTACTACTTGGGTGGCCCTGCCCTTCCGGTTCCCTAGTCATGAGAGCAAAGAAGTGATCCGCGCTGCCGACGTGATCATTTCCGCCGTTGACCTTCCTTCTGCGCGCCGCGCAATTGCCAGCAGCCCTCTCCTACCCCGAAATTGCATGTGGCTTGACCTGGGCAACGAGGCACGCCATGGGCAGGTTGTGTTCGGAGCCGCGCACGTAGACAAGCGGAGCATCTATCCCAACGTAATGGATGCTTATCCGGAAATCGGAACGCTCGAGGATGACACGAAGAAGTCCTGCTCAGTAGCGGAAGCCATTCGCTCGCAGGACTGCTTGGTCAACCGGGCAGTTACGACTGCCGGAATGAGTATTGTGTGGGAGTTGCTACGAACGGGGGAAACTGACAAGCACTGGATCACCGTGGATCTGGCGTCCGGTTGCCAAAATGCATTTCCGTTCCCTGCTGTTCAGCACTGCGCCTAAATCAACGGCCACCGCCTTCGCATTGATCCAGTTGCTGCTCCATCTGCGATATCAGGTAAGCAGCTTTAACATCGAGCGCTTTGGACAATCTCATGATCAGGGGAAGCGTGGGGAGGCTCTCCCCACGCTCAATTTTTCCCAGGTGCGCCCGCTCCACCCTAGCCAGGAGAGAAAGTTTCTCCTGGGCCAGGCCCGATTTTAGGCGTTCTTCGCGCACAACGTTACCGAAAGCTTTTGCTACCCGAGGGTCAAAGCTCGATTTTCCTGCCGGTCGCCCGCGTGTTGGTGGTCGCTTCTCCATAGACAGAAGCGTTATCGGCAGGAACAATTAAAACCACGTTTAAGAATACCCATTTTACTGGATACGCTATTGCTTCAGTGGTTCGCCGATCTGCTTACTTGCTTACCACCTCGGCAAAAGGAACATGCATATGAACCGAGTTACTAACTCCATCCCCCAGCATTTGCTGGAGCTTTATCATGAATTGAGCGCATCGCGGGCTACCCTTCTTGCATTGATTGAGTCCGAGGGAACCGGCATTCATCGTCGTTCGTTGGTCCAGATTGACCGCATGATTGCGGAGATTTTTTTCCCGGTTGGGTTTGTTGTGTACCAGGAGAGTGAGGATTTGGCCTTGGCCGAGGCTGCACGACCAAATCAGACAGGTCTAGCGTGGTGTGTGATCAGTTGCGAGCGCGACGTTCGGGTGCTGCTGTGTCATGAAACCAAGGAGGAGAATTTGCTTACGATTGAACAGGTCATCACCGGCTATGCGCTGGTACCAAATCATCTACCTGGGGAGCCTACAGAATTCGGAAAAAATCGTACGCTAAGGTTTTCCGACCTGTCGTAGCGGCCTAAATTTCCCGTCTTCTAGCTTGCGGCTCTGCCGCCAAACGTATTCGCCGGTCAGGTTGATGTGCTCCCAGCCCAGCGGCGACAGATATTGATACAGGTCGGTGTTCACCGGTTTTCCGGCGTCTGTCAGCCCTTGAGTGGCACGTTCCAGGTAGACCGTGTTCCACAGCACTATTGCAGCAGTTACCAAGTTGAGGCCGCTGGCTCGGTAGCGCTGCTGCTCGAAGCTCCGATCCCTAATTTCACCGAGACGGTTGAAGAACACCGCTCTGGCCAAGGAGTTGCGCGCCTCGCCTTTGTTCAGCCCTGCATGCACGCGACGGCGCAGCTCGACACTTTGCAGCCAATCCAGAATGAACAGCGTGCGCTCGATCCGGCCCAACTCCCGCAGGGCGACGGCCAGGCCGTTCTGGCGTGGATAGCTGCCCAGCTTACGCAACATCAGCGAGGCGGTGACAGTGCCTTGCCTGATCGATGCTGCCAGACGCAGAATTTCGCCCCAGTGAGCGCGGACGTGCTTGATGTTCAGGGTGCCGCCGATCATTGGCCTCAGTGTCGGGTAGTCCTGGACGCTCTGTGGCACATACAGCTTGGTTTCGCCCAGGTCGCGGATGCGCGGCGCAAAGCGAAAGCCCAGCAGGTGCATCAACGCGAAGACGTGATCGGTAAAACCTGCCGTGTCGGTGTAGTGCTCCTCGATCCGCAGATCCGACTCGTGATACAGCAGACCATCGAGCACGTAGGTCGAATCCCGTACACCGACATTCACCACGCGGGTGCTGAACGGCGCGTACTGGTCGGAGATATGGGTATAGAACAGTCGTCCTGGTTCATTGCCGTACTTCGGGTTGACGTGCCCAGTGCTCTCGCCTCGTCCACCTGCACGGAAGCGCTGGCCATCGGAGGAGGATGTGGTGCCGTCCCCCCAATTGGTGGCAAAGGTGTGATGGAGCTGGCTGTTGACCAGTTCGGCGAGCGCCGCCGAGTAGGTTTCGTCGCGGATGTGCCACGCTTGCAGCCAAGACAGCTTGGCGTAGGTCATACCCGGACTCGAGTCGGCCATCTTGGTCAATCCAATGTTGATGGCATCGCCGAGGATCGCGGACAGTAGCAGTGTCCGATCTTTGGCCTGGGCACCATCCTTCAGGTGGGTAAAGTGACGTGTGAACCCTGTCCACTCATCCACATCCATCAACAGTTCGGTGATCTTGATGCGCGGCAGTAACTGACTGGTCTTGTCAATCAGCGCCTGGGCGGTATCCGGCACCGCCAAATCCAGCGGCGTGATCTTCAGTCCGGACTCGGTGAGGATGGCGTCGGGGAGTTCGTTGTCCTTGGCCAGCTTGGCGACGGTCGCCAGTTGCTCATCCAGCAACTGCAAGCGCTCTTCCAGGTACTGGTCGCTATTTGGGTTGATCGCCAATGGCAGCGCCTGTTTCTGCTTGAGCGCGGCAAACGTCGCGGGCGGTATCAGGTAATTGTAACGGCTTGCAAACGAAAACGTCCCGACCTGCAATCAATACGATTTTCGACCGGAATTAACTGCGACTGACCGGCCCGGCAAACCAGTATTAGCTGCGAATGAACCTGCATTTATCCGCGCTGACCTGCATTCCATGGCTACCAACCAGCATTAATTGCAAATGACGGGGCTTATAGGTAGTGAATCGATTGCCTCGTTAGAGCGCATGTCTGCTTGGCATGCGGGAACATCTAGTCTCTTCCGCCCACGAGCCAGATCATTCCAGGCAAACACATGGGGCCTACAGCTTTGAGGCCCACTACGCTATGTGCGGGCTCGGTCTCGCCCAAAGGGTTCGGTCAACTGACCAAGGTAACCCTTGGGATAGTCCCTCTCACGCAAGCCGACATTGGCGTCGCCCTGCTTTCCTGTACTGTCGTAGAACGTCCCGAATAGCCGATCCCACACCATCAGAAATTCGCCGCAGTTCACCTGGGCATCTTCGAAGTCGCGCTTGTGGTGCCAACGATGAATTTCAGCCACCCCGATGACATGGCGCAGCCAACCCAGCCGGTAATCCAGGTTCGAGTGCTGAAAGCCCAAGTGAACGGTCAGAATGCCGAACCAGGTGGCAACCACTGCCGAAGGCGCGCCGGATGCAAACAGCAGCACCAATCCCGGGCCAGCCATGAGCATCGCATGTAGGGGATGCCGGCGCTCCCCATTCATCCAGTACAAGCGCTCGGCGCTGTGGTGAATCATGTGAAAACGCCACAGCCAGGGTACGTGGTGGCTGATGCGGTGCATGGCATACAGGCTCAGATCGAGCACGACGGCGACCAGCAGCAGCTGAACCCAAAGTGGACTCTCGACTGGGAAGAGACGAACTGTAGCCGGCACTGCATCGCCCAGCCTGGCCAGGATTTCGGCGGTGAACTGGATGACGGAAAGATTCACCAGCATATGCACCAGGTCGGTCAGGGTGTCCTGGTGATCCTCCAGCCAGCCCTCCCGGAAAGGCTGGATACGCTCCAGCCCCGCGACGGCCAATAGACCGACTGCGGCTACCAAGGGTGTGCTGGGCCAGTACGGCACCCCGGCGTACAAGGCCCAGACCATGAAGGCGGCGCTGCCACCAAACACGAGCGGATAGCTCAACCAGCGTAGGGCGAATCGAAGAGAAGTGGACATCGCTCAGCTCCTATGTAGAGAGCCTTCACGGTAGGTGCAGAGGACGACGTTCGACTTGAACGAAAGAGCTATGACTTCTGGAGATCGACCGCAGCCAGGGCGGAGGACGGATCGATGCCCAGCAGCGCCCTGAATGTCCGGGAGAAATGCGCCGAGTCGGAAAAACCTGCCGCATGCGCGGCTTCGGTCAGCCGTCCCCCTTTGGCCAGGTGTTGCAGGGCTTGGGTGAGGCGCAGCCATTTGACATAGCTGCGCAACGGCAGGCCGGTTTGCTCCACGAACCAATGGGAAAAACGCGTGGGTGACAAATGCACCAACGCGGCCATTGCCTCACGCCCCATTTGGCCTTCGCGCAGCGCTGCGGTGACCTTGGTCAAGCGCGGATCAGGGATTGGTGGATCGGCAAGCCGCAACAGCCGACGTACCTGCGCCTGCAACTGGACAGGCGAATGCCCCGACGCCCTCAGTGCCTCGACCATCGCAGCAATATCGGCCGCTACGATCTCCATCAGCCTCACGGCTCCGCTCACCCGCAAGGCACGCGCCTCATCGGACAGCACATCCAGGTAGATCGACAGGACATGCCCAGCACTGAGCCGGTGCTTCAAGCCTGCCGGAATCAAGATGGCAGCCCCAGATTGCCCACCCAACGGCGTTTCAACCGTTATCGCGGCGTCGAGCCCCACTGCAATTTGATGTGCTTGATGATGGTGCCAATCCTGGTGGGCGGCATGGCCGAGAAAGACGCCGATACCGGGGCCGACCCAGGCATGGCCTGACCAGCGAGCCACTTCTGCGGCATCCGAGCTTCGCATTATCTGCCCCGGTCCAGTTCCGCGCTTGGACTCAGCACACTGCTCAGGAGCAACATGGCGGCACCGCCCACGATGCCGATGTCCGCCAAGTTGAATGCAGGCCAATGCCAGGATTGCCAGAAAAAATCCAGATAGTCGATCACATGGCCTCGGAAGCTGCGATCGATCAGATTCCCCACTGCCCCTCCCAGTATGAGGCTATAGCCCAGCGCTTCGAGCTTGGCCCTGGGCTTACGCAAGAGCAACGCGAGCCCAATCGAAACAACCAGTGCGAGGAGAATGAAGAAGTAGCGCTGCCAACCGCCCGCGTCAGCTAGGAAGCTGAACGCTGCGCCGGTATTCCAGAAATGGACCAGATTGAAGACTGGGGTCAGAGGAACCACGGCGCCGACCGAGAGCGAACCCTCAATTACATATTTGATCGCCTGGTCGGCCAGGGC
Organism: Pseudomonas fluorescens; assembly: GCF_000730425.1. Lineage (NCBI taxonomy): Bacteria > Pseudomonadati > Pseudomonadota > Gammaproteobacteria > Pseudomonadales > Pseudomonadaceae > Pseudomonas > Pseudomonas fluorescens. Next base: position 4,802,460 of record NZ_CP008896.1, on the reverse strand, counting down.
AACGGCTAGCGATAGCGTCCACCAGAGCCCGGGAGTGATACGGTGCGCCATTCCAAGTGGCGATTTCATTGTTTCGCTCCCTGAAACAGTCGCTGCAATCCGGGTGAGACGGGCATCGGCGCGAATGCACTGATCCTCGCGCGTCCGGTATTGCCGAGCGGTACCCAGATCTTCGAGAACAACACGGCAGCGATGATCCGTGGTGCTTGGCCGAACATTTCCCGGTAGTCGCGCAACTGCCAGCCAGCCCTTAGCATCAACCAATGGCTCCGCGCATGCAGGACGGGCATGTGCTGGCTCAAGATGTGGGCGCGCTCGAGCCAGGGGAATGCCTCGGTTGGCGCCTTTTCACGGAGTGCTGTCCTTGCCTGGAAAAAGGCTTCATCGATGGCATTGCGGAGGGCGGTATTCATCTGGAACTCACTTGCGCAGCAGTTGGAAGGCCATGATTCTGGGCCGATCGTGCAAGTGAACACCCTGTAGCCGCTATAGGGTCAAGCTCTACGCTTTGAGCAGAAGCGAATGGCACTTTTCTAGCGCGCCTTATGGAAGCCGTTTGCCTCCCTCCACTAGACCCGAAAGTATTCCGCAGTCCAGGCTTTGTCGTTCGTCATCGCAGCAGCTGCGTAACGTCACCAACTGGTTTTCCAGGGCTTGCAAGGATGCGATCTGGGCCCTGACCTGGGCGATATGGCTATCAAGCAGCGTATTGACCGCCGCGCACGGTTGCTGCGGCTGTGCTTGAACGCTCTGCAAAACACCAATTTCGTCCAACGACATGCCAAAGGACCGGCAACGGCGGATGAACAGCAGTTTCTCCACATGATCCGCTTCGTAGGCTCGGTAGCCATTTGCCTGGCGATTGGGCGATGCAAGCAGGCCCTGGCGCTCATAGAAACGAATGGTCTGAATGTCCGCTCCCGTCAGCTGTGCAAGTTGACCAATGCGCATAGGCTGCTCCTCGATAAACAGCCAGTATATCCAGGCTTGACCCTATACCTGCTATATGGTTTTCAATTGCCAGAATTGAACCTGATAGGAGAGGCGGATCATGAGCTCGTGTGAAAAATCCTGTGGCTGCGGTTCAGTGTCAGCGCCTGCTGAAGCAGCGAGCGCGCCCTCGACCGAAGGAGCCTGGGTCAGCCATTTTTCTGTACCCAAGATGGATTGCCCTTCGGAAGAGCGAATGATTCGGCTCGCGCTGAATAGCTTGCCTGAGCTTCGTTCGTTGTCCTTTGATCTGAGCAGCAGGCAGGTACTCGCTTTCCATGACGGGGCGGTTGACCCAATCACTACCAAGCTGGAGTCCCTGGGTCTAGGGGCAGCGCTACTGGGGACTCAACCAGCTAGTCAGGAAGCAGCCTCGACCAATCGCGCTGATGAGGAATTAGCGGCGTCGAAAGAGGCGAGCACCCTGAAAATTTTGCTCGGCATCAACGCTGCCATGTTTGTTATCGAGATGGGCGCAGGGTTGATCGCTCAGTCGACGGGCCTTATTGCCGACTCGCTGGACATGTTTGCGGATGCTGCCGTCTATGGCTTGGCTCTCTTTGCCGTCGGCCGCAGTGCACAGCTGCAAGTTCGCGCTGCGCACCTGGCGGGTTTCTTTCAGATCCTGTTGGCACTGGGCGTACTCGTGGAGGTGGCTAGACGCTTCCACTATGGCAGCGAACCTGAGTCGATGCTGATGATGGGGATTGGCTTAGTTGCACTCGTCGCAAACGCCAGCTGTCTCTTGATGATCTATGGCCATCGCGAAGGCGGTGCACACATGAAAGCGAGCTGGATTTTTTCGGCCAACGATGTGCTCGCGAACATTGGCGTTATCGTCGCCGGCGCGCTGGTTGCGTGGACGGGCTCTCCCTACCCAGACTTGGTGATTGGTACGGTCGTTGGCCTCATCGTATTGAACGGTGCGCGCCGAATCCTGGCATTGAAAGCCTGACCAACCGATCCTGTATTCCATCGCGATGGGCTCACTTTCTACAAGTGAACATCAATGGTACGGACAGTCCAATAAACCTTCGTTTGATAGACGCCTCTGGCGAGGTGTGCTGGGTGCACTCCTGGAAGGATTGAGCTACAATGTAGCTCATCAATCTGGAGGATCAAACCATGTCCGCAAATGCTGTAGTCCGTGCCCGTATCGACGAGCACATCAAGGAAGAGGCGACCGTCGTGCTGGCAGCGATGGGACTCACCGTGTCTGACGCCTTCCGCATCATGTTGACCCGAGTCGCCCGCGAGAAAGCCTTGCCGTTCGAGCCGCTGATTCCGAACGCCACCACCATCGAGGCGATGAAGGAAGCGCGCCGTGGCGGCTTGAAGTCGTTCGCTTCCGTCGAGGATCTGATGGCGGATCTGAATGCGGACGATTGAACAGACCAGCCGGTTCAAACGCGATTATAAACGCGAAGCCAAAGGCCCGCATCGTCAGACGCTGGCGAGCGATTTCATTGC